>JAAEZG010000011.1 GCA_018222985.1 Gammaproteobacteria bacterium
GTCCGCTACGCTATTCGTCCGCTACGCTGTTCGTCCGTTCGGCTGCGCCTCTCTGCTCGTCACGCCCACCGCTCTTCGCTAATATCCAATATCTAATAGCTAATATCGCTCTTGCACTTCAACATCGCTCTTGCCCTTAAATCGTTGGGTTTTAAAAAGAAGCACCGTATAATTAGCCGATGAAAAGAACACTCGAACTCGCCAACTTGCAATTCATGCATAGTTTTCGCCTACCGGCTAAAGCTAACAAAATCATTTATTTAAAAGATATTTCGGAACTATCGTCATTACCTAGCGATGCTTATATATTGGGTGCAGGCTCAAATACGGTATTTCTCGAAGACTTCGAACGGCCTATCGTTAAGGTAGAACTACAGGGTATATGTATCCAAGAATCCGCTTCTGATTGGCTGGTTACAGTCGGGGCTGGAGAAAATTGGCACCAGCTTGTTTGTAAATTGATGGAACGTGGTGTTTTTGGTTTCGAAAATATGGCTCTGATACCGGGTACTGTGGGAGCTGCGCCGGTACAAAACATTGGCGCTTATGGGCGTGAGATAGCCGACTTTATCAAAACAGTTCAAGCTTGGCATCTGGGTCGTAAGGAGCTTGTAACCCTAACACAAAGTGACTGTAAGTTTGCCTATCGCGATAGTTTATTCAAACGCGAAGCGGGGGATTGGATCATCACCGAGGTGTGTTTTGCGATTCCAAAGCAATGGGAACCTGAAATTAGCTATGGCGAATTGCGCCAGTTACAACAACCGATAACTGCCAAGGCTATTTTTGATGCGGTGATCAGTACTCGTCAACGCAAGTTGCCAGATCCCGACTTGGTTCCAAATGCAGGAAGTTTCTTTAAGAACCCTGTGGTTAGCCAACGGAAGTTAACGACTTTGCTTGATGAACACCCTAATATGCCATACTTCACAGTATCAGAAGGCACATTCAAGTTAGCTGCCGGGTGGTTGATCGATGCACTTGGATTGAAAGGGTTCCAACACGGTGGAGCCGCAGTTCATCGTCATCAGGCACTGGTGCTAATCAATGCGGGTAATGCCACAGGAACTGACGTTGTTGCGTTGGCAAAGTATATTCAAGCTGAAATAAGAAACGTTTATGGTGTAGAGCTTGAACCTGAAGTTCGCTTGCTAGGCGCGAAAGGATTAATAGCATTATGAAGCAAACGAAACGCGAAAGAATCATTGCCGTTATTGAACAATTAAGTGATGGTCAGTTTCATTCAGGCGAGGCAATTGGCGATCTGTTGGGTGTTTCACGCACAGCTGTAAGTCAGTATATACAGGACGTGCAAGCGCTAGGGTTGGATGTCTTTCGCGTTACCGGAAAAGGCTATCGTCTGGAGGAACCGCTGCAACTTATTAGACATACCATGATTGAGGCGGCCTGTGAGGCAATGGCAGATAGCGTGCCTGGCGATGTCGTTATTGAACGGGTTGTTTCATCGACTAATGACACGGTAAAAGAACAACTGCAACATGGCCATGTAGACAATGGCTACACAGTGTTTGCAGAGGCTCAGACCAGCGGCCGAGGAAGGCGTGGCAAGCGGTGGATTTCGCCATTTGGTAGCAATCTGTACATGAGTATGTATTGGCGGATAGAGCAGGGTATGACGGCTGCGATGGGGCTCAGCCTTGCATTGGGCACTATAGTTGCAGAAGTCATTGCTGACTTAGGTATTCCTCAGGTTGAACTAAAATGGCCCAATGATGTGTTGGTAGACGGTAAAAAAATTGCTGGCATTCTCGTTGAATTAGAAGGGCAAGCAATGGGCGTAGCTCACGCAATTGTTGGCATAGGTCTAAATTTGGCAATGCCGTCTCAGTTGCATGGCGAGATCGACCAACCTTGGACTGACATTCGTGATCACATGGGGAATCATTTCGATCGCAATAAGCTTGCAGCGCAACTGCTGACAAAATGTAGGCTTGGTTTAGCCGAATATGAACAGCAGGGATTACGGGCTTTTGTTGAGCGTTGGCAAAATTTTGATCGTTTAAGAGGTCACCCTGTTCGTATTATTATGGGTCATAAAGAAGTTACGGGTATCGCTGAAGGGATTGATGATACAGGGGCGATTTTGGTCAACTGTAATGGCACAACACAAAGATTTCATGCTGGAGAGGTTAGCCTAAGACATGGCACATAAACTATTAATTGACGCTGGTAATACCCGAGTTAAAGCCGCGCTAATGGACTCTGAAGGGCATTTAGAGCCATGGTTTAATGCAGATTACGATGAACTAGCACAACACGTCATATCTGAGCCATTAGATGGTGTTTGGATAGCTGCAGTCAGCGGGCAGCAACAAAACGAAAAGTTGTCTGCGTGGTTGTCGTCACAAAAGCAGTCTAATGTTGTGCGTATTCACTCGGAAGCATCAGCCTTTGGCATTACTAACGCGTATGAGCAGCCGGCTCACCTTGGCGTTGACCGTTGGCTTGCCATGCTAGGGGCATATGATGAACAACCTAAAGCGACTGTGATTATCGATGCCGGCACGGCCATTACCGTGGACTGGATTGATGAGAATGGTCGCCACTTAGGTGGTTGGATAGCACCTGGCGTTGAATTAATGAAAAACTCAGTGACTCAACGCGCACCGAATGTTTTTAGCGACCAAACATCTCAGTGGGGCAAAGCGCAGCAGTTGGGGCTTAGCACACCGGAATGCTTGTTGAATGGTTGCGTGAACACATTTGTTGGGTTGGTTCGTCAAGCTATCGCGGTGTCTGAGACAGAGTTGGACTGGTTTGATTATCGAATTTTATTAAGTGGAGGTTCAATTCCACTGCTGCCGGTCGATATTAAAAGGCGAGGAGAAATTCGCACAGAGTTGGTACTTCAAGGGCTTGCATGCTATGCCCGCCAAGAAAAAAGCACAGCTTGAAGCTGTGCTTTTTTGCAGAAAGAGTTATTCGTGAATCACTCAAGATAAGCGGTCGCGAAAATCTTCGTAGGTAAATTTACGAACCAAATCAAATTGACCATCGCGGCGCAAAATTCCAATGCCAGGGTGTTCAACCCCATTGAAGAACGATGTTTTTACCATTGTGTAATGCATCATGTCTTCGAAAATAATGCGGTCGCCAGGTTTCAGTGGCTCAGCAAAGCTATAAAGCCCAATAACATCACCAGCTAAACAGGAATTACCACCCAGCTTATAGGTATGAGGTAGAACGCCTGGCTCGCGCGCATCGGTAATGGTGGGGCGATATGGCATCTCAAGTACGTCGGGCATGTGTGCCGTTGCTGAAATATCTAACAACGCAATTTTACCGTCGTTTTCGATAATATCGACAACTTCAGCAACCAACGGACCGGTTTGCCATGCAACCGCAGAACCTGGCTCTAGAATGACTTGCACATCATAGGTTTCTTTTAAGCGCTTTAATTGCTTAATAAGATGCTCAACATCATAGCCTTGGCGAGTCATTAAGTGACCACCACCAAGGTTTAACCACTTCATTTTATGCAATAAGTCGCCAAACTTACTTTCCACAGCTTCCAGTGTGCGCTCTAAAGCAAAGGAATCACACTCGCACAAGTTGTGCACATGTAACCCTTCGATGCCGGTTAAGTCCGCAGTGGCCAAGTCTGCAGCCCGAATACCGAGGCGTGAGCCTGGGGCACTTGGGTCATAAAGTTCAGTTTCTGCTTCTTGGTGCTCAGGATTGACACGCAATCCCGCTGACACGCCCGCTGCTAATGTTTGCTCACGATAGGCTTGCCATTGCGATAGGCTATTAAACGAAATGTGATGCACAATGGGTAGCAAGGCATCAATGTCGGTTTGTTTATAAGCCGGTGCGTAGGCATGTACTTCGCGTCCAAATTCCTCAGCCGCTAAGCGAGCCTCCCACACTGAGCTTGCCGTGCAGCCGCGTAAATACTCTCGCACTAAAGGAAAGGTGCTCCACATAGAGAAACCCTTCAGCGCTAGAATAATATGGGCGCCACTTTGTTCTTGAACGCGCTTCATTAACTGCAGGTTGCGTTCAAGCGCAGCCTCGTCACAAACGTAACAAGGCGATGGAATTGCGCTATTTAAGTATGGATTTGCCATGAATTTATCGCTTAAAAGGTGATTCAGTTTCGACCACTTTCCAAGGTAAACCGTATTGATTTAAACGGTTCATGAATTCGTCTGGGTCAAATTGCTCCATATTCCAAACGCCCGGCTTCATCCAGTGACCTTGTAGCATCATTGATGCTGCAATCATGGCCGGTACACCGGTGGTGTATGACACTGCTTGAGCGCCAACTTCGGCATTACATACGGCGTGATCACAGTTGTTGTAGATGAAAATGGTTTTTTCTTTGCCATCTTTCATACCAGTCACGTAAGTTCCAATACAGGTCATGCCGGTATAGCCTTCAGCAAGTGAACCTGGATTCGGTAATACCGCTTTTAGAAACTCTAATGGCACGATTTTCTGGCCTTGGAATTCCACAGGTTGAATAGAAGTCATACCGACATTTTCAAGAACGCGAAGGTGCGTTAAATATTGCTCGCCGAAAGTCATCCAGAAGCGCGCACGCTTCAATGTTGGGAAGTGCTTCACTAACGATTCCAGCTCTTCGTGGAATAACAAATAAGATGCGCGAACACCGACACCTGGATAATCTAGGTCTTCGCGAACACTAATTGGATCGGTTTCGTGCCACTCGCCATTTTCCCAGAACTTACCGCGCTGAGTAATCTCGCGAATATTGATTTCTGGGTTGAAGTTGGTCGCAAAGGCTTGACCGTGATCGCCACCGTTACAGTCAACGATGTCGAGATAGTGAACTTCGTCAAAGTAATGTTTTGCCGCGTAAGCAGTAAATACGTTGGTCACACCTGGGTCAAAGCCTGCACCAAGCAGGGCCATGATGCCTTTTTCTTTAAATTTGTCTTGGTAAGCCCACTGCCATGAGTATTCAAATTTAGCTTCGTCTTTTGGCTCGTAGTTAGCTGTATCAAGGTAATGAACGCCAGTTTCTAAACAAGCATCCATAATAGGTAAGTCTTGATATGGAAGCGCAACATTAATGACCAAACTAGGCTCTACCTTGCGAATAAGTTCAGCAACTTCTTGCGCGTTGTCTGCGTCAACTGAATAAACACCAACAACGCGGTCTTTACCAGCTTCTTCTTGTAACTTTTCACATTTTGAAACTGTGCGGCTCGCCAAATGAATCTCAGAAAAATACTCTGGCAACATGGCACATTTCTTGACAACAACGCCGGCAACGCCGCCAGCACCAATAATTAATACTCGAGACATGGATAAACCCTTTTACTTTGGGAACTTAAAGGCTAAACGATAGCATATTATTGCGATATCAGCATATTTTGGTCGGCTATTTTACAGTGATTACCGCGTAAGTTCGAGGTATTCGCGCGCAATTTGGCGTAACTGATTTTGCATGGTTTGTTGGCTGCTGTAACCGTACCTTTGGGTCAGTCGAGCAAGGTCTTCGGTAGCGCTCAGAATTTGCCCCGGAATAGTCAGCCCTGCTGTTTTTATTGGCATTTTCATATCACAGACAGTCCAGGCAAACTGAGCCTCAGTGAAGGGTAGATTACCATAGGCAAAACCGCTGAGAATTTGGCGAGATAGTTTGTGTGTTTCGGCTGAAACTGTGACAGAAATATGTTGCTTCCAATCGAGTTCGGCATTGGCGTACTCGTGTAATATTTCAATCAGTTTGGTTGCTTCGTTGGACAATCCTGAAGCCACAATAGCATTAGGGTAGCCGCTCGCCATATTGAGCTTACGGCCCATGCGAATGAGTTTATACGGCGTCTGCGACCAAAAATCGAGTACGTCTGGGCTTGCGCCAAAACTCGACCCTAATGCATCAATTTGGGCTGCTTTAGCGAGCTTTTTAAGTTCGTCGAGTAAATTTAAACCAATACCTTGGCGGCGCACACTGTCATGAACAGCTATTCGTGTTACACGCCACCAATGCCATTGCAACACGTGATTTTGCTGTAAGTAAAACGCAATAGCCTGAGGCAAAATATGGCCATTAAGACGCCGTTTACCAACTTGAATTGCCTCATGCAGGTTCGCAGGTAGGTCGCCTTCTATTGAATACCAAATAACT
This sequence comes from Gammaproteobacteria bacterium, assembly GCA_018222985.1. Classification (GTDB taxonomy): domain Bacteria; phylum Pseudomonadota; class Gammaproteobacteria; order Enterobacterales; family Alteromonadaceae; genus Pseudidiomarina. Next base: position 6,122 of record JAAEZG010000011.1, read on the forward strand.
CCCACTAAGCTTTGTTGCCGTTTGGCGATCAATAATCGTTGTTGTGGGTCATCCAGCAGCAGCCGTAAATCGTTAGGGCTACTTTGGTAATGCGCTTCCAATAACAATGTGATCACTGCTTTTAAATCGTGTTCACTGAGCTCGCTTGCGTGGGTATGTTGGTAGGCTATCGGGGTTGTGGCATCGAGTGCCTGCTGACCTTCTTGTTCATCAGAGCTTAACTGCATTAATAATAGTTCATTCAACCAGGGTTCACAGGTGTCTTGTGCTGACCAACGCACTGATTCGGAGAGTTCATGAACTTTACATATTCGTTGTTGTTGAACCCATTCTAAGAAGCGCACCGCGAAACCTCGGCCACAGCCCTCATAGCCATCCACTGTGCTAGCTATAGCCCAAACTGTAAAGCGCTGTACCAGCTGCTGTAGAACATGCATGGGCACGGCAGCTGCTTCGTCAATAATAATTCGTACGCTCTGGTCGGGATACTCGGTCAGCAACTTATCCCAAGGTACAAAACGAACTGAGCTAGCGGCATGCTCAAGCAAGGTGTACACGGATGAGGGCTTAGGCCCAGTAACAACAAGTTCACGCCCCCGATAATGACGAATCCAAGCTTGGCAAGCGAGCCCTAGAGTTGTACTCTTGCCGCGGCCGCGGTCGGCCATCAGCAAGTGACAGGTTCCTGGAAGGTCAATCATGCTGTCGATGATGCGCTTTTGACTGAGCAGTGGAATAGTCGGAGCGTCATCTGGAGCGAGGCGGCTAGCGACAATAGTCTGAGTAATCTGCTTGAGGTTGCTGTCGGGGTGAATAACCTCAATTCGGTCATATTGGTCGGCGCTGGCAATGACGCGTTGTTTAAATGGACTATCTGCGGCCGGCAACATGACAAATAAAATGCCTCCGCCGTTAACGGTGCCGGCTAATGCAGCAAGCGCATCTGCGTGTATGACGTTGGTAAATTCAAGCACCACAAAATTATTGTTGGAGCCTAAATAATCGCGATAACGATGCACCGGAATAGCTTTTTCGTCTTGGTCAGATAAAAACAACGTGTTGTCGTCGTTAGCGAAAATTGCTTTCTTGTGATAGTCCAACCATGCTGAGGGGCCGTCGAATAAAAAGACTGCTCTGACGCGCGCAGTCTTTAAATGTTGAGTTAGTCGACGCAGGCCCATAGGTTATAAAAACGAGTAGCCGAAAAACTTAGTGAGCACGGTATTGGTAAAGACCACCGCAAGTATTAACGGAATGAATGTACCAATGGCAAAACTTACGTATTTTTCTAACCACGACGTTTTATAGTTTGCATTACCCTCGCTTAGCTCAGCTGTCAGTTGCTCACGTTTCCAACGGAAGCGAACAAACAAACAAATAAGCAGACCATTTAGCGGTAAAATCGTGTCGTAAAATACGTCATAGATGACATCAAATACCGACTTGCTTGAACCAGCATAGCTTGTAAACTCACTAAATAACGGCACTAAGCCAAATGACGTGGCGGCGATTAACGTTAATACGGTGAGTGCAATCCCCATATAAATGAGCGCTTGTTTGCGGGAAATGCTTTTCTTTTCCATGAGAGACGATGTTGGCACCTCAATGATTGAAACCAATGAGGTAATGGCAGCGACAAAAGCAAGTAAGAAAAATATTGTGGCCGCGACACTCGCAGCGGCATAACCAACAGACTCTGACAGCGCTAAAAAGATATTCGGGAAGAATGAAAATATCATGCTTACCGATGAATCACTGAGTGACTCAGGATTTGTTTCTGGGTATATCGCAAAAATGGCCGGTAGCGTCATTAAACCAGCGATAAAAGCAACCGCGGTGTCGGTGACAGCAACCAGCTTGCCCGAGGTGACAATATCGTCACTGCGGCGGAAATATGAACCGTAGGTGATTAAAATACCCATGCCCAGTGAAAGCGAAAAGAAAGCCTGTGCCAAGGCGCCATTAATAACAGAGCCATTTATTTTGCTAAAGTCAGGCACCAAATAAAACTCAACGCCGGCCCACGCGTTATCGAGCGTAAGTACGAAAATGACAAGCAATACCAGCATTAAGAATAGGGTTGGCATTAATATTTTTGAGGCTCGCTCAATACCTTTGCGAACACCACCAATAAGAATGAAGTTAATAATAATTGTGACGCCAACGAGGTACGCCACAAAATTATAATCGTTCACAAATTGGCCAAAGTATTCCGGCGTCGCTAGCTGATCGAGATTGCCGGCAAGAGACTGAATGAGATAACCAAATATCCAAACGGTGATCACCATATAAAACACGGCAATCATAAAGGGCGTAATAGTGGCTAACCATCCGGCAATACGCCACCGATTTAAACCTTGCCCTAGCTCGGCATAGGCACGATAAGGGCTATGTTGAGCGCGTCGGCCCAAGCCCATTTCAGCCAACATAACAGGTAGACAAATAAATAGTACGAAAGCGGCGTAGATGAGTAAGAATGCTCCGCCACCATTTTTGGTTGCGGCGACAGGAAAGCCGACTAAATTGCCGATACCGACTGCGGAACCGGCAGCGGCTAAAATAAAACCAATTTTTGAGCTGAAATGCTCGCGCTGTGCGCTCATAGGTAACCCTTGCGTTTCGTTATTATAATGATTAGCAAATTGGCCAATCCTAGCGCAAGCGCTACATGCGAGCAAGTGATGCAGGACAGTGAAGAGGACCAATCACGCTTAAAACGCGACTGGTCCAATCAATTTGCGAGTGTTATGAGAACCAACGCAGCAGTTTTTGTTTAAACGATGTATATGGCGGGTAGCGAAAATTAGGATCCATTTTAAAGGGGCGCGTCATTACCGACTTTAAATGGCTGAATGTTTCAAAACCAAAGCGCCCGTGGTAACGCCCCATACCACTTGGACCCACGCCACCGAATGGTAACTGGGGGTTGAGCATAAACATCAAGGCATCGTTGTTGCATTGGTTGCCTGCGTGGGTTTGTTCGGTAAGTTGTTGCAAGGCGCGCTGAGAACGACTAAAGCCATAAAGCGCAAGCGGCTTGTCACGTTCACGAATAAAACTCACGGCGCTAGCAAGGTTCTTGATTTTTAAAATCGGCAGAATAGGGCCAAATATCTCGTCTTGCATTACGTCGCTTTGCTCATCAACTTCGGTTAATACCGTGGGTGCAATAAAGCGTTCTTGCAAATTGTGTTGCCCACCGCTGGCAATAATTCCGTCATTTAGGTAACTGACCAAGCGTTCACAGTGTTGTTGGTTAACAATACGACCATAATCTTCGGCGGTGCTTGGGTCGGAACCAAAAAACTCATGAATAGCGGTTTTTAGTGCGCGAATAAATTCGTCATGAACATTCTCATGCACCAATACATAATCGGGCGCAATGCAAGTCTGGCCGGCGTTTAGCCACTTGCCCCAAGCAATGCGTCGTGCCGCCACCAATAAGTCGGCATCTTCGAGCACGACAGCAGGACTTTTGCCACCGAGCTCTAACGTGACTGGCGTTAAAAATTCTGCTGCCGCTTTCATAACAATACGGCCGACGCGACCACCACCGGTATACAAAATGTGGTCAAAGCGTTGTTGCAATAATTCTGTTGCAACGTCGGCGGCACCGGTGACAACCTGAACGGCTTCGGCGGACAAATAATCGGGAAGTAACCGTTCAAGTAATGCGGCAGTTTTGGGTGCCAGCTCCGATGGCTTAACCACCACACAGTTACCAGCTGCTAAAGCGGCAACCATTGGGCTTAGCAATAGCTGCAGCGGGTAATTCCACGCGCCTATCACTAACACCACGCCTAACGGCTCAGGGTAACGGTAACTACGTCCAGGCCAAGCCATTAAAGGTTGGCTGACGCGTTGCGGGCGCATCCATTTTTTAAGGTGCTTAACGGTGTGTTTTATATCGCTATGCAAATAGCCGAGCTCGGTTAGCCAACCTTCGGCGGTCGATTTTCCGAGATCAGAATTTAGGGCGGCCAACAGTGCTGTTTCATGCTCGTTGAGCAGTTGTTGTAGCTGTTGCAGTTGGTTGATGCGCCACGAAGCCGGGCGCGTTAAACCGCTGTCATAGGTGGCGCGCAAGCGTTGCACCGTGGATGCGATAGTTGTACTCATGAAAAGCCACCTAAGGTTATATTTTTCGTTTCTTGATATTCGGCCAAACCATAGCGTGAGCCTTCGCGACCTATACCGGACTCTTTCACGCCGCCAAACGCATTGTATGCATGTGAAATGGCGCCAGAATTAATGCCTAACATACCACAGTCTAATTGCTCACTAACGCGTAAAATGCGCCGATAGTCTTGCGCACAAAAATAGCCTGCTAAGCCAAATGGTGTGGCGTTCGCTTGCTCAATGCCTTGTGCTTCATCGGCGAAACGCTGGACGGCAATGACCGGACCAAATATTTCCTCTTGGGCGATGCGCATTGAGGCGTTCACGTCGACAATTAAGGTTGGCGCGTAAAATAGCTCGCCGAGTTCAGTTAATACACGACCGCCTTCGAGCACTGTGGCACCGTTTTGCTTAGCATCGTTGATAAGGTCGTTCACTTTATCAATAGCGTCTTGATTGATTAGAGGGCCGTAGTCGACTTCTTCGGCGTCGCCAGCAGCCACCTTCAATGAGTTGAGTTTGCTTTGCAATCGCTCAACAAACTTATCGTGCACTGCGTCTTGAACCAATACTCGGTTGGCACTAATGCAGGTTTGGCCGGCATTGCGAAACTTGCAAACCAGCAGTTCTTGCACAGCAAGTTCAATATCCGCATCGTCGAACACAATAAAAGGTGCGTTGCCGCCAAGCTCTAGGGAAATCTTTTTCATAGTGCCTGCGCACTGTTCCATGAGAGCTTTACCCACAGCGGTAGACCCCGTGAAAGTAAATTTGCGCACCCGAGGGTGACTGGTGAAAACCTCGCCAACTGCCTTTGATTGTGTGGTGGGAACAATGTTAATAACACCATCTGGGATGCCCACTTCGCTGGCAAGCTGTGCAAGAGCAAGTGCCGACAGCGGCGTTAATTGCGGCGGCTTAACCACAATAGTACAACCCGCGGCTAATGCTGGCGCGACTTTACGAGTGATCATGGCGTTTGGAAAGTTCCAAGGTGTAATTGCCGCACAAACACCTACGGGCTGTTTAATAATCCAGCTGCGCTTATCGTTCGCATTGACAGGCAAAATATCGCCGTATGAGCGTTCTGCTTCACCAGCAAACCAATCAACAAAACTAGCACCATATTCAATTTCGCCAATCGCCTCGGCAATCGGCTTGCCTTGTTCAAGGCTCATTAGCTCGCCAAGTGCCTGCTTGTTATCAAGCATTGCTTGATACCACTTGCGTAACAAGTCGGCACGTTGCTTCGCCGTTTTTTCCCGCCACAAAGGCAGCGCTTTGTGGGCGGCCTCAATAGCGCGCTCAGCTAATGTCGCATCGCCGTCGGCCACCTCTGCCAGTACGTCTTGATTAGCTGGGTTGGTCACCGCAAAACGTTGTTCGCTAGGAACCCAATGCCCATCAATAAAAGCATTAGTTTGAATAAGCGAGCGCAATGTGTGAGTCGGATGGGTTGGCATAAACGTTCCCCTTGTTTAGAACTCTATGGATAGAGCGTAGGACTTTTTGAGATTTGTCTTTCTCAAATATGTACTTAGAGTATTGTGGTTATACGCAAGAACTTCAATGGTAGATTACCTTGCTATTATTTAACATTTAGCGTATAGTTCGCGGCCTCAGGGTCATTACCGCTATTGATGGGAGCGGATTTACCCCTGAATTTGCTGGGGTAAACAGCGCCTAATTTCCTGCCAGAGTGTTCATCGTGTTCTGTAGCTGGGCCTATACCCCCTTATATATGCTTTACAGAAACATGTGAGAAAAATATGTCTGAAGTAATGACTGGCCAATCGTTTGCCGATTTGGCCCTGCCTGCTGTTGTGCTTAAACAGCTAGAAAAAATGAATTTCACCCAACCAACCCCAATTCAATTGCAAGCCATTCCAGCTTTGCTTGACGGCAAAAACGTGCTTGGTGAAGCGCAAACGGGTACTGGTAAAACAGCTGCTTTCGGTTTGCCTGGTCTTGCCGCGATTGATGCCAAAGAACGTAGCACGCAAATGTTGGTGGTTGCACCAACGCGCGAACTTGCCATTCAGGTAGCCGAAGCTGTGACTGAATTTGCTCAGCAAATACGTGGCTTAGAAGTGGCAACCGTTTATGGTGGTTCGGCGTTTGGGCCTCAAATTAAAGCCTTGCGTGGCGGTGCTCAGGTTGTTGTGGGTACGCCAGGGCGTTTACTTGACCTGTTGAAAAAAGGCGTACTGAACTTATCATCTTTGCGCTTAGCTGTGCTTGATGAAGCCGATGAAATGCTAAACATGGGCTTTATCGAAGATATCGAAACTATTATGGCGGCAGTGCCAAACACGGCTCAACGTGCGTTATTCTCTGCCACAATGCCACCAGCGATTCGTAAATTAGCGAAAACATTTTTGGTGAATGAAGCCGGTGAACAGCCGCTAAACATTCAAATTGCAGCGATTGAAAAAGCCAAAGCAACCATTCGCCAACGCGCATGGTTAGTGCGTGGTTTGAACAAAATGCAGGCGCTTACACGCTTATTAGAAACCCTTGAGTATCAACGTGTACTTATTTTCGTACGTACCCGTTCAGACACCATGGATGTGACCGAGCAGTTGCAAGCGTCTGGTTTTAAAGCGTCACCATTAAGTGGCGATTTGAACCAAGCCCAGCGTGAGCAAACAGTTGCTCAGTTGCGTAGTGGGCGTATTGAAATCTTAGTTGCTACAGACGTGGTTGCGCGTGGTCTTGACGTGCCTGAAATTACTCACGTCGTGAACTATGATTTGCCAGGTGATAGCGAGTCTTATGTACACCGCATTGGTCGTACAGGCCGTGCTGGGCGTAGTGGTGAAGCAATTTTGTTTTACCGCAACAAAGAAAAGCATTTGTTGCGCACCTATGAGCGTTTAACCAACGGTACGATTGAGTTCTTTGAAGTGCCAAATGCCAAAGAATTGAGCGCGCACCGTCAACAGAAATTACAGCAGCAACTGGTTGATACAGTGGCTGGTGGTGAATTTGCTGAATTGAACGCGATTATTGCAAAAATGCAGGCTGATACTGGCTTATCAGCCGAGCAAATCGCTGCAGCATTGTTGGCGCAACAAAACTCACAACGTCCGTTGATTGTTGCTGATGACCCAGCACCGCGTAAATTTGAAGAGCGTGCAGATCGCCGTGGTAAGCGCGATGCGCGTGACGGTCGTGATAGCCGTGATGGTCGTGAAAAACGCAACTCCCGTGATCGTCGAGACGCCAACGTTGAATTTGATACTTACAAAATCAAAGTAGGTCGCGAGCACGGTGCTCGCCCACAAGATATTGTTGGTGCTATTGCGAACGAAGGCGATATTGATAGCCGCTTTATTGGCCAGATTCAGTTGTTTGATGGTCATAGCTTGGTGGAGTTGCCAAAAGGCATGCCGACCAACGTGCTACGCGTATTACAACGTGCACGCGTACGTCAGCAGCAGATGGATATGGAACTTGCAAGTGGTGAACAAATCACCCGTCGTCCACGTCCACCAGCTGGTGAACGTCCGGCATTTAAAGGCGCGCAGCGCCGCCCTGAGCGAAGCCCTCGTGGCGCAGCCCAAGGCGAACGTCGTTCGCGTCGCCCGCAGTAACTAATTTGAACCGGCCGTATGATCAACACGGATCATACGGTCGGTTTCAAATCCCCAAGCTTTTGCTTGCGCTTTAATTTCTTCAATAGTTTCTTCTGCAATTGTCGGTGTTCTGGCAAGTAGCCAAAAATAGTCATGGCTATCGCTGGTAACCACAGATACTTCGTAATTACCTTGCTCATCTGTTTGTAACCAACTGACATAGTAGCCACCGTCAAATGGCCAAAAGAAAGTAACCCGATACATGGCATTATCAACTGGCACGGCGTGGCCGATGGCTGTTTGCCATTCACCATCAGCAACGTGATAACCGCGATTGGTTACCTCAATGCTGTTGTCTGCGTTTAATCGGTATTCAGCTGAAACGCTTTCAAGCCCTTCCTCAAATGAATGAGGTAGGCGTAGTATTTCATACCATTTGCCTAAATAACGCTGCGCATCAAAGTCGTTAACAACCGGGGCAACAGGCGTTGGTGTACTGCTGCATGCAGATAGTGCAAAGGCCCAGGCTAATACCAGTATAAGTTTCTTCATAACGTTACTTTCCTAAAGCGTGTTGACATTGTCGATGTAAAATTGAGCTTGAGTGCGCAATGACTTTTTCTCAGATTCACAACGCTGTTCCCATTGTTTAATCATCAGTGCCATACGTGGGTTGGTTTTTAGCTTGTCAAAATGCTGCTCAATAAAGCTCCAGTATAGGCTATTAAACGGGCAGGCATGTTCACCTACTTTTTTGTTTACTTGATATGCGCAAGACTGGCAGTAATTGGACATTTTATTGATATAACTTCCACTCGAAATATAAGGCTTGGTTGCCAAAATTCCACCATCGGCAAATTGGCTCATGCCACGCGTGTTTGGCAGCTCGACCCATTCAATAGCGTCGTTATAAATACCTAAATACCAGTTATCGACAGCCGTGGGATTAACGCCCAATAGTAAGGCGAAATTTCCAGTAACCATCAGCCGCTGAATATGATGAGCATAGGCAAAATCTAATGACTGTTTAACGGTATGCGAAAGGCACGCCATTCGTGTCGCACCGGTCCAAAAGAATTCGGGTAGGGCATTGTTGTGATTAAAAAAATTAAGTTCGGCATAAGCTGGCATTTGCTGCCAATAAATGGCGCGAATGAATTCGCGCCAGCCTATTATTTGCCGAATAAAACCTTCAATTTGCGCTAAGTCTATATCTTGTTGATGTACCTGCCAGTAGCTTAATGCACGCTCAACAACCTCTCGTGGCGACAGCATTTTAGTGTTCAACGCAAATGAAATACGCGCATGGTAGAGCGCCCAAAAGTCGGTGTGCATGGCGTCTTGAAAGCGCCCAAAATTCGGTAGCAAGTACCGTATAAAGTAATCAAGTAATTGCCTAGATTCCGCGCGATTTATGGGCCAAAGGAAATTGTTTGCATCAATAGTACCGATGGTTTTTACGCGTTGTCGCTCAAGCATGGCAACAAGTTGACTCACGTCGTGGCTAAAACAAAGTGGCGCGGGCGGAGTCTGTCCTTTGGATAATTTATTGCGATTATCTTTGTCATAATTCCATTTGCCACCAAGCGGTTTGCCGTCGCTCATTAGATAACCCGTTGATTTGCGCATTCGGCGGTAAAAGTTCTCCATGACCACCTGTTTTTGCTGCCCAAACCAATCATCTAATACGCTTCGTTGGCATAGAAAATGCTCAGTATCAAACCAGTCAACCGGAATGGATTGCGCAGCAGAAAAATCTTGTAAATATTTATCAAGCCGATATTCGTCTGGCTGCTGTATAGAGAACCTTTCAAGCTGCGGCAATACTGTTGAGAGTGCTGTTAAATTACCGGTAATGTCTTGTTGGTTGCTCTCGGCATCTAGTGTGAAATAAAACACCTGATGTCCAGCGCTTGCTAATGCCTGAGCAAATTGCCGCATGGCCGCGAAAAAGCCGATAACTTTTTGAATATGGTGGGTGACATAGTCAGTTTCTTGTCTAATTTCCATGAGTACAAACAGGCGCTTCGCGTTCACGGTTTTGAACCAACTATGGCTGGCATTGAGTTGGTCACCAAGTATTAATGCGACCTCTGAAATTGGCCGAGTAGCAAGTGTTTCTATGTCAGTGTGGCAGCGAGAAATATCGCCTAAGGGTGTTATCATAAGTTAAGATTTGGCTAAGTTGTCCGCTATATTAGCTAATTACGTGTTTTCACGTGGCGAGATCACTGAAAATTTGGCATTATGCAGCGTTAGATAGATAAACCTTCTAGGCAGGATACACATGCAACCAGTAAATATTATTTGTATTAAATGGGGCAAGAAATACGGCTCTGACTATGTGAACACTTTGTACTCAATGGTAAGCCGTAACATTTCCATTCCTTACCGCTTTGTGTGTTTTACAGACGACGCCGAAGGCATTCGCGACGAAGTTGAGGTGAAGCCAATTCCTGAAATTGGTTTTGAAGATTTTGATCAGCGTAAACCTTGGACCTTTGCCCATGGCTGGTTGAAACTGACCTGTTTTGCAGACCCGCTGTATGATTTACAAGGGCAAACGCTGTTTCTTGATCTCGACATTGTTATTGTGGGTAGTTTGGACGAGTTCTTTGAGCCTGAAGGCGACTTCTTAGTTATTAAAGAATGGGACAAGTCAGATGCGACAGGAAATACATCGGTATTTCGCTTCAACATTGGCGCCCATGTCGATGCGCTTGAGCATCTCAAAGCTGACCCGGTGGGTTCGCGCAAAGATGTGCGAAACGAACAAGAATTTATTACCCAGTTTGTTGCGCGCCAAGGCAAATTAAAATATTGGCCAGCACAGTGGTGCCGCAGTTTTAAACGCCATTGCTTGCGCCCATTCCCGTTAAGCTTCTTCCAACAGCCACGCATTCCACAAGGCGCAAAAGTGATTATTTTCCACGGGCGACCGCATCCTGACGATGCAATGGCAGGGCGCAGTGGTAAATGGTATCGCAAAGTGTTGCCAACCACTTGGATTAAAGAGTACTGGCGCTAAGTCGTTATGACCTTTTGGTACCGACTGCTTATTCGCCTTGCAACGCCATTGGTATTTGTTTATCTGTGGTTACGTGGGGCGAAGGCGCCTGCTTACCGTAAGCGGTGGGCAGAGCGCTTAGCTAAGCAGTCTGTTCCTGCACAAGCGCGCGATGGTATTATTATTCACTGCGTTTCGGTGGGTGAAACAGTAGCGGCGCGAGGTCTCATTGAAGCTGTACTGAAGGCCTACCCGCACTTACCTGTTACTCTGACTTCAATGACCCCCACAGCGTCTGATCTCGCACAGAAATTATTTGGTGCGCGGGTTTTCCACACGTATTTGCCAATTGACACGCCCGGTGCAATGCGGCGATTTTTCAATAAATTCAGCCCGCGTTTACTAATTATTCTGGAAACCGAGTTGTGGCCATGCATGTTAGCGCAGGCTACCTTGCGCAAAACACCCGTGGTAGTTGTGAACGCGCGAATGTCCGAACGCTCTGCAAAGGGCTACAAAAAATATGCGTGGTTGGTTGGGCCAATTTGGCAACACGTTAGCTTTATTGCGGCACAAACGCAGGTAAGCGCAGAAAACTTTAAGCAATTGGGTGTTGCACAAGAAAAACTAGCTGTTCGGGGAAACTTGAAACATGATATTCAGGTGCCGTTACAGACATTCGAACAAGCCGCCCAGTGGCGTGAAAAGTTGCAGCGTCCGATATTGTTGGCCGCCAGTACACATCAAGGCGAAGACGAGCAAGTTTTAGCGGCATTTAAGCGTATTCTAAAAGACTACCCAACCGCACTTCTCATGATTGTTCCGCGCCATCCAGAGCGTTTTAACAGCGTTGCTCAGCTTATAGAGCAAGAACAGTTATGCTACACGCGCCGAAGTTTAAATGAAGCAATACTGCCAAAGCACCAGGTTTTTCTTGCCGATACTATGGGTGAGTTAATGTTGTGGTATGCGCTTGCTGACATTGCCTTTGTGGGCGGAAGTTTAATTGAGCGAGGTGGGCACAATCCGTTAGAGCCCATTGCAACGAAAACGCCCGTTGTTTCAGGCCCACATGTATTTAATTTTGAATCACTGTTTGCCCGATTAGAGCAATGCCAAGGGGTTCGATTTGCCAAAAATTCACAGCAATTAGCAGACATTTGGCAGCAGCTTTTGGCACAGCCCGAATTAGCCACGGAGCTTGCAACCAAGGCCGAACAAGAATTTAAAAACGACCAAGGCGCCACCGCTGCCATGCTAGATGATATTTTAATCGTATTGACGGCCCCAGATAACAGTGCGCAAAGGACAATGTTCATGATGAAAACCGAGAACCCCGACAAAAACACCACGATTTGGTTCGACCCAGATGTTTTACCTGAATGCCCGAGCAGCTACTTTGAGCCTGAGTATTGGCAACAACAGAATAAAGTGAAAGGGTCTGCGACTGGCCGCAGTACTGCGTTTTTTGTTGATGCAGGCGCGCACGGATTGTTATTGCGTCATTACTATCGTGGTGGTTTAGTTGGTAAATTTAATAAAGACCGCTTTAAGCGTGAAGCTATACCACAAAGCCGTGCTATGGCTGAGTTTTCGTTGCTACTAAAACTACGCGAACTCAAATTACCGGTGCCACGGCCTGTTGCTGCTCGACACGTGAAAGCCTCTATGTGGGGATATCGCGCTGATATTTTGGTTGAAGTAATACCCAATGCACAAGATACATTTAAAGTACTGCAGCAGCAGCAATTAAACGAACAAGAATGGCTGCTTATTGGCAAGACGATTCGCCAGTTACATGATGCCGGTGTTTACCATTCCGACCTAAACTGTCACAACATTATGCTTGATGCAGATGGCGCGGTATGGATTGTGGACTTCGATAAATGTGGATTCAAGCAGGCAGGGGAATGGCGCGAGGCTAACTTGCAACGTTTACTGCGCTCATTAAACAAAGAGCTAAATAAAGCGAAAGAAGCCAACCGCGATTTTCATTTTGATGAATCACGCGATTGGCCAATACTAGAGCGCGGGTATCGCGCTAACTAAATACCATTACTCGCGAATTTGGCCCGTGCCAGTCACGACAAATTTCTCAGTCGTTAGTGCTTGCAAGCCCATTGGGCCATATGCGTGTAGTTTACTAGTTGAGATGCCAATTTCAGCACCTAAGCCCAGCTGTCCACCATCACTGAAGCGTGATGACGCATTCGCCATGGTTACTGCTGAGTCAACTTCACGAATGAATCGCTCTGCGGCGTCATTATTTTCGGTAACGATAACCTCGGTATGGCCGCTACCAAACTGATGAATGTGATCAAGCGCTTGGTCAAAATCAGCGACGGTACGCACGGCAATTTCAAGAGCCAAGTACTCTTCACCAAAGGCATCGTCAGCAATCACGTCGGCATCGTCGAAATATCCAGCTGATTTGGCATCACTATGAATAACCACATTTTTTTCAGCCAGCGCCTTTGCAACCTTGGGTAAAAACGTTGACGCGATGTCTTGGTGCACCAGCAAACCTTCAAGTGCGTTACAAACACCTGTGCGTTGGGTTTTACCATTGAGCAAAATACTCAATGCTTTGTCTAAATCAGCATCTTTGTCGACATACAAATGGCATACACCTTTGTAGTGCTGAATAACAGGAATTTTGCTGTTATCGCTGACGAAGTGAATCAAACCTTCGCCGCCGCGAGGAATCACCAAGTCAATGTACTTGTCTTGTTTAAGTAATTCATTCATGAGTTCGCGGTCGGGTGAAGGAACCACGGTGATCACATCTTCAGGTAAATCACTGTCACGCAGCGCTTGGTGCAACGCTTTAGCAATCGCTTTGCTGGTTTCTATAGCCTCGCGACCACAACGCAAAATAACGGCGTTGCCAGATTTGAAACATAAGGCACCAGCGTCTGCTGTTACATTTGGACGCGCCTCGTAAATCATGCAAATAACGCCAAGCGGAATACGCATTTTGTCTACTTGAATGCCATTCGGACGCGTTTCAAAGGCTTTGCGCTCACCCACTGGGTCAGCTAGCTCAATGATTTCTTCAATAGCGCTCGCCATGCCTTCAACACGCTCAGCATTAAGCTGCAAACGATCTAACATGGCATCAGACAGGCCTTTTTCGCGCCCAGCAACCATGTCTTGTTCGTTAACCTTCAGAATGTCGTCTTGTGCTGCGCGAATGGCATCGGCCATGCGCTGCAATACTTGATTCTTTTTCGCTTCTGATAATGTTGCGACTGCGCGTGCAGCAACGGCTGCACGTTTTGAAATTTGTTCTGCTAACTGGGTACTCATTCGTCCTCCAGAATCATTAAATCGTTACTTTCGATGACTTCAGTGATTGGGCTGTAACCGTACGCTTCTGCGATATCGCTTACTTCTTGGCCCTTTATGTGCATCAATTCGTGCGAACTGTACTGACAAATACCTTTGCCAATCGCTTCGGCATTGCTGCCACTGCGAATCACCACGGCGTCACCGCGATTAAAGTCACCTTGAATATCAACAATACCGCTGGTGGTTAAGGCTTCACCTTTGCCTAGCGCGTCAGCTGCAAGGTCATCAATAACTAGCTCGCCTTGAGCAATAAGCGTGTGGCGTAACCAATGCTTTTTGTTGCTCATGGGGTCTTGTTGGCGCTTAAAGAGTGTGCCGGGGTTGTTGCCACGGAGCATATGCTCAAACGTTGCACCTTTGCGACCATTGACGATGTATGTGTCAATACCATGCGATGTTGCTTTTTCTGCGGCTTCAATTTTTGTACGCATACCGCCGGTTGCGATTTTATTTGTAGTGCCGCCAGCTAAAGCAAAGATTTCTTCGGTAATTTCATCAACTTGAGAAATCTTCTTGGCATCAGGTTTTACTCGCGGATCGGCATCAAACAAACCATCGATGTCTGAACAGATAATCAGCGCATCGGCATCTACAAGGGTTGCCACCATAGCCGCTAGATTGTCATTGTCACCCACTTTCATTTCATCTGTTGCTAATGCGTCGTTTTCATTAACCACAGGTAATACATCGTGTTCTAACAATGTTTTTAACGTGTTACGGACACTCACGTAACGTGCGCGATCACGCAAATCACCATGGGTCATCAACACTTGAGCGCATGAGAAGTCAAAGAACCGTGACCAATTAGCCATCATGTCGTTTTGTCCCACGGCAGCCATCGCTTTTTTGATGGTGACGGGAATGGTTTCACCTTCGTAAGCAATATGCTTGCGACCGGCAGCAGCGCTGCCCGATGAAACCAAGACAATTTCTTGACCGCGTTCGCGACATTCAATAATAAAACGCGCGATCGCTAATAAGTATTTACTGCTCGTTCCTGTATCGTCTGGCGCAATCAACGCACTGCCTACTTTTAGTACAGCACGCTGCCAGGAAGGCATCTCCATAACTACTCCCTCTTGAAAAATTCATATGTAGTCTAACAAATTTTGGGGTGTTTCTCTAGGTTCACGTGATAATCAGAAGATATGGTGAATATAAACCAGATAAAAATAACGAATGAAGTGCACTCTTTGCGAAAGATTTACTGAATAGCAGGCATAAAAAACCCCGCGAGGCGGGGTTTAGGGGACTAATTACTTACTCGGAGGGGTGTAACCTTCAATATCGACCTCTTTTCCTTCAAAAAGGAAAGCTTTCATTTGCTCTTCAAGAAAGCTTCTTGCATTTGGGTCCATTAGGTTTAGGCGCTTTTCATTAATCAGCATAGTCTGCTTCTTTTGCCACAGCGCCCATGCTTCTTTTGAAATGTTATTAAAAATCTTCTCGCCTAATTCGCCAGGGTAGAGCTGAAAATCAAGGCCCTCAGCTTCTTTTTTTAAATATTCACAATATACGGTACGACTCATGATGACCTCATGTCTAGGAGCTTCGAGACCGCCATTTTACGGCGCTTGAATGCAGCATTGCAAACCCATCGCCATAGTTATTTGTTCAGCAGTTGTAATTGTGTATCAAGATATTTACGAATTGGCGCTGGCAGCCCAACGTGCTCAAGCTCTTCAATAGCAACACGTTGAACTCTTGTGTTGTGTAGGCGCTCAACACCGCTTGCTGAACTAGCGCTATAAACCATTGCGTTCAGTCGATAATGCGAGAATACATGCTTAAATGAACCATGTTCGCTAAGTTTATGAGACGCTTGTTCTAACTCGGGGAAGCTCCATAGGCGCGGCCATATACCCTCACTTGGACGCTGCTCAAGCAACACGCCGGCACGGGTTAAGGAAAACAAAAAATAGCCTTGCTTGGTGGGTATCTGCTTTTTTTTCTTAGCAGTTGGTAAGGTGTCTACTCTATCTGTGGCCAAGGCGTTGCATGTTTCCTGCAAAGGACAAAGGTTACAGTTCGGCTGGCGCGGCTTGCACACTGTGGCCCCTAAATCTAATAGGCCTTGGGCATATGAACGGTTATTTTGAGTTGGAGTATAACGTTCGGCTAACTGCCACAGCTGTTTATTTAAAGCGCTACTGGCTAAATCGCCTGCAATACCAAAATACCGAGCGAATAGACGTTTCACATTGCCATCGACAATGGCAGCCGGCTTATCAAAAGCAAATGCAGTTATTGCGCCAGCGGTATATGGCCCGACGCCTGGCACTTCCCTTAACAATTCTGGCGCGTCGGGAAGTTGTCCACTATATTCAGCCACAATGTATTGCGCTGCGCGGTGTAGGTTACGGGCTCGGGAGTAATAGCCAAGGCCCTGCCAAGCGTTCAGCACTTGATCTTCATGGGCATTCGCTAAGGCATGAATATCGGGAAACTGAACGAGCCAATTATTAAAATAAGGTATAACCGTGCTCACCTGTGTTTGTTGCAGCATTAGCTCACTAACGAGTACGTGATACGGTTGATTATTTGCTTGCCATGGCAGGTCGTGACGACCATGCTGGCGCTGCCACTGAACCACCCGTTCAGCAAATGTTTTTGGTGCTAATGGGGTCGGTGCGACGGGTTTATTTTTTAGTGACATGATATTTTCGTATTTAGGTTGTTAAAAAAATTGAAAATAATCTGTAAAGTAGTATGGATACAGGAATTTTTCGGACATTTGATCTATACTATGTAAAAGTTTCAAGCATAACACCTTGAATCCGACAATGAGAAAATATAAGGAGCATCTCATGAAACGGTTATCTATTGTATCAGCAGCGGTACTTTCTGCGCTTGTTATCGCACCAAGTATGGCAAAAACGGGTAATGAGCCGGGCAGTATTTACGTGGGGCCTCGTATTGGCTTGTTTGGCACGGATTCTGATCGTCGCGTTATTGAAGACAATCGCATTCAATCATTCGGTGGTGGTTTTGATTCTGCCATGGGTGGTATTGAAGCAGGCTTTCAGTTTACTCCAGAGTGGGGTTACCGAGTTTATTACGATTACCTACGTGGCGATCTGGAAACCTCAGATTCAGCGAGTTCAACGGGCAGCGTGTTAGGTATTGATGTACTTTATAACTTCACCCCTAATTTTTATGGCTCAATTGGTATCAACGGCACCGAGTTTAGTGATGTAAGCAATCGCTTCCTACGCGTTGGTGCGGGTTATAAAGAATTTTTGAATGAAGATTGGGCATTAAGCATCGAAGGTGCTATTCAGCAAAGCGATGGCGACTTAACTGAATTTATGTTCATGACTGGTTTACGTTATTACTTCGGTGGAGCAGAGCAACCTACATACACCAAGCCAGAGCCAGCGCCAGCCCCGGTAGCGCCGCCTAAACCTGAACCAGTAGATTCAGATGGTGACGGTGTTATGGATGACAAAGACAAGTGTCCAAACACGCAGTTAGGCTACAAAGTTGATGCTGACGGTTGTGTGATGTACGCAAACGAAACAGTAACGCGTGAATTAGTGGTTACTTTTGCTTTGAACTCAGCAGAAATTTCAGATGGTCAAAGATCAGACATTCGTGAAACAGCTGAATTCTTACGCGAATATCCTCAGTTAGATATCGTCATTGAAGGCCATACTGATGACACCGGTGCTGCGACATACAATCAACAGTTGTCTGATCGCCGTGCTAAGTCTATCGGCGACAGCCTGATTAACGATTTCGGTATTGCTGCAGAGCGCGTAAGCACTGTTGGTTACGGTGAGAGCCGTCCTAAGTATCCGAATAACTCGTCAGAGAACCGCGCGAAAAACCGTCGCATTGAAGCTGTTATGTCGGTTACTAAGCGTGTACCTGTCGAAAACTAAGTTTATTCGATAAACAACATCGAATAAAAAGACAGCGAATAGAGGCGTGCCAAACTTGCGTTTGGCGCGCCTTTTTGCATAATGAGCGCCGCAAGCTAAATTCATCATCCACTTAAATACCGCACAGAGGCCGTATGAGTTCGGACAATCTAGAAAAAGCCCAAGCCGAAGGGAAATACATTCGCAAAATTCGTAGTTTTGTGAAGCGAGAAGGGCGTCTTACTAAAGGCCAAGCTGCTGCGTTAGAACGTACCTGGTCACGTATGGGATTAACTCACGAGCAAGGCTTACTTGATCTCAATACTGTTTTTGGTCGACAGGCTCCAACCGTACTTGAAATTGGTTTCGGCATGGGCAAATCGCTGGTAGCAATGGCGGAAGCAGCCCCTGACAAGAACTTTATTGGTATTGAAGTTCACCGCCCAGGTGTTGGTGCGTGTTTAATGGATGCCGAAGAAGCGAACCTAACCAACCTGCGTGTGTATGAACATGACGCCGTGGAAGTGCTACGCGACTGTATTGCCGATAATAGTTTGGCGACAGTGCAAGTGTTTTTCCCGGATCCTTGGCACAAAAAACGTCATCACAAGCGTCGTTTAATTCAACCTGAGTTTGTTGAGGCCCTACGCAAAAAGTTAGCGATTGGTGGCGTTTTGCACTTAGCAACAGACTGGGAAAACTATGCGGAGCATATGCTGGAAGTGATGAGCACAGCCTCGAATTGGCGTAATCTTGCTGCCGATAATACGTATATTCCGCGGCCCCAAGAGCGTCCACTAACTAAGTTCGAACAGCGTGGTGAGCGCCTGGGGCATGGCGTCTGGGATCTTAAGTTCGAGCGTATCGCTTAAGTTTAATCAAGCAAGGTATCGAGTATCGAATTCAAATAACGACGCCCAAGCGCAGTAGTGTGCCAATGGGTGTCGTTTTCTTCGATCAACCTTTTTTGTTTGGCTGTAACTAATAAAGCCGAAGCATGTGAACTTGAAATTCCCGTGAGTTGCTCAAAAGCGCCTTTAGGAACAGCTTCAAATAAACGCAAATAGTTCATGAAAAATTCGAACGGTAACTCTTGTGCCGCAACATCCCAAGTTCGATAGCGAAGTGGTCGAGTTAGGTCCAAATAGCCCTGTGGGTGTTTAATCTTTTCACAACGTAAAACGCGCTGCTCCGCGGGTAAGGTTATTTTACTATGAGCGCCGCAGCCAATGCCCAAGTAATCACCAAAGGTCCAGTAATTGCGGTTATGCGCACTCTGATGGCCAGGCTTGGCGTAAGCACTCACTTCGTATTGCTCATACCCTGCGGCGATGAGCTTTTCATGACCACGTTCTTGAATGTCCCATAACGTTTCATCTTCGGGCAATTGCGGTGGTCGGCTGGCAAACGCGGTATTCGGCTCAATGGTTAATTGATACCAAGATATATGTGGTGGGTTAAGAGCAATAATACCATCTAAATCGGCCATGGCTTGTTCAACCGACTGGCCGGGTAGCCCATGCATCAAATCAAGATTAAAGCTGCGTAGACCAAGCGTAGCGGCGTGAGCAGCCGCTGTACGAGCCTGTTCAGGGTCATGAATACGACCTAAGGCTTGCAACTGCTCAGCTTGTAGGCTTTGAACACCAATAGACAGACGATTTACACCGGCCTGAACAAATCCAGCAAAACGTTCGGTTTCAAAAGTGCCGGGGTTTGCTTCAAGGGTAATTTCGCACGCAGGTGCTAGTGGCACAATAGTTTCTATACCACGCAACAACGCATTAATCGCCTCAGCGCTAAATAAGCTAGGCGTGCCGCCACCGATAAAGATGCTATTTAATGGTCGCTGTTGGGCCCAACTCTTATCCGCACGAAGGTCGTCTAATAACCGAGCCACATATTCTTGCTCGGGGATGTCATGCTTTAGAGCGTGCGAATTGAAATCGCAATAAGGACACTTTTGAATACACCACGGTATGTGCACATACAGCGATAGCGGGGGGCGTTGCATGATCATTTGCCGTCACGCAATTGCAACTGTTGCACCAACGCGCGCAAAGCTTGACCGCGATGACTTAGCTGGCGTTTTTGGTCTGCCTGTAGCTGCGCGGCTGTGCACTGCTCGGTGGGCACCCAAAAAATAGGGTCATAACCAAACCCGCCTTCGCCAACCGGCTGTTCGGTGATTTGGCCGTGCCATTGGCCATGACAGACAATAGGCGTTGGGTCTTGCGCGTGAGTTAAGTACACCAAAACGCAGTGAAAACTGGCTTGACGCTGTTCAGCAGGAATACCTTGCATTGCGTTCAGCAGCTTGGCGATGTTGTCTTGGTCGCTGCAATGGGTGCCAGCATAGCGTGCTGAATAGATGCCCGGAGCACCTTGTAGGGCGTCGACAGCAAGCCCAGAGTCATCCGCTAAGGCCGGTAAACCAGTGTGCTCTGCGGCATGGCGAGCTTTGATAATGGCATTTTCTATAAATGTCAGGCCGGTTTCTTCAGCTTCCTCAAATTGCCATTCAGACTGTGCGCGAACATGCCAACCAAACGGTTGGAGTAAGCTTTCAAGTTCAGCTACTTTTCCTTTGTTGCCGGTAGCGAGTACGAGTTCTTGCATGAATTAGTCACCAATGTTTCATTATTGACTGCTATTATACGGGCGTAAGGTCGAGTCACCAAGGAGATATCTAGTTGGCGAGTATCAATGGAATAATGCTCTTAATGGGGTCGTTACTACTGATCAGTATATTAGCTGCAGTCGTTTCAAACCGTTTGGGCGCCCCTTTATTACTAACCTTTTTAGTGGTTGGCATGCTAGCCGGCGAAGAGGGCGTGTTGGGTATTCAGTTCAGTAACCCTGAACTGGCATTTTTCATTGGCTCATTGGCGCTAGTTATTATTTTGTTTGATGGCGGCATGCGCACTCACAAAGAACGTTTTCGTGTAGCGTTATGGCCCGCAATTAGCCTCGCCACTCTTGGTGTTGCTTTAACCTGTGCACTAACCGCGGCTGGGGTAGTTTGGTTTTTCGATTTACCCTGGCCGACAGCGTTGCTCATTGGTGCAATTTTGAGCTCCACTGACGCAGCCGCAGTATTTGGTATATTTCAGTCGCAAAACTTGCGTATTAAGCAGCGCGTGGCGTCAACGCTGGAAATTGAGTCGGGCACCAATGACCCTATGGCCATTATTCTTACCATGACGTTAACCTCAATGATTGCCGCAGCGGACAGCTTTTCTTGGGGTTGGATGACAGTGGATGTGCTGCAACAACTGGCGATTGGGTACCTTGCGGGGTGGGTTGGCGGCCGCTTTTTTGTGTGGATGGCCCAAAAAATTACCGTCCAGTTTTCGTTTTTCCCGTTGTTAGCGGCTGCTACCGCGGTGGTTATTTTTGCCTTAGCAAGTGCTATTGGCGGCAGTGGCTATTTGGCAGTGTATTTAATGGGCTATAAAATTGGCAACTCACGTTTACCACAACTGCCACACATTTTGCAGGTACAAGACGGCCTAGCGTGGCTAAGCCAAATTATGATGTTTTTAATTCTTGGGCTGTTAGTAACGCCGTCACACTTAATGCAGCACTGGGCCTTGTCGCTGTCGGTTGCCATGATGATGATATTTGTTGCGCGGCCAGTGGCAGTGCTGATTAGCTTGGCGCCGTTTTCATTTCCGTGGAAAGAACAAGTGTTCGTTGGTTGGGTAGGCTTGCGCGGCGCGGTACCCATCATACTTGCGCTGTACCCTTGGCTTACTGGCCTACCGAATCAAGAATTGTATTTTGACATAGCCTTTATGGTGGTCATGGTATCACTCATTGTGCAAGGTTGGTCGTTAGCGCCTATGGCTCGATGGCTGGGTCTCGAAGTGCCGGCGCCAGCAGAGCCCGATCGGCGCATGCCCTTGGATAGAGTCGGTAGTAAAGACCCCATGGAGTTATGGGCCTATCAAGTTACCGAGCGTTCGCCAGCCTGTGATCATTACTGGCCAGAACTACGGTTAGATGTTCCGGTTGAATTTTTAGGTGTTATTCGTCACGGTGAATGGCTGATGCCTCACCAGCAGCCCCAATTTTGTGAAGGCGACACCGCACTGGTGGTGGCTAAAGTTGAGCATGTTGACGCCATTAGTAAAGTGCTAGCAGCTGGTGGAAAACCTAAAGAATTGCAGTCGAGCGAGTTCTTTGGTGACTTTACCTTGCGTGGCGACTTAACTCTCACTGAAGTTGCTGGGTTTTATTCATTGGGCGAGATTGACGATGCAATGAAGTCACTAACCTTAAACGATTATTTCACCCAAAAATTCCATCGTCGGGTTGTTGTTGGTGACCACTTGCAACTTGGCAACGTGCGCTTAACCGCCCGAGAAGTCACAGACGATGGTTTTATTCAGCAAGTGGGTATTAAGTTATTAACGGTGGCTGGTAAATAAATACTGGGCCAACTTAGTTGGCCCAAAACTCTTTGTGAAAGCGCAGTTCATGGCTTTCTTTACCTTGCTTAATCGTAATAAAAAAGCGCAAGGTTTCTAAATTGGTGAAACGTGTTTGAGTTAAGTAATAAACCGCATCACCTTCAATCACTTGCTTAAATTCTAAACGCGATTGCTGGCTCAGCGGGTTCATAACATAACCGCTAACCTCAACTTGCTGTGCTGGCTTGTTAGGCTGATTCATCGCCAACACTGAAATATTTAGTGTGGCCAAGGTTTCGCTGCGCGATAGCCCGTATTTTGAAGCCATTTCAGGCCGCAACAATGTTGAGTTAAAGGCATTGTAATGCACTTCCCAGTCGCCTAAGCGCTGACTTTGCTCAGCATTGCTGACAGGCGCAAATAGCGCTGCGCTAAGAGCGACAGCAGCACAGATGAATAACATTAGCTTTTTCATATAAACCTCTCTTAGAGCCCCATACCCATGCTAAATAGGTTATTCAGTAGTATGCGCGCAAACTGAATAGCGACAATCAGCACTAATACTGACAAGTCTAACCCGCCAATCGGCGGAATAAGGCGACGAATAGGTGCTAGAAATGGCTCTGTCAGCTGGGCCATTAAGGCGGTCATGGGGTGATAACCGGTATTAAACCAGCTCATAATGGCGCGAATAATCGTTATCCAGAAGAGTAACGAAATAAACTGAAATAACACCACCGCAAGCCCCATGATAATGATATCGCTCACCATGGGTAACATACCTGCGGCTAAGCTCGATAACGCGATAATTTTGCCAACGCCAACCACATAAGCGAGCACGATGGATGCCAGGTCCCAATGACCAAGGGTAGGTAATATGCGGCGCAAAGGCAGTACCAGAGGGTTGGTTACCTTCACCACAAATTGACTCATAGGGTTGTAAAAATCAGCGCGTGAGGCCTGCAACCATATGCGCAGCAACACGGTGATTAAAAATAAGTCGAAAATAATTTCAATGAGAAAATTTAAAGCATCCATCAGGGGTCTCTAACTTGTTAGTTTAAAATAGTTTGGCCATTTCTTGGTTCCGCTGCACCGCCGCTTTCACAGCGTTAGCTGAAATATCGTCGATACCGGCGCCTTGGTAAACCTCAATGCCTTTGGCAGTAGAACCACCTTTACTGGTTACCTGCTTACGTAAATCTTCTAATTCAAGTTCGCTAGCGATGGCCATTTCAGCTGCACCAAGTGCGGTTTGTTGAACCATTTGACGTGCTTTTTCACGATCAAAGCCTAGTGCTGTTGCGGCTTTTTGCAAGCTGGCCATAAATTCAAAGAAGTAAGCAGGGCCACTGCCGGCTACGGCACCTAGAATATCAAGCTCATCTTCGTTGGTTACCCATAATGTAGCGCCAACGCCGTCAAAAGCTTCTGTGATATAAGCGCGATCATCATCACTAACACGATCATCAGCGACTAAACCAGACATGCCTTTACCCACCAATGATGGGGTGTTCGGCATGACGCGAATCATGCGAATGCTGTCACCGAGGTATTGGCGATACTTCTCAATGCGAATACCCGCAGCAATAGTCACAATTAATTTATCCGCGAGGTTTGGTACTTCTGCACGCAGTGCGGCGCAAACGTCCGCCATGAGTTGAGGCTTTACGGACATGACAATGACATCAGCCGCGGCTGCTACTTCAGCGTTGTTATTGCTTGTATGTACGTGTAATTCACTGCTTAGTTTATCGAGTTTGGGCTGGCTTGGATTGCTCACATAAATGAGCTCGCTAGGGTAGCCACTTTTCACCATGCCTCCAACAATACTTTGGGTCATATTGCCTGCACCAATAAAGGCTATTTTACGAGGCGATGTTGTCATGTTGCTTCTCCTGTTTTTTGTTGCTTGGGCTAATTGTTGTAACTGGCGCTTATGGCGCTGTGCGGCTGCCAAATATCGCGGTACCAATGCGTACCATGGTGGCACCGTGTGCCACCGCAATTGGCCAGTCATTGCTCATGCCCATGGATAAAGTATCTACCTGTTTATATTGGGCTTGTAACTCAGAAAACAACCGTTGCATGGCAGCAAAGCTTGGCGCACTGTCCGCGGCCTGCTCATGAGCGGCTGGAATAGTCATTAAGCCGCGCAGAGTTAACTGCGGTAATTCACTAATAAGGGCTGCCAATTCCATCACTTGGTGCGGTTGCACCCCAGCTTTTGATTGCTCGTCGTCAATATTGACTTGAATGAGTACATTGAGCGAAGCCATGTTGGCAGGCCGCTGGTGCGCAAGGCGGGTGGCTGTTTTGGCGCGGTCAACACTATGCACCCAAGTAAAATGTGTTGCGATATCGCGGGTTTTATTTGACTGAATTGGGCCAATAAAGTGCCAACAAATGTCGCTATTAGGCAACGCCTCTGAAACTTGCACAATCTTTGCAATTGCTTCTTGCACATAGTTTTCACCAAAGTGGCGCTGCCCAGCAGTGTACGCAGCAACAATATCTGTCGCAGGTTTGGTCTTGCTGACAGCAATTAATTGTACGCTTTCAGAGGGCCTTTGGTGCGCTATTGCGACCTCAGTAATTTCACTACGGACTTCTTTTATGCGTTCAGCTATGCTATTCATCAATGGAAATAACTCACTTACAAGAGGCTGTTACATGGATATCACTGAGTTACTCAGTTTCGCTGTTAAGCATAAATCATCAGACTTACATTTATCAGCAGACTCGCCTCCTATGATACGGGTAGACGGTGACGTTCGTAAAATAAATATCCCAGCGCTAAGTCATAAGCAGGTGCAAGAGCTTGTTTATGACATCATGAATGATCGTCAGCGCAAAGAATACGAACAAAATTTAGAGTGCGACTTTTCGTTTGAAGTGCCCGACTTAGCGCGCTTCCGGGTTAACGCATTTGTACAAAACCGTGGTGCTGGCGCCGTTTTTCGTACCATTCCTAGTGAAGTGTTAACGCTTGAACAATTAGGGGCGCCTGAAATTTTTAAAACCATTTCAGAAAACCCGCGTGGCCTAGTTTTGGTTACCGGCCCAACCGGTTCGGGTAAATCAACGACCTTGGCAGCGATGATCGACTATATTAATGAAAGTAAGCATCATCACATTTTAACCATCGAAGACCCGATAGAATTTGTGCATAAAAACAAGCGCAGTTTAATTAACCAACGGGAAGTACACCGCGATACACATAGTTTTAGTAACGCGTTACGCTCGGCTCTGCGTGAAGACCCTGATGTTATTCTAGTGGGTGAGATGCGTGACCTTGAAACGATTCGTTTAGCGATGACCGCAGCGGAAACAGGTCACTTGGTGTTTGGTACTTTGCACACCACCTCAGCGCCGAAAACCATTGACCGTATTGTGGATGTATTCCCGGGCGATGAAAAACCGATGATTCGTTCGATGTTGTCAGAATCGCTGCGCGCAGTAATTTCACAAACGCTGTTGAAGAAAGTTGGCGGCGGGCGTGTTGCGGCACATGAGATTATGATTGCAACGTCAGCCATTAAAAACTTGATTCGTGAAGACAAAATTGCGCAAATGTATTCGTCAATTCAAACTGGGGCTGCGCATGGTATGCAAACCCTTGATCAATGCTTACAGAACTTATTAAACCAAGGTTTGGTTGGGCGTGCCGATGCCAAAGCCAAAGCTGCCAATAAGGATTCCTTCTAATTATGGTGTTAGATAAGCTATTGAAAATAATGGTTGAGCGGAACAGTTCAGACTTATTTATTTCTGCTGGGCTGCCGCCAAGCGCCAAAATTAATGGTGAGTTGACCCCGTTAACCGAACAAAAGCTCAGTGACAACGCTGCGCTGGCTATCGTGAAAGAGGCTTTAGGTGACAAACACCTCAAAGAGTTCATGGACGAAAAGGAAGCCAACTTTGCAATTTTCCGTGAAGGGATAGGTCGTTTTCGGGTTAGTGCATTTTGGCAACGCCAGCGCGCCGGTATGGTGGTGCGTCGCATTGTCACCGAGATACCAACAGTAGAAGAACTGAAATTGCCCGAAGTATTAACCAAACTGATCATGAATAAACGCGGGTTAGTGCTCGTGGTCGGTGGTACCGGTACGGGTAAATCAACCACCTTGGCAGCGCTGATTGGTTATCGAAATCAAAACTCAAAAGGGCATATCTTAACCATTGAAGACCCCGTTGAGTTTGTCCATGAGCATGCAAAATCAATGATTACGCAACGCGAAGTAGGGGCCGATACTGAATCTTTTGAAGCGGCATTGAAAAGCTCATTGCGCCAAGCACCTGACGTTATTCTTGTGGGTGAAATTCGCTCGCAAGAAACCATGGAGTATGCGCTAACGTTCGCTGAAACTGGCCATTTGTGTGTGGCGACGCTGCACGCGAACAATGCCAACCAAGCAATTGAACGTATTATGCACATGGTGCCGAAAGAGAAAGTTGGCAAACTTATGTTTGATTTGTCGCTTAACTTGCGCGGCATTGTTGCACAGCAGTTAGTACCCACTATTGATGGCGGGCGCGCAGCGGCAATTGAGATTTTGCTGAATAGCCCGATTGTGGCCGAAAAAATTGCCACCAATGACATGGGCGAAATTAAAGAGATTATGGCGAAGTCTCGCGAGCTTGGCATGCAAACCTTTGACCAAGCGTTGTTTGATTTGTACAAAGCGGGGCGCATTAGTTACGAAGAAGCATTGCGCCATGCTGATGCAGAAAATGACTTGCGTTTACGCATTAAACTAAGTGGTGATAGCAACGCTAATGACGATGATAGTGCGCTGCAAGGTGTCACTGTCGATCTCGACTGACTTTAGGTAAAAACTAAGCTAAACTGTGCGCCGTTTTTTCGTCCCAAAGTGAGAGAGTTGTCATGCGTGTGCTAGGTATTGAAACATCCTGTGATGAAACGGGTATCGCGATTTATGATACCGACCAGGGGTTATTGGCGCATCAGCTTTATTCACAAGTTAAACTCCATGCAGACTATGGTGGTGTGGTGCCGGAGCTGGCATCGCGCGACCATGTGCGTAAAACCCTGCCGCTTATTCAAGCCGCGCTAAAGCAAGCGCAATTAACCGCGCAAGATATAGACGGGGTAGCCTACACAGCAGGCCCCGGGTTAGTTGGCGCTTTGTTAGTTGGTTCATGTATTGGGCGCAGTTTAGCATTCGGTTGGAACGTACCTGCAATTGCCGTGCACCATATGGAAGGCCATTTGCTGGCGCCAATGCTTGAGGAAAACCCACCTGAGTTTCCGTTCGTAGCGCTATTGGTGTCGGGCGGGCACACTCAGTTAGTGCGTGTTGATGGTATTGGTCGTTACCAGTTATTAGGTGAATCGGTGGACGATGCGGCGGGCGAAGCCTTCGATAAAACCGCTAAGTTAATGGGCCTAGATTACCCCGGTGGTCCACGCTTGGCAGCAATGGCCGAGCAGGGAAATGAAAGTACACATCAATTTCCGCGACCCATGACCGACCGACCTGGCTTAGACTTTTCATTTAGCGGGCTGAAAACCTTTGCGGCGAACACTATTTCTAGCTCTGACGGCTCAGCGCAAGCTCTTGCCGACATTGCTCGAGCGTTTCAAGATGCGGTTGTCGATACGTTGGTTATAAAATGCCGTCGTGCACTTGAGCAAACGGGGTTAAAGCGTTTAGTGGTTGCCGGTGGTGTAAGCGCCAACAAACATTTACGCGCTGAACTCACTGAGTTTACCCGCCGCATTGGTGGGCAAGCATATTTTCCACGGCCTGAGTTTTGCACCGACAACGGGGCTATGATTGCTTTTGCGGGTGCGCAACGCTTAGTTGCTGGGGAAACAACCGATATTCAGATTAAAACCTACCCACGTTGGCCGTTGTCAGAGCTCTTAGCGCCGCACGGTTAAACGTTCACTGGAATTGCTTAGCCCTGGCGGCGCGTGCGTTTTTCTTGACCCGTACGTAGGCGCACGATATTTGATTGATGCCGCCACATAATGAGCACAGAGATCATAATGACTGGAACCGTATATTGAGGTTTTATCCAGTACGCGTAGAAGGGCGCTAAGCTAACGGTAACAATTGCTGCTAATGACGACACGCGGCTTACACGAAATACCAGCAACCAAGTTGCAATAAGCAATAGAGCCATTTCCCATGCAACGGGGAACATGGCGCCTAAGGCGGTGGCCACGGCTTTACCCCCGCGGAAATGAAAATACAGTGGGAAGATATGTCCCAAACAGGCAGCAACGGCAATAATACCTAGATAAAATGGCTCGATACCAAGAAAATACGAGCCCCAAACAGGAATCATGCCCTTCAATACATCAAACCAAAGTGTGAG
Organism: Gammaproteobacteria bacterium; assembly: GCA_018222985.1. Lineage (GTDB taxonomy): Bacteria > Pseudomonadota > Gammaproteobacteria > Enterobacterales > Alteromonadaceae > Pseudidiomarina. The sequence continues at coordinate 34,803 of JAAEZG010000011.1, forward strand.
TACTGCGGGAATTTTTCCGCCGAGCCGATAAACGTTGGTGGCACCTGGATTATTCGAGCCAGAACTGCGAGGGTCGGGCAGGCCGAATAGGCGGCAGATCAGCACAGCGCTGCTAATAGAGCCGAATAAGTAGGCTGAAATGATGGCTAATACAATTAAAGCGCCCATATATGTGCGTTTGCTTCTGCTGTGCTTTCCGTTAATATGCAAAGCCCATAGCATAAGCGCTTTGCCGCTGAATTTCTATTAATACGGAAACGAGTATGGATAAAGTCTACGTCACAGGTCTAAAAGTTGATGCTTACATTGGCGTTTACGACTGGGAACATGAGCAAACTCAACCACTTATACTAGATCTCGAAATGGACTGGGATCACCGTAAGGCGGCAGAGTCAGAGCAGCTGAACGACGCGCTTGATTATGATGCGTTGAGCCAAGCCGTCATTCAATTAATTCAGGCTCGCCCACGCGCTCTTATTGAAACCATTGCAGAAGAAGTGGCACAGCTGATTTTACAACAGTTCAAAACGCCACGCGTTCGCGTGAAAGTGGCCAAACCGCAAGCTGTACCGGCGGCACAATATACCGCGGTTGAACTTGTGCGTTCGCAGGCTCGGTAGGCGTTATGAGCACAGTTTGGTTAGGTATTGGCAGTAACCGAGAGCGGGAGCGCTATATACGCGCTGGCATTCATGCATTGCACCAAGAGTTTGCTCGTGTGACGCAGCCAATGGCGGTGTCGCGTGTATTTGAAAGCGACGCGGTTGGCTTTTCTGGTCGTCGCTTTTATAACTTGGTTGCGCGTGTTGAAACGTCGCTTTCCATCAGTGACGTCAGCGCTGTTTGCAAACAAATTGAACGTGATCACGGGCACAGTTCGAATGCTGCCCGATATAGTCCGCGGACATTAGATATCGACTTACTGATGTACGATGACACTGTGTGTGACAGCCCTGTGCAGTTGCCGCGTGGTGAAATTCTAGAAAATGCGTTTGTGTTGTGGCCATTGGCAGAGTTAGCGCCAACATTACGGCATCCAATTAGTGGGCAAACCTTTGCGCAGCATTGGCAAAATTATCGTGGTCAGCAAGTGTTGGAACCCGTAGAATTTCAGTTTGAAAACCTACCATTTTTAAAAATTTATTCGACTTGTACAGGGAATGCACCGTTGTGAGTACTTTTGAATCAATAATTCTTGCGTTAATTCAAGGTTTTACTGAGTTTTTACCGATTTCTAGTTCGGCCCATTTGATATTGCCTTCACAATTGCTGGGTTGGGAAGACCAAGGGTTGGCATTCGACGTTGCGGTGCATGTGGGCACCTTGTTAGCGGTCATGCTGTATTTTCGCGAAGAAGTTGGCCAGCTGATTGTCAATTGGTTTGCCAGTTTGCGTGGCCAGCATAACGCTCATAGTCGCTTAGCTTGGTTGATTATTTGGGCGACCATACCAGCCGGATTAGCCGGGTTGTTCGGCAGCGACTTGGTTGAAAACGCTGCGCGCTCGGCGCTGGTCATAGCCACTACAACCGTGGTGTTTGGCTTATTACTTTGGTTTGCCGATGCTCGTGCATCGCAGCGTCAAGGTATTGAGCAGCTGACACTGCGCCAAGCTATTTTTGTCGGTATTGCCCAAGCATTAGCATTAATTCCGGGTACGTCGCGTTCTGGTATTACCATGACGGCGGGCATGATGCTTGGCCTAACCAAAACCGACGCCGCGCGCTTCAGTTTCTTGCTTTCAATACCAATTATTATTATGGCTGGTGGCTATCAAGGTCTGAAGCTGGTGCAGACGCCAGAGCCGGTAGCGTGGTTACCCGTGGTGGTTGGCATGGTTACCTCATTTATTGCCGCTTATGTGTGTATTCACGTGTTTCTTCAGGTGATTAGCCGCATGGGCATGCTGCCCTTTGTTATTTATCGTTTAGCTTTGGGCGCATTATTATTTTTCTGGTTTAATTAACACCGTCAATGTCGCGCCAGTGAGCCTCAATTAACTGTTGCTGCTGCTGGCGAATGGCTTCACCAATGGCTGGGCCAGCTAATTGCTGCTGGCGCTCGGCTGCACTGGCAATCACCTCACGCGCGCTCACCGACAGAGCTTGTTCGTAGAGTTTTAATAACGCTTGGGCGGTATCTGCGGTCATTCCCAGTGCCTGCCACACCCCAACTAGCTGCAAAAATTGCTCTTTGCGACGCCATCCGTCGGCTTTACCAATGGTATTAAAAAACCACTGAGGACTGAGCCGTTGCGTTACCGAGTAAGCTGTTTGGAATGCGCTGTTGGCAAGTTTCGCATAGGCGTTGGGTAGCTTGAGTCTTTGGACCAGTTGTTCATGTTCACTCGATGTCAGGGCTAAACAGGTTAATACCCAACACATTTGCGCCAGTTGCTCGGCATTGAAATGGCGTGGCAATCGACTCAGCTGTTCACCCAATTTCGAAATATCCAGCTTATCGGCTAGTGGCGTGAACCATGGCGACCAGGCCTGAGCATCAGCAATAGCCTGCCAAAACACATGCATATGATTGGTATGCAGAGCTTTTTCGGTTTCTCGCCAAACTCGTTCGGCCGGAAGCTCAGCAAGCTCCCCGCTGGCGCTGATGGTGCGCATTAAGGTCAAGGTTTCTGGCGCAATTGTAAAGCCATCATCCGCGAAACGCGCAGCGAAGCGAGCAACACGCAATACTCGTAACGGATCTTCAACAAATGCTTCTGACACATGGCGAAGCTGGCGCGCTTGAATATCGGCTAAGCCGTTATATGGATCGATCAGCTCTCCACTGTCGCTTTGCGCAATGGCATTAATGGTTAAATCGCGGCGCTGTAAGTCGGCTTCTAGGGTCACGTCAGGTGCCGCATAAACGGTAAAGCCGGTATACCCTTTGGCGGTTTTGCGTTCGGTGCGCGCAAGGGCGTACTCTTCACCCGTCTGCGGGTGCAGAAATACCGGAAAGTCTTTACCCACTTGTCGAAACCCGCGCTTGAGCATGTCATCAACCGTACTGCCAACCACCACGAAATCACGTTCGTGAACTGGTTTATTCAGCAACGCATCGCGAACGGCACCACCGACCAAATAAATTTCCACGCGAACTCCTAATAAAATTTTACCGATGATCGCGAATCACTAGCCCTGATGCAAGTGAGTCGTTACACTGTTCTTCACTATACCAATGCTTGCAGTGATTTTGCTATGTATCTGAACTACTTTGGTCTGCATGCGGAACCGTTTTCAATTGCACCAGACCCACAATTTTTATATTTAAGTGAGCGCCATCAAGAAGCTCTCGCTCATTTAAGCTATGGCTTGCAAGGTAGCGGCGGCTTTATATTGCTGACCGGCGAAGTGGGCACAGGTAAAACCACGGTGTCTCGAGCGCTGCTTGAGCAGTTACCTGAGCACACGCAAACAGCTTTTATTCTGAACCCGATGCTCAATGCTATTGAATTGCTTGCAACGCTATGCGACGAGTTTGGTATTGACTACAACGAGCACGAAGCTACAGCCAAGCAACTCACTGATAAGCTCAGTCAATTTTTGCTGTCTGCACATGCCCAAAATCAGCAATGCGTGGTGCTAATTGATGAAGCCCAGCATTTGCAACCGCAAGTGTTGGAGCAGTTACGTCTACTGACCAATTTAGAAACCAACCAACATAAATTATTGCGCGTTATTCTGATTGGCCAACCGGAACTGCAAGACTTGTTGCGACGTCGCGAATTAAGGCAGTTAGCGCAACGCATTACGGCTCGTTACCATTTATTACCGCTGCAATTTGCCGACAGTGAGCGCTATATAAACTATCGCTTACAAGTTGCTGGTGCGCAGCGTGGGCTATTTGATGCTAGCGCAATTAAAAAGGTTCATCAGGCTAGTGAAGGGATTCCGCGACGGTTGAACTTGTTGTGTGACCGCGCATTGTTAGCCGCGTATAACGATCAACAACCGGTCGTTAGTGCGAAACATATTAAAATTGCAGTGCAGGAACTTGATGGTGATGCGGGTACTGCGAGTGCAATGCCAGGGGCATCACGTCGCTTTACGCAGGTTCTTTCGCTCAGTTTATGGTTTCTTATTGTGGCCGCAAGCGTGGCGGCCGGTACTTGGTGGTTGCAAGCGCAAAAGAATAGCGCCAGTGTCGCCACGACAGCGGTCCAAATTGAGCCAGTAAAACCCGCTGCTGTGGAGGCCCTTGCACAGGCTTGGCAGTTGCCAAAACCACCAACTAGTACCGATTTTTGTCAGTGGATACAAAAGTTTGAGTTGATGTGTATCGCGGGAAGCGCACGTTATGACCAAATTGTGAAAGTGAATCTACCGCATTTGTTGGTATTAACCGACAACAAATATCAATTTATTGGCAGCAGCACTCAACAGCCGGCTGAGAATTGGACCGGCGAGTTTGTCTTGGTCGTTGCGCAACCGCCCGGGTATACCTTAGCCGAGGCTGAAGCGGAAGGCTCTGTATATCAGCAATGGTTGGCACATCAATTAGCACAAGCGCTACGAGCCGACCCGCTGCAAGCAAGCAAGCCTCTGGAACAGCAGTTACAACGCTTGCAAATAGCCAAAGGCTTAAGTGTCACGAGCAAACTAGATGCATTGACGCTGGCCTGGTTAATTTCACATAGTGAGCTCGGTGGGCCTCGGCTGACAGCAACCGCAGCTATAACAGAGGTGCGCTAATGTCATCAGTGCTAAAAGCGTTAAAGAATCAATCGTCACCACTTGTGCAAGGTTCATCCGACGTGCGCCTGCAATCTGCAAAAGTGCTTAGCACGGGGGCACCGCGAGTACTATTGTGGTTGGTGATGCTCGTACTTGCCGGGGTGTTAGGTTGGTTGGCGGTGCAGTGGATGCCGTATTATCGCGCAGAAGCTGAAGCTACGTCTAAAGTCGAATTAGAAGCATTAGAGCGTGATCAGCGGCCGTCTGCTGCCGTTCAGGCGCAATACCAGCTTGGAGACATGGCGACAATCAAAACGCCACAGTGGCCCGCTATGGCAACCGACAGCGCTATGGCAACCGATGTCGCGAATGCCAGCCTTCCGCAGCAGGCTCAAAGCACTGAGCAAGGGGCCACTACAGCTCAACAAAGAGACAATCAAAGCCCCGTTAACGACAACCAGGCAATTGATTTAAGTCAAATATCTCCGCAATTACTCAGTGCCTTTGAAAGTGCCCTTGCTGAAGGGGAGAATGGCGGTGACGCCGACAATTTGAACCGCAGTGTAGTGCCGGAACTGGATCAATTGGCCCCCTCGTTTCGGCGCACAATTCCCAGCTTTAGTTATGACGGACACCAGTACTCATCGCGGCCACAGGGGCGTTGGATTGAATTAAGTGGGGTGCGACTTTTTGAAGGGGAGCGCTTTGAAGGGTTGACGGTATTGACTATCGCACCCGCGCACGTTGTGTTCGTGAAAGACAACCAAGCATTCTCGCAGCCAGCACTAGAAGACTGGACAAAGCCCTAGGTTATCTGATATTAAAACACCTGTTTAAATCCATTGTTTGATTTCGTGCGGAATGACTCCCGACGAAATTACCGTAACTTAAAGAGGTGTTGTCATGGCGGACTATCGTGTTCCTCGCGAAGACATGCAGTTTGTGCTGCAAGACGTATTCCAAGTAGATAAAGACTGGGCGCAGTTTGGTGAATTAGCCGAACTAGATATGGAAACAGCCGTTGCCATTATTGATGAAGGCGCCAAGCTAGCCGAAACCTTAATTGCACCAAACGCGCGTGCCGCCGACGAAGAAGGCGTGCAATTTAACGATGGCGTTGTAACTACCCCCAAAGGCTACAAAGAAAACTTTAAACAGCTAGCTGAGGGCGGCTGGGTAGGTGTGACCGCAAACCCTGAGTTTGGTGGCATGGGCCTACCGAAAAGTATCTCTGCACAATACGAAGAAATGCTCTGCGCTGCTGACATTTCGTTTTCTTTGTACTCTGGCTTAACCGCCGGCGCCATTATGACTATTGATCAACACGGCGACGACGCACTTAAAGCCACCTATCTTGAAAAGATGATTAGCGGACAATGGACCGGCTCAATGTGTTTGACGGAGCCGCATGCAGGCACAGACTTAGGCATTATTCGTTCAAAAGCCGTTCCGAACGATGACGGCAGTTTTGCCATCTCGGGTACTAAAATATTTATTACCGGCGGCGAACATGACCTTGCAGAAAACATTGTGCATTTGGTGTTAGCTAAATTGCCTGACGCGCCAGCCGGCAGCAAGGGCATTAGTTTGTTCCTAGTGCCTAAGTTTTTAGTGAACCAAGACGGTAGCTTAGGCGAACGCAATGGCGTGACCTGTGGTTCTATTGAACACAAAATGGGTATTCACGCGTCGGCTACCTGCGTATTAAATTTTGATGGCGCAAGGGGCTGGCTTGTCGGTGAGCCTCACAAAGGCCTACCAGCCATGTTTACCATGATGAACTATGAGCGATTAGGGGTAGGTATTCAGGGCTTAGGCGCTGCCGCGCGCTCGTATCAAAATGCTCTGGAATATGCACAAGACCGTATTCAAGGGCGCGGTGCCAAAGCGACTCGCGACATGGCTAAAGAAGCTGATCCGTTAATTGTGCACGGTGATGTTCGCCGCATGCTGTTAACTATGAAGGCCTTTGTTGAAGGCGGTCGGGCGTTCTCAACCTACGTCGGGCAGCAACTAGATATTGCTAAGTACGCGCAAGACCCAGCGCAAAAAGCACGTGCCGAAGCATTAGTGCAATTGCTAACACCGGTTGCTAAAGCGTTTTTAACGGACACCGGATTCGAAGCGACGGTTATCGGCCAGCAAGTATTTGGCGGCCACGGGTTTATTCGTGAGTGGGGGCAAGAGCAACTGGTGCGTGATGCTCGTATTGCCCAAATTTACGAAGGCACTAACGGCATTCAAGCGTTAGACTTGCTAGGCCGCAAAGTTGCGGGCTCGCGCGGTGAAATGCTCAAGCCATTGCTAGATGATATTCAGGCGTTGTTAGCACAACCGCAAGCTGGCTTAGAAAAAGAGTATCAGCAGCTTGCACAAGCAACGCAACTTGTTGCCGACGTCACCAAAAACGTTCTGACTAAAGTTGCTGATGATGAAAATATTATCAATAGCGTAGCGGTTGAGTACTTGTATTTGATTGGCTATGTGGCTTTTGCATACATGTGGTTGCGCATGGCAAAAGTGGCTGAGCCACTGATTGGCGAGCGTCCGTATTTAGCCAGTAAAGTAAAAACTGCGAAGTTCTATATGGCGCGTATTTTGCCACGTATTCATGGCTTAGTAGGTGTTATTGAAGACGGTAGTGAGAGTTTATACATGCATGAAGTGGGCGAGTTTTAATCGCCCACACCATGTTGGCTACTTGTAGCGCTTGTTGTCGTTAGTCACCTAACGACAACAAGGTTGCGTTACCACCTACAGCGGTAATGTTGTTGGTGCGAGTTTTCTCGGTAACAAAGCTCGTCAAGTAGTGAGGACCACCAGCTTTCGGGCCAGTACCCGACATACCACGACCACCAAATGGTTGAACGCCAACCACAGCACCAATTTGGTTACGGTTGATGTACACGTTACCCACATCAATGCGACGCGCAATATCTGCTGCAAAGGTTTCGTTGCGACTATGAATACCGAAGGTTAAACCGAAACCGGTATCATTTATGCTTTGAATAACCGTGTCGAGCTCGCTCGTTTTGTAACGAATAACGTGCAAAATTGGGCCAAAGTTTTCTTTCACCAACTGGTTAATATTGTCAATTTCAATGGCGGTTGGTGCCACGAAAGTACCGCCGTTGGTGTATTCAGGCATGGGTGCACGGGCAATGAGGCGGCCAGCTTGTGAAATGTCGTTCACATGCTGCTCAAGGTTGCTTTTCGCCACGCCGTCAATCACTGGGCCTACATCGGTTTCATGCAAAATAGGGTCGCCAACTTTAAGTTCTGCCATAGCGCCTTTCAGCAAGTCGGTGACGCGGTCGGCAATGTCGTCTTGCACAAATAGAACTCGTAATGCCGAGCAACGCTGACCCGCGCTCTTGAATGCGCTCGCCACAATATCAGTGACTGCTTGCTCAGGCAGGGCAGTTGAGTCGATCAACATAGCGTTCTGACCGCCGGTTTCTGCAATCAATGGGACAATTGCGCGGGTACGAGCTGCTAATGCACGGTTAATGGCTTGTGCTGTATAGGTTGAACCAGTAAAGCACACCCCACCAATTTCTTCTTGCGACACCAAGAAGCTACCCACTTCAGCGCCGCTACCCGGCATAAAGTGCAATACATCACCCGGAATACCAGCTTCCAAAGCTAGCTGTACCGCGCGGAATGCAATAAGGCCGGTTTGTTCTGCAGGTTTTGCAATAACACAGTTACCTGTTACTAGGGCGGCTGCCACTTGGCCTAAGAAAATGGCAAGTGGGAAGTTCCATGGGCTAATGCAAATAAAGGTACCGCGGCCTTGCACGAATAGTTCGTTGGTTTCGCCAGTAGGGCCCGGTAAGGTAGTGCCTTCGCCCATAAGCTCACGTGCTTGCTGCGCGTAATAACGACAGAAGTCAACGGCTTCACGAATTTCGTCAATACCGTCTTGTAGGCTTTTGCCTGCTTCAACGCTACATAAAGCGATTAACTCAATGCGATTTGCCTCAAGCAAATCAGCGAGTTTTTCCAATGCGCTTGCACGTACTTCGACGTCAGTGTCACGCCAGCGACGATAGGCCGCATTAGCGCTCTTCAATGCTTGCTCGGCTAACGCTTTGTCACCCCAACAAATAGTACCAATATGGTGGCTGGTGTTTTGTGGGCTATGAATGGCCACTTTGTGATGCGCGTCCACTACGTCGCCGTTAACAATCGGGCCACCTTGCCATTGCTTGTCGCGGTACTGGTGTACGGCATTAATAAAATCATCAGCTTGTGAGTGAATGTTCATATTCAGTCCTAACGAGTTTTTCCGATCGCCAAAAATTTGCGTCGGTAGTGGAATTTTATGGTTCGCGAAATGCTCATGTTTCAGCATTGTGTGTAGCGGGTGCTCGGTTAATTCAGCAACCGGTGTTTGTGGGTCAACCAGTTTGTGCACAAATGACGTATTTGCACCATTTTCGAGTAGACGGCGAACCAAATAAGGCAGTAGATCTTTGTGGGCACCCACCGGCGCATAAATACGTACCGTGATGTTTTCATCTTGCTCCAACAAGGTGTCATACAAGTCATCACCCATGCCATGCAAACGCTGGAACTCAATGCGGCGCTGATATGTTGCATTTAAATCGCGAATGGCCACCACCGTTTGCGCGTTGTGTGTGGCAAATTGTGGATAGATGGCACCGTCCGTTGCTGGGCTCATTAAGTAATGTGCACAGGCTAAGTACGACACGTCGGTATTGGCTTTGCGGGTGTAAACAGGGTAGCCAGACAAGCCATTCACTTGGCATAGCTTAATTTCGGTATCCCAGTAGGCACCTTTAACCAAACGCACAGGAATTTCATCGCCACACTCGCGGGCTAACGCGGTGACCCAGCACAATACTGGTAACGCCCGTTTTGAATACGCCTGCACCACTAAGCCAAAGCGTGGCCAGCCTTTACATACGCCACTGCGGTAGACTTTTTCGAACAGCTCTAATGACAGCTCTAAGCGGTCCATTTCTTCGGCGTCAATACTCACGCCAACGTCAGCCTCTTTGGCAAGCTTCACTAATTCAGTCAAGCTTTGGGCAAGTTCGGTTAGTACACGCTCATGATTAGCAACTTCGTAACGCGGGTGTAGCGCTGACAATTTAATTGAAATGGTCGGTCGCGGCGCGTTCGGGTTATTGAAGTTCTCTTTGCCAACAACTTTAATGGAGTTGACATAATCAGCATGATAACGGCGTGCGTCAGCCATGGTTAATGCTGCTTCACCGAGCATGTCATAAGAATGGGTATAACCTTTGTCGCGGTTATTGCGACTGTTTTTCAGTGCTTCTTCAATGGTTCGGCCCAGTACGAACTGCGTCCCCATAATACGCATCGCCGCGTACGTGGCTTTGCGTACCACAGGCGAGCTTAAACGGCGCACCATACGGCGAAATACACCGCGTGGCGTTTCCATTGGCTTACCAGTTGGGTTAATGACGTTGTTGGTTAACGCTAATCCCCAAGTGCCGCTGTTGACTAGCCATGAGGCGCTTTGGCCCATATGTTTGTGCCAGTCACCGCCGGATAATCGGTCTTGAATAAGCGCGTCAGCAGTTGTGGCATCTGGAATACGCAGCAATGCTTCTGCCAAACACATCAGAATAATGCCTTCTTTGGTGTCAAGGCTGTATTCTTGCAAAAACGCATCTACGCCACCGCCATCAGCACGGTCGCGAACTTTATTCACTAAATTAGCTGCCGCTTGGGTTACGCGCTCAAGATTTTCGTTGTCTTGAGGCACAAGGGGCAACAGCTCACGCAAATAAGCATCTTCATCGACTAAATAGTTGTCGGTGATGGCTTGTTGGAGTCGACCAAGGTCGGCGCCGGTATACTGAGCCGCAAGTACTTCACTCGCTTTAAACATAGCATCTCCTGTAGGACTCAGCCCAAGGCTGGCGGTGACATATTTCGGGCGCCAGTATATGACTTTTTGGGCGCGCGTAAAGCCTGTCTGATCACATTTTTTTGTTACTTCATCGAGACCGATTAATTGCGCCCACGGTGCATTTTTTGTGCAGCTCTGTCAAGCCCATTTCAGTTGACCCGTAAAGTCAGTGCGAGTACCGTATGAAGCAAGGAAAATCAACGCGTAAGAGAGAGCTCGTGAGCCAAGAAATTGAATTGAAATTACTTGTGGAACCGAACCAGCGTGAAGCGGTGTTACGGTTATGCCAACAATTGGCCAAAGATAGCGACAGCAGCACCCTTGAATTAACCAATGCGTATTTCGATACCGATGACCTGCAGTTGCGTCAGCACGATATGGGGCTGCGTATTCGGCGGCGTGGTGATGAACGCGAGCAAACCATTAAATTAGCTGGGCAAGTGCTTGGTGGCATGCATTCGCGCCCTGAATATAATGCGGTTATTACCAGCGACACACCCGATTTAACCTTGTTTGAAGAAGACATTTGGCCTGATGAATTTCCGGTTTTTGATATTCAACGTGAATTGGTTGAGTTATTTCGCACCGACTTCACGCGCCACCGTTGGAAAATTCCAAGTGGTGAAGGCGTTATTGAGTTGGTGTTTGATGAAGGTCACATTGTGGCCAATGACCAATCGCGACCTATTTGCGAAATTGAACTTGAAGTGCAAGGTGGCATTGCCGCCGATGCTTATAAATTAGCACGCCGTTTTATTACTCGAGTCAATGCGCGAGTGGGTAGTTTAAGCAAAGCGGCTCGCGGCTATTTACTGGCACAAAAGTCAGTGCTTGAGCCATTTAATCATGCGCATTTTGTGCATCAACAACCGCAAGATGACGTTGGAACAGGCTTATATCGTGCATTAGCCTACGCGTTGCAATATTGGCAACATAACGATGCCTGCTTGGCTGAACAGCCAAATGTGCGAGCGGTAGCCGGAATTACCGACGGTATTCGTCTGTGCAAAGTCGTACTGCAGCAACTGGCGTTGTTCGAACTTGATGTGAGCGATCATATTGCACGACTCGAGCAAATGCTGGGCCATTTGGGCTGGCTGAGCCGCTACGATGGGCTTAATGAACTAACCGCGGAAGACGGTGCGTATCATCGGGCTCTCGAGCAAAATCAAAAACTCTATGAGGTGATTGTTGAGCAACAAGAGCACTCGGTACAGCTCGAATTAGTGGTTAGTTTAAGTAAACGTGATGATTACCAACTGACATTATTTGAACTTGGCGAGTTATGTTCTGAGCAGCCACGTCATGAGCAACTCATGCAGGTACCGTTAAAGCAATGGGCAACACAGCGCTTGCGTGAAGACTGGCAACAAGTGGTTGAAGCTTTTACCAAGCACCAAGAAATGCGCGCTGATCACTATTTAAAACTATTGCCACAGTTACAAAGCTCACTACAACTAGGTTATTGCGTCGGGTATTTGTTTGACGCCAATGACCGCGAATTATTTCGAGCGCCTTGGCAAGACTTAATGCGTGGCATTCGTGAAATTATGGCACTTAAGCTGTTACGCGAAGCCATTAAAGACACCGATGAGGTAAATACAGAAAAGCTTTTAAGTTGGCAAGAGGTGCAGCTTGAGTCGCTGCTCTATGCGCTTGAACGTTCGCGTCGTGTGGCACTAAAACAAGAGCCTTATTGGATACTCTAGGTATGGATGCACAGCGAAAAGTCTGTGAAATAAGTCAGTTTGTTGCGCGTGTCATTGAGCAGCAGCCGGATGCGGTTCAATGGCAGAACGAACGCGTGGTATTGCCACCGCTCAACACTTACGCAACTGCTGTTGCCGAATTGCTCGCCCCATGCGTCGATGAGCCTCAAGCGCAGCGTGCACTGAGGCAGGTGCGCCAACAATGGTACGCCGCGTTAGCTGCTGCCGACTTGTTACAACAAATAAGCGTAGCCGACATGCTCAAGCACATTAGTGCGACCGCTGATGCGTTTATCAATGGGGCGCTAAACTGGCTGTACCCACGCTATTGTGAGCGCTTTGGTACACCGCGAGACGACCAAGGCCAAGCAATGCCGTTGTTGGTGATTGGCATGGGCAAGTTGGGCGGACAAGAATTAAATTTCTCGTCTGATATCGACTTGATTTTTTGCTATCCCGCCCAAGGCGAAACCGACCATTCACGTAAACCGATAGAAAATAGTGTGTTTTTTACGCGTCTGGCCCAGGCCTTGGTGGGCTTGCTTGATCAAATCACCGCTGATGGTCGCGTGTTTCGTGTCGACTTACGTTTGCGCCCGTTTGGTCAGTCAGGGCCCGTGGTTGCCAGTATTTCGGCGCTTGAATATTACTACCAAGAGCAGGGGCGTGACTGGGAACGCTACGCCATGGTCAAAGCGCGGCTCATTGGCGGTAGCAAAGCTCATGAAACTGAACTGAAGTCGTTATTGCGGCCGTTTGTCTATCGCCGTTATATTGACTTTTCAGCCATTGATGCGCTGCGCAAAATGAAGACGTTGATTACCCAAGAAACCCGCCGCAAAGGGCTTGAGCGCAATATCAAACTGGGCGCCGGTGGTATTCGAGAAATTGAGTTCATTGCACAAGCGTTTCAGTTAATTCGTGGTGGCCAGCAACGGCAATTGCAAACCCAGTCGCTATATGCCGCCTACCAAGCGATTGCCGAGCTGAATATATTGCCAGCAGCAACGGTTAGCGAACTTCTACAGTGCTATGAAAAGCTGCGCAAAATGGAGCATGTGCTGCAGCAACTGAACGACGAGCAAACCCAAACATTACCCGATGACGCGGCGACTCAGCAACGTATTAGTTTGGCCTATCAGCAGCCATGGGCTGACATTGAAGCCGATATTCGCGCCACCATGGCCACCGTGCATGAACAATTTCAGCAGGTTATTGGTGACCCCGACGCCGAAGACGAAGAAGCAGGGCAATTGCAGCTACTTTGGCAAGACATGATTGAAGATGAAACGGCGATTGATGTCTTGCTCGATTTTGGCCTTGCCAAGTCGACCGCGCAGCTAATTTGGCAGCAGGTTAATCAGTTACGTATGGATGTGCGTAAACGTGGCTCAGGGCCTCGTGGGCGCAAAGCCATGGCTAGATTGGTGCCGCTTTTGTTAGAGCGTATTGTTCAGTTTGCGGATGCCGATTCTGTGCTTGAACGTGTGCTGCAGGTGCTACGAAAAATTATGACCCGCACCGCCTATGTTGAATTGCTGGTGGAGAATTCAGGTGCACGTGAACAACTCATTAAACTGTGCCGCGCTAGTTCATGGTTAACTTCGCAAATAGCTACTTACCCACTGTTACTTGATGAATTGATTGATCCGCAGCATTTGTACCGTCTGCCAGAGCTGCGCGACTATCCGCGATTGTTAGACGAGTTCTTGTTACGAATTCCTGAGCAAGAGAATGACTTAGAGGCACAAATGGATGCCCTGAGACAAGCTCGCCAGGTGCTGCAATTAAAAGTCGCTGCCGCCGATATTAGTGGTGCTCTGCCGCTAATGAAAGTGAGCGATCACTTGAGTTACCTAGCCGAAGCATTGATTGATAAAGTGGTTCGCCTAGCCTGGCACCAATTGGTTGAAAAGCATGGTGCGCCCCCTGAGCGAAGTGCTGACGATATGGGTTTTGCCGTTATGGCGTACGGGAAACTTGGCGGGCTTGAGCTTGGTTACGGCTCTGACCTCGATCTCGTATTCATTACCGACACCAACTACGAAGGCGACACATTAGGGCCTAAGGCCATTGGCATTCAGCAATTTTATTTGCGCCTAGCCCAGCGTATATTGCATTTGTTTACCGCACGAACGCTTGTCGGTTCGCTGTACGAGGTGGATATGCGGTTGCGACCTTCCGGTAAATCAGGCTTGCTAGTAACGCGACTTGATACCTTTGCAAGCTATCTGCAAGAAGATGCCTGGACATGGGAACTACAAGCCTTGGTGAGGGCGCGTCCGGTGTTCGGTGCGCAACCTTTACGAGACAAGTTAATCGCCCTGCGGCAACGACAAATTTGCCAACGCCGTGATGAACAACAATTACGTGAACAAGTATTGAGTATGCGCGAAAAAATGCGTGGTCACTTAGCAGCGCGGGTAAATGCCCAGCAGTTTGATGTGAAACAAGGGGCAGGGGGTATTACCGACCTTGAATTTTTGGTGCAGTATTTAACTTTACGTTTCGCTCATGAAATTCCGACGCTAGCGACCTTTACGGACAACATACGAATTCTTGAACAAGCTGAGCATAAACACTTGTTAACCAAACAAGAAAGCCAAGCGTTGATAACGGCCTATATTGCGGAACGTGAAGTTTTGCATAAGCTGGCGCTTGATGATCGAGGGTCGGTGACGCATGAAAATCTAGAGGATTACCGCCATACGGTGATCACCGCATGGCAGCATTGGTTGGGCAAGAGCTGAGTTAACGCTTATAGAGATCTGGGTCTGTGTCATTAGGGCGAGTTTTAAAGCGCCGATGAATCCACATATATTGCTCAGGACGCTGCTGAATTGCGAACTCAACCATTTTATTTACCCGCGTAACGTCGGCTAAGTCATCCCCAGTGGGGAAGTTCTCAAATTCAGGGTAAAACGTCATGTCATAACCCGTGCCGTCGTCTCTGCGAAAACATGTCACTGGCAATACAGCGCAGTTTGCGCCATGAGCAAATAGCAGCGTCCCTGTTGTGGTGCTTGCCTTTTCCACCGCAAAAAGCGGCGCGAAAATGGTTTTTCTGCGGCCATAGTCTTGGTCTGGCAAGTAACCAGCAATTTCGCCTTGGTCTAAAGCTTGTAGCATGCCTTTTACGTCGCGCCGCTGAATCATGTATTTATTCGAACGACCGCGGCCAAGAGTCTGTAAATACTCCATAACCGCGTTATTGTGCGGGCGGTACAAACCAACTGCTGGTTTTACAAACCCGTGCAACCGCGCGTGTACTTCAAGGCTTAAGAAATGAAATAGCAACAACAATACGCCGCGGCCGTCACGCTGTGCCGCATGTAAGTGTTCAACGCCATGCACATGTAACTTGCGGCGAATGCGCCAGTCGGGCCACCACCATGCCATACCTGTTTCAAAAAATGCGATACCGGTATTTTCGAGGTTCTTACGCACCAACGGCTCTACCTCATCGGCAGGCATGTTTGGAAACGAAAGCTCGAGATTTCGACGTGCGATATCAGCTCGACGAGGCACAAAGCGATAAAACAGTCGGCCTAAAACTCTTCCCATACCGAGCTGCCATTGATATGGCAGCCACGATATAGCATAAAGAAAGCCAACACTAAGCCACGTTAACCAATATTTAGGTAATAGAAAACGTGGCTCAAAGCGGGGTTTTTCAATTATTTTCATTAATTAAGCTTGCGTTAATAGCGACTAAATCTTGCTCGCTAATTTGCCCTGATGCTTGTTTCAGAGCTAAGTACTGACGAATATAGCCGTAGCGCGCGCTAGATAGATTACGGCGGGCGTTATACAAGTTGCGTGTGCTGTTTAGCACATCAACGATAGTACGTGTACCCACTTCAAAACCTGTTTGGGTGGCTTTCAATGCGCTTTCAGCTGATACTACGGCCTGTTCAAACGCGCGAATAGTCGATAAAGCTGCAACAACGTCGTAGTAAGCGCTACGCACCTGACGTTCAACATTGCGACGCACACCCTCAAGTTCTTGGCTTGCAGCAATGAAGTTTTCGCGAGCTTGGTCAACTTCTGATGATGTTCTGAAGCCCGTAAACAAAGGCACGTTCAGCGACAAACCAATTGAGTTTGAGTCCATGCGCGGTATGTTAGTTTTAATACCATCGACGGTAGTTGAGGTGTCGTTAGTCGAATAGTCGGCACTCAATGATACCGTCGGCAAATGACCATTACGCGCCAAACTTATTTGCTCATCACTGATTTCCACAGCAACACGTTGCACTAATAATTGTAGATTTTTATCTTCTGCAATTTTCACCCACTGCTGTGCGTCGCTTGGTGTTGGGGTTTCTGGCGAAAACGAGCTGGTATTTAATTGGGCTAAATTTTGATGATAACGGCCAGTAATTTCACGCAAAGATTCTTGCGCAACTTCAACCGCATTCTTGGCTTGAATTTCTGAAGCTATGGCGGTGTCGAACTGTGCTTGTGCTTCATGCACATCAGTGATTGCCGTTAAGCCTACCGAGAAACGCTGTTTTGTCTGCTCTAATTGACGTTCAATCGCTTTCTTTTCAGCTGTCGCGAACTCAAGATCATCCATCCGCTCAAGGACTGTAAAATACGCATTAACGACACGAATCATTAATTGTTGACGTGTACTTAAGTAGTTTACTTCTGCTTGATAAGCTTGTTTTTCACTAA
The DNA here is from genome assembly GCA_018222985.1 of Gammaproteobacteria bacterium. GTDB lineage: Bacteria > Pseudomonadota > Gammaproteobacteria > Enterobacterales > Alteromonadaceae > Pseudidiomarina. Next base: position 51,775 of record JAAEZG010000011.1, read on the forward strand.
GAGCTGCGCGATCCCAAACGTTCATGTCAAAAACGGTTTGCGAAAGACTAACGCCGGCATTCCAGGCACGACTTTCAGAGTCAATAGTGACAAATTGCTGAGAAGTTGTGTCAAACTGAGCACGCTCCGACTCTGAGCGTGAATACCCAGCTGAGAAACTAACTTGTGGCCAAAATGCTGACTTCGTAATATCAATGCCTTTTTGCGCGGCGCGGCGCTGAGCATCAACTTGTTGTAGGGTTGGATCGTTTTGCAATGCGAGTTGAAAAACTTGAGCGAGGTCGTCAGCATAGGCAACATTTGATGTTGCGCTGATGGTTAAGCCGACTAAAACGGATAATACGTGCTTTTTCATGGGCTACGGTGTCCTAATTATCTGAAAGCATTATCTTGCCTAAAACTTGGCAGCTATTTTACATACACTCGTGAATGTTTACTAGTTTACTTTGAATCGTCATGAATAGCATTGCGCCAGTTGCAACAGAATGGGTTCAAGTGTAACTAATTATGTGCCAAAGCGGTGCTTATTTACAATTTTAGTCAATCGCTTTCGCGATTAGGTGAGTACTTATATCGGTAAGTTACAGACGCAATTCAACAGCGAAAGGTTTATTGTGCAAAAATTTTCTAAAAAAGATGTCAAGATTATTGAGCGACAGCCCGTGCGTGAGGGCTTTTTAAGTATCCATAAATTGGTGTTGCAGCATAAGCTGTTTGAAGGTGATTGGTCGCCTGTTTTTGAGCGTGAAGTGATGGACCGTGGCCACGCCGTGGTTGTGTTGCCGTATGACTCCAAACGAGATGCTCTTGTTGTGCTTGAGCAATTTCGAGTTGGAGCCTTGCTCGGCGCATCGGATGAAACCCAATCACCTTGGTTGCTGGAATTTGTCGCCGGCATGTATGACGGTGACGAATCAGCCGAGCAGGTGGCGCACCGTGAGTTATTTGAGGAAGCAGGCCTGAGCGCGGAGCGTTTGCATTTTGCATTAAGTTATTTATCCACACCGGGTGGCTGTACGGAAGAGATATCTATTTATATTGCCGAAGTGGACAGCTCACGTGCCCTTCGACATGCCGGACTTGCTAGCGAACATGAAGATATTCGTGTGCATGTACTACCATTCGGTGATGTGGTGCAGTTATTGGAACAGGGAAAAATTAACAATGCCGCCAGTGTGATTGGGCTACAATGGTTGCAGTTACATAAACGTCGCTTTGAGGACTTATGACCACTGATGTGAAGTTACGCCGCTATAAATTTGATTTGGCCGCGCTGCAGCGTTTGGCCGCGTTAAATTATGCTGCGCTCAAGCCGATGGCTGAGAGCGTGCGGCAACACGGTGCTCAGGTGATTAAAATTGGTCAGCATTTACGCTTTGCACTCACGGTGCTTGAGTCTGCGCCATACACCACCGAAGTGCGCATTGAACAGCAGGCGCTTGTTACCCAATTACCGGGGTTGAAAGAAACGCAGCTTGATGTGCGGCTTTATCACGATGCGCAACTTGCTGAAGTTGTGCGTAGCCAAGGGGTAACCCGTTTGCAGCCAGCCTATGATGTGCCGAATCCACGTATGCATCATGCGAACGAAAAACACCAAGTGAATCATTTCTTGCAAGAGTGGCTGCAACTGATCAAGAGCCGAGGCTTACTACAGGAGAATTAGACATTGCTGTTGTACTTACATGGATTTGAGAGCTCTCCGGAAAGTTTAAAAATTATTCAAACTCGCGAGTTTATGAACTCGCACCAAGCAACATTGCCAAACACGACCAACCCAGCGGTTCAATTATTAGCGCCGCAGCAGCCGTCACGAATGAATGCAATTCGCCAGGTTCTTGATGAACTGGTTGCCACGCAGCCACTGACAGCGGTAATGGGCAGTAGTCTCGGAGGGTTTTGGACGCACTACGTGGTTAGCCAGTTACATAAACGTGGGCGCACTGAGGTACGTGGGGTGTTGATCAATCCGGCGGTACAACCTTATAACTGGATGCCCGAAGAGGCCGTTGATCGCGCACACCCGTATACCCAAGAAGCCTATCAATTAGACGCCAGTGACCGCCAAGTGCTCATTGAGGCGGAACAAAGCTTTGTGGCCCAAGCCGATTTGTTGGTGCTATTGCAAGCCGGTGATGAGCGCTTAGATTACCGCTTAGCGAGAGATTACTACCGTGCTCAACGAATGGTGGTGGAGCAAGGTGGAGACCACAGCTTCTTAGATTTTCCGCGATACCTACCCGCGGCGCTTGAGTTTCTACACGTCCTGTAACAGTATATGGGCATTCCTATAACAACGATTCCGTGCAACACGAGATAATAAAGCGCATGTCAGATTACAAAGCCGATGCGATAGAGGTCCTCAATGGCCTAGAACCGGTCCGTCGCAGGCCGGGAATGTACACCGATACCACGCGTCCGAATCACTTAGGTCAAGAAGTCATTGATAACAGTGTCGATGAAGCTCTTGCGGGCCACGCGCGTGAGCTCATTGTTATTTTACACCCCGATCAGTCCTTAGAAGTTCAAGATGACGGACGCGGTATGCCCGTGGACGTTCACCCGGAAGAAGGCGTGCCCGGTGTCGAACTAATCATGACGAAGCTGCATGCGGGCGGCAAGTTTTCAAACAAAAACTATAAGTTCTCGGGTGGTTTGCACGGTGTGGGTATTTCTGTCGTCAACGCACTTTCAACCCGCGTCGATGTTACGGTAAAACGTGACGGCAACGTTTACCAAATGGCGTTTGAGAATGGCGACAAAGTCACTGACCTCGACATTACCGGCTCGGTTGGCAAGCGCAATACGGGTACCAATATTCGTTTTTGGCCAGATCCTAAATACTTCGATTCAGCGAAAATTTCAGCACTGAAAATGACCCACTTGCTGCGCGCCAAAGCAGTATTGTGTCCAGGGTTAAAGATTACCTTTAAAAACTTAGTCGATAACGACGAGCAAAGCTGGTTTTACGAAGATGGCCTACGCGATTACCTGGTTGAAGCCGTACGTGAACTACCAACGTTGCCAGAAGAGCCGTTTATTGGCGCCATGGCTGGTAATGAAGAGGCTGTTGATTGGGCTGTTACATGGTTGCCCGAGGGTGGCGAAGGGGTTACCGAAAGTTATGTAAACCTGATTCCTACTCCACAAGGGGGGACCCACGCAAATGGTTTACGCCAAGGTTTATTGGAGGCCATGCGTGAGTTTTGCGAGTTCCGTAACTTGCTGCCACGAGGCGTGCGCCTAACCCCCGAAGATATCTGGGACCGTTGCGCTTATATTTTGTCAGTCAAAATGCAAGACCCGCAGTTTGCTGGCCAAACCAAAGAACGACTGTCGTCACGTCAATGTGCGGCATTTGTGTCTGGAGTGGTCAAAGACGCATTCAGCTTATGGCTAAACGAACATACTGAACAAGCTGAGCAACTGGCCGAGCTGTGTATCAATAATGCCCAACGGCGCATGCGTGCTAGTAAAAAAGTGATTCGTAAAAAAGTCACCCAAGGGCCAGCGCTACCGGGCAAGTTAACCGACTGTGCAACGCAAGACCCAGCGCGCAGCGAATTGTTTCTGGTGGAAGGGGACTCGGCCGGCGGCTCGGCAAAACAAGCACGAGACCGCGATTTTCAGGCCGTGATGCCACTGCGCGGAAAAATATTAAACACATGGGAAGTCGAGTCAGACCAAATTCTTGGCTCGCAAGAAATACATGATATCTCGGTTGCGCTTGGGGTTGACCCCAACTCGGAAGACTTAGAACAATTGCGCTATGGCAAAGTGTGTATTTTAGCCGATGCCGACTCGGACGGCTTACACATTGCGACGCTGCTGTGTGCATTATTTGTGAAGCATTTCCGTACTTTGGTTGATCACGGTCACGTGTATGTTGCCATGCCGCCACTGTACCGAATTGACGTTGGCAAAGAGGTTTTCTATGCCCTTGATGAAGATGAAAAACAGGGCATATTAGATCGTATTGAAGCGGAAAAGAAAAAGGGCAAAGTAAACGTTCAGCGCTTTAAAGGTTTGGGTGAAATGAACCCGCTGCAGTTGCGTGAAACCACGATGGACCCAAATACCCGTCGCCTTGTGCAACTCACGGTGGATGACTCGCAAGCAACCGAAGAGTTAATGGATATGTTGCTGGCGAAGAAACGCTCAGGCGATCGCCGTGATTGGTTAGAAAGTAAAGGCAATTTGGTCGATTTGGCTGAGTTGTAAGGAGCAGCACAATTATGTCAACGGAAGTTTTAGAACAAATACCTCTGCGCCGCTTTACCGAAGATGCGTATTTAAATTATTCCATGTACGTGATCATGGATCGCGCCTTGCCACATATTGGCGATGGTTTAAAACCGGTTCAGCGCCGAATTATTTACGCCATGTCAGAGCTTGGCTTATCAGCGTTAGCTAAATATAAGAAATCAGCTCGTACGGTGGGTGACGTACTCGGTAAGTTCCACCCGCATGGCGATAGCGCTTGTTACGAAGCCATGGTGCTCATGGCGCAACCGTTTTCTTATCGCTACCCGTTGGTCGATGGGCAAGGGAACTGGGGCTCGCCGGATGATCCTAAGTCATTTGCGGCGATGCGTTATACCGAAGCTAGATTATCGCGCTTTAGTGAAGTGTTGCTTAGTGAGCTAGGTCAAGGCACCGTCGATTGGACGCCAAACTTCGACGGCACCATGAAAGAGCCGCGCATGTTGCCTGCGCGCTTGCCGCATATATTGCTGAATGGTGTAACCGGTATTGCGGTTGGTATGGCAACCGATATTCCACCACACAACGTACGTGAAGTTGCCAATGCTTGTGCACTATTGCTGGAAAAACCTAGTGCAGATTTAAGCGAAATCATGGAACACTTGCGCGGGCCTGATTATCCAACCGACGCAGAGGTCATTACTCCGCATCAAGAAATCGTCAAAATTTACGAAACTGGCCGCGGCACTATTCGTATGCGAGCCAAATATTCACTAGAAGATGGTGAAGTGGTGATTACGGCGCTACCGCATCAAGCTTCTGGCGCGAAAGTGTTGGAGCAAATAGCGGCACAGATGCAAGCCAAAAAGCTACCTATGGTGAGTGACTTACGAGACGAGTCAGACCATGAAAACCCGACGCGTTTAGTCATCGTTCCGCGCTCGAACCGGGTTGATACTGAGCAAATGATGCAGCACTTATTTGCCACCACAGACCTTGAGAAAAACTACCGCGTGAACCTTAACATGCTTGGTTTAGATGGCCGCCCGCAGGTGAAGCCAATTCTCAATGTACTCAAAGAGTGGCTGGTGTTCCGTCAAGACACGGTGACACGCCGTGTACAATATCGTCTTGATAAAATATTGGCACGCTTGCACATTTTAGAAGGCTTATTAATAGCTTATCTGAACATTGATGAAGTGATTGCCATTATTCGCCATGAAGACCACCCTAAGCCGGTGTTAATGGAGCGATTTGGGCTGACCGACACACAAGCAGAAGCTATTCTTGAATTAAAATTACGCCACTTAGCCAAGCTAGAAGAGTTTAAGTTAAAAGGCGAGCAAGAAGAGCTTGAAAAAGAGCGCCAGCAACTTGAATTGTTACTCGGTTCTGACCGTCGCATGAAGACGCTTATTCGCAAAGAAATTTTGGCAGACGCTGAAAAATATGGTGACGATCGCCGTTCACCGTTGGTTGAGCGCCAAGAAGCCAAGGCACTGAGTGAGCGCGATTTAACCCCAGCTGAGCCAGTAACCGTCGTGTTATCGAAAAAAGGTTGGGTACGTGCCGCCAAAGGCCATGACGTTGACGGTACTAACTTGGCTTATAAATCTGGTGATACTTACTTGGCACAAGCGCAAGGTAAGAGCAATCAACAGGTTGTGTTTTTAGATAGCTCGGGCCGCAGTTTCTCGTGCGAAGCGCATTTATTACCGTCAGCACGAACTCAAGGCGAGCCGCTGACGGGGCGGTTTAGCATGGTTGCTGGTGAAACCATCGACCAAGTTTTAATGGCCAAAGACGAACAGCGCTATTTATTGGCGTCTGACGCAGGCTATGGGTTTATCTGTCAGTTTGGCGACTTAGTCAGTCGCAATAAGAACGGTAAAGCCATTTTAAACCTGCCGACAGGCGCTAAAATTTTACCACCAAGCGCGGTGAATGATCGTGAAAATGATTTATTAGCAGTGGTTTCCAATGAGGGTCGCATGTTGCTATTCCCAGTTCGAGATTTACCAGAACTATCAAAAGGTAAAGGCAACAAGATGATTAGCATTCCGACGTTACGGGCTCAGTCGCGCGAAGAATATGTTGTCGCTGCAGCGACGGTACCGGCGGATGCGGCAATCACATTGCTTGCCGGCAAACGCAAATTAACGCTCAAACCATCAGATCTTGAGCATTACCGCGGTGAGCGGGGCCGTCGAGGCAATAAATTACCGCGCGGGTTGCAGCGTGTTGATGCAATTTTAGTGGAAAATACTGACTGATCGGACGTTTTTCGGCGCCTAACAGGTTATACTAGCGGCCATTAAGCTTGAAGGAGATTACATGCTCGCTGTTGTACGTATTTTGCTGTTGGGCGTTTTTATTGTCGTTGGCAGTACCTTATTACTTTTAATTTGTATTGTTCGGCCGTTTCACCGGAATAACACTGCCTTAGCTGCGCACTGGTATGGGCGCATGCACCGGTTATTTGGGGTGAAGCTTGATATTCGTATACCGGAATCACTGCGTAACAGTGGGCCTTATGTGTATATAGCGAACCATCAAAACAGTTATGATATTTTCACCCTTGCGCGGGCGATGCCTTTGGGAACCGTCAGTATTGGCAAGAAAAGCTTAAAATGGATTCCGTTTTTTGGTCAGTTGTACTGGTTAGCGGGGAACATTTTAATTGATCGCAAAAACAAAGGCCGCGCTCATGGCACCATCGAGCAAGCTGCGGCAGCGATTCGCAAACGTAAGCTATCCATATTGCTATTTCCCGAAGGAACGCGCAGTTACGGGCGCGGATTATTGCCGTTTAAAACCGGTGCGTTTCGTACCGCGGTGCAAGCTGGCGTAAATATTGTACCAATTTGTGTGTCTAATCTTCATGGTCGCATTAAGCTGAATCGTTGGAATAACGGCACTATTATTATTGAAATGCTAAATCCAGTGGCTATTGCAGACTTTGGTGAAGATGCAGTACGTGCTTTATCAGCCCATTGTCACCAATTGATGCAGTTAAAAATTAGTGAGCTCGATCACGAGCTGGCGCAGGGGCAATAAGTGTATGGCAAATAACTTAAATGAACTCATTGCACAAAGTGACGAAACGGTAGAAGCACTATTAAGCGATGGTGCTGACACAGAGCAAAAATTTACTATTGAGCATCACTTGGTCAGTTCCGACTTTACCAAGCTAGAGAAAGCTGCGGTAGAACTTGTCAAGGTTGGCTACCATGTTGATGATGCAGATGAGTTTGAAACTGACGACGGCGCCCGTATTTTTGCCTTCGCGGCGGTGAGCGAAGTGAAGCTTGATGCTGAAATTTTGCGTATGCAAACAAAAGAAGTGACCGATATAGCAAACCTAACAGGTGTTGATTATGATGGTTGGGGTACTTACTTCGGTGATGACGAAGAAGAGTAACAAACGTCATTCATTCAGTTAGCAAAATAAGACATAAAAAAAGGGATGGTTACGAAACCATCCCTTTTTTGTTAAACAACCAATAACGACATTACAGTGTCGCAATTTTCTCACGCTGTTGTTGCAACTGAGTCAAAGTTTCCTGTGCTTCAGCTTGCTTAGCACGCTCTTTTTCAATCACTTCAGCAGGAGCTTTGCTAACAAAGTTTTCGTTACTTAGCTTACGGCTAAATAGATCGAATTCTTTTTGCGCTTTCTCAATAGCTTTATCAAGTCGCGCTAATTCTGCTGCAGTATCAATTAAGCCAGCCATAGGAATGTTTATCTCCATTCGGCCAACCAGTGCGGTTGCACTTGCAGGGGCTTCTTCATCAGCCGCCAAAAAGGTGACTGACTCAAGCTTAGCTAAGGCGCTTAAGAAGCTCTGGTTCTGCTCTAGACGCGCTTGTGCGGTTGCATCAGCGTTCTTAAATAGCACTGGCAACGGTTTGCTTGGTGACAAATTCATTTCGCCGCGAATGTTTCGAACGGCAACAATAACTTGTTTTAGCCATTCCATATCGGCACTAGCGGTTGCAAAACGCTGCGGCTGTACCTGTGGGTAGGCTTGCAGCATGATAGTTTCTGCTTGAATACCTGCTAATGGTGCGACGCGCTGCCATATCTCTTCGGTAATAAATGGCAACAATGGGTGTAACAACCGTAATAACTGCTCAAGCACTGTCACTAGCGTGTGACGCGTGCCACGCAGTTGCGCTTCGGTTCCATTAAATAGCACTGGCTTGGTTAGCTCAAGATACCAGTCACAGAACTGATTCCAGGTAAACTCATAGGCAATCGCAGCAGCTTGGTCAAAACGATAAGTATCTAATGCATGACGGAATTGCTTGGTTGTGTCGTTGAGCTGTTCGATAATCCACTGATCAGCTAACGACAACTCGAGTTCACCACTTGGTTTGCCATCGCGTACACCACAATCTTGGTCTTCAGTGTTCATCAGCACATAACGGCTAGCATTCCATAACTTGTTGCAGAAGTTACGATAGCCCTCTAGGCGCTTCATGTCCCAGTTAATGTCGCGACCGGTTGAAGCTAAAGCAGCTAAGGTGAAACGCAAGGCATCGGTACCGTGCGCTGATATGCCTTCTGGGAATTGCTTTTCGGTACGCTTTTTAATTTCAACCTCAAGCTGCGGCTGCATCATATTGGCCGTGCGCTTGTTGACTAAGGTTTCTAAGTCAATACCATCAATCATGTCGAGTGGATCAAGGACATTGCCCTTCGATTTCGACATTTTTTGGCCTTCTTCGTCACGAATCAACCCCGTTACGTACACCGTTTTAAATGGCACTTGAGGTTTGCCGTTTTCGTCTTTTAAGAAGTGCATGGTCATCATGATCATGCGAGCAACCCAGAAGAATATAATGTCAAAACCGGTAACCAACACGTCTGTGGGGTGGAAGGTTTTCAAGTCATCGGTATGTTCTGGCCAACCTAAAGTTGAGAATGTCCATAGAGCGGAAGAGAACCAGGTATCTAGCACGTCATCGTCTTGACGCAATGGTGTATCGCCTAAGTTATTGTCACGGCGTACTTCGTCTTCATCACGACCAACATATACGTTGCCTTGCTCGTCATACCACGCAGGAATTCGGTGGCCCCACCATAGTTGACGCGAAATACACCAATCTTGAATGTCACGCATCCAAGCGAAGTACATATTTTCGTACTGCTTTGGTACAAACTGAATGTCACCGTCTTCGACAGCTTTTGTTGCAACTTCAGCCATTGGTCCAACGCGCACGTACCACTGGTCAGTCAAATGTGGCTCAATGGGCACACCACCGCGGTCACCATAAGGCACTTTGTTGGTGTGTGCTTCGGTTTTGTCGAGTAAGCCAAGCGCGTCAAAATCAGCAACAATCTTCTGGCGTGCAGCAAATCGCTCAAGCCCTTGGAAGTCGGCTGGTAACGTACCGTCAAACCCGTCAATTTCAGGCAGTGATTCGCCGGTAGGGGTATATAAACCAGCAACGTCGCGAACATTAGCATGGTCGTCTAACACGGCAATCATCGGTAGGTTATTACGCTTACCCACATCATAGTCATTAAAATCATGGGCTGGCGTGATCTTCACACACCCAGTACCGAATTCTTTATCAACATAAGAGTCGGCAATAACTGGAATACGGCGGCCGACAATCGGCAATTCAACAAATTTGCCCACTAGGCTTTGATAACGATCGTCGTCTGGGTGCACAGCAACGCAGACGTCGCCGAGCATGGTTTCAGGACGAGTGGTGGCGACTACTAAATAGTCTTTACCGTCGGCAGTTTTAGCGCCGTCCGCAAGTGGGTATCGCAGGTGCCAAATGTGGCCTTGCTGTTCTTTGTTTTCTACTTCTAAGTCAGAAATAGCGGTTTGTAATTTCGGGTCCCAGTTAACTAAGCGCTTACCACGATAAATAAGGTTTTCTTTGTGCAAGCGTACAAACACTTCTTTGACAGCGTTCGACAAGCCGTCGTCCATAGTGAAGCGTTCGCGGTCCCAGTCAACAGAGTCGCCTAAGCGACGCATCTGCGAGGTAATGGTGCCGCCTGATTGTTCTTTCCATTCCCAAATTTTATCGATAAAAGCATCGCGGCCAAGTTCTTGACGGGTTACGCCTTGCGCGGCAAGCTGGCGCTCAACCACCATTTGTGTGGCAATACCGGCATGGTCGCTGCCAACCTGCCACAAGGTATTAAAGCCATCCATACGCTTATAGCGGGTGAGGGTGTCCATGATGGTATGCTGAAACGCATGCCCCATGTGCAAGCTGCCCGTGACATTTGGTGGGGGGATCATAATGCAATAAGCATCGCCTTGACCCGACGGTTTAAAATAACCGCGCTCTTCCCAAGTTTTATAAAGGGCTTGCTCAATCGCTTGCGGGGAATACGTTTTATCCATAGAAATAGTCACTTCGTTCTATTGGGTGAATGAATTCATCTGTTCAGATGCTTTAACCGTTTGTAGCTCAACACGTTGGCTACGGTATAGTTTATAGCGTTCGCGGGCCTGTTGGCGCGCATTATCTTCATTTGGCACGCGTTCAATAATTATCCGTGCGCCTTGCCAATCGGGCATATCAGCCATCAAGTTGACCACTGCCGCAGTGCGGCGCTTGGCAACGTTTGCTTGCGGCCAGCACAACTCCACCGGTGCACCCTGAGGAGGGCCTTCACCAGCTAAGTTGTGTGGCACGAACGCATCGCTGGGTGACTGCCACAAAGCTTCATCGAGCTTTTCGGCTTCGGCTTGATTGGCACACCAAACACGAACGCTACGGAAATCGCGCCATGCCTGTGATATACGCTCACAGAAGAACTGCAACTGTTGCTGCTCATCAAGCCCGTCTAGAACGTAAAAAATGCCTTGTGCCATGGGTTAAGCCTTCACTATCACGTTTTATTCTTGCTCTGCCGAAGCGGTGCGGTTGAGCACAAACTGGGTCAACAGCGGTACCGGACGACCGGTTGCACCTTTCTTCGCTCCGCTACGCCAAGCTGTTCCAGCTATGTCTAAGTGCGCCCAGTGGTATTTTTTGGTAAAGCGCGACAAGAAACAAGCGGCGGTAATGGTACCCGCATCGCGACCGCCTAAGTTGGCCATATCCGCAAATGGGCTATCTAATGCATCTTGGTATTCATCCCAAACTGGCAAGCGCCATGCGCGGTCACCACTTTGCTCTGAAGCTGATAACAATTCATGAGCAAGTGGGTTATGGGTACTCATTAAGCCGCTAGCGTGGTGGCCAAGGGCAATAATACAAGCCCCTGTTAGGGTAGCAACATCAACAACCGTCTCAGGCTCAAAGCGCTCCACATAGGTTAAGGTATCACACAACACGAGACGACCCTCAGCGTCCGTATTTAATACTTCAACGGTTTGGCCACTCATGGTGGTGAGCACATCGCCAGGGCGATAGGCTTTTCCATCTGGCATATTCTCACATCCGGCAATGGCGCCAATAACGTTGATTGGAAGTTGCAGTTCCGCGATTGCCTGCATGGCACCTAAAACCGAAGCGGCACCGCCCATGTCATATTTCATTTCATCCATGTTCGCTGCGGGCTTAATCGAAATGCCGCCGGCATCAAAGGTTAAGCCTTTGCCAACTAACACAATTGGGGCCTGATTCGCTTCGCCACCTTGGTAGTGTAATAAGCTTAATATCGATTCGTTTTCAGAGCCGCGACCAACGGCCAAATAAGCGTTCATGCCAAGTTCGGCCATTTCTTGTTCGGTGACTACGGTGAATTTTAAATTGGTGTAGCTATTTGCCATTTCTTCACAGCGCTCGGCCAAATAGCGTGGCGTACAAATATTCGGTGGCATATTGGCTACGTCACGGCATAGCGACATACCTTTAGCAACGGCTAGCCCGTGTTGAATAGCTTTTTCGCTAAGCGGCAGCTCACGGCGAGTCGGTACATTGAAGACCATTTTGCGCAGTGGTCGGCGAGGCTCTTCTTTGCGCGTTTTCAATTGGTTAAAAGTATATAAACCACCTTGTGCAGCCTCTACCGCTTGGCGTACTTTCCAATAGGTGTCGCGACCTTTAACGTGAAGCTCGCTAAGAAAACAAACCGCTTCCATTGAACCAGTTTCATTCAAAGTATGGATGGTTTTTTCAATAATTTGTTTATACTGACGTTCATCGAGCTCACGTTCCTTGCCACAGCCAACCAGCAAAACTCGTTCGCTGAATATATTAGGAACGTTGTGTAGCAACAGCATTTGCCCTGGCTTTCCTTCAAGATCGCCACGGCGCAGCAGGTTACTGAGGTAGCCTTCGCTGACTTTATCAAGTTGTTCTGCTACACCGGATAGGCGGCGTGGTTCATATACACCAACCACGACACAGGCAGATCGTTGTTTTTCCGGACTGCCACTTTTTACGCTGAACTCCATATGTGCTCCCGTTTGCTGCGGTTGACAGTGGATCGCTGTCGTAGAATAATTCTTGTTAAAATGACAAGTTTACTTAAAAATCGCAGTATTTCCAGTAAAAAGCAACGTTAAGAGTGGGCATCAGTGCGTATATTTCGCTATTTAATACGTGAAACATTTAAGTCACAAATCGCTGTGCTAGTGGTTTTGATGACTATTTTTGTCAGTCAAAAGTTTGTTCGCGTGCTCGCTGATGCTTCTGCTGGAGAAATTCCAAGCAATATTGTCATTCAGTTACTTGGTCTAAATCTTCCGGCACTCGCTGCACTTATCTTACCGCTCAGTCTATTTCTCGGTATTTTGCTAGCCCATGGGCGTATATACGCGGACAACGAAATGACGGTATTGCACGCTTGCGGTGTCAGTGAATGGTATGTCACCCGAGTGACACTAGTACTGTCAGTCATTCTGGCTCTTGGCACCGCAGTGTTAACACTCTACTTGGTACCTTGGTCGTTAGAGCAAGAGCGTGTGGTGGAAGAACGAGCACGCAGTGAAACCGGGCTGAGTGTGATCATGCCGGGGCGTTTTCAACAAGCGAGTAACCAAAAAGCGGTGATTTACGTTCAAGGTTTAACCGAAAACGGCGATCTTGATGAAGTATTTGTCGCTCAGTCATTACGTGATGAAAATAATCGAGTTGTTGGCGGTAGTGTTGTCATGGCCGACAACGGTGCCGTCATTGCCGCCGAATCTGGCGCACAAACCCTAGTTTTGTCTAACGGTATGCGCTATGCCCAAAGTCTGGATGAAGGCGAGTTTCAAGTCATGCAATTTGACAATTACCAACTGCAAATCAAAGAACAAGAGGGCAGTGAGTATATTCGTAAGTTAGAAGCGTACAGTACCTTAGAATTGATGAACGAGCCCAATACTGAGGCCCAAGCAGAGCTTCAATGGCGTATTGCAATTCCATTGGCTATGCCATTACTGACACTTATTGCGGTGCCGTTAAGCCGAGTTAATCCACGTCAAGGTAAGTTTGCGCGCATGGCTCCAGCCTTGCTGATTTATCTAGGCTATTTTCTTATTCTCATGTCAGCTCGATCAGCTGTTGCGGATGGCGCCATTCCGGCCAGTATCGGTTTGTGGTGGATTCATGTCTTGTTACTTGTTTGCGGTGTTGCATTGATTGGTAAAGGTCGCCCATGGGGGCTGAAAGTGCTATCTAAGTTTAAGAGGGCGCGCTGATGTTTTCTATTCTTGATCGATATATTGCGCGCTCTGTATTAGTCACATCTTTGCTCAGTTTGGCTGTTTTGAGCGGTCTGTCGAGTTTGATTCGATTTGTTGAACAGTTAAAGTCGGTCGGTCGTGGAACTTACTCGGTGGCTGAAGCGGGATTGTTCGTGCTGTACAGCTTGCCTCGCGATATTGAAGTGTTTTTTCCCATGGCTGCCTTGTTAGGTGGCTTAATTGGCATGGGTATGTTGGCAAGTAACTCGGAACTTGTGGTGATGTTGGCCGCGGGGCGATCACGCCTAAATATTGTTGGCTCGGTCATGAAAGCGGCTGTGGTGATGATGCTAGCCGTGATGGCAATGGGCGAGTGGGTGGCTCCAGAGCTTGAATCTCACGGACGAGAGCTTCGAGCCCGTGCTATTTCTGGTGGTAGTTTGATTTCGGCGCAGCAGGGTATTTGGGCTCGCGACGGCATGAACTTTGTCAACATCGGGGAGGTTGAAAATACCGGCCGGCTGCGTGATATTACCGTTTATCACTTCGATGAAGGCAATGAGTTAAATTCTATTTTGCATGCATCAAGTGCTATGTACAGCGCAGAACGTTGGCGTTTGGCGGACGTAACGCGCACCACCTATACCTTTGAAAAAATACAGCAAGACCATCAAGAAACTTTTCTTTGGCAATCGTCGTTAACGCCAGACAAGCTTGGCGTAGTTACGGTAAAACCGGAGAGTTTATCGATTCGAGGGTTATTGGATTACCTAGATTATCTTGATGCTAATCGGCAGGCGTCTGAGCGTTATGAGCTAGCGTTATGGCGCAAGTTACTCGCGCCGGTGACCGTTGCGGTTATGTTGTTGGTTGCGTTGTCATTTATTTTTGGCCCGCTGCGTTCAACCACCATGGGGGCGCGCATATTATTGGGCGTTATTACCGGATTTGGTTTTCACGTGAGTAATGAAATATTTGGGCCGATGGCTCAGGTGTATCAATTACCACCAGTGCTCGGTGCTTTGTTACCAAGCTTACTGTTCGCTAGCTGGGCACTTTGGATGATGGGGCGCCGCGGCAGTTAGCGGCGCCTGGCGTGACAACTTTTCTGATTACAATTCTTTCCAATAATAAAGTTGGTTTGCTTCTTTTGATAGCGTAACTAATTCAGTTCCGGCAGCGTAATCGTGCCAAGCTCTATGGTTTTTAAAGTCGACCAGAACCCATAAGTTACCTAACCCAAAGGTGCAGGTTAAAATGCGAATAGCGGCTTGTTTTTTAGTTAAGCGCTGACCATTACGTTGTTGCACTTTTAAGCGCCAGGCCCGCATGCCCACGGTTTGCCCGCTGCGCCACCAGAACCAACCAAAGAAAACTGCCAGCACTGTGAGTAAATAAATACCAAAAATAGGTGTTTGATTGAGCCAGTCTGCGGCAGTTAAGTCATCGCTGAGTGTAATAACGCCCATACGGCTTAATACTGCCGGCAAAATAAGCGCTAAGCCAGTTGCGAGCATGAGAATAGCAACGGCTACGAGTAGGTCGTAAATCATCGCGGCTAAACGTCGCAAAAAGCCCGCGCTTGGGAAGCTGGCATGTATTTGCGCGGTGGTTTTTGGTGGATTTTCTTCTACAGATGTCGCATTAGGTGACGTTGTGCTCATGATTAATCCGTGCTGAAAATTTTCGCTATAGTACCTAAAAAAGCAGGAGAAAAACCAATTTTTCAGGTTATTTGCTCACGAAATAAGCGATTGAATAATTCTGTCATAAAATGTCTTGATTGGCTTCAACGGTTCAGTATAATGCGCAGCATACTTCAGTAAGCAAGACCCCCAGTGCCTGGGTGGCGAAATTGGTAGACGCAGCGGATTCAAAATCCGCCGGGATAAAACCCGTGTCGGTTCGAGTCCGACCCTAGGCACCATTTCTTTACAAAACACCA
>JAAEZG010000012.1 GCA_018222985.1 Gammaproteobacteria bacterium
GTCCGCTACGCTATTCGTCCGCTACGCTGTTCGTCCGTTCGGCTGCGCCTCTCTGTTTGATAACGAACAGTGAACGAAGTGAGCGCACGAGTCACGCTCAACGCTCTTCGCTAATATCTAATATCTAATAGCTAATATCGCTCTTGCCCTTAATTTACTTCTCGATAGTGTAAAAGATGTCGCCACCTTGAGCCTCACCACTAGCCGTGGTCTCAATAATAAAATGCTCAGACAACAAGTAACGAATTAGGAACGTGTTGGTATTTTCAAATAATCCGACACCATATTTCACGTAAAGCTTAGGCGAAAGGTACTTACCGATATAGAACGACGTGTCGTTGGGGTTCATGGTTGAATCAATTCCGAACTCATCGAAACCGAAGGTCTCTTGTAAGGATTCGCCCAACATATCTGTTCCTTTGGAACCAAGTAGTATCAAAGCCTGCAGTTGCAAATTTTCGTTGCCACCGGTCGTACTTCCAGAGCCTCTACCTAAGATTAAATAAGAAAGTATTTCGCTATCTGGCATGGAGGGTGTTGAGTACAGACGGAAATTAGGCTCTTGCATGGTACCACTTACTTGAGCGCCGACAGTGATATTCTCAGTCGTCATCATGTTTTCTTTGGCACGAGAAACCCGTAAATCAAGCCCAGGATTATTTATCGGCCCGCCACTATAGATAAGTGAGCCACGATCGATTTCTAATCGCTGACCATAGAGCTCATAAAAGCCCTTTTTAACCTGAATACTGCCTGCGGCTGTTAGAGCGCGGTTAGGGGCCTCATTAACACGAATATTTCCGCTTAGTTGACCGTCGAAACCAAATGCCGTGACTTTGACATTGTCGCCTAATTTCACCCGAATGTTGGCAAATAGTGGATAAATACTAGTCGGCTCTGCTTCAACGCGTTCACCGTCTTCATAAATTCGTACGTCGCTTGATGGTGTCGTGGCCGTACTTTTAATCTCGGGTTGATCAATGATAGCCGTTGGAATCTCGATTTCGCCGGTTATATCTATGCGTTTATTCGCAAGCTTGATATCAATATCGGGGCTGACATCAACCGTTACAGTAGGCAACTGTATTGCTCTAAATTTATCACCTTGTATTTTTATATCTAAGGCGGGCATTAACGGCTGTATATCGCCTTTGATACTAATCCAGCCATCGCCGGATACGGCTTGCCCGTTCAACGTAATCGTATCGTCTGAACTTGAGTTATCGAAAGCAGCAATGCGCACGTTTGAAAGGACAAGCCCGGTTTGTGCAAAACCAACTTCCTGTGCCGCTAGTTCAACAGAACCTTCTATTTCTGGTGCCGTTTTTGTGCCGCTAATACTTATCGCGCCGACGGCTTGTGCATTCTCGTAGCGTAAGTCGGGTAATACCCATTGCAGCACAGTGAGGTCTTGTACATCGAGTAGTATTTCACCATCAAGGTTAGCTTGGTTAAACGGGTCGTCAATGTTGATTTCCCCAAGTAAGGTACCTTTTTGATTTTCTAGTTGTGCTATTAACGCAGCATCAACATTCTGCTGGTTCCCATTCCAATCAACTTCCCAATACTGAAACCGAGTACTCACTTCTTCATCGAGGGCAAACAAAATGGTTCGTTCACTATGTAGCCGACCTTCTGTACTGACTAACTCAAAAGTAGATGCATCATAACTAAGCTGCGCATCTAAGTTTGCCAAGCCCCAAATACGCTCAGCAACGGTTGCGTTGCGGAAGCGATTTAGCAGCGACAACGGAAGCGCGGTACCCGTTATGGTCGTCGTCTGAATGCCATTTTCGTTGGTCGTGTCAGCGCATATTTCTGCTGTTGTGCTCCGACTGTTGGCGGCGATACAAATATCAGTAGCCGAAAATGCCATAGGCGTAGCAACTGGGACGGTGAAATTTCCAGCGCCTTTGTTTTGCCAATCTCCAAAGTCGGGGTGTTTGATATTAAGCTCGGTTAACGCAATGCTTAGACTCTGATCAAGTGCGCCCGTAAGTGCGAATTTTCCTGCCGCGCTGCCAACCACGTAACTGCCCAATTTCAGCGCGTCAAGCTGCGGCACAGCGAGCGAAACAATAAGTGGGTCGTCATTTTGCATTGAGCCGTCAAGCTCAATAAAAGTATCATTCCAGCTTAACTGGAAGCCTGTAGCCGTAACGCGTTGCTTGCGATAGGCAATTTGCCCCCGCGCAGACACAGGCTCGGTTGAATACGCGCTTAATTCTGGTATTGATGCCACCAGTTCAGTAATTGTTGCTTCCGTGGCAAAACCATCGGCCCAGCCTATACTGGCATTTAACTTTGCATTGACCGATTCAGACATGATCGTTAGGTCATCAATAATGACCTGATCTAAGCTGCCTGTCCCGGTGCTTGAAATAGTGAGGGCCTTATAGTGATCAAAATCTCCGACCAAATCCAATTGGTGGGTAAACTGCGATAAGTCGCCATTGGCTTGAAACGAGAGGCTATTGAGTGCTGCCGCTTTACCAACCATGAGGGCAGGTAACTGAATATTCTCGGCAACCATTGCCACATTCAATTGCGCTTTGTCGGGCGCTGTTAAAGCATCTAGGTAATTTGTGACGGTGCCGCTCGCAACCAACATTCCTTGCTGCGGATCGTTTAAATGAGCAGACAAACGCTCAACCACAACCTGGCTTTCATCAAGGGTCAATTCTGCCATCACCGTTGTTTGTGATAAAAAGCTGTTCCAAAGACTATTCTGTGGAAATACGAGGCCGAGCAACGGAGCGATTTTAAAGTTCGTTAGATGAGCTTGTGCTAACCACTTAGGCTGGCTCAATAGGTCTCTAATTTGAACTGTAACTCGCTGTTCTTGAGTGTCGTTGTTTAATTTAAACTTCGAAGTTAACTCAAGCGCCTGGGTATTGCCGCTAATATGTGCTGTGCCAATTACTTCACCAATATCGGCTTGTGCTAATGCATTTGAAACACGCCAATTTGCATTTAGCTGCAACGGGAATAGACCAGCGGTTGTGATATTACCCTTAGCTGAAATCTCGCTTTCTTTATAAGTTAATAGCAGACGTTTAATGTTGAGTTGCCGCTCAAACCAAGTCAGTTGAAGATTCAAATCGGGTAGTTGTTGTTCTTTTGTCGGTTCACCTATGGGGGCGGAAATAAGACTGACCTGGCGCGTTCTTAACTGTTCAACCTGCAACTCAATGGGGAGCGAGAGGTCAGGTAAAATTAATGGTGCATTTTGCTTTTCGGCATTAGAAGATGCTGGCAACCAGATCGTGACTTGTTCACCAACGACTTTTTCTAATATTAATTTATCATCTAAAAGCGCTGTGGGTTGCCATGCTAACGCAATGTATTTGGCTTCTACCCGCAGGGAGTTGTTGCTAATTTTTGCGTCATTGATACGTAATTCGGAAATTAAATTCCCGCCAATATCGCTGTAACTTAATTCATACTCGGTGAATTTCACTGCTTGATTGATTAACCAAACAGAACCGGAATTAGTGGCCACCAAACCATATAGCAGACTTGGAATAAGCACAAACAGTAACACAATGGTCCAGGCTAGGTATTTAACAAACTTCATAAGTCGGGGCCTATGGTTAAATGCAGTCGCCATGGGTTACTTGGCTCATCAAGCGCCATTGCCAAATCTAAACGAACAGGGCCAATGGGCGAAATCCAACGAACACCGAAGCCAGCGCTTTGCTTCAAGCGCTCGTTCCAGTCCATCATGCTGTTACCGATATCGGTGAATAGCGCAATGCGCCAATTTGATTTGATGGCGTAGTCGATCTCAACCGAGCTAGCAGTCATATATCGTCCACCCACAACAACGCCTTCATCATTGATCGGGCCTAGTTGCTGATACGCATAGCCACGCACACTATGATCACCGCCGGCAAAGAAACGTAGTGTGGGACCTAGCTCCTCAAAGTTATCGGCACGCAAAGCACCGACCTCTGAACGAACTAAAATACGCCAATGATCACTCAATCGATGAATCCACTTCGCACTTATTTTCAGTGATGCGAAGGTTGTCTCTGATAATGCGCCATCGTGGCCACCTTGCAACATAATTGAAAGGCGATAGCCATCATCGGTAATATTTCGATTCGCCGGTAAACTAGAACTTTCAATTAAGCTCCATTGCACTGAGGGAATTAAAAAACTTGAGCTCTCGGTAGGGTCGCTACCGAATGAGAAGTCTTCACGCTGATAGGCCAATTGATATGTGCGATGCCAGCGGTCGTAATGACGTAAGTCACTTACGGATGTTTTATAAAGCGTCGAACGTTGCTCTTCATAGGAGCGATCGGTAATTTCCCCATTAAAACTATAAACATCTCGTGCTGGATCATTGCCAGGAATCTGGTAGCTAACGAAGCCAGTGTTTTGAACTTCGGACAAGCGAACAACACTACTTAATTTATGCCCACGGTCATTGACCCAGCGGCGATCAAAACCCATCGTAACCCTAGCGCCGGTGTCGGTACCGTAGCCGAGACCAAACTGATAGCGGTCGCGCTTATTCGGTTCCAACCGCACATCTATAGGCACTTGATTATTGTGAGTTTGCTCCCACAGTGGCGAAACCTCGACATGGCTGAAATAGTCACTACTAGCAAGATCAACCTGTAAATCAAGTAACTTTCGAGTGCTAAATGGTTCACCACTTTGATGATCAAGAAATCGATTAAGTAGCTTATTTGAAATAAATGCGCAGCAAAATATGGTATCACCAAACAGATAACGCTCTGCAGAGTCAAACGTGAGCGTGATATTCGCAAGTTGTTGGTCGCGTAATACGTTGATGTGGTGCGCGGTGAATTTCGCATCATAATAACCACGTTCGGCGGCAAGGTTTCTCAATGCAGCTTTGAGCGCTTCGTAATCTTGGTGACGTAATGGACGACCCTCGCGTAATTTATGGTTGCGTAATAATTTATCGAACTCTGCGTCGAATTGAGCTCCGCCAAGCAAAGTGATGTCTACTTGATTGTAGGTTGTTACCGGGCCCGGTTTAACCTGATATTTAACCGTCCACGTATCTTCTGTTTCAATAATTTCGTGGGAAATATCGCTGTTATAGAAACCGTAGGGTTGCAGGGCAGTTTTAATTTCTTGCTCACCTTGTTGCGCTAGATAGCGCACTCGGATAACAGACGGAACTGTTTCGTCCACAAGAGCTGCAACAGTGAGGTAATTATAGGCATTTGTTGAGTACGGCTCAGCAAGCCCTTCAATGACGACTGCAAGTTTGGCATCGCTGGTCTGCCATGAGGACTGAGCATAGGCAGGCGGCGCAGCGAATAGTGTTACACCACTAAACGCCAGCAAAAACAGAGCAAAACTGCGGCCAACTATACTCATGAATTTCCTTTCAAATAAGTACATTGAAAACAACAGTATAACACTGTGCTTTTAATAGAGTGGTGAAAAATGCCGCAGTCAGTGTGTCGAAGTGCATAAATCACTTGCCACCTTTGTTGTGGCCAGTATAATTCAGACCTTAATTGCAGGGGTGTAGTTCCAATTGGTAGAACAGCGGTCTCCAAAACCGACGGTTGGGGGTTCGAATCCCTCCACCCCTGCCACTATTCAAAATACTTCCTTATTCGCAGCCGTTCAGATAGGCTAAGCGCATGAACAAAAGCGACACATCTTTATTTAACACCAGTCAACAGCGAGCTTTAGCGGCGCTGGGCTTACCGTTATGGCAAAAACGTACGAGCGACGCTAGCCAAACCACAGCCGAAAGTTGCTACCGCCTTGGGCAGTGGTTAATCATTGTGTCGCAACCGCTAGCAGTGAGCAAGCCTCAATGGTTGTCTGATTTGGCATTGGTATTGGACACTCCACTGGCTTCGCTTGCCGAAATATCCCCACGACAAAAAGCCGACTGGCCATCGCAACAACAATTACACGTTCACATCGACAGCACTGGAATGATTGAGGCCCAGTGTAAACGCGATTTGTGGCAGCGTATTTTGGGGCATTGAGAACACTTGGTGCAGCCATGAGTACAGCTAAAATTGTGCAGCTACCTGAATGGCATGAGCAAATTGCCATTATTGAGAACGCCGCTGCGGTCGTACCTTGGTCTCGCCATAATTTGCGCTCTTGTTTCAATGCAGGGTATCAGAATTTTGGTGCCATGACAGGTGACGGCAACATTGTTGGTTTTATTATTGTGCAGCAATATTTGCGCGACGAATGGACAATTATGGATGTGGCGGTTAACCCGAATGTCCAGCGACAGGGTATTGGTTACCTCTTGGTCGCGCAGGTGACGACGGCTGCCGACCTAGCGCAAGCCGAGATTGTGTTAGAAGTACGGGAATCTAACCAGGCCGCGCAACTGTTGTATGAACGAGCGGGATTTAAGCAAATTGGTAAACGCAAAGAATATTACCCGAACCCCGATGGCAGCCGAGAAGCAGCCATTGTTATGAGCAGAAAACCGCAGTCGGCCTAGTCGCAATAGGTGGGGCAAAACTTGGCACGCAATAACTGCATAAAGCGCATGGTATCTGGGTCTTGAATTGAATAGTAAATGGTTTGCGCTTCTTTACGAAATTTCACCAAACCTTGTTCGCGCAGTACTGCCAAATGTTGTGAGAATGCTGATGCACTGAGCGGGAAAAATTGGTTGAGTTGACCAACGCTTTTTTCACCACCAGCTAAATGACACAAAATTTGTAAGCGGTGTTCATTCGCAATAGAACGCAGGAACACGGCCGCATTTTTTGCTTCTTCAGCATTTAGTTCAGCTTCCATCAGCATACTCATAACTTTCTCTCTTTATTATTTCTGTTGCGCAAGTTCTCGTTCAGTTTTCAGTTTAAATACTTTTTTCAGAAACGAGCTAGCTGGGCAGAAACCAGTAAAAGACTGTTGGAATAAATTAGCACCAACAAATACTGTTAACCATACCCAGTTAGGATGAACCCATACGGTTAAGGCGACAGATAATAACACCATAAAGCCCGCGAAGGCAGTCAAAGCTTTTTCGACACTCATCATGAACCCCTTACTTTAGAAGATGCTAAATTATGATAGCTCTAGATTGGCTATTCGCAAAGTGATCTTTATCATTATTTTAGAATATACCGAAATAACTCCCCCTTTTGGTGTACTTGGATTTAAGCGCCGATCGCGGTAAGCTTTACTGCCATACACAACAAACTTTTAATATGAGCGAATTCAATTCAAATCTGCAAACGGCTAAACAGCTTGCAATCAAAGCAGCAGCGCAGGCGTACGCTCCTTATAGTCGATTTAAAGTCGGTGCTGTTCTTACCTTAAAAAACGGCGACACCATTAGTGGCTGTAATGTTGAAAATGTATCTTATGGCTTATCAAATTGTGCCGAGCGAACGGCATTATTTAGCGCGGTCGCGCAAGGTGTCGACTTAACAGAAATTGCGCAGGTAACTATCTACACGCCAAGCAACGAGGTTTATTCGCCGTGCGGAGCTTGTCGACAAGTTATGGCGGAATTTTTAAGTGCTGAAACGCCAGTAATATCTACCAGCAACGGCGGTGAGCAACACTGGACGGTAAGCTCGCTTCTGCCTCACGCATTTCATTTTGATATCGAAAATTATCGAGCTGATTAATATGACAGAACTTGATGCAGCGAAATATGCTATTCGCTTTATGGACTTAACGTCACTGAATAATGATGACACGCCAAGTAAAATCACCCAGCTTTGTGAGTTAGCTAAAACTCCTTACGGAAACACTGCGGCCGTGTGTGTCTTCCCAGAAATGGTGGTTTGGGCCAAACTTGAGTTAGTAAGGTTACAGTTAGCGCACGTAAAAGTAGCGACGGTGACGAACTTCCCTGCCGGCAACGAAGATATTACGCGGGCCGCCGAAGAAACTGCACGAGCAGTTGCGGCTGGGGCCGACGAAGTGGATGTGGTTTTCCCATGGCGCGCTTTAAAGGCGGGCAACACTGCTGTTGGGCATGAATTAGTGTCTGCGTGTAAAAAAGCCTGCGGTGATCAGGCAATACTGAAAGTTATTATTGAAAGTGGTGAGCTAGCAACTCCAGAGTTGATCACGGCGGCCAGTAATATTGCTATCAGCGCCGGAGCCGATTTCATTAAAACGTCGACCGGTAAAGTGCCCGTCAATGCAACCTTAGAAGCAGCTGAGTTGATGCTTAATTGTATCAAGCAAAGTGGGCGCGCTTGTGGATTTAAAGCCGCAGGAGGCGTGCGCACGGCCAGTGATGCCCAAACTTACTTGGAGCTTGCTGAGTCAATCATGGGCAGCAACTGGCTGACCGCCGACAACTTCCGGTTTGGCGCGAGTAGTTTACTAAAAAATTTAACGGACACGCTTGCTGGTAAGCAAGTGCACGCACAGGATGGCTATTAATGTATTTACCACAAGAAATTATTCGAATTAAACGTGACGGCGGCGAATTAAGCGCTGACCAAATTAATTATTTTGTTAAAGGGTTAACGGCTGGCAGTATTTCTGAAAGCCAAATATCCGCGTTAGCTATGGCTGTGTTTTTTCAAGGCATGTCAGCCGAAGAGCGCGTTGCTCTCACGCTAGCCATGCGTGACTCAGGTACGGTGTTGTCATGGCAGCATATGAATTTGGATGGCCCGGTACTTGATAAGCACTCCACCGGCGGCGTAGGTGATGTCGTGAGCTTAATGCTTGGTCCAATTATTGCGGCATGTGGTGGCTATGTTCCTATGATTTCTGGGCGTGGCCTAGGGCATACCGGCGGTACACTCGATAAAATGGATTCGATACCTGGTTATCAAACCATGCCGAGTTTGGACGATTTTCGCCGTGTAGTTAAAAGCACCGGGGTAGCTATCATTGGTCAAACAGGCGATTTAGCGCCTGCCGACAAACGTTTTTACGCAACCCGCGATATTACCGCGACGGTGGAATCTGTACCGCTAATTACAGCCTCTATATTATCCAAGAAGCTCGCCGCTGGCCTTGATGGCTTGGTGCTCGATGTAAAAGTAGGTAACGGCGCCATGATGCAAAGTACTGAGCGCGCAGATGAATTAGCTAAGAGCTTAGTTACCGTTGCAAATGGTGCAGGGTTAAACACCAGCGCTATACTGACAGATATGAATGAGACGCTTGCCGTTTCAGCAGGAAACGCAATTGAAGTGCGTGAAGCGATTCGTTACTTGACCGGTGAATTTAGAGCGCCGCGTTTGCATGAAGTAACCGTTGCTTTAGCCGCAGAAATGCTGGTTTTAGGTCAACTTGCAAATACGACCGAAGCTGCTGTAGCTCAGGTTGAGCAGGTTCTTGCAAGTGGCGCGGCGGCAGAGCGTTTTGCGCAAATGGTTCGTGAGCTAGGCGGGCCAAGCGATATATTGACGAATTATGCCACGCATTTGCCACTAGCCGCAGTTGCGAAGCCAGTATTTGCTGACCAAGCAGGCATTGTAAGCAGCATCGATACGCGGGCTGTGGGTATGGCT
Organism: Gammaproteobacteria bacterium; assembly: GCA_018222985.1. Taxonomy (GTDB): domain Bacteria; phylum Pseudomonadota; class Gammaproteobacteria; order Enterobacterales; family Alteromonadaceae; genus Pseudidiomarina. The sequence continues at coordinate 9,468 of JAAEZG010000012.1, forward strand.
GTTGTTGCATTAGGCGGTGGGCGTCAGCGCAGCTCTGATAAGCTAGATTATAGTGTTGGGTTAGATACTATTGCTGGCCTCGGCGCTAAAGTTGATGAACAGACACCTCTGGCAATGATTTATGCCAACAGCGAAGAAAGCTGGCAGTATGCAGCACAACGTCTGAAACAAGCCTTTCACATTGGCGAGCGTGTGTCTGAACAGCATCCTGTTATTTACAAGCATATTCGCGAAGCGACTGCGTAAGGAGTTAACTCATGGCCCGTGCAATAGTTGTTGTGCTTGATTCATTTGGTATTGGCGCTGCTGCCGACGCCGATAAATTTGGTGACGAAGGCGCAGATACCTTTGGACATATCGCTGCTGCGGCCGCGAATGGTGATGCAGACAATAATCGCAGAGGGCCGTTAATGATTCCGAACCTGCTTGAGTTAGGGTTAGGTGAGGCCTATTACGGTGCAACTGGGGAGCAGCCTGCAGGAATAGCCCCCGCCGCAGAAGTAACAGGTCGATTTGGTTGGGCACAAGAAATGTCGTCTGGCAAAGATACCCCTTCAGGTCATTGGGAAATGGCCGGTGTACCGGTATTGTTTGATTGGGGGTACTTTTTAGAGCCGCAGCATTCTTTTCCTGAAGAATTGCTGAGCAAAATCGTGGAAAAAGCCCAGCTGCCCGGTTATTTGGGCAATTGCCATGCATCGGGCACCACAATTATTGCACAGCTGGGTCAAGAGCACATGACAACGGGTAAGCCGATATTCTATACATCGGCAGACTCCGTGTTTCAAATTGCCTGTCATGAAGAATCCTTTGGCTTAGATAAGCTTTACGAACTGTGCGAAATAGCACGTGAGTTACTCGAGCCATACAACATTGGTCGTGTTATTGCGCGCCCGTTCATTGGTGACAGCGCAGAGAATTTTAAGCGCACCGGCAACCGCCGTGATTACGCAATACCACCACCTTCGCCGACGGTACTAGATAAGCTAAAAGCCGCTGGCGGTGAAGTTATTAGCATTGGAAAAATTGCAGATATATTCGCTCACCAAGGTATTACGCAAAAATATAAAGCTACCGGCATACCCGCTTTGGTTGATGAAACAATTAACCAAATGCAACAAGCGCCTGAGCAAAGCATTATTTTTACTAACTTGGTCGACTTTGATAGTGAGTATGGGCATCGTCGAGACGTGAGTGGTTATGCCGCAGCACTGGAGTTGTTTGATCAATTGTTGCCGAAGCTCAAAGCAGCGATGCGCGATGATGATATGCTTATTCTTACCGCTGACCACGGCTGTGACCCAACTTGGCCGGGTAGTGATCACACCCGTGAATATGTGCCTGTTTTAGCATATGGACACACCATTCAAGCGGGGTCTATTGGTCGGCGTGAAACATTTGCCGATATCGGCCAAACCATAGCGAGCTGGCTGCAATTGCCGGCTATGGACTACGGAACATCATTTTTAACTGAGTAAAAATAAATGACCACACCTCATATAGCTGCAGAGCAAGGTGCATTTGCACCGTTATGCTTGTTGCCAGGCGACCCGCTGCGGGCAAAATTTATTGCTGATAACTTCCTTGACGATGCCAAGTGTGTCACATCAGTTCGCAATATGTTTGGGTTTACAGGCACATATAAAGGTAAAGCAGTCTCAGTTATGGGTACCGGAATGGGTATACCTTCATGTTCGATTTATGCGACCGAGCTTGTGCGTCATTATGGGGTTAAACAGCTCGTGCGTGTTGGTAGCTGCGGCGCAGTGCAACCGCAAACCAATCTGCACGACATTATATTGGCACAAGGCGCGTGCACTGATTCAAACGTTAATCGACAACGCTTTCGCGGATTTGATTTTGCCGCCATTGCTGACTTTGATTTGCTGCGTAAGCTTGTCAATGAAGCCGAGCGGCAAGCAATCAGTACCCAAGTGGGTAATGTTTTCTCCGCCGATTTGTTCTATCAGCCCGACCCCACGGTTCTCGAGACGTTTAAACGCTATGGCATTCTCGGCGTTGAAATGGAAGCCGCAGGGCTTTACGCGGTTGCCGCAGAGCACGGCGTGTCAGCGCTTACGGTATTAACGGTGTCCGATCATATTGAGCGTGGTGAAGCGATGGACGCAGAAGAGCGCCAGACAGGCTTTAGCCGCATGGTTAAGCTAACCCTTGATGCCTTAGTATAATTGTTAATCAATAGCTGTTTTTAATAAGTTTTTCTAATTCATACCAACGTAAACCACCGACAGTGATAGAGGTCTAACCTAAAAGGGGTAGACCTCTTATAACCCTTCATATCAATAGTAATAACGCCCTGATTCGCTAATCTATACACATCAGATTACGACACCGAAAAGGGGTATCACCATGACTAACGTTAATAAATTTAAATCAGGCTTAGTAGCAAGTGCAGTTGCAGCCATTGCTGTGTTTTCTGGCGCTGCCAACGCAGATGCAGGCGCTGCAGTTTATCAAAAGAACTGCATGGCTTGTCACCAAGCTGCTGGCCAAGGTATGGCTGGCGTTTTCCCTCCGCTTGCTGGCAACAGCAACATCACTGATAAGCCTGCTTATATTGCTGAAACTATCGTAAAGGGGAAATCAGGCAAGGTTGTGGTTAATGGTGCTGAATACAACGGCATGATGCCCCCCATGGCTTATATGAGCGATGCTGACATTGCTGCAGTGGTTGCATTCGTTAACAAAAATTTCGCTGGTGGTAGCAAAACTATCTCCGCTGAAGAAGTTAAATCAGTTCGTTAATTTTAGAAAACTATCCGTTTAAGTTGCTTGGAGAATTATTATGAAAAACTTTGTAAAAACTGCACTTGCTAGCGCTTTATTAGTTTCTTTTGCCGGTTGCACTGGCGTTGTCGATGCCAACGTACCTTTAAAACACGATAGCGAATACGTTATTGATGGCAAAATTTACGGCATGCCAAAAGCAAAAATTTACCGCGATGAATACAACGGCCCAGCGGTTGTTGGCGACTACGTCACTATGGTTCCGCACTTAGCTGAACTTGACTACGAAGGTAACAAAGAACACGAAGTGCGCATGGACGTATTCTCACAAAACGTAGAAGTAGCACCAGGTGTAAGCTACAACGCATGGACTTTTGGCGGCAGCGTACCAGGCCCTGTGCTTCACGTGCGTGAAGGTGACCGCGTTGTGTTCAAAATGAAAAACCGTTCAACTGAAGAAGTGGTTATTACTAAACCATTTAAAGGTGCTGCGCCTTACTACAACCAAGTCGCGGCCAACCAGTTGCAAAAACACAACCCAGTTGTTGCGCCTATGCCACACTCAATGGACTTCCATAGCGGCACCGTAGCAGCTAATGACAAATGGGCAACTATCGCACCAGGCGAAACTATCGAGTTCGAATGGATTGCAAACTATGCCGGTACTTATATGTATCACTGCGGTACTTCAAGCGTGTTGATGCACACTGCGATGGGCCAATACGGTGCGGTTGTGGTATCACCTAAAGAAGGTTACCCAACTGATGATCAAGTAGACCAAGAGTACGTGATTGTTCAATCAGAACTGTATCTTGAGCAAATGGGTGACAGCTATATTTATGACCACTCAGCAGCTTTAGCACGTGACCCAAGCCACGTTGTATTCAATGGCCATGTTTCTTCGCTAAGCGAGAACCCATTGAAAGCAAACGAAGGGGACCGCGTACGTATTCACTTCTTAAATGCTGGTCCGTCAGGTACTTCAAGCTTCCACGTTATCGGCGCAATTTTCGATATGGTATGGGCTGAAGGTGACCCTCGTAACACTTGGTACGGCATGCAAACAGTACTTCTGGGCGCAAGCAGCAGTGCAACAGTTGAGTTCATCGTACCAGAAGAAGGCGTGTACAAGTTGGTTGACCATGAGTTTGCTGACGCAGAACGTGGTGCAGCTGGCGCATTGTATGCTGGCCCTCGTAAAAAATAATAGAGGCGGGTGAATCATGACTAAGTGGCTGAGTGTTTTTGGGTTTATCGCGTTAGCAGCAAGTGCCGAACCAGTATTGGTAACTGGCGGTGAGTATACGCCTGCTATCTTGTTGGACGAGTCGGTGCAAACCCTTGTTATGGCTGACTTTAAACTCGATGCAACACCGGTCACTTATGCCCAGTACCTCGAATTTGTTAAGGCAAATCCAAAATGGCAGCGCGCTAATGCTGCTGCCATTTTCCATGACGGCAATTATTTAATCAGCTGGCCTGGTAATACTGAAATACCTGAAGGGTACGCTAAGCGCGCTGTAACTGAAGTTTCTTGGTTTGCAGCACGCGCATACTGCAACGCACAAGGCGGCCGTTTACCAACGCTTGATGAGTGGGAGTACGCATCAAGCCAATACTTGCAGCAGCAACAGATGTCTGATCAAGACTATGCCCAAATGTTATTTGGTCGCCATAGCAATCCAACAGCTTATAGCCAACAACCATTGGACGTTAACAGTAAAGAGCTTGCTCACATGCATAACCGAGTTAACGAATGGGTTGAAGATTTTCAGTTGATGTTAACCTCTGGTGACAACAACGATATTTTATCGAGTTCTTGTGGTGATAGCGCACGTTTTATGGCGGACTTTGGCGATGCCAGTTACGCCACTTTCTTTCGTTATCAATCGCGCAGTAATTATCGCGCACAAAGCACAACAAGCACTTTAGGCTTCCGTTGTGCCTATGATATGGAGTAACGACTATGAAACCGCTTATGATTGCAATAGCAGCCGCTAGCTTGGTCTTTGGTTCAGCGATGGCGCAAGATCACAGCCATCACCAAAACCATAAAAACCACACCGCTCTTGGTGCTGCCCAAGTAAGCCAAGAAGACTCGATTTATCACTTGGAAGGCGAGTGGCAAACTCATAAAGGTGACACAATTCAGTTGGCCGAGTTACAGGGACAACCCGTACTGGTGTCAATGATTTATGGCAGCTGCACCACTGCGTGCCCGGTTTTAGTCAATGATGCGCGTCGGGTATATCAGGCGTTACCTGAAGCATATCGTAAACACGTGAAACTACTGATGGTAAGTTTTGACCAAGACCGCGATACCCCCGCTGCATTGGCTGAATATGCTAACAAATATGGCCTAGGTGAAAATGTCTGGTTATTCTTGCATGGGCAAGACGACAACATTCGCGCATTAGCGACGCTGCTTGGCGTGCGTTATCGTAAACGCGCTGACGGTGACTTTGATCACAGTAACCTTGTGACTGTCCTTGATACAAAGGGCCGCATCGTGCAACGCACTGAAGGTTTGAACCGTCCAGTTGATGAAGCTGTAGCGGCATTAATGAAAGTTGTTGATGATAATCACTTAATGCACCACTAACTAAAAGAACGCCAGTACCTGCATCGTTCTAAATAGTTAGTACACAGTAAACATATAAAAGTGGCGCGAATTCGGTTAGAATTCGCGCCACTTTTCGTTCATTCTGTGATTATTTAAGAGAAAGAGTTTACACATGTCAGATTTGGCCAAATCAATTGCAAAAGAAGTCTCAAAACGTCGTACTTTTGCAATCATCTCGCACCCCGATGCCGGTAAAACAACAATTACCGAAAAAGTACTTTTGCACGGTCAAAAATTACAAAAAGCCGGTACTGTAAAAGGCAAAAAGTCGGGTCAGCATGCTAAATCTGACTGGATGGAAATGGAAAAAGAGCGGGGTATCTCAGTAACGACCTCGGTCATGCAGTTTCCGTATCACGATGCGTTGGTCAACTTACTTGATACCCCCGGGCACGAAGACTTCTCAGAAGATACCTACCGTACACTGACGGCTGTTGACTCATGCTTGATGGTGATTGACGGCGCTAAAGGTGTCGAGGATAGAACCATTAAACTGATGGAAGTAACACGCCTTCGTGACACCCCTATTATTACCTTTATGAACAAGCTCGACCGTGACATTCGCGATCCATTGGAATTGCTCGACGAAGTTGAAAATGTTCTTAATATTATGTGTGCGCCAATCACCTGGCCAATCGGTTCAGGTAAGAACTTCAAAGGCGTTTATCACTTGCTGAACGACGAAGTTATTTTCTATAAAACTGGTCAAGGCCACCGTATTCAAGAAGTCGACGTTATTAAAGGGTTGGATAGCGCTGAACTTGATGCGCGAATCGGCGACTATGCCGATGAGTTGCGAATGCAAATTGAGTTGGTAAAAGGGGCTTCAAATAGTTTCGACAAAGAACTGTTTCTAGCCGGCGAGTTAACGCCCGTTTACTTTGGTACCGCATTAGGAAATTTCGGTGTCGATCATATGCTTGATGGATTAGTGGATTGGGCCCCAACACCCTTGGCGCGTGAAACTGATGACGGAAAAGAAGTTCCGGCAACCCATCCGAGCTTTTCTGGGTTTGTATTCAAAATTCAGGCGAATATGGACCCGAAACACCGCGACCGCGTGGCTTTCATGCGTATTGTGTCAGGTAAATACGAGAAGGGCATGAAAATGCACCAAGTACGTATTGGTAAAGATGTTCGTATTGCTGACGCGTTGACGTTCTTAGCCGGTGATCGTGAGCATGTTGAAGAAGCTTATCCAGGCGATATTATTGGTTTGCACAACCACGGAACGATTCAAATTGGTGATACCTTCACCGGTGGAGAGCCATTTAAATTCAGTGGTATTCCAAACTTTGCACCGGAACTATTCCGCCGTATTCGCCTGAAAGACCCACTGAAACAAAAGCAGTTGTTAAAAGGCTTGGTACAGTTGTCTGAAGAAGGTGCCGTGCAAGTGTTTCGCCCGCTTAGCAACAACGACTTAATTGTTGGTGCTGTTGGTGTGCTGCAGTTTGATGTGGTTGTGCACCGACTGAAGTCTGAATATAACGTGGATGCCGTGTACGAAAACATTAACGTTGCCACGGCACGCTGGGTTAGCTGTCATGACGCGAAAAAACTTGATGAATTTCGCCGTAAGGCTGAATCCAACTTGGCCTTAGACGGTGGCGATAACCTGACATATATTGCACCTACTATGGTTAACTTGAGTTTAGCGACCGAGCGTTATCCGGATATTGTGTTTAGCCACACGCGAGAGCACTAATCACCCGTTAGGCAGCAACTGAGACAGCAAAGAGGGGCGCCATGAAATTATTTGATAGTCATTGTCATCTTGATTTCAGCGCCTTTCATGCTGACCGTACAGCAGTGGTGGCTCGTGCTTGTGAACGCGGTATTCAGGCGATTTTTGTGCCTGGGGTGTCGTACGAACAATCACAACAGTACGCATGGCTAAATGATTGCAAAGCCATTGATATCTTCCGTGGCTTTGGCCTGCACCCTTATTTTATTGAGCAACACCAAAACCACGATCTCGATTGGCTAGAAACACAGCTGGCGCAGCATGGCACTGCGGCGGTTGGAGAAGTCGGCCTCGATGCCACTTGTTCGAATTATGAGCTGCAATATAAGTTGTTTTGCGAGCAAGTCGAACTTGCGTGTAAGTACCAACGCTCGCTAGTGTTACACCATCGCAAAACTCAAGCTGAGTTGCTAAGAGTCATCAAACCGTTGCGCGCCAAACTGCCAGAATACCCTGGTGTCATTCATGCGTTTAGTGGTAGTGCGGAACAAGCGAATGAGTGGACGCGGATGGGGTTTATGCTGGGTGTCGGCGGCACAATAACCTATGAGCGTGCTAAAAAAACGCGAGCGGCCATTGCTCAGACAAGCAGTCAGCACTTGGTTCTTGAAACCGATGCGCCGGATATGCCGGTTGCTGGGTATCAAGGCCAGCGCAATGAACCCCAATATCTGCTTGAAATACTTAATCAATTAGCGCTCTTAAAAGAACAGCCCGTGGAAGAGTTAGCTCACCAAACTTGGCAGAATAGCCAAAAGTTATTTCACCGAGTCTAACCGTTTGTAGCGCCAACGATTAAAGGTTGTCGTCAAAAATATTCCTGCAATGGCAGCAAATCCAAGTAAAAACTGGCCATAAAACGTCAAATAGGCGTGCGTTTGCAGGGGTTGTTCCAACAGTAGAGGCTCGTCAACGGTAATATTCAGATAACCAAGTACACGGCCATCTAACTTGATTTCCTCAACCAAAACCAGCGCCTGCTCAAGTGAGTCGGTATCTAATTTGGTTGACGACTGCGCCACTAACTGCCCATACCGATTAAAGATTTGTGCGTACGCGAAAAAGTCTTGTTGCTGCAGACGATCGACGAGAGCTTGCACTTGCACGGTGTCGCTCGCATCTAACCAGTGGCTAGCTTCTGCGGCCGCTTGTTCTGTGGTTAGGTTAAGAAGCCTGTGGCTGTACGACTGAAACTCTTGCAAGCTGGTGGTGTGCATAGCCCCCCAGAACTGCTCAATAAGAATGATCAGTAGCGCGGCCAATAGCAATCTTCGCCCGCGCCGATAGACAAGCTTGAACAGAGTGTTAACATGGGTGGCTGATGTGTTCATGGGCTCAATATACGTTGTTAACGCCATGTTTCGCAACCATGTTTTATACACATCTTTTGCAATTTCTTTTCAATGCGTACTTTTTCTTCAGAGGCATGACAAGATGCTAGATTTTGGGCAGCCTGGGCTGGCGGTATTTGATATGGACTCGACTTTAATTACAGTCGAATGCATTGATGAAATTGCGGGTCTTGTAGGACAAAAACAAAAAGTAAGTGCGGTAACTGAGCGTGCAATGCAAGGCGAGCTAGACTTTGCACAAAGCTTACGTGAGCGTGTAGCGTTGCTGGTCGGAGTTTCGGCAGGCGATTTACAGCAATTATTTGAGCCGTTGCCGCTAACGCCCGGAGCAGAGCAATTCATTAGCTGGCTGCATCAACGTGGGTGGCACACGGCCGTGGTTTCGGGCGGCTTCACTTGGTTTACTGATCAAGTGCAACAGCGTTTGAAGCTGCGCTTCGCACAGGCGAATACCTTATGTTGGCACAACGGCCGGCTTACGGGCAAAGTTGAGGAGCCCATTGTTGATGCGCAAGCGAAAGCAAATTATTTGAGATTGTGGGCGGAAGAGTTACATTTACCTTTGTACCAAACATTAGCCGTTGGCGACGGCGCCAATGATATTCCCATGCTGTCGGCAGCCGGCTTTGGCGTTGCATTTTGCGCGAAACCGGCAGTACAGCAACAAGCAGATTTATCAATTAATGAACCTAATTTAATGGCAATCGCCCATTATTTTGAAGTACAGGCGTTAAACAACCATGGCTAAAGTGAAAACGGCATATGTATGCAATGATTGTGGTGCTGACTTTGCACGTTGGTTGGGGCAGTGCCCAGAGTGCAAAGCTTGGAACACCATTACAGAAGTTCGACTAGGAAGCGTTAAGTCGGCTGCAGTTGAACGCCGCGGCTATGCGGGCGCAACGCAAGCTAAGGTTCAGACCTTAAACGAAGTGAATCTTGAAGAGCTACCGCGATTTAGTAGTAGCTTTACCGAGTTTGACCGCGTGCTTGGTGGTGGCATTGTGCCTGGTTCCGCCATTTTGATTGGTGGTTCGCCAGGGGCCGGGAAAAGTACACTATTGCTGCAAACCATGTGTCGGTTAGCTGAGTCTATGAGCGTTTTATATGTTACCGGCGAAGAGTCATTGCAACAGGTTGCCTTGCGTGCGCAACGACTGAATTTACCGACCGATAAGCTGCGCATGCTGGCTGAAACTTCGGTTGAAACTATTTGTAATTTGGCCGACAAAGAAAAGCCGAAAGTTATGGTGATCGACTCGATACAGGTGATGCATTTGGCTGATATTCAATCAGCACCTGGCAGTGTATCGCAAGTTCGTGAGTGCGCCGCTTTTTTGACGCGTTATGCCAAGCAAAATGGCGTTGCGATTGTCATGGTTGGTCATGTCACCAAAGACGGCTCGTTGGCAGGGCCCAAAGTACTAGAACATTGTATTGACTGCTCTATTTTGCTTGAGGGTGATGCAGACTCACGGTTTCGCACGCTGCGTGGACATAAAAACCGTTTTGGCCCAGCTAATGAATTAGGCGTATTTGCCATGACCGGGCATGGGTTAAAAGAAGTAACCAACCCTTCAGCTATATTTTTGCAGCGTGGCGAGCAGCATGGCAGTGGTTCTGTGGTTATGGTTATTTGGGAAGGAACACGACCATTATTAGTTGAGTTACAAGCGTTAGTTGATGCTAGCCAACTGGCGAACCCACGCCGCGTTGCGGTAGGTATGGAAACTACACGACTGGCGATGTTGTTAGCCGTTTTGCATCGTCATGGTGGCCTGCACATGTCAGATCAAGACGTTTTCGTCAACGTTGTTGGCGGAGTGCGAGTGATGGAAACGGGGGCTGACTTAGCCCTGCTTTTGGCAATTGTTTCAAGTTTTCGTGAACATGCACTGCCGCGTGAACTCATTGTCTTTGGCGAAGTAGGTTTATCTGGGGAAATTCGCCCTGTACAAAATGGTCAAGCCCGTTTACATGAAGCGGCCAAGCATGGCTTTACGCGCGCAATTGTACCGACAGCAAACAAACCGAAAGAGGCCATTGAAGGTATGCAAGTTATTGCTGTGAAGAGTTTGCAAGAGGCGTTGGACGCGCTGTGACACCATGGCGCGTCAGTATATTGGTGCTGCTATTGTTCGTCGGTGCCAACGTTCAAGCTTCTACACGCATTGTGTCGCTAAACCCATGCTTTGACGAGTGGGTGCCCCAATGGTTACCGAGTACGCATGAGTTCATTGCAAGTGACCAACACGGCAACCGCTTAGAGCGCTTGCTTGCATTACAGCCTGATGTGATTCTCTATGGCACATACACGAATAGACGTTTAATAGCGGAACTCAAAAAAACCACGATAGCTATTGAAGTGGCTGAGCCTAATACCTGGCAGCAATGGCAAGAGACGTTAGTTGACCTTGGGCGGCAGTTGCACCTAGATAGTGAATTGGCTCAGTGGGCGAAGCAACAACAACAGCAGCTGCGCGATGTCACTGTGTCGAATCAATCTATTTTGTTTGTTATGCCCAATCAATATAGTTGGGGAGAACATAGTTTTGCGGTGAATTTGTTGCGCAGCTTTGGCGCCAGAACCCTGGTAACAGAAACACAGACCACGATACATCAAGTAACCCTTGAGCAATTAATTCATACCCAACCAGAGCGCGTGGTGCTAGATGGCTTTTCTGGCCACTATGCTCGCGCTAATGAATGGCTCTGGCATAATGCATTGCAACCGTGGTTAGCCAAGCGGCAATTGCGCCATATTCCGACACCAGTGAGTGGGTGCCCGGCACAGCAAGCGGTTGGATTCTTCACTGAGGCAGCCAGTATATGAAGTGGGTACTTGCCATCGTCACAACGCTTTTGGTCATAATGTGGCACCTCGGTAGCGGCGGTGACAGTTGGAGTCTGTGGCCAAGCACGTCGTTAGATACGTATATTCTCGAGCAGATACGTATTCCTCGGCTGCTTCTTGCTACGGCTAATGGCATGGCATTGGGGGCCGCGGGAGCAATACTGCAGTTAATGTTGCGCAACCCGCTAGCAGAGCCAGGCATTACCGGTATTTCTGGCGGCGCTGCGGTGGCCACAGTTGGTGCGCTGTATCTCGGCCAATTCAACCCCATTGGCTTGGCTTTGCCATTTATTGGCATGATGGGAGGGTTGTTCGCATTACTTTGTTTATGGTTGTTCGCTGGCCGTTACCCGCAGGGAATTCGCATTATTTTGGTTGGCGTGGCTCTGTCCGCCATATTTGGCGCCTTTATTGCCGTCGTGTTGAACCTTGCGCCGAATCCTTTTGCTTTTCAAGAATGGGCTTTATGGTTAATGGGCTCGGTGGCTAATCGCGGGTGGCCATATATCTGGCTAATAGCACCTGCACTATGCCTCAGCGCACTTATTGTGTGGTGGCAACGCAACTTTATTCAAGTACAAGTGTTTGATGAACAAACTGTAGAAACCATGGGCTTTCATACATCGCGCAGTAAGTTTTTGTTGTTGCTTGCCGTTGCGTTACTTACTTCTGCTTCGGTCGTCAGTGCTGGTATTATCGGCTTTATTGGGCTTGTTGCCCCCCATTTGATTCGTTTACTGGGCATTCGACAGCCCTTAGCAATAGTTGCTGGCAGCACCTTTGCTGGCGCGGCGTTACTGGTTGGTGTGGATGCTTTGGTGAAAAGTATAGATACCCGCGTTGAGCTGCAATTAGGCGTAGTCATCGCCCTTATCGGTGCACCTTGGTTATTGGTGTTGCTTCTTAAGCAGCGAGGCTCTCATGCTGGAAATTAACGACGTATCAGTAGCAAACCGACTGCAACAGCTTAGAGTTGAAATTGCCTCAGGTCAGTTGGTGGGGGTTATTGGGCCAAACGGCGCGGGCAAATCCACCTTGCTGCAGGCACTCGCTGGAGTAACGCCAAGTTCGGCAGGTTGGATAGAGTTCAATCAAACCAATATCGATAAATGTTCTGCGCATCGACGCCGGCAGCTGTTGTCGTACTTACCGCAGTATTCTAAATTTAGTGAGCCGGTCACCACATGCGACTTACTTAAACTAAGCCAAATCAACCTGCAAGCAACACCTCAGCAACGCAAAGATTGGCGGACATCTGCCATCGCCAAGTTTCAGCTCGATGCCCTTCGGGGGCGCCCAGTCACAGAGCTTTCTGGCGGTGAGCAAAGGCGTGTGGCCATTGCCTGCATGGCGAGCTCAAATCGGCCCTTAATGCTGCTTGACGAACCGGTTTCTGGGCTCGATTTATATCATCAATTAAGTACCATGGACTGGCTGAAGAGCTGCGCTCAGCAGGGTGCCACCGTACTTATTGCCATTCATGACTTGGCATTGGCTGCACAGTATTGTGACCATTTGTTGTTGCTAAACAAGGGGCAGCAGTTGGCTTTTGGTAGCCCAAGTGAGGTGCTTAGCGACACTAACTTGGCTAGCGCGTTCCAAGTTAGTGTCGATTGGTTGTGTCATGCCAAGGGCGTTGCCATGCTCACACGTCGGCTGGACAATTAGTGCTCTGAGCGCCAAAGGTCAGCAAGATTTTTCGGTTTGAATCCTTTCTCTTTAACTGATCTACTTTGGCTTGTTGTGCCGCTATCAAGCGCCATTGCAACAGGTTGACACTGGTTGTAAACCATATGATAAGCAGCCGCTTGCAACATCGGGTCGTCAGGTGATGCCCAATCGCCCATGAGCTCGTCGCTTGCGGAACAGTTAGGCGCTAAGCCGTCAAAGTAGCGCCCTTGATCAAGCGCGTTTACTGTTTCGAAATTGACTACGAAGGTACGTTTATCACATAACTGTTCAGGCACTTGGCCGACGGGCTTGCCACAGGTTGGTTCACCAATAACAACAACGTCGACAAATGGGTCTAGCGAGTTAATCAGCAGTTCAGACGAAGAGCAGCTCGACGCCGTGGTGAGTATATAAACACGACTTAAATTAAGCTGACGAACACCTTCATATAATTGAAACTGCTCGATGAAGTTCATATCGGTGTTGTTGTTATTAAACAAATACTTGGTAAACACTTCACCCATAACATTGTTACCAGCAGCTTGTGTTGCTGCTTGGTTGGCATAACGGGTTAAGCCACCGGTGTTGTAGCGCACGTCAATAATCAGTTCATCAACACCAGTAAACTGGCTGTAGGCGTCATTCAAGTCACTGCCTGTGCGGTTAATAAAAGTGTTCAATACATAGTAACCAACGTCACGGCCGTTCACGTTCAGTACTTCGGCAGCCAATACCGTATTCGTTTCCACAACCTCTTTGCTTACCGCTAGGGTATAACTGACGCCTTGCATATCGCGCCAGGTTAGCTCAAGTGTAAGTCCCTCGTTGGCAGGGCCTAAGGCTTCATTGTAGCGACCTTGCTGTAACAGTGATTGAACCGACTCGCCATTAATGTGGGTCAATTCGTCCGAGCGTTTAATACCGGCTAAATCGGCAGGTGAATTCGCATAAACATAATTAATGAATACTTGATCACCAACCAACCGTGAACTAAAGCCAAACCCGATATATTCAGCGCTGACAAAACGGCTTTGATATTCTTCTTCGGTCAAAATAAAGCTGTAGCGATCTTCTGGAACCACCAAAGCATCAAGCAACTGATACACATTGGCATAGTTACCTGGGTTCACGTTGCTTGGCATGTCTTCGTTCCAGAAATAGTTTTCACTCATATAGTCGTAAAACTGATTGAGTTCATCTGCAGTGCTGCACTGACCTAACAGCGGTGGCGGGGTGTCGCTGTCGCTATAGCAACCAACGACCAATAAACTTGCGCCGACGACAGGTAATGCAAACTTTCGAAGTGATTTCATAGGAAGTATCTCTCACAACCAAGGGTACTTAGTTATAAAGATGACAGGTTTTTACTTAATCGCCAAACTTTCCCTAGTGACGCCTGCAAGGAATTTTGGCACACTGCCAGCCAGATTCATTTCATGAGATTGATGTATGACTGCTGTAATGATTGACTTATCAGGGTTTGAGCTCACTGCAGAGGAGCGCGAATTGTTGGCGCATCCAGCGGTTGGTGGCGTTATTTTTTTTAGTCGTAATTATCACGACCCTGAACAACTCATGGAACTCGTGCGACAAACCAGAGCAGCAGCGCGTAACCCTTTAATCTTGGCTGTTGATCATGAGGGAGGGCGCGTACAGCGATTTCGTGATGGCTTTAGCGCTATTCCGGCCATGGCTGATATTCTCAAACAGGCCGCTAACGACGATGAGGCTCTGCATTATGCGCAAGAGCTAGGCTGGCTAATGGCGGCGGAAGTTTTAGCCATGGATATCGATTTAAGTTTTGCGCCAGTTCTTGATGTGAATGGCATCAGTGAAGTGATTGGCGACCGTGCCTTTGCAACAGATGCGGCTGACATCATTCCGGTTGCACGTGCGTTTATTCGAGGCATGCACCAAGCTGGTATGAAGGCAACGGGTAAACACTTTCCGGGTCATGGTTCGGTTCGTGCCGACTCACATTTTGAAATTCCTATTGATGAACGTAGTTGGGATGAGATTCGCGACATTGACTTACCGCCGTTTGTTGAACTTGCGACCTGTATCGATGCTGTGATGCCCGCACATGTTATATACCCAGCCGTTGACGATAAGCCAGCGGGGTTCTCGAGCTATTGGCTGCAAGACATACTGCGCGCCCAGTTGCAGTTTAAAGGCGTAATTTTTAGCGATGATTTAGGCATGGCTGGCGCCACGGTGGCCGGGTCGATGACTGAGCGCGCGCATGCCGCTCTCGACGCTGGTTGCGATATGGTACTGGTTTGTAATGACCGCGCTGGCGCAGTGGAAGTCATAGAAGCGCTTGAGTCACGAGTTAGCGAGTCAAACAAGCAAAACACCAAATGCTATGAATTATTAGCCAAACCCGCTGGCATGACGCGCTCGGTGTTGCGCAACCATCCACGTTGGCACGCCGCTCAAGGTATTTTGCAAAAACTCGCCGCGCGCTAAGTCGCGGCGAATTTGTTTGTTGGTGTTTACTCGTAAGGCAGTGGGTCGGTTTGTTGATTAGCGGCAAATGCTTCAAGCCGTTCCATACACGCGCCACATTTACCACAGGCTTTTTCACGCCCGTTATAGCAGGTCCAAGTTTGGCTATAATCAAGTCTCATCGCCAGACCAGCGGCAAGGATCTCTGCTTTATCATTGCGTAAAAAAGGCACTTCGATGCGAACCGGTTCATAGTTAGCAATTAAGCTCACGTCGTTCATTTTTTCAACAAACTCGGGGCGGCAATCTGGGTAAATAGCATGGTCACCTGAATGTGCGCCATAATAGACCGCATCAGCGCCAATGCTTACCGCGTACCCAATAGCGAGCGAAAGTAAAATCATATTTCGATTTGGCACCACGGTAGACTGCATCGATTCGGCTTCGTAATGGCCTTCTGGAATATCAATATCTGAGGTCAGCGAGCTGCCCGCGAGCAGGCTATTTATTGCGGTAATATCGACGACCTTATGCGGAATATTAAGTGACGTACAGACATTTGCCGCTGCGTCGAGTTCGCGAACATGGCGCTGGCCATAATTAAAACTCAAGGCATAAACCTCATGACCGTTCTTTATGGCATGGTTTAAGACAGTGAATGAGTCCATACCGCCAGAGTAAATAACGACAACTTTTGCCATCTATCGATCCTTTTTTACCGAAAACTACGCTAAAATAGCCACTTTTGAAGTGCCTTATTGTAGCGCAAAAGCCAAAAAAATTGTTGGAGAAGATCATTACCACCCTGTACCCAATTAACGAGGTTTTTCAGACCATTCAAGGTGAAGGCGTATTCACCGGCGTGCCTGCGCTGTTTATTCGGCTGCAAGGGTGCCCGGTAGGCTGTCCTTGGTGTGATACTCAGCACACGTGGGAACACAAACCTGAAGATGAAGTTTCCATAACGGCTGTGGTTGAGAAAAAAGCCCCGAGTTCAGCATGGGCCGAGGTCACGGCAAACCAATTGCTGAGTCTATTTGAACAACGCGGGTATACCGCTCGCCATGTTGTCATCACCGGTGGTGAGCCAGCTATGTATGACTTGCGGCCACTTGGCGAAGCATTAGAGCAAGCCGGCTATCAATTGCAAATTGAAACCAGTGGTACCTTTGAAATTCGCACAACCGATAAAACATGGGTGACTGTTTCACCCAAGCTAGATATGCCAGGTGGGTATTTAGTGCGCCCAGACTGTATGAAACGAGCGAACGAAATCAAATATCCTGTGGCGATGCAAAAGCACATAGATCAGTTTGATAAACTCTTACGTTCTTGTCCGCCGAGCTCAAGCGCGGTTATTGCTTTGCAGCCTATTAGTCAGCGTCCGCGAGCAACAGAGCTTGCGATGCGTGTGTGTATCGAACGTAATTGGCGTCTTTCGGTGCAGTTACACAAGTATCTGAATATTGAGTAGGTAAACACCCAAGCTTCAAAAACCTCAGTTTTTCCCTTTCTATACTGAGCTTCCATTGTTCATCGCAAGAGGAAGCTCTTATGTTTCAGCGTCAATCAGTTCGTTTTCGTACTTTTTCTGCAGCCTGTAGCCAACAAGGGCAGGGCATGACTGAGTACATTATCATTGTGGCATTGATCGCGGTTGCAGCCATTGGCGTTTACTCCATGCTGGGCAAAACCGTGCGAGGGCAAGTTGCCGGTATCGCCAGTGAAATTACCGGGCAAAGTTCGGCCGATCAATTAACCAGCGCACGAGCGGCTGCACGTCGCGCCCAAACTATGGGGCGACAAGATGTGAACCTAGGCAACTACGATGAAGTTACTGACTCGGGGAACTAAAATGTACACATCTCGCGGCTATTTAAGCACCTTTATGCTACCGGTAATTGCTGGGTTATTGTCGCTTTTTGTGGCTATTGCAGCGTCACAACATGAGGTGCAAAAACGCTGGCACTTGCAAACTGCGGCCGATGCGATGGCACATAGTGCAGCAACGATCATGGCGCGCGAAATGAACGTATTAGCCGTATTTAACCGCGCCATCATTGCAAACCAAGTTGCACAAGGACAATTGCTGGGGTTGAGTAGTTGGTTCAGCAATATTGAGTCCGCATCTGAGCGTCTTGCTTTAGTGACCTTTTGGATACCTTATGTCAACGCCGTTACCGCGCAGTTATCACGAATTGTCACGACCATTGATAGGCCACTTCAAAGTTTTATCGATGTAGGCTTGGCTCTACAAGAATCGTTACTGACAGCGCTTCAGCTAGCCCAAGTAGCGGTGCGATTTTCGTTTGCACAAATTATTCCAGAAACCTTGGCTCAGCTGTCTCAAATTCAGAATATTGAAACTGAGCAGTGGTCATTGGTGCATAGCCCTGGCCTAATTACCTTCCCTTGGCTTTGGTGGACATTTATCCCGCCGCAGTCGGCAGTTAATGATGATGAGCGTTTAACCAAACTGGTTCGGGCTAGCCGCGATCCTTTTTCCAAGTCGCGCAGCTATAACTGGTTCAACGCAGGGCTAGTTAAGGGAAAGAAAACAGGCGGAAATGAATTGATTGTGTCACGGCATGGCTACTGGTCGTGGCAAGCCTTAGATACGGTTGCTGTGCATATCAATATGCTATTTCGGCGCACTGAAGTTCCGTGGGGGAATGGCGCCGCTTATCGAGGAAGTAAAATCACGCGCACCAGAGCCGCTGACTTTGGGGCTAGCCAAAGCATTAATCCAACAGCAACGCGCTGGGCACTTTCTTCGCAAAACAATATGGGAAGTGTGCGCAGTCCGCGCTACTTTGATCGAACTAACCTTGAAGTTTCTGAGTGGCCGTCTGTGTTGGTTATTTTTGATCAGGTGGTGGCAAAGGCAGGCGTTCGTTATAGTCGACCGGCTAGTGCATTTCCACGTTCGGATAGAACCCCAGAAAAAGCCAATCTCTACAACGCGCTGTGGGAACCTGAGTTGCGTTCATTAAGCGCACTTGAAAAGGTTACGATTGTCCAATTCCAAACGCCGGAGGCGTCATAATGAAAGTGCGGCAATATGGCCAAGGAATGCTCGAATTTATTCTGGCGCTGGGCGTGATTAGCAGTCTTATTATGGCTGCAGTCGTTCAAATAAATCAGTCGCTTAACAATCAGCACCAGCACTTAAACGGCATGCGTAGTCAGTTGTTTCAACCGCTGCCAAGCCCACAATGGCAGCCCGTAGAAACTGATCCTTTTTCTAGTAGGGTGTCAATGGTTACCGGTGCCTTCAGTCACTTGGTTGATGCCGACTTTCCAGTTCGCAACTTAGTCAAAGTTGAACATGAGCAATCGCCCTATGTTCTAGCTAGGTTAACTCATGCATGGCAGGCCACTTCGGCCGCAGAGTTACATGAACGTCCCGCGAAGTTAACGGCAACATATCATTTAAACAAAATTGGCCTAAGTTCACTGCTCGATGTTGTTAGTTATATCCCTTTAGCAAAGGAATTACGGTCAAGCTCGATACAGCTAGGCAAAGTAAATGCTGATGTTGTACCTGCGGCGGCCACATGTCGAGATGAACAGTGTCGATAGCAGCGGCATGGCTGTGGGCAAATGCTCAACAAATTCATGATAGCTCGGGTGCAAGCTTGTGGCGGTTAAAGCGACAGTACTCAGCATTGGAGTTGACGGTAAATTTGGGCTGCACACATAACACCCAAATGGGAGAGATTCTTTGGTGCGTGACACCGACATCTTTGTGGCTCGTTTCATCAGTTGGCCAACAGTACTACGTGCGTGAATTTAGTAAACATGCGAAGGCAATATCCTATGGTCGTCACCCATGGTTTGGGCGCCAGATTGATCAGCAACACATTGACGGCTTTACTTTGGCTACTTACTCAAGTGGCCATAGCGCAGATGCGCTAGTACGAGCCTTTCGATTCCGTAACAGTAGTCGTATTGAGTTTTTCAGGGAGATTGAACATGGACGTTACCACCTGGTTACACTTACCCCAAAGGCGGATGTCTTTATTATTGAGCAAGCCAACACAACGTACACCTTTGTTATTCAAGCAAAGCGGACAGAGCTTGATTGAAACGCTCTTGCTTGCGGCGTTGTTAGGTGCCATTTGGTGGCTCCCGGCTACTGCAGATGGCCAGACTCTGGTTGAGTTGTTTGGTCACATTGCCAACAGTTCTGCGACCCATTTTCGCTGGGTTTGGTCAAGATTTTTACTAAACCCTTTTGTCGCTTGAGGGGGCAGAATGACCGCGCAGCGAATCAAGTTTATTAGTATTTTCGGCTTGGCACTCCTACTTAGTGTTGCAAGCTATGAGTTAATACAAAAGTACGTGGCTGAACAAACAAGTAAGGAAATCAAAGAGCATCAAGAGCAATACATTGATGTGCTTGTGAGCCGTAAAAGCATCGTTGCGGGTGACATTATTGAGTCTGTTGTTTTAGCTAAGCGAAGTTACCCACAAACCTTGGTTCAAGACAGTTGGTTGCGCCCAGAAGACGCCGAGTTGATTATCGGCTTGGCTGCTGCACGTTTTATCGAAAAAGGCGAGCCACTATCACCAGATACACTGGTTCCCGTGGCAGCAAAAACATTCTCTCAATCGCTAAAAGACAGCTATGTCGCCGTAACAACCATGATTTCAAAACCTCAGTTGCACAGTGGGTTGCTGCAAATAGGAGACCAAGTGACCTTGGTGTCTGCAAGTTTTGATGTGCAAGAAGATAACCTGGTTTTAAATAACATCGAAGTGCTAGCGCTCGATGACTACAACCAACCGAATCAACTCGCATTGTCCAATCAAGATTACTTACCAAGCACCATCACTTTTGCCTTTTCGACTGAACAGGCTCTTGTATTCGAACAAATGAGGCGCCAAGGGTTTGCGGTTTGGCTGCAAAGCCCGCAAACCACTCTGGTGCCAATTTCACGACCTAAATCAATCGCAATTTATTATATGCAAGCCGACAGGGAGGTCGACAATGCCAGTAATTTTTAGTTTATCTAGGCTAGTAGCGTGCGCGCTAATGGCAGTATTGACCCCGGCAAGTTTTGCCAACGCGCTGGCCGACCAAAACCTACGAATGGGCATTGGCGAACTTCGCGTTATAAACGTCAAAGAGGTTTCTGACGTTGTTGTGGGCAACGAAGAGCTCGTTGCCGTGCAGCTGATCAATCAAGAATCCTTGGTGATTAAAGCCCTAAAAGCTGGGCAAACAGAGCTGTTAATTCGGCCTCAACGGCAGGCGGAACTGACACGACTCAATATCATCATCGACCAAACTGCCAGGCAAAGTGAGCAAGTTCAACTGAATTGGCTTGCAGAGCATATGCCAGAGTTGTCCATTGATGTTCATGAAAACTTTGTATTAATTGCCGGTTCTCTTAGCGAATCAAAACATAATTTATTAAAGCAGCAAGCGGCTTTGCATAAACATTGGCTACTGCAAGTAAGCACAAAGCCTGAACAACAAGGCCGCATGATAGAGCTTGAAGTCAAAATTCTTGAAGTAAAAAGACAATACGCGCGTCAATTAGGCATTCGCTGGCCGGGTTCATATACCGGGCCGCAGGTAAGCGATGCTGGTAGTAGCTGGGTAACCTTACCCGTTGAGGTACAGACCACACTGAACTTACTGGAGCAAAATGGCCATGCCAGGGTGCTTGCAGAGCCTAAGTTAGTTGCCGCAAGCGGTGAGAAAGCAGAGTTTTTAGTTGGTGGTGAATTTCCAATTCCACAAGTTGTTGGGCAAGGCATGCAGGACGTGTCGTTTCGTGAGTACGGAATCGCCTTAGATATGGCGCCGGTCGACCAAGGCAAGCAAAATATTTCTACCGCAATCAAAGCTGAAATTAGCACCATAGACCCCGCGACAAGCGTCAATGGTATCCCTGGCATGTTGACGCGGCGTGTCAGTTCATCGATTACCGCAACCAGTGGCGAGCTTATTGTGTTATCTGGGCTACTCAGCCAAGAGCAGTCTAAGCAAGCGGACTTGTTCCCATTTTTAAATCAGCTCCCCATATTAGGAAGCTTGTTCAGATCTCAGCAGTTTCGTACAGCGGAAACTGAATTACTGGTTATTGTTAGTCCACAATTTAAAGCTGATATTGAACAGCGCAGCGCTCGAATGGATAAAGCAGAACGTGCCGTCGAGCAGTTTCGTCTGCAAGCGTCATGTGTGGGGTTGACCGATGGTATTTAACAAAGAAACCGCGCATCAGCTATTAAGGCAGGCTCTGCAGCGCAGTGAGCGCAATATCGAGCAGATGAACCATGCGCAGTTAGTTAGCTATGCAACAAAGCTTATCAACGATAATTGGTCGACACAGGCACAGCAAGAAACCCCCGATTGGGCTGCGACGGTTAATGACATTGTCAACGACTGCGTTGGTTTTGGGCCGCTTAGCTCTTTGTTGGAAGAGCCTAGCGTATCAGAAATCATGGTAAATCAATTTGATGTTATTTATGTCGAGCGTGATGGTCGGCTTACACGAACTGACAAGGTGTTCAAGAGCGAAGCTGAGCTGATTCAAGTGATTGACCGAATAATCACGCCCCTTGGACGTCGGCTAGATAGTTCTCAGCCGATGGTTGATGCGCGAATGCCTGATGGCTCTCGCATTAACGCGGTGTTGGCGCCGGTAGCGCTCAACGGTAGCTGCTTAACCGTGCGAAAATTCCTGACCAAGCAACTGCATTTTGACCAGTTAGTAACCCAAGGTTCACTGTCCGAAGCGGCGGTAAATTACTTACAGCAAGCGATAACCAAGCGAAGAAATATTCTCATTGCTGGCGGTACCGGTACCGGCAAAACCACACTACTCAATACCTTAGCGAGTCATATTGACTCGGCACAGCGTTTAGTCACGATTGAAGACGCCGCAGAATTAAAGCTATCTCACGGCAACTTAATTGCTTTAGAAGCGCGCCCTGCAAACGCTGAAGGCCGAGGCGCGATTGCTATTCGTGATTTATTAGTTAACGCGCTTCGAATGCGACCCGATCGTATCATTATTGGCGAGTGTCGAGGGGCTGAGGCGATCGATATGTTGCAGGCAATGAATACCGGACATGAAGGCTCATTGACAACTCTCCACGCAAATACTGCACGGGACGCACTCCAGCGTCTCGAAGTGATGGTGTTGATGGCTGGCTTCGATATGCCTTTAATGGCGATTCGACAGCAAATTGCGTCGGCAATTGACGTGATCGTACAAATTCAGCGTCAAAGTGATGGGCGCCGGGTGGTTTCAGAAATTTGTGAGGTGACCGGAATAGATGCGCAGGTCATTCAACTTAGTCAAATGTTTGTGCGCCGTGAAGCTCGGCTTGAAGCCACGGGAGTACTCTCCGAATGGCATTGAGTCAGCAAGTCATATTGGGGCTGCTGCTATTGGCATGCTCGTTATGTATCACTTACTTGTTCGTGGTGGCCATTCGTTTCTGGCAACCACGGTTGCGTGAGTGGTTAAAAGAGAGCACGGAACAGTCACTCGCAGACTTTTTAATTTACATGCCAGCTAGCCAGTTTTGGACACGGTTTGCGATAGCTCTTGCGCCGCTGGTTGTTGTTCTTGGGGTGGTCGTTTCGTTAACAAGCGCACTATTGGTAGCCGGTGCCGGGTTGATCAGCACTTACTTTATTAAAAACGCATTGCTGGCGCGTCGGCTCAATCAAGTGAACCGACAGTTACCGGATGGGCTCGATTTATTGGTGACCGCCGTAAGCGCAGGGTTAAGCTTCCAAGCAGCTTTGGAGCAAACAGCGCCACAGCTTCCTTGGCCACTCAGACAGGAATGGTCCTTAATGGTCCGGCTCACCAAAACTGGCGAGGGTATCTATCCAGCCTTGGCTAACTTCTATCAACGGATCAACAGTGAGCCGGTTTTACAATTTCTATTGACGGTGCATTTGGGCCTTCAGCATGGGGCTCAGCAGGTTCATGTGTTGCAGCGACTTACGCAGTCGTTGCGGCAGCAACATTATGCTGTTGAACGCGTGAAAAGCCTATCAGCTCAAGCTCGAATGCAGGGCAAAGTGATGCTTATGCTGCCCGTTGGGCTATTTGCGGTATTGCATAAACTACACCCTGAAAACACACAAACTTTGCTCGAGACATCCGTGGGTAACTTGCTGATTGGAGCTTGTGTTGGGCTGATGGTTTGTGGACACATTTTAATACGCAAGGTGCTAGGAATGGCTTATGCCGATTAAGCTGAGTTTAATGGCCCTGCTTGTAATGCAGAGCCTTATTTTTGCAGCGTTTTGGTGGTTTCTACTTGCCCAACTGCAGCACAATGTTTGGCTTGATCATCGCTTGCATCACCTCATTTCACGACTGCCTAGTGCCGTGCAACAACGGCTAAATAATTACGCGGTAACGCAGACTAGTGATAAAAGCGCTTCGCAATGGGTGGCGGTTCGGTTGGGGCAAGGTGTGTCGTTGTTTCTGTTGGCTTTATTGCCAATAAGCGGCGTATTAAAAGCAAGTTTTGTCGTTGTTATAGCCTGGTACGTTTTGTATCAAAAGTCGCTACGTAAGCAGTACATTCGCAAGGTCATACGAGAGTGGCCGAATTCATTAGATATGACCGCCATGCTTATGCATTCCGGATTGTCATTTCGAGCGACGATACATGCTTTTCAGAGCGCGCCCAATGACTCTGCTGCCTTGCGCGAATTAACACGCGTTCAGCGCGCACAGCAAAGTGGCTATTCATTAGAACAGGCTCTTGATGCCTTCGGAGCACGTATTTCTCACCCATGGATTCAATTATTTATTGGTGCAGTGAAACAAGCACAGATCACGGGTGGTGAATTAGCTAAGACCTTGCAACGTCAAGCAGAGCAATGTCGCCAGCAGCAACTGTTGGAAGCTGAGAAGCGAGCTCAAGAGGTATCTGTAAAACTGATGTTTCCACTTATTTTTTGCTTTTTTCCAGTCACCATGTTGTTGATATTGGGACCGGTTTTTATTGGCTTTATGAATGGAGGAATGACATGAAACAAGGACGTTTTATCTTACGTAAATCAGGGCGTTGTATATGGCGAGAAGTAAAAGTTATGGAGTACTTCCCACAACGCCTGGTAGGTATGCTGTATTTGCGTGTAGCCTCGCCACAGCGGGCATTTTGGTTTCCGCGATGCAACGCCATACACACCTGGGGAATGCGCTTTGCCATCGATGTAATTGGGTTAGACAAACAACTTCGAATTGCCACAGTGGTGAGAAATGTTCAACCGGCGCAGGTGGTACGTCTAGCCGGTGTTGACTCGATTATTGAGTGTGAAGCGGGCTGCCCGCTCCCCCTAGAAACATGGATAGGTGACTACCTAGAATTTGCCCAAAAGGAGTTGTGTTATGAGCAAGTTTAAACGAGCTGTAATTGTAGCCATTGGCTTGCCATTAATTGGTTGCCAATCAAACGATGCGTCGTTTGAAAACATCGCGCAGTTGCAAGAGTTAGCGCAGCGCGCTTACGTATCTGGAGACTTACATCAGGCCGAAGGGCTGTGGTTAGATATTGTCAAAGTCATGCCCGAGCATACGGAAGCTTGGTGTCAGCTAGGTCATATTGATTACCGAGTGCATCGATATACCGCAGCAACCCATGCGTACCAGAAATGCTTAGCTATTACACCGCACAATGTTTCCGCTTGGCATAGCCTGACAGCAGCAAAGCTGCGTGAAGCTAGCGAAACACTTCTTATCGGTAGTGCTTATCTTGAAGGGGAAAAAGATCAACGGCTTGTTGCAAATTATCAACGGTTGTTGCGTGAATTAATGCGTTTGCATGGTATTGCAGGTGGAGAGCTGCGAGGAGAGAAGCAGGGAGCGGCAACCCATGAAAGTAAATAAAGGTATTGCACTTCCGGTTATGGTGGTAATGACCGCCGTACTGGGGCTAGCGGTTATTACGTGGCTTCCAGCTACATCTGGAACCAACCTACAAACATGGCGGTTCAGACATATGACATGGTGGCATTGGCAGCAAGCTGTTGTTCATTATTATCATGTCAAAGGTTTATGGCCCGATAATTTAATCGCTGTTCAGGCCGAGTTTGGACTTCCGCCACAGCCGGAGTTTATAGAGGGCTATAAGGTACCAGGAGGATTTACTGTGCGGTTAACAGGCGTTGACACGAATCAAGAAAAACAACTCGTTCGAGGGCTTTCACCCTATGTAGAGATAAACGTCAGTCAAGCGTTAGATGTTGAATTAACGCCCAGCAGTGAGGGCGCTGTTCCGGCGACGCTTATTTCGCGGTACAACGCGACAGATATCCAGGCTGCTCTTGATATGAATTCTTATGACTTGAACTCGGTAGGCGTTTTGGCAGTTAACGATCAGATAGCGGTAAGCGGGCTAACCCAAGTCGCTGCATTGGATGCGCAAACTCTATCAGGTGAACAACTTAATTATGCCGGCGAAGTGGTTGTCGATAGTTTTTACTGGGCAACGCAACCGAATGCTATTGGTGCCTATACCAACCGAATAAAAATACTTTATGTGCAGCTCGATGATTACATGACATCACAAGAAAGTATTGCTAATCGTCCTCATCGGAATATTGACGTGGTTGAGTGCGCAAGTCGCGGGTGTTTTCAACACGCCGAAGCTCAAGATGCAGGCCAGCTTTGGCCAGTAGGTGAGCGCTAATTGGCGCGGTTAGAAACAAAAAGATCGTAATTAATAGTTCGTGTAGCGAAAAGCTTGCTGACACTGAAAAGTAGACGATAGAGCCTAAAATCACACCGCCAACACCAAGAGTGGTGCTTTTTGTCGGGGCGTGTAGACGAGCCATAAAGTCGGGTAATCTTGCCAACCCGATAGAGCCGACTAAGGCAAATAACGCGCCGACAATGATTAAGCTAGATACAAGCCACTCAGCCCAGCTAGGAAGTTGTGTCACAATTTTGTACCTCTACGTTATTCGATAATGTCGCCGCGAAGCAGGAATTTCGCTGCGGCCACAGTACCAATAAACCCTAACATGGCAATTAATAACGCCGCCTCAAAATAAAAAGGGGTGTTGTGCCAAATACCAAAAAGCGCGAGCAATGCCAGCGAATTTATATAAATGGTATCTAGCGCCAATATTCGATCAGGCAAATCAGGACCACGAAATAGTCGCCATAAATTCAATAACAGTGCGACGCAAAACATCACAAACGCAAACTGCACAGCAAAGGTTAGCATTTGAATATCTCCTTCAATCGCATCTCATAGCGTTGCTTAATCGATTGGATCAGTTTATCTGGGTCATGCACGTTAAGAGCGTGAATGAGCAACGCACGACCATCGCGGCGAATTTCGGCAGTAATGGTTCCAGGCGTTAAGCTAATGGTACTGGCTAGCACCGTAATTGGTACTTCTCCGACTATATCTAGCGGGTACTCAATAAGCGCAGGCTTAATTTTCCGCGAGGGCATGAGAATAATGGCTGCGATATTTAAATTAGAAATAAGAATATCAATCAGCAGCAAAACAAAATATTCCACCACTTTCAATGGGCGATGGATAGTCGCTGGGAAGTCTCGGCCTCTGTTGGTGTATAGCGGAATAAGAATGGCCAAAATCACACCAAGTATGACCAGCCCTGCACTGATGGTATTTTGTAGAAGCAACCAGAATGCGAGTAAAAATAAACTCAAAAATGGTGCCGGCAGCACTTTATTTAACATGTTGCCCTCCCAAAACAGCGTCGATATAAGCAGCAGGATGCATAGCATCGTACGCTATACGTTCAATAAATTGATTAATAACATCAGCAAACACGGTAATGCCGATAATCGCTGCTAAAAGCATGCCAATCGGAATGAGTTGGCTTTGCGGATGAGTTACATCACCAGGCTTACCGTCAAACGTGTGCCAGAACATTCGACTGCCTGCGCGCGATAAAGCAATCATGACTAAAAAGGTACTGCCAAGCACCAGTGGCCAAAGCAGTGCTACTTGTGCTCCGGTGCGAGCCGCTTCTAGGATAAGTAGCTTCCCAATGAAGCCTGAAAATGGTGGCATGCCGATAATTGCAATCGCCGCGATGAAAAACATGATGCCCAGGGCTGCATGTTGCGCCATGCGGCGCCCTTTAATAATTCGGGATGCTGTTTTACCTCGTTGCTTGGCTATCACATCAACAAGCAGGAATAATGCGGCTGTAATCAAGGTAGAGTGCAGCATGTAATACATGACAGCAGAAACTGAACGTTCTGAATTCATGCTAAACACCGTGAGCATGGTACCCACAGATATAACCACCAGGTATGAAATAACAAGGCGTAAATCACGACTACCGAGCACGCCAATGGCACCAATGGCGAGGGTGCCCAGACCAAGCCACCACAACCAATCGTAACCGAGTAATGCTGCCGCCCCTGCGTCATCACCAAATATCAATGTGAATACTCGAATAATGGCGTATATGCCAACTTTGGTCATAATTGCAAACAATGCAGCGACCGTGCCAGTTGTCATGGCGTAGGCTTGGGGTAGCCAGAAATAAAGGGGCAGCAGTGCTGCTTTTAAAGCAAACACAATAAGAAGCAATAAGCCACCGGCTCTGGCAATACTTGCGTTATCGCCCTCTAAGGCAGCAATTTTTATGGCTAAATCAGCCATATTTAAGGTGCCTGTGATGCCGTATATAACGCCTAAGGAAATCAAGAAGACGGCTGAACCGGTTAAATTAAGGAGCACGTAATGCAGGGTGGCTCTTAATTTCAACTTACCGCCGCCGTGCATCAATAGTGCATAGCTAGAAATAAGCAGCACTTCAAAAAATACGAACAGGTTAAACAAGTCGCCTGTTAAAAAAGCGCCAATAATACCAAGCAGTTGAAACTGAAATAGCGCTTGAAAATGAGAGCCCAAGTTATCTTCGCCGTAACAAGCAAACCACAGCACAGGAAATGCCAAAACAGCGGTTAGCAACACCATCAGTGAGGATAAGCTGTCAGCTACAAGTACAATGCCATATGGGGCTTGCCAGCTCCCTAAAGCGTAAACGAGCGGTGCTGAAGCCGACTCATTAAGCAGAAATATGGCACACACAATTAACAAGGTGCACGATAGCATGCCAAGCGCGCGGCGATAGCGTTGCGGATTCTCGCCCCAGGGCAAAAGCTGCAAGAGCGCTGTGACCATTGGAATTAATAACGGCAATATGACGAGATGCTGAGTTAACATTAGCGTTGCCCCTCCGCATCGCTAGTGTTGGGCTCATTCACTTCATCAGTACCTAATTCTCCGCGAACACGTACGGCTAATATGATCGAGTATGCGGTCATAGCAAAACCTATAACAATTGCCGTAAGAACTAGGGCTTGCGGTAGGGGGTCGGTGTAATTGGCCTGATTACCGATTATGGGTAACTCATTCATCACTAGGCGCCCAGTTGAAAATAAAAATAAATTCACCGCATAGGACAACATCGTAATACCAATGACAATAGGAAAGGACCGGCCGCGAAGTATTAGATAAATACTGCATGCGGTAAGCATACCGACCGTTGTTGCGTAAAGTGCTTCCATTAGTGCTTCTCCTGGCGCGGACGGTGGCGCGTCGTCATTTGACCAAAGTTGGCTAATATCATCAGGGTGGCCCCAATAACCGTTAGGTAAACCCCAAGATCAAACAAAATCGCTGTGGCAATTTCAAATTCGCCAACAATTGGCCAATGCACATGGGCAAACCATGAAGTTAGGAAATTCTTACCAAAGAACCAGCTACCAAGCCCGGTGAACAGGGCTATCATGACGCCCACGGATGCAAGGGTTTGGTAGTTATAGTCAAAGCGATGTTTCACCCAATCAACGCCGTTCGCCATATATTGTAAGATCATTGCGGCTGCGGTAATCAGTCCCGCAATAAAGCCACCGCCAGGTAGGTTATGGCCACGTAAGAAAATATAAACAGATACCATGAGGGCTAACGGCAAAATAGCCTGTGAAACCGTTTGCACTAATAGCGGATGTTTCACGCGATGCCATGGTCTGCCATCGACGTCACTTGACGGCATAAATGGCCGCAAGTTATTAAGTAGCTTATGAATACCTGCCGCAGCAATGGCTAGAACGGTTATTTCACCTAAAGTATCAAAGCCACGGAAATCAACCAAAATAACGTTAACGACATTGGTTCCGCCACCGCCAGGTACTGAGTTCGCTAAGAAAAACTCTGAAATACTGTTAGTTGGGCGAGTCAATATTGCATAATTGAGACTACCGACAATACCGCCGACAAAGCCAGCTAAGAGAATGTCTCGTGCCACACGACCACCGCTTGAGGCCCTAGGAATACGTTGTGGCATAAAAAACAGCGCTAAAATCATCAGAATAATACTAACCACTTCCACCACGAGTTGTGTCATTGCTAAGTCGGGGGCTGAAAAGTGGATAAATATTAATGAGACCATCAAGCCAACAACGGACAGCATCATTAACGATGTTAGACGTTGATGATGAAAAGCAGCCGTTCCGATTGCGGCAAGCACCACAATAATGGCGCCGACAATACTTACCACATTTACCGGCATATGCTCGCGGCCACCATCAAGTTGTGCAATGTCATACAGCTCAGGTAGTACGAAAATAATGGTGATGCCCAACATAGCGGCGATGTAACGCTGTAATGAACCAGTTTCAATGCGGTTCATGAGGTTGTCTGAGGTATTGGTTACGGTTTTGACTATACGAGCAAAAACATCTTTAGCGTCGTGGTGGTCAAACTGCCGATTAAACGATAGTAGTTCGTCGCGGTTAGCATAAATGGCCACACCACCAATGAGCGCAAGAGCACTCATTAACAATGGCAAATTGAAGCCATGCCAAATAGCAATGTTAACCTCAAAAGAATAGGGGCTTACCACAGTCATCGCTGCGGTTAATATATCGGCCGCAAAAACCATCGGCGCAATACCGACGGCCACGCAAAGCACTGACAGTAGAATAACCGGTGCGCGCATCATCAGTGGCGGTTCATGTGGCTGCTTCGGCAAATTCGTGGCGACTTTATCAAAAAATACGCCATGCACGAATCGAATTGAGTAAGCAACAGAAAGCATAGCGCCAACGGTTGCCAGCACTGGAACTAGCCACGAGAGGCCGCCGAAAAGGTGTTGTTCGGTTGATTCGACAAACAACATTTCTTTCGAGAGGAAACCGTTAAACAGAGGTACGCCAGCCATTGAGGCAGACGTGATCACCGCTAACACCATGGTAAACGGAAGAAACTTTCGCAGCCCGCTTAATTTACGCAGATCACGACTTCCGGTTTCATGATCAATAATACCAGCAATCATGAACAACCCAGCCTTAAACGTCGCGTGGTTAAGAATATGAAACAGCGCAGCCATTAACGCCCCGGCTGTTCCTAACCCGAGCAGCATAGTTATCAACCCTAAGTGGCTAATTGTTGAAAACGCGAGCAACCCTTTTAAATCGGTTTTGAACAGTGCGAAGTAGGCGCCAAATAACATGGTGGCTAAGCCAGTTAAAGTGACAATAGTGAACCACTCTGAGGTGCCGCCCAACACTGGGTATAGGCGAGCCATTAAAAATATGCCGGCTTTTACCATGGTTGCTGAGTGTAAGTACGCACTTACTGGCGTTGGTGCTGCCATGGCATGGGGTAGCCAAAATTGAAATGGGAACTGAGCTGATTTGGTAAAGGCCCCTAAAAGAACCAACAACAAGGCCGGTATGTACAGGCTATGCGCACGAATTTCGTCCGCTGCAGCGAAAATAGCTTCTAGCTGATAACTGCCAGCAATGTTACCTATTAATAAAATACCCGCCAATAATGCAAGCCCACCAGCTCCGGTAATAGCTAACGCCATGCGGGCACCGCGCCGAGCATTACTTTGATGGAACCAATAGCCAATGAGTAAAAAGGAAGAAATACTGGTTAATTCCCAGAACATCCACAATAAAATAAGATTGTCAGAGGTGACGATACCGAGCATGGAACCCATAAACAGCAACATGCATGCGAAAAAACGCCCGCTATCATCATTTTCACTGAGGTAGTAGTGGGCGTAGATAATAATCAGCAGACCAATACCTAGAATTAACGTCGCAAAAAGCAAGGAAAGGCCATCGAGCCTTAAGCTAAAGTCTAGCCCAAGGCTTGGCAGCCAGGCTGCGAAAAATTGTGGCATCTCGCCATCGAGCACTGCCGGCGCTAGCGCTAGCAAAAGCGCCAAACTCGTTGCGGTAGCGGCTGCGGTGAGGGTCGTAATCATCAATCGTGAACGTTGGCGCGCAAGTAATGGCAATACAGCGGCAATGAACGGTATTAACACAATTATGGCTAGACTCATGTTCACCCTTAAGCGAGAAAATTTAATTTATAGTCGAATATGTCAAAGAATTTACCACTTAGCTCATGCGCTTGCCAATTGAATCGACGCTGTTAGTTAGCCAGTTATCGTGGCAGTTGATATATCCGAACTCATAAATAAGTACAGCAAGTTAGTGATTTTAGTTCTCCTTGTGTGTTAAACTGCTCGCCTGTGTTTGAAGCGCCGCTGCCGTGGTTGTCTCTCGAAAGTCCCAGTTCGAAATTGCTTCTCCATATGACAGTAAACTTTCTTAGTTTATTTCTTACATCGCACTACCATCTGCAAATTTTATCTGTTACAATTCGCCGCCCTTTTTATAAGGGGAAGTCTTTTATTCTCTAAATTCTTTCGAGCTGTATTTGAAAGGGTATTGGCGAGTAACTGGACAACAGCGACCCGAGAGGGTCTGTTTTTTACATAAAGCGGAGCACTGCAATGATCCAAATGCAAACTACTCTGGACGTGGCTGATAACAGCGGCGCACGCAGCGTACAATGTATTAAGGTTCTGGGTGGCTCGCACCGCCGTTACGCAAACATTGGCGATATCATCAAAGTTTCTGTTAAAGAAGCGATTCCTCGCGGTAAAGTGAAGAAAGGTGATGTTGTGAATGCGGTGGTCGTTCGCACCAAGAAAGGCGTCCGTCGTCAAGACGGGTCAGTCATCCGTTTTGACCGCAACGCGGCTGTTTTGTTGAACAACAACAAGCAACCGATTGGCACTCGTATCTTTGGACCAGTGACTCGTGAATTGCGCTCTGAGCAGTTCATGAAGATTGTTTCTCTGGCACCAGAAGTACTTTAAGGAGTCCAGATATGGCGGCAAAAATCAAACGTGATGATGAAGTAGTAGTCCTGGCAGGTAAAGACAAGGGTAAGCGCGGTAAAGTGCTTAAAGTCGATACCGCTTCGAATCGTGTATTCGTTGAAGGCGTAAACATCGTTAAGAAACACCAAAAGCCAAACCCTGCATTGGGCGTAGCTGGCGGTATCGTGGAGCAGGAAGCAGCAATCCACGTTTCTAACGTTGCGGTTTACAACCCAGAGACTGGTAAAGCAGATCGTGTTGGTTTCAAGACTGAAGACGGCAAAAAAGTTCGTTTCTTCAAGTCTAACAACGCAATCATTTAATTTTTAATTTGGAGTTTTACGATGGCGAAACTGCATGATTTTTACAAAGAATCAGTAGTTCCTGAACTGGTTAAACAGTTCGGCTACAACAGCGTCATGCAAGTCCCTCGGATTGAAAAAATCACACTCAATATGGGTGTGGGTGAAGCTCTGGCAGACAAAAAGATTCTCGACAACGCAGTAACCGACCTAGAAGCTATTTCTGGTCAGCGTCCAGTACGCACTGTAGCTCGTAAATCTGTCGCTGGCTTCAAAATCCGTGAAGGCTACCCAATTGGCTGTAAAGTGACTCTGCGTGGCGAGCGTATGTGGGACTTTTTGCAACGTTTAATCATGATTGCAATTCCACGTATTCGCGATTTCCGCGGTTTGAACCCGAAATCTTTCGACGGTCGGGGAAATTACAGTATGGGCGTGCGTGAACAGATCATCTTCCCTGAAATCGACTTTGATAAAGTTGATAAGGTTCGTGGTCTTGACATCACTATCACCACTACTGCAGGCACTGATGACGAAGCTCGCGCTTTGCTCGCTGCCTTTAACTTCCCGTTCAAGAAGTAAGGTGTAGAGTTATGGCAAAAGAGTCAATGAAAATGCGTGAGCTGAAGCGTCAAAAGCTAGCAGCTAAATACGCAGAGAAACGCATCGCACTGAAAAATGTGATCAGCGATCCGAGCACTTCGGACGAAGAGCGTTGGGAAGCCGTGCTTAAATTGCAAAGTCTTCCTCGTGATTCGAGCCCAAGCCGTCAGCGTAACCGCTGCCGCGTAACGGGCCGCCCACACGGTTTCCTACGTAAGTTCGGCATGAGCCGTATCAAAGTACGTGAGAAAGCGATGCGCGGTGAAATTCCTGGCTTGAAAAAAGCTAGCTGGTAAGCCACGAGTCACGGGAGAAAGCAAATATGAGCATGCAAGATCCAATTGCGGATATGTTCACACGCATCCGCAACGCTCAGGGTGCTAACAAAGTTGCCGTGCGCATGCCTGCTTCTAAACAGAAAGTGGCTATTGCCCAAGTTCTGAAAGAAGAAGGTTATATCGCGGATTTCAGTGTTTCTGGTGAAGTGAAAACTGAACTAGAAGTTACATTGAAATACTTTGAAGGTAAGCCTGTTATAGAATCAATCGAGCGCGTAAGTCGCCCGGGTTTGCGTATCTATAAGAAACGCAACGAACTACCTAAAGTTATGGGTGGTTTAGGTGTCGCAGTTGTCTCAACTTCTAAAGGCCTAATGACTGATCGCGCCGCTCGCAAAGCGGGTCTTGGCGGTGAAGTTATTGGTTACGTAGCGTAACGAGGAGTTAGGAAATGTCACGAGTTGCTAAAGCACCGATTGCCATTCCTGCTGGCGTTGAAGTTACGCTAAATGGCCAGGAAGTAACAATCAAAGGTGCCAAAGGCTCATTGAGCCGTGTAGTTAACGAAGCGGTTGAAGTTGTTAAAGAAGACAACGTTATCCGTACTATCCCACGTGAAGGCGTTGCAAACGCTACTGCGCAAGCAGGTACAGCACGTGCGTTACTACAAAATATGGTGGTTGGTGTTGCGCAGGGTTATGAGAGAAAATTACAGCTAGTTGGCGTTGGTTATCGTGCTAACACTGCAGGTTCTAAATTGAACTTGTCGCTGGGTTTCTCACACCCAATTGAATTCGATATCCCTCAGGGAATTACTATCGAAGTCCCAGCACAAACTGAAGTAGTCGTTAAAGGTGTCGATAAGCAGTTAGTTGGTCAAGTTGCCGCTAACATTCGCGCATACCGTAAACCTGAGCCATACAAAGGCAAAGGTGTACGTTACGCCGATGAGCAAGTGCGCCGTAAAGAAGCCAAGAAAAAGTAAGGTAAGACTATGGACAAGAAAACAGCTCGCTTACGTCGCGCAACGCGCCCTCGTAAGAAAATGCAAGAGTTGGGTGCAAACCGCCTGGTCGTTCACCGTACACCACGGCACATTTACGCTCAGCTAATTGCATCGAACGGTTCTGAAGTACTTGCTTCAGCATCAACTGTAGAAAAAGCTATGCGTGAACAGTTTAAATCTGCTGGTAACGTAGAAGCAGCTAAAGCAGTTGGCAAGCTGATCGCTGAACGGGCGATTGAAAAAGGCGTGAAAAGCGTTGCATTCGATCGTAGTGGTTTCCGTTATCACGGTCGTGTCGCCGCATTGGCTGACGCAGCACGTGAAGCTGGACTTCAGTTCTAGGAGACGAACATGGCAAATGCAAATGTAGAAGCTCAACAAAGTGACCTGCAAGAAAAGCTGATCACAGTAAACCGTGTAGCGAAGGTTGTTAAAGGTGGTCGCATCTTTAGCTTCACTGCACTAACTGTGGTTGGTGATGGTCAAGGCAAAGTGGGTTTCGGTTATGGTAAAGCACGTGAAGTTCCAGCAGCTATTCAAAAAGCAATGGAAAAAGCACGTCGCAACATGGTAACCGTGCAGCTGAAAGGTGATACCTTGCAGCACCCTGTCAAAGGCCGTCACTCAGGTTCACAGGTATTTATGCAGCCAGCCTCTGAAGGTACAGGTATCATCGCCGGTGGTGCGATGCGTGCAGTACTCGAAGTAGCCGGTGTACACAACGTGCTGTCAAAAGCATATGGTTCAACCAACCCAATCAACGTTGTTCGTGCCACTATTAAGGCACTTCACGGTATGAAGTCGCCTGAGCAAGTAGCGGCTAAACGTGGATTGAGCGTTGATGAAATTTTGGGGTAGTGAGCAATGGCGAAAAAGACAATCAAAGTAACCCAGACGCGTAGCTCGATCGGTCGTTTACCGAAACATAAAGCTACACTTCGTGGTCTTGGTCTGCGCCGCATTGGTCACACGGTCGAGCTGGAAGATACTCCAGCCGTCCGCGGCATGGTGAACCAAGTCACTTACATGGTAAAGGTGGAGGACTAAGACATGTACTTAAATACTATCTCCCCTGCACCTGGTGCGAAAACTAGCAGAAAGCGTCTCGGCCGTGGTATCGGCTCTGGCCTTGGTAAAACTGGTGGACGTGGTCATAAAGGTCAAACTTCACGCTCTGGCGGTACAATCCGTTCAGGTTTTGAAGGTGGCCAAATGCCAATCCAACGCCGTTTGCCAAAGTTTGGCTTTACTTCACGTAAGTCGTTTACGACTGCTGAAGTAAACCTGGCAGAGATTGCAAAAGTTGCTGGTGATACTGTAACTCTAGCTTCATTAAAAGAAGCTGGTGTAATTCGTCACGACGTGTTGACTGTTAAAGTTATCAAGTCAGGCGAAGTTAGCCGTAAAGTTACAGTGCAAGGCATCAAGGTCACCAAAGGCGCCCGCGAAGCTATTGAAGCCGCTGGCGGCAAAATCGAAGGATAGGGCAAATGGCTAAACCAGGATTGGAATCTAACAGAGCTCAAGGTGGCACGTCGGAGCTTAAACGTCGACTGCTGTTCGTACTCGGCGCGTTAATCGTGTTCCGTGCGGGCTCCTTTGTGCCGATTCCTGGTATAGATGCCGCGGTATTGGCGCAATTATTCGACCAGCAAAAAGACACTATCGTCGCCATGTTTAACATGTTCAGCGGTGGTGCTCTTGAGCGGGCCTCGGTATTTGCGCTTGGTATTATGCCGTACATTTCGGCTTCAATTATCATGCAATTAGCAAGCGTGGTTCATCCACGTTTAGCTGAGCTGAAAAAAGAAGGCGAAAGTGGACGTCGTAAGATCAGTCAATACACGCGTTGGGGTACATTAGTACTCGCAACTTTCCAATCAATTGGTATAGCTACTGGCTTACCAAGCCTAATGCCGGGTCTTGTTATCGACCCAAGCTTTGGGTTCTATTTCACAGCAGTGGTTAGCTTAGTAACCGGTACCATGTTCTTAATGTGGTTAGGCGAACAGATTACCGAGCGTGGAATTGGAAACGGTATCTCTATTCTGATCTTCACCGGTATTGTAGCGGGTCTACCGTCGGCCATTGGCCAGACGGCTGAGCAAGCTCGTCAAGGTGATTTACATTTATTATTGTTATTGCTAATCGGTGTTATTGTTCTGGCTGTAACGTACTTCGTAGTGTTTGTAGAGCGCGGCCAACGCCGTATTCTGGTAAACTACGCGAAACGTCAGCAGGGCCGAAAGGTTTTTGCAGCGCAAAGCACACACTTGCCATTGAAAGTTAATATGGCCGGTGTCATTCCACCGATTTTTGCATCGAGCATTATTTTGTTCCCAGGCACTATCGCCACTTGGTTCGGCCAAGGCGAAGGTGCGGTAGCAAACTTCTTACAAGAGGTCTCGTTGACATTGTCTCCGGGTCAACCTTTGTACGTAATGCTTTATGCTGCGGCAATTATCTTCTTCTGTTTCTTCTACACCGCGTTGGTATTTAACCCTCGCGAAACAGCAGACAACTTGAAGAAGTCGGGAGCGTTTATCCCTGGTATTCGTCCAGGCGAGCAAACTTCTCGTTACATTGATAAAGTAATGACTCGATTGACGCTTGCAGGCGCGTTGTACATTACCTTTGTCTGTTTGGTTCCTGAGTTCATGATGATTGCTTGGAACGTACAATTCTATTTTGGTGGTACGTCGCTTTTAATTATCGTAGTTGTTATCATGGACTTTATGGCGCAGGTGCAGACTCATTTGATGTCTCATCAATATGATTCTGTCCTCAAGAAAGCTAACCTTAAAGGCTTCGGCCGCTAAGGTTGGATAATTACGGAGTGTAGCAATGAAAGTTCGTGCTTCCGTGAAGAAAATCTGCCGTAACTGTAAAGTTATTAAGCGCAACGGTGTTGTGCGTGTAATTTGCAGTGACCCTAAGCACAAGCAACGGCAAGGTTAATTCGAAGAAGAAGTCCGCGGCCAAAAAATATTTTTTTGGCTGCGGCTTTGATATGTTTGCAAATTGGCGACTGGTTGAGTATCCTAACGGGCTTTTCAAATCCGGTCACCCATAAACTATAGGAGACGTGTTAGTGGCCCGTATCGCTGGCATTAACGTTCCTGACAATAAGCATGCAGTCATTGCCTTGACTGCGATTTACGGTATCGGCCGTACTCGTTCTAAAGCTATCTTAGCTTCGATCGAACTGCCGGAAGATACCAAAATCGGCTCTTTGTCAGAAGAAAAACTCGATGTACTTCGTGACGCAGTAGCTAAATTTACTGTGGAAGGCGATCTTCGCCGTGAAGTATCAATGAATATCAAACGCTTGATGGATCTCGGATGTTACCGTGGTCTTCGTCATCGTCGTGGCTTGCCTCTACGTGGACAGCGCACTAAAACTAATGCGCGCACCCGTAAAGGTCCGCGTAAACCAATTAAGAAGTAGGGAGTTGAGAAATGGCTAAACAACCAACTCGTACTCGTAAGCGCGTTAAAAAGCAAGTCGCTGATGGCATGGCCCACATCCATGCATCTTTCAATAACACCATTGTGACCATCACTGACCGTCAAGGTAACGCGTTAGCATGGGCAACTGCAGGTGGTTCTGGTTTCCGTGGTTCACGTAAATCAACCCCATTTGCTGCACAGGTTGCTGCTGAGCGCGCGGGTGAAATGGCGAAGGAATATGGTTTGAAAAACCTAGAAGTGTTCGTAAAGGGCCCAGGTCCTGGTCGCGAATCATCGATTCGTGCGTTGAACGCTGTAGGTTATCGCATCACGAACATTACTGATGTGACTCCTATTCCTCACAACGGATGTCGTCCGCCTAAGAAACGTCGCGTTTAATAGGCGCTATACGATAGTTGGAGAAAGAACATGGCTAGATATTTGGGTCCAAAACTCAAACTGAGTCGTCGCGAAGGAACAGACTTGTTCCTGAAAAGCGGCGTACGCGCAATCGATACGAAATGTAAACTCGAAAGCGCTCCGGGTCAGCACGGTGCACGTCGTGGCCGTTTGTCTGATTACGGTTTACAGTTACGTGAAAAGCAAAAAGTTCGTCGTATCTACGGCGTACTAGAAAAGCAATTCCGTAACTATTACAAAGAAGCTGCTCGTATTAAGGGCAACACTGGTGAGAACCTGCTGCAATTGCTTGAGCAACGCCTAGACAACGTGGTGTACCGTATGGGCTTCGCGTCAACTCGTGCTGAAGCGCGTCAGTTGGTAAGCCACAAAGCAGTAGTAGTGAACGGTCAGGTAGTCAACATTCCTTCGTACAAAGTACGTCCGGAAGACGTTGTGTCTGTTCGCGAAAAAGCTAAAAAGCAGGCACGTATCGCAGCCGCGCTGGAACTTGCAGAACAACGCGAGAAGCCAGTATGGTTGGAAGTAGACAGCACTAAAATGGAAGGTCAATTTAAGCGTCTTCCAGAGCGTGCAGATTTGTCTGCTGAAATTAACGAACAGTTGATCGTAGAGCTTTACTCTAAGTAAAGCTTAAGCATAAAGAGAGGACACAATGCAGGGTTCTGTTACCGAATTCCTAAAGCCAAGGCTAGTCGATATCGAACAAATTAGCCCGACTCACGCTAAAGTGACGTTGGAGCCTCTTGAGCGTGGCTTTGGTCACACGCTGGGCAACGCGTTGCGCCGTATTTTACTTTCATCAATGCCAGGTGTGGCAGTGACAGAAGTCAAAATTGACGGTGTTCAACACGAATACAGCAGCAAAGAGGGTGTTCAGGAAGACATCATCGAGATCCTGTTAAACCTTAAAGGTTTAGCGGTAGTCATGGAAGGCAAAGATGAAGCGATTCTGACCTTGAAAAAATCCGGAGCGGGCCCTGTCAAGGCTGGCGATATCACTCATGACGGTGATATCGAAATCCTTAACCCTGAGCACCTCATCTGTACTTTAACAGGTGACACCGAGATTGAAATGTCAATCAAGGTAGAGCGTGGTCGTGGTTATGTTCCAGCCTCGGCACGTCAGTCTGCTGACGATGAAGAGCGTCCGCTCGGTCTTCTACTTGTCGACGCTTCTTTCAGTCCGGTAGAGCGTATTGCTTACAGTGTTGATTCAGCACG
Organism: Gammaproteobacteria bacterium; assembly: GCA_018222985.1. Classification (GTDB taxonomy): domain Bacteria; phylum Pseudomonadota; class Gammaproteobacteria; order Enterobacterales; family Alteromonadaceae; genus Pseudidiomarina. Next base: position 49,361 of record JAAEZG010000012.1, read on the forward strand.
TGTTGAGCAGCGCACTGACTTGGACAAACTGGTTATCGATATGGAAACTAACGGCACGTTAGATCCTGAGGAAGCGATTCGTCGCGCAGCAACTATTCTTGCTCAACAGCTTGAAGCGTTTGTTGAATTACGTGACATGAGCGAACCAGAAGAGAAAGAAGAGAAGCCGGAGTTCGATCCGATTCTATTACGTCCGGTAGACGATTTGGAATTAACTGTGCGTTCTGCGAACTGTTTGAAAGCAGAAGCTATTCAGTACATTGGTGACTTAGTGCAGCGTACCGAAGTTGAGTTGTTGAAAACTCCTAACTTGGGTAAAAAATCGCTCACCGAGATCAAAGACGTGCTTGCATCACGTGGTTTGTCACTAGGCATGCGCCTAGAGAACTGGCCGCCAGCAAGCTTAGTTGATCGCGACTAAGTTATCTTTTACAGAGATTTACTGAGAAGGGTATAGGTATGCGCCATCGTAAGAGTGGTCGTCAACTCAACCGCAACAGCAGTCATCGTAAAGCGATGTTCAGCAATATGGCAAGCTCACTGGTTCGTCACGAAGTGATTAAAACCACTTTGCCAAAAGCGAAAGAACTGCGTCGTGTTATCGAGCCGCTAATCACATTAGCGAAGCAAGATAGCGTAGCAAACCGCCGTTTGGCTTTTGCTCGCACTCGCGACCAAGAAGTTGTTGGTAAGCTGTTCAATGAATTAGGCCCGCGTTATCAAGAACGCGCTGGTGGTTACACTCGTATTATGAAGTGTGGCTTCCGCGCTGGTGACAATGCGCCTATGGCATATGTTGAACTTGTTGACCGTCCAGAAGTAGACGCTACTGAGACTGAAGAAGTTGCAGTAGAAGAATAAGTAGCTTTTATTAGCTATATTAAAAAGCCGCTCTATTGAGCGGCTTTTTTGATTCAAAAACGTAGAAATTTGAGCAGTTAGTTTTGGTAGATTAATTGCAGCTCGGCGTCAGTTAAATCATGCTTTGCGGCTAGCAGTTCTACCTGCTGCTCATCCACCCCCCCGGAATTATAGGCTGAGCGGATTAACTGTATTGCTCGTTGCTTTTCATTCTCTGCGGTGTCGTCAGCGTCATTACTGCCGATTAGATCGCTGATTGTATCAACAAGATAACTACCTAACGCCGGTGCTGCTGAAAGTACGGTATGCAATACAGATTCAAGTTTGCTAAGTTCAGCGTTACGGTTTGAGCGTAAAATGCTATCTGCAGTTTGTGGTTCAGTCATTACTGCGACTCTGACAACATTATCTAGTTGTGCTGGATCCATTTGATCGACAGTAGCGACAATAGTTTCAGCGTAACTTGGCTCTGCTTCAACGGCAATACGCACAATATCTGCCGGGTCTGCTACTTTTAAGCTTAATGCCATTGAAATTATTTCACGCGTAAATGCTGGTTCAGCATCAATCGCAGCCTTAATAATATGGCGATAATGATTCGGGTAGCGTTCGAATGCAGCATATAGAATTGGCTCTACATGATGAGGGTAATTCCCCATGAGAACGCGTACTGATCTTACTGACGAGAAATTACGTTGATCGTAATAGCGAAGCATCCTTGCATATGTGTCTGCTAAGCGTTGGTTTTCTTGGTCTAACACATAGGTACTCGTGTTAGTTGTTTCTACAATGGCAGAGTCTGCCGCGTATGTAACGCATGAGAAACAAACGCTCGCAGCCAATAAAGTTGGAAAAACTTTCATAGGCGCACCCCGATTTAAAAATGTCTTTATAGTATTAATAATTAGACGATATCGAACATTAGCAGTCTTTTTGGACAATCAATAGCTAAACTTTGTTCAATTTGAGTAAAAATAAACCAATCAGTAAAAAAAGCAAAAAAAGATCTTGCGCCATTGGCTATGATCCTTATAATTCGCCGCCGTTGTCACCGAGTGATGACGGCGGTTCAAGTCT
>JAAEZG010000004.1:0-141587 GCA_018222985.1 Gammaproteobacteria bacterium
CGGAGTCGATCTATCAACCATCTGAGGGTGGTATCAGATTGATGGGGTGAAGGTGACCCATCAACCATTAAATCCGTATACCCAAATTTAGTTGGTTAAATTTTAAACGCAAATTTAGGCTATAGGTGCGCTGCGAGGCTTTCGTGTTCGACGGTTGGCAACAAAAACGCCGGTTAAAATAGCCGCCATGCCGATAGCATGCTCAATAAGAAACGGTTCGCCATCAATCACGCCAAGTATTAGCGCCACTATGGGAATTAAATAGGTGACTGAGCTCGTGAAGGTGGTATCTGTTATTTTTACAACTGTATTGAAAATAACTAATGCCATTGCGGTGCCAACCACCCCAAGCAAAAGAATAGCCGAAAGTGAAAAATAAGAGTCAGGTTGCGTAGCAAGCTGCTCAATGAACGGGGTTGCGGCCAGCAAATAAATCAACGCCGGCGGCGCTACTAAAAACAGGCTAACCCCAGTAATGGTTAGCGCGCCTAGGTCGGGAATATGGTGCTTGATAAGGTTAAGGTTAATTCCGTAACAAACCGTCGCCAATATAATTAGCAACGCATAGGCGTTAAATTGAAAGTCACCGTTGGCATTTGCGGTTATTAAAATGACGGTGCCGGCCAACCCAATGAGAACACCTACCCACTGTTGTACCACCACTATTTGTTGAAATACCAGCACACCAATAAGTAGGGTAGCTAGCGGCGTGAAGGTATTCAGAACGCCAGTGACGCCACTAGGAAGCTGTGTTTGTGCGAAAGCAAACAAAAACGCGGGAATAAAGCTACCCACTAATCCAACCGAAATGAGCTTCGGCCAGTGATGGCGTTGCACAGTTTTAAAACGTTGCATTAAAAATGGCAGTAATACGAAGCCTGCCGAGGCGATACGAATGGCGGCGAGTTGATCAGGGCGAAAGGCGATAAGGCCTTTTTTAATCAGGATAAATGAGCTGCCCCAAATCATTGCGAGCAGCAATAATAGTAACCAAGCTTTTAGTGGGGGTGTTTCACTCTGCTGCATCGGCGTTAACCGTTGCATCTGCTGGGGTGTTCAGCCAGTTGGACAGAATAACCTCAACTTGAGGTAGGCCTAATTTATTGTGCGACGAGAACATTTCTACCTGAACACCATCACCAAACACTAACGCGGCTTCACGAGCCTGTAGCAGCGTGCTTTTACGCTGGCTAGGCTTTAATTTATCGGCTTTGGTTAGCAATACCAGCACCGGAATACCGCAGTCAGTTGCCCAATGGAGTAAATCCTGATCGGTGTCACGGTATGGGTGACGAATATCCATCAATAATACCAGGCCACGCAACGACTGACGTTTCTGTAAGTATTCGCTAAGCGCCAGGTTCCATTTTTCTTTCACCGCCAACGGTACTTTGGCGTAACCGTAGCCTGGCAAATCGATTAAGCGTTTCCCTTCAGCAACTTCAAACACATTGATAAGTTGCGTGCGACCAGGCGTTTTACTGGTGCGCGCTAATGCTTTTTGACGCGTAATAGTATTTAATGCGCTTGATTTACCCGCATTAGAGCGACCAGCGAACGCAATTTCGACGCCGGCATCGTCAGGCAACTGTCGAATATTCGCAGCGCTCGTGATAAATTTTGTGGGTTGAAAGTTCAACGTGGTGTTCATAGACGTGTTTAAGACCTCAATTGAAACCACATAGTATCATGATTAGACGTTTAATCCTTACAACTTTTGTGTAAAATAGCGTCTGTTACAACATCCAGAGCAGAGATATCGATCATGAAAAAAATCGCAATGTTCGTCGGCCTGTACCTTGGCTTAACAGGTGTCGCTATGGCAGCAACCGGTGACGCTGAAGCAGGACAACAAAAAGCAGCGGTATGTAGCGCTTGTCACGGGCCCGATGGTAATGCGCCATCAGACATGTATCCGAAAATTGCCGGCCAGCATGAAGGCTACCTGTTCAAACAATTAAAAGATTATAAACTTGCAGCCGAAACTGGCGGCGAGCAAGGCCGTGTTAATGCCATCATGCAAGGTCAAGTGATGATGCTGAACGAGCAAGACATGGCTGACATCGCAGCTTATTTTGCGTCACAAGAAATGGAAGGCGGTAGCGCTCCTGAAGACGTGATTGCGGCGGGCAAGAAACTTTTTGTTGCCGGTGATGAGTCTCGCGGTATTGCGGCTTGTGCAGCCTGTCATGGCCCTCGTGGCGACGGTATGGCATTGGCGAACTTCCCAGATATTTCTGGACAGCATGCTGCTTATACCAAAGCTCAGTTAGAGTTGTTCCGCAGCGGTGAGCGTGCAAATGACATGAATAACATGATGCGCGACGTGGCGAGCAAGCTAACTGACAAAGATATTGAAATTCTTTCGCAGTATATTCAAGGCTTGTACTAAGCAGGAAAAGGCAGCAAAAGCTGCCTTTTTTGTTTTTTTGTTGCAAAAAAACTGTCACAAAATCGCACTGTTTACGCGGACTTGGGCAAAAAGTAATAAAAAAACTCGTTTTTAGAACATAATAATCATTGATAATTTGCTACGAATAAGTACATTGAATGCCATTGGATTTTAGCGAAGCCACGTAGAATAAGGCTTAGCTAAGTTAAGAATTAAAATCCAGGGAATAAAAACACGGCCAGGAGGCCGCCTTTTAACCAAGCACAATAATAAGAACAGAGCTCGGTTGATGCACTTTAACTAATAACAATAATAATAAAAAAGCTCACGGACGTTATAATTAAAAACATGGAAGATAATGACAACCGTTCTCGAAATCGCACGTGCGCTGTGTGAAAGATTGAGAATAAATCAGGCGATGGAAACATCGCCTTTTTTATTGTCTGCAAGATCAGGTAAACTATGCGCTAGTTTCAAATTCACCTGTTCTGGAAGCACTCATGACTCGCGTCAAAAAGACTCGCAAAACTGGCCCACTTGCTGCGGCCAAAAAAACTCAGCCTGAATGGGAAAAGCCAAGTCGTGCCAAAGCGCCGGCCAAAGCACCTCAGAAAAACAAAGGGCGTAAACCGGGTAGCCGTTTCAATGTTAGCGACGGCCAGCGCCAATCGTCACGCTTTGTCGGTGGGCAAGCAACTGAAGACCCACGGTTCGGTAGCAAAAAACCTATTCAACTTATTCGCCCTGACCAATTGGCGGAAGCAACAAAACCTGCTTTTGACCGTAAGGCCGCTTTGGCTGAGCTAAATGCCATCGAAAACGATGACCGCTTGCAGGCGTTGCTTGACCGTGCAGACGAGGGCGGTGAACTTTCAGCCACTGAAACACGTTATGTTGAAGAGCGCACAGAGCGTTTTGCACAACTTGCTGAGCAGTTAGGCATTGAAATTGACGACAGCGATGACGATTTTGATGACCTAGAATTTGACGACGAATTTGAGGATGACGATGACAGATAGCAGCTTGCCATTGTGGGCTTGGATTGCAGCAATCGTTGGTATTGTAATCATTTGCGCGCTCGCCTTTTACGCGGGCCGCTTGCTGGGGCAGTTGAAACAGCAAAACCAACGCCGTGACGAAGCTTTAGCGAAGCGCAACGAAAACCTGCACGAAAGCATTGTGACTATCGCCAAAGCCATGGACCAAGGGCAATGCCCGTTGTCTGAAGGTGCTTTGCGTTTAGTGGTGCTGCTTGACCTACGCGTTGAGTCCGTTGAGGCTAAATATGCAGCTCGTTATCCGGCGTTGCACGACATGTATGAACGCATTAAACACATGCCTACGCATGAAGCTCGCAAGCAATATCCGAAACAAGAAATCCGTAAAATGGATACCGAACGGGAAGGGTATGAAGACGAGCTGGAAGACGTCATTTTGCAAGACGTCCGCCAGCTTTTGAAAGACTTCGGCTAAGTTATTGCTTATAAACGTGGCCGTCTTTAATGACCAAGTTAATGCCGCTAAGCAGTTCGATATTGTTTAGCGGGTTGCCCTCAACCGCAACCACATCGGCGCGTTTGCCAACTTCAAGTGTGCCTATATCCTTCACGCCAAGTAATGTCGCTGCTTCGGCTGTCGCGCTGCGAATAGCGGTTAACGGTGGCATACCCGCTTCAACCATATAAATAAATTCGCGATAATTTTCGCCGTGATCATAAACGCCGGCGTCTGTACCAAATGCAATTTTTACTCCTGCTTTATAGGCTTCAGCAAAAGTAGACTGAATTTTCGGACCAATTGCAGCTGCTTTAGGGCGCACAATGTCAGGGAAGAAGCCGTCAATTTTAGCGCGATCGGCCACCGAGCGCCCTGCAGTAATGGTCGGCACAAAGTACACGTTGTTTTTCTTCATGGCAGCCATGACTTCAGCATCCATATAGGTACCGTGCTCAATCGAGTCGACGCCAGCAGCGATAGCACGCAACATGCCTTCTTTGCCGTGCGCATGTACGGTTACCTTCATACCGTAGTCTTTTGCTGTGGCCACAACCGACTCAAGCTCGTCCATCATGAATTGCGGATTTTGCCCGCTTTTCGCAACGCTTAACACACCGCCAGTAACCGTTAGCTTAATAAGGTCTGCGCCGTCTTGAGAGCGAGCGCGAACGGCCTCGCGAGCTTCGTAGGGGCCATTTAATACTCCATCAGCGGGTGTAGGGCTTTCATAAAGACCTTTGTAGGCGCCGTTCGTTGGATCAGCGTGTCCACCCGTGGTGGCGAGCGATTTGCCCGCGGTGAAAATACGTGGGCCGACAACCTTTCCAGCGTTCACAGCATTACGTAACGCAATACTCGCGTTATAAGAGTCGCCTAAGTCGCGCACCGTGGTAAATCCTGCCATAAGTGTTTTGTTGGCGTAATTCACAGCATCTAAGGTGACATCGGCGGCGCTGTGGGTAAATTTATGCATGTAACTACCAGGACCTAGTTGCGAGGTTAGGTGCGTGTGCATGTCAATAAACCCAGGCATTACCGTACCATTGCGACGGTCTATAACCACATCGCCAGCAGCTGGCTGTTTAAAGCCTCTTTCAATGGCCGTTATCTTTCCGCCATCAATAACCACGGTCATATCTGACTTTGGATTGGCTTGCGTGCCGTCAATAAGCGTGCCGGCATACACTAAGGTATCAGCGTAGCTAGCGCTACTAAGGCCAAGCGCAACTGCAGCGGTGAGTAAGCGTCGCATGGTAAACTCCTTACTGTAATATTTGTTATAGGTTATTTAAGTTATCACGATAGCGATCGAATCACTACGGGGTCAACGTATAAGGGCGACATTGGGCGCTTTTTCTCGGTTTACTAACGCAGAATAGCGATAAATTGATATACTAACGGACTAAATCAGCCAAAGGTTTTCGGTGTCATGTTTAATCGTATACGAGAAGATATCAAAAGCGTATTTGCTCGCGACCCTGCCGCGCGTAACGCCTTTGAAGTGCTAACAACCTATCCGGGGCTACACGCCATATGGTGGCACCGGGTCGCCCATCGTTTTTGGCGTTGGCGCTTATTCTGGTTGGCGCGCTTCATTTCGACCATCTCGCGGTGGCTTACGGGTATTGAAATTCACCCGGGCGCACGCATTGGCCGGCGTTTCTTTATTGACCATGGCATGGGCGTAGTTATTGGCGAAACCGCAGAAATTGGCGATGACGTAACGATTTATCATGGCGTTACGTTAGGTGGTACCAGCTGGAATCAAGGGAAACGTCATCCAACGCTGAAAAACGGTGTGGTGATAGGTGCAGGTGCCAAGGTACTTGGGCCAATAGAAGTTGGCGAAAACGCGCGTATTGGTTCTAATGCAGTGGTGGTGAAAGACGTTCCTGCTGAAGTAACCGTGGTGGGTATTCCAGCACGTGTTGCTAGCGGAATAAAAAGCACCAGCGAAGTGCAGAAGCGCCGCGAACAAATTGCCAAGCAATATGGGTTTGATGCGTATGCTATTTCCGCTGATAACCCTGATCCAGTTGCAACGGCTATTGGCCGTATGCTTGACCATGTTCATGTGCTTGACCAGAAAGTTGCTGATTTATGCTGTGCAGTGAACAAGCTTGGCGGTAGCGTTTGCGAAGAAATTCCAGAAGTGCAGCTAGACGACATGGATTTTGTAACCGAAGAGCAGAAGGCTGCTGAGCAGCGTCAGAAAGCAGGTCAAAAATCGGGTCAGAAAGAAAGTCAGCAATAAAAAAGGCCGCTCAATGAGCGGCCTTTCGGAATTCTTCGCTAGAAGAAACGTAATTACATAGGAACTACGTTAGAAGCCTGTGGGCCTTTAGGACCTTGCTCAATAGTGAACTGAACAGTTTGGCCTTCAGCTAAGGTTTTGAAACCGTCTGATTGGATAGCTGAGAAATGTACGAATACGTCAGCGCCTTGCTCTTGCTCGATGAAACCGAAACCTTTAGCTTCGTTAAAGAATTTTACTTTACCAGTTACTGTAGACATGCTGTGATTCCTCGTAGTGCATGTGAAAATCTAGGGTATTGCTAATAAAAATTACGTGTAGTACTTGGGGACTTACAAAACGAGGTACAGCAATAGACTTCGTAACAGGCCACAATTAGACAGCCGAATTTTTTCTAGCGACCGCCAGTATACGCTGATCTTACCTACTGTCAATTAAAGAATCATTAACGCCCGCGCGGAATCTAGCCGCGTATCCAGTTCTTGGTAATGTGTCGGAACTGATCTGTACCTGAGCGGTGCAGCCATTCATAGGCCGCCATTTCTGATGAAATGATCACCACACCCTCTTGGCGCATACGCTTCAATGCCGTTTGTTTATCGCTATCACGGCGCGAACCTACAGCGTCTTCCACCACAAATACTTGATAGTCGTCAGCAATTAAGTCTAACGCTGTTTGCAAAATACAAACGTGCGTTTCCATGCCCATTAACACCACTTGTGGGCGAGATATGTCGTTGAGTGCATTGACAAAATTAGGCTCTTGCATGGAGCTAAAGTGCATTTTTTCAATGACTTGGGCATTTTCGATAACGCCGGATAAGTCATCCACACTAATGCCTAAACCCTTAGGGTACTGCTCGGTGACTAATGCGGGCACGCCAAGCTCATTGGCTATTTCACCTAGCCAACGCATACGCGCAATAAGCTGATCGCGCTGGTGAATAACGGGGGCTAATTTTTCTTGGGCATCGACAATAACAAGTACGCTTTGGTCAACGTGCATGAGCATGAGTTTGCTTCCTTTGGTTGACGTCGCTTGACGTCTGATCAGTTCAAATTATGCATTGATTATGCCGCAAACATATTGCTATTCCTAATGCTACGCTATAGTTTGAGGGATGTAAGTTAAACTTTGGTGCTTACCTTAACGTTTGTTGTGTCAGAAGGATGCTGGCCATGACCGATCACTCGGCCGATACGCTGCTACAAAATTTTCGCAATAAAGTCACTCGCAATATGGTGTGGGCGGGTGCGGTGACGCTGTTGGGGTTAACAGGCACGCAACTGTGGTTGACCCATTACTTGCAGGCTGCGGTTATGTTTACTTCCGGCGTTGTTTTTGCCGCCATTGCGTACACGTTTCGTGCGCAACGCATTCCAAACTATTGGCGCCTACTTTTTATGGTGCTACTTACCGCAATCTGCGCAATGTCGATCAGACAAAATGGCGTTATCGGGGTTTACTGGGCCTACCCTTTGCTCGTTTCAAGTTTCTTTATGTTCCGCGATGGCTATGCCATTGCGTTAGCGACAACCATTACCGTTGCCATTAGTGCTGCGGGTATTGCGTTTATGGAGGTTGATGATGCGTGGCGAATTGCTGCGTCGTTAACCGTCATTTTAGTATTAGGTAGCGTGTTTGTGGTCATGTTAGGGCGTATGCAGCGGCTGTTGCATCAACTTGTCATTACCGACACCTTAACTGGGTTGCAAAACCGCCACCGACTAACCGGTGTGCTTAATGAGCTACGAGCTAACTTCAAACGCTATAATCGTGCTGCCAGTGTATTGATGCTGGACTTAGACCATTTTAAATTACTCAACGATAAATACGGGCACCTATTTGGCGACCAAATGCTCAAGCAACTTGCGCAACGTTTAAAACAAAAACTTCGCGTCAATGATCAGTTGTTTCGGGTTGGCGGGGAAGAATTTTTAGTGGTGCTTCCTGAAACCGAGTTGTCTGAAGCCGAAAAAGTTGCGCAAAAACTATTAGCCACGGTAGCTAATGAACCGTTTGATGGTAAAGATGCACAAGTACACCTGACGGTCAGTATTGGCGTTGCCCAGTTGCGCGAAGAGCAATCGTGGGCCGAGTGGATAAACAGTGCCGATACTGCTTTACTTGAAGGTAAACGAAAAGGTCACAACCAAGTGTGCGTGGCTGAAAGTTACACGGAAATTTAATGATGAATACAGCAGCAACGGCTTACCCTTTAGAGAATTTAAACTTATGGCAACAGTTTCGGCTGGTTGCCATGCGCACCATTTATTTCGGCGTTGGCGTTGTTGTCTTTGTTCTTGCGGGTATTCTCGCTGCGCAAGCCCGTTGGCTAGAAGCGGGCGCGCTAACCTGTGTTGGCTTGGCGTTTATTCTTACTGGCGTTATTTACCGTAATGAGCTTGCTCCGCAGTGGATAAACTTTTTGTTTATCTGTGCGTTAGGTACCTTAGTCAGTGTATCGATGAAGTCTAGCGGCATGATGGGCGTGTATTGGATGTACCCAGTATTGGCGATGGTCTTTTTCATGTTCGATAAGACTATTTTTGTATTGGTCATCATGCTTATCTATGCCTTGTTTGCGGCGGTTATGTATAAGTTTTTACCGTTTGACTATGCCTGGCGCATTGGCCTGTCCATGTTGGTGCTTATTAGTGTGGGTGCTGTATTTTTGCTGATGATGAGCTATATGCAGCGCAATATCTCGAAACTCTACGCAACCGACCCCCTCACAGGCTTCTACCGCCGAGACTACGTTAATGACATGCTACAGCAAGCTTTGCAGCGCGCTGAGCGGAGTCAGCAACCGGTTAGCCTGATGATGATTGACCTTGACTCGTTTCGAAGCGTTAACGACAAGTTTGGGTATATGTTTGGTGACGAAGTTTTAAAAGAAACCGCGAAACGTATTATGCGCTATTGCCGCCGTCATGACGTGGCATTACGTAGCGGCGGCGCCGAGTTTTTGATCATATTTCCAAACACCGGCATAAAAGAAGCTGCTGAATTGGCTGGCGAAGTGCTTGACGGCTTGCGCCATGAGCCATTCGCAATCAAGAGCATGATGACGACAGTGACTGCAAGTGCAGGCGTTGCCCAGTGGCAAAAAGGACAAAATTGGGGGGACTGGTTAGAGCGTGTTGACGCCGCCAAAGACAAAGCCAAAAGCCAAGGCAGAAATCGGTTGAGAATTGCGCAATAAATTTGCACCAACTGCGCGTCGCCGTTACAATTCGCTGCTTTAAAAATACGTAGTTACACATGCAGTCACTCATGTCGTTACTCATGTTGTCACTTACGGAGCAAACAATCGGAGCAAATAATGGCACCTGTCCTTATCCTTATGGGGTCGCAATCCGACTGGCCCGTCATGCAACACGCAGCACAAATGTTAAAAGACCTCGGCGTCGAATGGCGTGCTGAAGTTGTGTCTGCCCATCGCACCCCTGATTTACTCAAAACCACCATGGAACAGGCTGAGCGCGATGGCGTACCGGTCGTGATAGCCGGTGCTGGCGGTGCAGCACACCTACCCGGTATGCTGGCGGCGTTTACCGCTATTCCAGTACTCGGTGTGCCGGTGCCAAGCAAGCAGCTAAAAGGGCTTGATAGTTTGCTGTCTATTGTACAAATGCCGAAAGGCGTTGCCGTGGGCACGCTGGCGGTTGGCCAAGCTGGCGCGGCAAATGCTGGGCTATTAGCCGCACAAATCATTGGCTCGTTTGACGCTTCAGTGCGTGAGCGTGTACACGCGTTTCGCAACGAGCAGCGCGAAAAGGTAATGAATGGTCCTAAGCTGGAGTTGCCAGAAGCATGAAGATTTTGTTTATCGGTGATGGTCAGCTCGGACAAATGTTAGGTGCCAGTGGAATAGGGCATGGTCATGAGTGCCTACTTTTTAGCACCCGCACCAACACCGTTAAACCGCTTAGCGCACAGCTTGACTTGTCGATGAGTCTAACCGACGCCATTGCTTGGGCTGACGTAGTTAGCTGGGAGCATGAAGATATTCCGGCTGATATTTTAGCCGCCGCGCATGACAAATTCTTGATGGACCCTGCCCGCATAAAAAGCCTGACCGATCGTCGCGCTGAGAAAAAACTGTTTGATGACTGCCGTGTGGCAACAGCGCCGTGGCAGACTTACCATAACGCCGACGAACTACACAAATTATTACAGCAGGCCGAGCAGCCATTGGTGCTCAAAGCAGCTCGCGGTGGTTACGACGGTAAAGGGCAGTGGCGCTACAATGTTGCCGATGATGCTGCCGAAATTGCGCAGCAAGCTGGCCAAGCGCCTGGTATTGCCGAGCATATGATTCCATTTGAGCGTGAAGTGTCTTTGGTTGGCGCACGTAGTAAAGACGGCAGCATTTGTTGTTACCCATTAATTACCAATGTGCACGATAAAGGCATTTTGAGTTATAGCTTGGGCGCTATTGACCCTGTTGATAATGAGCTGCAACAACAAGCCGAAGAAGCCTTTCGCCGGTTAACTGACGCGCTAAATTATGTGGGTGTTCTTGCTATCGAGTTTTTCGTTGTTAGCGAAGGTGGGCAAACCAATTTGTTGGTCAACGAAATTGCACCGCGCGTGCACAACTCAGGACATTGGACCATGACGGGTGCAAATTGCAGCCAGTTTGACTTGCACATTCGCGCATTAGCCGGCATGCCATTGCCATTATTACGGCTTGAGCCGACACTGATGCTGAATGTGATTGGCGCGGAGCAAATTCCAGCAGGCTTGTGGCATCACCCAGATACCCAATGCCATTGGTACAACAAAGAGCCACGGCCAGGCCGCAAGGTTGGCCACGTAAACATTCGCACGGCCAACCGCGATACGGCACTAAAATGGGTGGCCCAGTGGGCCGAAAAACTGCAGGTTCTGGCTGGCTAAGCCAGAACCTCTTGCAGCCATGCGTTGATGGCTTGCACCTGTTCAGCGCATACCTGATGCTGCATGGCAAAGGTCTGATAATTCACGGCATAGCCTTGCTGTTTTAACCAAGCATAAGCTTGCGCGCCTAGGGCCTCAGGTACAACCGGGTCTTGGGTGCCGTGTTGAACCAAAATAGGCAATGACTTATTGGCTTGGTTCAGCGCAATCGAGTCTTTCGTCGCCAAATAAGTCGATAAAGCCAACAACCCTCGTAATGGTTTGGCATAGGTTAATGCCGCTTCATAGGCGACAGCGCCCCCTTGTGAAAACCCTGCCAAAATAATATTTTCAGGAGCAATTCCGCGCTCAATTTCGCGTTCAATAAGCTGATGAACAGCGCTTGCTGAAGCGCGCAGCTGGGTTTCATCCACTTCACGGTCAATGGACATGTTCAAAATGTCGTACCAAGCAGGCATACGCATGCCACCATTAATGGTGACTGGAATTTGTGGTGCGTGTGGAAACACAAAACGCACGGCAACAGGTGGTGTTAAGTGCGGTACCAGTGGGGCAAAGTCATTGCCATCGGCGCCTAAGCCATGAAGCCAAATTATTGCGTGTGTTGCGGCTTGGTTTGGTTCAATTTCTACACAGGGTAAATACGACATTCTTACTCCAATATTAATCGTCTTGGTGCGCTCGGTTCTTACCTAAGCCACCACTAATGGTCATTTGCATGGCGTCGGCAGGCGACATATCGAGGGTTTCAACGCTGCTACGCGGCACAATAATCATATAGCCGCCGACGTTGTAGCTCATCGGCAAAAATACCGCAATGTGGTCATCGTCAAGTAGCTCTGACAAACGGTCGTCTTTTTGCCCAGGTTTTTTGGTAACAATACCAATAAGTTTCACGTCTGCACCGGGTAGCGTTACGCGTACTACCGACTCATCCGAAAAGCTTTTGCCCGACATGAGGTCAAAAACATCGGTAATTGTGCCGTATAAACTGCGTAGTAGCGGCATCTTTTCCATGATGTTGCCCGGCAACTGCCATAATTTATTGACGAACCGCCAGCGCGCACTGAAGCCGACGATAACCGCCACAATCATAAAGCTTAAGAAGGCTAACCCAGGGAAATAGTATTTATCACCGAGTATGGCCTCCCACATGGGCCGCAACCATGTTTCTATGGTCACCAAAAACCAGTGCACTAAGGCAATGGTCACCACAATTGGTAGTAGAATCGTTAAGCCTTTCAGTAGATACTGTATGACACGTTTCATGGTAATAGTCTCAAGCAGATAGTATGTATAGCTTAACGTTTTTTGGGGTGGATTATGAAATTATTTGGTAGTTACACGTCACCTTATGTGCGCCATTGTCGGATTGTTTTGGCCCAGTTGCATCAGGACTTTCAGTTTATTCCTACCGACTACATGCAAAGTGCTCAGCAGTCTCCAGCCAAGCGAGTGCCATTTTTGCAAGATGGTGAGGTGATGCTGTACGATTCAGCTTCAATTATTCGTTACGTACGTGAACAAGCGCAGCCGACAAGCGAGCAGAGCGTCGAAGACTTTGATCTGTTTTGTATGGTCAACACGGCATTAGATGCCACAGTAAACGTATTTTTGCTTGAGCGAGACGGTATAACCGGCGAACACAGTCAATACATTGTGCGCCAACACGAGCGCGTAGCGGCTATTTTAAGCGAACTTAATCAGCGCCAATGGCCACTTGAAGGGCCTTATACCGATGGCCAGTTACGGCTTGCATGTTTTTTAAGTTGGGCACAGTTTCGTGAGCGCATTCATGTTGCTGATTATGCTCAATTACAACAGTTTTTGCGTGCGTTAAACAGCCAGCCTTGGTTTGCGAATACGCACCCAGCATTAAGTTAAAAATAACCATTAACGGGAGTTAACCAGCATGAAATATTTTGTCGCGGCGGCAAGCGTTGCTTTGTTAAGCGCTTGTTCACCACAAAAAGACACCCATACGGAGACAGCGGTGGACGCTAAAATAACCTACCCAATGACGGTACGCGGAAATGTGACCGATGAGTACTTCGGCCACGTTGTTGCGGATCCGTATCGTTGGCTTGAAGATGATCGGTCAGCAGAAACCGAAGCCTGGGTAAAAGCACAAAACGAAGTGACCTTTGAATACCTAGAACAGATTCCATATCGTGATCAAATTAAAAAGCGTTTAACCGAGCTGTGGAACTACGAAAAAGTAGGCGCGCCGTTCAAAGAAGGCAAATATACCTACTTCTATAAAAACGACGGTTTGCAAAACCAATATGTGGTGTATCGTACTGACAGCGAAGGCAACACCGAGGTGTTTTTAGACCCGAATACCTTTAGTGAAGACGGTACCACCTCGCTTGCGACATTGAGCTTCTCAAAAGACGGTTCACTGGCCGCTTATGCTATTTCTGAAGGCGGTAGTGACTGGCGCAAAATCATCGTCATTGACGTTGAAACCAAAGAACAACTTGAACCAACGTTGGTCGACGTAAAATTCAGCGGTATTTCATGGTACGGCAATGAAGGCTTCTACTACTCAAGCTACGACAAGCCTGAAGGCAGTGAACTGTCAGCCAAAACCGATCAACACAAGCTCTATTACCACAAATTAGGCACTTCACAAGCCGATGATCCTGTGGTTTTTGGCGGTACAGAAGCCGAAAAACATCGTTACGTGGGTGGTCAAGTCACCGAAGACGACCGTTATTTAGTGATTACCGCAGCGGTTTCTACGTCGGGCAACAAACTGTTTTTGAAAGACCTCAGCAAGCCTGACAGTGAACTAGTAACCGTGCTTGACCACACCGACTCGGACACCTATGTCATTGATAACCAAGATAGCAAACTGTTCTTGGTGACCGACTTAAACGCGCCAAACAAACGCGTGGTCACGGTGGACGCAGGTAACCCGCAGTCGGACAATTGGCAGGACCTTATTCCAGAAACCGAAAATGTATTAAGCCCAGCTACAGGCGCTGGTTATATTTTTGCGGAATACATGGTTGATGCCATTGCTCAGGTTAAGCAATACACCTATGACGGTAAGTTGGTTCGCGACGTTGAGCTACCGGGTGTAGGCAGCATTGGTGGCTTTAGCGGCAAGAAAGACGAAGAGGTGCTGTACTACACCTTTACCAACTACAGCACGCCGGGCACTATTTATGCCTTTAATGCGGATGCCGGTGAGTCATCCGTGTATGCCGAGTCAAAAGCTGAATTTGACAGCTCTGCTTATGAATCTAAGCAGGTATTTTATACGTCCAAAGACGGCACTCAGGTACCTATGATTATTACCTACAAAAAAGGTATTGAGCTTGATGGGACCAACCCGACCATTTTGTACGGCTACGGCGGCTTTAATGTCAGCTTAACGCCGTCATTCAGCATGACCAATGCCATGTGGCTTGAGTTAGGTGGCGTTTATGCGGTTGCCAACCTACGCGGTGGCGGTGAGTACGGCAAGAAGTGGCACGACGCCGGCACGCAAATGAAGAAGCAAAACGTTTTTGATGACTTCATTGCTGCGGCAGAATACCTGATTGCCGAAAACTACACATCGAGTGAGAAGCTTGCAATACGCGGTGGCTCGAACGGCGGCTTGTTGGTGGGTGCGGTGATGACACAGCGCCCAGACTTAATGCAAGTTGCGTTACCAGCTGTGGGCGTACTGGATATGCTGCGCTACCATACCTTTACTGCTGGCGCTGGTTGGGCATATGACTACGGCACCGCAGAAGACAGCAAAGCAATGTTTGAATACTTGTATGGTTACTCACCGGTGCATAACGTGAAGCAAGGTACACATTACCCGGCCACGCTAGTGACGACAGGTGATCACGATGACCGCGTTGTACCAGCGCATTCATTTAAGTTTGCCGCCGAGTTGCAAGCCAAAGATGCTGGCGCCAATCCGCAGCTTATTCGCATTGAAACAAATGCGGGTCATGGTGCGGGTACACCGGTTTCGAAAACCATTGAACAGTACGCTGATATCTACGGTTTCACCTTGTGGAACATGGGTATTAAGAATATTTAAGACTAATAGATTCAGCCAAACTAAAAGCCCCGAAATGTTTCGGGGCTTTTTATTAGATATTTTATTAGTTATTAAGACTCAGAGCTTTGTTCTGGGCCGTGAATGACCTCAACGGTAATGGCGCCTTGCTCAATTGCTCCAGGCAGATCAGTTTCGAGTAGCTTCTGTGCTTCGTTGAATGGTTTGTTCAATGCCATAACGCCCCACGCTTGGTTGCGGCCATGTACTTTACCTGCGTAAAGCACCATGTCAGCAAGCTGTAGGGTTTCTTCCCAGTCCATTTGGGTTTCATTAAGATCAGCAAATGGATAGCTGATAAAGCCTGCCGTTGCACTTACCCAAATTTCTTGGTCGCCGGCTTTAATTGGTGTTGAAGCAATCACATCAAGCATGCGTTGCGCCATAATTGGCATTTTGCTTGCTTCGGTGTTGCTTAGGTAAATTAAGAACTCTTCACCACCCCAGCGCACCACCATGTCAGTTTCGCGAGACACTTGCAGTAGGCGCTTAGATACCTCAACGAGTACGTCATCACCCGCTGCGTGGCCTAAATTGTCATTAATCCGTTTAAAATGGTCTACATCCATTAACAACATGGCGTCGTGCGATACTTCGTGCGGCGCCCGAAGTTTATTTTGTAGCGCACGGCGATTCAGCAAGCCGGTTAGTGGGTCGCGTACAGACTGCTCTGCTAGCTTGCTGTTTGCCACTTTAAGTTCGCGGTTACTGCGCCGTGCAGCGCGGTATGCGAATGCGACAAAAATCATGGCAAAAATAGCCACGACAACCAGTAGCAATAAGATGGTACGTTTTTGGCTCTCGTTTTCAATGAGCTGTTGGTTAAGCTCATTTTTTTGTGAAAGTAGCTCAATTTGCATCGCCTTGTCTTTGCTGTCATACAAATTTTGCAGCTCTGCGATGCTTTTTTGTTGTTCATTTTGGTAGGCTTTTTCGCGCAATTCGCGTTGCTCAATGAGCACATTCACCGCTTCATATTGCTGACCAATGTGCACCAAGGCTTCAGCGTATTCACCTAACAATCCTTCAAGTTCCGCAGGTGACCAAGTTTCACGTGCAGGCTCAACAACTTCGCGCATTTCGCGCAAGCCTTTTTCAATATTGCCTAGAAATACGTCAACGTAACCAAGGTTAAAAAGAATAACTTCGGGCTCGAATTGATCTGGATTCATTTGGGCCAAACTGTAGGCGCGCTCCAATACCTGGCGAGCGCCTTCATAATCACCCATACGAATATCAATATCGCCAATATTGTTCAGCGCACTGATGTAGGTATACATGCGCTCTGGATCATCTTGAATACGCGCAATGACTTGTTGGTATAAACCAAGTGCGGTGTCGTAGTTTTTAAGAGAAGTCTCAATGCTTGCGCGTTCGAATAAAATATCGACTTCATATTCATTAAGTAAATTGTTGCTGTCGGCAAGCTGCAAGGCTTCGTCTAATTGTTGCAACGCCAAGTCATAGCTTTTTTGCAGGTTATAAAGTGTCGCAATGCGTGTTTTGGTGGTGATTAGTCGCGTTAGGGTGCGGCTATCGTCGCTTTTTGCCACCGCATCAGCGGCATAAATAAGGTGCTCTAAGGCCCGATCAAACTGGCTGCGTTGTTGGTATACATAAGAAGCCAAGTTATTCACAAAGTACAACACACGAGGCGACTTTGCCTGTTCTAAAGGTACAAGAGCTTCGTTTAAGTTAGCGAGGGCCTCAGACACTTTTCCTTGCATAACCATTAACAGAATTTCGGTTGCTGCAACATCGGCAATAGCGTCGGGCATGCGGCTAACCCGTGCGATTTCTTTTACTTCTTCGATTTGTTTGAACGCGGTGTCAATATCGCCAAGATACCCATGTGCAACGGCCATATAGTTCAGCGTACGCACGCGAGTCATCAGCGGCGTTTCGGGTGTGAGTGAAGCCTCAATAGCAATGAGCTTTTGCATTGAGTTTTCGCTATCCGCTTGATTTAAAATGTCGTCAAGCTGACTTTCAATAGCGGCATCTACCGGAGGAATAGCACTTTCTTGTGCGTAAGCGCTCGTCAACGCGACGCTCAATAGCAACACAATAAGTAGTTTAAATTTAGGCATCAGCCCCCCGACATAAAAACTTCAATTCAGTATGCAGATTGACATATCTGGTCGGACTTGTAATGCCATATGCGATGAATTGCTAGATATGAGCGTTTGCAAGAATTGATGTTAACCAGATGTTTTGTGGCTTGATAATAACCCAATTTTTAGGCAAATGTAACAACTTGTAACACTGAAAGCTTGCACAACGGTCATGGCATCGTATAGTTAGATTTCCATTATTATCGGAACCAAAACAATGGCCTTAAAAAATCGTTTTTATGTGAGTAGTTTAACGCTCACAGCATTGCTGCTTGTGGGTTGTCATCCGCAACCAACAGCAAACTCGCCAGTTCAAGCTCCGGTTGCAGAGCAGCGCCCTTATACGGTGGAGTCGCCACAAGGTAACCGCCAAGACCCTTATTATTGGTTGCGTGATGATACGCGCACAGACCCAGACGTTATTGCTTATCTAGAAGCTGAAAACGCCTATTATGATGCGTATCGGGAAAAATATGCTGATTTAACGCAAACCTTAGAGCAAGAAATTATTGGGCGCATCAAACAAGACGATAGCTCGGTTCCCTACCAAAAAGGCGATTATTTATACGCCACCAAGTACGAAGCCGGGAAAGAATACCCAATTTACGTACGTACCGACGCCCAAGGCAATGAGCAGGTGATGCTCGATGTGAACCAACTGGCCGCAGGGCAAAAATACATGGCCGTCAGTAACTGGTCGGTGAGCCCGAATCAGCAGTTGCTTGCCTACATGGTTGATAATACTGGCCGTCGGCAATATGAGTTGCGCGTTCGCAATTTAACCACAGGTGAAGACTACGCACAGACGCTGTCTGGTCTGTCTGCGGCCATTGCTTGGGCCAAAGACAATAAAACCTTGTTTGTGATTGAAAACGACCCCCAAACCTTATTATCAACACGGGTTCTGAAGTATCGCCTGGGTGAACCGGCTGAAAATGCTGAATTGGTGTACGAAGAAACGGACAATACGTTTTATATGTACGTCAATAACACGACTGACGGCGAATACGTGCAAATTCACCTTGATCAAACCGTGTCTACCGAAGTACGCGTGTTAGATGCCGACACACCCGATGGCAACTTTCAGGTGCTTGCCCCGCGCGAGCGCGACTTTCAATACAGCGCTGATCATATCAACGGTCGCTGGATTATCCGTACCGATTTGAATGCGCCGAACTTCCAGATCATGGAAGTTGCCCATGAAGACATCGGCGATAAAAGCAAATGGCAACCGCTTGTGCAGCACAAAGACGACGTGTTTATTCAAGACTTCGCGGTGTTCTCAAACTACCTAGCCATTAATGAGCGCAGCGAGGGCTTACGCCGTATTCGCATTGTGCCTTGGAATAGTGAAACGCAAGCGCAGTTTATTGCTTCAGATGAAGCGGCTTATGTCACAGGTTTTGAGCGCAATGTACAGCAAGACACCGATATTTTGCGTTATACCTACAGCTCGTTGACCACGCCTTCAACGGTTTACGCTTACAACATGGCAACTGGCAAGCAAGAAGTTTTAAAACAAACCGAAGTACCAAACTACGACGGCAGCTTGTATGAAACCGCACGTACTTGGGCGACGGCCGATGACGGCACGAAGATTCCAGTGTCGCTACTTTATAAAAAAGGCTTTAAGCAAGACGGCAGTGCACCATTGTATCAATATGCCTACGGTTCTTATGGTTCAAGCTCTGATCCATATTTCCGGTCAACCATTTTCAGCTTGGTCGACCGTGGCTTTGTATATGCCATTGCCCATATTCGTGGTGGCCAGGAAATGGGCCGCGCATGGTATGAAAATGGCAAAATGCTGAATAAAATTAATACCTTCACCGACTTTATCGATGTGACTGAACACTTGGTTGCGGAAAATTATGCGCACCCAGATAAAGTGTTTGCTATGGGCGGTAGCGCCGGCGGATTACTTATGGGTGCTGTAGCTAATATGGCCCCGGAACAATACCGTGGCATGATGGCCCATGTACCGTTTGTTGATGTGGTAACCACAATGCTTGACGAGAGCATACCCTTAACCACCAATGAATTTGATGAGTGGGGTAATCCAAAACATCAACCGTACTATGATTACATGCTGTCGTACTCACCGTATGACCAGGTGAAAAAACAAGATTACCCAGCAATTTTGGTCACCACGGGCTTACACGACTCTCAGGTTCAGTATTTTGAACCAGCAAAATGGGTGGCCAAGCTACGGACACACAAAACGGATGCGAACCCATTAATGTTCAAAACCAATATGGCGGCGGGGCATGGTGGAAGTAGTGGCCGGTTCTCGCGCATGAAGGAAATTGCAGAAGAATACGCCTTCATCCTGAACTTACTGCAAGAGCGCTAGCAGCTATTAGATAGTAGATATTAGCGAAAAAAAAATGGCGGAATCTGTTAGCAGATTCCGCCATTTTCTAATATCCAATAGCTAATAACTAATATCGCCTTTGCTTTCAGGTTACCATTGGGCGCTGTGATAGACGTTTTGTACGTCATCACAGTCGTTCAACATATCCAACAGCTTTTCCATTTGCGCAATGTCTTCTTCACTTTCAAGCTGCGTTGTTAACTGCGGCAAGTACTGCACCTCGTCAACTTCAAACTCAATGCCTTCCATCGCTTCTTGCAGTGCCTGCTTCGCTTTGTGGGCTTCAGTATGTGGGGCGAACACGGTAATAAAGCCGTCGTCGGCTTCAATGTCGGTTACGTCCACATCGGCCATCATTAGCGCTTCAAGCACAGCGTCTTCGTCGTCGCCAGCAAATTGTAAAATGGCGCAGTGATCGAACATGTGCGACACACTGCCTGGGGCACCAAGCTTGCACTTGGTTTTGGTGAAGCAATTGCGTACTTCACCAATGGTGCGGTTAGGGTTGTCGGTTAGCGCATCGACCATGACCATGCAGTTGCCTGGGCCAAAGCCTTCGTACATGGCAGGTGAGTAGTCTTCACCGGCACCGCCTTTGGCTTTATCAATGGCTTTTTCAATAACGTGAGCCGGAACTTGGTCCTTTTTTGCGTTATCGATCAAGCTACGAAGCTGCAAGTTTGCATCGGGGTCCACGCCGCCTTGTTTGGCGACCACATAAATTTGGCGACCATATTTGCTATACACTTTACTTTTTGCTGCAGCGGTTTTCGCTATCGACTCTTTTCGGTTTTGATACGCGCGACCCATAAAATTGCTCTCGCTTTGTTCTAATGAAAGATAAGGGTGGCAATTTTATACCCAGTTACAGTTGATAATCCAGTTTTAACCAATAAGTACGACCTGGTTCATTGACTTGGGTTATTTGTTCGTAGCCGGAAACGGCAGCACCAGCAGTACTTAAGTGTTCGGCAAAGGCCTTATCAAATAAATTGTCCACCCCAAAGCTTAGTCGCCAGTGCTGACCAAACTTGCGATGAGCGTTAAGGGCTAGGGTGCCAAACCCCGCGGTTTCTTTAAAATCGCTGCCGGCGATATTACCCTGGCCAATGGCAACGCGGTGCTGATTGGCAACCACACGCCATAAGCCTGCAACGGTCCAATTTTGCACGGTGTACTCAGCCCCAAGTTTAAGTTCCAATGGTGGCTGCTGGGCAAGCGGGCGATGGTCGGTTAAATTGCTGCCATGGGTATACGCAAGGCTCGCGTCAAGCAACCAATGGTCATTCGCACGGTAGTTCACCAGTACCTCGCCACCAAAACTTTCGGTGTTCACCGAGCGCACTGTGTTTGGCTGCATTAGTGGACCATGCTCAATAAGAATATAGTCGTCAACGCGGTTATAGAATGTGCTCACCACCACTTCGGTTGCCGCAATACGATAGTGATAACCAAGGTCTAGTTGGTGGGTTAGTTCCGGCGCGATATGAAACGCACTGGCCGAGTTAGCCGACTGATTGTTGTTGCCAATTAGCTCCCAAAAGTCCGGAAAGCGCTCGGCGCGGCCAATGCCGGCGTACCACTGGTTAGCGCCCAAATTGGGTTCGGCATTCTCATGGTTGGCGTAAACTCGCGAAGGCTGTAGTTATCCATAACGTGGTCAACGTAGCCAAAATAAATTTGGCTATCGAGCTCAGCAAGCCAGTTTGTTAGATAACTCTCACGCCAACGTAAGCTGGCGCTGGTGCGGTCAAACACGGCGCCATCCATCATGCGATCAGCATAGGCCGCTTCGGCGCCACTTTGCCCTAGTGTCAGCAGTACAACAGTGTCTTGGTCGGGTGTCCAACCAAGCTGTGTATCAACACCCCAACGCTGGTAAGCACTATTGATAGATGTACCGTTACCATCTCGATAGTCATCGCTTTCGCTATAACTGGCGTTAATACGCCAAAATCCATGGTCATTGCCAGCTAGGTAATCTGCATTTCCGTCAATGCGGCCAAACGAGCCAATAACGGTACTGATTTGGCCAGGGCTAGCCTCGGGGTCAAACTGGTAGCTTTTACGCTCAAACAATACGGTGCCAGCCGCTGGTCCATAAAGCACCGTTTGCGGGCCTTTAATAACACGTATTTGGTCATAGTTTTGCGGGTTAATATAAGCGGTAGGTGGGTCCATACGGCCACTGCAGCCGCCAAGCACCATTTGGTCGTCACTGCTGATGGTTAGGCGTGAGCCAGCCGCGCCACGAAATACCGGGTCACCGCTGGTGCCGCCTTTACGTATCAGATTAAAGCCAGGAATAGCCTTCAAGTAGTCAGCACCGTCTTGCGCGGGTAGTGGCTGTTGAGGTGCTTTGGGGTCTTTTACTAGTTCAATGGTATTGAGCGGGCGCGCTCCCGTTACCACGATGCGCTCAAGTGGCGGGGCTTCGGTTTGGCTTAATGCAAGTGCAATAGATAATGATAACAACATGGTTCGTACTCCAATACAGCCGATGTGGGCAACAGATGCGGGCATTATCAACACATTGATTTAAAAAGTGATGTGGCAAAATGTCGCAGGTGGAAATCTCGACAAACTGATGCATACTTAAGAGGTACTTAAGAAGGAGCTAAACTGCGTGACCATACGGGATATTTTGGCAGCCACAACACTGTTGCTTGTAACGCTTATTGCCAATAGTTTTATTTGGCTAAATGGCGCTGCAACCAACCCCTATGCGGTATTAATACTGGTGCCCATGGCTGCGGCAATGCTGATGCTGCCGTTTCGTTTAGCTTGGTTGGTGATGGTGGTTGGCGTATTCGGGCAGTTGCTGCAACTGCAAGCGCCACTACCTACTCATCATCAAATGGATACCCACTATAGGGCAATGGTTTATGGTCAAGTTTTCGCCGCTTTGTTGCTTGGTGTCACGTTACATATTTTGCGCATACGTATTGTGCGGCAGCAGCAAGCCATTCGCGCCTTGCATCAACGCCAGCACCGCGATGAACAGCTTGTGACTATTGGCACCGCCGCAGCGCAGTTCAGTCACGAAGTGGCAACCCCAATTCAAACCATACAATTTATGCTTGAAGATGCGCGGCAACGTTACCCGAATGATGAGGACTTGCAGCGCGCCGAGCAGCAAATACGCCGTATTCATAACTTGTTGCTAGACTGGCGACAAGTCGCAGAAGATGTGCGGGTTAATCGAGTGCTTGAAATTCAAGTGAATGAATTGGTCCAGCAAGTACGTGATGCGTTGCTTATTGCCCGCCCTGACATTCGCGTTGATTGGCATGACAACGAATACCCTGGCTGGGTGGTGCATGCCGATAGGACGCTAATTCCGGCATTATTAAGTTTGCTTCATAATGCCGCCGACGCCGCACCACTGGATAGCAAAATAGATGTGAGCACTGCACGCACGGACGACTATTGGCAGATGACAATTTGCAACGAGGGCACTCCGTTAGATGCACTAAAAGCACGCGGTTTAGGTAAAGAGTTATTGCCCAGTAGCCGTGGCGTGGGGGCCGGGGCCATGTTGAGTTATGCGACCTTTGAACGTTTTAATGGCGATGTCAGTTGGCGTGCTGAACAGGCTTCGACGATAACTGAAGTGCGTTTGCCGGTTAGCAAAGCTGTGGAGCCTGAAAATGACTGATACGGTGTTAATCATTGATGACGACATTCAGTTGTTGCAGGCTTTGCGCAGCCGGCTAGAACGCGCTGGGTTTACGGTGGCGACCGTCGCAACACTAGATGAACTAAACACCACGCAATTTCCTGAAATTAAACACATTTTGCTAGATCTTAAGTTTGGTGAAATCAACGGTCTAGAGTTGATAAAGCCGTTAAAACAACGGTTTAAACCCGAAAATTTAGTGGTTTTGACAGGCTACGCCAGCATTGCAACCTCGGTGGCTGCCATTAAAGCGGGCGCGACTGACTATTTAGCAAAGCCCATACAAACACAGGTTTTGCTAAACAGCTTAGCAGCTGATGTGCATCAAGAAACTGAACTGAGTGAGCAGCCATTATCACCTGCCCAACTTGAATGGGAACACATTCAACGCGTTATGCACGAGCACCATGGAAACATTTCAGCGACCGCTCGCGCATTAGGTATGCACCGTCGTACCTTGCAACGCAAGCTAAGTAAGCACTCACCAATAAAAGAGTAAGTGCAAAGGAGAGTAATATGAAAGCACTCATTCCAATTGTTTTTTTACTAAGTACGCCGGTTCTGGCCGATGACCAGCAGCGCATTGAGCAATCACGACATTTAGCTATGGAGCTACAACAGCAGTTAAGTTCTGAGCTTATGGCCGCAATGAAAGCGCAAGGCCTAGTGCATGCAATTTCTGTGTGTAATGAACGTGCACCAGACATTGCCGAAGGGCTAAGCAAAAGCAATAATGCTGTGGTTGGACGCACCGCCTTGCGCGTTCGCAACCCGAACAATGCACCCATGGGCGAGCAAAAAGCGGTCATGGACTATTTTCAAGCGCGAATGGCGAAAGATCCAAATACTGTGCCAGAAGTATTATTTACAGCCAGCAATGGCGAGCAGCATTACATGCGCGCAATTCCAATGCAGCCGCAATGTGCAGCCTGCCACGGCAGTAACATCACGCCGGACGTGCGCAACGCAATAGCGCAAAAGTACCCGAACGACCAAGCCACAGGCTTCGAAGTAGGCGATTTGCGTGGTTCGTTTTTAATTCGTTGGCTGGAAGAATAAGATACCAAGTCAGATATATACATTCGACGTAAACATTCGAAGTAAACAAGGAGATTGTTATGGCTACCGATGCTGTTCAAGTAAAAGCATTTCTTGATGACGATAGCGAAACATTCAGTTATGTGGTGTACCACGAAACCGAACGCCAAGCCGTGATTGTTGACCCTGTACTTGATTTTGATTACAAATCGGGGCGCACGCATACCAACGGCGCGCAGCGCTTGGTCGACTTTGTGAACGCTGAGAACTTATCCGTTGCGTGGGTGCTAGAAACCCACGCCCATGCGGACCACTTGTCAGCTGCCCCCTTTGTGAAAGAACAGGTGGGCGGCAAAATAGGTATTGGCGAGCACATTAAAGACGTGCAGCAGATTTTTAAAGACGTATTTAATTTAGAAAAAGAATTTTTGCCAAACGGCCACCAGTTTGATCATTTGTTTACAGATGGCGAGAGCTTTCAGGTTGGCTCCATGCACTTCGAAGTGATGCATACGCCTGGCCACACGCCAGCTGACTTGTGTTACATTGTTAATGGCAATAAGGTGTTTGTGGGCGATACACTGTTTATGCCCGACGTCGGTACCGCCCGATGTGACTTTCCTGGTGGCAGTGCGACGACCTTGTACCGGTCAATTAAAAAGATTTTGGCACTACCTGAAGCGACAGAAATTTATATTTGTCACGACTACCCGCCCGAGGGCCGCGAACACGAGTGTAAAACCACGGTGGCGGCGCAGCGTCAACATAGCAAGCATGTGCATGACGGGGTAAGCGAAGCGGAGTTCGTTAAAATGCGTGAAGAACGCGATGCGACCCTTGCGATGCCGCGCTTAATTTTGCCATCAATACAAGTTAACATTCGCGCAGGTAACATGCCGCCAGCCGATGCTGACGGTAAGGTTTACTTGAAGCTGCCCATTAATCAGCTGTGAAGATGACACACATGACATCTGCTTTGTTTTGGCTAGGCGCGCTAGCAGCGCTGACACCTTGGGTGAGCGCCCCTATTGCGCTTGTTCTTGGCTTTCTTATGGCCAGCTTTAAATGGGTGCCCGCGGCCGTAAACACCAATGCATGGACCAAAAAGCTACTTGCTATTGCTATCGTTGCCCTGGGGTTTGGTGTACAGCTAAATGTTGCATGGCAAGTCACGGGCAATTATTTAGGGCTCATGGTGGTTAGCATTGCGGTCACCCTCGTTGCGGCGCTGTTACTTGGAAAAGCGTTTAAAGTTGACACCCCAACCAGTCATTTAATTGGTTCCGGCACGGCAATTTGTGGCGGTAGCGCCATTGCTGCGGTAGGGCCCGCTATTCGCGCTCGCAGTGACCAGATGGCCTTGGCATTGGCGAGCGTCTTTACTTTAAATGCCATTGCATTATTAGTGTTTCCACTCATTGGCCGCGCCTTGGGGCTCAGTGACGAACTATTTGGCGCTTGGGCGGCTATCGCCATTCATGACACCTCTTCAGTGGTCGGTGCTGCGCAAGCCTATAGCGACGAAGCCTTACAAACGGCAACCACCTTAAAGCTCGCTCGCGCCTTGTGGATAATTCCGGTGGCCTTGTTATCTGCGTTGGCGTATCAGCGCTTTTCTGGCGACAGCACAAAAACCAAGCTAACCGTACCTTGGTTTATTGGCGGTTATATTGCTGCCATGGTCATTGCCACTTATTTGCCGCAAT
The DNA here is from genome assembly GCA_018222985.1 of Gammaproteobacteria bacterium. GTDB lineage: Bacteria > Pseudomonadota > Gammaproteobacteria > Enterobacterales > Alteromonadaceae > Pseudidiomarina. Next base: position 26,027 of record JAAEZG010000004.1, read on the forward strand.
TTAGTGAACTATATAACGCTGCATTTTCGGCAGGTAAAAAGCTGCTTGTACTAAGTTTGTATTTGGTTGGTGCTAGCATAACCATTAGCCGCTTGCGTGCAGCGGGGCCACGACCGCTGCTGCTTGCTGTGGTGCTATGGGTGTTTATTGCGTTGCTGTCGCTTGGGTGGCTTACAATACTGACTGACTAAGCACCACCACCGCTATAATTATTGAACCCAACTGGGTTAGCTGAGTCCAATACCATAAGTGAAAAGGCTTAAGGTAAAAGGAATAACATAGAGCTATTTAATCTTGAGCAAGCTTCTATTTAAGCTCATGATTTTAAGCGCAAACGGCTTCACGAATAACCGAATATCAAACACCTTATGAAGGAGTATGTGATGGGATTACGTATTGGCGATATCGCACCAAACTTTAAAATTGAGACAACCCAAGGCGAAATTGATTTTCATGAATGGTCAAAAGGCTCTTGGGTGTTTTTCTTTAGTCACCCAGCAGACTATACCCCTGTCTGCACCACCGAAATGGGTCGCACCGCGCAGCTTAGCGATGAGTTTGCTAAGCGCAATGTGAAGTCGTTAGGCCTGTCGACCGACACGGTCGAAGAGCACAATGGCTGGATTAACGATATTAACGAAACCCAAAATACCAATGTAGGCTTTCCAATTGTTGCTGACAAAGACAAAAAGGTAGCCGGGTTGTATGGCATGATTCACCCAGGCGAAAGCGAGACTGCAGCAGTGCGCTCGGTATTTATTATCGACCCGAATCATAAAATTCGTTTAACCATGACTTATCCAATGGCTGTTGGCCGTAACTTCACTGAAATTCTGCGGGTTATTGACGCACTGCAAACTGGTGATCAATACGGCGTAGCTTGTCCGGCAGACTGGCAAGTGGGCGGCGACGTGATTATTCCGCCGAGTGTGTCGATGGAAGACGCTGAGAAAAAATTCCCGCAAGGGTTCAAGACGGTTAAACCTTATTTGCGTTACACTAGCGTAAACAAATAACCAGCTAACCATGAATGATAGCAACCGCTTACTCGACAGACTTTGACACCTTGTTGCCCGCGCTTAATGCGTGGGTAACACCAGCCGAACGTGAAGCGGCGCAAACTTATCGACAATTGCCACGCCAGCAGCAATACCTTGCTGGGCGCGGCTTATTGCGTTGGCTGGTTTGCCAAACTTGGCACTGTGCTGCTGGCGCGGTGTCAATTACCCGCCAAGACAATGGCGCACCACAACTCACTGTCGGTGGCCAACCCTGGCAGTGTTCCATTAGCCATACCCAAGGCGCTGTATTGGTGGCTGCTAGTCCAGAGTATGTGGTTGGTGTCGATGTTGAACGCATAAAACCACGTAAACGTTTAGCTGATTTGGTGAACCAATATCAGCATGGTTTTTTTGCCGATGTGACTGCTGAAAATTGGGAGCAGTTCTATCAGCGTTGGACACTCGCCGAAGCAGTAACGAAAGCCAATCAGGGGCTGTTACTAAACACCTTAAAGCAACCCATTACCCATGAAACGAAACAAGCCGTGCACTGCCGCGAGCAAGACTTTATGTTGTGTTGCTACAGTGCGCGGGGCACTAACTTCACTCTCAATAAAGCGGATCTTTAATGAGTAAAGAGCGCCAAATCACTATCACAAGTCATTGAAAAAAAGTTAAAAACGTTATACTTTTGTCGACTCTCAACAAGGAATACATAACGATGAAAGTTCAATTCATAATGGGTGCAATTGCGTCAGCATTAGTCATGGCGGGTTGTGCAAGCCAGTCTCCTCAGCCCCAGGTTAGCAAACCTCCGGTTAACAAAGCAGAGCAAATTGCCGCCCAACAGCAAGCAATTGCAGAGCAGCCAGTTGAGTTGGCACTGAAACGAAAAATAGCAGTGGGCCGCTTAAGCAACGAAACAAATTATGGGCGAAGCTTATTGCGCGAGGCAACGCAAGGCCGCGATGATCAGAAAATATCGGACATGTTTACGCAAGCCATTGCCAACACCAATAAATTTCAAATCTTTGAGCGCCCCGACATAGCAGCGTTGCAGGCAGAGCAGAATTTGTCCGCACAAAGCGCCGAAATTGTCGGTGTTGATACCTTGGTTATTGGATCATTAACTGAATTTGGCCGCTCGAATGTGGGCGAGCGTGGCTTCTTTTCAACCAGCGCCAAACAAGAAGCGACAGCAACAGTTGATTTACGCCTCGTTGATACCAAAACCGGACAGGTCATTGCATCTGTGTCTGGTTCAGGCAGTTCATCGCTTGAGCAGTCGCGCACCATGGGCTTTGGCTCGGTGGCTGGTTATGACGGTAGCTTAAACGACCAAGCTATTGGTGCGGCGGTGAATGCCGCGGTTGAAAAAATGACGGTCATGTTGTTACAGAAGCCATGGTCGGCAGACATTTTAGCTGTTGAAGAAGGCCAGGTTTTCATTAGTGGTGGTGAAAGCCAAGGGGTGAAGCCCGGCATGACCTTTGCGGTGATGACTAAAGGCAAACGTATTAAGTCTAAAACAACTGGCTCGTACATTAGCTTGCCCGGCGAGAAAGTAGCCGAGCTAAGAATAACCTCTTTGTTCGGTAACTCAGAGCTTGACCAAGGTGCCGTGGGTACCATTACTTCCGGCAGTATTGAAGGCCATGCTGTTGATGCCTTAGAAGTTCAGGAGTTGAAACAATGAAGCGCAATATTTTAATCATGGCAGCTGTGCTGGTTACACTGGTCAGCTTGAGCGGCTGTGCGAAGCACCCAACAAAAATGACTACAATTGTGAACGACGCGCCGACGGTAAATTTTAACGTGGCCGACAGCACTGGGTTAAGTTTGTGGGTGGACGGTGTTTCTTATGGCCCGCTTGAGCAGTATCAATACCCAAACAAATCAGTTGAGTTAATCAGCGGCGAGCATCGCATTGAAATACGCCGCGGCAATGAAATTATCTATTCAGAACAACATTATTTTAGCGAACAAACGCATCGTACCCTGGAGATCAATAACGAATGAAGTTGAAATTATTAGGCTGCGTTTGCGCAGCGGCACTGCTAGCAGGTTGTGCCACCAACAACCATTTATATCAATGGGGAAATTACGAAGACACCTTGTTCGCACATTTTCATGAGCCAGAAGTCAAAGAAGAAATGCTCACTGCATACATGGCCTTTTTAGAAAAAGCGCAAACCAAAAACACGAAGAAAGTTGCGCCAGGGCTATTCGCTGAGGCCGGTACTTTTATGCTAGAAAAGGGCGACACCAAGGCGGCGATACGCTTTTATGAGCTAGAACTGAAGGTGTGGCCAGAAAGTGAGCCGTTGATGAGTATGTTAATTCGTAACCTCAATGCCCGTGAGCAAGCAGTACAGGAGCAAGCAAAGTGAAAAAGTTAATCATTCAAAGCTTGTTCGTGGTGTTTGCGCTAACTGGTTGTGTGGCAAAACCTGATTTGAGCTACCTAGAGCCGTTGCATGAACGTAAATTACGCTCTTTGTTAATTGCTCCGGTGAAAAACGAAACCATTGACGTTATGGCGCCAACTTCGGTGCTTGCCACATTGCCGTTTTCGCTAGCTGAAAAAGGCTATTACACGTTTCCTGTAAACACGGTAAAAGTGTTGCTAGAAGGTGAAGGTTATTACGAGCCGGCCGAAGTGCATGCAGCGCCCCCAGAAAGTTTAGCTGCGCTATTTGGTGCGGATGCAATTTTGTATGTCACCATACATGAGTGGACCTCAGAGTACGTGTTGTTGGCAACAACAACAATCGTTGATTTTGAATATAAAATTGTGGATAGCTCAGGGCAGCTTTTGTGGCAAGCGCGCAAAGAACTCGCTTACTCACCGCAACAACAAAACAGCACGGGCAACCCATTAGCTGATCTTGTTGCTATGGCTATTACCGCTGCAATTGAACGCGCAGCGCCAAACTACTTGCCTTTAACACGAATGGCCAATGGTCAAGTGTTTAATGGCATGGAAACTGGTTTGCCACCCGGGCCATACAGCCCAGCTTATGACAAGTATTATCAGAAAGTAGCTGCTGATGCGAAACAGGCCCCAGCAATAAATTAAGCACCTGTTAATGAGATAGAAAATAAAAAGCGCGCTCATTCAAAGCGCGCTTTTTTAATGGTAATCTGCCATTAAATAACGACACGAATACGGTGAGAAACCTATGAGCCCAGAACAAGCCCGTCAATTGGTTGACATGCAAATTGCGTTTAACCAAGTCATTGACCCTTCGTACCCAGAAAACCCGCAAGTAAAACGTGATGATATCAAAGCTATTTTGGTTGAGCTTGGCGAGTACTTTGAGCATACAGCCTACAAGTGGTGGAAAAAACAAACCCCAGATTGGGCGCAAGCCAATATGGAGCTGATTGATATTTTGCACTTCGCTATTTCAGACGCCATTGAAAATGCCTACAACGCCAAGCATGAAGCGCCGGCTGAAGCGGTTGCGCAGTTAATTCTGCATGCTGCTGAGGCGAACGAGTCAATTGCTGATGGCAAAGAACTCATTGCGGCACTTGCAGCCGACGGTACGGCCCAAAAACCGCTGCAATGTGGTCAGCAGTTTTTCACTAAATTAATGGCCGCTTTGGTAGATGCCTACGGTGATGCGAACACGGTGTACTTAACCTATGTTGGCAAAAATGCGCTTAATAATTTGCGCCAACAACGGGGCTACAAACAAGGCACTTATATTAAAATGTGGCAAGGCCGTGAAGATAACGAGGTCATGATAGCGCTGCTTGGCGAGCATGAAGGCCAAGTTATTGCCGCAGATCAGCCGCTCGCTTATGCGCAAACATTGTTAATTAGCTATTACGATGAGCACATTGGGGAAGCAACCAGCTCATAGTTTGGCTAAGTTTCACTATGGAAGTTGGAATACCAATCGGCTCTTGGCGCCATGGAGTATGAGCTGATTGGATTCAATGCTAAAGCGACGAACCTGCGCAAGCTGCTGCAAATAAGTGTCTTCAATGGCCATTTCTGCAGGGCTGCACATCATTTTGGTGGCAGCCATGCGTTCAAACGCCAAACCTTCCCCGGTAAGTCGATAATAACCAAAAAACTGGTTACAGCCGGCAAAGCCGTGAACTTTGCCGTCGTTCATCAAGGTAAGTGTTGGAGCTTTTGCAGCCTTTGCAACCTCGCTGCCTTGTAATTGCCACATGGCGCCAGCCAATAACTGCCGAGGCTCACCGGCGCAACCCATAAGCTGCTGATTGTCGTGGGTGAGCGTGGCGGCATAGGGGTAGGGCATGCCAGACATCGTGTCGACACAAACTTTTTGTTCTAGCGTCAGTGCCGAATCGTTATCCAACTTTACCTGCCAACGGTTATCTTCGGCGTCTTCGGTAACATCAACTTGGGTAAAGTCGCGGTCACCCGAGGGGCGACGCAACGAGGCGCTTTGACCTTTGCGTTGTAATAGCCAAAAGGGTTCATTGCCGCGCGCGCTGAATTGCTGAGGTAACGAGCCTGCTGTAATGCACAGAGGATAAACGTTGTCATCGATAACCAGTTGGCCTTCGTTGCCCTTGATCCAAAACTGGGCGTTGTGATCGGGATTGAAATAACGAGCACCCGAAGCCGTGGGTTCGGCCGAGAACATAAGCTTTTCGTTGTTAACGATTAACGTTAATTGCTTGGCGGTAAACTCAGCAGTAATTGGCTGCACACCGCAGTTATACAGAACGGTTTTATTCTGATCATTTGGGCTACAGGCGACAACAGTGGTGCTGATAACTAAAGCGCCAATTAACAAGCGTAATGACAACATGAACGGTTCCTTGGCTTAACAACGTATACCAGCTATGACTCTATTGCGGCCGCAGAATTCAATTTTTTATGGTGTTATTCATCGCTAAACGCATGATGACATCGCGTTGTGGGTCATCGCCAAGTTGAAACTTGTGTTCCCCAACCGGTTGAAAGTTATATTTTTGGTAAAACGCAATGGCGCGTGGGTTGTGCTCCCAAACGCCTAACCAAGCAACGTCATGGCCTTGTTGTTCAATACGCTGTAACGCCGTACGCATTAAGTCATGCGCGACGCCCCGTCCATGCCACTGAGCAATTACATACAAACGTTGAATTTCGGCCGGGTTGTCGGCGACAACACATGCCGGCGCGGTACCAAAACGTAACTGCACAAAACCTATCAAGTGGCCTTCATGCGTAGCCAGCAGAGTTAGGCGCTGTGGGTCATTAATCTCGTTTAACTGTATGGCTTGGCTAAAATGATTGGTGCAGTAGTCTTGCATATTCTCGGGGCTGTTATCGGCACCAAAAGCTTCGACAAAAGTTTGGCGGGCCAACTCGGCAAGGTGCTTGGCGTCGCCCTCGGTCGCCGTGCGAATATGCGCTACCGATGATTTGCGCAATGCTTGTGCGTCAGCAGATCGCAGGTAATTGTCGTTGGTGCTCTCTTCATGCGACATCAGTACTAAGGTTAAGTAAATTTTGGTTGGCAGCGACATGATGACCCCAAGCGCACTAAGTGCAGCCCCTAAAATGAAACCCTGGTGGCCAATGTCGTCGTTGGCAAAGGTGGTGGCCAACACAATATGTCCAACAATGAGCAGCGTAACGCCGGTAATCATTACCGACTTTAAAAGTTTAACCTGTGTACGTTCGTTCATGTGTTCGCCTACAAAGTGTTAGGTAACGTTCTGTTGAGCATGCAATTATGCTATACAAAGCAATACAAAATACCAATAGTCATTGCCGTTATCATTGCAGAGTGGTTGTTATGCCCCAAGCGAAACATACATTAACCGTGAATACCTTACGTATGACCCTTTACGCCAGCGTGGCTTTTGCCGTGTTGTTTGGTATTGGCGTGTATGGCTTTGTGGCCCATGGCAATAACCTATTGCAAGCGGTATATGGCACTTTAAAGTTGCTGCTGGTAGATGCCCCAGATTTTGTTTTTCACGGCAATAACTGGTCGCTTATTTTTGCTGCGTTTACCTTGCCGCTGTTTCCGGCCGCAGCTTTGCTGAGTTTATTGGCTGCCGCGGCGGGTGTGCAATGGCAATTAATTCGCGTGGTTGCTCGGCCGCGCCGTCATGTGTTTTTAGGGGCAGGGAAAATGGCCGCCAGTATGGCTAAGAATCTGGCAGCCAAGGGCGAGCATTCCATGCTTGCGGTGGAGCAAAATATTGACGGCCAATACGCGCAAACTATTGCGAGTTATGCCGGCGCATTGGTTTTGCAACATGACGTGAACAACGGCCTGTTGCTGCGTAAATTACGCTTGCAGCATGCTGAAACTATTTATGTTTTTACTGGCGACGATCAGCGAAACCTCGCTGTGGGTCGCAAAGTTATTGAGCTACTGAGTCATTGTAAAAAGCCTCCGCGTTTGGTGATTAATATTGAGGCCCATGAGGTGCTGAATGTGGTTACCGAAGAAGCGGTATTTCGAAACTACCAGCGCCGCGCAGAATTACTGTGGTTTTCAGCACCCCAGCAAAAAGCGCGCGAGTTAAGTAAGCGCTACCCCATGCGCTTGGCTTCAACTTTGCAACAGCCCGAGCCCATTCATGTTGCGGTACTAGGGCAAGGCGCTGATTCTGAAGCGCTGATATTACAGTTAGCCAAACAGAATGCACTATTAACAGCGCAGCGCCTGTATGTCACTTGGTTTGGCCGCTCAGAGCATCATTACAACCAGTTTTTGTTGAATCACCCGGTATTGGGCGCGACTCAAGCCAAGCCCGAGTTTGGTGGGGTAACGCCAAATGTACAGTTGAATTTCGTCAATACCGGCAGCAGTGGCGTGTCGGTGGAGATTGTTCGATCGGCAATTCACCAGCAGCAGGGGCTGCCGCTTCATGTAGCCTATATGATGGAGCCGGATGACTATTGTGGTATTACCGAAACCGTGCGCTTATGCCAAGTGACCAAGGCACTCAACGTGTCTACCCGCATGGTTACATGTATTGCTGGGAGTGTTTTTGAGTCGCTAACCAAAGTACAGAACTCGGTTGCCCATTATGGGCCGGCACTAACGCAGGTAAGTTGGTTTCATGGGTTGAACGATTTGTTTGATAGCCATGAAAAATATCCTGGCGAATTATCCGACATTTTTGGCTTGCTGGTGCACAGCGCCTACAAGGCCATATTCACCGAGCCGCCACTACAAGCACGACACAAAAATCTGCAAACCGAGTTTGAACAACGTTTACACAAGGTTGAACAGGCAGCCCGTGACGAGTGGCTAACACAATTGCCAGAGGCCTTTCGCGCATCAAGCCGACAAAGCGGTGACCATATATTCATAAAGCTGCGTGAACTTGGGTTTCAATTGCGCCGTCGAGTGCCTGACGACGCCCCAGGCATTGCCGAAAGCGTGCTTACGAAAGTGAGCAAGGCCATAGAGCAACATATTGACGCGTTGCTGCGCTTGGAGCACACGCGCTTTACTAATGAGCGTTTGGTTGATGGCTGGTTATTTCATGCCAGTAATGACAAATCACTGAAGCTCAATAACACGCTTATTCCATTTGACGCGTTAGCACCCGAAGAAGTACTCAAAGACGAGGTGATTATACGGGTGATGCCGGTGTTACTGCGCCACCCGTATGTACAGCAGTATTTTGTGCTGAGCGAAATCTAGTTTTGCTTTAGATAGTTATCAATGGTGTTGGTAATTTGCGCATCTAACGGCTCAACTTTGCTGGCAAAACTTGAAATTTTCTGGCCATCGGCACTCACCACGTACTTGTGAAAGTTCCATTGCGGGCTGGCTTGCGCGCCGGCACTTAAGCTTTTAAATACCGCGCTTGCGTCGCTACCAAGCACCGGTGTGGTTGCCATCATAGGGAATGTCACCCCAAAGTTAACAAAGCATACATCGGCCGTTTTCTCTTCATCGCTGTGCTCTTGTTTAAAGCTGTCTGAAGGAAACCCTAAAATGACAAAGTCTTGATCTTTGTATTGTTGGTAGAGTGCTTCAAGCCCTTCAAATTGACCGGTGTAGCCGCACTGGCTGGCCGTGTTCACCACCATCACTACCTTGCCTTTAGTGAGCTCGCACAAGTCGTGAGTGTCTTTCGAGTGGAGGGCGCGCATACGCTCGTCAAACACGGCTAAACAGCCTTGCTGAGTACCCGTGAAGCTGTCGCTAGCGTTCGCGGTTGGAATAATGTGCTTGGCAGATTGGCCTGGAACAGCAAAGTATAAAGTGAACGCGCCGATAACCAACGCAAGCACCAAGGTAATACGGCGCATCATGGTTTTCTTAACGGTTTGTGGCATGGCTGCTTTCCTTTATGTGCACGTTTATTTACAAGGTAATTTTTAACGTAATGAAACCTAGATTGATATCAATCATAATAGTCGACCTGACACGAAAACGATCACTTAACGAAACACAAGTTTCTTCTGTAAACCGTAACTGAGCAAGAATACGACAATTTCGGCAATGGGTTTGCCAATAAACGGTGAAATACCAACCCAAGTTAGCCCTTTGGTTAGCCCGTAATTACACAGCACGAGTGTGGCTGCAAGCGCGGTGTATTTGGTCGCATCGGTTAGCAACGACCCCCCTTGCTTAAATACCCATTGGCGGTTTAGGGTGAAATTGAAAACCCCAGAAACTAAGCGAGCTAACGCTAAGGCTAGTAAAATTTCGCCGGTAAAGCCGTATACCAAGGCAAATAAGCCGTAATCAAGCGCTGCAGACGCAATACCAACCCCCGAAAACTTCAAAAAGTTCTTATAAATAATAATGGAGTCTTGCAGCGGCTTAAAATGACTTGAGGTATTGCCCGGCTCATAAACGGTGGTGATGGTTGTAGACTGAAATGTTAGGTCGCGACGCTTCGCGACAATGAGCATGTCGAGTTCAAACTCATAGCGATTGGACGGCAATGTCACAAGCTCATCAAATATTGCGCTAGGAATACCCCGCAACCCGGTTTGGGTGTCAGGAATTTTAATGCGTAAACCAAGCGCAAAGGTATAGCGCGCAAAGGTGTTCCCAAGCCAAGAGCGAAACGGAATATGTTTCGCCTTAAAGTCGCGACAACCAAGCCAAAGAGCCTGTGGTTCCGTTGCAAAAGCTTTGGCTACTTTAATAATGTCGTCGGGTAAATGCTGGCCGTCGGCATCAGCGGTTACTGCTCCGCTGCAGTTCGGCAGGTTTTCTTGTACCCAACGCAAGCCTGTTTTCAAAGCCGCGCCCTTACCGAGATTGTTCGGGTGGCTAAGTACAATTAGGTTCGGGTGGGTCGTTATGCTGTCAAAAATAGCTGACGACTCACTGCCGTCATTGACAATAACAAGCTTGGAGAAAGCCGAGCTATATTGCTGCAACGCATTAACCACAGTGACCAAGCGTTGGTCTGGGTTGTAGGCTGGAATAATGAGTGCAGGTAAGACGTTTTCTGGGTGCTGAGGCATGCGGGTTACCATCCTAAAATACGCGGCCAAACCGCTTTGCTGCCGTCTGCTTTTAGCACGGTATATGATTGGTGCATGGCCGCTGTAGCGCACGCATGATTGGGTAATACTCGTAGTTGGGTACCGATTGGAAACTGCGACACGTTTAAGTTATCAGGCAACTCAATGACCCCATGTTCTTGATTCACTTGCGTGACATGGCAACCACTTAGTGGCTGGCCCATACTGTCGCAAACCAAGCCGTAGCCATAGTCACAATGCTGTTTAGCGGTGCCGCGGTCACGTGACAATGCCATCCAGCCGGCATCAACGAGTAACCAGTTTTTTGCGGCGTTATGGCCAATGACCGAGGTTACAACCGACATGGCAATATCATTGAGCTGACATACTCCAAGGTTGTACATGACAAGATCAAAGGTGGTGTAAACGCCGGCGCGAACCTCGGTAATACCGTCAAGGTCTTCGGCAAAATGGGCGGTGGGTGTTGAACCAACGCTCAGCACAGGACAGGTCAGCCCGTGTGCCTGGAGCTGTTGAGTAGCCACTTTTACCGCTTGGCATTCTTGTGCTGCGGCTTGGCGAATTTCATCGCTCGTTTGGGCGCTATAAGAACCGCCAGAGTGGGTCATTAAACCGGTCAGCGTTACTTGGTTGTCATGCAGCATTTGTGCAATAGCAAGAATTTGCGGGTCTTGCGGCGCTAAACCACCTCGGTGGTCATCGCAGTCTATTTCAATAAAAACCGAAAACGGCACATTGTGGTGTTTTTGGTAGTCAATAACCGCCTGGGCTTGAGCTTCGGTGTCCAGCAATATGTGCAACTTTACGCCGCTACGAATAAGCTCGGCAACCCGAGCAAGTTTAGCGGGAACAATACCAACGGCATACAGCAAATCAGTGCAGCCCGCTTGCGCAAAGGCCTCTGCTTCCGCCAATGTTGACACCGTTGCTGGCGCGTGAAAATTTGGCAGTATGTATTTCGCGGCATCTACCGAGCGCAAGGTTTTTAAATGCGGCCGCAATTGACAACCCAGTCGATTTATTCGTGTTGCTAAGCGGCCCACATTGCGTGCAAAGCGCACTTCATCAATCAATAAAAACGGTGTTTGTTCATCGTTTAGCCAGTGGCTCGATGTTGGCATAGCAGTTATCTTCTTGGTTGATCAAATAGATGGTATTCAGAGTATTATTGATTACTTAAATAAGCAAAGAGGAATGTGGTTCCATGCTTCATATGGATTTCTCCGAAAAAGTGGTGGTACGCGCCGCCAGCGAAGATTGGCAACCAAGCCCAGCGGCAGGCGTTGAGCGCAAGTTGCTAGAACGCGAAGAAGCGGAGCGGGGGCGTGCAACAAGTATTGTGCGTTATGCAGCGGGTGCCAACTTTAACACCCATGAGCACCCACTCGGTGAAGAAATACTGGTGCTTGAAGGTGTGTTTTCCGATGAAAACGGTGATTACCCGGCGGGCACTTACATACGTAACCCGCCGGGCTCTAGCCATGCGCCATTTAGCCGCGAAGGCTGTGTGCTGTTTGTGAAGTTACATCAGTTTGCCACCGCAGACCGTCAGGTTGTGCGTATTGATACCAAGACCACGCCTTGGCTACAGGGGCAAGGGGGCTTGCAGGTTATGCCGTTGCATAGCTTTGAAACGGAGCATTGTGCATTGGTGAAGTGGCCAGCTGGTGAGGTGTTTCAGCCGCATCGCCATTTTGGCGGCGAAGAAATACTGGTGCTTAGCGGTGAATTTATTGACGAACATGGCCGCTACCCGGCAGGCACTTGGCTGCGTAGCCCGCATGCCAGTAAACACACGCCTTATGTTGAACAAGAAACGATAATTTACGTGAAGACCGGGCATTTGCCGGTGATTTACGATTCGCTATAAAAAAGCCCGGCGTAAAAAGCCGGGCTCTTATTTGCTATCCGCTGATTAACTATCAAACCGGTCGGCGTTCATCACCTTCGTCCATGCTTTCACAAAGTCATTCACAAACTTCTGCTGAGAATCATCTTGTGCGTATAGCTCTGCGTAGGCACGTAGCACCGAGTTTGAACCAAACACCAAATCAACGCGGCTAGCGGTGTACTTGGTGTCGCCAGTTTTACGATCTTGAATGGCGTAGCTGTTACGGCCAGTTGGTTTCCAACTGTAATTCATGTCGGTTAAGGTCACGAAAAAGTCGTTGCTTAAGCGGCCAACATGGTCGGTAAACACACCATGTTTGCTGCCGCCAAAGTTCGTGCCTAGCACCCGCATGCCGCCAATGAGCACGGTCATTTCCGGTGCAGTTAACCCCAACAACTGTGCGCGGTCTAGCAGCAATTCTTCGGGGGCCACGTTGTAGTCTTTTTTCAACCAGTTACGGAAGCCGTCATGAACTGGTTCCAGTGGCTCAAAGCCTTCCACGTCGGTTTGCTCTGCGGTCGCGTCGCCACGACCGGGCTCAAAAGGTACTTCAACGCTAAAGCCTGCCTGTTTGGCCGCTTGCTCAACACCGTAGTTACCTGCCAGAACAATCACGTCAGCAATGCTGGCGCCGGTGGCTTGTGCTATCGGCTCTAGGGCCTTTAATACTTTTGCTAAGCGTTCAGGTTCGTTACCTTCCCAGTCTTTTTGCGGTGCCAGCCGAATACGCGCACCGTTCGCGCCGCCACGCAGGTCAGAGCCGCGGAATGTCCGAGCGCTGTCCCAAGCAGTAGCAACGAGTTCACTGATAGATAAGCCAGTGTCGGCAATTTTTGCTTTCACTGCAGCCACATCGTAATCTTTGCTACCGGCCGGAATAGGGTCTTGCCAGAGCAAGTCTTCCTGCGGCACGTCAGGGCCGATATAACGGGCTTTTGGGCCCATGTCGCGGTGGGTTAATTTAAACCAAGCCCGCGCGAATACTTCAGAAAAATACGCTGGGTCATTGTAAAAACGCTCTGAAATTTTCCGATACTCAGGGTCCATTTTTAGCGCCATATCGGCGTCGGTCATAATCGGGTTGCGGCGAATGCTTGGGTCTTCAACATCAACAGGCATGTCTTCTTCTTTGATGTTAATCGGCTCCCACTGCCAAGCGCCGGCCGGGCTCTTTTTCAGTTCCCAATCATAAGTAAACAGCAAGTAGAAGTAGCCGTTGTCCCATTTAGTTGGATGTGTGGTCCACGCGCCCTCAATACCGCTGGTTACGGCGTCGCGGCCAATACCGCGAGTTTTATGGTTCACCCAACCTAAGCCTTGTTCGTCAACGTCTGCCGCTTCTGGGTCTGGCCCTAAATTTTCCGCACGGCCGTTACCGTGACATTTACCGACCGTGTGCCCACCGGCAGTCAGTGCGGCAGTCTCTTCGTCGTTCATAGCCATGCGTTTAAAGGTAGTGCGCATGTCTTGTGCGGTTGCTAACGGGTCAGGGTTACCGTCAACCCCCTCTGGGTTCACATAAATTAGGCCCATTTGCACCGCTGCCAACGGGTTCTCTAAGCTTTCACTAGACTTATCACTGTAACGGGTTTTACCTAACCACTCTGTTTCTGAGCCCCAGTAAATGTCTTTTTCTGGGTGCCAAATATCTTCGCGGCCGAAAGCAAAGCCATAAGCAGGCAAGCCCATAGACTCATAGGCCATGGTGCCGGCATAAATAATGAGATCGGCCCAGCTTATTTTGTTGCCGTATTTTTTCTTAATCGGCCATAACAAACGGCGGGCTTTATCTAGGTTGGCGTTATCTGGCCACGAATTAAGCGGGGCAAAACGTTGGTTACCTGTGCCGCCGCCACCGCGACCATCAGCAATACGGTATGAACCTGCAGCGTGCCACGCCATGCGGATCATTAAACCGCCGTAGTGTCCCCAATCGGCTGGCCACCACTCCTGGCTGTCGGTCATTAAGTCTTTCAGGTCTTTTTTTAGAGCGTCGACGTCTAGTTTCTTTAATTCTTCAGCATAGTTAAAGTCGGGCCCGAGAGGGTTTGTTTTGCTGTCGTGCTGGTGCAAAATATCTAAATTCAGGGCGTTAGGCCACCAGTCCATGTTTGATTTGCCCATGGCGGTATTGCCGCCATGCATGACTGGGCATTTTCCTGCTTTTGAATCACTCATTGATAAGCTCCTTCAAGCTTTATGTTACTGATTTGATGTATTAACCTTAGACCCTAAATTTAGTTTAGTAAAAGCTAATTAAACGACTGTGTTAATAGCTTTTTCCGATACAAGTGAGCGTGATCATGGAAACTATTCGTAAGGCTTATGCCGCCGCTGCTAAAACGGCTCAGTGGTCTATTTTGCGCCACCCAAGTAGAAGCATGGCTGAAACTTTGCGGGTGTTGGCTGATCGTGCCGAGGGGCTTTTAGAGCCCGACGTATACGGGCGTGGCGAGCTGATTGAGTCGTTTGAATTGAACATGGCAAAAAAGCTCGGGAAGCCAGCGGCATTGTTTCTGGGCAGTGGTACTTTGGCGCAGCCATTAGCGCTTAAGCTACATAGCTTGCAGCGCGGAAAAAACGCCGTCGCATTACACCCTACGTCGCACTTGGTGCTACACGAACATGACGGTTATCAGCAGTTGTGGGGGCTTGAAGGGCACCTAGTGGGCGAACCCAATACTCCCATTCATTTGAATGACCTACACCAGTTGCCAGCAGAAAATATCGCGGCCTTGGTGCTTGAGCTGCCTATGCGCGAAATAGGCGGCCAGCTGCCGCAATGGCACGAATTACAGGCCCAGGTAGCTTGGGCGCGACAACATGACATTGCTGTGCATTTTGACGGTGCTCGGCTTTGGCACTGCCCAGCGGCATACCAGCGTTCGCTAGCTGAAATTTGTGACTTGGCGGACTCTGTTTACGTAAGTTTATACAAAGATATTGGCGGCATTGCTGGTGCCATTCTGGCAGGGCCTGAAGATTTTATTGCACAAGCGCGCATTTGGGCAAGGCGCGCCGGCGGCAATTTGATTTCATGGTACCCCTATGTGTTAGCGGCAGAGTTAGGTTTAGAAGAAAACCTAACAGCTGTTGACGAAGCGGTGAGCTACGCGCAAAAGCTTGGGCCTATGCTTGGCACCATTGAAGGAGTAACCGTGCAGCCTGAAGTGCCGCAAGCAGCCATGTTTCACTTACATATTGAAGGCGACGCCGACACCCTCATAGGCAAAATAACCCGCCATGCTGAATTAGAGTCGGTTATTGTGCTGCCGTTACCACGCGCCACCGTTGGTCACAGTTCAGTGTTTGAAATTAGCGTCGGGCGACGAACCATGGCTGAACCCCCCGAGTTTTGGTTAACGCACTTAGCGAAGTGTCTTGGGCGCTGATTGGCTTAAAAACTTCTCAAATGATTCTTTGTAATTTGCGGCCAAAACGCGTAGATTACGCGCCTATTTTTTGTTCGGGTGTACACACGTGATTTCTGCTGCAAATATCACCATGCAATTTGGTGCAAAACCTCTTTTTGAAAACATTTCTGTAAAATTTGGCGAAGGTAACCGCTACGGTCTGATTGGCGCAAACGGGTGCGGTAAATCAACCTTTATGCGTATTCTTAGCGGTGAGCAAGAGCCGTCTTCAGGCAATGTTTCCATTGAACCTAATATGCGCGTGGGCAAACTGCGCCAAGACCAGTTCGCCTATGAGCAATTTAGCGTGGTGGACACGGTTATTATGGGGCATGAAGAGTTGTGGCAAGTAAAAGCCGAGCGCGACCGTATTTATGGCATGGCCGAGATGAGCGAAGAAGACGGCATGCGTGTGGCTGACCTAGAAGTTGCCTTTGCCGAAATGGATGGGTATACCGCTGAGTCGCGCGCGGGCGAGCTGTTATTAGGCGTTGGCATTCCGTTAGAAGCGCATTTTGGCTTGATGAGTGAAATAGCCCCCGGCTTAAAGTTACGCGTGCTGTTGGCTCAGGTTTTGTTTTCCGACCCCGACATCATGTTGTTAGACGAACCGACCAACAACTTGGACATTAACACCATTCGCTGGTTAGAAAACGTATTGAATGAGCGCCAGGCGACCATGATTATCATTTCGCACGATCGCCACTTTTTGAACAGTGTTTGTACCCATATGGCCGATATTGATTACGGCGAATTGCGCGTGTACCCAGGTAACTATGACCAGTATATGTTTGCCGCCACCCAAGCACGCGAGCAGCTGCTCAATGACAATGCCAAGAAGAAAGAGAAAATAGCTGAGCTTCAACAGTTTGTCAGTCGTTTCTCGGCCAATGCCTCAAAAGCTAAACAGGCAACTTCGCGCGCCAAGCAAATTGAAAAAATTCAATTAGCCGAAGTTAAAGCCTCTAGCCGCGTCAGCCCATTTATTCGTTTTGAGCAAGAGAAAAAGTTGTACCGCTTAGCGCTTGAAATGGAAGGCGTGAATAAGTCATTTGACGATTTACACGTATTGAAAAACGTCAGCGCGATGATTGAAGTGGGCGAAAAAGTGGCGATTTTGGGTGCCAACGGTATCGGTAAAACAACCTTGCTTAAATGTTTAGTGGGCCAGCACACAACCGACAGCGGCCTGATCAAGTGGTCAGAAAACGTCAACATAGGTTATTACGCACAAGACCATGCTGACTGGTTTAAAGAAAAGCTAACCGTATTTGACTGGATGAGCCAGTGGAAACAACCACACCATGACGAGCAAGCGGTGCGCGGTATACTTGGGCGCATGCTGTTCTCGCAAGACGATATTAAAAAGCCAGTGACTATTTTGTCGGGTGGGGAGAAAGGCCGCATGATTTTCGGCAAGTTGATTATGCAGCGGCCAAATATTCTCATTATGGACGAGCCAACCAACCACTTGGACATGGAATCTATTGAAGCACTGAACCTTGCACTTGAGCACTACGACGGTACGTTGCTGTTTGTTAGCCATGATCGTGAGTTTGTGTCGTCATTAGCCACCCGAATTATTGAGCTAACCGAGCAGGGTATGCGTGACTTTGCAGGTAGTTACGATGATTACCTCAAGCAGCAAATGCTTACACAAGCTGGCGGAAACGCTCGATAATTGCTTGGTTTTGATTGTCGCGACGACTCACAATGTACCACTGCCCGGGTAATGGAAAACCGGCAACATTGAGCGTCGCGACTGGATCATTCGCATGCCCCACAATGTGCTTTGACAGCACCGCCAAGCCGCTGCCCGCGGCGACACTCAGCAAGATGGCTTCGTTACTTTCTATTTCGCTACGATGCGGTAAATGAATGCCTTGGCTGGCTAGCCAAGAGTCAAAAACCATCCGTGTCGCTGAGCCATTTTCGCGCATCAAAAATGGCTCGTGCTGTAGTTGGGCAAATGTCAGCTTTGTTTCGGTAACTGCCCAATGATCACTCGGTGCAATAAGCACTAACGGGTTTTCAATAAAAGCACGTGCGTCAGAGTGTTCGTCAGTAGGTGGATGACTAAATATATACACATCGTCTTGCCCCTGAAAATAGCGTTGCAGCGTATTGGCGCGGTTACCAATATGCAAAGTGACGCGAATATCTGGGTAAGCCCGATTAAACCGGGCAACAAGCTGCGGCACGATGTACTGGGCGGTGTTCACCAAAGCAATATGCAGCTCGCCCTGGGTACCACTTTCTATGGCTGCTAGGGTGTCTGTGCAGCTTTGAATACGCCGCAGCACATCGGCCGCGGCTTGATACACCTGCTCACCTGCTATGGTTGGCAGCATGTGGCGCCCCTCTTGATACAACAGCTGACTACCAAACAACTCTTCTAAGCGTTTAATTTGTGCCGACACAGTGGGCTGCGTCAAAAACATCCGTCGTGCTGCAGCTGAAATGCTGCGATTATCTACAACTTCAATAAACACATCGAGTAAGCGAAAGTTTAAGTGGCGAACGTCCATCTGGGCCCTTTGACTGGTATTTGTATAGAATATTATCTATATCATATAGCGAATATATTTATTTTTAAATATAGACAATCTTGCGCATACTAGCGCGCAATTTCATGAAAGGGGATAGCTATGCCAGATATTGTAATCGCGTTCTTTATGCTTGGCCTTCTTGCCGGTGTGGTGAAATCAGACCTAAAGGTGCCAGGGCAGATATATGAAATTCTGTCCATATTGCTCATGTTGAGCATTGGTATTAAAGGCGGCTTGGCGCTGCATAGCGAATATGAAAGCGTTGTTTGGCTAAACTTATTAGCGATTATGGGTTTGGGCCTCGTTATTCCAATGATTGTGTTGCCGCTGTTATATAAAGTGGTCAAGCTACCTAAGGTTGATGCCATTAGTATTGCCGCGCACTATGGTTCGGTGAGTGCCGGTACCTTTGCCGTGGCGTGGGCATTAGCTGAAAGTGCAGGGCTCCCTATTACCGCTGATACAACGCTGTTCTTGGTTATTCTAGAGCTACCGGCTGTTGTCCTCATGCTTGCGTACTACCATTCAGGGCGCGGAAAGTCGGGTCAAAAAGCCAATATGATGGCCATATGGTATGAAGCCTTTACTAGCCGTGGTGTTATTTTGCTTATTGGCGGCGTGGCCATTGCCTGGTTATACGGCCCTAAAGGTTTGAGCTCAATTTCAGGGCTAGTTGTTGACGGCTTTAAGGTTCTGCTGGCGCTGTTTCTATTAGAAATGGGGCTAACCACCGCCCGTATATTTAGACCATTACCGTTAGCGCACTGGCGTTTAGTCGTGTTTGCTGCTGTGGCTCCGGCTATTTTGATGTGGCCCGGCTACTGGCTAGCTACTTGGTTAGGTTTAGACGCGGGCAGCAAGCTTATTCTTGCCGCGCTATCGGGCAGTGCATCATATATTGCCGCACCGGCAGCTATTCGCGCTGCCATACCAGATGCCGATATTAGCAAGGCCATGTTAGCGTCGTTAGGGGTAACCTTCCCCCTCAACGTGCTGGTTTATGTGCCAGCAATGACCTCGTGGTTGAGCGCAAGCTAGCGCGCTCAACCAGTCTACATTTTGAATAATTTGATCTATATCAAATGATATTTGCCAAAAGTTAACATTGTTAATATAACTTGTGTCCTGAAGTTCTCTTCAAGCTCCGAATGAATAGAGTCGCTGCTAAATAAAAGCGGTTTTATCGGCAATCTAATTCATGTCTGACGCAAGTTTATAACTGTTTAAAAAGGCAATGAATTCAATGTTAAAACAAATATCACTGATAACACTAGCTGCGCTTTCCATGCATGCTGCTCAGGCAAACACGAATGTTTACACGAGTGACTCAACCGTAACGGCTTGGGACCCTATTTTCCCGTCAGCCGCTATTGTAGATTGGCCGACCCAAGCGTGTAAGGTGAATCCCGACGTTGATTTAACAGCAAACTGGCAAAATCCACATGCGGCTTATTCGTTTGGTACCAATGCCCACCCATGGCAGGGCGCTTCAGGCTTAAGCGCGTCGTGGATCAACGCGTGGAGCAATCTTTATTCACAAGGCCCATCTGGGCATAGCTGGACGCGTTATACCAAAGAAGTTAGCGGCAACGGCGAGTTTCTTTTGAACTTGCTCGCCGACAATTGCTCTTGGATTTATGTCGACGGAACCTTAGTTGGCTTCCAAGGTGCAACATCATCACCGTCGAAGTATCCTGTCAACCTAAATGGTACCCATACCCTCGACTTCCTTATTTTTGATGGCGGCGGCTTAGCCGGTGGTATGTTTCAGTTAGAAACAAACACCACCGTTGTTTTCGCTGACAATGACAACGACGGTTTAACAGATGCAGAAGAAGTGCTGACTGAAACCGACCCACTGAACCCAGACACCGATGGTGATGGCTTTAATGACGGCGACGAAGTAACCGCAGGCAGCAACCCGAATGATCCAAATGATATACCTGTTGTTGATGCTGATAATGACGGTGTGTTTGACGCTGATGATAACTGCCCTGCAACTGCGGCGGGTGCGGCGGTAGACCAATTTGGTTGTGCCGGTGAGCAGAACGTAGCTAATCTGTGTGCATGTGATGACGACTGGAAAAACCATGGCCAGTACGTTAGCTGTGTGGCCCATGCCAAGAATGACCAAGTAAATATTGGTTTATTAACCCAAAGCGAAGGCAATGCATTATTGAAAGCTGCAGCCCAAAGCTCATGCGGTAAAAAAGCTAAAAATAAGTAGTTTGTTGGTCAAGACAATTGAGAAAACCCGCGCACAAGCCTATGTGCGCGGGTTTTTTATTGGAGAGTGCTATAACTTAAATCGCGCATAAAGGGGGTTGTGGTCAGACACCTTACTCGTATCATTCGCGAACGCTTCCTGAAGGGAAAGGCCACGGTAGAAGATAAAATCGAGCGGGTGCTGTCGGTAAGTTTTAATATGATGTGGGTCAACCATAATGGCTTTTCGCAAACCCAGGCTGCGACAAAATTGCAGCAACCGCAAGCGGCGTTGACGACTCCATACGTTAAAGTCGCCGGCCACAATAAGTGGCCCTTTGTGTTCGAATATCTCGTGCTTTATGAACGCTATTTCTCGAGAAAACTGGTTCGCACGTACAAAGTTCATCGCATGAACGTTAACCACCAATAGCGAACCACCCTCTGCTAATGAGTGATACGAGAGCATGTAACTTTTGTGTGTTGCAAACATGCCTTCGCGCTTTTTGCTCAGTCGAGGGTGAGCCTCTGTAAAAGCATATTGGCTTGCGGTGAGAACGCCATAAACAGAGCGACGCGTTTGCATGTTTGGCGCAATAGCATAAGACCATTGTGGAAGAAGCCAGTTATTTTGGGGTGTTAGCTTTGCCTCTTGAAGCAACAAAAATAGGCAGGGATAGCGAGCTAGAATGTCAGCCAAAACACGCTGAAAATCTGGCGCTTCGGTAAGCTTCTGCGTATTCCAACACAACACACCAAACTCTTCACCATGATGAATAGGTTGCTTGTGTATGAACTGGGGAGAAATCACGATTTTAGGTTTAAGCACAGCTCCGCCTTTTAAAAATCCGCAGCCTGATTATTTTGCGAACTGCATGCATTGTATACTTTCCATTAGCGCTTAGCATTAGCTGCGGCCGAAGCTATGAGTAAACTGCATGCAAACAATAGTATTGAGGCGGCACGAATTGCTCATCAAAAGGGCTGGTTATAAGTATAAGTAGGTCGTGATATGAGATTACACCCTATGAGCTCATAGGTTTGCGCTGCGTAGGAAAGGTGTTCGGTTTTAGTTGACCAGAACACGACCGCGAAATTAGTTTTCATATACTAAATTTAGTATAAATAAAATTTATACAAATATAAGAATAAATAAATTTTATACTAAATTAAGAATAAACTTGATATATTCAATATTTAGCATAAAGTAAATTTATACGGTATTGCGTATTTACTATGCCTGTCTGAAAATCGGTATACGAGGCTGATATGAAAATTAACACACCAAAAGATCTAGGTGCCATTATCAAGGACAGCAGAAAATCCAAAGGCTGGACTCAAGCTGTTCTAGCTAAGCGCATTGGTATATATCAAAGAGATATTTCTAACTGTGAAACGAAGCCTGACAAAATCACGATCGATATGCTTATCAAGCTATGTGCGGCACTAGACTTAGAATTTAGTATTGATAACCTGATCAAGAATAAACCATTACCACTGAACACACCACTTACGAACAAGCCATTGAGGTTCTAATGGGACGAAAATCGCATACTCGAACACTCTATTGCTCCATGAACGGATTTCCAGTAGGTAAGTTGTATTTAAAAAAAGGGCGTATGAGCTTTGAGTACGCTCGAGAGTGGTTAGAAGTAGAGGGCGCTCGTGCTATATCCCTAAGCCTACCGATGCAACGTGCTGAGATAGTGGACGATGCTGTTCATGCTTATTTTGATAATTTGCTGCCAGATTCAGCCGCTATCAGAGAGCATATCAAAGACCGATTAGGTGCAGATAGTGCAAAACCTTTCGACTTGCTGGCCAAGGTTGGAAAAGACTGTGTAGGTGCGCTCGCATTCACAGAGGAACCTGCCACAGGAGAAATGCCTTCGCTGTCACTCACACCGTTGTCAGAAGCTGAGGTGGCACAAATTATTAGAGAAACTCGCCTTGAGAAAATGCTGGGTATGAACTCAGACGATGACTTCAGAATTTCTCTTGCAGGCGCCCAAGAAAAGACAGCACTGACTCTGTGGAGCGGTAACTGGTGTCGACCTCACGACGCAACGCCAACCACGCATATATTCAAGCCACCAATTCTTCATCACGAAAGTTTGGGAATAGACTTATCTTCGAGTGTCGATAACGAGTGGTTCTGCCAGAGATTTATGAAAAACTTGGGCATGGATGTCGCCCCTTGTGAAATTATGCAGTTTGAAGATCAAAAGGTGTTGGTTGTGGAGCGTTTTGATCGCAGAATTAATGAGGACAATATTCTCCGACTTCCACAGGAGGATATTTGCCAGGCCCTAGGGAAAGTGAGTGGCTCTAAATATGAGGAAAAAGGCGGCCCAAGTTCTCAACAGGTCATGGACTTGCTGTCCGGTTCAAGCAACGCATATGAAGATAGGCTCGAGTTTTTGCGCGTGCAAATCGTATTTTGGTTGCTTGCTGCCATTGATGGGCATGCAAAAAACTTCAGTATTGCGCTAAATCAGAATGGGTACCGACTCACACCGTTTTATGACGTGTTGAGCGCCTACCCCTATTTTGGGCAAGGGAACATTCAGCCAAAAAAAATAAAGATGGCAATGAAAGTTCATAGCAAAAATACACACTACAAATGGCACGAAATTGTGCCAAGGCACTGGCCAGAACACGGCAGGAGACACGGTATAGATAAGGACCAAACACTTGCTATGATGGCTTCCTTAGATGACAAGGTAGAGTCAGCTTTAAAAACCACACTCAATGAAGCAAATGAGCTTTTTGATACGACGGTAGGAGAGGTAATAACCGAACGCACCCTCACTTGCTTGAGCAAAATAACAAGGTTTCTAAACGGATAACAAACAAATGTAGTGACTGTAATAGCCTCTTTGTAAGAGGGACAGTGCTACGCGAAGACTACTTGATTTTTTGTCGATAAACTAAAAATGGCGCACTCCGACAGGAGTCGAACCTGTGGCCTCCGCCTCCGGAGGGCGGTCACGGGTTCGGTGGTAAATCGTTAAAGCTAGGCGTAGCAAGGGATTGAACGGTGTTTTGACTTTCTGTGTTGCGTCGAAATCGACACTTTTGAGACCGTTTAATGACAAAATTGGTCACAGGATACCGACTCTGAAATTTCAATTTTTGACCTTTGCCTCGCGACAAAAAATTCTGAATCGCCGGAAAAATCTGAGTTTTTAGGTGGAAAAAATTACACCTTTTTGACTTGGTTTTAGGCCGGAAGGAACAGGAATTATTTAGTGGAATGATAATTTATCTAAATCCTCGATAGACTTTTGGGTTTGGAATTTTATAAAAATTAGCACCATTAGTACTGACATAATTGAAAATATAAACTAACCTGTAGTTTGAAATTATTAACAGGTTGGTACCATGAGTTCGGATATATCATCAAAATTAAACCGGCTGCTGAGCTCCCAACCATTGGGCGTCGTGCTCTGTTCATCTTGGCTTGTTGAAAATGGCTACAGCCTCGACTTGCAGCAACGCTATAAAAAAAGCCAGTGGTTTGAGAGCATCGGGGCGGGAGCATTAATACGCTATGGCGACCACGTGGATTATCTCGGTGGGGTGTACGCCATGCAAACTCAGCTCGGCTTATCGTTACATCCTGGCGGGAGGACTGCCCTAGGGTTGCAAGGGAAAGCGCATTATTTAGAGCTTTCCCCAAAGCACGTGCAGCTATTTGGCGCCCATGGCGAGCATGTGCCTTTGTGGTTTAAAAAACAAGACTGGAGCGTTAACGTCAAGTATACGTTATCCAACTTTCTGCCGGCGGAAATCGGTTTAACCGAAATACCGCATAAACAGTTCACGGTTAAAGTATCAGAGCCAGCGCGAGCCATCATGGAGTGTCTGTATCTTGCACCCAAGTCACAATCGTTACTGGAAGCTTATGAGCTCATGGAGGGCCTCAATAACTTACGGCCCGCATCTGTACAAAAGTTATTAGAAGCCTGCAATTCAATAAAAGTGAAACGCTTATTTCTTTATCTCGCCGAGAAAGCAAATCACGACTGGATGAAATACCTTGATTTAAACAGAGTAAACCTAGGCTCGGGCAAGCGTGCGATAGTAACCAGCGGTGTTTACATCCCGAAATATCAAATCACTGTACCAAAGGAACTGGAGTCAATGGAATGAATGAAGCTTACAGAAAACAGGTGAAGTTGCTACTCGATGTGTTGCCGGAAATCGCGAAAGAGGATTGCTTTGCGATGCATGGCGGTACAGCCATCAATTTATTTTTGCAGGACATGCCAAGGCTTTCTGTAGATATTGATTTGACTTATGTTGGGTTAGAAGTGCGCGCGGAAGCACTCGTAGCAATCAATGCTGCGCTACTGCGAATAGAAGATCGTGTTGATAAGTTGCGAGAAACGATTAGGGTTCAGCACAAGCCGAATGTGTGTAAGCTTCAAATGAGTGAGCACGGCATTCAAATAAAAGTTGAGGTGAACATGGTTGGGCGCGGCTTACTTGGCCCTGCAAAAAAACTACCACTTTGTTCGGCAGCACAAGAGCAATACAACGTATTTTGCACGATGCCGGTGGTGCCATTGAGTCAGCTTTACGGTGGGAAAATCTGCGCCGCGCTGGATAGACAGCACCCGCGAGACCTTTTTGGCACGAAACTATTGTTGGAAAACATAGGGTTTACTGATGAAATCAAACGGGGCTTCATATTCGCACTGATTAGTAGCAATCGACCAACAAATGAAATGCTTGCCCCCAACTTACTTGACCAAAGGGCTGCTTTTGAACACCAGTTTGAAGGGATGAGTAATGTTGTATTTACTTATGCTGATTTTGAAGCGACACGAGTCAAGTTGATAGATACGATACGTCGGAGTTTGAACGAAACAGATAAGCAATTTCTGCTTCGTTTTAATCAATTAGAACCGGACTGGTCTGTTTATGATTATCATCAATTTCCATCGGTAAAGTGGAAGTTGATGAATTTGGCGAAGTTTAAAAAGGAGAGCGCTGAGGTTTATCAGCTGCAGATGGAAAAGCTTGCCGACTTGTTAGTGAGTTGAGCATTCCATTTATAACTGCCCCGATTTTTCGGGGGGATTACAGTGGAGCTGTCGCAGCACATCAACAAATACTAATCGATGGCCAACAACGAGTAACAGCGTTGAGGGCCGCAATTGCGGGACAAACGGTGATTGGTAACCGTTATGAAAAAAAGCGGATCGCTATTTCGTTTAATCCTGTAACGGAAGAGTTTGCGACGAGAACGCCAGCGATTACCAATAGCTCCCAATGGATTCACGATATTAGTGAGTTTTTTTCCGGTTCCAGTCAGCTGAGCTTTCTGAGAAATTATTTCGCTAAAAATCCAGATGTTGATCAAGACCAAGTTGAACAAGCCTCGGCGAGACTCGCCGCTGTTGAGCATGCGCAAGTAGGTGTCATTTCATTGGCAGACGATTTGGATGTAGAAACGGTTGCAGAGATCTTCGTTCGGATCAATGCCAAAGGTGTTCCGCTATCAAGTGCTGATTTTGTAATGAGTAAAATTGCCACGTACGGCAATGAAGGGCGCAATCTTCGGAAGCTAATTGATTATTTCTGTCACCTGACGGTCTCTGGGCACGCATTTGATGATATTAAAGAGAACGATGAAGAGTTCGCAAAATCGGAGCATATTAGGAAAATTCAGTGGTTAAGTAATCAAACGGACGAGTTATTTCAACCTGACTATACCGATGTCATTCGTATTGCCGGTCTAGTTGGATTTAGTCGTGGTAAAGCCGGAGCAATTGTTAGTGAGCTATCCGGGCTTGACCCACAAACGAGAAAAATTGATGAAAATCTTATTCCAGCCGCGTATTCTCGTTTTGCGGAAGCATTAGATCTACTTGTGAGTAAGACGCATCTCGAGCGATTTGTAATGATGATCAAGTCTGCTGGGTATATCGATGCCAGCATGATTGGGTCAAAGAATGCATTGAATTTCGCATATGCACTTTACCTGCGCCTTCGGTTGGACGATCAGCTGAATGAGGGAGAGAGAGCAAGAATTGTAAAACGCTGGTTCGTTATGACATTACTGACCGGAAGAGCCGTGGGAAGCTTTGAATCCACGTGGGAAACTGACTTACGTCGTATTAAGGACCACGGTGCGGAACAATACTTACGCACTCTTGAAGCCTCAGTTCTAAGTGATAGTTTTTGGGATGTAACTTTAGTTCAGGAGCTCGAGTCACCAAGCAAGCGTAGTCCTGCATTCCAAACATATTTAGCAGCAAGAGTTGCAAAAGGAGGGCGGGGATTCCTTTCAAAGTCGATTAATATCGCACAGATGATCGAGGGGCATGGCGATATGCACCACATAATTCCCAAGAATCACCTTATTCGTCATGGATTCCCGAAACAGGGAGATTACAACCAGATTGCAAACTTTGCGTTGACAGAAACAGCAATCAACATCGCGATTAAAGACCTACCACCGAAAGAATACATGTTAATGGTTCTTGAACAGATTGAATCCGGAAATTTAAGACTTGGCGAAATTTGTGATCGAGAAGATTTACAGAGAAATTTAGCCGAAAATGCTATTCCTGAGCTCATATTCAATACTACCGCAGAAAATTACAAAGAGTTCCTAGCGGGACGCCGTTTTTTAATGGCAACAATGATCAAAGAGTATTATGACAGCCTTTGATCTTAAAGATGAGAAAACTTATACATGATTGTCTTCAATCTATTTAAAACTCAATGGCGGCAAGGTGTCTAGCAAATCAGTGTCGATTCAGCTAGGTTATCTCACCCAGCGCAGCAAGATAATTGGCTAACATCTTTAGTAAACGTTTGAGCGCATAATTTTAAGCCTTCTACCATCGTAAGGTATGGGAAGAGCTCATCAGCCAACTCATTGACTGTCATTCCTGCTCTTATCGCCATTACAGCAGCTTGAATCAACTCACCGGCTTCTCCTGCGACGACTTGAACACCGAGCAGTCGGCCGCTGCCACTCTCTGCGACAATTTTTATAAACCCTTGGGTATTGAAGTTAACCAATGCCCGTGGGACATTTTCAAGGCTCAACGTGCGGCTTTCGGTGACGTAACCACCAGTTTTAGCATCAGCTTCTGATAAACCCACCGTGGCGACTTGTGGATCAGTAAAGATAACCTCGGGCATTGCACTGAGATCAAGATGCGCATCACCGCCCGTCATGTTAATAGCGGCTCGGCTGCCGCCTGCGGCGGCGACATAGACAAACTGCGGCTGATTCGTACAGTCGCCTGCCGCATATACTCTTGAGTTAGAGGTTTGCATGCGCTCGTTAATCGTTATTGTACCGCGTTCAGTTTGTACACCGATGGTTTTTAAATCGAGGTTTTCCGTATTGGGCGTACGGCCTGTGGCCACGAGCAGTTGTTCTGCTTTTAATGTTCCGGCATTGGTTTTGAGAATGAAGTGTTGTCCGTCGTAACGCACTTCGCTGGCTTCTGTATGCTCAAGCACATTGATGCCTTCGCGATCAAAAACAGTCGCTATTGCTTCACCAATGGCAGGCTCGTCTTTGGATAACACCCGACTGCGAGCCAAAACAGTAACTTCACTACCGAGACGCGCGAAGGCCTGTGCTAATTCAAGAGCAACGACCGAGGCTCCAATAATAGCGAGGCGTTTAGGAATGTTACTTAGCTCTAATGCGCTTGTCGAAGTAAGGTAAGGGGTTTCAGCTAAGCCGGGGATGGGGGGTTGTGCGGGTCGGGCCCCGGTGCCGATAAAAGCACGGTCAAAGTAAACCGTTTGCTCACCGCCATCGCGAAGTGATACGGAAAGAGTTTCATCGTTTATAAAGCGGGCTTCGCCGTTAATAACGGTAATGGCGGAATTCTCTCTAAGAATACTCTGGTATTTGGATTCACGGAGTTCTTCTACCCGAGCCTGTTGTTGCTCGAGGAGAGCTGATCGATTTACCTTA
Organism: Gammaproteobacteria bacterium; assembly: GCA_018222985.1. GTDB lineage: Bacteria > Pseudomonadota > Gammaproteobacteria > Enterobacterales > Alteromonadaceae > Pseudidiomarina. The sequence goes on from JAAEZG010000004.1 coordinate 54,494, forward strand.
AGAGTATGAGTACTTAAGCCTTTATCAAAAGGGCTTTCTCGCCGCAGTTGGGCGATATGAGCCGCTCGGATCATGATTTTAGACGGGACACAGCCAATATTGACACAAGTTCCGCCAATAGTACCTCTCTCAATGAGCGTCACTCGGGCACCTCTCTCGGTCGCTTTGAGTGCCGCAGCCATCGCACTGCCGCCGCTACCAATGACAGCAATGTGTAAATTGTTATTACTCATAACGGTTACTCCTTGGTCTTTCAGTTTTACAGCAGCTATAAGGCATTGTGATGTTTCATGACTGATTTTTTGGTGCCGTTGCTTTCAGTGTTGATGGGTATCCTGCATTTGTCGTTGCTTCAGTGAGCTGCTTAACTGACGTTTTTTCGTCGTCGAATGTCACGGTTGCATCCCGCTCTTCAAAACGGACATCGACGGCGCTCACACCTGCGACTTGGCCAAGTGCAGCTTTGACGGTAATTGGGCAGGTGACGCATGTCATACCGGGTACTGATAGCGTGACGGTTTTCTCAGCCGCCAATGCGGGCATGCTAAACAGTAAAAATAAAATGGTTGTTATCATTGCTTTTTTCATCGTGTATTGCCTCCTAGTAAAAGAAAGGAACAACATAGGGGTAAGCCAGTGCTGTTAAAGTAAGTACCGCAACGAGCCAAAACATCACTTTGTAGCTCTTACGAGCATTTGGCGTTGCGCAGGTGTCATCAGGGTTGCAGTCATCAGCACGCCGGTATATCCGACGCCAGGCAAAGAATATGGCAATCAATGCAATGGCAATAAAAATGGGTCGATAAGGCTCAAGTGCTGTGAGGCTCCCAATCCAGGCCCCGGATACACCGAGTGCAAGTAATATGAGGGGACCCAGACAACACGCAGATGCCAGAGTCGCTGCGATCCCTCCCGCGAGAAGAGAGCCCCGACCAGATTTTGAATTTGACATAAGAGTAACTCCTTCGGGCATTTTGCTTTAATGTGTTAATCTTAGACCCGTACCTCACTACGGAAGCAATAGCTATGTTAAAAAAACGCAACGTAATGACAATTGGCACGCTGGCCAAAACAGCCGGCGTGGGCGTGGAAACGGTGCGCTATTATCAGCGCCGAGGGCTAATGAGCGAGCCGGAGAAGCCGTATGGAGGGATCCGACATTACGACGAACAAGCGCTTGCTCGGCTTCATTTTATTCGCGCGTCTCAATGGCTCGGATTTAGTCTGGATGAAATTGGTGAGCTATTAACTCTGCAAGATGGCGCTCATTGCGATGAAGCACGGGAGCTTGGAGAGCAAAAGCTCACCAGTGTTCGTCGAAAGATATCGCGCTTACAGCAAATTGAACGAGCGTTGAATGAGCTGGTGCAAAAATGCAGCTCCGGACACGGAGATGTCTATTGTCCACTGATGGCGTCGCTTAATGACGGGGTTGAGGACGCTACCACGGACAAACATAAGGTGCGTTAGTCTGTGTAGTAAAACTTTTGAGCGTAGTTCTTTAACTGAATTGCTTTATAGCTAACGCCAGCCATACACAAGAATCCCCATACCGGTTAGCACAAACGCCGCCCCAATCAAGTCGAAGCTGGATAAAGGCGATTTATCGACAATTCGCAGCCAGACTATGGCAGTTAACACGTAAATACCGCCGTAGGCTGCGTAAACGCGCCCGCTTTCCGCCGGATGAAGTGTTAATAAGTAAGCAAATAAGGCTAAGCTTATTGCTGCCGGAATGAGCAACCAAACGGAATGACCCTCTTTGAGCCATAGGTAGGGTAAATAGCAACCGACAATTTCTGCAATTGCGGTTGCGATAAATAACCCGAGTGTCTTTATTAAAAATATTGAGCTCATTACGAATCCTGGTGATTACCCGCAACACCCAGAAATATCGTCTTTGTCACCTGTCTTTACAGCTATCGCGTCTTTGATGATGCGAATAGCAGAGTGCAGTACAATGATGGCTATGACAGTTGCGATGAGTAAGTCAGGCCATGCCGCATGGAGCTGGGCGACGAGCATCGCAGAGACAATAACACCGACATTCATGATCATGTCATTGCGTGAACAAATCCAGCTGGCGCGAATGTTAATATCGCCGTTTCGGGAGCGATATAGAAGGGCAAAGCAAACGATGTTTACCAGTAATGCAAGCCCCGCTATTGAGAGCATGACAAAGGTTTCGGGCTGACTACCAAATGCCAGTTTAAGGATGACATCCAATAACACCGCCAGAGCTAATAATGTTTGCAGTATGCCGTTTAAAATAGCGGCATTGACTTTATATTTAATGGCTTTGCCAACAGCGTATAAGCTCACAGCATAAACCAAAGTATCGGCAAGCATATCCAGCGAATCAGCAATAAGACCACTGGATTCAGCCATCCAACCCGCAATGAACTCAACAAAGAACATGACGCCATTAAGGACTAGAACCGTCCATAACAACCTGCGTTGAGAGTTATCCATTTCGGCTTGCGCTGAACTTCCGCAACATGATGACATTGGAACAACCTAAAACGATTTCGATATACCTACAGTTTATCACACGTTAACACGAGTTTCAGCGCTGGTTTTATGGTGGATTATTAGATAAAGTGGCCGTTACGAAAATATATTGGTTGCTCATATTGGTCTTATTAACACACAGCTTTTTTACCTCTGCATCTGCTTCTTTCCATATTTAAGACTCGGGTCACCAAAGTGTCGATGTTGTGTTTGGAGAATATGATATCGAGCATCAATTTCATGCGCACATCTGGTGTATTACTGGCTCGTCTTGAACAAAAATAATGCACTCATTATCAGTTGTCCCGGCACGCTTCATCAGGATCTTCGAGTTCTACCGTTGTATGGCTTAGAGCATAGGGCGCAAGGACGTTATCGATGTGCTGTTTTAAGTCGCTACGGGCCTCGATATCAAGATTTTCAGTTAACACCAAATGAACGGTTAATACATGCTCCTCGCCGTCTAGTGACCAAAAATGCAAATGGTGTAGGTCAGCAACATGAGGTAGCTCCAGTAAAGCGTCAGCGACTTGTCTGTAGGTTTTTTTGTCCGGAGTTGCTTGTATGAAGAGTTTCAGCGTTGCCCACAGGTTGCGCAGCACATTCACTAAAATAAATAGAGTAAAGCCAATCGACAATATAGGGTCGAGAATTGGCCAGTCTACGAACAACAAAACAATACCAACGATAAGTACAGCAACCCAGCCGAGAACATCCTCCAGCAAGTGCCAGTTAATAACGCGTTCGTTTAACGTTTTGCCCTCTGACAATTTGTAAGCGGCAAATCCATTAACTGTAATGCCAACGACGGCTAAAGCGATCATGCCATCAGCGATGGGCATTTGAGGGTTCCAGAGTCTGGGAATCGCTTCCACAAGTACCCAGGCAGAGCCTGCGATTAAAACAACGGCATTAATAAATGCACCGGCAAGATTGAGTCGCTTATAACCGTAGGTAAAGTGTTGGTTAGCCTGTTTTTTGCCCAGCTTATTAAGTACCCACGCCAGGCCAAGCGACAAGCTATCGCCAAGATCATGAACGGCATCAGCTAAAATGGCGGTACTGTTGGTAAGAAAGCCACCAATAAACTCGATAATGGTGAAAACAAAGTTAAGAACAAATGCCCACCCTAATCGGTTGGACGGCATGTCCTTTGAGTGATCATGGTTATGGTGATGCCCCATAATACGTTCCTCTTTGTAGTAGAAGGGGCGGCAATAACCGCCCCCTTAAGTGCTGAACCCTAACGGCTCAGATCCTTAATTTTTTGTTTCGAAAACCAAGGATAGAGCACGGGTAAGATAACCAGTGTTAGCAATGTCGCAGACACCAAACCGCCAACAATGACGGTGGCCAATGGACGCTGAATTTCAGCGCCTGCGCCGGTTGCAAACAGCATGGGAATGAGTCCTAACGCTGAGGTTATTGCCGTCATTAATACCGGGCGTAGTCGAGACCATGCGCCATCAAACACGGCATCATTAACTGCATGCCCATCGGTTATTCTCTGGTTTATACTTTCGACCAGAACCACACCGTTTAGTACCGCCACACCAAACAGTGTGATGAAACCCACGGCGCTGGGCACCGATAAGTACTGTCCTGACACATAGAGTGCCACAATACCACCGATGACTGCCAACGGTACATTCACCAAAATCAACATGGCTTGACCCATGGTGCCGAAAGCAAAATAAAGCAGCAGGGCGATGAGTGCCAGCGATATGGGAACGACAATGGACAAGCGCTCCTGTGCTCGTTGTTGACTTTCGAACTGGCCACCAATGTCGACTGAGTAACCGGTTGGTAAATCCACCTTCTCGTCAATCGCCTTCCTAATATCGGCAACCACGCTGCCCATGTCACGACCCTGAACGTTCGATTGAATTACAACGCGACGCTGTACATCATCACGACGGATTTGCGGTGGTCCTGATTCAATTGCAACGTTGGCGACTTCGCCTAAGGTTACCCAGGCCCCCGAGGGAGTTAACAAGCGTAACGAGCGAATAGACTCCGGCGTATCGCGGAATTGCTTGGCCAACCGCACGTAAATATCATAGCGCTCATTACCGCGAATGATCTGGCCTGCCGAAGCGCCACCCAAGCCATTGTCGACAACGCTAAGTACATCGGAGACATTTAAGCCGTAGCGTGAGAGTTGTTGGCGTTTCGGCGAAACCACCAGTTGTGCTTCACCTTTTATTTGCTCCATCGCTACTGCAACGGCCCCGTCAACCTGCTTGACGGCACTTTCTATTTCCTGGCCTTTACGGGCCAACACGTCAAGCTCGGGTCCAAATAGTTTGATGGCTAGCTGCGATTTTACACCTGAGAGCAGTTCATCAACCCGTGTTGCAATAGGTTGTGAAAAATTAAACAACAAGCCTGGGTGATCATCTAGTTTTGCCTCCATTTTTTCTTGTAAGGCGTAGCGATCCGATGCTGTTGTCCATTCAGACTGCGGCTTAAGACCCACATATATCTCGATGTTGCTGATAGGCTCTGGATCGCCGCCCACTTCGGCTCGTCCAATGCGGCTGAGTGCGTAGGTGGTTTCCGGGAACGACATCAGGATTTTTTCAAGCTTCGGAGCCACCTCTAAGGCCGTTTCAAGGTTAGAGGAGGGGGCTAATGTCACGCGAATATTAATCGTGCCTTCTTCCAGTTCGGGCGCAAACTCTGTGCCGAGACGAGGCACTAACACCAAAGCGCCGACAAACAGCACACCGGCCAGGGCAATAACAGCCTTTTTACTGCGTAACGCCACCGATAATAGTCTTTTATAACCATTATCTAGTGGTTTAAGCAGCTTATTTTCACGAGGCTTAATACCCCGACTGAAAAAGTAACTGGCTAATGCCGGTACAACCATGATGGCCACAAAAACCGCGGAGATAATGGCCAGCATAATACTGATAGCCATGGGCTCAAATAATTTAGCTTCAACACCCTGAAAACTAAACAGTGGCATAAAGACCACCAAGATAATCATGGCGGCAAAGAATACCGGTCGTGCCACTTCGTTAGCCGCTTCCTTAACTCGCAGCTTGATACCATGACTATCGAGTTTGGCTGCCTGAGGATCCGGGTCGCGGTGCTCTGTGCGTTGCTCGGCGTCGTCTTGGTGTTCACTATCCGGACGACTTAAGTGCTTAAAGATATTTTCAACCATCACCACGGAGCCGTCGACCAGCATACCAATGGCAACAGCAATCCCGCCCAGCGACATCAGGTTAGCCGACATGCCCATCGCGGACATTACCATCAGGGCAATGGCGATAGAAACGGGAATGGACAGTAACACTAAAAAAGTAGCGCGTATGTTGAGCAAAAACAGTGCTAATACTGCGATAATAAACACAAAGGCAATGAGCAGTGAATACGCGACCGTAGATACGGCTTTTTGTATTAAATCGGCCTGATCATAATACGGCTCAAAGGTAACACCCTCGGGTAATGCTTGCTGAATAAGCGGAATGCGCTGTTTAATACCGTCGATGGTGGCTTTGGTATTCGAGCCCATGCGTTTGAGCACAATACCCGACACCACTTCGCCCAACTGGTTGACCTCGCCGTCGACTTTACGCGACATTGAGACCGCCCCCTGGCGAATTTCACTGCCGATTTCGACGTCGGCAACCTGTCCCAGTGTTACGGAAACGCCGTCAACGGTTTTGAGCGGTATTTGTCGTATTTGTTGCAGGCCTTTTTTACCGCTATCCAACCAGCCGGTGCCGCGAATAACCAACTGCTCCTGACCGCGGGGCATATACCAACCACCGACGTTACCGTTATTCTTGTTGACCGCGCCCATGACGTCTTGCTGGGTAAGGTCGTAAGACAGCAGCTTGGCGGGATTGAGGTTAACCTGATATTGCTTAACTTCACCGCCAAAGGACAAGACTTCGGTAATTCCCTCAACGGGCATCAGTAGCAGTTTAACCACATAGTCGTTAAGACTGCGTAGCTCCATGCTACTGACACCAGAGCCCGGCTCGGCAAGTAGCAGATACTGATAAACCTGGCCGAGACCGGAAGAGTTAGGGCCCATTTCGGGCGTGCCGACTCCCTCTGGAATCAACTCCTTTGCCGCTTGCAGCCGCTCGAATACCAGTTGCCGGGCAAAGTAGATATCGACACTCTCGTCAAATACCACGGTAATGCCCGATAAACCTGTTTTTGAGATTGACCGAACTTCTTTGACGTCGGGCAGGGCATACATCACCGACTCTATCGGATAGGTAATAAGCTGCTCGACTTCGGTCGCTGCTAATCCTGGTGCTTCCGTATTTACCGTTACCTGAACGTTGGTAACATCGGGAAAGGCATCCAGATTAAGTTTGGGAATAATAAAAAATGACGCAATGCTGATGCTGAATAAAGCCAATACCAATAACAGGCGATTGGCGGCAGCAAACTGAATAATGCGCTGAAACATACAACCTCCTGTTAGTGGTTATGTGGGTCAAAACCGCCTTTAGCGATTTGTGAGCGAACGAAAAACGCGCCGTTGTCTACGTATTTTGTGCCTTCGTTAACGCCTCGAATAACTTTCCACGGACCCTTTTCATCAACCAATTCGACTTTCTTCGGTTCAAACTTTCCGGGTTCGTGCTCAATGAATATCTGCCAGTCACCATCAGGGGCCCGCATTAAGGCTGAGTCCTTAACTGCAAGCACCGGTCCATCCGACTTGACTGAGAAATAAACATCCGCAAATAAACCAGGGTGTAATTGGTCCTTTTCGTTATTTACCGCAAGTCGTACCGTTCGGGTGCGGGTTTTATGGTCTATTGTGTGGCCTTCCTGAATGACTTTTGCCGCAAAGCGCTGATTGTCGACACTCACTGTAACAGGATCACCAAACTGCACACTAAGGTCAGCTGAGCCTGGTAGACGAGCATTAACCCACAAGGTTTCTTCTTGCAGCACTTCAACCAAGTGATTACCGGCATTAACTTGCTGGCCTTGCTTGAAGTTATCGCTAACCACAATCCCGCCAATTTCTGAGGTCAGTTGGTATTCGCCGATAGGGTAGTTAGCTTTACTTAAACGCTTAATGTCGCTGGCTGACATACCAAATGCTTTGAGTTGCGCTTGCGCTGAGGTAAAGGCGTTTTTCGCTTCGACAAAGCGTTTTTCACCCACCGTTGACTCACCGAGTGACTGCACGCGTTGCCACTCGTTAAGTGTGACCAAATACTGACTTTGCGCCTCCGCCATGGTGGCGCTGAAGAGGGTTGCCAGTGGCTCACCTTTTTCGACGTGATCGCCAATACTGACAAAACGTTTGAGAACGGTCGAATCGATGCGCGGACTCACGATATAGCTATTAAAGTCGTTAGCAACCACCTCGCCCGGGGCATAAACCGGATATTCAATGACTTGAGTTTGCAAGGTTCGCGTGGTGATATCTGCCATGGATAGCTGCTTGCTGGATAGCTCCACGCCTGAGCTTTCCTTATGTTCACCTTGCTCGTGTTTGCCTTCTTCCTTGTGGGTATCTTCTTTTTCGTCGTGTCCGTGTTCATCCTGCGCCATAACCGAAAAGCTCAGCGCAAGTGCTATTGCTGCGTATAAAGGTTTTACTGACATCGTTTACTCTCCAATCTCTGCGTTTGTTGGCTGGCTTAACGGCGATAACGTCAGTGCTTTACTGAGTTCGCCCGAACGGTACAACCATTCAATGGCGGCCAACCGATATTGTGTTTGCAGCGCTATCCCTGCAAATTGGCTATCGAGCTGCTGTTGCACAGCGGTGAGGTAGTCTGTGGTGGATAGGTCACCGGCGAGCCAGGACTGCTCAATCACCTGCATCGACTCATCCTGCCGAGATTGAAAGTCTCTTTGCCAGCTTTGCCACTGTTTTTTCACAAAACGATAATTGTTAAGAGACGATTTCAGTGCTGCTTGCCATTGTTGCCTTAGTGCAATCAAACGTTTTTCTTCAGCAACAGCTTCGCTATTGGCTGCGCGCACCGCATCGCTGTAGTTATTGCGAACCTGTAGTGGAATGCTGAATGATAAGCCAATTACTGTTTCGTTATCGCTCTCGCCCGCTTCGACGCCTACGGTTGGGTTGGCGGTGGTTAACGAGCGTTTCCAGTCGACATCGGCGCGCTTTAATTGCCATTGCAGGTAAGCGGCTTTTAACGCTGGATGTTGTTGCCAACGAGCCGTTAACGCAGGTTCAACGTTAAATAGCTCCTCATTAATGGAGAGTTGACCGACATCAGACGTTGTTAGCAGAGCGTTTAACTCTGCTTCAGCGGATTGCAGTTGTTGATAAGCCGCTGCCGTTTGTTGCAGTTGCCGACTTAGCGCGAGTACCGTCAGTTGTTCGTCGACGGCACCTAAGTCACCGGCTTTACGTCGTTCGGCAACCAGGCTTATCGCCTGTTTAACGATTTTCTCTTGCTGCTCAGCCAGTGCGTAACGCTGTTTTGCGTCCAGCCATTGCACATAGGCATTCAACAAAGTTTTAGCATGCGATGTCGCCGACTGGCGATAAATACTCACTGCCATAGCCGTCATGGCGTCACTCTGACTGGCCCTTGCTTCATTGCGAGTGCTCCAGTCCAGCGTCTGGCTTAGACCAACAGCGTAATTATTGATGTCACCCTCGCGCTCTAAGCGTGACGATAAGCTAGGGTTGTACAAAGGCTGATTTAATTGTTTGCCCTGTTGGATCAGCGCTTCAGCCTGCTGTTGAGCGGCTTCAACACTGGGGTGTTGCTGCACAGTTTTTTGCCATTGCTCGGGCAACTGTTGTGCATTGGCGTAGCTTGAACTTATTGCCAGACTTACGGCAACAAACAAGCGTTTGCTATGTGTCGAAAACGGACCCATAGATAGACTCCTCAGTCATATTACTGCGTAAAATAATGATTTCTTGCGCTGCTAACGCAGCTTATTAGGCAGTTATGAGGAGATGGGAGGCCGGAACAGCGGAGATGATAGAGGGTTAGTGTAAAACTCAGTATACCCAAGACGTATTGTGCCCATTCGTGGTAACGCGAGAGTTTTTTCAGCCTTCATGGCATATAAATGAAATGAACCATGGCAGTGACAGCAATGATGGTAGTCAAAGCTGATTTCGCCACTTTTAGGGAGATTGCGCTTATCGATGTGGGATTCGTCATGCTCAAAATTGAGGTGTTGCTCAGAAGAGGATTGGTGAGATTGATGCACATCAGCAACCGCCTGACTGATTTGAGTCAGAACAGCAACAAGCACCAGTATTAAAAATCCTAGTCTAAGCATCATTACCTACAGTTCTAAATAAGCAGCTTAATGGTACATTAATTAAAAATAGTTTTCAACTAGTGGCGATTCACACAAATACTTCTGCTGTATACCTATGCACGAATCAAGAGCTTCAGGTAGAAGCGCGAGAAGAAGGTTTTGATTTTATATTTGGTACCGATGTGGCAAATAATGAATTGAGTTTTTTATTCGAGTCAAAATTCGAGCCTTACCAAGAATATTCAAGGACAGACATTAAAGGAATTGATCTCGTACTAAAACTCGGTGACTCATTTATTCGAGCCTTGGAAGTTAAGCTTACAGTTATTCCGGACAATACCACTGCAAACGACAGAGAGTCTGACTGGGGTACCGAGTTGGTGATTAGACCTGCAAGTACTTCTTACGCCGCGCTAGGTATTTTTGATTCGATAAAACCATTTAGAGCGAGACTAAAGGAAATCTTAGAGCCTACCTGTTCGACAATTCAACATTGGGATAATACTGTTGAAATGTTGAGTAAAAGGGAGGAAATCATTGGGTGTTTAAATAAAATATTTACAGAGTTTAAAGACTACCAAAAACCTTTTTTATTACATCCAATATGGAAGACATTGGGTAAGTCACCGATTATTGATAAGGGTAATGCATATGATATTTTTGTTTGGAGCGACTTTGCTATTTGCCGTACCTTTATTGATTGCGCATCAAGAGAGCGAGATGTGGGGAAAGTTACAAGGCTTTATAGATCAACGCTAAGGCTTGCAAGGATTCTTTACGAACTAACACAAACAGATAAGGTAAATATTCATAATATTTATACTCAAATGGCTTTCAACCTGCAGACTGACAAAGAATTTGCTCTGAATGGTAAAATGACTCGTAGATTTATGAATCATCCTCGACGTTATAATCCAATTATGAAATTATCTAGCATCACAAATGTGATTATGAATGGCGGGCACAAAGAGTTAAGTCCAGAACGTCGTTTTGATCAAAGCTTGTATTATACAGCACAGGAATTATTTAAAGACGATGCTTAAAATTGAATATTGTTGTTTATGCTTAAGAGAAAACGACAGAATTTGCTTCCTAAATCGATTAAGAGCAAGAATGTTGTGCGAAGGTCATGAAACTTGGAGGCAAAACCTTAACAAGTCACAATTTTGGCACAGAATCGGCACAAAAGCCTCAAAGTTAGTACTTGCTATCAATGTCAGGCTATAGAATTATGGCGCACCCGACAGGAGTCGAACCTGTGACCTCTGCCTCCGGAGGGCAGCGCTCTATCCAGCTGAGCTACGGGTGCGTAGTAATTCGTGGTGAATTCAGAAGAGCCGGCATTATAGAGGCCGGCGGCGGTTATGTCTACCGCCTTCCGGCTGTATGTGGGGGTTAATTTGCGCACGAAAGGCCGCTTAACGGTAGTGCCTTAATGCCGCCTTGCCACAAACCAAGATATAGCAATTCTTCGTCATCATGTTGCGCTAGCATCAGGCTTTTTACGCCACCAATGTCGGTTTCCGATGAAAAGTCATGTGACTGCCAGCTTTCACCGTTATTTTCACTGCACAGTACAATAAGCGGCTGTTCCGGCTGCAATTTGGTATAGCGGGCGGTGTATAAATCGCCGTTGGTGTCAGCTTTTACATCCCAGAAAAAGGCGTGCTCGACATCGCCCAGTGGCGTTGTCCATGTTTCACCGTAGTCGGTGCTGCGCACAATGCCATTTTCGCCGCTGAACATGACAGTGTTGTTATCAAGAGGGTGAATAAGGCCGCCTTTGAACGTAGAGGGCGGCGCAAGTAAGTCGTTCCATTCCTGAATGCTGCCCGTGGTTTGATTGTAGCGGCCAAAATAACCGTTTTCGATAGCGCCTTGGCCACCAAACCAAACCGTTGTTTTAATGGGGTCTATAACCAGTAAGCGCATGCCTGTTGCGAATGTGTCCCACGCGCCATGAAGTAATGTCCAGTTTGCAGCACTGCGGTTTGCAACTGCAAGAGCACCTTGGCCTAAGGCATAAATTTGATCGGTTCGTGCGTCGTACGCAAGATTAAAAATTGGCGTATTAAATTCGCCGCCGAAATTATGCGTAATGGCTTGCCAAGTCTGCCCACTATCGGTTGACTCATACAGCGGAAAAGGTTGGTCGGCTTGCTCGCTAGGTTGGGCGGCCACAATATAATGGCCGGCGCCAATAATAGCGATGCCGGTAATGGCTGTTGCTGAGGGCGTGCGAAGTTGCCAGCTAGCCGTAGAAGACTCTCGCCAGTATAAACCTGTGGTTGAGCCTGCTAGTTGGGCGTCGCCATCGGTCTTCAAAAACTCGACGGTTTGGTTGCCGCTTAATATCACGCGTAGTTGACTAACCGGTGGCGGCTCGTTAGGTGGCTCGCTGGTTTCGCTAGAACCACCGCAAGCACTCAGTTGAACCACTATAAACAGCAGGGCGAAGCCGCGAAGGTTTGTCATAAAATCCGACATGATTTTCTCCTTGTTGTTTTTTTAGACAGATGCAGCGCGGCGCGAAATTGTGACAGCCTCGAAATTACTCCTGTTTCATGAGCTTGAGGTTATGAAAGTCAAAGCTAAAGTCGGTGAACGGTGCCGCCGCCTCAATAGTGGCGCTATTAACCCGATTTTCGCGGTCAGCCGCAAAATCAATAAAGGCGTCCGCCTCAAGCAAAGGCTCTGCCCAGCGAATGATAAAGGTATCGCCGTTGTAATGCTTTAACTCGCCGGTTAATAGTTCTGTGTGGGCGAAGTCAATGAGCAGTTTGCCATCGCGAGCGCGCACCGTCACATCGCCATACCAAGGGTCACTATAGGTGCCAACGTACGCGCGCAGCGGCAATGCGGGGCGAATATTGTCTGGCTGTTCAATGCTAAACAGCAGCTTTTCGCGCATCGCTGCCTGATATTTCTTCTGTTCGTCGGCTACCCAGTCGCGGTCAGGTAGGTCTAAAACATGCTCTAACGCTTCTTGCGTCACCGACGTTAATGCGCCAAACGCCTGCTGGTTACTCAGCACCACCATGCCGAAGTTTTTTTCAGGAATTAATGTGGTGAGCGACAACATGCCCAAAATACCGCCGCTGTGGTAAACATGCTTAACGCCGTGCTGTTGCTTCACAAACCAGCCTAAGCCGTAACCCATGCCATCGCGTATGGGTGTGGTAAGGTTCCAGTTTTGCTCTGGCGGGTTTTCTAAATTGTCGATAAGCCATTTGCCTAAGTCATTCACGTTGGCGGCCATGGCTCCGGCGGCGCGGAAATCTTCAATATAGTCCAAGCCAAAGCGATGCAGCTCGCCCTGGTATTCAATAGTACCGACGGCGCGATTGGTGTTTTCAACTGGAATATTAGAATAGCCAACGTACGTATTTGTCATGCCAAGCGGCTGCAAAAACTGTTGTTCAATGTAGTTGCTATAGGGCATGCCGCTTACCCGTGCGATCACTTCCCCGGCCACCACAAACATGAGGTTGTTGTAGTTAAACCTTTCACGTAGCCCATCTTTTAATGGCACATGTGCCAAGCTGGCAATAATGTCGCTCGTGGTTTTGTCCGTATTTGGCCAAATCATTAAATCACCAGCGCCAAGAGCAAGCCCACTGCGGTGGCTAACCAGGTCACGAATGGTCAGCTCTGCCGAGCGTTGTGGGTCGCTTAAGCGAAATTCAGGAAGATATCGCACGACGGGGTCATCCCAGCTGAGCTTACTATCAGCAACCAACTTGGCCAACGCAGCGGTAGTGAAGGCTTTGGTATTTGAGGCAATACCAAACAATGTGTCCGCGGTGACTGGGGCTTTACTTGCAATGTCGCGCACGCCAAAACCTTCGGCTAAAACCACTTCGCCATTGTGCACAATGACAACCGCTAAACCAGGCACGTTAAATGCTTCTAGGCTTTTGTTGGCGGCCTCGCGGGCGGCATTGGTTGGGGATGCTGACGCGCTCAGTACAACGCCAGAGAGGAGCATGCTGACTAGGGTGATTAGAAAACGTTGCATAGGCTTCATGTTATTTAGGGCTCGTATTAAAACAAAGATAATTTCTAACATAACCAAATTTGGTTTATATAAGAAGTCAGCATTTCAAAATAACCTCACCAAGAGGCAATACCTATGAAGCGTTTTTTCTTAAGCGTTGCGGTTGTTCTTTTTATGCTCACAACTGCTGCGGCGTGAGCCGACGAAGCAAAAGATCTTATGCGAGCCGCGCAACAAGCACAGCACAATAATCAGCATGAGGCCGCAATTAAACTGTTTGAGCAGGCCTTTAGCCAAGGCGCGTATGAAGCGTTTTTGCCCTTGGCGCGCTATTACTATAATGCTGAATACAAAAATGACACGCGCATCAATGCGCTCATCAAGCAACTGGAGCAGGCATCAGAGCAGGGCCACACGAATGCGTCTGAAATGGCTAGGAAGCTCTTTCTTTCAAATGAGTTTACGAACAAAGCTAAGGCTTTCCACCATGCCCAACTGGCCGCGGCGAATAGCACGAAGGATACCGAACAGTGGGTTGAGGCAAATATGCTTCTGGCCGAACTTTATTTTGCCGGGCTAGGTACTGCAAAGAACAGTGAAACCGGCTTTAACACCATGAAACGTGTCGCGTATTCCAATGGTAAGCCCAATCTCAAGGTTCACGTGCAGCTAGGCCTGTTATACGGAAGGCAAGGCAATATTGATGAGTCTGCAAAGTGGTTCAATTCGGCAATTAACGCACGAGCAGGTTACAAAAAGGATGCAAAGTCGCTGATATCCGATATTTATTATCAATTGGGTATTAACGATCATTCGGTGCAAGCCGCTTTTGAGTATTTTGAAGGTAAGCCATTAACTGCAGAGCAGCTAAACGACTTAAAAACCTTTGCTGCAGAGGGTGACCAAGATGTTCAGTTGGCACTAGCCATGGCATATGGCTATGGAGAGGGCATGGCAAAGAATCAGCAAATGGCCGAGCTCTATTTCCAACAAGCCATCACAAACGACGACTTAGCTAGTTTAAAGGCCTATATAGAGTGGCTTGATTACTACGTTGACACAACACATGCTAAGGCGTTTCCTTATGTTCTGCGTGCCGCCAAGAAAAACGACCCGAAAAGTATGGGGCGCGTGTCCGATCACTAATTAAAAGGTATTGGTACCGCGGTAAACTATGGCGCGGCGCGTGATTGGGCCGCTCGCGCTATCAGGGCTGGGTTGGAAGATGCTGAAAATGAATTGGTGTTAGCCCTGCTTATGTCAACACCACCGAGCAGTACTCATTGGTATTCCTACACTCAGAATACTCGAGGCGGCAAATTATACACAGCCAGCTCAGCAAATTATGGCCCAATGAATTTGAGCGGCCGGCGTATTAAGTACGTGTTAAATTTAACAAAATACGGTTCAATACAAACTCAGCACTACGGCGACATTTTGTTTTCGCGCGAATATACGAATTTTGTCACCGCGTATAAAGTGGACTGTCGTCAGCGCGAACTGCAAGAAATTGGGTGTCTGCTACTGAATGGCGACAAGCTAGTTTATGAAGCTTTAGATAGCGGACGCTGGGGCTGGGGCAAGCCAGACTCAACCAGTACGACATCGCGTTTGTTACAGCGTATTTGTAACTAGCGCGGCAACTGAAAAAATTTGTGTTAATGCCGTTTTAATGTATGTTTTTAGTACTAGACTACATTGTAAATATGTTAACCATGAGGATGGTTTTATGAAAAACGTATCAGTATTAACAATGGCAGGTTTGGTTGTGGCTTTAGGTTTAGCGTCAAGTGCGCAAGCATTAACGTGGCAGCAGCAATCGCAAGAGCAAGTGCGCGAGTCTATTGAAGCACAGCGTGAATTAGCGAAAGAGCGTGCCGAAGCACAACGTGAATATGAAAAAGACGTTGAGGAAGCGCAGCGTGAGCTGAATAAAGATCAAGCTGAACAAGATCGTGAGCAGGCTAAAGCGATTCGGGAAATGGAAAAAGAGCAGCTAAAAGCTGATAAAAAGTATCTAAAAGACGCTCGAAAAGCTGAAAAAGAAGCTATGAAGGCCGAAAAAGAAGCGATGAAAGAGGCGCGCAAGGCTGACAAAGAAGCTCGTAAAAATATGAAAGAGCGCAAAAAAGACGACAACGGCGATAACCGCTGGCCAATTTAACTTCCGCTGCTTTAAACAACGTTAAATTGCAAGATGGGCTAGGGTACAATGACCCTAGCCCATTTTTTATGGAATTATTTCATTGGTTTATTTAGGTCTATTTATCGCTGCGTTGCTGTCGGCAACCTTATTGCCAGGCTCGTCCGAAGTTTTGCTAGTAGCACTCAAGCTTGATGGACATCAGGCTGTCAGCTTGTGGTTTGTCGCAACCTTAGGAAACACATTAGGCTCGTGTGTGAACTACGCCTTGGGCCGCTACGCATTACACTGGCAGCATAAGCGCTGGTTCCCAGTTACACCGAAGCAGCTGAACAACGGCCAGCAATGGTTTGCTAAGTACGGTAAGTGGAGCTTATTGCTGGCGTGGATGCCAATTATTGGCGACCCGATAACGTTATTCGCCGGAATTATGCGGCTTCGCTTTGCGATATTTTTAATACTCACCGCCATTGGCAAAGCTGCACGCTATGCCATTCTATTAGGGCTACTCGGCACGTTTAGTTAGTCCTCGGTTGTCTACCGCAGCGACAAGCAGGTTTAGCGTGTTGCTCCGCACTTTGGTAGGTTATTGGTTTAGTCTTTGTTCAATAAAAAATGATCACTTCAACATGAACAAGGATTATCGAACATGCACTATTCACGATTCATTGCTTGGGCTGGCGCGTCAGTTTTGGCGCTGCAAGTGCTGGCTGAGCCGGTATTAGCGGCACCAACCGACGGCAAAAACCAGCTGTCGACCTTTCAAGCCGAAGACATTTTTGCACTCGAATGGGCAAGCGACCCACAAATTTCGCCAAACGGGCGTTATGTGGTGTATGTGCGCCATGGCTTTGACATTATGAAAGACAACACCAAGCGCAGCTTGTGGTTGCTTGATACCCAGTCTGGTAGTCACACCCCGTTGTTTGATGATCAATTTAGTTACGGCAACCCAACGTGGTCACCCGACGGCTCGCGACTGGCATTTAGCTCTAATCGTGGTGGCAAAAATCAAATTCACGTGTACCACCTTGCAACCAAAACACATAGCGCGATTACCGAGGTGCAAGAAAGCCCGCGTCAGTTTTCTTGGTCAAAAAACGGCAAGCACTTGGCGTTTGTTATGAACGTCGAGGCACCGAAAACCGACTACGCAAAGTCGGTCAAGAAGCCCAAGAAGCCAAAAGATGCCAAATGGGCCAAACCGCCGGTTATTGTTGAGCGTACGTACTACCAACGCGATGGTGCAGGGGTGTTGAAAGACGCTTACAGCCAAATTTTTGTGGTGCCGAGCGATGGCGGGCATGCGCGCCAGCTTACCGAAGGGGCATATAGCCATAGCGGGCCGTTAGCATGGGTAAATAAAGACCAAGCGTTGGTTTTTAGCGCCAACCGTCACGAAAACTGGGAGTACCAAGTTAATGAATCGGATTTATGGCTTGTTGCTATCAATGATGGCGCGTTAACGCAAATTACCGACAAACCAGGCCGCGAATATGCACCGGTGGTTTCACCCAATGGCAAGTCTTTGGCCTACTTGCAGCGCGATAATGCGCCAGTGCCTTACCACAATGCCAAATTAACCATTATGAATTGGCAAAATCAGGTTTCACGTGAGCTATTAAGCGACTTTGATCGTTCTATTGAGAGCCCGCAGTGGCTAAGCAATAGCGCACTTGCCGTACAGTATGCCGATCGCGGTCGTTACAAACTGGCGCAAGTAACCGTAAAAGGTCAATTAACCGATTGGGTAAACGATGTCGGTGGCGTGTCAGTGAGTCGCCCTTATTTAAGCGGTGGGTATTCAGTTGCGCTTGAAAACGGTGCAGTTGCCTATACGCAAGGTAGTGCTTATCGCCCGGCGGACGTGGCCGTGTATCGTAACGGTAAAACCGCCACTTTCACGGCGCTTAACGACGACGTGCTGGGGCATCGCGAACTGGGCAAGGTACATGAGTTTACCTACACCTCAAGTTACGACGACACTGAAATTCATGGCTGGTACATTACCCCGCCAAACTATGACCCGAATAAAAAATACCCGCTGGTGTTAGAAATTCACGGTGGCCCGCACTTGGCCTACGGCCCAACCTTTGCCGCTGAGCAACAGCGCTATGCCGCAGAGGGTTATATTGTGTTTTATAACAATTACCGCGGTAGTACCTCGTATGGTGCCGAACACGCCTTAAAACTAGACGGTTTTTACTCGTCTGAGCGCGATCACGCAGACCACATGTCGGGCATTGATGTGTTAATTGACAAAGGCATGGTTGACCCTAATAACCTGTTTATTGCGGGCGGTTCAGCCGGTGGTATTGCAACTACCTATGCGGTTGGCTTAACCGATCGCTTTAACGCAGCGGCGGCAACCAACCCAGTTATTAACTGGGTAAGTAAAACGCTCACTGCCGATAGCTATTTGGGGCAAATTCACAATCAGTTTCCAGCGAAGCCATGGGAAGACTATGAACATTATTGGAAGCGTTCACCGTTGTCGCTGGTAGGCAATGTGAAAACGCCAGTGATGTTGTTTAGCGGTGAAAATGACCGCCGTGTGCCCATGTCAGAAATTGAGCAGTTTTACCAAGCATTGCAGTTGCGTCAGGTTGATACGGCCATGGTTCGAGTGCCAGACGCCGCGCATGGCGTGACCGCACGGCCGTCGAACATGATCGCTAAAATTGAACACACATTAGCGTGGTTTAAACGTTACTTGAAAGAATAAATATTGATATTATGGCGCTAGATACAGTTCACAACGAGCAAAGATAATCATGGAACGTTTTCTTGAAAATTTGATGTACAGCTTACGTTGGCTGCTAGCGCCAATTTACTTGGGTTTAAGTTTGGCAGTTATGTTGCTTGGTATAAAGTTCTTTCAAGAGCTTTACCATGTAGCGCCAGTTATTTTTACCATTAAAGAAGTGGACCTTATACTGCTAACACTGACGCTCATTGATATTGCGTTAGTCGGTGGGTTACTAGTTATGGTGATGCTGAGCGGCTATGAAAACTTTGTTTCCACGCTCAATATTAATAACGACACCGAAAAGCTCGCGTGGCTAGGTAAAATCGACTCGGGCGGCTTAAAGAACAAAGTGGCGGCGTCTATTGTCGCTATTTCGTCTATTCACTTATTAAAAGTGTTTATGAATGCCGAAAACCTGACGGAAACCACCATAAAATGGTACGTCATTATGCACTTAACTTTTGTAGGCTCGGCGTTCGCTATGGGGTATCTCGACCGGTTAACGCGCAAAAAAGGTGAAGAATAACTGCCGGTTATTCTATCGGTACACGCGGCACCCGCGCGCTAACACCGGTGAGTAAGTCATAGCTGATGGTGTCAGCACATTGGGCAACGTCGGCAACGGCGATATTGGGCCCCCATAATTCAACGTCGTCACCGATGGCTACCTGTGGCACATCGGTGACATCGATCATGATCATGTCCATGGTCACTGTCCCAGCTAAATGTGCCTTATGCCCGTTAATAAATACCGGCGTGCCATTTTTGGCGTGGCGCGGGTAGCCGTCAGCATAGCCAATTGAAACAGTAGCTATTTTGCTGTTGCGTTCAGCTACCCAAGAGGCCCCGTAACTGACAGATTCACCCGCTTTTACGTCGCGAATAGCAATCACCGCAGCAACCAGTCGCATGACACTTTGCAGCGGTGCAGGAAGCTCTGAAGTGCTTGGATTGTCACCATAAAATAGAATACCCGAGCGTACCCATTGCTGGCTTGGGTGCGCCAAGTCAATAGCCGTGCTAACCAACGCAGCAGAATTTGCGACGCTTAAGTCTAAACTGGCTTCGGTAACCGCACAGACCTCTTCAAACAGTTCGAGTTGTTGTTTATTCAGGTTATGGTTGTGGGCATCGGCCGCCGCAAAGTGTGACATCATGGTCACGCTAGCAACCTGCGGGCAGCGCTTTAACTGTTGATACGCGTCTGCCACCTGGTCGATCGCCCAACCTAACCGGTGCATGCCCGTGTCAACTTTTAGCCACACCGCCAACGGGCGCACGAGTCGCGCTGTTGCAATGGCATTTAGCTGTTCTTGTTGGTGCACCACCGGCTGAAAATTGTAATGCGCACAAATAGGTAATTCAGCTTCGCTAAAACAGCCTTCAAGCAATATCACCGGTTGTTGAAACCCAGCGTTACGTAGTTGCACAGCCTCGTCCACAAACGCTACCGCAAAGGCATCAACATAGGGTGCAATCGCGTTGGCAACCGTCAGCATGCCATGGCCGTATCCGTCGGCCTTTACCACCCCAATAAGGCGTGCATCGGCTGCTAGCTGACGCGCAACACGCGCATTATTTTCAAGGGCTTGGCGGCTAATTTCTGCGCGGGTTGGGCGAAAGTGCACTCCGTTATTCATGGGGGTCCTTAAATCATGACAAAGCTGGCAATAATATACAGTACAAAGGTTAGAACGCCGCCAGTTAGTGCGTAGGGTAACTGAGTGCGTACATGTTCAAGCAAGTCGCAACCCGAAGCCAACGCAGACACCGCCGTGGTATCTGAAATGGGCGAGCAGTGGTCACCAAATACACCACCACCTAATACCGCAGCCAGCAACAATGGGGCCGGTAAATCAAGCGCGACTATCATGGGGGCGGCAATGGGAATTAATATGGCAAATGTGCCCCATGACGTTCCTGTGGTGAAGGATATCAGTGCGCCCGCTAGAAATAACATAGGCGCAATTAAAATTAATGGTAAAAAATCACCGACTAAATTTGCTAAAAACACCCCGGTACCTAACTCGCGCAAGCTACTGCCAAGTGCTAAAGACAGCAGCACAATGCTAACTAGCGGCAATAGCTCGGACATACCTTTAAAGCCGATATTGACCAATTGCTGATGACTTTTGCGTTTGCTTGCAAGCAGCATAAAGTAAGCAACTACGCACGCTAAAGCCGTGGCATAAAGCACAGATTTCGAACCGTCACCTTGGGTGATATCGCCACCGCCAGTACCGAACATAAAGGCCACCATGCCAAATACCATGACCAACAACGGCACCAGCATATAGCGCGCTTTACTGTTGCTAGGCACATGTTCAGGCAAGTCTTGGTGCGGCTGAGGCTGTGCTTCAATGGCGCGCATTGGGCCATGAACTTTACCGCTAATTGCGGTGTAAAATACCAAAACCAAAGTAACTAACGCATAAAAGTTAAAGGGAATTGTTGCCCACAAGGTCGCTACCGACGAGCCGGGTAGGTTTTGCTGCTCAAGCATACCTAATACATAGGCGCCCCAGCCGTTCAGTAAAATTAATATGCAAACTGGCGCGCTGGTACTGTCAATTAAGTAGGCAAGTCGCGCGCGACTCATGCCTAACTTCTCGAATAATCCGCGTGACAAAATACCCGCGGTTAACACACTTAGGTTCGACTCGATAAACACGAAAACGCCGGTAAAAACCGTCATTAAACTGGCACTACGTTTGGTTTTCCCTAGCCCCCGAGCCAACAAGGCTTCAACCGTTGCGGCAACGCCACCAGACTCGCGAATGTAGGCCAGTAACGCACCGACCATTAAGCTAAAGATAAGAATGCGGGCATTTCCGGCAGAGCCAAACACGGCGACAATGCGCTCAATAGTCGCAATGAACGTGTACATGAGCGACTCATTCATTTGCCACACCAGCAGTAACTCTGACGTCGCTATCGCCAAAAGCAGTGCAACAATGACTTCTTTTCGCCAAAACACCACCAAAATTGCAACTAGTGGAGGGATTACTGACATCCAACCCATATTGTGCGCCTTATCGTTTTATAGTTGTGCCTATTGTGCCAAGGCCTGTTGTTCTGCGCAATCTAGCAGAAATATGACGAGGAGCACAGAAATCACTTGAAAACTAAATGCGAATCGTTATCATTAGCGCATAATTTTCATGTGGGGTTCCTTATGCGATTTACTGCGTTAGCATTAGCCATCGGCTTTACGCCTATTTTTGTGAGTTTTTCAGCCGTCGCGCAAGACACAAGCGTCGACGAAGTGATTAAAGTATCAGCGTCACGTACTTCTCAGCCAGCCAGCAGTATTGCGGCTACTGTCACGGTTATTGACGGTGAGCAAATTCGTCAGCAACTGGCGGTTGCTGACTCATTGTCGGACGTACTCGGTAATTTAGTGCCAGCCTTTTCGCCGTCACGTCAAAAGTTAACTAGCGCCGGTGAAACCTTGCGAGGGCGCGAGCCATTGTACTTAATTGACGGTGTGCCACAGTCAAACCCGTTGCGTAATGGTTCACGTGCCAGCTACACCATTGACCCATTGATGATCGAGCGCGTTGAAGTTATTCACGGTGCCAGTGCTATTCAGGGTATGGGCGCAAGTGGCGGTATTATTAATATTGTCACCAAATCAGCAACCGAAGGTGCAACTCATGAAGTTGTTGCTGGCCTGTCGGCACCAACAGCTGACGCAGGTGAAGGCCTAAGCTACCGTACTGGCTACTTATTCCGCGGCGTTTCAGGTGACTGGCGTGTTGTTGCCGGCGCGCAATTGCGTAGCACTGGTATGTATGTTGATGGCAACGGCGATCTTATTGGAACCGATGTTACCCAAGGCGACACACAAGACTCTGAAAGCTATGATGTGTTCACCAAGATTGGCTATAAGTTAAATGCCGAGCAAGATCTAGAGCTGATGCTGAATCACTTCAACATGCAAGGCAATGGCGACTATTCTCCGGTTGCCGGTAACCGAGCTGAAGGCATTGCGGCTATTTCGGTGAAGCAACCAACCGAAGGCGACCCAGCCGAAAACGAAGTCACCACGGCCACGTTAACCTATAAGCACCAAAACATTGTCGGTGCAGACCTAAACTGGCAACTGTTTGTACAAGATTTCTCAGCACTATACGGCGGTGGCACATACGGTGTATTCCAAGACCCCGCCTACGGTGACGTAGTTTTCGACCAGTCACGCAATGATTCCAATAAAGTTGGCTCGCGTTTGACCCTGAACTGGCGCAATGTCGCACAGGGCCCGTTTGACGTGACCGCCGGGCTAGACTATTTGCGCGACACAACTTACCAAGAATTAGCGCAAACCGGGCGCAACTGGGTACCAGAAACCACCTTTAATAACTGGGCGCCATTCGTGCAAACACGTTTTGTACATGACGCGCTGACCATTAGTGGCGGCGTACGTTATGAATACGGGCAGTTAGAAGTTGACGACTTCACCACGCTATATAGTTACAACAGCACGTTCGTTGAAGGCGGCAAGCCATCGTTTAATGAATTGCTACCGAATGTTGGGGCGGTGTATGAATTCACTAAGGCATGGCGTGCGTTTGTTAGCTACTCAGAAGGCTTCAGCATGCCAGACGTTGGCCGCGTGTTACGGGGTATTAATACGCCTGACTTAACTGTTGATGCTTTTTTGAATTTACAACCAGTTATTGCTGACAACCGCGAAATTGGTATCGAATATCGCGGCCAAGCGTTGCGCGCCAGCTTAAGTTACTTTACTTCTGAGTCTGACTTGGGCGCGCGCCTGCAAGCTGATAGCGACGGTATTTTCTCGGTACAGCGTGAGCGCACTGAAATTGATGGCTTCGAATTTGCTGCCACGTACGCACTGAGCGGAGCGACAAGCTTTGGTGTTAACTACGCTGACACGAATGGCGAGTATGACAGCAATGGCGATAACCAAGTGGACACCAAGTTGGGTGGTCGCAACATTGCACCGCGCCGCCTTAATGTGCACTGGTTACAACAATGGAGCGATGCAATTAGCTCGCGCGTTCAAGTGAATAAGCTATTTGACCGTCATATTTATACCGGCGCCAACGCCATTAATAATTTTGACGGGTACCAAACAGTGGACGCACAAATCAATTATGAAACACTTGATTACGGTATGTTTACCGTGGGCATCGAGAACGTATTTGATGAGTTTTATTTCACTTACTACGCGCAAACTGCGGGTGCAGATCGTACTAACTTTGCTGGCCGTGGCCGCACCGTGAGCGTCAATTGGCAATATCAGTTCTAATCAAGCTACACCGTTGGCTTGGGCTAACGCTTGGGCTGTGGCTCGTGCTCGTCGCTTTGACGGGCACGTTGCTTTTGTACCGTGTCGAGCTGCTTCAACTAACCTACCCACAACTGCAACTGCCGCAATGGCCGTCGCAGCAGCAAACCGCGTTGGTACTTGACCAGTATACCGAGGGGTATGCCTACATGCCGCGCGAGGCCAATCCGTGGCTAGAAATAGTACTGCCTGACGGCGCTCGTCATTATTACAATGCCCACGGCGAACGGGTACTAGAGCGCCCGTATTTAGGTGACTTTGTTAGCATTATGGTGGCGTTTCACCATCATTTGTTGCTTGATGAGCTTGGCAAAGACTTGCTCGGTTGGCTTGGCTTAGGCGCATTGATGATTGCGATAACCGGTATTATACGTTGGTGGCCGAAACACTGGAGCCGACGCCTCGTTAAGATACGTTGGCAATGGCCATGGCAGCGCGGATTTGCCGGCACTTTGTTTCAACTGCATAAAGTTGCAGGCAGCTTACTGTTTGTGCCGCTGATTGTCGGCTTAGCGACAGGCACCGCTATTATGTATGCTGGGGCTGTTAGCAAAACTCTCGAGTTGGTCTTTCCTCAACAGCAGTCGGCACCTTATCAACCCGCACCATTAGCAGCTGACATAAAAGCAACAACCTGGCAGCAACGGTTTGACGTTACCGCAATGTTGTACCCCGATCTCACTCCTCAATTGATATCGATGAGTAACCACAGTGTGCGTTTAACGTACCCCGGTGAATGGCACCCCAATGGGCGAAGCTCGGTAACTTTTGATGCCCAAACCGGCGCGGTATT
This sequence comes from Gammaproteobacteria bacterium, assembly GCA_018222985.1. Taxonomy (GTDB): domain Bacteria; phylum Pseudomonadota; class Gammaproteobacteria; order Enterobacterales; family Alteromonadaceae; genus Pseudidiomarina. The sequence goes on from JAAEZG010000004.1 coordinate 79,249, forward strand.
AAAGAGCTATGACGTACGTAACGCCACGCTTGGTTATGCGTTAAGCCAAATGGTCTACCCAGTACATGTTGCTGCTATTGGTGGCGTAAGTTGGCTTGTGGTGGTGCTCATTGGTGGTATTGCGTTGACGTTATTGCCACTCAGTGGCATCTACTTTTGGTGCTGGCGCCAATACCGTAAACGATGTACTTTGTAGGCATAATTTACAATTTGCATCATGCGCTAATGACACAACGTATACCTATTGCCACACTTGGGCCGGCCGGCACATTTTCTGAACTAGCGGTTTGGGAATTCGCTAAACAGTATGAGCACATGCATTATGCGCTCTATCCAAGCTTGCAGCGCACCTTGGCGAGTGTGCCATCACACCACGATATTGCGGTGGTACCACTAGAAAACATCGTTGAAGGCATTGTTTCGCCGGTGGTCGACAGCTTTGTGCGGCAACCACTGCAAATTATCGCTGAACTCACCATTCCAGTGCGTTTTTCCGTGGTTGCGAACCACCAAGAGCCGCAGCGCGTGTTTGCTCAGTTTGTGGCTCAGGGTCAGTGCTCTGACTGGCTCGCGCTACATGAGGGCGATGTGGTAACCACTGCCAGCAATACCGAGTCGCTAGAATTACTGCTTAGCTGCCAAACTCCAGCCGCTGCAATTGTGCCCGAACACTTAATAACCGAATCGTTATTGGCTAAGCATGAATTTGCTCAGGTGGTGCACGATGTGACAGATTACGCGCATAACGTCACGCGCTTTGTGGCCGTGCAGCACCCGCAGCCTTTGGCCACCGCGCAACCTGATAAGCACTATAAGTCGTCGATTGTGATTGTCGATGATCAAGACCACCCAGGTTTATTGCTAGAACACTTGCAGGCTTTTGCCGTGCACCAAGTGAATTTGTTGGCATTGGTTTCTCGGCCGACAGGCCAGAAATTTGGCCAGTATCATTTTTTCATTGAGCTTGAAGGGCACTTAGAGCACCCGCGGGTGCAGGCCGCCTTAAGCGCTGTAAAACTGCGCAACCGCGTTATTGAGCTCGGTAGTTATGTCTACTCTAACTCGAGTTCAAGTTGCAGCTGATCATCAGGGTCAGGCAGCGCGACACTAATGCCGATAAGCCGAACACCGCGATGATCACGGCGCTCCCAGGCTTCGCGCAATAACTGATAAAACAAGCTGGGCGATGCGGTTTGTAGCGTACGCGACACCGTGGTTTGTTGAAAGTCGCTAAATTTAAGCTTCACGGTTTGGCTTTTTATATGCGCTTGCTGCCAGCGTGTTACCCTTAAGCGCTTTTGCAGCTGCGGTAGCAATACTTCGTCAATAAACTGCTCGACTTGTCGCAGCTGGTGCATGTCTTGCGGTAAGGTTTCTTCAACCCCAACACTTTTGCGTACGCGCTCGGTAACAATTTGGCGCGGGTCGTGCCCTTGGCAACGTTGGTATAGCAGCCAGCCCGATTTGTCACCCAACAGCTCTTGTAGTTTGGGCAAGTCGCATTGCTGAATGTCATGCCCAGTAAAATAGCCGGCGTAATTTAATCGCTCTAAGCTTTTCGGGCCAACCCCCGGAATACGCTTCAGTTGCAGTCGGCCAATATAGTCAACAACGGCATCTGGTGGCACCACAAACTGCCCGTCTGGCTTGCGCTCTTCACTAGCTATTTTTGCCACCATTTTTTGATTGGAAATGCCCGCCGAAGCGGTCAACCCCATGCCTCGTAGCCGGTGACGAATGCTCTCCATGGTCACACTAGCACTGCCGTGGTATTGCGTATTGTGGGTTAAGTCCAGGTAAAACTCATCAATAGAGGCTGGCTCAACGAGCTCGGTGGTTTCTAGCAACACCGCAAGTACCTGTCTTGAAAGTTCGCGGTAGTACCCGTGGTCGGGTGACACAAAATGCAAATTCGGGCATAAACGCCGGGCATGGGCACCGCTCATGGCACTGCGCACACCAAATTGTCGCGCTAAATAGTTCGCCGTTGCCACCACGCCGCGCTCTCCGCCACCGCCCACGGCAAACGGCCTATCACGCAGGCTGGGGTCGCGCAGAACCTCGGCGCTCGCGAAAAAAGCGTCGAGATCCAACAGAGCAATTTTTCGCGTATTTATAGGTGTATTTTCTGACATAGCACGGAAGTGTTTAACCTTGGACGGAATCTGGCTATAATCGCAACAACGAAACGAGCAAGCAAGCTCATCAGCTTATACAGGAGTCCACTGTGAACGTACTGAAAGTCGTAAAATCTAGCCGTGTTTGGGTTGCTGCAATGGCTTTAGCAGTTGGTAGTGCTAGTGCCAGCATGATGCCGCAACAAAGTAATGATGACATTAAAGAGCGAATTGCTCCAGTTGCACAAGTTCGTGTCGCAGGTGCTTCAGCAGCGGCTAGCGGCGCAGCAGCTGGTGGTGCGCGTTCAGGTGACGCGGTATACAACAAATTTTGTGCTGCTTGCCACACGTCTGGTGTGTTAGGCGCTCCGAAAATCAACAATGCCGCTGATTGGGAGCCGCGCTTAGCGCAAGGCATGGACACAGTATTAAAACACGCCATTGAAGGCTACAACGCAATGCCACCAAAAGGCACTTGTAACGACTGTAGCGAAGAAGAAATTCAAGCTGCAATTGACTACATGATTGCTGAAATCTAAGCTATTTCTTACCAGTATTCACACAGTTTATTGTGAGAAAAACCGCTGCGGCGGTTTTTTTATGTCTGTAATTTAACCAAAGTACTTTTCTAACGGTCTTATGAAAGCTATACTCGGGCGTTAGATTTACTAAAAGTTTACATTGTTTTTTGGCCAAACGTCAGTCTCATGGTTGACTAAATAACAAACAATGCGATGCTCTAACTACAAATTAAAATTATAAAAAAACAGAACATGCGACAGCGTCACGAAGCTGAAACCAACGAGCTGCAACAAAAACAGCAGCGAGAAATTGCGCGCCTGCGCAAGGCTGTCGCTCGCCTGAAAGACCTCACCACTAAATACCGCCAGTCGGAAGTTATTCAAAAAGCTTTGTTTAAAATTTCGGAGCTTGCGTCGTCGGTTACCGATATGGAGCAATTCTACCAATCGGTGCACGCCATTATTGGCGACCTGATGGTGGCGAAAAACTTCTTTATTTGTTTGCACGACCAAGTTGAAGACACCGTTCGCTTTGTTTACTTTGTCGACGAATATGACGACATTCCATCGCTCAAAGCTATTCCTGCTGAATTGCTCGGCAAGGGGCTGACGGGTTATGTCATGCGTACGGGTAAACCGTTTTTGTATGATGAAGAAATCTTTAATCGATTGCGCGACAGCGGCGAAATTCGCGACTTAGGTGCCGCACCGGTAGACTGGTTAGGGGTGCCATTGCATTCCGATAGCCGCGTCATTGGTGCCATGGTGGTACAAAGTTATACCGAAGACGTACGTTACAGCGAAGCCGACAAAGAACTATTCATGTTCGTTTCGCAGCACATTGTTAACGCCCTTGAGCGGGTGCGGCAGCGCGAAATGATGCAAGAAGAAATTGCGCATCAAACGGCCAAGCTGCGCCAAATTAACGATGATTTGAAATCAGAAATTTCCGAGCGCGAACGGGCTCAACAATTGAGTACTGTGTTGTTTGCCATTTCTGAAGTAACCAACACCTCCGACTCTATTCAAAGCTTCTACCAGCAGCTGCATCGACAAATTGGCCAACTTATAAACAACGATAACTTTTTCGTGGCGCTGCTTGATGACGAGCGAAAATACCTAGAATTTCCGTACTACGTTGATGCGTTTGACAATAACTTACAGAAAAAGCGTCCGTTAGCGCGCGGTATGACCGAGTATGTTATTCGGCACAAAAAGCCCGTATTTATTGACGCCGACATGTACCAAACCTTGGTCAGCTCAGGCGAAGTTGAAGACGCGACCAGTTACTACGGTACCCAGCCGACACAGTGGCTAGGCTCACCATTGGTGGTTGACGACGAAGTGATTGGCGTGCTGTCGGTGCAAACCTACACCGGCGAAGTAGCCTATAAACAAGACGACTTAGAATTGTTGAACTTCGTTTCGCAACACGTTGCTGTGGCGATTGAGCGACGCCGTAACGCAGAAGAAGTGCGTCGTGTTAACGCTTACCTAGAACGTAAAGTGGCAGAACGCACCGAAGAGCTGGTTAACGAAATTGAGCGCCGTAAAAAGGTTGAAGAAAAACTGTTTTATGACGCGCACCACGATGCACTCACAGGCCTACCGAACCGCTCCATGTTTACTGAGCGTCTGCAACAAACACTCAAACACAAACGCCGTTATCCGCATCACAATTTCGCCGTGTTGTTTGTAGATCTAGACCGGTTTAAAGATATTAATGACACGCTAGGCCACTCTGCCGGTGACGAATTCTTACTTGAAGCCAGCCGTCGTATTGGAGAGTGTATTCGTGACAATGACACCGTAGCCCGGTTAGGCGGCGACGAATTTGTCATTTTATTAGACATGATTCGTCATGTTGATGACGCCAAAGACATTGCTTCACGCGTGATTGAAAAAATGAAGCAACCTTTTGTATTCGGTGAAAGTGAGCATTATTCCGGTGCTAGCGTTGGTATTGCCGAGTGCAAGACACGCAATGACTCTGCTGAACGTTTATTGCGCGACGCCGATGCGGCTATGTACCAAGCGAAGAGCATGGGGCGCGGTTGTTATGTGGTGTTTGACGAAAGCATTCACAAAGACCTTGTCGCCTCGTTGCACCGTGAAACAGAGTTACGACATGCACAATTTGACCAAGACTTTGTGCTGCAGAAATTTAATGTATTTGAGCTGAACAAAAACCAAGCCGTGGCGCAAGAGCTGCTGCTGCGTTGGCAACGTGATGACAGCTTGCTGCCGGCTGATCGGTTTTTAGCCATAGCGGAAAAAACTGGCATGACCATGGCGCTTGACCAATGGATGCTAACGCGTTGTTGTGAGCTGCTCGCGGAAGATGAAAGCACCCTGCCGGTTTATGTCAGTATTTCTGCGAAACACCTGTTCAAGCTGGCCGATGTTAAAGCGTTGCAAGAAATTATTGTTAGCTCAGGTGTGGCACCCGAGCGGCTTATTCTTGAGTTCAGTGAAACCGAGCTGAACGATAACTCAAAACGTCAGCTGAGTTGTTTACGTCAGCTTGCTGACTTTGGTGTGGGCCTTGCGCTGAATGAGTTTGGGCGCAGCGCCGGTGCACTGCAATATATTTTGAATTACCCATTTACTCACGTGAAGCTAGACCCACGTTTTGTGGCTGATATAGCCACCAGCCAACGCGCACAAACCATGGTGCGTAACGTGGTTCATTTATGTCGCGACTTAGGCATTGAAATAGCCGCCGCAGGAATTGACTTGGCCGACCAGCAAAAAGCCTTGGTGCACAACGGCGTCAATTTAGGGCAGGGAATACTGTTTGGAGAACCCGAACAGGTAAAGTCACTTTCTCAACAACAGCCGACGCGAGCGCAGTCGGCGGGCACCGCATAACCTCAAATTAATCTTCCATAGCTTTGCGTAATAACGCTAAACCGCTCGCACGTGCTGTTTCGCGGGCTTGTTCATTGGCTTTAGCTTGCTCTTCCCACTCTAAGTCATCTTGTGGTAACTCATATAAAAAACGACTGGGTTCAGGGCGTACCACGTCACCATATTGCCGGCGTTCTTTGGCCATGGTGAAAATAAGCGATTGCTGCGCGCGGGTAATTCCTACGTAGGCAAGGCGCCGTTCTTCTTCAACCATATTGTCGTCAATACTGGACTGGTGCGGAAGAATACCTTCTTCCATGCCCACCATAAATACATGAGGAAACTCAAGGCCCTTAGAGGCATGCAAGGTCATCAGCTGCACTTGATCGCCTTGCTCTTCTTCTTCGTTGCGCGACAACATGTCGCGCAGGCACAGCTTGGCAACCGCTTGCTCAAGCGTGACCGGTTCATTGTCATCGTCACCCTTAAGCATTTCGCTAACCCAACGCATTAACTCGCTCACGTTCTTCCAACGCATTTCGGCAGCACTCACGCTAGGGCTGCTTTCATAAAGCCATTCTTCGTAGCCAATCAGTTTTAATAAGTCGAATAAAGCGCCGGTGGCTTCTGGCGTGTGATCGCAGCGCCGTGCGGTACGCTTCATGAAGTCGACGAAATACTGTACCGACTGATATTCTCGTGCGCCTAAACGTGTTTTTAATGCTTGGTGATCAGCCGCTTCATACAAACTAACATGTAGCTCGTGAGCTAACTCGCCAATACGTTCAACCGTATGCGGGCCAATGCCGCGCTTCGGTACGTTGATAATGCGAATAAATGCAGTGTCATCACTGGGGTTTACCAGCAACCGCAAATACGCCATTACGTCTTTCACTTCTGCCCGTGCAAAAAAGCTTTGCCCACCGGTCATACGGTAGGGAATACGGTTGCTCATGAGGGCTTTTTCAAAAATGCGAGCCTGGTGATTACCGCGATATAGAATTGCGAATTGATGGTAAGGCGTGCGCTCCAAAAAGCGTCGGCGGACAATCTCTGCTACCACACGTTCTGCTTCATGCTCTTCGTTGCGGCCATAGATAACCCGCAGGGGAACACCATATTCCATTTCAGAAAACAGCTTCTTGTCGAATACGTGCGGGTTGTTTTCAATTAAAATATTAGCAGCTTTAAGAATACGCCCGTGCGAGCGATAGTTTTGTTCGAGCTTAATGACTTTTAGCGCCGGGAAGTCACGTTGTAACAGCGCTAAATTTTGTGGCTGCGCACCGCGCCACGAATAAATGGATTGGTCGTCATCGCCAACCACAGTAAAGTTAGCGCGCGTGCCAACCAGTAAACGCACCAGTTCGTACTGGCTGGTATTCGTGTCTTGATATTCGTCCACCAACAAATAGTGAAACTTCTGTTGCCAACGCTCGCGTGCTTTTTCATCAGCCTTGAGCAATAACGTTGGCAGTAAAATTAAGTCATCGAAGTCTATCGCGTTACAGGCTTTCATATTTTGCTGATAACGCCGGTAGAACTCGGCAAACATTTGCTCATCTGCTTGCTTCGCCTGTTCAAGCACTTGGTCTGGACTAAGCATGGCGTTTTTCCAGTTGCTAATTTGGCTTTGTAGCAGCTTTAATAAGTTCTTATCACCATCAAGCTCTGGCTCAGTAAGCGCCTTTAATAACGCAAACGAATCTTGATCGTCAAATAGCGAAAAACCGGCTTTCATATTCAAGCTTTTCACTTCTTTACGAATAATATTCAAACCTAACGTATGAAAGGTGGACACGGTGAGCCCACGCGTATACTGGCGGCCCAAAGTTTGCCCAACACGCTCTTTCATTTCACGTGCAGCTTTGTTGGTAAAGGTTACCGCTGCAATGTGCCGCGCTTGATAGCCACAGCGCTGAATAAGATGTGCAATTTTTTCGGTAATAACGCGCGTTTTGCCACTACCAGCGCCCGCCAGAACCAGAACTGGCCCTTCAATCGCTTTGACAGCTTCTTGTTGACGCGGGTTTAACAACATGGCTTAGCGTTACCTTTTATTGACATGAGCAGACGAAACACCTGCGGTGAAGCGGCAGATTTTACCGCAAACTCCTGCTAAGCTAAAAGGCAATTACTGATTAACTTGAAATTAGCGGTGGATATTGATCATGGACGCAAAAAAAATTGAAGACATAGCTCGTCAAATTAACGACAGCATTCCTGCAGGCGTAAAGGATTTTGCTGGTAGTTTAGAGCAGCGTATTAAAACTATTTTGCAGCAACAATTAGGTAAGCTCGACGTCGTGACGCGCGAGGAGCTTGACGTGCAGCAGCAACTGTTATTGCGTTTACGCCAACGCGTTGAGCACCTAGAACGTGAACTAGAAGCGATGAAAAAAGACGACTAAGCATTCACGTGACGAGTAGCAAAACTAAGTAAAGGAGTTGTTTGCATGGCGCAGTGGTTAACCGGTGAAGTGATCGAGAATTACGCGTGGAACCAAGAGTTATTCAGTTTGCGCGTGCGAACACAGCCGTTTGAATTTATTGCCGGCCAGTTTGTGCGGCTTGGCTTACCCCATGAGGGCGGGCGTGTGCAACGCGCTTATTCTCTGGTTAATGGCCCTGACGACGGGGTGCTGGACTTTCTAGTCAACCGTGTGCACGACGGCCTGTTTTCGCCATTACTTCATGACCTAAAAGCAGGGCAAACCATTGAAGTGTCGCAACCACCGAGTGGCTTTTTCACTTTAAACGAAGTGCCCGACGGCGATAGCCTATGGCTTATCTCAACCGGTACGGGTATTGGGCCGTATTTATCCATGCTCAGTACCGATATTCCGTGGCAACGTTTCAAGCGCATCCACTTAGTGCATGCTGTGCGTTATGCGGCCGACCTGGCCTATAACGAAAAAATTCTACAGTGGGTAGCGGAACACCCCAGCCAGCTTACCTATCAACCCGTAGTAAGCCGTGAAGATCACGCTGGAGCATTACGTGGCCGTATTCCGGCGCTTATTCAACAGGGCGACTTACAGCGCGCCGTAGGCGATATCTTAGACGAACGCGCCCAGGTCATGCTATGTGGTAACCCAGACATGATTCGTGATGCCAAAACAGTGCTAGCCGATATGGGACTTGCCAAGAATTTACGACGCAAACCCGGCAACGTCACCATGGAACATTACTGGTAAATAGACTATGCACAAAATTTTATTAAAGATGTTTGCACTATCCGTTGTTGTAGCCGCAGCAGCAGGCTGCTCTCAACCCGTGGACATTGAAGCGAGTAAACAGAACTTTATTGAGCACCAAGAGAGCTTTGACCGTCTATCAAATGTTGCTTGTACCTTTGCGAATTCAAATGATATCGATTTCTTCCGTTACCCATTAGATGTTCAGGGCGAGAAAGCGGAGGCTTTTAAGTCGGAGTTTGATGAGATTGAGCATTTACTGGATACAGTAAACTCAGAACTGGTCGTAATCCGAGACTTTGATGATTACCACTGCGAACTATTTGTAATCATAAACGGCACATCATTTCTCGGTGAAGGAAGCAGTTTGAAGTATGTATTTCAGCCGGTGGATCTGGGGAATTATGAGTACACGGACGACTTTTTTAGCGAAGAGAGCAGGTTATATCGCGAAGCAAATCGCGCACGAGGTGAGGATGTAAAGTTCTCAATCGAACTAGAGAACGGCTGGTACCTTCAGTACCACTTATATCCATAATTGCGTCGAGTGTATTAAAACACCCGGCAACGTCACCATGGAACATTACTGGTAATTCGTACACCGAAATACGTGGTTATTATCCGTCGAATTGTTGGTGCTCACGCTACACTCTAGTTTTTCAGTAAGGGAGAGTGAGCATGGCAAAGGACAGCGTTCGAATTGCCAAGATCTATACGCGGGCACTGCAAGGCATTGAAGCGCCACTAGTGACCATAGAGGTGTGTTTGGCATCGGGGCTGCCGTCATTCACCATGGTAGGGTTGCCACAAACGGGAGTGCGTGAGGCGCGCGACCGGGTGCGCTCGGCGATGTTGGCTAGCGACTTTTCCTTTCCCAAAGGGCAAAAAATTACCGTTAACTTAGCGCCTGCTGATTTACCAAAGTTTGGTGCGCGCTATGACTTGGCCATCGCCATTGGTATTTTAGTTGCGAATAACCAAGTGCCCGAGTCGGCAACTATTGGGCGAGAGTTTTACGGTGAACTAACCTTGAATGGTGATTTACGGGAAGTGACCGGTATTTTGCCAGCGGTACTGGGTTGTCGCGACGAAGGGCGCGAAGCGGTTATTCCATTGGACAATGCTGACGAAGCGGCGGTATTGCGCGAACAACAGTGCGTAGCGGCGATAAGTCTACGGGACGTGGTAGAGCATCTAACGAGCCCTACAAAACTACCCCACATTAAACCCCAGGAAGCGCGCGAACCAGACCCTATGCATGGTGATGTGGCCGATGTCATTGGTCAACATCAAGCCAAGCGCGCATTGTTATTGGCAGCTGCCGGTGGTCATCATTTGATGTTTGTTGGGCCTCCGGGCACAGGAAAAACCATGCTAGCACAGCGGCTACTGGGGCTATTACCAGCGCTTGATGAACGTGATGGTTTAGCGGTGGCTGCCATTCGTTCAGTCAGTGGTACCTTGCGCGGTAACCACTGGCAACAACGTATACTTCGAGCGCCCCATCATTCATGTTCTGCTGCGGCGTTGGTGGGTGGCGGCTCTGTCAATTCCCATAATAAATGCTAATTTCTCATAATAAGCGCTAATAAATTATTTTGAATAAAGCCTTCTGTGAGCCTCGTAAATAAAGGCTTTAAAATCTATATCTCTAGAGAGCAATCGGTTTAGATGTAAAAACAGCTACGCTTTTTGCCCATTTTTGCTACAAAAAATTTAATAGGAAATCTGGTTCTTTTGCGGGTAATGCTTAATCGTTTTTTGCTCAATCGTCTTAATGCCGACTAGTTGAATGGCTCGATATTTGTCCTAGGATTATTCTGTGCTACGGTTGTTATCCATGGGGTGCATTCCTAACTAGTCATCTGGAGGCTGTATGGAGCTGCGTATATACACGCCGGTAGCAGGGCCTCAAGATATTTGGTCCGAACTCGACCTTCCGAATGAAGACGCAAAATTGCGCGAGCAGGTTTTTAAAGGCTTTTCAATTAAGCTTTTCAATTCACTGGCTTCCATATTAGGGATGCAGCATAAAGCTTTGCGAGAGGCTCTGAAAATACCCCTCACAACTTTTAACCGTCGAAGAGATAAAGGTCGCTTCACGATGAAAGAAAGTGACCGTCTATACAGTCTTATTGAGACTGTCTCTCGTGCGACCTGTTTATTTGAGGGTGACCGCAGAGCAGCTGTCGAATGGATCAGTAAAAAGGCCCCCAGTCTTGGTGATAAACGTCCAATTGATATGCTGGACTGTCATGCGAACACACAGGCTGTTCTCGAGCTTATAACCCGACTTGAATATGGGGTTTGCTCCTAAGATACCGGGCTTACTAGCTATCAAACTTCACAATTAATTAATGCTGAACGAAAGGGTCTACTGAGCCTTAAAAATAGTTGCGCCCGTTTTCAATAGGCGCAACCACTTTCTGTTGCTTACAAGTTTATCTTGTTAAACACGTTACGATATCGCGCCATAAAATTATCTACGTTAAAGTAGACACCAACTGTATCAATTGGCGCGTTTACATAGTGCTTTTCAATTACTACAGCCCCATCGTTATCAAACACCTCCATGATTGTTGAAAGCAGTATCTGCTGTTGACACTCATGTTCATTTGCTACCATTAGCAATATATCTTGCTCAATGTGGCAAGTTACTTCTTTTGATTTATTCATAAACATTCCTTTAGCGGCCTAGTTAAATAGTGTGACGTAAATGCCGCGATTTACATTTCACATTCCTATTTATTAAAGTTGCACTTTAAAATGCTCAGAATTAGTTTTACCGGTTCATTCCAGCAGGTGCCGTCCTTTAGTATTTGCCTGCTATATTTAAAGGTTGGGTGAAATCGTTGTTAGATTTTGCCAAAACCAGATAAATTAATGGGCTTAGGTACGGACCAATGGCTACAAGTGCTTCACAGGGTGACGCGATTCTCTTGGCGCAACGGATGATTGAAATTGTTAAAGGGCGAGCGTCGTCGAATTTAGATATACCAGTGCATCGGGTGATATCCGCATTGAAGGCTTGCTTCAACGCTAATGTCTTTCATGAATTGCGGCAATACATACCTATTGAAGTGCTGAGTAGTGCGTTAAATTTGACAAAACGAACTTTAAGGCAAAAAGCCAATGCTCATGTAATGCTAAGTTCAAGGCAATCCGACATGCTTCTTCACTTAGTTAGGACCTGGAGTATTTTACTAAGCTTCTTCGATAATGATCGTGAGTTGTTGCTAGCGTGATTGGATAATGAGGTAAGTGACTTAGATGGAGCAAAGCCTCGGTTACTTCTTGGTTCTACATATGGCTGTAAGGTGTTACTCGGTTCGAAAGCCCTGTAAATTATCGAAAAGCGTTAGGGATTTTGGCTTAAAACAGTCCAAGAAAAACGCCGCCCCCTCACTGGACCAATTTTACTCCGTTGGTAACAGAAGTTTAATAATGTCAAACAGAACTGTGGTCAGAGTCAATGAGTGCTTTGTTATGAACCCGGTTTGGGTACATCGCTTTGAGGCTGATGCAAGGTTTCAAACCTATTGTACTATTGCAAAATGAATGATAGTGAGGCGAAATAAGTAATATTGAGGTGCTTGAAGCTAGGTCATGTCTGTGGGCACTTACCTTTTCGGCGTGCTGAATCTCGCAGACAGCATTTAGGAGTTTGGTGCTATCTTATCGTTGATGGGATGGTTGACTTGTAGGGAAATGATATGTTCAAGAAGTTTGGGTTCAGTGGGGAGTCGGATTTTTTCTCACGACTAGGAGATCGGTTAAGTAAAGGAATATTTATTCTTTTGGCCGCCGCGGGCACAGTGCTCTTATCAATAGGAGGTGCTTTTGCAGGGAACTTCGATTTTTGCATAGGGTATACAGAGGCGAAAGGGTTTCTGTCGACGGTGCTTTTCCTAATTGCTAATCCATATACAGGACTGGGAGCCGGTGCGTTGTTTTTTATTGCGGGGGCTTATGGTACCTATCAGGACCAACACAAGCAGAATATAAGAATGAGTGAGCTTGAAGCTGAGAGAGAAAAATTGTTAGAGGCTGAAAGTGCACTGAACTCCTCTCAAGAAGAAGTCCAGGAAGCAACGTCCAAACTTATAGAAAAACATAATGAACTAGTTACCACTTTTCTCAAAGGAGCATTTAGACAGCTAAATATGGACACTTATGCTCGTGTTTCGCTCTACTACGAGCATGACGAGGAATTCTACATTTTGGCTCGCTATTCGGCAAACCCAACTTACTCAAAGATACATAGGCAAAAATTCCCATTAAACCAGGGGGTTATAAGTATGGCGTGGCAACACAACAGCCATGAAGAATCAGAATGCCCCTCTGCGGCGGAGGACTTTGAAGAATATAAAAAATATATGAATGTCACTTATCAATATGACGATGATAAAATAAGCAACTTAGCTATGAATAGTTGTAGATATTATGCCAAAGCAGTAATAGATGCAGATGTCCACATAGGTGTTATAGTGTTTGAAAGTACGCAAACAACATTCCTAAATGAGGACATCAAACAACAGATAGATGACTACTGCAGGAACTATCAAGGACAAATTTCTAAGTTTGTAAGAGATAGCTTGGGCTTTGATAGGGAAGTGACAATCAAACGTTCAGGTGCGCAACTTTCAGTAGAAGATGAATTTCTAGAGAGCGTTAAGGGGGGCTTATGAATAAGTTGCAGAGTATCATTGCTTTCATTTGTTCAAATTACCCACATAAATCCGAGCTAACAAAAGCACGAGTAACAAAACTCGTATACTTAGCAGATTGGTTTTCGTCGTTGCTTGATAAAAGACAGCTTACTGAGATTGATTGGGTCTTCAACCACTACGGGCCCTACGTAGATGATGTGATCGACGCTGCATATAGATCGTCCAGTTTTAAAATCGAGCATCAATATACAATGTATGGAACCTCAAAGCATGTCTTGTCCTATACAGGTCATATCGACGAGATTAAGTTGGATAGCAGAGATAAAGAAATTTTAAATGCAGTCATGAAAAAGACGCAAGCATTGTATTTCAATCAATTCGTTGATTACGTTTATTCGACGTACCCAGTAAAAACAAAAGAAAGATACTCAAGTCTAAACTTAGTTCAGCTAGCAAGAGAGTATGATGCGGCAAAAACTGCGCGATAATAGTACTGTAATAGTCCCTTATTAAAACGGACACTCAATAATTAGATTTCCTGTGCGTTGTGCGGCGCTATTTTTTTTGCGATACTGCGTTTGAGGATTTGAACACCACGACGGGAAAACTAACCACGCTCTTGTCACGAAAGCCATCAAAAAGTTTGATGGCTTTTTTTATACACTTTATCCAATGGTTATGGTGAAGTAATTATCAAGAATTAGTGTGCATCGGTTATCTTCAACACGAACTGTGCACTCGACGCTTGGTATGTGCTGGCTGAGACCTTAAAGGACGTTTTTGGTGGACCATCCCCTTTCATCAGTGTTTATTTCAGAATGCTCAATTAGATAAAAATTCAATATGCACCCAAATGGAGTGCGAGGTACATCCAGTAGCGTCAAGTATCCTTTTGTATACATGAATCTAATATAATCGATTATGTCTCGACCGTATTTCGGCACTCTCATTCTCTGACCATCCATGAGATATTTTGCTTTAGGCAACATTTCGCTAAACATCTTTTCGCGTTCATCGTTACTATTGAATGAGTCGTCGGGCTTCTCAGTTACTGAAACGCTAGAAAGATATCGATGTTTATTTTCGACAGAAGGTCTAGGTGAAATGCGTTGACAACTAAACACGGCACCATCGCCATCGAACGCAATTTTATAGATACTCATGATACTTCTCCTATTAGTGATATAGTTTCTGTTAAATCAGCTAAGTTAAATTGGCATCACGACAGTCAGGACAGCAAGTCGAGAATCAACGAGAGCTTCAGCGCGCGAGGTAGATGGGAAATTGTTTAGTTAACGTCGAAGACGCCAATTGTAAGTTTGTGGTAGAGGTTTTTAACTAGAACTAATTCACAGTCGCCCACTTGGTAAACTGACTTAAACAAAATGAGGAACCCCAATGCCATTGACAGGATATTCACGAAGCGAAGGAAAAGAGCTCGATGTAGGTCAAGTTCTAAGTCTTTTATCTAATCGGAATGGCCACAGCGACTTACAAGAAAATATAGAAATATCAGCCGAGTCGAGAGCGTTTATACGACGCGACATCGAATGTCCATGTTGCTTTGTTACTGGTGCAGAAATTGTTCAACCGGGAGTATCGAAAACGTCTAGAAAAATAATAAGGCAGGGATATTTTAGGTTTGCTACTCCAGGGCATAGACCTGAATGTGATTACTTCAAAAACGACTCCTCAAGTTATGTTCCCGAAAACCTTATTGCGTTTGGCTCTGAGCGCTCCAATATAACTCGTGAAATTCGAGCACTTGTTTGCAAAGGAATACAATCTGGATTATTTAGCCAGAAATCAATCAGAGACATGCGTGAATGGTTCTTTCATATGAAAATGGGCGCCTCCCTTGATGTAAAACTTGATCCGCGTCTTCCGGGTTGGTTGTATAATTTGCGCATCACAGCAGTGTTTTACGGGAATTCGGATCAGGTACCTTTGTCGGCGACAATCGTCAAGTTGCCCGGCTTTGATTGGACATCAGCTGCGCAAAAGATCTTAACAAAACGTCATATACATGCTTTGGAAAAATCTTTTCAACAAAAACTCTGGCTCGACGGCAGCCTTGTAACCCGTGTAGAAGTTCTGGCAAAGCGTTACAATGGCGAGAATGTTTTCGATCCAACGTCGCTTCGTTCCGAGTATGATCAAGCTCTTCAACTCGGACAATTCATCACTAGTAATTACGCACCGTTGAAACCTAGAACTAAAAAGAGTAGCGACAAGCTTGAAGTCTGCGTGCTTGCATTTTCGGCTCTGCTCTTATTTGTTGGAGATTGGGATCTTGGTAGAGCAGCAAATCTTTTTGCATCAATCTCGAGCCTTCCAGATGATTTCGATCCGGATCTTGGCAATGTTATGGGGTTGAATCCCTTTCATGACTTTAGAGCATGGGATATGTTGAAAAAACTTCAAGATAGTGGCTTAACGGTTCCAGATGAACCTTCTCCGAAAATTGAGTTTGAGCAAATTGAGTCGGATTTGCGTGAACAGTTTCGAAGTTGATTTTCGTCGCACTTGTGAGCGTATAAATGGAAACTACTTTCAGTAAAAGTATTATCGATGATCAGCTCTGCAGCATTACTTATTAGGTTATGGAGAAGCAAACGCATGCAGCAACAACTATTAACATTTGACCCTACTCAATTTCGCGCAGCCCATGACCAAGCGACACTCGACAACGATAATGTGGGGTTCAAGGCTGCAGTTAATATCCTGGAGTCATGGAAAATTACTGATGCCGAAAAAGCAATCGTTCTAGGTGATATCTCCAGCGCGACGTTTCGTAGAATTAAAGGCGGCAGCTTGGTTCGAAAACTTACGATAGACCGCCGTACTCGGGTTTCGTTAATTTTAGGTATTCATAAGGCTTTAAGAACGATGTTTATTCAGGACAAGCATCGGCTAGAATGGGTCAACAACAAAAACTCAGCCTTCAACGAGCATTCGCCCAAAGAGCTGATGCTTTCGGGAGCGCTGATCGGTTTACATGAGATCCGCCACTATTTAGATTCCACACTAGTTTGAAAATTTTCTTTTATATTTCGTAGTCGAACCAAGCTAAGCATGCCGGCCATGACAACCATTATTGATAGCAGTGCTGCGATAGTCGGTACCAGCAACTTCAAGCTCATTTCAGCTGGAGAATCAAAATTTGATGTGCCCAAGAATTTTTGGTAAACCATGCCCATTGTGATAATTGCTGTGCTTAGACCTAACACTGCACTCATTCGAGCTACTAATTTTTGTCGATACTCATACTCTACAGCTTTCTCATCGGCATCTTCGCTCATGGAATTCAGTCCTGAACTGGCTTCTTTGATTAAGTGAGATAATGTATCGCAATATGATTTTTTAGTCTCCGAAGAAATAAAGCTAGAATCCATGATTTCTTTTATCAGCTCTTCAGCTATATGCTTAGTATGATAGACGTCTTCACGTCGAACTTTATATTTACGAGACGTTGAATTAGCTAATGCAGTTAGTACATCGTTGTCCGGAATATGTCCCTCTGAAATTCCAGGTCGCACTGCATAAATAATTTCTCGGTTTACTGCAGCAACTTTCTGCATATATTCGCGATTATCTTTTTTATTAAACAAATATCGTGTTATCGCAGTCACGATCAGTCCACTTAACACACCTCCGACTATGCCTACAATCCAAGGGTTGCTGAATAAGCCCATAACGCACTGTTCCTTGACGTTATTGTTAAAAATAAATTGCGTACTGATGTTGAAATACTATTCTAGTTCGAAGATCCCAAAATATATTCCTTTTAGGTCATCGTTCTTCACCCACGAAATAAGAAGGTCACAAATTATTAAGTCTATTTAACGATAGGCGCTAGGTCAAAATCTCTAATGCTCTCTTCACTGCTTCTGAAGCCGTACTTACGTTTTCAATAAAAACGGCACGTTTTGCATTTTTGCTAGTAGCTTTTTGTACCTTACTGATTAGCCGTTGAAGCTCTTCTTGATCTACTCTGCTTGGCAGGATGTTTGCAATTTCATGTTTACTCAAAACTTCAAGGCGTTCAACCGCATGATTTAATTCAGCATCAGTCGCTCGTGCTTCATCACTCAAATCATATTTTCCCATAATAAGAAACCTCAAAAATGTCACTAATTGGTTGGCAATACTAATTTAACGACTCAATCATTTCTAAAAACTTTTCAATGGCTTTATCGGCATCGTCAGACTCTAGCGCATTAGTTAATTTTTCCGTGTTACTGACGATTTTATCTATGGTGTCCTCTACTTCTTTCAAGTCAGCAATCTTCGCCACGAGTTGGTCTTGTTTCTCTTTCAAATCAACAGCCGAGGATAAGTATGCTTTAATAGTGGATTGTGAGTACTGAAGTTCATTGAACGCCTGATTAACGGTTGATTTAACAAATCTTTCTTGCTCATTAACTGGGTCTAGCAGCTCTTTCCGTTTCTTGCTGATTTGACTTTGAGCCTCTTTAGACCACTCAATTAGGACTTGACCTAATTTTCCAGTTTCTATATCAATCGCATTCTTAACTCCCTTGAGGACGATCGCTTTCTGAGCGTCCTGTAAATTATTGCCTTTCCACTGAACAGTTATGTCATCTACCGATATCGAGCTTGTCAAATATGCTTCATCCAAATCAGCTCTGAAAGCTTTATTGTTGACTGCTTTTGCTAAAAATGTCGGGGCCCATTTGTCGTCTATGAATCGATTTACATCATCTCGGAGCTTTCCATAATACAGCTCGATAAATTTTAAATGGGATTTCTGCAGCTCTGATGTCTGATACTCTGTTATTTCAGATAGCTCTACCGTTTCCTTGGGTACCGAAATGCAACCGCTTAAGGTCACGATAGCAAACGAAATCACGAACAAGATTTTAGTCATTTTAATCTCTCAACTATTTTAAACCCAACTACTGAAGCGGGTAGGAAGGTTTGTCTTTACCCTCACAAATCCAGTTGACCCAAAGCTTTTTATCCGAACCCTCTAGGAGAGTTACAAAGTTTCTGGCTCGTATATATTTATTTGAACCATGAGGTTTGAGCATGTCGGCCGTAATCGCACGAGTTTCATCAAGATATTCCAAATCATCGTTTGTCACCGCCAATATGCCTAGCCACTGGAGGTATGTGGGTGCCGGATGAATAATTCCAGAGGAAACGATCTGATGAATGTTAATGACGTTGTCAGAACTAGAATCTCTAATTATTCCCAGACAGCCGACATGCACATCCCCTGACAGCAGTACAGTTTTTCCTTTGCGTCGTCGTGCATTTTTTAGTAGGCGCATAATAAGTCTTAAACGCTCTCCTTCGTGCTCCTTTGCTCGCCAGTGGTCTTTAAGATCGTCTGTAAGCTCTTCTTCCCATGGTGTAGAGTCGACAACGCTTTCTGCAAAGGAAAAATCGCGGTAGACCACGGGGACGGCTGTTAGCACGAGTAAATCTCCTTGGTCACAAGTTTTATCAAGATAACGCATAATGTCCGACCACTGCGTTTCGCTCATAACTCGCGTAAGGGAGCGTTCAGATCGATTGTCTAATGCAAGAATGTTGTAACCTCTAAATTTGATAGCCTGCGAAAAATGTCCATTCGGTGTTGTTCGTAATAATGCCCCATTATTAGACCCACGAATTTGAAGCAGCTCGAAGTGTTTTTTTGCGGATGCGAAAATTGCTTTGTAGACTTCACAATTTTGAAGATCGTCAGGATAACTCCCCCAACCGTCAAAAATATCGTGGTCGTCCCACATCATAATTGAAGGAATAGATGCGAGCATGGTAGCAATTGGCTCTTTGTTCCAGCGCTCGACATACAGCTTACTGAAAAACTGATCGATCTGAGTAGTCATGGTTTGGTTTGCTTTACGTTTTATTTTTTCTGTACGTTCTAATTCATTCCAAGCCTTTAGAGAAGTGAGTTGAGTCCAGATCGAATCGGCATAGACCTGGTCGCCACCTAAAAGTAGAAGAGAAAACGGACTATTTGCGTGCTCGTCCTTCAAGTCTGTCCATAATTTGTAAGGCTGCTCGGTTGTCGATAGCATTTTGTAATCCGAAAAACCATTACATGAAGCATAAGCGAACTTGGGTTTTTCATTTGCACCAGGAACATAAAATTCCCAGTTGCTTATGCCTAGTTGATCACTGAGCACACTGCCTTGGCTGGAAATTGAATAAGCTACGCTTGTCGACTCGTCAAATTCTAAGCTCAAAGTCGCTTTCCAAACGATTCCAGAATAGATTGTACCAATCAAGGATGCATCAACCGATTCACCATTGCACTGAACCGAAGGTTGAATTATTGATTCGTCAGTAATAAATACAACAGTGTATAAACGTTCAGATTCAATACCTAAAATTGGACCAAGAATTAGCTTATCTGGCATTTCACGATACCTGTAAAAATATGTTTAAAAGGAAAGTTGAAATCTCTTTTGAAGTGCTCGAACTAAGTTGTCGAGTAATTACTCGACCGTGATTTAGAGTATTCGATATTCAAAAACTGCTTCCGACTTCAATGTGCTGTTAAATTTAAGTTAGCATTCTATTTATAAAATGCAACAACTCTAGGCTTGGATACATCCGTGCTGAGGTATCAATGAATTAATTTGCTATAACCTAGTTTTGGATTTAACTATTTGAATGACTTATCTGTCGAACATTTTGCATTGAAACGGGGTTCCTATGAATCAAAAAAAAGAACTGGTAATTTTCGTTCCTGGATTTAGCGAAAAGGAGCCTCAGAATTACTTAGACAAGTTGGTTACCGGCCTAAACGATTATTGTAATAGTATTGGCTGCTCGTTTAAGCAAGTTTCTGACTCCTCGTCAGACGAGCGAGAAAGCAAGCGGCAATTGCTATTTGAACAAGATGGCAATGAATCGAAAGTAGTAGATATCCACGAGGTATACTGGGCTGACACAGTGGAGAGACTGAGTACAGCGCGAGCTAGGACAAAAGCTATTAGAGGTTTGTCGCTAATTTGGTTCTGGCTATGTTCACGATCAGTATGGTCCGCATTGAAAGAAAGTAAGTTTTTGTATTCAACCATGATTGGTTCGATAGTTTTAATGGTAGCTTGGTACATAGGAATATTGTTAGCAGTGCTGACAGCCTTAAGTACGACCCCAAACGAGGCTTTTACAATTGGTAATTTAGAGTTGGCACCTTTTATTAAAAGTCTAGGAAGCTCGGTGTCGGAATATTTGGGAGGTTGGTATTTATTTGGGTTGATGGCGGTGATAGTCAGTATATTTCCAATCGATAAAGTGGTTGATGCTTCCTACTTATCCCAGTGCTATCTAGTAAATCGGTCTAATTTATTTCATAAGGTCAGAGGACGAATAAATTCAGCGCTTAATAATGCTATACGAGATTCATCTTATGAAAAATATACGATAGTAGGTTACAGTTTCGGAGCCGTAATAGCGGTTGAAGCATTAGCTTCTTATGCGGGAGGGAAACGTATTGAATTTATATCTCTTGGTAGTCCGCTCTTACTTATTTCAGCTAAGTCTCGCCGTGTATTTGATGCAGTTGAAGCAGTAAAAAATAATTCACACCTCATCACGTGGTCGGATTTTTATTCTGATCAGGATTGGCTGTGCACGAGGTCTCCTGGAAATTCGACATCTGATCACTTTATTAGCAAAAAGATCTCCGTATCAGTCCCATTAGACGAAAAAATGTCTGGAATGAGTCATGAGCTTTACTTCGGAAATTGGGAAGTACTCAAAACTATTTTTGAAAATAACTCAGTAAGGAGCTAGAAAGTGGCTGCTGCTATTTTTGGTTTAATTGGCGTGATAACAGGTAGTTTACTGTCGGCACTAAAAGATTGGCTATTTAACAGGGCAACGAAAAAAAATGAGCAGAAATATTTAGCTGTGCAACTTAGTCATATGTTGGAGCGACTAATATCTAGTTGTGTCGATGTTGTTTATGACGATGGCCTATTTGAAGGTCAGCGTGATCAAAATGGTTGTCGTGCATTACAAGTAGAACCGCCGACTTTTGAGCCTTTGCAATTGCAAGATGTGGATTGGAAATCTTTACCTGTAAGTTTAATGAGTAAAATTCTACGAATCCCCTTTAACTTACAAGATGTCGAACAATATGTAGCAGCAACGATGAGGTATGTAGCCACTGCACCGGACTATGAAGAAGTGTTTGAAGCGCGAAAAGAGAAATACTCAGAATTAGGACTGGCCGTGGCCGAGACTCTTCAAGAATTATGTGCGTTGACGGGAATCCCATATGCACTAGCAGATGAATGCGAATGGGCGCCGGTCAATAGATTAAAAGTAGCTTATAAAGAAGTTCAACAGCAAAAAAAAGAACGGAATGAAAGCGCTCAGATTCCACCGCCAATTAGCAGTTAATTAAGTATTCATTATTGCGTTTTTGGTTGCTTGCCGCTGAGAGGTATAATGAAAAAAGGGGAAGATGTAAGTTTGAACAACATCTTCCCCTCTGGCTGACAGTTGACACGCTATCAGCCAATGTCTTCATTCTCACGTTTTGAAATATTGGCAAAGTATATTGATAAAGGCAAGAAGCATAATTGCTAGTAACCTGCGTTGTCGCGGACTCAGCAGTTTGCAATTTATTTGCATATCCGAGTACGAATCGCGCGAATATCGTCTACTGCATCCGAGTTAAAATCGTAGTTCAACATGACACGTAGATAACGCGTTACATATTGGCATTGAAATGCTTTATTGGGCGGTAGCCAAGTATCAGGTCCTTGTGCACCTTTACTCCGGTTCAGACTCGCGGTTACAGCAAACAAATTCACAGGGTCATTAGCAAACTTTTTTCGCTCGGTATCCATCCACGAGCTAGCACCATGCTTCCATGCCCATGCAAGTGGTACCAGATGGTCGATATCCATCTTGGATGAGTCGAATAACACGTCACCAGAGTATGGGTCATTCCACCGCCCTCTAACGACACGACAGCCTTTCTCAGACATCGTCACGGGACCGGTGGATAATTCAAGTAGGAGTTCATGTCGGGTGTTTAAGCAATCACCGTCTTCATCAATCCAGTGTGAAAAGGCTTCTCGAGAATATTCACTTTCGGATGATGGTGCGGTCTTTTTATTGGCCTCTGCAGGTGCTCGCACACCTTTTGGCAATCGGCCACCGGCATCGAGACATGCTTTTAGCGTATCGTAGGATTTATAGTTCTTAGTTTGGGCATAGTATGGGCTGCCCTTATCATGGCAGATTTTACTATTACTCATTTTAACGGTTGGACTTTGAGCAATAGCGTTAGAGACGCTTGACGTCACTAACAGCAATGCAATTGCAATCACATTAACCAATGCTCGGCTTACGTTATGAAAGTTAGTTATATGGCTCATTGGCGCGAATTCCGTCGGCGTTTATAATTGATTTAATAGACATCCTATCGGTTGCGGCTTAGTTTAGCCCTTTAGGAGCAACTTGCGATAGTGTGTCGGCGATAGGTTAGGTTGAAGTGCTGCAGAACTCACGCATTGCTTAATTGCTCGGCTAAAAGCATCCGAACGGAGACATCGATGAAAATTGAAGCGGTTCGACAAACTAAAGTAGTTGCCGAAATCATATGCGATATATGCGGTGATAGCGTGGTACCAGATGGGCAAAAGCAGCTTCTTGAAAATCTAAATGGATTTAAGTCTTACGGTCAACTGAAAGGCGAGTTTGGGTTTGGTTCGCCAAATGATGGTGAAAAGTACTGTTTTGACCTTTGTGAGGCATGCTTTTTAAAATTAGCGAGTGTGGCTGAACAAATGAAGACTACTCAACAGTCTGGCGGCGCCTAAGATTGCCGCTAATGAAAGCCTTAGATGGATTAGCATCGAAAGATTCGTTAAGCACCTTAAAACACAAGCCGGTTGAGTATCTGATTCCGTAACTATATTACCTAGAGCAAGGTCGACAATGGATAGTAATACATTATCAATCATTGCAGTGATTATTAGCTTTATAAGCGTCGTTATAGCTGTATGGTCCGCATGGACAAATCATCAATCCTTAAAATTCACGAAATTAAATCGTGAAAATGAACGTCGATTGCAGCACACAAAAGCTTGCTCGGACTTAATGGAGGAAATTCGAGTCTATGAAAATGAGTTTGAGCGCGAACTCAGTGAGCTTCAGGACTTGGAACCAAAGTTCGAACGTCTTTTAACGCACTCCCCAAGTGACTTCAATCAATATCTGCCTATTTTTAAGACCTATAAGTCAGAGTTGGCCGGGTTTGCCTTGCAAGCACGAACGTTATGGCAAGAAGCGTTTGAGTGGTATGAAAAATATCGTTATGAAGGATATGCCGCGCATAGCGCTCAATTTCGTCGCTTATTATCAGCTGATATGAGCATTCAAAATGAATGGGCTCCACGAATTAAAGCGCTTCGCATTGCAATCAATGCATCCGATTTAAATTAGCGCAAATGAGGAGACCAGAAATTGTGCATTGATGTTTGCTCATCAAATATTTTCTATCGGCTCTGGTAAGTGCAACCCATACCCTTGGCCAAAATTCACACCCATTTCTTGTAATGCTGTAAGTAACCCCTTTTCTTCAATGCTTTCCGCAATGGTTTCAACTTGCATAACTTCAGAAATATGCTGAATTGACTTCACAATGGCTAGGCTTACGGCACGTTCATTCATGGTGCTGACGAATTCGCCGGCAATTTTGACGTAGTTAATTGGTAGTTGCTCGAGGTAGTTAAACGTCGCTACGCCACTTCCAAAATCATCTAGTGCAAAGCTAAAACCTAGCGCCTTAATTTGTTCCATCATTTCGGTAGTTAGGCCTAAGTTGGCAACCGCCGCGCGTTCAGTAATTTCAATGCAGATATTGGTTGGTGAAACCGTTGGATATTGCTGTGTAAGTTCTTTGAGAAGTTTAACAAAGCTTGGGTTGCTCAACGTAATGCCAGATACATTCACGAATATATTGATAAATGGCTTATCATCCGTTCGGCGCTTTGCTTTCATTTCAAACACTTTGGTAAGAATATGCCGGTCAAGCTGTTCAATGAGCCCAAATCGCTCTGCAGCCGGAATAAATAAGCCTGGTGATATAATTTTGCCATCACGGTCAATGAGTCGCGCTAGCACTTCAATACGTTCGCACTGGCTCGGGCTTTTGATGCTTACAATTTTTTGGCCATAAAGCGTGATACGGTCTTCACGTATTGCGTCTTTTAACCGAGTGGTCCACGCCATGTCGGATAAATGACGCTTTACGTCTTTATCATCAGGGCGGCTAGTTTGCGTGCGGTTGCGGCCTTTATCTTTAGCAAGGAAGCAGGCTGAGTCAGCCAACCGGAATGCGTCATCGAAGTTCAGTGTGGTGGTTCCGCCGAACTCAACTAAGCCGATACTTGCACTCACACTATACTGCTGAGCTTCCCATACAAAAACGATGGCTTCTACAGCAATTCGTATCTTTTCCGCAACGCATTGAGCCTGTTGCTCGGTTGTGTGTTGCATTAACACAACAAACTCATCACCTCCGACTCGTACCAATGAATGTTGATTGTTAGTGGCGTTGACGATGGTCTTGGCAACCTCAATTAGAATGGCATCACCAGCTTCATGACCACAGCTATCGTTGATGATTTTTAGATGGTCGAGGTCGATATATAACAGTGCATGGGTTGCACCGGATTCGAGTTGTTTTACTTTCACTGCGAGCTCACGCCGGTTACCCAGCGATGTTAAAGGATCGTGATTTGCCTGGTGGGCAACCTCGAGTGATAGCAGGTGCGCTTCGGTTACATCGTGACCTTGCACAAATATGCCGTTACACAGACCATGACTGTCAAAGACTGGCTGATAGATGAAATCGATATAGCGCGTTTCAAGCTCGTCTTTGTCATGTCGGCGCACTTCAACAGGTACTGCTCGCCCAACGTAGGGCTTACCACTGTGATACACGTTATCCAGAATCTTGATAAAACCCTGCTCGACAATTTCAGGAAGCGCTTCAGCAACGCTCTTCCCAACTAGAATGCTGCGACCAACTAGTTCATGATAAGCGTGATTGGCTAACTCAAAGACATGGCGCTCGCCGCGTAGAATACAGACAAATCCTGGTGCGTGTTGAAACAATGAATCAAGATATTCGCGCTCGTGGGCCAGTTGGCTGAGTAAATTCATCTGAAACGACTCGGCACCATAATCCAATGCATTTTCACCAAGTAAAAACGGCGTGATATCAGTTGGCTGATGAACGATGAGCTCGGCTTTTCCGTTTTCATCCAACAGCGGGATATTCATGACCGACCAGTAAACGCGTTTTACTGTGGGCTGTGAGGCATCACAATTCGCAACTACTGGGTATTCTATTTTTCTAAGCTGATGGGCTACGCCTTTGGTTAATGCGATATCAAAGGACTCTTTGAGCGTTTTCTGGTGTGCTTCATCAGCCGGGAACAAATCAAAGACTGAGCCCGTGACTAACGTGGACTTCGGTAACCCCGCGATTCTTGCGTACTCGAGATTACACCAGACAATGTGGTACTTAGAATTGATGATGGCCACGGGTGCGGGTGATAAATCAAAAGCATTCACAATACTGGTTAAACGAGGCGTGTTTTCCATCTAGTAAACCCAATCTGTTCCTATCGATGAGTATGGTTTTAATCAATCATTATCAAAACCACTTCGTAATATTTGGTAACCGAAATTCGCGTTTGAGCGGAATATCATATATTGATGTTAAGATTATAACATGATTATATGGACGCAATGCTCTATTCGAAACATCTTGTCGCGCCGATTTACCAATTGGTGGTTTTTTATTCGCAAAATCCCATCGTGAATAATGCATCAATATGATTTTTTGGCCGAAACCTTTGGAAGCACACAATGAAAAAAATTAACTCAATGGAAGAGCTGGTGCATTACACAGACCGTTACATGAAAACGCACCAACGACTATGGGAGCTCGCGCACGACGGTATGGTGTTCGCAAATGAGCAACTACGCCAATGCGGTATCAAATCGCGTGAGCTCAAATCTGGCGATGCCGCTTTGCAAATAGAATACTGCGACCGAACTATTCATGTCCGGTTTGAAAGTGAACAGCATGGAGGTGTTTTATCAGGCGTGATAATTCTTGAGCTATTGCGTGGTAACTCAGTACTGCCTATTGAGAAATATTACTTCGCAAATGACGGTACCATTAAAGGGTTTGTAAACCATGAGGATGATGCGATTTATGTCGACAAGAATTTACGCGACGTCATTATGTTGGCATTAGCGTTTGATGTGTTGGGCCATGTAAATTAATTACCACCTCATGGAGGGCGCGTTATGAACTCAGGGCCTTTATTTGTCAGATACATAACGAATCTAGTTTTTGATGAAAACGAACAAATCATAGAAGTTTGCTCTCCTAATGAATCTTGGTCACCTAAGCCTGCGGCTGATGTAGTACAAGACATTGAAAGTGGCCTGTATTGGTATGTTGTAGATATAAACGAAAAGCTTTTTGAGCTGAGGATCAAAGGGACTTCTCAAGCGAAGAGGCTCGAGGTCGCAAAGAGTTCAACCAAACTTCAGGGACTTAGCTGGGCCCGATAAGTCGCAAAAGGTTGTACGATATCACATGAAATCATGCTTTGAGTCTAGTCAAGCTCGGATTAGTCGCTACAATGGAATTAACTAAAGGGAGTTAAAAACATGCTAATTTTGACAAGACGAATCGGTGAAACATTGAAAATCGGGGATGAAATAGATGTAACAATCCTCGGCGTGAAAGGGAATCAAGTGCGAATTGGTGTTAATGCACCAAGTAAGGTCGCTGTACATCGTGAGGAAATTTATTTGCGAATCCAGAATGAGCGGAAAGAATCTAAGTAGAAATAGCCAATTTCGCTTTTTGTGAGGCGAGATAATAAAGTAAGCTTGATGGCTATAAGCACCAAAATGAATGTTGAATACAAATCTGAATGAGCAGAGAAAATGCTGTTGTCAACAAGAGGAATTAAGTCAAATGAGCTACGGGCTTAACTGGGAGGCTTGAGCCGCCTGATTGCTTGTAATATCTCGATTAACGCCTGCTCCATTTCATAGCTACCATCCCATACTTCATATAGCTCCATGATTACGTTATTTATATCGCTATCTCGAGAATTCGAAATAGTAGATATGTTTGCATATTTGCATACCAATTTGACGCTTTCGTTGAGTGTTTTGAATTTTCCAGATAGGATCCTGCTTACTGTACTTTGAGTCAGCTTAGACTTCTTTGATAATGCATTGATATCACCGTGTTTTAGATTTTTTTTGAATTCTAATAAATCAAATTTTATTTGGGTAATATTGTACATTTATCTAGCCATTTTAAATTTTCTGAGTATTTGCATATTTGCATATTTGCATATTTGCATATAGTATTGGCGTATGCAATACGTTTCGGAGGCATCCTTGGCGCGAAAGGAACTAATGAACAAACAGAAGAAATTTGGACAATATTTTACTCCTCAGCGGATAGCTTTGGCCTTAGTTGATCAGTTAAACAATCCAATAACGAAAGTGATTGAATTTGGTGCGGGAGACGGAGCTTTAGCTAGAGCTGTGTACGAGCGATTCCCGAATTCAAATTACATCGGTATTGAGGTGGATAATGAACTATATACAAGCCTTTCAACAACTCTAGAATCCAAGCAAAAGCTCATCAAAGCTAATGCTTTTCATGAGCATATACTTACAAAATATTCGGAGTTGTCAGCAGCCGACACTATCATTGGAAACCCTCCTTTCATAACGACGATTGTGACCAATGAAATTAAAGATACCATTTTAGATGTATTCCCAAGTTTTGATTGTGCAAATATGGAATCGATAGCTGCTGAAATGTACTTTTTGTGTGCTTCAATCAGGCGTCTAAAACAAGGTGGACAGGGCAGTTTCATATTGCCAATTAGCTTTCTAATTTCTCCCAAATACAGTGGATTTAGACATGATCTAATCTCAAACTTTTCGAGCATTATTGTAACGCAACTCCCAGTCAAAACATTCTCCAATGCAGAAGTTGCATGTTGCATTCTCAGTTTCTGTAGATCTCGTGAGCGTCGGCAGAAAATTGAATTAGCTATAGCTGATCTGAACGGTTCGATCATAGATAAAATAGAAATTCACAAACGACATGCTGTCAAGCGTATGGATTATAGTTATTTCAAATTCTTAAAAGATTTAAATAGCGTCAATTCAACGCCAGTGGGAACCATTCGCAGCCTTAACGTAGAGGTAAATAGAGGAAGTGCAAGTAAGCGTAAACTAATAGACTCAAATTTAGAATACTTTCATACGACGAGTTTCCCTGAGAATTCGCGCGCAATAAGTCTCGGTTTCAATGAAGTGAGCTCGTTTCGACATGCTCGTACTGGAGATATTTTGATTCCAAGAGTGGGAACAAGGTGTCTAGATAGACAAGTTCTTGTAGCGGAGGGGCAAAAAGCCTTCACAGATTGCATTTTCAAAATATCAGCTGAGGAGAAAGATCTTGATATAATTTTGCGATCTTTATCAAGTAAGTCTGGGAAAGCTTGGCGTATCAACAACGCTCAAGGTAAATGTGCCAAATTTCTTTCTAAGTCAAGCTTACTTGATATGCCCCTATTTATTGATTAACGCTGTGAATAAGTAGACTTTTTCAACGCCTGAAGATCGATTGCTCCTTTTCGTTGGAAAATCAAAAAGTACGCTTATCCGCTCATTTTCAGCCGCAGCCATAGCGGTGGCGATTGTGCATGGTTTATTTCCTAGAGGAGCTACAACAAGATCTTCACCTAATTTTTTATAGGTATCATAGGTTTCCCGAAGTAGCTTTAAAGCACTGTACGGGTGATTACTTGGCACGAAAAAGCAGTCGCTATTACTCGACTTCTCGAGCACCCTAGAGTTTTCATCGAACGAAATTTTCTCGAAACCAGGTTGGTACGGTGGGACTGCGAAAATTGGATTAACACTGCCATACACTTCTCCGTCGTCAGGGTCTACCATTCTTATAAAACGCCTAGATTCAAACCCTAGAAAAGCAAAAAGGTGTTTCGTTCTACTTCGGTTGAAGGAATAAAACGATGGTACAAACTGAGGGGGTTCAATATTATCGGAAAGCTCGTAATGAATAGTTGGTTCTCCATATACTGATTTTGTGTATTGTTGTGGCTCACTATAAATAAATGATACCTTCCATACACGAGCGGTTTTTAATAAAAAACGTAGTAGAATCGCTAGCTCTGGAAATGCCAAGTTTGTGGCATCGACGACAACTGAAACTGCGTTGCCGAACATCTCCTCCTGATTTAAATTAAGGAGGGGAATAGTCGTACCATCGATAGTCACACTATGATTCATATGATTGTAGTTAATGGATTTACAAGTTTTCGATATTTGCTTGATGAGCGATATTGAATGCTTACCGCGAATATCTAATGGTGATCCAATAAATCCAATATCGAATTTATCTCGCAGTTCTTTAGTGCCATCTACGATCAAGCGATTTTCAGTAAATGAAAACATCAAAATAAATCTCTTTGCTGCTGATCTGCATCTGAAGGTACATCCCACCTTTGTTGAAATGTTCGCCAAAGTTTGTTGAACGATTCTTCGTCAGCTTCAACTATCGTTAAAAACTCGCTTGCTGATAGCGATAATTTGCGCTTTTTACGATATGAAACACCAAAATATGGCATAAAGATTGGATTGGGGACTAAGTCAGAATTCTCACCGGTTGACGGTCCCTTATTTTTTGTATCTTTACTTTCGTAAAATACGGACCAAGTTATTGCCCTATGAATTAATTCATCAATTTTATTTTGTTTCTCGTCAGAAAAGCTACCACTGATTGAAAAGTGTGTGATTTCAGGTTCCGACTGTGAAGGGCGTTTGTGGGATAACTGAAATATCCGACCAAGTCGTCGAACTACGTTATAAAGATCAACACCAAAATCACCTACGGTTGTGAGCATTTTTCCACTAGTAATTTTGGCGGCTTCAGCTTGAATTGATTGGTCGACTTGCAGATCATTAATTTTGATATTGTCTTTAAAGTTTTCGCTTTCATAAATGGAAAAAGATTGGTGACACAGCTCCTGAAAATAACGAAGATTACTTCGTGCAATTTGACAAAACCTATCAAACCCCGAGTATAGTAAACAAGGGCGCTTAGGGAGCCCCAGATAAAGGTAAAAAAGCACACCAACTAAGTTGCCACTAACCCAGTCGCTTTCTGAGCTTAATTTAGAAGCTTTTCCTTTAGCTGCCGAGTCTAATTCGTGATGCAAATCAGCCGCATTTGATCGCTTTCTATTTAGAAGACAGGCGCAGACGACTGTACTGTCCGGTACATTTTCATTAATAAAATCCTCTACACGAAATTTGGTATTTGCATGATTTACTTTGAGGCCTCTTTTTATTAGTTTTTCCAGTCGAAAGCGAAGAGATTTATCATCGAGTACCAAGCGCGCTATCTCTTGATAAGAAAGTGTTGGAAACATCTTTGCTGCAAGAGATTTAACACGCTTTTGATACTCTATGCTTTTTCGATTAGCTAGATTTTTTACGTCCATTAGACTCTCTGGACTTGGGGCTCCTTCAAGCTCGTAGCCAGCTCTTGCTAACCTCATTAAAAGAACTTCCGATGCCAGGAGTGAAAATGCAGATTTTCCGGTTTGAGTCAAAAATTCGTGCTCAAGGTCGACTTTTCGATAATCGTGAGTCTCGACAACTCGCTCAAACCCGCTAGTCTCTGAGTATATTTTAGCGTGCCTGCGAGTTGCGATGTTGATACAAAAATATTTGCTAGGATGCTTTATATGATCGTTTATGAGTTTCTGTTGGCTTTTATGTAGATTCTCGAACTCGTCAATGAATATACGATAAAAGATTTTTCCGAATCGGGTTTCAGCTGCAGATAGTCCATGACACAACCTTTCGAGTATCGGTGCAAAGTTTAAAAATGTTGGTTTTGGACGCTCAGGATTATGCATCCACATATCCATTTCAACTAACTTACGATTAATACACTCATCTAAGTCATTATAGGTACGCACATTATCATCGAAATAAACTCGTGCTGCATCGGGAACATTAATGTTCCCGATAGCAATAGAACCATCAACAAAGTCAGCGTGTTCAATGGATTTTAGTGAGCGGCAGAAATCGCTGAGAATTTCCAGAGCAGCAAGGTGTTGAAAGGCGCTATCTTTAAGATCATCTTTTATCCAACCAGGCCGCGCAATAAAATTGCAAATTTTTACATCTGGTTTCCAATAGATTCCAATGTGAGATAGAGATGTGTCGGCGACAGTACCTCGATCTTTGCTAAAAAGCGTTGCATGGCAATAATATCTAATAAACATTGTCTTACCACAACCTCTGCCTCCGGCTATCAGTACTGATTTTGCATCCTCGCCAAGATCGATTTTTTCAAAGTGAATCGGCAGAACAAAGTGTTTCCATACATCATCTGGCAGTTGTTCAGCGCGGTTGTTGACAAATACACTACGCAATGGCTTAATTTTCATTGTGTTATCGCTTCAGTAGTGGCTTCCAATTTCTGGAATTGAGATTAGTATAAAAAATATGAAGACCATTATTATGCGTACTCTCACTAGAAAAGAACGTTAAACCGAGCCCTCCAAATCCAAATGGTGAGCCTATTTCAATTTCATATTTCTTTAACAGATTTTTATAAAAGCTTTTTACATCACGAACCGTATTCGATTGATCCATGGCCCAAAGAGGAGGGTGTCCAGAGCTTGACTCGGCACGGAAAAAATTATTTTTTGAAGTAAGTACTTCAACAGGACTAACTATAACATCAGGACAAGTTTTATTAATTTTTTCAATACCTTTTTCGTGTGCAAATAAAGGGATAAATATTTTTTTGGTAGAAACGTCTTTTAAATTGTAATCTCGATAGAAGCTACAAAACTGTTTACCAGTGCCGCACATGTCATCGACAAAAACTAAATATTCAATATCACGTGGCATAGCACCCGAATCGTCAACGTGAACCGTACTATTTTCATGTAGCCCCACTTCTTTTATTAGCATTCGTAAAATAGATTGCCCGCTCTTACCCGGTAATTTTTTTATTTCGTCAGATGTTTTATCGTTTTGCTTGCTCGGTTCAACTGGTGCAAAAAGCACTTTCAACGGGTTATCTTGTCTGCACAGATCTACAATAAACTCATCTATGGATGTATTTTTTTTTCTTTTTATAATGTTAGGTAGGACAAAAGTTGCAATTTGTTGACAGCTTATTTTGAGCATTGCATTACTTCTATAAATAAGTGCTCTTAGTAAATGTGCGGCGAGGTATTTCTCTTCATCCGTTTCAAAATTTGCAAGCCACCGTTTTAACTCGATAACTTTAATGCCCTCCAAAACTTTGCGGTCAATCAGGATGATAGTTTGTTGTTGCACTTCTTCAAAGAAACGCTCCCATCCTTCAGGAATGTGAAATGCCATTAAAATAATCTCTGTTACTTTTGCTCGTCAACATCATCGTAACATTCTTGTTTTTCCGACACAAATCCGATTTTGTGGTCTGCGTAACACTGTAGAAATCGATTCGTTCAAAACAAAAAGTTCTTTAAATCTTCAACAGTTATGTATTTCGAGCAAACGCCCTTGGATATTCGCAATAACTCTCTGACACCATGTTCGCTTCTGGCAAACTCGAGAAAACGTTTTTTGCAAACTGGTGCTTTGAAACGAATTCGATAAATACAGTCTGAGAAGGGTAATTGTGGGCCTTGGTATTCCTTAACTTTACCTACAACTCGACTTCCTACACGGCACATAATAACGTCACCAGTTTCTAGAAAATGACCATTTAAATCCGTGTTACTGGGGGAGGAATAACGCAACGTATCAAAATTTGTTGTGTGGACATAAGCCAATCCTATTGATTTTAGCTCTCCATTTGTCAAAGTGCCGCGAGTGATAGTTGCTGAATCACCAAGACGAGTGTTTTTCTTGTGTGAATCGGTTAAATAAAAGTCCGGATCCATTCTAATCTCAATGGACGATTGGCTTACAAATGTTTCTTCAACGACCTCTCCTAATAAATTGACTTTTCGCAGGAATGTCCCGTTTTCGTTTGGCAGCTCATTTTTTAACGATAGGACGAACGTTTGCGCCTCTGTCCCTGAAAATCCACTATCTACGATCTGATATAGCTCTTGAATGCTGTATTTTCTTGATAAGGCTGTACGTAACTTTGCGTGCCTAGAACCAGAAACTATTGAGGACGGGAGTATGATCGAGAGTAATCCTCCATATTTAAGGTTTTTCATATACTGGGCTATAAACAAGACCTCGGCCCGCACTTTTTGACCTAACTTAACTTCTAGCCCTATGTACTCCGAAATAAGACTTTTTTTAAAGTCATCGACGATTATGTTTGATAGAAATGGGGGGTTTCCTAAACCAAGATCAACTGCCATGTTATCTATTGATTTAGTGGGTGAAATTGCATCAGCATGGATGACTTCGATTCCGGGGTAATTGTCTGTTAGCGACCTAATATTATCTACATCGATTTCAACCGCAATGGTTCTGCACGAGGGATAGCAGTCCAAGATGCTCCGTAATAACCTCCCATCTCCGGCAGCGAGCTCTAAGACGCTCTGGGGTTGACTGCCATAAGCTGCTAGGGCTCTTTTGACCAGAACGTCAGAAATTGCTTTCGGGGTATAGAATTGCCCTAGTTGCCTCTTCTTATTCACTAAAGTTACCTGATCTGAGTTGTTATTCTATGTATCTATGGGTATGGCTGTATTTGAGCACATGTAATAGACTAACTTCGAATTGATGCACCATAGACTTTGAAGCTTGGTTTCATCATCGGAGCAAGATGTTAAACTAAGGCCGTAATTGGTACCAGTAAAAATTTAGGAGCAAACATTGGAAGATATGCTGAGCGACGAAGCTGTAGAGTATCGAGCCGACCATATGACTCTAGCGGAACTTGAACATTTATCGGTTGAAACAAACTTTTACAACACGGTACTTAGAAAACTTCTTGCTAGAGGCTCAAAGGTAATTGTTGGCCCTCGCGGCGTCGGTAAAACGCACCACATGAGGTTGGCTTATAAACAATGTTTGGAGCAAACTAATAAACCAATGCCGGTTTATGTTTCATTCTCCAAATATTTAAGGCTAGAGCCTTTACGCAACTCTTCCTCAATTGCAATTCAATATTTTCATTGTTGGGTAATTTCAAAATGCCTATTAGGTGTTCGGGAAACTTTATTACAACTGATAAAGAATTACAGTTCCGATACTCTCAATGAAAGTGAAATATCCTGGTCTGATATAGAACTTTTCTGCGAGCAAATAGAAAAGCAACAAACCAAAGATTGGCATTCGCGTTTGCTAGATCATTTATCGGTAAACTTCCTAACGTCGTTTATTGAAAGCTCAGCGGAATTATGTGGACGAAAGTCTACAATAGTTTTTTGTGACGATGCAGCGCTTGTGCTTACAAAAGATTACATGATCGAGTTTTTCGATATATTTAGAAGTTTGAAAACTCCAAGAATTTATCCGAAGGCTTCGGTATATCCAAGCACGGAATTTGGCCCTCGGTTTCATATTGGTCAAGATGCAGAGCCTGTTCCCTGTTGGCCATCAATTGAAGATGCAGAATACCAGAAATTGTTCCATACAATTTATGACAAGCGATTCAGTGCTGAATTGAAAAGCGATGTTAAAATGTGTTTCGCATATGCAGCGTTTGGAGTGCCCCGAGCGTTCATAAATTTAGTAAATAGATATCAAATGGAGCGGAAAAAGACCGAGCAAGGAAAGATTAATATAATAATTGATGAGCAAGCACAATTGCTACTTGATGAATATATGTCATTGGCGATAAAGCAGCCACAATTCGGCAAATACGTTTCTGCTGGGAAGCACATAATTAATTGTATTTGCAGACATATTGCGACAGATAATGCAGAAAAATTAAAAAGCAATAAGCAACAATATATACTAGGAATATTACAGGGAGGAATCGAAGGCAAGGCTGAACAAAATAAAGTTGATACAATTATACAGCTTTTAGAGGAAATTGGCCTCATTCATAAATTATCGCCTGTTCGTCATGGTTATTATAGCGACCGAAGCCCAAGAGTATATGATAGATACATACCACATTTTACTCTCTTGCTGTCACACGGTGCTTATCAAGTAGGCAGTGCTGGTTATATTACAGGCTTTATAAATGCAATATCCAAACCAAAAGCACAGCCATATAGGAAAAAATCGTTTATTGATTTTTATGAAGAAGAAGCATTCAAAAGTTTATCTTTAGATTTGCCGGATTGCGCTAGTTGTGGCAATGCTCGCTCGAGTCAGGAACAGCGCTTTTGCATGTATTGTGGGGCGGAATTAATCAACCCATCAACATTTGAATTACTTATAAAAACGAAAATAGATAAACTGCCGTTAACTAAGTTCCTCAAAGAACGTATTCGTACCGAAACTAATATCGAAACTATTGGCGATATTGCATTGGCTAATAACCCGGGTCAAGAGCTTCGAAAAGCTAAGGGGATAGGTAAAGTTAAAGCCTCAAAAGTCATAGAACAAGCAAAGGTTTGGATGGAAGAGTATTTATCGTGACTGTCAACATTAAGAAAAAAAATGGAAAGAATAAACGTGAGCAATGCTATGTGAAAATTAGTGGAGTATCGAGTTCGGTATCGTTGAATATTAATAACCTATACAGCTCAAGTTCGGATTCTGGTCAGTCACCTATTGATATGTTTATCAAAAGGAACAAGTACCTGATGATGAAATTGGGTCAGTTTGAAAGGGCTGATTTGTTGGATATTGAGCAGGATTCCTACGTATACAATTTATTTCTTCTTGGTTTTGTCTCGAATGTCGAATCGTATTTCCGTTCAGTTATACGTTCAGCAATTCTAATAGATCCGATTTGCTACAAGGCCTGTCTAGAACAACAGTTAACATACGCCGCTGCAGTTCATCATGAAAGAGAGTTGTTACCTGAAGCATTGTTGGAAAATTGTACATTTATTTCACTGTCAAACATTGCAAAAACGATTAACAGTTACCTAGGAATTTCAATGCAAGGCAAAGATGCTGAAGTGTTAGCCCTGACAAAGGAAATTGAGCTTTTTGAACAGCTGTGCGAGTTGCGAAATTGTATTGTCCACCGTGCAGGTTTAATGGGTTCTAAAAATGCTATAAAGTTAGGTATAGATCACCACAAGAATTACTTTGAAAAGCCGATTGTACTTAATACGGCGTTTCTACAAGAATCAAGCGTGGTCTGTTTGAATGCGGTTAAGGGCTTCAATAATTTTTTATTCAACACTCTTGTTAGGCGTATAGAAAAAGAAACAGATACTTTTATCTGGGACTATCGAGTAGATAAAAAACATTTTGAAAAATACTTCGACTTATTCTTCTCTGAAAGCCTAAGCAAAGAGAGCGAAGCGAGAGGTGAAAAGCTTTATAGCGCCAAGTCTGCATATGACGAGTTCAGAAGCGGGTTCATAAATAAAGGCCGTAATTAATAATACGGGAGGGGTACAAGCCGAGGTGGTAAGTTTTAGCAAAAATACGAGGACCCAATCAGCCAACGAATAAACGGATTATTGAGATTGAAACAGCAACGAGATATCGCCATAAGATGTGATTAGTTTGTATCGGTTTTATATCTAGTTAAGTTTTGTTCTAGGTAGATGGAGCTAACAGTTTACTGTGAAAATTGACTAACTCAGAGTTCTTCAAATGCAGCATGATATGCATACCTGTTAGGCTCGCATGCTCCGTAACATCGACATTCCAGGTGTCTAACAAATATCCAGCAAGAGCTTTGCGGGTCGTGAATGTTAAGCTCCCATTAACCATTCTATATTCGAATTCTATCATTGACTTGGCCTCACCTAACCGCGGGTGCGGCTCCAATTCAAGGTCCACGAAATCATTCCAATTTTCGTCGTAAAATGCCATCTGTGCTACTGGAATTTTTTCTTTTGCTAAAGTAGATATCGACTTAATCCGATTTATAACAAAATCGCGAAACTCGCTACTTTTCCGATCAAATGCTCGAACATGCCAACGTAATCCACTATCTGCAATTGAATGGGGTACGATGTCCCTCTCCGAGCCTTCGGGCGATGTCTTGGACAAATAGTTGATTCTGATAACTTGTTTGCGCTTAATGGCTCTGGTCACCGCTGAAAGTACATCTAAATCAACGTTAAAGAGCGAATTCTTCACAGCAATAGGTTGACCTTCGATGTTCGCATAACTATCTCCAAAGCCGTCGACAAGGGTGCTTACACATTTAGATGTGGAGACTGGAATGATTGGCCGAGCAGACTCTTGCCATTCATATCGCTTTAATGTCGGGCGGTAAATGATGTTATCCGGCGCAAGTTCATTATAAATTCTGAACATTCGAGTGGCAGTAGTATCACTGACATCGAATCGAGACGTAAGGTCTAAACGTGACACAAGTCCATAAAAGCGCCCCATAAATTCAATATGAGCGAGGAGCTCTTTTTGCGCTCCGGTCAAATCATCAAACATATTTGCCTCGATCTATAAAAGCGATCAGGACACCAAATACTGATCAAAAAAACAGGTTAAAGTTATTGACTTCGCCTAGGTGACTAGTATCATCGTAGTTATAGAAAAAAAGCCACCAAAAGGCAGCTTTTTCTCTAAAATCAGATGCGAATCTAGGATTCGGACCCAACTATCGTGTGGAAGCCTTAGTTTGTCCGAATCCTAGTTAAGTGTCAAATGTTTTACATTTAACTACAGGAGTAGCAACTATGGCTACCAATCCCCCTGTTGGTGATAACCAACGCCGTGGCGCTGTGCGTCAACGTTCTCAGACTCAAACGCCAAGTGGATATTGGGTCAAGCGAGATGCAATTACGGGTCGCTTCATGGATGTGAAGTCTGACGGAACTCCTTTCAAAGGTGTACGGAAGGAGAAGTGATATGTCAGCACGCTATGAAATATTTCTAGGTACCGATAGCCAGTATTACTTCCGACTTCGAGCTGCAAATAGCGAAATAATCCTGCAAAGCGAGGGTTATTCGACCCGCCAAGGCGCCGTAAATGGTGTCCAGTCTGTCAGAACCCACTCCCCTTATGATCGCTACTATTCCCGGTTGCTAAGTCGTGACAACAAATACTATTTCACGCTAAGCGCCGCGAATAATCAAATCATAGGCACAAGTCAGCGTTATACGACGAGTACAGCTCGAGACGTTGGAATCGATTCAGTCAAGCGTAATGGCCCAACTGCACCAATAGTCTAGCTTTGCCAAAGCTAGAGGGAGCCTCACCAGAGGCTCCCCTTATCAAATCTTTCAAGACCAAATTCGCTCTGACATGACCTGAGCGTTGATATCTTATTGTTTGCAAGGCAGGACAGGACGTAATGACTGAATTAGTAATAGAGACCTTCCCGAAAGACGGTAAAACATGGATGGTAGCTGAGTTCGGCAAGGTTAAATGGAACGAGGCCGTGCCGGATGAGCCATTGATTCAAGTAATTCTGAGTCATGGCTCAAAAAAACAGGTATCTATAACACGCACTATAGCCAAAAGCTTAACGATCTACGTTACTAAAGGTTCAACTTGGGTAAATGGCGAAAAGGCTGGGGATATTCCAACCGCAACTACGGCAATATTTCGGTTTGATTCGTTACGTGATTTTCAAACTATTTCCGCATGGGAAAGCTATGATAGCGCAACTATCTGGGACGGGAATCTTGGGAGACACCGAGATATAAGGCTTTATTATATACCACCAACTAAATATTCCATTCCCAAGGACGCGAGAGATTGCCATTATCACGTTTATAAAGCCAACAGCGGCGTCGACGTTGTAATCAGCTCTATATGTTTATTTGATGGTCTGTTTGGCTACAGCATGAAATCCAAGCAGATTGCATTCAACAATACTGCTGAAAACGCAATTAAGGCTATGGAGTTTACTGGTTTCAATATTGACGACTACGAAGAACCGCCTTTAGAAAATGAGGAAGTCATCGGCCTTGCGAAAGACATACGTGATAACGATCGTTTCTTTCTTTACCATCTGAAGACTAGTTATGATGCGCAACGAGCCGTAAACCACATATCAGCCCAGTTGACGCGAAACCGTCATGCTGAAAGCTATATAACGGTTAATCCCTGGTTTACCGAGAATCATCATTGGAAGGTTAAAGGTGTTTGGCTTGAAAATGGCAAGAGATTCTTCGTGTTGCAGATACTAAACTTTATGTATCCGCCTAGCCCGGACTTTTTTATCATTCGTGAAAATCACAATATAATTGCTGAAAACGGCGAACGAGGGGCAACCAAGCGTAACACCCGCACCAAGAACAGTAACACAAGGCCTAACTCTGCTTCGGATAGAAAGCCTTCTAGCGACGCATTACCGGATGATATTCAAGTTACTGGCGATGCTGATATTTGGGTAAATCCAAGACACCGTAAAGCAGTCCCAAAAGATAATAAGACAAAAAACCAAGCTATGGCCCCCAAAGAGAAACACCGAGAGCAAATATCGACAAGCCAAATAAACCAGTCGAACTCGGATGTAGGGAAAGGTAACCTAACCCAAGAACCAACAGAGCCAGATAAGCAACCGGAACAACCAAAAGTTGTGCCAAATGCCATTATGCTGATTTATAAAGCCTTGCTTGTACTTTTCCGTAACGGTGACATTGATGAAGTGGAGTGCTTGGACTCAACTGGGGAATGGGTTGATGTCGGCAACTCCGATTTACCATCGTTATATAACTTTCCAAAGTCAACGACATGGGGTGAAAACAGAACAAAGCCACCTTTTCGAGTTGGTGCTTCAAAGGTCTATATCGCGCGTCGAGCGGGCGTGTTTCACGTCAGTGCTCAAGGTGAAGATTTTTACTTCATTGCGATTGAGCGGGTTCGAACTGAAAGCTACCGAACGGGAGTTTATATCGGCTTTTACAAAGTTGACTTTATAATTGAAATCGATCGTATTCTTAAGGAGGTTGAGAAAGAATCTGGTGTTTGGGCCAATCTAAGTGGTGTGGTCAAATCAGGCTATGACCCGATAACACATCGAGGAGATGCGAATTCCATTGCTAGACAAATTTCGATGCGCATGGAATTAGCTGGGTAAGTTATTGCGAGTTAATTCAAGTAACCGAAAAACAAGCTTGTTACAAACACCTTGCGAATCGTGTAGTAAAGAAAAGGGGAAATTTTATGTTAATTGAGGGCGCTTTTCTAAAGCTTCCCGAGCTCATGCTCTCAAGTCACAGCTACAGCGGAAATGTTGAAGCCATGGTTGTCCATTACCTCTCTACAGGTTTACAGATGGAGTTAAACTCACGTTCAGTGCCATTTCCGTATAACCACATCACAGTAGAGATGCCTTATCCAAAGCAAAATAAAACTGGAACAGTATTAAGGGCGGATTTGCTCTTTGAGGCCAAAGGGACAGTGCCCAGTATCTCTCGATTAGAACAATATGGGTATAGGGAAATGCAGTGGCTGGAGGCTAAAAGCTATTTCTCCAAGGGGAAATCTCGATCATCAAAAACGCAAAACGTTGGGCGTCTGGTAAAGGATATAATGCGATTATGCCTACTACCAGAGGAGTATCAAGGGGCTATAAGACAAAATGGTCGCTATGTTTTGTTAGTTTTTGATAGCGAACCGTCCAATTACCTAGCATTCAGTGGTCGCGACTGGCTTCCTAAAATATTTGAAGAGCGAACACCTAAAATAAATATTGACTTAAATTCTGAGAAGTTATCTTTGATCAGTTCAATAATCAAGCAACGCTCGCTATCTGCGGAGCTCAACCTTACGTTGTCGGTCACTCATTTCAAGCCATCATCCGATATGCCCTCGCCGGTCTACTGGGGATACCTGATGCGCATTGATAAGTTTTCTATTTCATTAAACGGAAAAATGATCCAGTCAAACGGGGAGATTCATGAACGATGGTCAAAAGATAAAATAATGGCGTTGGAGGAAGTTCGTAGCGAATTCTTAATGCTACTAAAAGCTGATGAGGGAGACGTAATTACCTCATGAGTACTCTTAGCAAGTTGCGCGACTTTGTTGGCCGGAGGCCATAGTGGTGTTACAACTGAAGCTTAATTTAAACTCGGTATCCAATAATTTTGCCCACCAAACAAAACATTAAATCCGTCACCAGCGATTGAAATGTCCAAGTGGTTGTTTGGATTCATTTCCAAGGAATGAAATACGGCCATACATAGATGGCCGTAGAAAGTTAGGTGTCGTGAACTAACTTCTCGACCTCGAAAGCTCCGTACTAAATACACTAACCGTTGCTCGATATCTGTTTTCGGAAATGCAAAGGTTTCATTGTGATGAGTGCTTAAAAAATGTAGAAATGCCACCAAAGTACACCGTAACCCAGGCGATTCTGTCGATATAGCGCGTAGAGATATATCTAGGTCTTTTAACTTAACAAAATACTCGAACAACCTCATAACTGCAGACGACTCAATTCGTATAGTTAACATCTTCGTTTTCTTATCAATGTACTCGACCAGGCGGTTATCAAAAAACGAATCAACTTGAGCTCGAAACTCGTCTCCACAATTTTCGCGAATCGACGTGAGATTATTATTGAAGGTCCGTAAATCCATGGCGTCTTTTAATGCACTAGCATCAAATAGAATACCAATTGACTCGAGATATAGTCGCGGCTTTGAAGATTTTCGGAGAAAGCCACCATCGATCGTCGCAAGATAGAGCACGTCACTTTGCCAGTTTTTTGGAGCATCCTGGATGGCATTAAAAAATTCAGTATAGCGGTTTTGAGTTTGCGCTGACTTTTCAGGGCCTACACTGCTCGTTAGCCAAGCGATAAAATTCCTAAATAGCTTCTCGGCTTCTGGAGTCGAAAAGCTCGCGGCATTAACCTCAGTTCGCTTGTCATTTCGTCGGATGGCATAACATTGATTGCAATAGCTCTTTTCCGCGCCCTTAATCGGCTCGTGACAGCTTTTGCAGTAATAAGTTATACCATTGGCGCACCGATAACATAGCGACACTCCTGACGCTGTTTCGTATAACACGCCACGAATACCACAATTTGGGCACTTGGGATGCAATTGATTGCGGCAGGTATCGCATATAGGTGTGTCTATGCCGAATTTCTTACCGATTGAAACCGTTGCTATGCGTCCACATAACGAACACTTTCCATCCGGGCGAAACGCGTTTGCGCAGGAGTTGCAGAGTATTCCGGTTTCGAGACATTTCCCGACCGGACGACCAACACGACCGCAGCGGGAGCAAGGTGTGACTTTACTGTAACAGCGATAACATAAAGGACGCTTCTCCGCACGATGAATACGCTTGATTTGATGGCACTCTGAACATTCACGCTTGATGAAAAAATACCAATAGCATGAGCCGCAGAATCGCTTTCCACGGTATCTTCGCGGGAAATGGTCAGAGTGCTGCTTACACTGGTCGCATTGTTTGTGCTCTGCCATCAGGATAACCCGTGTTTCTTCAAAAACGCTTGCCACCGTCTTTGCACGAGACGCTTAGGTGTCGGTTTTGGAATTGATTGCTTGGAGTGCCGCGGCGGACTTCTCTGAGTTGGGTTGCCTTCTGGGAAATACGGCTCAAGCAAAGTCGGTACATTCGGTACCATACTTCTCAGTAGTCCTATCGATAACCCTGAGTTTAACAAAGAGAATGCTAACCCTTTAGGTTGTAAATTCATTAATGGCGCAGCGGCCGTGAGCAGCAGTCGTCGGTCGTCACTATTGAGCCAATCAAATGAAATGCCAGAGAATTCATCAACGCGAACCGTAGCTGCGTTTTCAGTTACGTTCATAAGGAATGGGTCAATAATCTTGTCCTGAAGCTTAGGAAGTCGCCT
Organism: Gammaproteobacteria bacterium; assembly: GCA_018222985.1. Taxonomy (GTDB): domain Bacteria; phylum Pseudomonadota; class Gammaproteobacteria; order Enterobacterales; family Alteromonadaceae; genus Pseudidiomarina. Next base: position 122,558 of record JAAEZG010000004.1, read on the forward strand.
TAGAAGAGCCGTCACAAAAGCCAGTAATTCAAATCTATCGGATTTCGCTGAATGCATATCGTCAACGAGCTGTTCCGTTAAGCTAAGAACCTCTCTGTTTGCAGCAACGGGAGTCACGTCGGTAATACTCCATCGACAGTGAGCACACGAGCTGAGCTTACCGCGATTAATCTTGTGTATTTCAATGGATTCACCGCAATGTGGGCAGGAATCGAGCAAGTTCACATTATGCTTTGGACATACCGTGATAAACGATAGACGCCAATGAAGACGTAAATAAGGTTTAGGATCTGCTTGAAGGCAAAGTGGGCAGAACTGTGTTGACCGGTTGGTATTTTTATTTCGAGTACTGCGTTGTATAACCCACTTCCAGGCAGTGGCGGTATTTAGTTTGGTTTTCCCAGTGATGCGTTGAATAATTGGGCGTAACGTGAGGTTTTGAACTTCTTCAGGAGTGAGTGTCGATACAACACTAAGCGAAGCGAATTGTGATTTGCTAAGTTCTCGGTCAATATCACGTGTCCATGCTCGCCAGCCTGGCCAAATGTAATTGGCAATATTTGAGGGAGTCGAATGGTTAGCCAAGCTTGCTCGCACAAGCCAGGAGGATAAACTTTCGTTTTCTAGTGGTTTAATTCGAGCGGGCCATGGACCTCTTACAGCTGAATTTCCCGCGGCCCTTCCGTTGGTGTATACCACGAGAAAGACTCCACGATTGATAAATCAATTTGCTCGACTCCAGTAGTTATAGCTTCTATTGCGCAAATTTGTAGTAATCCGTGAATATTTCCTAAATTTCCTTTTGATATTTCCAAGATTCTAGAGCCAATTTCGCGACTGGTTAAGTTCGAGGGTTTACGAAGAGGCAGCATCACTTCGAACGTCTTAAGCAGTGATAGGAAATCTTTGCCTTTCGTCCAAAGCGGAAGTCGAACGACTGAAAAGCGACTTTGATATTGTGCATCTTCGCGAATTAGCGCTGCCGCATCTGGTATCCCGCTTGCGAGTATCGGAATGCGCAACTTGTTTGATAATCGTTTCATTTCAGCAAGTATTTCCGATCTAGCTACAGCGGTACCATGTTTAAGCGTATGAAACTCATCGATGATGAGCATCTTGGTTTTGCTTGATAACAAATGGTCGATCGCTAGCTTTCGCAAGTTCGTTTTTGATTCGGTTGGTTTCACCGGTGCCCAGAATTCTTGAAGTATTGTGAAGTATAAGTCCCGAGCATTTGGACCAGATAGTTCTATGGATACGATGGGTTTGATGAGTAGCTCGGTTTCTACACACGTGCGACTTTGGCCATGAAGATGAACAAATCGCTCAATCATCGATGTTTTGCCGTTATTGGAATCACCAATGAATAACACTGAAGGCATGCGAGCTTGTTTGGGATGATTCAAGAACTCTGCAAAAATATTCAAAATACGGTCCGCAACCGGATAATTAAGCCAGCGTTTTTGTTTGATAAAGGCAATACGCTTATCATCGGACTGAGCGGCAACTTCACGAAACTGTGGGGCTAAATGTTTAAACTCATCCATAAGGGCTACTCTATATCAAAAATGACGACATCATCGTCATCGCCCCAGTCATCGGCCTCGGGGGATTCTGATGGTGTTGTCGATGTTGGTTGGTCCTTTTCACCATTTTCAAAATGGGTAGCGGGACTCACTTTACTTTCGTGGTTTTTCTTCTGCTGAGCCCTACGGCGAGCATCTTTCGTCGCTTTCGCGGCTTGCTCCTGAATTGCATTCATATTCTGAATTGCTCGTGAAAGCATTTCTTGATTATAGTCAGATTCGCCGCGTTGCTTGAGATAAGCCTTGGCCTCGTTTAACTCCCAAACACTTGTGAAGTGAAGCGTTGGATCGGCAAGCGCTACCTTGTGATAGCATTTCATTTCATCATCATAGACCCAAACATGCCGAATATTTCTTGGATCGCGTCGAATAATAAACTTGCGAGGCTTTCGAGTTTCTCGATCTATCGCACCGATGAGATGGCGTATGCTGTCGGAGAAGTAATAGATACCATCCCAAACAATACCTTGAGAGCGTATCGTCCGACGCTGATAAGGTAAGAAATCGAGCTCAATAGATAATGGGTCGGTAGGGATATCTGGTAGCCCACGTGGTAACTCTTCGAGCTCACCTTCAACGGACATTTCCCATTTTGTTGCCGGCGCAACACCAATGCCTTCATGTTTGGTGTGGTGATATTCGATAATCGCATTAGTTAACCAAAGCTCGAGAGAGTCGAAATCGAATATCGCATGTTTCTCGGAATTGTAAGAAGCTCTACTTTTAGCTGAATTAAAGGTTTTTCCATCTAGTGCTTTGAGCTTTTCTTGAAAGGTACCAAGTAAACGTTCGATGTGACCGCCATACTCAGGTTTGGCAACAGGCCGAAACTCAAGAGCAATGTTATTTGCCTTACACCCCATGCGCAGGGCATCGGATGTAAAGTCAGAGCCATTATCAACGTGAATTTTTTTTGGGATACCCCACACATGCCAATCTAGGTCGATACCAAGTTTCTTTAACCAAATATCTTTTGGAAGAATCGAATGTGAAATACACATCGCCACTGATGTGATACTTGGTGCATCTAAGGATAGATAGAACCCGGTAACCATGCGTGAATACACATCAATTGCCATGGTCAACCAAACACGTTTTATTGACTCTCGATGTTCGTCGTCGACGATAATGATATCCAAAGGCGTATGATCGATTTGTATTACGCTTAATATCGAATCGACGTTTGGAAACTTACCTGCTCGGGCGGAATAACGATTGTTTGCAATGTCGATATGGCCACGTGCTCGAAGGCGTCGTTCTTCTGGTACCAAGTCGATGCGTCGATAGATTGTCGACTGCGATGGAGGCTTTAAACCGGCCTGTTTGCAGGATTGGCAAATCTTGTTGTAAATAAACTGCGGTGAGTAGCGATCCTTAGACAAATAATAGGTGTCTATGGTGTGCTCAATGATCTTATTTACTTCTTCTGGAATGCGATTATTTTTTGCAGACCATCCACGTTTTTGGTCGACAAGGCTAACCAACGAATTAGTACTCGAGAATGCTCTTAACCAACGGTATAAGGTCGTGTAATGAATATTACATTTTGCCGCCTGTATTTTTACGTCACGACTTGATGCCGATGGACCCAACTCTAGAAGAGGCTTAATCGCTTTAAGTTTTTTTTCAGCTGCTTTCAACTTATGCGCTGGAATGGCCTGTATATCATCGGAAACTAAATTATCTTGCGGCTCGTTTTCTGTAACACTGGATATAATTTCACTGATTTTAAACAGCTGAATTTGCTTGCTATCCACCTTCTGGAGCAATACTTCTTTAATGTTGAGTACTTCTTTAATGAAATAGTCACCGTCACTCAGTTTGACTAAGGTGCCACGGCGTAACTTAACCTTGGATTTTGATGGTTTATATGTGTCAGTCATGAGCCTTCACCTGTGTAATACGAGTTCGCTCTGAAAGAGGTTCCGACAAATCAAGCTCAATGTCGTGCTGAAGCGCTAACCACCAAATACGGCCTATATTCTCAAGGTATTCTCGACGGCTCGTTGTGTAGTGTTCTAAAAAGTCTCTGGCCGTGATGGGTAGGTGAATGTTGCGCATCTCAGATAAAATTTTATCTCTAATGTCATCCGATACGCTGTGTGATGCGAAGTTTCTTAACTTACGAATGTTATCGAGCAGCAATCCGCGAATACGAGTGTCATCGTAAACTTTAAATCTCCAACCTTTTTCTTTGGCTGCACGAATGCCGACTGCAAATTTGAGACGTAACTTCTCAAAGTCCTTTTTTATTTCGCTGCGTTCTTTTACCTCAACGAGCATGGGCTTCATGTTTGGTGTTTTAAAATAGACGAGATAATCAGGAGTGTAACGTTGTTGGCGACCGCTTAAGTCGATGTAACTTAGCTGAATTGGTTGAGAAACCAGCTTTTCAACGCGCTCATCGAATTCCATCAACATAACGAAGTCGCGCTCAACAGTCGATTCATGAGGAATGCTATCTTGCCCTCTGAACGCGTAATAGCCCCGACAGCTACGACGATTCGTTGGAATTTTGCGTACGGACGTCTGATATTTCAATTTATTAGCGCTTATTACGGGAATTTTTAAGACTTTAGCACTTATTATGGGAATTTCAATAGCATTTATTATGAGAAAAATCGTCTGCAGGCCGCATTACTTCGTTTTTTCGTTAGCATTTATTGTGGGAAGTGACAGGCTCGCCGCCACAACCCGGCGAGATCTCATTAGCGCACAGATCACTGTTGTTCTTAGACGAGTTACCTGAGTTTGCTCGGCATGTGCTTGACTCACTACGCGAGCCACTCGAGTCAGGCACTGTGACCATTAGTCGCGCCGGGCATCAAATAACGTACCCGGCCGATTTCCAACTGATTTGCGCGTTAAATCCGTCGCCATGCGGCTATTTTGATGGCGACCTTTCAAGTGCTCGCGCTTCGCCAGACCAAATATCACGTTACTTAGGTAAGCTGTCCGGGCCCTTGTTAGACCGAATTGACATGCAAGTAGATGTGCCACGTCAGCCAGATGTGTTGCGCCAACAGCACGAGCAGCAGGAACCGCTTTCGCCTACTTGGCGCGGATGGGTAGCTGAAGCTCGGGCCTGCCAACTTGAGCGCCAAGGCTGTTTGAATAGCGAGCTAAAACCAGCTCAGTTAGCTGAGTTTTGTCGGTTAAGCGACGACGATCATGTGTTTTTGGTTGCTGCCATAGAGCAGTTTTCACTGTCGCATCGTGCTTACCATCGTTTGTTGCGCTTAGCGCGAACCATTGCTGACCTTGACGATAGTGACGCTATACAACGAAAACATTTGGCCGAGGCGCTTAGTTTTCGCGCTCTCGACCGCATACTTCAGCAATTACACAAGTTGTAACGCTTGTTTGAATAAGTGCACCGCGGTGTCGATGTCTTCATCGCGAATATTGAGATGGGTGACCAAGCGCATACGCTGCGAACGTGCAGTTAATATGCCGTTATCGCGTAAGTAATCGCTCACTTTTTGTGCCTGTTCAAGAGACTCAAAGTTGACATAAACCATGTTTGTTTGAGCTGGCTCAACCGAGATATTCGGTAATCCGCTTAGTGCATCATGTAACTGTTGGGCGCGCATGTGGTCTTCAGCTAAGCGCTCAACATGATGGTCTAAAGCGTGGTCCATTGCTGCCGCGATGATACCCGCTTGGCGCATGCCGCCACCAAGCATTTTGCGCCATCTATGTGCCCGTTGAATAAACTTTTTGGAGCCAACTAATACCGAGCCAATTGGTGTGCCTAAGCCTTTCGAGAAACAAATAGAGACACTATCAAAAGGTTCCACAAGATCACTTAGTGACTTTCCTGTCGCTACACAGGCATTAAAAATTCGAGCTCCATCTAAGTGCAATTTCAGCCCATGCTTATCGCATAACCGCCGCGCTTTTAACATGTAGTCTTGCGGAATTACACGCCCAGTATGGGTATTCTCAAGCGACAATAACTTGGTGACTGGAAAGTGTGGGTCATCCGGTTTAATTCGCTTTTCGACAGCCGCCAAATTTAATGTGCCATCGGCCTCTACTTCAAACGGTTGCGGCACAATACCGCCCAACACTGCTGCGCCGCCGGCTTCGTAGCGGTAGGTATGGTATTCCTGGCCAACAAGGTACTCTTCGCCGCGCTGACAATGGCTGAGCAGGGCAAGTAAGTTAGTTTGGGTGCCGCTGCTAGCTATTAGTGCAGCTTCTTTAGCCGCCAGCTGAGCCACTCTCTGTTGTAATGCATTAATGGTAGGGTCATCGCCAAATACGTCATCACCGACGGGCGCCGCGGCCATAACCGCGCGCATTGCAGCAGTCGGTAGCGTGACTGTATCGCTACGCAAATCAATCATGGTACCCCCAAGCTGGTGGTGGAAGGTCAATAGGTTGGCTGAGGTCAACCTGCACCTCAAAAATTCGGCCAGGACGCGAGAGCTTATAACTCATGGTTTGTGCGTCAACAAACTGAATGGTCCAAGTGTTCGTCACCGACACGTCTAGGCCGTTTTCAATAAATAACGCTTTGCTGGCTTCGTCTACCGGAAACGCCTGAATGGTGGCTGAGCCGCTAGCTAACGTTTGGCCTCCATACGGCGACACCGCGTCGGCGCTGCCGTCTTCGTGTAAATGAATGTGCTGGAAATCAATGTAGCCTGGGTGTTGTGTCAGCACCCAAGTGCGCGAACGGTCGTTGCCAACGTGCAATGGCATACGTACGACATTGTCTTCGCAGTCACGAATATGCACCACCAGTGGGTTATCCCAAGCGTCGCTTGGCTGGTTATCTTGCACAATCGTTGCACTGAAAGCCTGCCCGCAATAGGGCTGAAATTGCTGCATGAACGCACTTTGTTCTGCGACCAAGTCGGCATTTGAATTGTTAGCGGCTGGTGCGCAGGCGCCCAGCGTGCCAATCATCACAAGCGCAGCAAGCCATGTTGTTGCCAGCTTAGGCGGCGCGAGTGCGTGAATTTGTTGGTGCAACATGAATGATTCCTTATGAGATAACCGCCAGCGCGACCCTAATTGAAGGCTTGGTTATGTGATATTCCAAAATGTGCCAATACTTTGCCACAGCTTGCTTTGCTATAAAACATACCGCCGTGCGATAATGTTAGCCATTCGACGCAAAACGCACTGCGATTCAAAGTAAAAACGGACAAGACAATTATGCATGTTTACCAAAATGTTCTGGAAATGATTGGCAACACGCCAATGGTCAAGGTATCTAACATCGACACGGGCCCGTGCGAATTATATCTCAAGCTAGAATTTATGAATCCGGGCGGCTCAATAAAAGATCGCATCGCAGTAAGCATGATCGAAGCCGCGGAACAGTCAGGCGCATTAAAGCCAGGAATGACCATTATTGAAGCTACGGCAGGGAACACCGGTTTAGGTTTAGCGTTAGTGGCGGCCAGCAAAGGCTACCCGCTGAAAATTGTTATGCCAGACAAAATGTCAGCCGAAAAAGTAAACAACCTCAAAGCCATGGGCGCTGAAGTTGTACGCACCCGCTCTGATGTGCAAAAAGGCCATCCTGAATACTACCAAGACATGGCGGCAAGGCTGGCTGAAGAAAACGGCTACTTTTATGTCAACCAATTCACCAACCCAGCCAACGTTGCGGCCCATTACCGCACTACAGGGCCTGAAATTTGGCAACAAATGCAAGGCAATTTAGACGCGTTTGTTTGCGGTGTTGGCTCGGGCGGAACCTTGTCGGGCATCGGCCGCTATCTGCGCGAGCAGAATGCAGACATTGACTTAGTGCTCGCTGACCCAGACGGTTCTATTCTCGAGCCGCTGATTAACCGCAACGAAACCGTCGAAGCCGGAAGCTGGTTGGTTGAAGGTATCGGTGAAGATTTTGTACCCGATATTTGTGAAATTAACCTAGCCAACAAAGCCTATGCAATTAGTGACAAAGAAGCGTTTCATACCGCGCGCGAGTTGCTTGTGAAAGAAGGGGTTATGGTGGGTTCGTCAAGCGGCACACTCATTGCCGCGGCGCTACGTTATTGTCGTGAGCAAACTGAAGCTAAACGCGTGGTGACCTTAGCTTGTGACACCGGCAACCGTTATTTATCAAAATTATACAACGACGAGTGGATGGCTGCTCAGAACCTGTTGGAGAAGTAACATGGCAGATGCAAAGAACATGAAATTCGCAACCCTTGCTATACACGGTGGCCAGTCACCAGAGCCGGCAACCGGCGCAGTCATGCCGCCAATTTTCACTAGCTCGACTTACATTCAAGAAAGCCCAGGTGTACACAAAGGCTTCGAATATTCGCGTTCGCACAACCCAACGCGCTTTGCGTGGGAACGTGCCGTTGCTAGCCTAGAGGGCGGCAAGCAGGGGCTTGCTTTTGCGTCGGGCATGGCGGCAACCTCAACCATTATGGAGCTGCTAGACAGTGGTGACCATGTGATTGCCATGGATGATTTGTACGGCGGCACGTTCCGCTTGTTCGATAAAGTACGTGGGCGTTCAGCTGGTTTGAACTTCTCTTATGTTGATTTGGCTGATCTGAGTGCGGTAGAAGCGGCAATTACGCCAAAAACCCGCATGATCTGGATTGAAACACCAAGCAACCCAATGTTGAAGTTGGTGGATATTAAAGCCGTGGCAGCCATTGCCAAGCAACACAACATGATTGTGGTGGTTGATAATACCTTTGCCACGCCGTATAACCAGCGCCCACTCGAAATGGGTGCCGACATTGTCATGCACTCGGCGACCAAATATCTGAATGGTCATTCAGACATGGTTGGCGGTATTGCTGTCGTTGGCGACAACGACGAGCTGGTTGAGAAAATGCTGTTTTTGCAAAACTCAGTGGGCGCGGTCGCGGGACCATTTGACAGCTACTTGGCGCTACGTGGTGTAAAAACATTAGCTTTGCGCATGAAGCACCACAACCAAGCCGCCATGGAGCTAGCGCAGTGGCTTGAGCAACACCCACAAGTTGAAAAAGTGATTTATCCGGGCTTAGCCAGCCACCCGCAACATGAGTTAGCCAAACAACAAATGTCAGGCTTCGGCGGTATGATCTCAATTTTGCTTAAAGGCGACCTTGATAAAGCCCGTCGCTTCCTAGAAACCGTCGAAATTTTTGCACTTGCAGAAAGCCTAGGTGGGGTGGAAAGCTTAATTGAGCACCCAGCAATTATGACCCATGCGTCTATTCCGAAAGAAAATCGCGAAAAACTCGGTATTTTGGATAATTTTGTGCGCATTTCAGTAGGCATTGAAGACCTAGACGACCTAAAAGTGGACCTAGATAAAGCGTTAAGCGCCTGATATTTCAGGCGCATTAACACTCTTTTACAATTTGATGAATTTACGCTAGGCTAAGTTCCACTATTAAAACGACGCTGAAAAAGCGCAAAATAAGGGAACAAAGTTATGCCTCTTAGCCTATTTTTAATGCAAGGTTTGGTGGCCGCGTTGTTGTTCTATGTGTTGGTGGGGCAATATCACCGCCAACCGCTGTGGAATATGCTTGCCGTACTCGTGTGTGGGCTTCTGCCACCACTTAACTGGACTATTTTGTTGGTCGCAGTAGGGGTTCGCATGTGGCGTCGGTCAACACCAATGGTGCCTATTAAGTAATAACACTAGGTTAAACAAGTAGCGAGATACGCCGTTAATATGCAGTCAACACTTCAACCGTTTCATTTAGCTGTGCCGGTGCATGATATTGCCAAAGCGCGTGAGTTTTATGGCGCTATTTTAGGCCTTAGCGAAGGGCGCAGCAGCGAACAATGGGTTGATTGGAATTTCTACGGCCACCAATTCGTAACCCACCTAGCCCCAGAAAAAACTGGTGTGGCGCACCATAATCCAGTTGACGGCCATGCCGTTCCGGTGCCTCATTTTGGGGTGGTATTAACCATGTCCGATTGGCATGCGCTGGCTGAACGTGTCCGCGCCGCTGGCATTGAGTTTGTCATTGAACCGCATATTCGCTTTAAAGGGCAGCCTGGTGAGCAAGCCACCATGTTTTTTTATGATTTCAGCGGCAACGCACTTGAATTTAAAGCCTTTAACGACTTAAACCAACTGTTTGCAAGCTAGCCCTAGTACTAGCGCGCTAAGTTGCCGCCACTAATAATGACCCCAATGCGCTGCCCCGCAAATACCTCTGGGTAACGTTGAATAGCCGCAATAACAGTTGCCGATGAAGGCTCTATCCATTGTTCGGTCAATTCAAACACTAATTTTTGCCCCGCCAATGCTTCGCTATCGGTCACGACCAAAATGTCGTCAACGCGCTGCCGAATAACTGCAAAGGTTTTATCGCCAACGCTTGTCAACAACCCATCGCATACACTCATTGGCGGCATGGCGGGTTGTAACACGCCCGTACGAAAAGAGGCTTGCCCATCGGCGGCCAACTCAGGCTCAACCCCATACACCTTAGCTACCCCATTGGCTTTGGCTGCCGTTGCGGTACCGCTCAGTAGCCCCCCACCGCCAAGTGGCGCCACCACACAATCTAAATCGGGCTGCTCAAGCATCAGCTCATGAGCCGCAGTGCCTTGCCCTTGCCATATATGCGCATGATTATACGGCGGTATAAATTCACGCCCGGTAGGCTTTTGTGCTGCAACAAATGCCTCGCGAGACGCCATACCTGGGTCAATGGTGATTAATTCAGCACCATAACGCGCCATGTTCTCGCGCTTAAATTCAGAAGCGTTAGCTGCCACACCAACCCGAACCTTAACCCCTAATTGCTGGCCAGCCGCTGCAAGCGCCGCCCCGTGATTTCCCGACGACACGGTATAAACGCCGCGAGCTCGCTGCTCATCACTTAACTGCAGCAGCGCATTACACGCCCCCCGAAACTTAAAGGCGCCTGTGTGTTGCAAATGCTCGCATTTTAACCACACCCGAGTACCCAGCGCTTCATTCAGTTTTAAGCTGACTAACACGGTAGTGCGGCGCACGTATGGAGCGATGCGCTGGCTTGCTGCGGTTATCTTGGAATAGTCGTCTTGTATCGTCATAAAGCGTATACTACCTGAAAGCAAAATCGATATTAGCTATTAGATATTAGATCTGATGTTTCGAGCTCTTGCTAATATCCAATATCTAATAGCTAATATCGCTTTAGGGGTTTATATGGTTTTGAATACTTTTGAGCGCATTCGAGCGCTGCCCATGGCGTACCAAACCGTCATGGCACTGTACCTGTGCCAACGCATGGTACCGAACTACGAATTATTCCATCATGTTACTGGTTTTGGCGACCCGAAACCACTACAAGGTGCGTTGAATGCGTGTTGGGACTGGGCTTGGCAGGGTAAAGCGGTGAAAGTGAATTTCGCCCGTTGGCAAGAAAAAGTCGACGACGTAACGCCAAGTGAACATGGTCATGACATGCTCGGCGTGTACCCGGCTATGGACGCATGCACAGCCATAAGCACCTTGTTGCAGGGGCTTATGGATCAAAATAGTGCTGATTTAGTTAGCGTTGCCAAGGTTTCCCAAGCGAGCGTAGCGAAGTTTTTAGAGCTGACAGAAGGTGCTGACATGGATGCGCAAGAGCGCCGTAAGCTGCTTCGCGAGCATGAGTTAGCGCAGTATGAAATTGAAGTGCAGCAGGCTATTTTGAACTATTTAGAAACCGTGGCCGAGCATGAGGCGCAACCATCGCAAACCTTGGTGCGCCAAGTGCGTGACATGATTGCCGACGAAGGTGTATCCAACATCGGCGTTAGCATGGCAGAAGAGTAGTTTACGACTCTTCGCTATTTGCGGTGCGCGCTGGTTGGGCGCGCACTATGGCCAACCAACCAATAACGCCAAACAAAACAATTTGCCAATAGTCGCCGCGGCGCCATTGAATATGTTCTTTGTATACAGTTGCAAACATCAGCAATTGTATAAGGTGCAGGGCAATCAGCAGCACCATCAGAAATAGAAAAAATGCGAAGCCCTTACCCGCAAACGGCGACACTATGTTGGCCAGCATAACGCCCCAAATAATCGCAAACACCAAACGCCCTAACCACACTGCAATTCCCATCATTTAATCCTGTTCGTTAAGTGACTCAATATCACTGCGCACTTGATAAAGTCTGAATGTAACCTGGCCTGCGTGCTTTTCACGATGCAAATGCCAACTATGGGGCACGGTTGGTGCCAAGCCGCGCTCTGTCTCAACGTAAACCCAGCTTTGTTCTGCTAGCCAGTTATTTTGCACCAGTTGCTCAATACAACGCTTAGCTAACCCCATGCCAAATGGCGGATCAACAAACACCACATCAAATGGTTGTGCAGGCTGTTGGCGCAAAAACGCCAGTGCATCGGCTTGCTGCACTAATGCTTGGCCTGAACAAGCCGGTGACAATGCCGTGGCATGTTGCGTTAACAGTCGCGCGGCCTGCGTGTCTTGTTCAATCAAAATAACTTGCGCCGCACCGCGTGAAAGGGCTTCAAACGCAAGCGCGCCACTACCTGCAAATAAATCTAAACAACGCGTATCAAGCAGCTCGAATTGTAACCAGTTGAATACGGTTTCTCGCACGCGGTCAGTGGTTGGGCGTAAACCGGGAACATCGGCAATGGCAAGTTTGCGCCCGCGCAATTGCCCGCCAATAATTCGTAGCTCGCCAGAGCCCTTGCTTTTCTGCTTGTGCGTGTTTCGCGGCATGCTAAAGTAAGCCTTCTTATAAATGACGTGTTAAACTGTGCGGCATTGTAAACTGACCCGCACAGAACTTCCAAAGGTAAAACAGGCATGGCCAAAGGATCTTTCTTTTCGTTGTTTCGCAAAAACAAAAACGACGACGCTAAATCATCAGCAGACACCGCTGTTCAAGAGCAAGAATCACAGGCGCAACCAGAACAGCAACCAGAACAGCAACCAGAACAGCAACCAGAACAGCAACCAGAGCCGCAACCAGAACTGGAAGCCGAGCAACCGCTACCAGAAGAGCCGTCTATGGCTGAAGTTGCAGCGCCCGATGCTGCCGAAATTTGTGCGCAAGTTACCGCCGAGTCGCGTGCTGACGCAGCGCCGCAGGTGGAAGAAACCCAGTCGAAGCCAAGCCTTTGGAAACGCTTAACGACAGGGTTGCGTAAAACCTCAAGTGCCATTGGCGACGGCTTGTGGGGTATTTTCAAAGACAAAAAAATTGATGACGAACTGTTTGAAGATCTCGAAACCCAATTGCTTACAGCCGACATTGGCGTGCCGACAACCTTAAAAATAGTTGAACAATTGACCGAGCAAGCCAGCCGCAAGCAGTTGCAAGACGCCTCAGCGCTGTATGAACTCCTCCAGCAAAACATGACCGATATTTTAACCCCAGTGGCGCAACCATTAACGATTCCGGCCGAGCAAAAAGGGCCCTTTGTTATTTTAATGGTTGGCGTGAACGGCGTAGGTAAAACCACAACTATTGGCAAGCTGGCTCAGCAATTTAAACGCGAAGGCAAGTCGGTTATGTTGGCTGCAGGTGACACATTCCGCGCTGCGGCAGTTGAGCAATTACAGGTATGGGGCCAACGTAATGATATTCCGGTGGTTGCCCAGCACACTGGCGCCGATAGCGCATCGGTCATATTTGACGCGGTAGAAGCCGCCAAAGCCCGTGGCGTAGATGTTTTAATTGCCGACACGGCCGGGCGCTTGCAAAACAAAGCCCACTTAATGGACGAGCTGAAAAAAGTAGTGCGGGTGATGCGAAAACTCGACGACACCGCTCCGCACGAAGTCATGCTCACCTTAGACGCAGGCACTGGGCAAAATGCAATTAGCCAAGCCAAGCTGTTCACTGAAGCCGTTGGGGTTTCAGGTATTACATTGACTAAGCTTGACGGTACCGCCAAGGGTGGTGTTATTTTTGCCATTGCCGATCAATTTAATATTCCTATTCGCTATATTGGTGTTGGCGAAGGCATTGACGACTTACGGCCATTTGTTGCCAAAGAGTTTGTTGGTGCACTATTTCAACGCGAATTAAGCGAGACAGAAACCTCATGATTAAGTTTGAGCAAGTTAGCAAAACCTACCCTGGCGGATTCCAAGCGCTGAATAACGTGAGTTTTCACCTTGAACCCGGCGAAATGGCTTTTTTAACCGGCCACTCGGGCGCAGGCAAGAGTACCTTGCTAAAGCTAATTAGCATGATGGAACGCCCAACAGCTGGGCGAGTGCTAATTAATGGCCACGACTTAAAGCGTATCAACGTACGCCAAATACCCTATGTGCGCCGCGATATTGGCATGATTTTTCAAGATCACCGGCTATTAATGGACAAAACGGTGCTTGATAACGTTGCTCTGCCATTGCTTATTGAAGGCTACAGCATGCAAGAAGCTCGCAAGCGTGTGCAAGCGGCGCTTGAAAAAGTAGGGTTGGGTGACAAATTACGCCATTACCCGATGATGCTTTCAGGTGGTGAACAACAACGTGTTGGTATAGCGCGCGCTGTGGTGAACAAACCACCGTTATTGTTGGCCGACGAACCAACTGGTAACTTAGATCCGAAATTATCAAGTGAAATCATTAAGTTATTTGAAGACTTCAACCGCGTTGGTGTGTCTGTGCTTATTGCTACCCATGACTTAGGCCTCATAGCGCGACTGCGTTACCGCACCTTAACGCTACGCGATGGCCGTATGATCAACGACGGCTTGCAAGAGGAGGGGTAAGCAATGAGTTTACTGTTCCGTAGTCGCCAACAAGGCGCGCAACAAGTGAAAATTTCAGGCTTTCGTCGTTTTGTCATGTTTTGGGTGCATAATGCTCAGCAAGCCGTTGCAAGCCTTGGTGAACTAGCGCGTTATCCGTTAGCAAGCCTTATGACCATGGCCGTATTAGGCTTGAGTTTAACCTTGCCAGCAACGCTGTATGTGGTGGTTAAAAACACAGAAACCATTGGTGCTGATTGGCAACATGCCTCAGAAATTACGCTGTTTCTTCGCAAAGACTTAAGCCAGCAAGAAGTTTCAACCTTTCACAAACGGTTAAGTTTGTCGAACGATGTTGAAAGCGTGCGCTGGATTGATAAAAACGAGGCGTTGCAAGAGTTTCGCGAGGCCTCTGGGTTTGGCGATGCCTTGAATGCATTAGAAAACAACCCGCTACCAGATGTGTTGTTAGTGTTGCCCGTTGCCAACAAACGCGGTACGGCTCAGGCCCAAGCGCTAGCGCAACAGCTAAGTAACGAGCGCGAAGTTGAGCAAGTGCGGCTCGATTTAGATTGGCTGCAACGCTTAGAGGCGCTGTTAAACCTTATACGCGATGGTTTATTGGCCTTGGCAACGTTGCTATGTGTCGCTGTGGTGCTCATAGTGGGCAACACCATTCGGCTAAATATCAACAGTAAGCGTGACGAGATCATGGTCATGAAGCTCGTTGGTGCAACCGACGGCTTTATTCAACGCCCATTTTTGTATACCGGTGTGTGGTATGGTTTTGTTGGCGGTTTTATTGCGTGGTTAGCAACCGCAATGGTGATCTGGTGGATATCGGGTGCCGTAGCAGACATTAGTGAGTTGTACCAAAGCCAGTTTCGGTTATCAGGTTTAAACTTTAATGAAATGATGGTGTTATGGCTGGTTGCCATTGGTCTTGGTTTGCTCGGTTCTTACATTGCTGTAAGAAAACATGTACGAACCATTGAACCGCAGTAATTTGATCCCCATTTGATCATTGTCAGCAGCGTCAAGTTTGCTAGAATGAGGGAACTTTCAGATCATAAAGTGGTCTGATGTGTGTCTGGATAATGAAGTGCGGGCACAAGCGAGAGAGGATGTTGTTGCATGAGCTCTGAAATGACAAGTATGGCATTAGCTGTTCCACAAGCCAGTGGCAGCCTAGAAGCGTATATTTCGTCGGTAAACCGTATTCCAATGCTAAGCGCAGAAGAAGAGCGGGAGCTGGCTACACGCTTACACGAACAGGAAGACTTAGAAGCTGCGCGTCAGTTGATTATGTCTCACCTGCGTTTTGTCGTGCATGTTGCACGTGGCTATTCTGGCTACGGCTTATCTCAAGCAGACCTTATTCAAGAAGGTAACATTGGCTTAATGAAAGCAGTACGTCGTTTTGACCCAGCGGTTGGCGTACGCTTGGTATCGTTCGCGGTACATTGGATAAAAGCTGAAATTCATGAGTATGTGCTGAAAAACTGGCGCATGGTCAAAATTGCCACCACCAAAGCGCAGCGCAAATTATTCTTTAACTTGCGCAAAATGAAAAAGCGCTTGGGTTGGTTTACGCAAGAAGAAGTGAACACAGTTGCAGAAACCTTAGGTGTTAGCACCAACGAAGTGTTGGAAATGGAAGCGCGGATGAGCGCCCATGACCAAGCATTTGAGTTAAGCTCAGATGACGATGACGCACGCGAAGGTTCTACCTATTCACCAGCGCAGTATTTAGAAGACAAGCGCTCAGACCTAGCTGAAGAAGTTGAAAACGAGCAGTGGGAATCACACACCCAGCAGCGTTTGTTGTCAGCGATTAAAACCCTTGATGAGCGCAGCCAAGACATTGTCCGCGCCCGTTGGTTAGACGATGACAACAAAACCACGTTGCAAGAATTGGCTGATAAATACCAAGTTTCAGCGGAACGTGTGCGTCAGCTAGAAGCAAATGCTATGAAGAAATTGCGTATGGCAATGGCTTAAGTAAAGAACACATTCATTAAAAGCTCGAAGTTGTTATAACAGCTTCGAGCTTTTTTTATGGATAAAATTCAGCATCTGGTCACATTGAAAGAATAAAAAGCGAACAAAAAGTACTTGAATGTGTTTTAAATGTTAAATAGGGTGATAAAAAACACATAAAGGAACAGTTCAATGCAACGGATATGCCCCTATCTTGTTGTCTTATCTATTTTATTCAGCAGTTTGGTAAGTGCTCAAAATGCCGTGGAGCCTTTGGCAACGTACTCAGTGATGGCGACCGTACGTTCACCTACGACGGTGCTGACCGCGTTACCCACATCAGCGGTTATGGCAGTAGCTCAAGCATGCGTTACGATGCCCAAGGCGCGCTGTACTATCAACAGGACGTTTTACAAGAGAGTAATCAAAGCGTAACCTACACCAAACACATGGTTGGCGGATTTGAGAAAAAATCCCGCAGTGGCGGCGCCGGCAGCTTAACCGAATACCGTTACACCGTGGCGGATGACGTGGTCATCGTGCAGCGCGAAAGCGCAAGCACAAGCACGGAAGCCACGTACTTGCTCTTTAAAGACCACCTAGGCTCGGTGTTTACCACCTTAGCCACCACGGGCGAGATAATCAGCCAGCAGCTATTTAGCGCCTTTGGTCAAACCCGAACCATTTACACTGCAGGCGGTGTTGCACTTGGCAGCATGTTGCCGCCAACCGAGCAAGGCTTTACCGGGCATCGGCAAATGGATGCCTTGGGCGTTGTGCACATGAAAGGGCGCATTTATGATCCCACCCTCGGGCGCTTTTTACAGGCCGCCCCCTTTGTGCAAGCACCCAAAAACAGCCAGAACTACAACCGCTATAGCTATGTGCTGAACAACCCCATGAGCTATACCGACCCGAGTGGGTATTTTTTCAAATCTTTATTTAAGGGAATAAAAAAATATTGGCGGGTAATTGCTGCTGCAGTCGTCTCTTATTTTACTTTCGGGGCCGCAAGCGGATGGGCTTCAAGTTGGGCCTTAAGCTCAGGATTAAGTGCAAGCGCTGCTGGGTTTACTGGGGCAGTTGTCGGCGGTGCAGCAGCTGGTTTTGTTAGTGGTGCTATTATGACAGGTTCGCTCAGAGGAGCGATGAGCGGCGCTTTGGCGGGTGCTATTACTGGCGGTATTTTCGAGGGTATTGCTCAATATGGGTTTAATACATCCACTGTAGGTGAAGCGGCAGCCGCAATGCAGCTAGAGCAAGCTGGTGTATCACGACAAACCATTATGAAGCTATATAGCAAATCAGCAAATACAAGCTCTTTTAAAGTGCCTAATAGATTCAATGGCGACAAAGAAGGGCTTGAGAAAGCATTATCCAGCTTAAATAAAAAAATTGAAAGCTTAGGTCCTTTCACATTCGAAGCTGATGCAGCTAAGTGGCTACATGAAAATGGGTTGCCAATAGGCGATAAATACCAAGCTGAAATTTATGCAAATATATACAATGACGCTAAAGAGGGTTACTCAATCGGAAAAGTTATTACGAGTTATGATTCGCGTGAAGTAGTTGATCTATATCGCTCAACCCCATTCACAGTCAATCACGGCAGAACTGCTTTCTGGCATACCCATCCAGCTGGTGATTCTGGCTTTTCAGTTTCCGATTTTGATGTTTTAAAGCGCGGCTCTGGTTATGTTTCATATAGCCCTACTCCGGGTTATACAGGAAGCGGTTTAAAGATTTTTAATGCAACTAAGGCGTGGAAGGAGTTTGGGAATAAATATGGACTGATGCCGCAGTCAATAGGCGATGCTCATACTCGTTGCGTTTTTCAAAACTGTGCGCTCTAGGAGGTAATATGCGGGTACTGATTTTTTTATTTATGCTTCCTATTTATGCTATTGCGGAAACAATGCCATTGTTGACGTCATTTTATGAAATAAGTTTATCTGGGAAACATTTACATAATCAACGAATAGAAGTAGTAGGTTTTTTATCAGCAATTAAGCCCAATGAGGAAACTAGTTTAATATATTTATGCGCAACTGAAGATGCTTGTTTTAGCGTGAGCAAAGATAGGTTGGCTATTCGTTTTACTGACGAAATCATGGACGAAATATACGCATATGATAAGTGTCATGTTGCGTTGACTGGTATATATAAGTTTGAACCAAGTACGAATATATCGCGCAGTTTTGGTGAGCTTGTTGAAGTCACTTACGTTGCGTTGGCTGTTAGTAGAAATGATTATTCGGATTTTAATAACAAATGTGCTGTTTGGAATGATATCTCCCAAGATATCAATATAAGCGAACAGTCAGCTGATAAGTTCAATATCAACATGGATAAACGTTAATTTAAATTAAGAGGGTAAACTGTAAATTACAGACGAATTGTTGCTTTATCCGGTGCTGACCGCGTTACCCACATCAGCGGTTATGGCAGTAGCTCAAGCATGCGTTACGATGCCCAAGGCGCGCTGTACTATCAACAGGACGTTTTACAAGAGAGTAATCAAAGCGTAACCTACACCAAACACATGGTTGGCGGATTTGAGAAAAAATCCCGCAGTGGCGGCGCCGGCAGCTTAACCGAATACCGTTACACCGTGGCGGATGACGTGGTCATCGTGCAGCGCGAAAGCGCAAGCACAAGCACGGAAGCCACGTACTTGCTCTTTAAAGACCACCTAGGCTCGGTGTTTACCACCTTAGCCACCACGGGCGAGATAATCAGCCAGCAGCTATTTAGCGCCTTTGGTCAAACCCGAACCATTTACACTGCAGGCGGTGTTGCACTTGGCAGCATG
>JAAEZG010000004.1:141687-235452 GCA_018222985.1 Gammaproteobacteria bacterium
CTTTGGTCAAACCCGAACCATTTACACTGCAGGCGGTGTTGCACTTGGCAGCATGCTGCCGCCAACCGAGCAAGGCTTTACCGGGCATCGGCAATTGGATGCCTTGGGCATTGTGCACATGAAAGGGCGCATTTATGACCCCACCCTCGGGCGCTTTTTGCAGGCCGACCCGTTTGTGCAAGCACCCAAAAACAGCCAAAACTACAACCGCTATAGCTATGTGCTGAATAACCCCATGAGTTATACCGACCCGAGTGGGTATTTTTTCAGTAAGCTGTGGGAAAAAATTAAGCCCATTATTGGTGTGATTGTCGTTGCGGCTCTATACGCCTATTGCCAAGCGTGTGCCACGTATTTTGCTAGCAGTTGGTATGGTGCTGCCACCGCAGGAGCTATAGCTGGTGGTGTTAATGCTGGCTTTAATGGTGGCAATATACTCACCGGTGCATTGCGAGGAGCCTTTGCTGCCGCTGCGTTTTATGGGGTTGGTGAAGCCTTTAGTGGCATGGATGTCAGCATGGGCACCAGCGGTTATTACAGCAAGGTGCTTATGCACGGCATAACCGGCGGCGTCATGAACGTGCTCAGTGGCGGTAAGTTTGGACATGGATTCGCAGCCGCAGGCGTTACCCAAGCCCTTGCTCCGGCCATCGGCAAAATAGACAAAGGCAGTCGTTTTAGTGCAGGGCGCGTAGCCGCTGCCGCTGTAATTGGAGGTACCGCATCAAGTTTAAGTGGCGGCAAGTTCGCTAATGGCGAGGTGACAGGGGCTTTTTCTCGGTTGTTTAATGATGAAGTGCATCATCAGAGTGTAGCTAATCGTGTTGCTGACGAAGTTAGTAAAAAGGGGCGTTTTGCAAGTAAAGGCGAAGCAGACTGGATATAGCAGAATAATTCAGATCCGAATTTATCCGTTGACGTTGATGCGAGCAAACTAACGGTAGAGTTAACTAGTGATTGGTCAGTATGTCGTAACACCAATCATGGCATGTGTGCCGCGGGTCGCGTAACAGGTTCTGACTACGCTGTGCATGGACAAGTAACAGTTAGAGATAGACAAGATGGTACTTTTGGCATCTACAACCAACAGTATGATTACGAAATGCATCCTGTAAATTTTCCGACAAATTTATTTCGTAACATTGCGACAATGCTCGGTCGGCCATCGAGTGGCTGGATGAACACAAGCTTTTGGATAAACTATCAGGGTAATACTCAAATTATTCCTTTAAATTCTGAAGGCGGTGGTTGAATGCGAATTATAATAATCATAGGGCTACTGCTCGCTTTTCTTTATATGAATACACTTGAGTATGACTTACGCGGTACTGATTTATATATAAAGTGGCCTGAAACAGAGATGCAAATGCTCAATATCACAGCGACTGATGAAGCACTTGTTCATCCGCATGTTTTAGACGCTCAGCGACGAGGGCGTTACTTATATGTGCTTCGCGCAGTCACGTATTTCTTTGAGTGTGGCGAAGGGCGCGCAATCATCTCGTTACAGGGGAATTTAGAAGTTTATGTTATCGATGTCACTAATCATCAATCCAAGCGCTTTAGTTATAATGACTTTAGCGACTATGCAGAAATGCAAAATCTTAACGTCGAATTAGACACCGAAAAGTATAATCCAAGGTTTGATAAAATTAAAAAATTAAAAATTACTGAAGACTGCACAGAATTCTGAACACTACCGGCAGGATAGTTGACACTAGCACCTTTGGTTATGGCCTTGTTACTTCATGTTCAGTAAGTTCAATGGTCGGTGCTGGGTGCTCTCGATGCGCCAGTTGCGAAGCGAAAACCAATTGAATACCGTTAGCGCCAAGTTCAGATAGCTTAGCCTGTAGAAATTCATATGTGGTTCTATGCGGGTGAGCAATAGCGATGGCTTCCCCATTTTTCTTTGCATGTTTGAGTAGGTCATTCCAACGAGCAGATATTTCGCTCAGGCGCGGATCATTGTCAAGAAACACATGGCGTCGAGCCACGGGTAGGCCGAAATTTTTTGCTACCTGTTCTGCCTGGGTTGCAGCGGTTGTGCGGCTGTCGAGAAAATAGAAGTTGCGCAGTGCTAGCTGCTCCATCACCCATTGCATGGGCTCAACCAGCGAAGTAAGCCGACTGCCCATGTGGTTGTTCATGCCAACAGCTTGTGGTAATTGCATGAAGGCTTGTTCCATCAACATGATAAATTCAGCTTTGTTGTCTTCGCTGCGAAGCATGCCTAGGCCTGCATCGATGTTATTGCCGGGTTGCATAGGCATATGAATAATGACTTCTTTGCCGGTTTTCTGTGCTGCTTGTGCAATGCGCTCAGCATAAGGAGTATGTGGCAGCAGCGCTAGGGTCAGCGCACCAGGAAGCTCTGCAAAATTTTGCTGAAAACGACTGTTACCTAGGTCATCGATAACAATGGCAATTTTTATCGGCGCAGAATTATCGGTAGAAGCTACGTCGGCTTCTTCCACGGCTTCGCCGTTGGCGCAAAACGCCATAATGAAAACCATGAAACCACCGAAAAATCGTTGCATTAACGACACCATTGAACTGGGTTGACTGCGTCACCTTTAACGCGAATTTCGAAATATACCGCAGGTTCTTCTCGACCGCCACTCTGACCAACAAGTGCAATGGTTTCGTTGGCGCGCACAATGTCGCCTACGGCCGGCAGTATGGTTTGGTTGTGGCCGTACAAACTCATGTAACCATCGCCGTGGTCAAGAACAATCAGTAAACCGTATCCACGCAGCCAGTTGGCATATAACACGCGGCCATCAGCAATGGCGCGTACTGGCTCCCCATCGGCGGCATTAATAACAATGCCTTTCCAAGTAACCCCGCCGCTGCGTGCTCGACCAAATACACGTTGTACTTTACCTGCCGCGGGCCAGCTTAGCTTGCCCTTTAATGCTGACAGGCCTTCTAGTCGAGGTTCGTCACGCAGCGCAGAGCGAATGGCGGCCAACACTTGCTCAAGTGCTTCTTGATCTTGCTTCAGTTCGGCAATGCGCTGCTGGTCGGCCGACTGCTCGCGGTTCAGGCGCTTGATAAGCTGCTTTTGTTCGTCTTGCTGAGCTTTCAACACACCTTGTTGTTGGCGTTGTTGTTTCTTACGGCGCTCAAGCTCTTCTTGTTGGGTTAATACGTCGCTACGAACTTGCTGCAGTTGCTGCTGCGTTTGCGCAATCGCGTCAATTTGCGCTAAACGTGCGCGGTTAAAGTAACCATAATAGCCAAGCACACGCTCAAATTTACTTGGCTCTTGTTGTTGCAATATAAGCCGTAAGTAGTCGTGTTCGCCCACGCGGTAGGCTGTATCCAGTTGTTTTTCTAGAAGCTTGCGCTGTTGGCTGAGCTGCCGTTCGAGCGCTTGCGCCTGGCTTTGTAAGTCGTTGATGCGACCTTGCGCATCATTGAGTTGCTCTTGGGTGCGATTAAGCTCACTGGCAACTGTCGCCATTTGCTGTTCAAGTTGCTTCAATTCGCGCTCAGTTAATGAGAGCTGTTCAGCGCGCTGGCCAATGGCCGCTTCGCGGCGTTTCAGTTCAGCCGCAATTTGTTCAAGCTGTGCCTCTGTTTTGGCTTGTTCTTCGGTACTTGCTTGCTGCGCCGTTGCATGCAACGGCGCTATAAGCATTATGAAAACAACCAGCCATCGCATCACGAGGTTAATGTCACAATCGGTTTGCCGGTCATTTCTGGCGGCTGCTCTAGGCCCAACAGGTGCAGCATGGTTGGCGCTACGTCAGATAACGTGCCACCTTCGCGTGCAACGGCTTGCCGACCGACATAAATAAACGGCACTAATTCGCTGGTATGCGCCGTGTGAGACTGCCCGGTACTATGGTCTTGCATTTGCTCGGCATTGCCATGATCGGCAGTGATTAAGCATTCGCCCCCAACTTTTTCTAAAGCAGCTACAACGCGTGCAATAGAACGGTCAACGGCTTCGACGGCTTTAACGGCAGCATCAAAGTTGCCCGTATGGCCCACCATGTCGCCATTTGGGTAATTACAAATAATGACATCAAACTCGCGGTTTTCTATTGCACTAACCAAGGCGTCGGTGAGTTGCTCTGAGCTCATTTCGGGTTGTAAATCGTAGGTAGCGACGTTGGGTGACGGAATTAAAACACGCTGTTCGCCGTCAAATTCTTGCTCACGCCCGCCACTAAAGAAAAAGGTTACGTGGGCGTATTTTTCGGTTTCAGAAATACGCAATTGCGTATATTGCTGTTTCGCAAGCCATTCGCCCAGTACATTGTTTAAACTTTCGGGTGGATAGGCAATAGGCCCCTGCAAATTCGCTTCGTACTCGGTCAGCATGACAAAGTGCGCAAGCTTTGGCACCGAACCGCGCTCAAAGCCACTAAACTCAGTGTCTAAAAAGGCATGGCTAAGCTCACGGGCACGATCGGCGCGAAAGTTCATGAAAAACACACTGTCGCCATCTTGAATTGGCGCCGCCTCGGCAATAATGGTTGGCTTCACAAACTCGTCGCTTTCGTCGCGCTCGTAGGCGTCGGCTAAAGCAACGAGCGCATTATCGGCAGTGAATGCGCCTTGA
The DNA here is from genome assembly GCA_018222985.1 of Gammaproteobacteria bacterium. Classification (GTDB taxonomy): domain Bacteria; phylum Pseudomonadota; class Gammaproteobacteria; order Enterobacterales; family Alteromonadaceae; genus Pseudidiomarina. The sequence continues at coordinate 146,264 of JAAEZG010000004.1, forward strand.
CCATGCACAAGTGCCTGCCAGGCTTGTTGCACACGGTCCCAGCGCTTGTCGCGGTCCATGGCAAAATAGCGGCCACAAAGTGTAGCAAAACGGCCGCGGCCAAGCTGTGCAAAGTGTTTATCAAAACGCTCAATGGTGGCTTTCGCGGAACGCGGTGGCGTGTCACGGCCATCCAAAAAACCATGCACATAGATTTTTTCAGCACCGCGTTGTGCCGCCAATTCAACCATGGCTAACAAATGGTCTTCGTGGCTATGCACGCCGCCGGGTGATAACAGCCCCATAATATGAACCGCTTTGCCTTGCTGAACCGCTGCGTCAACGCCTTCGGTTAATACAGGGTTGTTGAAGAAATCACCATCGGCAATGGCTTTGCTAATGCGGGTGAAGTCTTGGTACACCACGCGCCCGGCACCTAAGTTCACATGGCCCACTTCGGAATTCCCCATTTGCCCATCGGGTAGGCCGACGGCCATACCTGAACCGTCAATGAGTGTGTGCGGGCACGACTGCCACAATTTATCCATTGTCGGCGTATTCGCCGCAGCAATTGCATTATCGGCAGCCGCCTCGCGGTGGCCCCAACCATCTAAAATTAATAAGGCAAGTGGTGTGTGTGGCTTGGCCATGACATCCCCAATGGTTTAGTAGTGATTTCAAAAAATTGGGTTTATTTTATGCGATTTTTGCGTGGCGCGCATCCTTTGTCGACGGTATTGAACTGGTGCTCATGCGCAAATTTTACTGGCAACGACAATTGCAGTCGGTATACTCTGTGGCTGTTTTTTTTCAATTGGAGTCATCAATCTCATGGATCAACTTCTCGCTTTCGCAATGGACCACTATTTTATGAGTTTATTGTGGGTGATTCTGCTGATTGCGATCATCGTAAGTTACATCAAAGGCGCAACGTCAAAAGTGAAGCTGCTAGAGCCACAGCAAGCGACTCTACTCGTGAACCGTAATGACGGTGTGTATGTTGATATTCGTTCTGTGGATGAATACCGTAAAGGTCACATTCAAGATTCGATTCATTTAACGGCCGAGAAGATTCGAAAAAATGAGGTGCAAGCTCTTGAGAAATTCAAAACTGCCCCCATCGTGGTTGTATGTGCAACAGGAATGACTGCGCGCTCGACCGCAGCCGCACTTAGCAAATTAGGCTTTGAACATGTTGCCGTACTGCAGGGTGGAATTTCTGCTTGGCAGGGCGCCAGTTTTCCACTGGTTAAGAAATAATTTTAATCTCTCGTAATAGGACGTATAAAAATGGCTGACGAACAGCAAGTAAATGGTGCAGACCAACAAGCGCAACAGCAAGCATTCCAAATTCAACGCATTTACGCGAAAGACGTGTCTTTCGAAGCGCCAAATGCGCCTGAAATTTTCCGCAAAGAGTGGAAGCCTGAATTAAACTTAGACATGAACGTTAAAAACACCAAAATTGAAGACGGTGTTTACGAAGTGGTTTTGAAAATCACTGCAACCAACAAGGTTGGTGACGACGTTGCGTTTTTGGCTGAAGTTCATCAGGCTGGTATTTTCACTATTTCTGATGCAATTGAAGAAGGCCAGCGCGCGCACTTGTTAGGTGCTTTCTGCCCGAACATTTTGTTCCCATACGCGCGTGAATGTTTATCAAACCTTGTTAGCCGTGCAACGTTCCCACAATTGAACCTTGCGCCAGTTAACTTTGACGCAGTATTCGCACAACACGTGCAGCAACAACAGCAACAAGCACAGCAAGCCGCTGAGCAAAAAGCTGACGCATAATAGCTACTAACTATGCGTAATTCGCAAGTCACAGTGCTAGGCGCGGGTTCATACGGAACCGCCCTAGCGCTTTGCTTTGCCCGTAAGGGCACTCATACCTGTTTGTGGGGGCGCGATGCTGAGCAAGTAGCAAGCATGGCCAAAACCCGCGAAAACACCCGCTACCTACCCGGTATTCAACTTCCTGACACCTTACATGTGACGGCTGACTTAGCTGAAGCTGTGGCCGACAGTAAAAACATTGTGGTGGTGGTGCCAAGTAGCGCCTTTGCACAAGTGTTGCGTGACATGAAGCCGCATTTACGCGCTGACGCACGAATCGCTTGGGCAACGAAAGGGCTAGAGCCTGAAACAGGGCGTCTATTATTTGAAGTTGCCGAAGAAATATTGGGCACAGACCATGCGCTTGCGGTGTTGTCGGGCCCAACGTTTGCCATGGAAATGGCGAAAGGCTTACCAACGGCTATTTCAATGTCGTCAACCGACCCCAAGTTTGTCGAAGAGCTTTCAGAACTGCTGCATTGCGATCGCAGTTTCCGGGTTTACACAAACGACGACTTTATTGGCGTGCAATTAGGTGGTGCGGTTAAAAATGTGATTGCCATTGGCGCAGGCATGGCCGACGGCGTAGGTTTTGGTGCTAACGCGCGCACCGCGTTAATAACCCGTGGTTTGGCCGAGCTCACGCGTTTAGGGCTGAAACTAGGCGCGAAGCCGGAAACTTTTACTGGCATGGCCGGTTTAGGTGACTTAATTCTTACGTGCACCGATAACCAATCGCGCAATCGGCGTTTTGGCTTAGCTTTAGGCCAAGGCAAATCGGTAGAGCAAGCCATGAAAGACATTGGCCAAGCGGTTGAAGGCTATCGTAATACGCGCGAAGTAGTCACGTTGGCGAAGCGTCACGGTGTTGAAATGCCCATTTGTGAGCAGCTTTACGATGTTTTATACGGCGACACCACGCCTCAACAAGCGGCAATTAACTTGTTGAGCCGGGCGCGCACGTCAGAATAATTAGCTTAATAATTGCTGGGCAATGGCTTGCCATTGCTCATCAAAATGCTCGGTTGGCGCGCGCTTAAACTCTGAACGCACAAACTGTGCAACTTTGCCTTCCGCATAAGCCATAACGAGGTTTGCAAGCATGCCCTCATCTAGGCCGCCACGTACTTGCTCGCGTAAACGGCGCTCACGTAGTACCTGTTTGATATTGGCCTCAACTTTTTCAAATACACCCAGTACACGACCACGCAAGCGTTCGTGTTCACCAAGTAGTGCATCGCCGGTTAAAATACGAGTAATACCTGGATTGCGTTCCACAAAGGTGAGTAGCAGGCGCACAATCATTTCACAACGGGTGACGGTGTCTTTTTCGTTTTCCAATATTTGGTTAATACGCGAAAGAATCGCGTCTTCGGTAAAATCAATAAGCCCTTCAAACATCTTCGCTTTTGAGGGGAAGTGACGGTAAAGCGCTGCTTCAGAAACACCAACCTCATTAGCTAAGCGCGCTGTGGTAATACGCTGACCGGGGTTAGTTTCAAGCATGGCAGCCAATGCTGCTAAAATTTCGTCTTTTCGGTTTTGTTTCGCGGCCACGCAAAACTCTCCTTTTTAGTGGGTTGTCGTTATTACGAATGAATTAATGCTGCGGCATGGCGCAGAATTTGCTCCGCAATGGTTGTTTTGCTCGCCAAGGGCAGTTGTTTTTGCTGCATTTTGGCGTGGCTGTCGCGCCAGATTAAAACCATGGCGTTTTCGTCGCTGTTAAAACCAATGCTTGAATCACTCACGTCATTGGCGGCAATCATGTTCAGCCCTTTACGTTCCAATTTGCTTTGCGCGTACTTTAAAACGTCGTTGGTTTCTGCCGCAAAGCCAATTGTAAATGGTGGTTTATCAAGCGCTGCAACGGTTGCCAAAATATCAGGGTTTTTAACTAACTGAATGTGCATGGCGTCGCTGTCTTTCTTAATTTTATTGCTGGCAACTTGCACCGGGCGGTAATCTGCAACGGCGGCACAGCCAATAAATATTGACGCATTGGGCACATGCTGCATAACTGCTCGCAGCATGTCGTCGGCACTGTTTACGTTAATGCGGGTAACCCCTGCTGGCGTTGCAAGCTGGCATGGCCCGGCTACTAAAGTGACTTGTGCGCCGAGTTGTTGCGCTGCAGCCGCAAGTGCAAACCCCATTTTGCCCGAGCTGTGGTTACTTAAGTAACGTACAGGGTCAATGGCTTCGCGCGTAGGCCCAGCGGTAATCACAATGTGCTGCTGGGCGAGCGGTTGATCGGTGTTATTCAAAAAATGTGCAACGACCACCTCTCGCAATTCCAAAGGTTCTGGCATTCTGCCCGCGCCAATGTCGCCACAGGCCTGAGACCCGCTTGCAGGGGGTATGACGTGAAATCCATAGTGGGTTAGTCGTGCACAATTCTCTTGCACAATAGGGTTGGCCCACATTTGTTGGTTCATGGCTGGCGCCACATAAATGGGTGCTGCCGTTGCCAAACACAGAGTTGTTAACAAGTCATCGGCCATACCGTGGGCAAGGCGCGCAATGGTACTTGCGCTGGCAGGGGCGACAACAATAAGGTCAGCCCATTTCGCGAGTTCAATATGGCCCATAGCGGCTTCAGCTGCTGGGTCAAGTAAATCATGATGTACGGGGTGACCTGACACGGCCTGCAAAGTCAGTGGCGTAATAAAAGCTTGGGCGCCTTGGGTCATAACCACGCGCACCGCTGCGCCTTCATCGCGCAAGCGGCGCACTAAATCAGGTGTTTTATAAGCAGCAATACCGCCACTAACAGCCACCAAAATACGACGACCCTGAAGTCGTTGCTCTGCTGACTCAGACATAGTAAGTCCTCACTATTAAAGATAGGGTAAAGATACCACGACTACTGCGCGCTGTGCGAGCTAGCGTTGTAAAATATTTGTTGAAGTTGATTATTGGCCTTGCTATTGTGGTGGGGCATTTTTAACCGAATTGAGAGTGATGTATGAAGTTATTAGTTGTTTTTGCTAGCGCGTTTTTAGCCGTAGGCTGCGCATCATCGGGCGTTGATAAAAACGACCCAATTAGCCAAGTAAACAAAGCGGATGAGTCGCATCACGCTGATGTTGTTGCTACGGATGGCGAGCAAAAGTACATTTGTACGCAAGAGCAAGAGATCGGCACGCGTTTCCGTACTCGCGTTTGTCGTACACCTGAACAAATTGAACAAGAGCGTCGCGAAGCCGAAGAAGCATTGCGAAATGCGTCTCCAGCAGTTAGCGTGTCTAGCGGCGGGAATTAATAACCCGTTAGAAACTGAAAAAAGCCGCATTCGTGCGGCTTTTTTGTGTCTGATATTTGCCTACCAGCTTCCTTGCTTTGACCTATTTTGCGCAGCAAGCTAGTAATGCGTGCTACCTTGAATGCTCCTCGCAAGTAACCGATCAAGGAGCGATCATGACAAGTGTAAAAGACTGGCCTGTGGCCGAACGGCCGCGCGAAAAAATGGCGGAGTTGGGGGTTGCAACTCTTACCGATTCTGAGTTGCTGGCCATATTACTAGGCACTGGCATACGTGGCAAAGACGTGGTTGCGTATGCACGTGATTTGTTGAGTACCTTTGACGGCCTCGGCGGTATGCTTGCGGCTCCAGCAGAGTCATTGCTCGAGCAACCCGGGCTGGGGCCTGCTCGTGTCATGCAACTGCAAGTCGTTATGGAAATTTCCCGCCGTTATTTGGCGTGGCAATTGCGGCGCGATGACGGGTTTACCCAGCCGGCCATGGTGAAAGACTATTTAACCGCCCAGTTGCGGCACCAGCAGCGCGAAATTTTTGTGGTGCTGTTGTTAGACAGCCAACATAGATTATTAAAGTACGTTGAACTGTTTCAAGGCACCATTAATGCGGCGCCGGTGTATCCACGTGAAATTATAAAATTAGTGATGCAGCATAACGCTGCTGCAGTTATCTTGGCCCACAATCATCCTTCGGGTGTTGCTGAGCCAAGCCAGGCCGACCAGCGGGTTACAGAGCGTTTAAAGCGGGCACTGACCATGATCGATGTAGCTTTACTTGATCACTTCGTTATTGGTGCAGGATCGCCAGTTTCATTTGCCGAACGAGGGCTTCTGTAGTAAAGTAGCGCCGCCGTTTACAGGATCACAATGATCAAAAAATATCAGCGATCACTTGATTGCCGGGCCAATTTGCTGTATAAAATGCGCCCTCGGATTCAAGGCAAGGCCGCGATGGGCGACAGGCGAGCTTGAAGCAATTTTGGAGTAAAAAAACGATGTCACGAGTATGTCAAGTTACAGGAAAGCGTCCGGTTACCGGTAATAACCGTTCACACGCGCGCAATGCGACCAAGCGTCGTTTCCTGCCGAACCTACAATCTCACCGCTTCTGGGTAGAATCAGAAAAGCGTTGGGTGAAGTTGCGTATCTCTACTAAAGGTATGCGTATTGTTGATAAAAATGGTATCGACGCGGTGCTTGCAGAAATGCGCGCTCGCGGCGAAAAAGTGTAAGGAGCTAAACCATGCGCGATAAGATCCGTCTAGTTTCTTCTGCCGGTACTGGTTTCTTCTACACCACCGACAAGAACAAACGCAACATGCCAGAAAAAATGGAAATCAAAAAATACGATCCAGTGGTTCGTAAGCACGTGATTTTCAAAGAAGCTAAAATTAAGTAAGCTTCTTCTGAGCACAAAAAACCCAGTCTCGACTGGGTTTTTTTGTGCCTGTTGTTCAATGTTTAAGCCATAGTTCAAGCTACCGAGTTGGGTCAATTACCCCGTTAACGCTGTTATTATGCCGGTACCAGCCGGTTATACTAAAGCGGTCGCGCTGCCCAGCAAGCACTTCATGCACAAACACGTCACTTAAAAACACCACAAGTTTACCGGCCTCGGGAAGAACTTGTTCAAGTACTTCGCCGCGCTCGCCATAAATAATGAGTTGGCCACCGTCGGTTTCGTGCCATTCGGGGTTTAGGTAAAACACCGTGGTTAGTATACGATTACTGCGGCCTTTGAATGCATCCAGGTGTTTGCGATAAAAGGCACCTGGCGGATAATGCGCTAGGTGGCACTCATAATCGAACAGCCCCATAAAAAGTTCACGGTTAACTTCTAAACGCAAATTTTCCATCATGTCTAAATAGGCTTTTTCAGGAGCCTCTTGGGCGCTTAGCCAACGGATCTTATCTTGGCGTACTGCCGTATTCGTCGTGTATTGGTCAGCACGACCAATACCGGCCTGCTGCCAGTCGGCAGCGTTTAGCTGCTGTGCATAGTTAAACAGCAGTTGGCAGTATTGTGCGGCAAGAAAATTTGGCACAATAACGTAACCTTGCGCGGCGAGCAGATCAAAATCGATGGCGGACGTTTTAAATGCCGATTGCTCAAGCGCGTGTGCAGTTATTGTCATGAAGCGAACACTCCAGCTATTGGTCGCGCGAATATAGAGTAGCTTGCTAAGAAAAACAAGCGTCATACGATGGACTATTTATGCCTGAATTACCTGAAGTTGAAGTAAGTCGGCGTGGTATTGCACCACATCTTGAAAGCCAGCAAATAACTGACGTGGTCGTACGCGATAGACGCTTACGCTGGCCAATTCCGGAAGAAATTTCCAACGTGGTGGGCGCAACCATTACTCAGGTTGAACGCCGCGCAAAATACTTAATTATTCATACCACGCAGGGATATTTGATTGTGCATCTCGGTATGTCTGGTGCGTTACGCGTTGTTCCGGCAAATACCTTGGTTGTAAAACACGATCACATCGATTTGGTACTGGCTTCAGGTTGGTGCTTGCGTTTCAATGACCCACGCCGATTTGGTTGTTGGCTGTATAGCGCTGAACACCCGGCTGAAGGCCACCCGTTATTAGCCAAACTTGGGCCCGAGCCATTGACTGACGCGTTTAATGTGGACCACCTATACAACATGTCACGTGGCAAGCAACAAGCGATTAAAACCTTCATTATGGATAACCATGTGGTTGTCGGGGTGGGGAATATCTACGCGAACGAGTCGCTCTTTAAAGCCGGTATAAACCCGAAACGTGCGGCAGGCAAAATTAGTCGCGCCCGCTATGAGCGCTTAGTGCCAATTATTAAAGCCACCTTGGCGAAGGCGATAGAGCAGGGTGGCACCACGCTGCAAGACTTTACCCAAGCCGATGGGCAACCTGGTTATTTCAAACAAGAACTCATGGTTTACGGTCGCGGCGGCAAACTGTGTATGCAATGCGGTGGCCGCTTAAAAGAAATTCGCCTTGGCCAGCGCAGTACGGTTTATTGTGCGCATTGTCAGCGCTAGGTTATTTCAAGCTCTGAATTAACTCGTTGTAGAAACGGCCTTAGTGCCGCCATAAAGCCTTCTGCGTCGCTAATAAAGGGCGCATGGCTACAATGCGCTGCAATAACTGGCTGTTCGCTCGCCAGCTCGGCTGGTAATCGTTGCGTTACTTGCTCGGCAACAGCCACAGGCACTAAGGCATCAAGCCTGCCATAAATACGTAACAACGGCACTTGCAGGTGTTTTAGCTGCTGCCGTAAGTCGACAGTTGCTAGCATATCTAAACCGGCATCAAGCACCTCAACCGAGGCCATTGGCTTGGCGAATAGCCACTCTTTGATTTGTTTGACGTCGTCACGCGCGTGCGGCGAACCTAATGACTGTAATGCCAGAAAACGCTCAACAGTGCGCTTGAAGTCTTTGCTTAGTTGTTTAGCGAACGTATTGAGCACATGAGGCTCAATACCCGGCCAGCTGTCTTGGGCCGGAAAGTAAGGCGATGAGGCCACTGTGGTCAGGCTGTGAAATCGCTCGGGGTGGTTTAGCGCCAATTGGGTAGCTACGAGCCCCCCCAGCGACCAACCAATCAGGTGACACTTCTCAGGCAGTGCTTCGAGCGTTAGCTGACACAAATTCTCAAACGACAATTCGCGGTTATCTGGCCACGGCGAGTCACCATAACCTGGTAAGTCGAGGCGATGTAACCGTCCCTCGCGCGCCAAGGGTTCCACCACGGGTGTCCAGATGTTGGCATTCAGCCCCCAGCCATGGAGTACAACAATATCCGTTCCTGTGCCCCTGACGGCACGCCAAACTGAAGCTACCATTACCTGTTCTCTACCACTGCAAAAGGATGTGCCTATGTTAGGGTATTGCTGGTTGTGTGATCAATCGTTACGTGTTGCTGAAGTGACAGGATTTTGCCAAGTATGCTTGCGTGACTTACCTAGGTTGCCGCCATCGTGTGTGCGTTGGCGGTGTCAAAACCCTGAACGCGCTGCTGGCCGGCATTGGTTTTCGGCGTTTAGCTGGCAACCAGATATACAGCACCTTATTCACCGCTTTAAGTTTCAGCGCTGCCCGGAATTGGCCAACGTGCTGGCACCATTTTTGGCGGCGCAAGTACGCCATTGCTATCGCGACCGCCCTCAGGCATGGCCTGACATGTTGGTGGCTATGCCCATGACCTACAAACGTTGGTGTCAGCGGGGCTACAATCAAGCCGGTTTGTTAACGCATGCGTTAGCACCAGGGGTGCAATTGCCGGTTGCTACCGGCTTGCTGAGGCGCCTCCGCGACGACCAAGCTAAGCAACATCAGTCGGGTGCAGAGCAGCGTTGGCAAAATATGCGCAATAGTATGTACTGCACACGAAATGTTACGGGGTTAAAGTTAGCGATTATTGATGATGTTCTTACCACCGGCGCCTCGGCTTCAGCAGCAGCCGAGGCACTGATGCGTCGCGGTGCTAGTGCGGTTGATGTATGGACGCTCGCATACGCAGAGCCACACCAACCGCGGGCAGGTGTTTAATGTGCGTGGGCGGCTTCAGCGGCTTCTGCTGCTGCGGCCTCTACATTTTCTTCATCGCTTAGGGTTGGGCGCACTTCAGGTGCCAAGAAAATAGCATTGCTGAGTAATTTTGCGCTGCCCCAGAAAAACGCGCGGAAGTTTACATCGTCAGCGAATGCAATGACGCGTCCGCGGCCCTTGCGGTGCGCCATAATCGCCGCTTTATCCGCTAACACTTGCTGGTTTGGCTTGGCAGTGAAACCGGCCAATAGCGGCGCTTTTTCGCTGTAACGCGCCACGGTAACGAATGGCTGATCGGGAACCACCATGGCGTTAAGGCTATCTTTGAAAACCGGCAATGTTTTACGCGGAAAACCAAAGGTTAACGGGTGCGTGGTGTCTAGTTGCAATTCGAAAATGGCGCCAGCTAAACGACGCTGTCCATAAAAGTCGTCCATGTCGCCATAGCTAAGGTCTTGTTGCTCGAAAGCTTCGCGGAAAGCTTTGTTCTCGACAAACTTGGCAGCAAGAATATTGTGGTCACTTAGCCATTTTGCGCCGCCTTGTTGGCCAATAATAACACCACCGTTATTCACCCAATCACGTAAGCGCTCAGCGCTGTGTTTGTTCAGGTTGGAATAGCGTCCATCGAGCATCAAAATATGCGTGTAGCGACTTAAATCAACGTGATTCACGCGGTCGGTATCAACCATAGAAACCGGCAAACCGACATGGCGGTCAAGGTAGTACCACGCTTCACCGGCCTCATACATATTGGCGTCAGTGCCCACCACCATCATCACACTAACTGGTTCAACCGGCGCCAAATTGCGGCTGCCGAGGTCCATGCCTTTTGGCGTTAAGCCCGAGCTAATGGCATGCACTTGCAACTGGTTGTCAGTGGCAATTTCGGCGAGCTTTTGCTGCACTTGCTGCCAATTTTGCGACTGATAAGCGCGCGTCACGACTACTGTGCCAGGCGAGAGTGCGACGTCGCCGTTCGCGGTTTTTGCGGTAAAACCTTGGTTTGCTTGGCGCACATGAATGCCCGCTTGCAGCAAGCGACTTAAAGCACGTGGTGCAAAATAGCTATGCCATTCGAACGCATAAGCATAAGCATCAGCAACTAGCTGAACAGGTTGTGACTTAGGCGCTTGCCATGGCTGTTTAGCGACATCAATGCTCCAGCCGTCAAACTCACCAAACTGTACGTTAAAGGCATGTGGGAAGGTCCAACCTGAAACGTCATAAAAGGTGTTGTCTTTAAAGCTTTGCTGGTTCATGAAAATTGCGCGAATTAACACGTACTGCTCTTGCGCCAGTGGTATGTAATAGCTGCTACCGGGTGAATATTTCACACCATCTACGTTCACTGACTTGGTTATTGGGTAGCTCTTAATACCGTGCTGCGCCAGAATATTCAGCATTTCGTTCAGGCGCGCAGGGTCGGTATTATCGCCCACCACATAACCTTTAAAGTCGGCTTTGTTGGCGGCGGCCATGGCGTCATCATAAAAACGCTGTTGGTAGTCTAAAAACCATTTTTTGTTGGCATGCGCGCCATACATCGTGGTTAATGACGTGGTGAACTGATTCTGAATGGTAAATGGAAACTCAACTAAGCCGTTGACTGAGTCTTGCGCGTGGCCGCGGCTTGAAGCTTGTTCAAACAAAATGCCAATAGCGCCTTGCACGTCTGGGTAAGTAGAGCCTTTACCCACGTAAAAGTCATCAAACGCCTCTTCGGTAAAATACAAGCGGCCTTGTTGGTCTAACGCTGCTGCGTGGCCTTCGGCAAGTGTTTGGGTTAACTTCACGTTTTCGTCTGGCGTATTGGGGTTTTTGCGTGAAGGAATACCCGGCTGGAAGAAAAACGTACTATCGGTACCCATTTCATGGAAGTCGGTCAGCACATTTGGCTTCCACTTTTGAAAGTTGGCAATGCGTGCACGTGACTCTGGGTGTTGCAGTAACAACCAGTCGCGATTCAAATCAAACCAGTAGTGGTTAACGCGGCCACGAGGCATGGGTTGAACATGCTCACGATGTTGTGTGTCGGCCACTAAGTTTTGACTTTTATGCTGATTCGCCCATTGGGCAAAGCGTGCTAACCCGTCAGGGTTGAAGCTTGGGTCAAGCAGAATAATGCTGTCACGTAGTACAGCTTCAATTTTTTCACCTTCTGCCGCGGCTAGGTAATAGGCATACAATAATGCCGAGTTACTACCGCTTGGCTCGTCGCCATGAATGCTGTAACCCATGTAGAGCACCAAGGGTGCGGTTTCCACGTCACCTTTTTGGTTCGGATCTGCCAGTGCCACGTGTTGTTGGCGCAAGGCCTCAATATTGCCGTGGTTCTCTGGCGAGGTTACCGTGACCAACACCAGTGGGCGGCGCTCGTGCGTGTAGCCAGTTATTTCAAACTGGAAACGGTCTGATTTTTCAGACAGCACTTCCATGTACCGAACAAGTTGCTCAGGGCGTACGTGCCATTCACCCACTTCATAACCTAAAACTTCTTTGGGAGTGGGAATGTCAGGGTTGTAGCTAACATCATCGGGCAAATAGTCGTTGAGTGTTGTAGCGTGCGAGGTGACCGATAGCAACAGCCCCACAAACGCGATAGCAAACTTGCGAACCATGTTTAATTCCTATGTTTCTGGCGAATTTAATAGCTCACCAAACTACCAAATTCTTGGTCGAAGCCAAAGCGGCTTACTATGCAATGACCAAATTTTGCGATAAGATATACCCTACTAAATTACTCAGGTATAGCAGTGAGGTGGTTAGCCCATGATTCGTATTACAGAAAGTGCACAAGCACATTTTCGCAAATTGCTTGCCGAACAAGCGGATAACACGAATATTCGCGTGTTTGTAGTGAACCCGGGCACGCCTTCAGCTGAGTGCGGGGTGTCATATTGCCCACCAGATTCGGTTGAAGCGGACGACGAAGTATTACCCTTTAGCGGTTTTGATGCGGTTGTTGATTCCGGTAGTGCGCCATTCTTGATCGACGCAGTGATTGATTACGAAGAGCAAGATCTTGGTTCGCAATTAACCTTGAAAGCGCCAAATGCTAAAGCCAAAAAAGTATCTGACGACGCGCCGTTAATTGAACGCGTGGAGTATGTTATTCAGTCAGAAATTAACCCACAGCTGGCTAATCATGGCGGTAAAGTGGCAGTCAGCCAAATTACCGACGATGGTATTGCCGTGCTGCAGTTTGGTGGCGGTTGTAACGGTTGTAGCATGGTCGATGTCACCTTAAAAGAAGGCATCGAAAAAGAACTTGTACAACGCTTTCCTGGCGAGTTGAATGGCGTGCGAGACGTGACAGAGCATCAGCCTGGCGAACATTCGTACTATTAATCTTTACCAAAATTTAAACTTGTATAGAAAGTGGATGTGATCCCATCCACTTATTTCTTTCGTAGTGTGAATTGCCTATACACACAATGAGGAAATAATCATGAATGGGATCACAAAACTTGGTCTCGCATTGTCAGCAGCAGTTCTGCTTGTTGGCTGTGGTAGCGATGATGATACTCCAACCACCGTTGTAACTCCACCACCTCCGCCGCCAGAGTCTACCTTTGTGCGGGTTCACCATTCAGTAGCTGACGCTCCTGACGTTAATGTGTTAGTTGATGGTGAAGCGACGCTTTCAGGCGTACCTTTTGGTGCCTCGTCTGAAGTACTGGAGCTAGATGAAGGTTCTTACAGCATTCAAGTCGATGGTATTTTGGTTGACGAAAGTACCGCGACGGTTATTGGGCCGGCTGATTTAACCTTTGCCGCCAACACCCGTTACGAAATTTTCGCAGTCGGTAAAGTAGGTGATGAAACCATTGCACCGCTGATTATCGATAATCCAGTGAGCGATATCGCCGACGGTAATTTTCGCTTGCAGGTACTGCACGCAGCGCCAGATGCGCCAGCAGTTGATATTTACTTAACCGCTGTTGACGCTGACTTATCGGCAGAGCAGCCTGCAGCAACGCTCGAGTTCCAAGACTTTACACCGCAATTAGACGTGCCTGCGGGCGAATATCAAGTTCGCGTGACTGCAGCTGGTGACGCATCTGCTGTGGTATTTGACAGCGGTGCCGCAACCTTCGCCGCCGGTGAAGACCTCGTTATTGCTGCGGTAACAAATACCGGCACCGGTGACTCGCCAATTCAGCTGCAAGTAGCTGATGGTATGGGTGCTGAGCTGGTGTCATCGGCTGATGCGGGTGGCGAGTTACGTATTGTGCATGCCAGTGCTGACGCACCCGCGGTAGACATTACGGTGAATAACGCAGCAACCCCAGCGGTTGAAGGCTTGGCCTTCTTACAGGCTACCGGTTTTATTAATCTGCCGGGCGCTGAGTATTTAGTTGATGTGGCTGCCGCAGGCGGTGACCCAGTCGTTATTGACGATGCCGTATTGCCACTTGCCGACAACCAGCGCGTGAGCGTTTATGCAGTCGGCGCATTGGGCGATGGTTCGTTAACGTTGGCGGTGGTTGAAGACTGGACGCGTCGCATTGCCACTGAAGCGCAGGTGCAGTTAGTGCACGCTTCGCCAAGTGCGGGCGCTGTGGATATTTACGTCACGGCAACTGCTGACATTGCTGATGCAACGCCTGCGTTTGAAAACGTGCCGTTTAACCCAGCTGCGTTAGTGTCAACTGGCTATGTATCACTTATGCCAGGCACTTACACAGTCACCGTGACAGCCACAGGCACCAAAGATGCTGCCATTGGCCCTATCGAGTTACAGCTTGACGGCGCAGGTGTTTACACCGCGGTCGCTGTTGACGCTACCGGTGGTGGTTTACCGCCGCAGCTTATTTTGATGGATGATCTGGCACCAGCGATGTAAGCGAGCGTTGCTTTAAATAAAGCCATTGGCTAACGCCACGGGCGAGTAAAAATAAACTAAGCGCCAACCATAAACCATGGTTGGCGCTTTCTTTTTCTAGCAACCACTGACTAATAGCCACGGCTGGTAAAAATACGGCCAAGGCACTAACCGCCATGGTGTCACGCATGGCTTGAGTTAAACCTAAGCCAATAAAAACGCCGTCAAAGTAATAGCTCCAATGCCCAACCAAGGGCAGCACCACTAGCCATGGTAAATAGACAAGTGAGGCGGCGATAACATCAGGCAAGTCGGTGAGTAGCCGGATAATAAATTCGCCTGCTAGCCAAAACACCATGCAGTAGGCAAGAGAAAAAATAACCGACCACAGCAAAGTTAACTTCATCCAATAGCGAATTTTTTGCGTGTCGCCGCGGCCACGCGCTGCACCCAGCAGTGCTTCCACGGCATAGGCAATGCCGTCTAGCCCTAACGAAATAAGCATCAAAAACTGCATGAGTACAGCGTTGGCAGCAACCACTACGGCACCAAAGCGAGCGGCATATCCAGTCATGGTCGCCATGCAGAGTTGTAATAGTAACGAGCGTATAAACACGTCTCGATTCATTTGTGCGAAACGCTTGAAATAGTGAATATCAAATTGCCATCGACGCAGGCCGGGTAGGGTATCGCGAATAAGCCAAAGGCCCAGCAATGCAGTGCTAATTTCGGCAGCAGCTGAGGCCCAAGCAGCCCCTTTCACATTGAGTTGCAAGCCGAGAATGAGCACCACATCGGCAATAACATTTACGGCATTGGTAAAAATCACTAACGCCATGGCGTGTCGCGCTTGTTGGCGCCCAAGTAGTACGCCAAGCACCAATAAATTGATTAAAGCCGCGGGCGCGGCTATTAGCCGTATAGAGATATAACTACTGGCCAGTCTTTTCAGCTCGGCACTGGGCTCAATTAGCCACCAAGCGAGGTCAATAACCACCGGGGTAAGTAGCCAAAATATCATGCCAAGACCAACTGCTAGCGCTAGCCCATGCAGCACCACGCGCTGTTGCGCCTGATGATTCGCAGCACCGAAAGCGGCGGCAATTTCTGCGGTGGTGGTCATTCGTAAAAAAATAGCGAGTAAAAAGATAAAACTGACGGTCATAGCACCAAGCGCTACCGCACTTAGGTAAATAGATTGGGGTAGGTGACCAATAATTGCAGTGTCAACTAAGCCCAATAAAGGCGCAGCAATGTTTGATATAATCATGGGCAAAGCAATGGCAAAAATGGTGCGGTGGTCTGCCAGTTTGCCAAACCCAAAGGAGATTTGTTTGATGCGTTTCATGCTTGTGGTTCTTGCGTTAATTAGTTGCGTTGCGTGGTCGGCACCGAATAGTGTTGCGATTCTGCAATATCATCATATTGGCGATGATACACCGCGTGTTACTTCAGTAACAGCGCAAGAGCTTGAGGCGCATTTTGCGTGGCTGCAAGAAAACAATTTTGTGGTGCTGTCGCTTGCCGATATTCAAAAACGCCTCGCGGCAGGCGAGCCGTTACCGGAATACACGGCAGCAATAACCATTGACGATGGTTGGCGCAATGTTTATCGCAATGGCTTGGCAGTTTTTAAGAAATATCGCTATCCGTTCACTATTTTCGTGAATCCGAAACTCATGGCTGAAGCTCCAGAAGCTTATATGAGCTGGCAGCAACTGCGTGAGTTGCAAGACTATGGCGCAAACATTGCCAATCATTCGAATAGCCATTGGCACATGACTTGGCGTGAGGCTTCAGAAAGCGAAGAAGCTTGGCGCGAGCGTGTACGTAAAGACGTGGTTGAAGCGCAGCAGTTAATTGATGAAAACCTAGGTGAGCAACCAAAACATTTTGCCTACCCATACGGTGAGTATAATCAGGCCTTGCAGGATATTCTTGAGGCAGAAGGCTTTATTGCGTTTGCACAGCACTCTGGGCCGTGGGGCGCACAAAGTACAATGACGGCAATTCCAAGGTTTCCGGCTTCAGCACAGTATGCGTCACTTGATACCCTGGCCACAAAATTAACAAGCCTTGCTTTACCCGTCGTTGAATACACGCCTAAACAACCACTGCTGAGTGACGGACGCAAAGCCCCTATGTTTGCTGTGCAACTCGCACACACCAATGACTTTAACAAAGGCCAAATGAACTGCTTTGCGGGTGGGAAAGTCATTCAGCCTTCATGGCAGGGCAATATGTTTCGTGTGAACCTAGAAAATCCAGTGCCAATTGGCCGTTCGCGGGTCAATTGTACGGTGCCAAGTCAATCACAAAACGGGCGCTTTTATTGGTATTCACACCCGTTTATTCGTGCTGATGAACAGGGCCGATGGCCAGATTAGTGATACCGCGGCGTAATAATAGCGAAGTCGGCAACCAGTTGCTGCATATTGACCGTTGGAATTTCGCCAACAACATGATCAGCCTTAAAAATGGCTTGTCGATTGCCGTCCGGATTCACCAGTACAATGGCCGCACTGTGGTTCACAAGGTAGTCTGTTTCGCCTTCTTCGGGAATGGAATACATGAGGCCTAAGTCATTCACAAATGGGTAAAGTTGTGGGTGTTCTGCGCGAATACCCACAAAACTGTCGCCAAAGAACCCTGCATAGTCACTGACACGTTTTACGTCATCACGTTGTGGGTCAACAGAAATCATCCAAACCTTCACCGGTAAGTCTGTTCGCTGCTGCAATTCAGGCAGTATTTGGCGCAAGTCGGCCATTGTGGTTGGGCAAATGTCTGGGCAAAAAGTATAGCCGGTAAAAAGTAGAGTCCATTGCCCTTCTAAATCGCTATTTGACACGTTCTGCCCAAGCGAGCTCTCTAGCGTAAAAGGCTGCGGCGCTCTGGCCGGGTCGTAAACCAAGGCGTTAGGCTGCGGTTTTGGAAGGTTGTTGTAAATAACAACACCGGCGACTAAAGCAATAAGAGCCACAATAGTGACGAGTAACCGTTGCATAGTTTTTTATCCCATCGGTAATGCTGGAGTAACTAAATAATGATCAGCTAGCAACAATACGAATAACGCAAATAACTGCCAAATTGAGAACTTAAACATATTAAAAGCTGTATGTTTTGTGGGCGCAAATTTAAGCTTCCAGGCATAAACTAAGAACCAGATGCTAAGCACCGTTGAGCCAATCAGATAAATAATACCGGACATACCCACAATGTACGGTAGTAAGCAGATAACGCCGAGCAAAATGGTGTAAAGAAGAATACAGGTTTTGGTAAATTCCACGCCGTGAGTGACCGGCAACATCGGTATTTCCGCTTTGGCATAGTCTTTGGCGCGGTGTACCGCAAGCGCCCAAAAATGCGGTGGGGTCCAGGTGAACACAATCATCACCAGCAAAATGGCAAATGGATGAATTTCATTGGTGACGGCTGTCCAGCCCAATAGTGGCGGTGCAGCGCCGGCCAAACCGCCGATCACAATATTTTGTGGTGTCGCGCGCTTCAAATACATGGTGTAAACCATGGCGTAGCCAATCAGGCTAGCAAAGGTTAGCCACGCGGTGAGCATATTGACCCAAATAGCCAAAACAGCAAAGCCTAACGCACCAAGAATAGCGGCGAAAGTAAGTACTCGCTTCGGTGACAGCGCACCCGAAGGTAGTGGGCGTCGTAACGTGCGGGCCATACGTGCATCTATATGGCGGTCAACTAAATGATTAATGGCTGCGGCCGAACCCGACATAAAACCAATACCAATGAGCGCTGGCAGCATAATTTGCCAGGCAATCCAGGTTGGTGATGCCAGGCACATACCTACCAATGCAGTGACCAACAAAAGCAGTACGACATTCGGTTTGGTTAGCGTTAGATAGTCGCGCCAACTTGCGTGTTTTTTATAAGTTTGTGCAAGCGCTTCATTGGCGCTTGCCATATTTGCTTGTTCTGCCATTTTTTGTCCTCGCCTCTTATCGACGTTTAAGCATTGCGGGCGATTTTATAATTTAACCCTACTAAGCTTAGCAGCAATAATGCCCCCACAGCGTTGTGTGCAACGGCAATGCCAAGCGGTAATAATAGTAATACGTTGCTAAAGCCTAGGCTTACTTGTGCAATGAGTAGAATGGTTATCCAGTTCAAACTGCGACGGATAACTTTTGAGCTGGCGCGGCGGTAACCCATCCACAATAACAGCCCCACCACAATGATGGTGAAATAGGCGCCAAAACGGTGTGCTACGTGAATGGTCATGCGTTCTGCGTAGTCATGGGCGCCATACTGATAGGTGCTTGCTTCGGGTACCGAGAATGCACCGGCGATATCGAGTCGCTCAGCCCAGTTGCCCTCACAAAATGGCAATTCGGTACAGGCCATGGCTGCATAGTTTGCGGCAACCCAGCCGCCTAAAGCTATTTGGCCGAACACCACAATCAGTGCAAACA
This sequence comes from Gammaproteobacteria bacterium, assembly GCA_018222985.1. Classification (GTDB taxonomy): domain Bacteria; phylum Pseudomonadota; class Gammaproteobacteria; order Enterobacterales; family Alteromonadaceae; genus Pseudidiomarina. Next base: position 165,156 of record JAAEZG010000004.1, read on the forward strand.
GGGCAAAAGCAGATAACGACCGAACCTTTGGGTCACCCAGCGGAATATGCACACGTTGCAGCCTTAAGCTTAGTAAATAAAGCAACGAGATGGTGCTAAACCCACCAAGTAAATGACCCATAACCACTAATGGCTGTAAATTCATGGTGACAGTCCACATGCCCAAGGCCGCCTGAAATGTCACTAAAGCTAATAAAAACAGCGGCAGTTTTACCGGCTGTTCACTGCGCTGGCGCTTACGCCATAGAGACCAAATAGCGATACCCAGAATAACTAATCCCAAAGTACCGGCAGCATAACGATGAATCATTTCGTTCCACGCTTTATGGCTTTCAAGCGGGGTGTCTGGGAATAGCTCTGCGGCTTTGCTGGCGTCTTTGGGTACGGTCAGTTCGCCGTAGCAACCTGGCCAATCAGGGCAGCCTAGCCCTGCGTCAGTAAGGCGTGTGTAGGCACCCAAAACAATCACCACAAAGGCTAAAACAATACTTAATTTTACGAAGCCGCGCATGTTGTTAACCTATCTTTGAAAGCTTTAACAAAGTACGTAAGTCGGCCAGTAAATTTTTGGCTTCGGCACGCATTTTTTCTTCATTAGCAAACGTGGGGTAATGCAACACCACGTTACCAAGTGGGTCAATGATCATTAAATGATGTGCAGGCACAGCCAGCAGCGCTTGTGCTAGAGCGTCATGTTCGATGGCGGTAATTAGCGGTACATTGGCTAGGTTGAGGGCACTCGGGCCGGCACTAATAAGCACAGGAGCGACGCGGTCGGTTTCCTTACCTAAGGCCACATCCAACTGGTTCATGGCGTACAAAGCTTGAATGCATGCTTGGTCGCACGCGCCGTCATCACGCAATGCAACACGCCAACCTTCAGGTAGCAATTGGTTGAGTTCTTTGAGCTCAAGTGGAGGCACTAACATGGTGCCTTTATTGGTTACGGCGCCTTGGTACCAGTTTTGGTCGAGAACTAATTTGGCGCCAATAACAGGAATTAAAAAGGCCAGCACAACACCAATTAACGTGGCTCGCGATTTTTTAACGTTCGACATGTTCATTCCTCTGTTGTTATTTTTTTGGAACGGCTTGCAAACCAAAACACCAATAAACAGGCAAGGGCCAATGAGAACCACTGCCACGCGTATGCACGATGCTTTTCAGGTGTCATGACTTGCGGCTGCCAGGCACGTGGCCAGCCAATTTCTTCTTGCTCCGAGAGTAGCACCACATAGGGCTCAATGGGAAGCTGCAGCGCGTTGCCAATAACACTGGCGTTTAGTTGCTGCACGCGAACCGGTTTTTGCTGGTGCTCCACCAAGTGCGCGTTCGCCCCCCAAACGCTAGTCAGCTCGGGTAAGTAAAAGTACCCGGTTAGCGTTAAAGGCTGCCGCGGCAATTTCAATTGTGGCCTGTCTTCGCGGCTTTTACCTAGGGGTACCCAGCCTAAGTTCACCATGACAATACGTGGTTGATGACGGATGTCTGCTTGCAGCAAGCCCACCACGTGATAGCCGACTTGGCCCTCTTGAACTTGGTTATCAAGTAGCAAGTAATCCGCTAGAAACTCGCCCGAAATAGTCACTTGGGCAAACCGCGGTATCGCATCTTGGGGGGAGGTGGTGTTATTCAGCTGAACGGTTTGCTGGTCGCGCTGCGCATAGTCGGCAAAAAATTGTTCTTTTTGATTGGCGCGATCAAGTTGCCAAAAACCAAGCTTGACCAAAATAGCAATTGCTAGCACAGTGAGCAGCATGCCAATAAGTTTGCTCATGCGAAGTGATTTACGCATAGCAAGCCTGACAATCAACGCCTTTAAGCGGGCGAAATCGGGAAGGAACAATGGTTACTGCAGCAAAAATCATACTGGTACTACTCATGTTATTTATGGTCGTTAATTTATTCCGCGCATTGTTTGCTATGCTGCGTAACGACCCGACCAAACCCTCAATGACAAAATATCTTGGCCAGCGAGTGATGTTCTCGGCGATAGCCATTGTGGTGATCGTGATATTACTGGCGTCTGGATTGCTGACACCGAATCCGCGACCGTACTAAGCTTTCAAGCTTAGTACGGCCACCACTACTTTATAAAATGTATACAAAGATAAACAAACATACCCAAACCACATCAACAAAGTGCCAATACCAACTCGTGGCTTGGAATGCGAAGTGGTTATCTGGCGTAAAGTGGCCTTTAAGCACGCGCAGGAACATGATGAACAGCATCAAGGTACCCAAAGTAACGTGTAAGCCATGGAAGCCAGTGAGCATATAGAAGGTATTACCGTAAACACCAGAATCTAAAGTTAAACCAAGCTCTTGGTAAGCATGTACGTATTCTGCGCCTTGTAAATACAAGAAAATACAACCAAGAATAATCGTGATAGCTAACCATAACGTCAGTTGCTTGCGGTTATTCTTTTCAAGCCCAACGTGTGCAAAATGACAGGTAAAGCTTGAGACAATCAGAATAATGGTGTTGTAAAGCGGTAAGCCAAACCAACCCATTTCACCCGACTTGGTGCCGCCAGGTGTTTCGGTGAGCGGCCAATGGGCTTCAAAAGCTGGCCATAAAACCTCATTGGTCATTGCGTTGTTGCCAGCGCCGCCAAGCCATTCAACGGCAATCACTCGGGCATAAAATAACGCACCAAAGAACGCCGCAAAGAACATGATCTCAGAGAAGATAAACCAGCTCATGCCTTGGCGATAAGAATGCCCTAATTGATTGCTATAAAGGCCCGACATTGATTCGTTAATTTGGTCGCGAAACCAACCGAATAACATCACAATCATGACCGCTATACCGCCAAACAAAACGTTTGAGCCCCAGCCGTCGGTCACTTCATTCTTCATATCGATAACGGTGTGCCCTGCACCAAAAGCAATCAAGCCTAAACCAATAGCGCCAACTATTGGCCACGGGCTAGAAGCAGGGACGTAATATTTTTCATGTTGTTGTGCCATAAAATAATCCTCAGTCGGCCGATGGCGTCGCTTCAAAAGTAGCGAGCACATCCGGTTGAGCATTGGCTGTCATATCGTACATGGTGTATGACAAAGTCAACGTATGTATGTGTTCTGGAATATCGGGGTCAAGATAAAACTGCATGGGCATTTTGGTGTCAGCACCTGCCGCCAGTGGTTGCTGGTTAAAGCAAAAACACTCAGTTTTATTTAAATACAGCCCGGCTTCACCCGGCGCAACAGATGGAATAGCTTGCGCCACCATGTTCTGTCCCGTTGGGTTACTGGCCAGAAAGTTGACAACCTTGGTTTCACCGGGGTGAACACGTACTGAGTTCACCTCGGGCGAAAAGCCCCAAGGCATGCCTTTATTGACCCGTGTAATGAACTGTACGTTGATGGTTCGCGAGGTATCTATTTGGCGTGTATTAACGGCCGCCTGTTCGTTTTTAGTACGGCCGTTAAACCCTGTGATGTCGCAAAACACTTCGTACAGTGGAACCAACGCAAAGCCAAAGCCAAACATGCCCACAACAACAAAAAGTAGACGTTTTACAACGCGCGCGTTGTCTGGGCGCGCGTTATTTGGGGTTGGATCGTTGGTAGCCATAATTACTTCACCTCGGGCGGCGTTTCAAAGGTGTGATACGGCGCCGGTGAAGGCACAGTCCACTCAAGACCTTCCGCACCTTCCCATGGTTTCGCTGGAGCTTTTTCGCCGCCGCGCGCGCACTTAATCACCACCCACAAGAAGATAAGTTGTGATAAGCCGAACGCAAAGCCGCCAATACTAACAATTTGGTTAATATCCGCGAACTGCAGCGAGTAGTCAGGAATACGACGAGGCATGCCCGCTAAGCCCGCAAAGTGCATTGGGAAGAACAGTAAGTTGACCGAGATTAACGAGCACCAGAAGTGCCATTTCGCTAATGTTTCGTCATACATGTGACCTGTCCACTTCGGTAACCAGTAGTACGCTGCCGCCATAATCGAGAAAATAGCGCCACTAACTAGCACATAATGGAAGTGTGCGACCACGAAGTAAGTGTCGTGATACTGGAAGTCAACCGGTGTAATAGCCAACATGAGCCCAGAGAAACCACCAATGGTGAACAAAATCACGAATGCGAGTGCAAACAGCATCGGCGTTTCAAAGGTGATAGAGCCGCGCCACATGGTGGCCACCCAGTTGAATACTTTCACCCCAGTGGGCACAGATATCAACATGGTGGCGTACATGAAGAATATCTCAGCGGCTACCGGCATACCTGTGGTAAACATGTGGTGCGCCCATACAATGAAGCTTAAACCAGCAATTGCTGCAGTGGCGTAAACCATTGATGAATAACCGAATAACCGTTTGCGTGAGAACGCTGGAATAATGGCTGAGATAATACCGAATGACGGCAGAATCATGATGTACACTTCGGGGTGCCCAAAGAACCAGAATATGTGCTGGAACAAGACTGGGTCACCGCCACCGGCGGCATCAAAGAAGCTGGTGCCAAAATATTTGTCGGTTAACACCATGGTTACCGCACCGGCAAGCACCGGCATAACGGCAATAAGCAAGAATGCCGTGATAAACCATGTCCACACAAACAACGGCATCTTCATGTAGGTCATACCCGGGGCACGCATGTTCATAATGGTCACGATAACGTTTATCGCTCCCATAATGGACGAGATACCCATGATATGAACGGAAAACACAAACAATGCGGTTGAGTCGCTACTGTAGGTTGTTGATAGCGGTGCGTAGAACGTCCAACCAAAGGCTGGGCCGCCACCTTCCATGAATAACGACGCCAATAAAATGGCAAAAGCAAATGGCAGAATCCAGAAGCTCCAGTTATTCATACGCGGCAAGGCCATGTCTGGCGCGCCGATCATTAACGGTACCATCCAGTTGGCTAACCCGGTAAAGGCCGGCATAACCGCCCCGAATACCATGATCAAGCCGTGCACTGTGGTCATTTGGTTAAAGAAGTGCGGGTCTACTAACTGTAGGCCTGGTTGGAATAGCTCGGCGCGAATAACCATCGCCATAGAGCCGCCAACCAAAAACATAATAAAACTGAACCATAGGTACATTGAGCCAATGTCTTTATGGTTCGTGGTAAACAACCAACGGGTAATACCCGATGGCGCGTGGTGGTGATGATCAGTGTGATCCATCTCGCCAGCAACTGTGCTCATATCGGGTCTCCCTTACTCTTTCACAAATTGGTTAACATCAGCGGCCTGAATAAGGTCGCCCGTGTCGTTGCCCCAGGCATTACGCTCATACGTAATAACTGCAGCAAGTTCACGCAAACTCAACTGGTTGCCAAATGCCTGCATGGCAGTTCCGGCTTTACCGTTCACAACAATGTCAATGTGGCCGGCTTGGTCGTTCATGACCATGTTGGTGCCTTTCAGGCTAGGGAATACACCCGGAATACCTTCACCATTTGGCTGGTGACACGCTGCGCAATTACCTAGATAAATACGCTCGCCAAGTTCCATCAACTCGTCTTTGCTCATCGACATTGACAGCAAGCGTTGTTCTTCTTCTTTGGCTTGCTTTTGAATGGCTTCTTGCTCGGCAATCCAAGCTTGGTATTCAGCAGGTTCTTTGGCAATAACCACCACTGGCATGAAGCCGTGGTCTTTACCACATAGCTCAGCACACTGGCCGCGATAAATACCGGGTTCGTCAACCTTGGTCCAAGCTTCGTTAATGAAACCTGGGTTGGCGTCTTTTTTCACTGCAAAGTCAGGTACCCACCATGAGTGAATAACGTCGTCTGAAGTTACTAAGAAGCGAACTTTGGTGTCGGTAGGAATAACCAATGGGCGGTCAACTTCAAGCAGGTAGTTTTCGCCTTTGTCGAGCCGGTTATTGATTTGATCTTGGCGGGTAGCGAGTAAACTAAAGTACTCGACGTCATGATCAAAATATTTGTAGTGCCATTTCCATTGTGACCCCGTGACCAATACGGTTACTTCGGCTTCGGAAGTATCTTCCATAGCAAACAGCGTTTGCGTAGCCGGAATAGCCATACCAATCAGAATCAAAAACGGAATGACAGTCCAAATAATCTCTACCTTCACGTTTTCATGGAACGTTGCCGGCTTCGGGTTTTTGGACTTGCGGTGGGCGACCATGGAAACAAACATGGCGCCGAAAACAATTACGCCAATCACACAGCATATGTAAAAAATAGTCATGTGAAGGTCGTATACGCGTTGACTGATCTCGGTAACACCTTGAGTCAGGTTCAACGACGATTGCGCGCTGGCAGCAAACGGAATGCTTGCTGTTAGCGCAGTGATGAGTTTAGTACTCACGCGACATCTCCTCTCATTCTTCCGACGTGGCTTGGGCCACGAATACACCGAAGTGCGAGCCTGAAGAACAACGAGGTGAGCAGAAAAAGGAACAGCATTTCTTATGAAAATCGCTTTCCCCACTAACCCTTTGTTGTTATGTATCAATAATTATTGTTGTTTATTGTGTTAGCAGTTAATGCACATTCAAAATACCATTTTCTGGTGAAAAAGAAACCGGCAATTCGAATAAATTTTACATTTGCGTATAAAAAAAGGGCCACGACTGTGGCCCTAATAGACAACCTTCACTTGCAGGATTAGTGGAGTGGGGTGGGTGAAGGTAAATCATTCAGTACAAAACTGTGAGTTTGGCTAACTTTACTGGCCATTTTTAAGCGTTGCTGCATACGTGGTGAGAGCTCGCCCAACCAACTAAGTACAATGCTGCTGGTGCCGGCAAGTAATGCTTGCTCGGTTGCCCATTCGCGCTCGTCTTGGTTGCGGCCGTGCACCCAACGAATACGCGTGCGGCTAATGCCAGCTGCAACAAGTTGCTCAATCATTTCGCGGCGCGCGCCAATCACAGTAATCCATTGGTGGGTGCGCAAAGACAGCGCTTGTATACGAGGCAACAAGCTTTCAATGTGCTGGCAATTTGACTCCAAGGCCGGTGTTGCAGACCAAACGTCAAAACCAAGGTCGTTTATTACATTAGAAAATTCGTTTCTCATAACCATGCTCCATTACGAATAACACCCACCGCGAGACCTTCAATAGTGAAATACTGATGATTTAAATCGACCTGAATGGGCGCGAATTCTTCGTTTTCTGGGTGTAATAAAATGATATTGCCGCGACGCTCGAAACGCTTAACGGTAACGTCGTCTTCAACGCGTGCAACAACAATTTGACCATTGCGTGCTTCGTGGGTTTTATGCACCGCTAACAGGTCGCCATCTAAAATACCGATGTCTTTCATGCTCATGCCGTTAACGCGAAGCAGGAAGTCGGCATGCGGTTTAAATAAGTTTTGATCAACCTGATAATGACTTTCGATATGCTCTTGCGCCAAAATAGGCTCACCGGCTGCAACTTGACCAATCAGTGGAAGCCCCTCGGGAACTTCTTCTTGCTCTACGCCAACTAAGCGAATACCGCGCGACATGCCCGGCATCATTTCGATGACGCCTTTTTTGGCCAGTGCCTTGAGGTGCTCTTCGGCAGCGTTAGCTGACTTGAACCCTAACCGTTGAGCAATTTCTGCACGCGTTGGTGGCATACCGGTGGCGTCGATATTGTCTTTAATCAAGGTTAAAATTTGCTGCTGTCTTGGCGTTAATGGTCGCATAACGATACCTGTTTATCTATACAGTAATACTGTGAGTATATACAGGTGTTTTGGTTTCGCAACTTTTTTGTGCAACTTTTTTTCAATCAGACAATTTTTTACAACAGTGGTATGCTTTATACGTTTGTAATTAGTGGGGATATTACATGAGTCTGAAAGGCTTTTGGCGCGCTTGCATGTACTGGCCAGTACGCTGGTTAACGCGCTATGAGGTGATTCTCGATGACACGGCACAGCAAGTGGTTGGCGAGAAACACGTGGTATATGTGATGCGCTCAACATCAACCACCGACCTGTTGGTGGCACAACGCGCGTTGCAAAGTGCGGGGCTTCCCGATCCAACCGAAGATCTAATGATTAACGGTGAGCAATTGTCGCGCGTCATGTACTTAGATCAAACCGATCACGGTAGCGCTCAGCAGGCCATTACTGACTTTGAGCGACTTATTGCGACCCATCAAAAAGACAGCAAGCTGAATATTCAGGTGATGCCTATCGGTTTATTTTGGGGGCGTTCGCCAGGCCAAGAGCCACGCCAAGGGCACACCATGGTTGCCGATGTGGATAACCCAGGTCATTGGCGTAAATTTTGGTTGGTGATGTTTTCTGGGCGGCACGTGCTGGTTCGTGGTAGCCGGCCGGTGGCGCTACAAGAAATGGCGTCACAGCGCGGCAGCACACAGCGCTTAGCACATAAACTTGCACGCGTAGCGCGCGTACACTTTGTGCGCATGCGTCACGCTGTGGCTGGCCCTAAAATGACCGAACGTCAAGTGGTCATTCAAGATTTATTAGACACCCCAGCGCTCAAGCAAGCTATTTCCGACGAAGCGCGAAGCAAAAAAATTACCCAACAACAAGCGCGCAAAACTGCTGAGAAATATCTGCACGAAATAGCTGCTAGTTACAGCGACACGCTAGTTCGTTTGCTTGACCGGTTTATGACTTGGTGTTGGAGCCGAATTTATAACGGTATTCATGTCGACGGCGGTGATCGCATTCGCGCATTGGCCGAAGCTGGGCACGAAATTATTTATGTGCCCTGCCATCGCTCGCACATGGACTACCTGCTGTTAAGCTATGTTATTTATAAAGAAGGCTTGGTTCCACCGCACATTGCTGCGGGCGTGAATCTCAATTTTTTCCCAGCTGGGCCAATTTTCCGTCGCGGCGGTGCTTTTTTCATTCGCCGTAGTTTCCGTGGCAATAAGCTGTACTCAACGGTATTTCGTGAGTATTTAAACCGCTTGTTCCAAAAAGGCTACCCGGTGGAGTACTTCACCGAAGGCGGTCGTAGCCGCACGGGCCGCTTGCTTCCTCCTAAAACCGGCATGGTGGCTATGACCGTGCAGGGTATGTTACGCGGCCAACAACGCCCAATGTCCATTGTGCCGGTGTACTTGGGCTATGAGCATGTGATGGAAGTCGGCACTTATTTAAAAGAGCTCAAGGGCAAGTCTAAACAAAAAGAATCGGTGTGGCAGGTGCTAAGTAGCCTGCGCCATTTGCGCAATTTTGGGCAAGGCTATGTTAGTTTCGGCGAGCCGATTAACTTAGGTGAAGCACTTGAGCAACTGCAGCCGAATTGGCGTGATGCGATTACCACAGGTGCTGAAGAGCCCGAGCGGCCGAAATGGTTAACCCCAACGGTGAATTTATTAGCCGACCAAATTATGTGTCGAATTAATAATTCTGCTGCGTTGAATAGCATTAACTTGTCGGCGCTTATAGTGCTCAGCTCAGAGCATCATGCGGTAACGCGTGAAGAACTTATCAGCCAGTTAAATTTGTACACCCGCATTTTGCGTGAGGTGCCGTACAGCAAAGATGCTTACGTACCTGAACACGATGGCGCCACCTTGTGGAAGCTAGCTAAGAAGCACGACAAATTTACCGTGGAAGCGGACGGTATTGGTGAAATGATTCGTCTTGATGGCACCACGGCCATTGCCATGACCTATTACCGCAACAACATTATGCATATGGTGATCGTACCGGCATTGCTGGCTGCTTTTGCGATGGGGCATAAGCGTTTTACTGCCGAGCAAGCGGTGAATTTGCTGACCAATTTGCACCCGTTGTTAGCTGCAGAGTTGTTTATTAGCCACAGTAAGGCCGACATGGCGTTGTGGGTTCAAGCGCTGCTGGAGCAATATGTTCAATGCGAGTTGTTAACGCAGGTAGATGCCGACACCTATACCGTGGCGAAACGTGATTCAGCCAGTTATTCGCAGCTAGTGTTGCTGGCTCGAAGCGCGAGCGAAACAGTACAACGTTATGCCATCGTGCTTGAGTTGCTGCAGCAAGCGCAGCCAATTTCGCGCTCGAACCTTGAGCAGTACTCAGTGCAACTTGCTGAGCGCCTTAGCGCCATTCACGGTGTTAATGCGCCAGAGTTTTTCGACAAGAAAGTATTGAGTACGCTTATTGGCACGCTGAAAAGCGAAGGCTATTTCACGGTGGAAGAGTCGGGCGCAATGGTGGCCGATGATCGGGTTGCCAACTTTAGTGATGGCGTCGATTTATTGTTGGAGCCGGCTGTGTTGCAGACCATTCGTCAGTCAGTTCAACAGCTGGTTCAACGCGAAGACAACGCCAACTTAAGTTAAAACCAACTTACGTTAGAACCAATAATGCGCAGCAACAGCGAGGGCCAATACCCAGCCCACGTTGTTGTTGTGCAAAAATGCTTGAAAACAACGTTGTGGCTCACGGTACCAAATAAGATGGTGTTGCCATACGAACATACCAGCAATAACGGCTAACCCAAGCCAATATACCCAATCAAACAGCAGCGTATAGCCTAACCAAGCCAACAAGGCGAGGGTGACTATTTGCAACAAGGCAATGGCGAATTTGTCATGTCCCGCAAATAAGATAGCGGTTGATTTCACGCCTATTTTTATGTCATCGGCGCGATCGGCCATGGCATATTCAGTGTCATAAGCCACGGTCCAGGCAATATTGGCCGCAAATAAAATCCACGCCACCAGAGGTAAGCCTTGATCAAGTGCCGTAAATGGCATGAGCACACCGAAGCTAAATGCCACCCCGAGCACAACTTGGGGTAACTGCGTAAAACGTTTGCAAAACGGGTATAAGGTAGCAACCGCTGCCGCGGCAATGCTCAATAGAATAGTGGCCTGATTAAACTGCAGCACAATAATCAGAGCAATCAGCAGCAATACCCCAAACAGTGCTAACGCATGCCAGGGCTTCAGTTCACCGGTTGCGAGCGGGCGTAGTTTGGTGCGGCTAACATGGCCATCAATATGGCGGTCGGCATAGTCATTAATGACACACCCTGCTGAGCGCATGACAAATACCCCCAGCATAAATAACACTAAGGTGCGTAGCGGCGGATTACCGTTGCCAGCAATGAGCAAGGCCACCAAGGTAGGCCAGCCAAGCAACAAGCTGCCAATGGGCCGGTCTGCACGCATTAAACGCCAACAGGCGCTAATAAACTGTCCAATGTTATTCATGGGTGTTGTCCTGCATAAGTGTGGCGGCAATTTGCGCTGGAATCGACTCGCCAATAAATACCTCAGCCACGAGTACCCGTTGGCCGGCGGCGGTAAAGCAACTGCGGCGGCCCCAAAGCGACTGTGCTGGGTAACCTAAGCACTGGTGCAGTTCACCAATACGCGATTGCGCCGCAAACTTAGACACCTCAATGCGCGAGCGTTGTAAGTCGGGCTGGGCAAATAAATGCGCGCCAAGTGGTTTGTCCCCAAGCTGGCCAAGTTTTAATGCGGCTTCGTCAAGGGCGCTTTGCGGAAACACACTGCGTGCAAACACCCAAGGTTTGCCGTCGCAGCATAAAATAACCTCGCGAATAGTCGCGTTGGCTTGCTCATTATTTTGGCTTTCATGTTCGCTCAGCCATTTGGCCTCGTCTGGACGAATCATGCCTGGGCGCTGACCGAGCACTTCAACCGAAAAATTTAGGCAATGCCGCTTTAGTTTTGCGGTAAGTGAGTCGGGGTCTAGCAACCATTGTGCGAGCAGTACATTTGTTGGCAAGTTGGGCTCAAGCGCTGGCTGCCAGTTCGCCTGCTGGCCTTGGCTGACAATAGGGAAGTCGAGTTGTTGTAACTTCAAAAAACGCATGTATTACTGACGACCATACTGGGTTAAAAACCGAATAGCTGCGCCAATAACCAAGCCGGAAACAAGCCCAGCCGTGTGCGCTGTGTTGGCAATATTCACCCACAACAGCCCGGTATACCCCAATACCAACCATGCCAACATGAAAATAATCAGGCCGTTAGGCAAAAATAGCGGGTGACGAGGGTTCTTCCAACCAACGATTGCGGCGATACCAAATAGGCCATACACCACACCGGAAAGCCCGCCAAAATAAGGGCCACTTTCAATAAATTGCGAGGTATTGGAAGCGATTGCGCACACCGCGAAGGCCAGCACCAGCCATTTGGTACCGTAATAGCGTTCAAAGCGCCCGCCTAAATACCACCACCAAAACACGTTAAACAAAATGTGTAGCACACTAAAATGCAATAACGCTGGGCTGACAAATCGCCATGGCTGAGCCCAGGGTAAGCTTTCGAAGTTATTCGGATTAAATAATAAAGCGCTTAGAATGCCCTCAGCCATTGGTGTCATCAGACCAAGAAATACCAACACCACAGCCACTGTATAGGCCGCCGTGAACCAACCTGCTTGGCGCAACATAATGGTCAGTATGGAAGGTGGGTTGGTATTTGCTTGCTGCGGTTGAGCCGCTTGTGAGTCAGCAGGCTCAACGGCTTGATTGGCAATATCTGGGTTGTCTTTAAAGGTTTGAATAAGTGCCTTTGCGTGGGCGTGGTAGCTTGACACGGTTAACCACAATTCAAGCTGATTACCCTGTTCGCTAACGGTTACTGGCACGCCGTTTTGCTGTAGGTAACGATACAGGTTCGCCATCATGTCAGCATCACGGGTGGTCAGTAATTTTTGCATTTAGCTGCGCTCCACGGCCTCTGGAAACTGTTGTGCCCAAGCGGTCATGCCGCCGTCTAAGCTACTGGTCTGTTCAACGCCTTGGTTAACCAAGTATTGCGCAGCACCTTGGCTACTATTGCCGTGATAGCAAACGACCACCACCGGGTGGTCGTCATCAAGCCCATTCAGGAAATCTTGTAAATTGGCATCGGTTAAGCGCTGTGAACCGGGTATGTGCGCCGCAGCAAACGAGCGTTCGTCGCGAATATCGACAAATCGCGTATTTCCTTGCTGCCACATTTGGTGAGCAGTGGTCACATTAATTCGTTTAAATTCTGCCATGGTTACTTCCTAATTTCCTGTATTGGCGCGGATTAACTCCAGTCTAAAACGACTTTGCCTGATTGACCAGAGGTCATAATGTCAAAGCCTTCTTGGAAGTCATCAACGGACATGCTGTGGGTCAAAATGGGTGATAAGTCTAAGCCTGATTGCAGCAAGCTTGCCATTTTGTACCAGGTTTCAAACATTTCGCGCCCATAAATGCCTTTTATGGTGAGACCTTTGAAAATCACTTGGTTCCAGTCAATGGCAACGCTTTGCGGTGGAATACCAAGCATGGCAATTTTGCCGCCGTGATTCATGGTTTCTAGCATTTGCGCAAACGCCGAAGGCACACCTGACATTTCCAGACCCACGTCGAAGCCTTCTTTCATGCCAAGCTCGTTCATCACGTCTTTCAGGTTTTCCTTGCTGACATCAACAGCGCGCGTGGCACCCATTTTTTTCGCTAAATCAAGGCGGTATTCGTTCACGTCGGTAATGACCACGTGGCGCGCACCAACGTGGCGAGCTACCGCTGCGGCCATAATACCAATAGGGCCTGCGCCGGTAATCAACACGTCTTCGCCCACTAAATCGAAGGCTAAAGCGGTATGTACAGCGTTACCAAACGGGTCAAAAATAGCGGCTAAATCATCGCTAATGTCGTCTGGTAATTTGAATGCGTTTTCCGCTGGAATAACGAGGTATTCAGCGAATGCGCCCGGGCGGTTAACGCCCACACCAACCGTGTTACGGCACAAGTGACGGCGCCCAGCGCGGCAGTTACGGCAATGGCCGCAAGTAATGTGGCCTTCACCAGATACGCGGTCGCCAGTACTAAAACCGCGTACGCCTTCGCCCATGGCTTCAACCACACCGACATATTCGTGACCGACCACCATAGGTACCGGAATGGTTTTTTGCGACCATTCGTCCCATTTGTAAATGTGTACGTCGGTACCACAAATAGCGGTTTTCTTTATGCGAATGAGCAAGTCGTTGTAACCGTACTTTGGTTTTTCAACGTCAGTCATCCAAATGCCCGGCTGCGCATGTAATTTGGCTAAAGCTTTCATCGTTTTTACCTTCAGTAACGGTGTTAAATAATGCCCAAGTCTTTACCAATACGGGTAAAGGCGTCAATGGCACGATCAAGTTGTTCACGCGTATGGGCGGCTGACATTTGGGTGCGAATACGCGCTTTGCCACGCGGCACCACAGGGAATGAGAAACCGACAACGTAAATGCCTTCTTTTAGCATGCGCTCTGCCATTTCTGATGCCAATTTAGCATCACCAATCATCACTGGAATAATGGCGTGATCAGCGCCGCTGAGGGTAAAGCCTGCCGCGGTCATTTGGGTACGGAAGTAATTGGCGTTGTCCCAAAGTTTTGCGCGCAGCTCGTGACCATTTTCAAGCATTTCAAGCACGCGAATAGACGCTTGTACAATGGCTGGAGCAACTGAGTTAGAGAACAAATATGGGCGCGAGCGCTGACGTAACCAGTCAATGACGCATTTTTTGCCTGAGGTATAACCGCCTGACGCGCCACCTAATGCCTTACCTAAAGTACCGGTAATAATATCGACACGGCCCAGCACGTTACAGTACTCGTGCGTACCTTTACCGTTTTCACCCAAGAAACCGGTGGCGTGACAGTCGTCCATCATCACTAGCGCGCCATACTCGTCAGCAAGGTCGCAAATGCCATTTAAGTTGGCAATAACACCATCCATTGAGAATACGCCGTCGGTCGCAATGAGAATATTACGTGCGCCGTCCGCTTTGGCTTGTTTAAGCTGAGCTTCTAGGTCGGCCATGTCGTTATTTTTGTAACGATACCGCTTAGATTTGCTTAAGCGAATGCCGTCAATAATCGACGCATGGTTTAGCTCGTCACTGATAATAGCGTCTTCAGGGCCCATTAAGGTTTCGAATAGACCGCCGTTGGCATCGAAGCACGAAGAATACAAAATCGTGTCTTCGGTACCTAAAAACGCGCTGAGCTTGGCTTCGAGCGTTTTGTGAATGTTTTGCGTGCCACAAATAAAACGCACGGAAGCCGTACCAAAACCGTGCTCATCAAGGCCTTTTTTGGCGGCTTGAATGAGCTCTGCGTTGTTGGCTAAACCTAAATAGTTGTTGGCACAGAAGTTAAGAACCGACTCACCATTGCCGACTTCAATTTCAGCGTCTTGGTCGCCTAAAATAATCCGTTCTTTTTTGTATAAGCCTTCTGCTTGCAGCTCGTCTAGCTGGGTTTCAAGCTGTTGATAAAAATCTTGCTTCATGTAATTCTCCGTGCGTTGACGTTACGGGTGAACCATAATGTTATTGATTACCCCATAGTTTACCTGATCAGCAGGGGGCTTGGCATCCTCATTTATAACGGTGGAGAAAATTCATGCATCAACGGGCAATTTATCCTGGCACCTTCGACCCGATAACCAATGGTCATGCCGATTTAATCGCGCGTGCAGCCAACCTGTTTAGCGAAGTGATTGTGGGCGTAGCGAATAGTCCAAGCAAAAAGCCGATGTTTTCGTTAAACGAGCGGGTTGAATTGGTACGACACGTAGTGTCGCATCTGCCCAACGTCACGGTCGTTGGTTTTAGTGGCTTGTTGGTCGACTTTGCCAAGGAATATCAGGCGACGGTACTCATTCGAGGGCTACGCGCGGTGTCTGACTTTGAATATGAGTTTCAGTTGGCCAATATGAACCGTCGGTTGTTTCCAGAATTGGAAAGCGTGTTCTTAACACCGTCGGAAGAAAACTCCTTTATTTCATCAACCTTGGTGAAAGAAGTCGCCATTCACCATGGCGATGTGCGCCAGTTTACTAGCGCACGTGTGGCTGAGGCCTTGGCTGACAAGGTAAAAGCAAGAGCGCTGTAATTCTACAGCGCTACGTCAACAAATACCCACGCCAATAATAGCGGGCAAACTAAGCGTAAGTGCCAGAATAACAACCGATAGCGAAGCTGATCACGTGCCAGTTCCCGAATTCGGTTGCTACGTTGCCACAACCAGCCCATGACTAAGAAATAAAACAACCCTGACAGTGGTAACTGAAATTGCGTGACATAGGTCACAACCCAGTTAAATAAGGGGTCAAAGAACAACACCAAGCCAATACCGATAGCGCTAATGAGGGCGGCAATGATCACCGCAGCTTGGCGGCGGTTCACGGCGTGGGTTTCAATGGCGTAAGCAATGGGGACTTCCGCAGTGGCAATGGTAGAGGTTAGGGCTGCAATACTTAGCAAGGCAAAGAATGCGAAACCTAACCAAGCGCCCGCCGCGCCTAAACGCTCAAATAAGTCGGGTAAAACTTGAAAAATTAGCCGACCTTCACCAATAAGTTGCTCGCCCTCGGTAACGGACAAACCTTGCGCCATGGCTACATACAAGGCGGGAATGATCAGTAAGCCGGCTAAAAACGCCACGAAGGTGTCGAGCGCCGCAACGCTCCACGTTAACCGCCCTAAGCGTGTTCCTTTCGGTAAATAGCTGCCATAAATCATCATGCCGCCAAGGCCAATAGAGAGCGAAAAGAACGCCTGGCCCATGGCTGAAACTAATAAGTCAGCACTCAACATGGCGTTAAAGTCGGGTACTAAATAGGCACGAAATCCATCTGCCGCGCCTGGTAAGCTGGCGATGTATAGAATAAGGCCAAGCAATAAAACCACCAGCAGCGGCATGAGCCGGCGCGACCAGCGTTCAATACCATTTTGTACGCCTTTGATGACAATACCGAAGGTGAGCACGACAAACACCAATAGCAACAGAATGTCACGTAGCTTAGAACTGGTGTGGGTCCATTCGGCCAAGCTGCTGAAGCCAATGGCTCCAAGCAAAAAGGTTAAGCCCTCAGCCACCATCCATGCGGCAACCAAATGGTAGAAGCTGAGCATGAGAATAGCGCCAATTACATTCAAATAGCCCATGGTTTTACCACTGGCTGCAGTTACTGGTGACTTGGTTTGGCTTAGCTGAGTAAGGGCAGCGACAGGGTTGGCTTGCGCTGCGTGGCCGAGGCTTAATTCGGTATACAAGGCCGGCACCGCAAGAATGACAACAACGGCCAAATAAACCAGCAAAAATGCAGCACCGCCGTGGTTTGCGGCTTGGCTAGGAAAGCCCCAAATATTACCCAACCCGATAGCTGATCCGGCAGCGGCAAGAATAAATCCAATTCTGGTGTGAAAGCTATCGCGCATAAAATAACCAATTATGTGTTTAAATTTAGGCAGAAATTAGCCGTTAAAAGCAGGCATTCTAGCCTGTATAACATCCTTTAGACTACCATTTTTGCCTATTTCAAGTTAGAATCGCGCCCACATTTACTTTTCGATAAATTTGCTCAAACCAGACCCGCAGGAGTCCGCCACATGACTGATCTGGATCTCGGCCGTTACGGCATCACAGACGTCACTGAAGTTGTCCATAATCCATCGTATGAACAATTATTTGAAGAAGAAACACGTGCTGATTTACAAGGCTTTGAAAAAGGCGTTGTTACCGATTTAGGCGCCGTTGCTGTTGATACAGGTATCTTTACTGGTCGCTCGCCAAAAGATAAATATATCGTACGCGACGACGTAACTAAAGACACGTTGTGGTGGGCAGATCAAGGCAAAAATGACAATAAAGCCATATCTCCGGAAATTTGGGCCGACTTAAAAGACACCGTGACCACACAATTATCAGGCAAACGTTTGTTTGTGGTAGATACCTATTGTGGCGCAAACGAAGACACGCGTTTGGCGGTTCGCTTTATCACTGAAGTTGCGTGGCAAGCGCATTTCGTGAAAAACATGTTTATTCGTCCGTCAGCAGAAGAGCTGGAAAACTTTACACCTGATTTCGTGGTTATGAACGGTGCAAAATGCATCAACCACAAATGGCAAGAACACGGATTAAACTCTGAGAACTTTGTTGCCTTTAACCTGACCGAGCGTATTCAACTTATTGGCGGAACCTGGTACGGCGGTGAGATGAAAAAGGGTATGTTTTCCATCATGAACTACTACTTGCCGCTGCAAGGCATTGCGTCAATGCATTGCTCTGCCAACGTTGGTAAAGACGGTGATGTGGCAATTTTCTTCGGATTGTCAGGTACCGGTAAAACGACGTTATCAACCGACCCGAAACGCGAGTTAATTGGTGACGACGAACACGGTTGGGACGACGACGGTGTGTTCAATTTTGAAGGTGGCTGTTACGCCAAAACCATTAACCTGTCAGCGGAAGCTGAGCCGGATATCTACAACGCCATTCGTCGCGATGCGTTGTTAGAAAACGTTACGGTCAATGACCAAGGTGTGGTTGATTTCAACGACGGCTCGAAAACCGAGAACACGCGCGTTTCATACCCGATTTACCATATCGACAATATCGTCAAACCAGTGTCTAAAGCCGGCCATGCGAAGAAAGTTATTTTCTTAACTGCAGACGCATTTGGTGTGTTGCCACCGGTGTCGAAATTAACCAAAGAACAAACTGAGTACTACTTCTTGTCAGGCTTTACTGCCAAGTTAGCCGGTACCGAGCGTGGCATTACTGAGCCAACGCCTACCTTCTCAAGCTGTTTTGGTGCCGCGTTCTTAACCTTGCACCCTACTCAGTATGCAGAAGTACTCGTGAAGCGCATGGAAGCTGCAGGTGCGGAAGCCTACTTGGTGAATACTGGTTGGAACGGCACTGGCAAGCGTATTTCAATTCAAGCAACCCGCGCTATTATTGACTCAATTTTAGACGGTAGCATTGAAGGTGCAGAATTTGTGCAGTTGCCATATTTCAACCTTGCTATGCCAACGGCGTTAGCAGGTGTTGAAGAGCAACACATTTTAGACCCACGCAACACCTATGCAGACCAAGGTGACTGGGACGTGAAAGCGCAAGACCTAGCCAACCGTTTTGTGGCGAACTTTGAGAAGTTCACCGATAACAACGAAGGTAAAGCTTTAGTTGCAGCTGGCCCACAGCTGTAAAATAAAAGCCTTTGCGTTAATGATAATCAAACCGCAGCTGCGCAAGTGGCTGCGGTTTTGCGTATAAAAAGCCCTGCAATAAATCGCAATCGGAATCACGTAGTAGTTGGGCCTGCATCGGGTCTTCCACCCCTTCGGCAACCACGGTCAGATCGAGCTGGTGTGCTAACGCAATAATACCGGCCAAAATGGCATTGTCGCGCTTACTGTTGGCAATTTCACGCACGAAACTACGATCAATTTTTATTTTATGCACTGGCAAGAAGCGCAAGTAAGCCAAACTTGAATAGCCAGTACCGAAGTCATCAAGCGATACTTTAATGCCCATACTATCCAATGTGTGAATGGTATCGATTGCGCGCTCCTCGTCTGCCATCAGCACACTTTCAGTAATTTCTAATTCAAGGTGGGCAGGCTCAACGCCGGTTTTTTGCATAATTTCACGTACCGTTTGCAAAAAGTTGGGCTGAACAAATTGCACCGGCGAAATGTTCACAGCCACAGAAATAGATTCGCTACGTTGCTTGTTCATTTCAATAATATCATGACAGGCTTGCTCGAGTACCCAGTTCCCCATGGCGACAATTTGCCCTGACTCTTCAGCCAGTGGAATAAACTCAGCAGGCGACACCATGCCGCGTGTGGGGTGATGCCAGCGAATAAGGCTCTCGACGGCGCACACGGTTTGTGAACCGGCACACAATATCGGTTGGTAATGAAGTTCCAGTTGCTGCTTTTCTAACGCGTCGTGAAGCTCTTGACGCAACAGTAACTTGGCACTGAGTTGCTTGGATATGTCTTGGGAGAACCAGTGGGCAGTATTACGACCATTAAGCTTAGCCTGATACATCGCCATGTCACCATGTTGAATTAAGGTGCTTGCCTCTGGAACGACGGCTAATTTTCGTGAGGGTTCATAGGCGGCAATACCAATGCTTGAGGTAATGCTTAATGCATGCTGGCCCACAGTAAAGGGCTGCTTAAATATACCTTGCAGGCGCAGCAAAATACGCTGTGCTTCTTCGGCGTTGGCAACTTCCGGCACCAGTAAGGCAAATTCATCGGCGGCCAAACGGGCCAGCGTGTCGCCTGGGTCAAGTAATTCATTAATGCGTTCGGCAATTTGCTTCAGTAGTTCGTCACCACCGGCTAAGCCAAGCGCGTCATTCACCGCCTTGAATTTATCGATATCGATATAATAAAGCACCAGCATTTGCTGCTGCCGCTGCGCCAGCAACAAGTCATGTTCAACACGTTCTTCAAAGAAGTCGCGGTTCAAGCAGCCTGTTAGGGCGTCGTGGGTTTGGCGGTAAGTGAGTTGGTCTTCAACCGATTTTTTATCGGTAATATCAAGTAATACCCCAATAAAATGTGACACGTCGCCATTGGCTTCGCGCACCGGTGAAATATGCACTTCATTCCAATAACTAGTGCCGTCTTTACGGTAATTGAGTACCGTTGTTTTTAATTCCAGTTGGTGTTCAAGCGCATGAATAATTTCTTGTACAACAGCTTGATCAGAATGACCGCCCTGTAAAAAATGCAAACTTTGGCCCAGTACTTCTTCGGCCGTGTAACCGGTGGTTTTGTAAAACGATTGATTAGCGTAAACCAGTGGGCGCCCAGGCGCGCGCGCATCAATAATGACAATGCTATTAATGCTTGACTCTACCGCACGCTCCAGCAAGAAAGCTTTTTCATGCTCAATGGGGCTTAAGGCGATGACGTTATGTGGTTTAACTTCCATGCTACATCTTTACGTTAGTTTACTATGTTTAGTCGAATATACTAATGTAAACCTTATGTAACAAGGGGTAAATTATACCTTAGTGTAAGTTTTTCCAAGGCGAGTGCAGTCGCGGCCATCATGTTTGGCTTGATATAGCCCTTCATCGGCACGGCGAACAATGGAAATAAGTGTGTCTTGCTCATTGAGTTCTGCTACCCCAACGCTAATTGTTAGGTGCAGATGTTCATCGGTGAATCGGTGTTTCGCGGTAGCCGTTCGAATTTTTTCAGCTAACTCAACAGCGCCTTCAGCGTCGGTATTTGGCGCAATAATCATAAATTCTTCGCCACCCCAACGGCCTAAAATGTCTGTGGCACGAATTTTTTCACGTAACAGCTCACTCAGTTCCATGAGCACTTGATCACCAACAAGGTGGCCGTAACTGTCATTCAGTACTTTAAAGTGATCTGTGTCTAAAATGAGTACGGAAAGCTCTGCATCATGGCGCTGCGCTCGCTGCACCTCATTCTCAAGCATCGCATCAAGGTGCGAACGGTTATGCAGTTGAGTCAGCCCATCGGTAATGGCTATGCGCTGTAATTCGGCATTGCGCTGTTCTAAAAAGGCATAGGCTTCAGCACGCGATTTTTCATAATGGCGGGCAATGGTTAACACCGCAAATAACGCACAGGTAATATTAAAAAACGCCGGTAGATTAATCGCATAGCTAGGCCAAGCGTTGGCCGACCAAACTATATAACCAATGGTTAACAGCAAAAATGGGACGGTAACTTGCAGGCCGCGGCGTATACCGAGTAAGAAAAACGCGATGGTCGGTACCATGCTTAACCAAATAAACGCGTAATTACGCCCTTGGGTTAACGCAACATAAATAACCATAAACACAATAATTGTGCCGGTTAGCCAGTTAGCACTGCGCTCTAAATCGAGGTTGCGACGAAGGTCGGTTTGAATGACTAAAATAACGGAAAAAACCGCAAGGTTGGCGACGGCGACGGTGTAATAACCGAACAAGGTAAGGTTCAGAATGACAAAAATGCCGGAATACAGTTGTAATATAAGCAGCAAGCTTTGCATTAAACGAATACGCCAATAGCGCGGATCTTGTCGATCAAACGGGTGGTGAATAACCCACCACCCTTTGTTAAGCAAAGCTTGCCAACTCATACATTAATTACCGTTATTATTATTTTAAGTTCTCGGCATGCGGTAGCTCGTGAGCGGGCGCTTCTTTGTTGCCTTCAACTAAGAAATGCTGCATCCAACGCATTAATCGCATGGAATAATCTAGTTGGGCAGCAACACGGCGGTTACCATGCCCCTCGCCCGGGTAAAGCACTAAACGCACAGGTACATTACCATGAGTTTTCAAATAGCGGTATAGCTCCATAGACTGGCTAGGGTGCACCCGCGTATCTTCTTTACCGTGCATAATAAGAATGGGCGTGCGTGCTTTTTCTGCATGGTAAATCGGGCTGCGTTCTAAATACCACTGCCATTTTTCCCATGGATAGCTGCGCGCATGCACGGCGTGCATTTCTTTGGCAATGTCGGTAGTACCAAACTTAGAAATATTGTCACTAATACCAACAAACATCACGCTCGCGGCAAAATGTTCCGTTAAGGCAGTGGCTGCCCAAGCTGAGGCGAAACCGCCATATGAACCGCCGGTAATACCTACCTTTGCGCTGTCGACCAAGCCAATATCAACAAGGTGTTTCTTGGCGTCAACCAGGTCATCAAACTCTTTGCCGGCGTAGTCATTTTGGCCTAGCTTCGAGAACTCAACGCCACGGCCAGTACTGCCACGGTAGTTCGGGAAGAATAGGGCATAACCTTGCTGCGCCGCGTATTTTACGGGGCTACCGTAGCGGTCTAGCCAGCCATTGCTGTAATGCGACTCAGGGCCACCGTGTACTACCATCATTAGTGGGTAGCGTTGGCCTTCTTGATAGTCGGTTGGGTAAACCACAATACCTTCAAGGGTGAGGCCGTCGCGTGCTTTGTAACGCATGGTTTCTTGGCGCGGCATAGTAATGTCAGCTAACCAAGGGTTCGATTCAGTCACGCGCGTAATACGGTCGCCACTAATGCGGAACAGCTCGGTAGGGTGCTCGGCGCTGTGGGCACGAACCAAGACGTCGTTTTTGCCTGCTGCAACTTCAATATCTACCGCCACTAATTTGCTCGGTTCCATAATCACGCGGCTTTCAAACCACTGCATGGTTAACGCCTGTACTTCGCTTTGCGTACCGCGGTGGCCAAGCCAAATTAACTCGTCGTTACGGCGCCAGGCAATGTCTTGTACGTGGCCTAAATAATCAGGCAATACTTCTTTGCGCTCATTGTTTTTGTTGGTGTCATATACGTACAAGCGGCCGTCAGCAGGGTCGTTGTAATCCGCTGCACCAATCACTGCTAAATAACGACCATCCGGTGAAAATTCAGCTTTGCCGAGTTTACCAACCGACTCAAACGCTGAAACTTGCTTACCATTCAGGTCCAGTAATTGGTATTGGCTACTCATGTAGTTGTCATCAACTAAAGCCGTTGGCGCAACGCGCACTAAAAGTTGCTCATGATCAGGGCGGAATGCAACGGATAATACCTGCGTGTCGGTGGTAATTTTTACAGCGCCCGCATCAACGTTTTGGGTGTCATAAAGCCATAAATGGGTGAATTCGAGTTGCTCTTCGTAAACCTCGGCCTTAAAGCCTTTTTTGGCCAGCTTAGACTTGGTTTCATCGGCTTTTTCACGGGCGCGAAAAGCAATATAGCGACCATTGTCGCTAATGGCATAACTACTCATTGACGTGTCGTGGCTCAAAACCAATTGCGCTTCGCCACCGGTCGTTGCCATTTTATATAAGCTCGTGTGCTTGTCGTCACCGCGCTTGGCTAAAAAGTAAATGGTTTGGCCATTAAAGCTAACAGCGCCTAACGACTCTTTGCCGGTGATAAACGGCACGCTTTGATTTGCGCCGTTGGCCACATGCAGCTCAATATATGAACTGCCGTCTTCATCAATATAAGGTGTGCGTGGCACCACGCGGGTGAATGCGGCCAGTTGGCCATCAGCCGCAAGAGCGGCGCTATTGATCGATTTGACAGTGACTGTTTCGGTTAACGTAATATCGCGTGCTAACGCTGGGAATGCAGTCACTGCCGCAACTAACAAGATAACTAAGTTGCGTAACATACTAGGCTCCTCTTATAAATTTCAGCCAGTTTACCAGTAAAATTATTGACTTCCCACGAAATATAGCCAATCTGTTAACAACATTTCAGCAACGAGTAAGCTATGTACGAGCAACTTCTCATCGGTGGCATTTTAATTGGCGCATTGGTTCTTTTTGTTTGGGACCGCTGGCGCTATGACTTGGTGGGAATGTTCGCTTTGCTGGTTGCTGCGGCACTTGGGTTAGTGCCTGCCCAAGAGGTATTTTCTGGGTTTGGCAACGCCGCGGTCATTACCGTGGCTGCAGTGCTCGTTATTAGTCATGCCATGTGGCGTTCGGGGGTGGTCGACGCGCTGGCGTCACTAATGAAACGCGCCGGTGACAAGCCTTGGGTACAAATGATTGCGTTAACCAGTGTCACCACCTTTTGCTCAGCGTTTATTAGCAATACCGGCACTATGGCCATCATGATCCCAGTGGCGTTACAGCTCTCCCGCAGCGGTATTGGTCATGCCTCGCGGGTGCTAATGCCGATGGCGTTTGGCTCGTTATTAGGCGGTACGATTACCATGATCGGTACCCCGCCGAATATCATCATTGCCGACATTCGTCATGAAGCGCTTGGCGAAGGCTTTGGTATTTTCGACTTTACTCCAGTGGGCTTAAGCCTAGCGGCGATTGGTTTGGTTTTTATGTGGCTAACCAGTAAATGGCTGGTACCCAAAACGAAGAGTCGCGACGCCGCAAACTCGCCTTATGACATGAGCTCTTATATTACTGAGTTGTGGGTGCCTGAAGCGGCTAGTTATGTTGGCCAAACCTTGTATGAACTCGAGACAAAAATTAAAGAAAACTTTGCGGTCGTGGCTATCAAGCAAGGAAAGTCGGTCACCACAGCGCCCCCACGTTATTACCGTATAAAAGCCGAAGACGTGTTGATTGTTGAGGCAGACACAGAAACGCTGCAGCAAATTATTGATGCCACGGGCTTTGAGCTTAATGCCGATGAAGAGCTGGCTGAACGCTTTCTAATTTCTGATGAGGTACAGGTTGTTGAGGGCGTTGTGGGGCCTGATTCTCGCTTAATCGGGCGTTCGGCAGCAGACTTACGTTTGCGCCATCGCTTTGGGGTGAATGTACTTGCCGTTGCGCGGCAAGGGCAGCCGGTAAAACCGAATTTAGCCAACATACGCTTCAAACCGGGCGATGTGCTATTGCTGCAGGGCGACGCTGAAATTCTGACTGATGTGTTTCGTCGCTTCGGTTGCTTCCCATTAGCGCAGCGTAGTATGCGTATTGGTGGTGAAAAGAAACTGTTTACTCCTTTAGCTATTTTTGCCGCGGCCATCTTGGTCAGTGCGCTTGGTTTGTTATCGGTTCCGGTTGCGTTTACCGCCGCAGCGGGCGCTATGGTGCTGACCAATATTATTCCGCTGCGCGAACTTTATGAGAATGTCGACTGGCCCATTGTTGTTTTATTGGGTGCCACTATTCCACTTGGCGGTGCCTTAGAGCGCAGCGGCGCTGCCCATACTCTGGCCGAGTGGGCGTTATTAATCAGCAGTGATGCGCCGGCGGCGGTGGCGTTAACGGTGTTGTTGGTGGTAACGGTTGCATTGTCTAATATTGTTAATAATGCAGCGGCAGCCGTACTTATGGCGCCTATTGCGCTGAATATGGCTTCTTCGCTTGGAGTTTCTGCGGACGGCTTTTTAATGGCAGTGGCGGTAGGGGCAGCACTACCTTTTATTACCCCAATTGGGCACCAGTCAAATATTCTGGTTATGGGGCCGGGCGGTTATGCATTTGGCGACTATTGGAAGCTAGGCCTGCCCTTAACGATTGTACTCATTGCAGCAGCTGTGCCGCTTATTCTTTGGTTTTGGCCGCTAGCCGTGTAGCTTCTGCGCCGCGCGCTACAATGCGCAATTGCGCAATGGTTTGCTCGGTTAAACGCTGCTTTTCTTTATGATCAGCGTCGAGCGCATCGGCGCCGGCGCTAAAAACAATGCGCACAATGGCGTCTGCTTGCAGCTCTGCAAGCTCGCGGGTAAATTTCTGCTCAGCAACTAAATAATCCACTAACTCAGCGGTAAAATGCTCAACTTCGCGCGTGACGGCCAACCGGAAATCACGTGAATTGCCTGATTTTTCTTGTAGCAATAGGCGAAATATCGCGGTGTTATTGCTGACGAATTCCATGAATGTGGTGACGGATGCCCGAATAATTGAGCCACCTTTGGCAATCTGCTGGCGCGATTGGCGTAGCAACTGGCGTAAGGTTAAACCGCCTTCATCAACCAGAGTTAACCCAAGCTCTTCCATATTTTGGAAGTGGCGATAGAACGACGTTGGCGCAATACCGGCTTCGCGCGCTACCTCGCGCAAGCTTAAACTAGCGTAGCCATGCTCGGCGCTCAATTGGTTCATGGCCGCCTGAATAAGGGCTCGACGGGTTTTTTCTTTTTGGGCAGCGCGAATACCAGCCATGTTTTAGCAACTCTTTCTATTCTGTGTGGTCGAACGAATTATGTCAGTGAACGCTTGTTCACGCAATTCATCGTTTTTTACATGAAAGTGCTTGCGCCTAGCGCTGCCCACATGTAAATTGAGCGAACACTTGTACTCTGAACTGCATTGGATACAAAAGTGTCAGATTATTTATTTAGCAATTTGAGTTGATTTATATGTCCTTACGCGAAAGCTCAGCAGCCGCTGAAAAACCCCCAATTATTTGGCTAAACACCTTGGTGTTTGCTATTACGTTTTCAGTTGCCGCTATTGGTGTGCCTTTGTATGCGTTCACGCACGGCTTTTCTGCCGGCCTGATCACAGCGCTGCTTGGTACGATTGTCTTTGCCGGTATTTCAATCACCGCGGGCTATCACCGTTTGTGGGCCCACCGCACCTATGACGCCCATTGGTCACTGCGAGTTTTATTCGCCCTCGGCGGCGCATTGGCGGTACAAAACAGCGCGCTGCATTGGTCGTCTGATCACCGCGAACATCACAAGCACGTTGACGACAACGACAAAGATCCATATTCGGCTAAGCGTGGGTTCTGGTACTCACATATCGGCTGGATGCTGCGCGAATACCAAGCGTCACGTTACAGCAACTACGATAACGTGAAAGACTTACAAAAAGACCCCGTGGTGATGTGGCAGCACCGCAACTACTTGCTATTAACCTTGCTCACCACCATTGGCTGGCCGGTAGCTATTGGCTTGATGCTAGGCGACGTATGGGGTGCGGTAATTTTGGTTGGTTTTGCCCGTTTAGTGATCAATCACCACACCACGTTCTTCATTAATTCGTTGGCGCACATTTGGGGTAAGCAAACTTACACCGACCGCAACACGGCGCGCGATAACGGTTTTCTGGCTTTATTGACGTTTGGCGAAGGCTATCACAACTACCATCATATATTCTCGGCTGACTATCGTAACGGTATTCGCTGGTGGCAGTTTGACCCAACGAAATGGTTGATTCGTGGCTGCTCATGGTTAGGTTTAACGCGCAATTTGAAGCGCACTAACGGCTATCAAATTGAAAAAGCACGCCTTGAAATGCAGTTTAAAAAGGCCACTGAACAAGCTCAAATTTCGTGTGAAACCACATTGGCGAAGTTACATGAAGAGTTTGATGTGCTGGTGGCTAAATTGCGCGAATATTATCAAGTACGCAAACAATTACTTGATATAAAAACCAAGGCATTAGCGCAAAATGTTCACGTGCCAACGGTTGCGGAGCTGCATGAAAAAGCCGAAGCCGTGCGCAACGCGTTTAATCACCATAAACGTGAGTTTTCACAAATGCTGGCGCGCAGCCTGCAAAGGCCCAACGCCGCCTAATGCAATAAATGTCTTGGTAGGTGCTAATTAGACACTACTGTATCCATAAGTGTAAATATTACGCTATAATGGATACAGTTTTATCCAATTGGTGCTGCCATGAAATATCAACTTCTTGCCGAAAAAGACGTACAAATAGCATTAGCTCGTTTTCTGCGTACGCGCCGCGAACAGGAAAAATTGTCTCGCGACAAATTGTCTGAGCGCAGCACTGTCCCCGCTGCAACCATAAAAAAATTTGAGCTAACTGGGCAAATTTCGTTGCGCCAATTATTACTTCTCTGGCAGACGCTTGATGATCTGAAACGCATTTACGAATTATCACAGCTTAAAGAAGTTGAGCTCCCTCGTTCAATTGACGAGGTTTTAAATGATGACATTTAAGCCAGTTCAAAAACTCGAGGTTTATCGCACATTAACTTCGGGTGATAAAGTTCATGTAGGTTCGTTAGCGCAGAATCGTCAAGGTGTTTACTTTCAATATACCGGCAATTATCTGAAGCATTTCGCGAATTTGTCACCATTCAACCTTAACTTTGATGCTTCGGTGCAAGCTGCACCTAAAGTTCCTCATTGGGGCATGCATGGCGCTTTTGCAGATGCCTTGCCCGATGGTTGGGGATTACTGTTGCAAGATCGTATTTTTCGTGCTCACGGAATTTTACCAACAAACCTAACAACCATGGATAGGCTAGCTTTTGTTGGTGAGTCGGCCTTGGGAGCGCTGTCTTTTGCGCCATCTTCTGAATATATTGAACGGCTAGAACGTGACATTGCGTTTGATGATTTAGGTTTGCATGCACAAGCTATTTTTGATGGTCAAACCGAAGAAGTGCTGAATGAGCTTGCTGCAATGGGTAGTTCAGGTGGTGCACGACCCAAAGCCCAAGTGTATTTTGCAGGTGAAGACTATAGCCGCTGTTGGACACAGCCAAATGATGCTACCGACGCATGGTTAGTTAAGTTTACATCGGCCAATTTACCGCTAGGGCACGAAGAGGGTATTTGTGAAGCCGTTTATTTAACACTCGCTGAGCGTGCCGGCCTGAATCCGCCAGAATGGCAACTTCTAAGTGCTCCGGAACGTTCAGGAGCAAAGAAGTGGTTAGCACTAAAGCGCTTTGATTATATTAAAAACTCAAGTGGAAAGCCGGGCAGACTGCATCTGCACAGCGCCTGTGGCTTATTGGATGCAGACTTTCGCGCACCGAGTTTAGATTACATTGATTTAATTAAAGCGACGCGTGTCTTGTGTAAATCGCCAGCTGCGGGTCAATTACAGTTTAAGCGTGCCATGTTTAATTTGCTGGTATGTAACCATGATGATCACAGTAAAAACTGGGCCTTTTTGCAAGATGATCAAGGCGCGTGGCAGCCAGCCCCATTTTACGACATTACTTTTAGCCCGAATCCATTTGGTGAACATGCGACAGCTTATGCTGGCTTTGGTAAGCGCCCTTCACTAAAGGCTCTGCAACAGCTAGCTGAAAGTGCAGGGTATTCGCGTTGGTCCATAGCTCGCGATGTAATTTTTGAAATGATTGAGGTGGTATCTGAATTTCAGCACCTAGCCGCGAGCCATGGGGTGTCAAAGCAAACCACTCAACTGATCGCCCAGCAAATTGAAGCTGTTTGCAATGATGTTCGAAAGTTGTTGGTGTGAATTAACTATTGAGCAAGACACAACAACATCGGTAGTTTAGCTTACCGAGTTACTATCCCCTTATCTCGGCTGCGCATTAATTTCATATTTAATTAATGCGCAACGTGTAAGTAATTGCTTACTTTTTGGCTTTAGCAAAGGCTTCAGCTAGCGCTGAACCCATGGCTGAGTTCATCGGTGCCTGGCCACCTGAATGACCACGCGCGTTACCACCTGCGTTGCCACCTGAACGGGAACCACCTTGGCGTGGCCCTTTGGCTTTGCCGCTTTCCGGTTTACTTCCGGCAGCTTTTGCTGGGGCAGCGGTAGGCTCATCGTTTAAGCGCATGGTTAAGCTAATGCGCTTGCGTGGCACATCCACTTCAAGAACCTTCACTTTCACAATGTCGCCGGCTTTGACAATTTCACGTGGGTCGCTAACAAACTTATCGGCTAGCGCGGAAACATGCACTAAGCCGTCTTGGTGCACGCCAATATCCACAAAAGCACCAAACGCCGCCACATTGCTCACCACGCCTTCAAGCGTCATGCCGGGTTTCAGATCTTTAATATCGTCGACGCCGTCTTTAAAGCTGGCCGTTTTGAACTCAGGGCGCGGATCGCGACCAGGTTTATCGAGTTCGCGTAAAATGTCTTGCACCGTCGGTAAACCAAATTTCTCGTCGGTAAAATCGGCGGCGTTTAAGCCACGTAAAAAGCTCGAGTCACCAATAAGTTCAGCCACCTTGCGGCCGTGCTGTGCGGCCATGCGCTCAACCACGGGGTAGGCTTCTGGGTGAACGGCTGAAGCATCTAGTGGCTGTTCGCCATTCATAATGCGTAAGAAGCCAGCCGCCTGTTCAAATGACTTAGGCCCCATGCGAGCCACTTTAAGTAGTTGCTGGCGGGTCGCAAAACGGCCGTTACTGTCACGGTGCGCAACAATATTTTGCGCTAAGGTTTTGCTTAAACCAGCCACGCGCGCAAGCAAAGCAACCGAAGCGGTGTTTATATCCACGCCAACGGCGTTTACACAGTCTTCCACCACAGCATCAAGGCTCTGCGCAAGCTGAGCTTGGCTTACGTCATGTTGGTATTGGCCAACACCAATAGACTTTGGTTCAATTTTCACTAACTCGGCCAGCGGGTCTTGCAGGCGGCGAGCAATTGAAACGGCGCCGCGCAACGACACATCGAGATCTGGAAATTCCTGTGCTGCAAGCTCTGACGCCGAGTACACCGACGCCCCGGCTTCATTCACAATCACCTTGCTGGCTTTAATCTCAGGGTTGGCTTTCAGCATTTCGCCCACGAGCTTGTCGGTTTCGCGCGAGTAGGTGCCGTTGCCAATCGAAATCAATTCAACTTTGTGTTGTTTGCACATACCAGCAAGAGTGCGCATGGCCTTGTCGACTTGATTCTGCGGTTGAAATGGAAACACGGTGTTGGTGCCCAGTACTTTACCCGTGTTATCTACCACCGCCACTTTAATACCGGTACGCACACCAGGGTCAAGGCCCATGGTTACTTTGGCGCCGGCCGGTGCGGCCATGAGTAGATCTTTCAAGTTATTGGCAAATATTTGAATGGCGTCGGTTTCTGCGCGTTCACGTACAGTACCGAAGAGCTCGGTTTCCATGTGCAGCAAAATTTTAATGCGCCAAGTCCATTGCACAGTTTGCTGCATCCAAGCGTCAGCCGCGCGGCCTTGGTCTTGCCAGTTTATGTGGGCAGCAATAAGTTGTTCGCCGTAGCTACGTGCTTTGGGGTCATCTTGTTGCGGGTCGGCATCAAGTTTTAACTGCAAAATACCTTCATTTCGGCCACGGAATAGGGCAAGAGCGCGGTGTGACGGTATTTTCTTAACGGCTTCGCTAAACTCAAAATAGTCGCGATATTTTGCGCCTTCGGTTTCTTTTCCGCTTGCGACCACACTAGAAATATTCGCGCTATTCCATAAATAATCACGAACTTTCTTCAATAATGCAGCATCTTCGGCGAAACGTTCCATAAGAATAAAACGCGCGCCATCTAACACGGCTTTCTCGTCGGCAAAGCCGGCGTCAGCGTTAATGTACTTAGCGGCTTCTTGTTCTGGAACCGTATCTAAGTTGCTAAAGAGCGTGTCCGCTAGTGGCTCTAAACCCGCTTCAATGGCAATTTGGCCTTTGGTGCGGCGCTTCGGCTTATAGGGTAAATATAAGTCTTCAAGCTCGGTTTTTGACTCGGTGGCGGTAATCGCCTGCTCAAGCTCGGCTGTTAATTTCCCTTGGTCGCGAATACTGGCCAAGATCACCGCGCGGCGGTCTTCAAGCTCGCGTAAGTAGGTTAAACGCTGGGCCAAATTACGTAACTGGGTGTCATCTAAACCACCGGTCACTTCTTTTCGATAACGGGCAATAAAAGGTACTGTGGCACCGTCGTCCAATAGCGCGATAGCAGCTTTTACTTGCTGCGAACTGACCGCTAACTCGTTCGCGATTTGCTGAGTAATCGAGCTCATAGCTTCTCTCTTTGGTTCTGGAGTTTCTGTTCGGTTCAAAAAAACGGGCTCAAGTATATCAGGGCGTTTTACGAATGTGCGCTTTTGTGCGTTAAAAAGCGGTTAGCTAAGCTGAAGCCTTGGTCAGTTGGTAACGGATATCGGTTACAAACCAACGTTGAGAGCCGGTTGGGGTGCTGACAACAAATTCGTCATCAAGCCCCTTACCCAATGCAGCACGCGCCATAGGGGCATCAATGGAAATCACATCAGTGCGTTGATAAATCTCGTCGGGCCCAGCAATGGTGAAGGTTTTCTCCAGGCCTTGTTCGTTTTCCACAGTGACGGTTGCGCCAAAAAACACTTTGCCGTCTTGTTGCGGCGAATAATCAACGATTTTGAGTTGCTCTAAACGCTTGCGCAAAAAGCGAATACGTTTGTCTATTTGCCGTAACTTCTGTTTATTGTATTTGTAATCGGCGTTTTCACTACGGTCACCTAGGCTGGCTGCCCAAGCGACTTTTTCAGTGGTTTCACGGCGCTCGACACGCCACAAATGGTCAAGCTCCTGCTGTAACTTCAAATAGCCCGAGCGACTAATTAAATTGGTTTTCATACTGCTTTATGCCACTTCTCAAATTGTGGTGATAACTCTTCATAGGGTAAGGGTTTACTCAAGAAATAGCCTTGAATTTCGTCGCATTCAACACTTTTCAAGAACTCAATGTGCGCTTCAGACTCAACCCCTTCAGCAATAACTTGTATGCCCAAGTTGTGGCCCATGGAGATCATCGAGCGAACCAATGCCGCACTGTCGGCATCTTCGTGCACATCATTAATAAAGGCGCGGTCTATTTTCAACTGCGAGAAAGGGAAGCGCTTTAAGTATGCCAACGATGAATAACCGGTACCGAAGTCGTCTATGGCAAAGGTAACACCTGTCGCTTTAAGTGTTTGCATACGTTGCAAGGCTTCATCAGAGTTACCGATTAATATGGATTCGGTCACCTCTATTTTTATGGCGTCAGCGCTGACTTTGTTGTCCTTAAGCGTTTGTTCAAAACGCGCAATAAAGTCGTCATGCATAAAGGTTAGCGACGACACGTTTACCGCCATCGTTGCTTCAGGCGACACTTTGCGTAATTGGGCAACGCGCGCGCAGGCTTCATTGAGCACAAATAAGTCGAGCTCAACGATCAGGCCGTTTTGTTCGGCCATTGAAATGAACTCATCCGGAGGCACAATTTTATCGTCATGCTGCCATCGAACGAGCGCCTCCAACCCCGATAAGCAGGTTTTGCGCAAGCATTGTTGTGGTTGGTAATACACCAAAAACTCATTGTTGCGTAAGCCGTGGCGCATGGCCTGTTCAAGCTTCAAGCGGCGCTGAACCACTTGATTCATCTCAGGTTTAAATAAGCACAGCTGGTTGCGGCCAAGGCGCTTGGCTTGGTACATGGCGGTGTCGGCATTGCGCTGCAGCACCGACACACTGTCGCCATCTTCGGGGAACATGCATACGCCGACGCTAAACGTCACTTCAATGTTACTGCCAGCCAGTTTAATCGGGGCGGCCAGTTCGCGACGAATTTCTTCAATTTGACGCACATATTCAGCTAGGCTGCCGTTGGTCAATATCAGCATAAAGTCATCGCCAGCCACCCGAGCAGCTGTATCTGTCGGGGCAAGGCGGGCAGTCAAGCGCTGGGCTATTTGCTTTAATAGTGTATCCCCAACTTCATGGCCTAAGCTGTCGTTAATGACTTTAAAGTTGTCGATATCAAAGTAGGCAACGGCAAACTGTTCCTTATCTTCAGTCGCGTGAGCAATACTTTGTTGCAAGCGGTCAGCAAACAAGTTGCGATTCGGTAGCTCCGTTAAGCTGTCAAAATTAGCTTGGCGTTCAAGCTCTTCTTGGTAGCGTTTGTAGTCGGTAATATCGCGTACTTCCCCAACAAAGTGGGTAACTTTGCCATAGTCGTCTTCAACCGGGGCTATTGTTAGTTCGTTCCAAAACGGCGAACCGTCTTTACGATAGTTCAATAATACGGCGGTGCCTTGTTCTCCATTTGCTATCGCGCGCCGTATGCGGGCAAGGTCGCCTTGGTCGGTGTCGTCACCCTGCAGCATTCTGCAGTTTTTACCAATAATTTCTTCGGCGCTGTAGCCAGTAATACGCTCAAACGCTGGGTTGACATAAATAGTCGGTTGGTCTGCGGTGTTTTCAGTAATTAAAATGGCGTTTGAGCTAGACTCAATGGCACGGGTACGCATACGCATCGCCGCTTCGCTGGCAACTAACGCAGAGGTACGTTTCTCAATAAGTTCTTCAAGCCCTTCAAACAAGCGAGCACGGCCTAAACTGAGTGCTAACTGGCGGCCAATAGCGGTAAAGGCCTCCAGCATATCGCTCGACCAAATTTGATGATTGCGCTGGCCAATATATAAGTAACCTAACGGCTCGCCATCAAGCACGAGTGGTACTTCGGCCGCATATTTTTTGGGAAATTCAGCCTTGCCAAGACGAGCCGCTTCTTTGAAGTTTTTGGGATTCTCGGCATCTTGTAAAACAATCCACAGGCTCTCAATACCGTTGAACTTAATTAAAGCGCCAAGGGCTTGTTCAACCACTTCGTCAATGGTTTGCGTGGTGGTCATTTGGCTGGCGAAGGCATACAAATTGTGTAACAACGAGTTTGAACGTGCTAATTCGTCGTGCTTTTCGCGTAGCTCGGTGTTTAAACGAATGCCCTGTTCGTAGGTGGATATTAATAAGTCTAAAATTTGCTGGCGCGACGAGGTAATAAAATGTCGCTCGCCATCAAGTAACACTTCAAACCCCAGTTGCATGCGTTCGTGTGAACGTAGCTCATGGTTAATTAAGAAATACTGAATTCGCGACAGCAAATACTTTTCGCTAAATGGCTTCACAATAAAGTTATCGGCGCCCGAGGTTAAGCCGCGAATAACATCACGAGGGTCTGCTAACGCCGTGACCAAAATAACCGGAATATCCGCCCACTGTTTTTTCTGTTTAATATTCCGACACAGGGTGTAGCCGTCCATTTCTGGCATGACAATGTCGCTTAAAACGAGCGTTGGGCGAAATTGCTCCAGTGCCCGTAAAGCCTCTTGGCCATTGCGTGCAAGCGTGACCTTGCAGCCGTTTGACTCTAATAAAAATTGAAGCTCGGCTGCCTGCGTCGGACTGTCTTCAACCACAAGTACGTGTGCGTCCATATTCATGAAAATTGCCTCGTTCCTAAGTCTGCAATTCTTGCTGAACTTGTTCAGCTATTTTATTCAGCATAGCGCCTATTTCTGCCGGCGTTAAAACATGGCTAACAGCCCCAGTTTTAATGGCGGCTTCTGGCATTGACGCTATGGTTGCGGTGTCAGGTTGCTGCGCTAAGGTTAATGCACCAACTTGGTGCAATAGTTGAATGCCAACGGCTCCGTCTCTTCCCATTCCGGAAAGTTGAACACCAATGGCACCTTGTTGAAAGGTACGCGCAGCACTTTGCAAAGTGATGTCAGCCGATGGGCAAATGGCTTGTTGTGCGGTTCTTTCCGACAAATAAACATTTTGGGTTGCCGAGAAAGCCAACTGGAAGCCGTCGGGTGGAATGATCACTTGATTGGGTTTGAGCGATTGGTGATTTGTGGCGACCTGAATCGTCATGTCTGTGTAGCGTTGCAACCACGGAATAAAGCTATCAGAAAAGCCGGGCGCAATATGCTGAATCAACACAATCGGTAGCGGAAATGGTGTTTGCAAGGCGCTGAAAATGTCTTTCAGCACACCGGGGCCGCCGGCCGAAGCGGCGATAATAATTACTTGGGGCTGCAAGTTAGCCACTGACGAGCGTAATTGCTCATTCAGCTCACGTTGAGGTTCCGCCGGCGTACTTGGGCGCCGGCGTCTGCGAATAACTCGCACTTCGCGCATGATTCGTAGCGTGCGAACAAGCTCATCAATTTGGCTGTCGAAATTCTCAGCGAGCGGGTTTTCTGGTTTTTCTAAAATGGCCAAAGCACCGGCTTCAAGCGCTCGAATGGCCGCTTGGTTACTTGAAACGCTGGTGCTGGCGCTTAAAATAATGATCGGAATGCCACGAATTTCTAAAATACGCTCGGTGGTTTCAAAGCCATTAATTCCAGGCATGTGCACATCCATGGTAATGATATCAACGTGTTCACGTTGCACCATTTCAAGAGCTTGCTCACCACTTTCTGCTTCAAACACACGGTAACCGTGTTGCTGAAATACTTCGCGCAACAACAGCCTTACCACACGTGAGTCATCCACCACCAAAATATTCATGGCTATGTCCTATATAAGCCGCGCGATGGCATCGAGCAGGCTGTCTTGTTCAAAACTACTTTTCACTAAGTAGGCGTTTGCACCGGCTTCCAAGCCGCGCGTTTGGTCTTCCGGTGACTGCAACGCAGTCACCAAAATAACCGGCAAAGCAGTCAAACTATGGTCGGCGCGTACTTTGCTAGTGAGCACAAAACCGTCCATTTTTGGCATTTCTATATCTGAAACTAACAGATCAAATTCGTTTTGCTTAAGAATATTCCAAGCTTCGTGGCCATCATTGGCCGTGGTGACGTTGTAGCCGGCGGCTTCAATAATTGATTTTAGTAGGCCGCGTGAAGTAAATGAATCATCGACCACCAAAATTCGGCCTTGTCGACGAGCCTGTTTATCTCGCGTTGGCACGGCGCTGGCGCCAGGCGACTGAAGACGTGTCATGCGCAGAATATCGTTCGGATTAATAATGGGTGTTAAGTGGCCACTACTGTCTTCGGCAGCACCCATAATCAGTTGCACGGTATGCAACGGAGCGCCCAGAGGTTTCACGGTTAACTCTTGATTGCCAACAAGCTCGTCAACACACAGCGCAATGCTTTCTTGGTGCACGTGAATAACAATAACGTGATAAATAGGCTGCGTTGCTTCCGTACGCGCATACCCCATAAAGTCGCGCATAAAAATCAGCGCAAGCTGTTGTTCGCGATAGGTAATGGTGGGGCGGCCTTTCACGCGTGTTATATCGCTGTCCCGCACCCGAATACATTCGTCCACACTCAGTGCCGGTAGGGCGTAGGTGTCGTCATCGCAACGCACAACCACAGCTTGGAAGGTCGACATGGACGTAGGTAGGTCAATGACAAACTGGGTGCCTTGGCCAGGCTTGCTGTTAATTTTTAATTTGCCGCCAATACGCTCCAGAATTTCTTGCGCAATGGTCATGCCTATGCCGCGACCCGATACTTCGGTGATCATGTCACTGGTGGACACGCCGCTTGTGAACATGAGTAACTGCTTGTCGCGCTCAGTAAGGTGCTTTTTGTCCGCGGATACCGCCCCGTGTTTTAGCGCAACTTGGTAGAGCTTTTCTATATCGATGCCGCGACCATTGTCGCTAATCATGAGCTCAAATCGGCCGGCCACGGTTGCCTGCAAACGCACATTAATCACGCCGCGGTTGACAATGCCGTGGTCAACGGCGTTACGCAACATGTGGGTGACCACCGGGCGCAGCTCGTCAATCATGCGTTTATCTATTTGAATGTCATCAACGTAGGTTTCGAATTCAATGGTTTTGTGAGCGTTATCGGCTAAGTCACGCACCATGGCGGCGGTGCCATCAAGCAGCCGTGCAGCCGGTTGCAATAGAATTTCTTCCAACTGCTCGTGCATGGTGTCCGTTTCGCGTCGTAACTGCTGCGATAAGTCATTCAGTTCACGATTTTGATCAATCAAACGGTCATGATGGTGGCGAAACTGCACTTGGGCCCAGTCGGCATAGCTAAGTAATTCACGTACCAAACTTTGTTGGTGCGAGTTAAATTGTGGCAGCAAGCCGTGCAGCTGCTGTACGATTGTGTCCGAGCGCTGGTGGCGCTGCATGTCAATGTCACGGGTGCGAATTTGGGAATGCAGTTTACGTTGTAGCGACCCCAGTTGCTGCTGAATTTGTTTCACAGCGTTTGAACTATGCAGCAATTCGTCGAGCTGCCGCTGATTGACGCGCACAGTGCCTTTGGCTGACTGTTTAGCCTCATTTACATTGGTTTGCGTTTGCGGAGTGCTCGTGTGCTCGCTTATCGTGTTGTCCACAATGGCGTTGCAGAGCTGTTGCAGGGCTGAAAATTGCTGTATGGACCAATTAACTTTGTCATCGGTCAGCACGTCGGGATTATGGCGCGCATGCGACAGTAGGTTTTCCCACTCGTGGCAGAGTGCTTCATGATCGTGCAGGCCTGCCGCCCGCGCAGCACCTTTTAAGCTATGCACCTCTCGAAACAATGACTCAACAGAGCCCGTTGTTATCGAGTGACGCAACCACTCGGTGTGAATCTCATCGATAGCCTGCAGGCGTTCTTTAGCTTCAACAAAGAAACTTTCCTGCAGTTTGCGCCGCAGCGCCTCACGATCAATTGGCATAATAATGCTCTACAGCTTAAAGCGCGCAGCTAAGCTCTGCAGCTTTTGGCCCAATTGGTTCAAGCTTTTCGCGGCCTCGTCCACTTGGTGGGCGCCCGAAACGTTATCTTGTGACGCTTGGCGAATGTTTTCCATGGCTTGAGCAATTTGGTCCATGCCAATATTTTGCTGCTGGCTTGAGGTCACGATTTGCGTAGCAATTTCACTGTTTTCCTCAATTCTGTCGCCCAGGGTTTGAATGACATCGCCGCTGGTTTGCGCTTGATCATAGCCACTTTCAACGGCCTTCGAGCTCTGCTCTGCAAGCATCACCGCTTTATTCATTGCGCGCTGTATTTCGCCCAAAATAGAGCGCACCTGCATGGTGGAGTCTTTGGATTGATCGGCGAGCGCTTTCACTTCTTGTGCCACAATGGCAAAGCCCTTACCGGCTTCACCCGCTTTGGCTGCTTCAATGCTGGCATTTACCCCAAGTAAATTTGATTTTTCGGCCAATTCACCAACCGACGCGACAATTTCCCCAATGGCCTGGCTTTGTTCGCCTAAGCGCATAATACTGGAGGCCACGGCCTGCATTTGTTCACGAATTTCCGCCATACTTGCCAGCGTTTCATCTACCGACTGGCGGCCGTGTTGGGCTTCAGCGCGGGTTTTCTTGGTGCTTTCTAACACCGCTTTCGATTTCTCGCCCGAAACATTGGCCGTTTGTTTCACTTCTTCAATGGTGGTGGCAATTTCACTAATAGCGGTTGCAGTTTCTTGGGTGCTACTGGCAACCTTGGTGGTCACCGTTAAAATTTCTTCGCTAGAGGTGGCGAGTACGTTAATGCCGTCGTTAAGTTCTTCCACTAACTCACGCAAATAGGTACTCATTTCGCCAAAGGCCACCGCTAAGCGGCCAACTTCATCGTTGCGCCCGTTAACTTCAATGGCTGCGGGTAATTGTCCCTTACTAATATTTTCGGCCACCACGGTTAACTGCGACAGCGGCCGTGCAATGTGACGTGTCAAAATAAACGTAAGCAGTGCGCCTGCTATGAGCAAAAATACTACTGCGGCCCATAAAAACTGAGTTAGCCCTTGGTACTCGGTGTTCAAAACCGTTTGGGCATTGTTTAGGTTTTGTTCTACTAAGGCTTCAATTTCGTTCGCTTGCTCGCCAAGGGCTTCATTGAAACC
The DNA here is from genome assembly GCA_018222985.1 of Gammaproteobacteria bacterium. Lineage (GTDB taxonomy): Bacteria > Pseudomonadota > Gammaproteobacteria > Enterobacterales > Alteromonadaceae > Pseudidiomarina. The sequence goes on from JAAEZG010000004.1 coordinate 204,605, forward strand.
GTTTGTTTGTTTCGCTATGGCCGCTAAGGTGGCGTCACTGGGATCGGCTTGCAACTCTTTGATGTAACGCTCGTTAATGGCTAACTTGTAAGTTTTGAAGGTCGTCAAAAACGTGCTGGTTGCTGAGCGCACATCTGCGGAAGGCGCATTGAGTTGTTGCAACTGACTCACGACAGCTTCTGTGGTGGTGTTGTAGGTGGCTATTTGTGCTAAAACATCGGCGCTTTCGGTAGGGGAGGTTTTCAGTTGCGCAAGTGCCACTTCATAGCGGCGACTATAAAGTTCAATGTCTTGCACCAACAATATGCGTTGAAAGCGATTAGTGAAATCAGCACTATTGTTTTGGTATGACGCCAGCCCCTGGCCAGCTATATATAGCGCACCAATACCTACGCTGATAATCAGCAAAAACGACAACAGCAACTTGGTACCGATGTTTATTCGCGTTCCTTGATGCGTCATGATAGTTCTCTCCCCGTTAAATCTCGTAATAAAGCGCCACCATCAAGCACCACATGACGTTGTTTGGTGTCGTCATTTGTTGCATCTGCAGACGGTAAAAAGCCTTGAATAAATTGTGTGGGTACACCATTGGCGATTGATTCGGCATGGCGTATGTCATTTTTGCGGCGTGTTTGAAAACCGTGAATACGATCTACCAAAATGCCAATTTCATGGTGTTGATCATGCAAGATCAGTAAAAAGTTTTTGTCCGATAAGTTGTGTTGTTCTAGCCCAAATAAACGCCGTAAATCAACCACAGCCACAACCCGACCGCGCACTGCAGTAATACCGCGAATCCAGTCAGGAGCTGTTGGCACCCGTGACCAACGACGCAACGGCACCACTTCGCGGACAAATGTTTGGTCAATTGCATAGCGCTCTTGGTCAATTAAAAAGTGCAGTAATGGCACGAGCTCGCTCGGTGACTGACGCTCGGTTTGTTGCGCAAACTCTTGGTTGCGTTGTTTTAATGTGGTTATTAGCGAAGCATCAATCTGCATAGGTTACTCCAGAGTGAATGAGTTGCTCGGCTAGCTTTCGAACATGCCCCACGCTTAACTCACCTGTGTCTTCAACTATTTGATTATCGGCTAGTTTTTGTAATAACTTTAAGCAGTGTTGCAGTAATTTTATGGCCGCCGCTGCGCGGCCCAAATGCTGACAAGCTTGGGCGCCGTAAAAATGCGCAGCTATATTATTGGCATCTAAATAGGCAGCCTTGTGGAGGGTGTCGGCGGCCAGTTGATATTGCTGATTGAATAAGTAGTGCTGGCCAAGTAACACCTGCGCTCGCGCATTAAGTGGCTCTATAGAAACGGCTTCTGAAAACCAACTCAATGCGTCATCAAGACGATTCTGTTGCTGCATTGATTGAGCGAGCTGCAAACAAATTTTCGCTTTTTCGCCACGACTAAGACGTGGATTTTCTAATTGCTGCTGCAAATTAACCGCCTGCGCCAGTGCTGGTTTTGTACTTTCCGCAGCGGTGCGCGCTTTGGGTTGGCGTGACGGGGTGGTTGCGGCCAATGCGGCTTTTGTCGCCGGGCTTAACGGTCTTATTTTCGGGGTCGCTGGCGCTTTCTCAACACTGCTTTGCTGGGTATTGTGCAATTGCTCGGTTAATGATGTGCGCGGCTTGCCAGCGACGCTACGGCCCCACACCGCAAAATTGTCACCGGCCCAGAAGCCTTCATAGCCAGCGCTGGCAGCTAAGCTAGCATCCACAGCACCGAGCAATAGCACACCGTCGTCACGCAAGTTACTCACATACATATGAATAATTTTGCAGGCGTCGTCTTGGCTAAAGTACATCAATACATTGCGGCACAAAATTAAATCGAATGGGGCGTGGCCACGAGGCGGCTTGCATTCAATAAGGTTGAGCGGCTCAAATTGAATGCGATTACGCCATTTTTCAAGCACCACCCAATCGGTTCCCTCAGCGCTAAAGTATCGCTGCTGAAAGTTGGGCGAGGGGCTACGAAATGATCCCTGCCGGTAACGGCCAGCTTTGGCTTGTTGTAAAAACTCACGGTTCAGGTCGGTTGCGACAATGTTTAGCGAAAAATTCTGAGGTTTCAGATCATTGAGCAAAAACAGCAAACCGTACGCCTCTTCACCGGTACAGCAGCCAGCGCTCCAGCAATCAATTTGTTTTATTTGCTGCTGTTGGCGAGTTTGAATAAGGGTAGGGAAAAAGGTCTTGGCTAACCACTCAGTCGCATTGGGGTCGCGCTGAAAATAGGTTTCACCCACGGTAAAGGCCGGCACAACTTGCTCACGCATGGTGTCGGTCCATGGCTGCTGAGCAAGTGTTAGCAGCCATTGTTCAACTTCTTCAATGTGCTGCTGTTGGGCAATCCATTTGAGTTTTCGATAAAGTTCTGCCGGCCGTGACGACACAGCGGTCAGCCCAAATTGCTGTTTCGCTTTGGCCTGTATTTGTTTTAGTGTGTCGCGGGGAATGCCTGCCTGCTTCATGGCGCTCCCTCCGCTGGTGCCTGCGCGGTGCCGCAATAGTCAGCCAATGCCTGTGCCAAGGCGCCTTCGTCTGCGGGGCTAAGTAATGCCTCTATATCCATAATCAGCAACAAATGGTCGTGCTTTGACAGTACCCCAGAAAGCAATGGGCTTTTAATACTTTCATGGCTACCCTCAACAAACTGCTCGGGCTCTACTTGGCCAATTTCTTCTACAGATGACACCGGAATAAGAAGCTCTCGCGCGGTTGTGCGCAGCCAAATCATGGGCGTCCACAAGTCAACTTTCAGTTCCGGCTGATGAAATACATGCGCTAAGTCGATAACCGGTAAAACCTGGCCGTGGATAGATACCACCCCTGCGATATTGGCTGGGGCGCCAGGCAGCTGCGTAGGCAGTAGCATGGGTACAACTCGTAAAACGTGATCAAGTGGGACGGCGTACTGTTGCGCAGCAAGATGAAAAGGCAGCACAGATATCAAAGTATTTCCTTCTAACGAACCTGAGAAGATTCTTATTATTATGCTTATTGACTTAAATAAGCTTAGCTTAAAAGTTACAATTCACAAGAAAAAACTGGTATCTCACGCTTAAACTAACTACCTTAAAACTATAAACTTTTATAACGCGAGAGCGGGCAGGTGTGTCATGCAGCAGCGAAAACAGCTAGACGTAGAACAGCGCAATTGCATCACTGTGCACAGAACCCAAGGTCGGCCTGTGGTTTTTGGTCATGGATTTGGCTGTGATCAGCTAATTTGGTTGTCGGTTATTGAACAGCTACCTGGAAGTGTGGCACCAATTACCTTTGATTATATGGGCTGCGGTCGCTCTGACGTCAGTGCTTATGACAAAAAAAATACGGCAGCTTTAACGGCTATGTACAAGACTTAATTGATGTTATTGAAGCGTTAAACCTGGGGGCCATTGATTATGTTGGCCATTCGGTAGGCGGCATGATTGGTATGTTAGCGGCAATGAAGCGGCCCGATTTATTCAAACAAATCATTGCTATTGGGCCGTCGCCAAAGTATCTGAACGATGCCGAATACGAAGGTGGTTTTGAGCGTGAAGACATTGCTGATTTGCTATCGATGATGGAGCGCAATCACTTTGAGTGGGCCGGCTACTTAGCACCGATTGTGATGGAAAACAGCCAACGCCCTGAGCTAGCAGAACAGCTGCGTAAAAGCTTCGCAAATTCAAACCCAGAAATATCGCGCCGGTTCGCAGAAGTACTATTTTTATCAGACAATCGGGCGTACCTTCAAAAAGTATCGGTACCCGTTACCATAATGTATTGTGCTGTGGATGTGATTGTTCCGGTTGGCGTTATAGAATATATGGCTGCACAGATACCGCAATGTACCCTGGTCGAGTTGAACGCTGCGGGGCATTACCCGCACGTCAGCTCACCGCAAGAAGTAAGTCAGGCAATAATGGCGATTTTATGATAGAAGCGAACACGTGGGTTGAACAAGCCCCCGTTGGGTTACTGGCTATTCATGGTGATAGCCGCATTACCCATGTTAATACTATGCTACTGAAGCTACTTAACTATGAGCGCGAAGAGCTCATTGGTCAGCCTATTAATCTACTGTTTGCCCGCTCAGGGAAATTATTCTTTTTGACCCATGTGTTTCCATTGCTGCAACACCAAGGCCTCGTTGAAGAAATGTATTTGCGTTTGCGTGATCGCGATGGCCACGATATTCCCGTGTTAATTAATGCCAGCAAAGTCGAGGACAGCAAAGGAGCCCCGCGCTTTTTGTTTGCCCTGATGCCAATTCAACGTCGCTTTATTTTCGAAGACCAACTGGTTGAAGCTCGCAAAGAAGCTGAGCAAGCGCTCATGGCGCAGCGTGAGGCGACTGACGCGCTGCAGTCAGCGCGCGAAGAGCTAGAAGAAAAGCAAGCACAGTTGCTGCGTTTGAACGAGCAGCTGCAGCGCCTGGCCAATACTGATGAGCTCACTCAGTTAGCGAACCGCCGTAGCTTTGAAGAGCAGTTGGAATATCAATTGGCTTTGCAAAAACGGCAAAGCGGCCGGGCTGGTCTAATGCTGCTTGATATTGATCACTTCAAGAAAATTAATGACATGCATGGCCATGGCTGCGGTGACGACGTACTGTGTAAGGTAGGCAAACTTTTACGCGAGCTAATGCGCGAGGTCGACACAGCGGCGCGCATTGGTGGCGAAGAATTCGCGATCATTCTGCCGGGTGTTGACGAGCAAGGTTTGCAAACCGCCGCTGAGCGAATTCGTAAAAAAATCGAGGCAACCCGCTGGCGTCATGGCTCTGTCACCATGAGCATTGGGGTAACCATGGTGCGCCCTGACGATGGTCGTGAGGAGGTCATGCAACGGGTAGATCGCGCCATGTATCAAGCCAAGCGACAAGGCCGAAACTGTGTTGAAATTGTCTGACATTTTTCGTTACAAGCCGTTGTTGGCAAACTAAATTATTTCGCCCTATAGTGGCATTATGAACCTGATTGAATAAACTGAGCACGTCAACAATGAGCCAAGAAACCTTTAAAATATTAGTGGTAGATGATGATGCGCGTCTGCGCAGTTTACTTGAGCGCTACTTGCATGAGCAGGGTTTTCATGTGCGCTCGGCGGCCGAAGGTGAACAAATGAATCGCTTGCTCGAGCGAGAAAACTTTCACTTGATGGTGCTCGATTTAATGCTGCCAGGCGAAGACGGGCTGTCGATTTGCCGTCGTTTGCGCCAACAAAACAATGACATACCTATTGTGATGTTAACCGCAAAAGGCGACGAAGTTGACCGTATTATAGGTCTTGAGCTTGGCGCCGACGATTATCTTGCCAAACCCTTTAACCCGCGCGAGTTGCTTGCACGAGTGCGCGCCGTGTTGCGGCGTCGCGGGAAAGAAATACCAGGCGCACCAACAGCCGACGATCAAGAAATTACCTTTGGCGAATTTCGCTTAAATTTGGGTACCCGTGAAATGTACCGCGGCGATGAACCGATGCCGTTAACTAGTGGCGAGTTCGCGGTATTAAAAGCGCTTGTTACGCATCCTCGTCAGCCAATGTCGCGTGACAAACTCATGAACCAAGCCAGAGGGCGTGATTATAGCGCCTTAGAACGGAGCATTGATGTGCAGGTGTCGCGCTTGCGTCGTATGCTGGAAGCAGACCCAGCGAATCCACGCTACATACAAACCGTATGGGGGCTTGGCTATGTGTTTGTTCCTGACGGCAAGGGTGCCGACGTAAAAGCGACCAGTTAATGCGACTTTTCCCGCGCTCCGCGTTTGCTCGCACCGTTGCATTGATAGCGGTGCTGCTACTTATTAACCAAGTCGTGTCGTACGTAATGGTTGGTTTGTATGTGGTGAAACCGAGTATGCAACAGGTAAGTAGTGTTGTGGCGCGGCAAGTGCAGGGTATTTTAGTGCTTGATCAGTGGCTGTCTGAAGTAGACATTGACGCCGAGCATCAAAAACGCTTAGTGGAACGCTACACCCAAGCCACCGGCGTTCGTGGTATTAGCGTTGACGAAGCGCTAGAGCAAGGGCTTGCAAACACCACAACCTATAATTTTTTATCAGCCCAACTATCTGATCTGCTCCAAGCCAATACCGAAGTGCGTATTTCACAAGGTGACGTTTACCGGGTGTGGTTACGTACGGAAAATTTACCCGGTTACTGGCTGACACTTGAACTGGATAACTTTGATGAAGCGCGATTCTCACCATTACTGTTTTATTTGGTACTCATTGGCGGATTAAGTGTGCTAGGTGGCATGGTGTTTACCAACTGGCAAAACCGCCCATTGAAAGCACTTGAGGCTGCAGCCAAGCAAATTGGTAGCGGTGAATATCCCGATGCATTGCCTGAACGGGGCTCAACCGAGGTGATTGCGGTAACCCGCGCGTTTAACCAAATGAGCCAAGGCGTGAAACAGCTAGAGCAAGACCGTGCATTACTGATGGCCGGCATTTCTCATGACTTGCGCACGCCGCTGACGCGCATTCGTCTTGCCACCGAAATGATGCCACCAGCCGAAGATTATTTGGCCGAAGGTATAATTAGTGACATTGATGATATGAACTCGATTATCGACCAGTTTATCGACTACGTGCGCAGTGACACCTCAGCCGACAACGAACAACAGAACCTAAATTACTTGGTCGAAGACGTGGTGGCTCATGTGCCGGACTCATGGCACTCAAAAATTGAAGTGATTTATAACGACATGCCCAATGTGCCGGTACGTGAAATTTCGATCAAACGGGTGCTATTGAACTTGTTGGAAAACGCCGAGCGTTATGGTCATGAAAAAGTACTCATTGAAACGGGCTATGACGAAACTCGCCAGGTGGCGTGGTTTAAGGTGTGTGACGATGGCCCTGGCATACCTGCAGCCCAAGTAGAACATTTAATGCAACCGTTTACCCAGGGCGATAAAGCCAGAGCCATGAAAGGTTCAGGCCTTGGCTTGGCCATTATTAAACGTATTATTGAACGCCACCATGGCCGCGTATTACTCGGCCAAAGTGAGCGCCTCGGCGGGCTGTGCGTTCGTGTTGAATTGCCGGTTTAGCGCGGCTTAGCCGCGTACGCGGTTAATCCCGTTGAGGGCGGCAACGCGGTAAGCTTCCGCCATCGTTGGGTAGTTAAATGTGGTGTTGACGAAGTACTCAATGGTATTGCCTTCACCTTTTTGTTCCATAATGGCTTGGCCAATGTGAATAATTTCTGCAGCACGCTCACCAAAGCAATGAATGCCGAGTACTTCATTGGTTTCGCGATGAAACAAAATTTTCAAACTACCCACCGCCATATTTGATATTTGCGCGCGTGCTAAATGCTTAAACTGGGCCCTGCCAACTTCATAAGGCACTTTTTGCGCGGTAAGTTCCTCTTCTGTTTTTCCCACCGAGCTTATTTCTGGAATGGTATAAATACCTGTTGGAATGTCACTAATTAAACGTTGGCTGCATTCGCCCATCAACATGGCAGTGGCGCATATACGGCCTTGATCGTAGGCCGCACTCGCTAAGCTTGGGTAACCAATAATGTCGCCAACCGCATAAATTGTGTCGGTTTTGGTTTGGTAGTGCTTATTCACTTCAAGTTGGCCGCGGTGGTTTGGTTTCAAGCCAACGCTTTGCACGTTTAGCCCTTCAATGTTGCCAGAACGACCATTGGCAAAGAGCAAACAGTCGGCATCAATGCGCTTGCCTGATTGAGTGTACAAGGTAACGCCGTCGTTGTGCCCTTCAATACGATCGTATTCTTCGTTATGGCGAATAACGACGCCGCTATTACGTAAGTGATAGCTCAACGCATCTGAAATTTCGGCATCAAGAAAGCTAAGCAGGCGTTCGCGGGTGTTAATGAGATCAACCTTGACGCCCAAACCGCGAAAAATACTGGCGTACTCACAACCAATAACACCAGCACCGTAAATAATAATGCTACGGGGTTCGTGCTTCAGGTCTAAAACTGTATCTGAGTCGTAAATGCGTTCGTGGTTAAAGTCGACATCGCTTGGGTGATAGGGGCGTGAACCTGTGGCGATAACCACCTGCTTGGTGGTGATGTATTCAACGGTGCCGTCAGCTTGGGTTATTTTCAACCGGTTGGCATTTTCAAAGGCGGCGCTGCCATGAATAACACTCACGCCATTGCGCTCGTAAAAACTGCTGCGCAAGCTAACTTGCTTACGAATGACGCCTTGCGCGTGTTTTAAAATTTCGGCAAAAGTTAAACCACGATGAATACGCTCGCCCGCGAACAATGGGTTGGCGTTATATTCAATCAAGCGGCTTACCGAATGGCGCAGCGCCTTTGAAGGAATGGTTCCCCAGTGAGTACAGCCGCCGCCGAGTGAGCTGTGCTTTTCAACCATGGCAACCTTGCGGCCATTTTTTGCGAGTTGCATAGCCGCACCTTCGCCACCGGGGCCACTACCAATCACTACCGCATCAAATTGTGCCTCGTCAACACTCATGAACCACTCCTTCTTGGTTGTACCCTATGCTTCTTTGCCGTTATAGTAACGGAAACAACTCGTGTTCAGCCAGTTTAATGGAATCGTCATGGCGCACAAACCTGTTCCCGAAATATTAACGCGTCACATTGTAGCAGCTAGTCGCCTGTTACGTATTGAAGCGGTTGACTTACGCTTTAGTAACGGCGTTGAACGTCAATTTGAACGTATGGCCAGCAGCGGTCGCGGTGCCGTGATGATCGTCCCGTTCATTGACGACGACACGCTCATGCTTGTTCGCGAGTATGCAGCAGGCTTACATAATTATCAGTTGGGCTTTCCCAAAGGCTTGATTGACCCAGGCGAAACGCCTGAACAAGCCGCTAACCGCGAATTAAAAGAAGAAATTGGCTATGGTGCAAAGCAGCTGGTGCCACTAAAAAGTGTGACCATGGCACCGCAATTTTTCTCGGCCACGATGCATATTTTTATTGCCCGCGATTTATATCCCGAGTCATTACCTGGCGATGAACCTGAGCCACTTGAGCAGGTGCCTTGGTTAATTAGCAAGGCCGATGCTTTGCTTGAGCAAGAAGATTTTACTGAAGCCCGAAGTATTGCGGCGCTGTTGATGACATTGCGGGAGTTACAAGCATGAACAAGCACATTGCCCCCGAACAGCTCGCCCAATGGTTGCAAGGGGCTGCCGAAGTGGCGTTGCGCGCCGGCGACTTAATTCTTGAGTTATACGAAGAGCAAGCCTACGAAACCTACGAAAAGGACGACGAGTCACCAGTGACGAGTGCTGACTTTGCTGCCAACCGGTTAATTGTTGATGGCTTGGCGGCGCTAACACCCGATATTCCGATTTTGTCGGAAGAGGGCTCACATCTGAGCTTTGAAGAGCGTCAGCAATGGCCCCGGTACTGGATTATTGACCCTATTGACGGCACGCAAGAATTTATTGCTCGCAGTGGCGATTTCGGGGTGATTATTGCCTTGGTTGAACACAACCAGCCGGTACTGGGCGTTATTTATTGGCCTGCGGGTGATGTGCTATATACCGCGCAGCGTGGACAAGGTGCATTTCGTCAAGACGTGCACGGCAAGCAACAAATTCACATTCGGCGCTTGGCCGATCCCGCCCAAGACGTTATCCATCTGGCAATTAGCCGTCGGCAGCCACGTGAACGTGTGTTGCAGCGCATGACCGCTGAGCGTGAACTTGCATTGTTTCCAGCTGGCAGTTGTTCATTAAAAGCCTGCATGATCGCTGAGGGGCGTGCCGATTGCTTTTTACGCGTCGGACCTACTGGCGAGTGGGACACCGCTGCTGCTGAAGTGATCGTTGGCGAAGCGGGCGGCTGCATTGTCAGTGAAGATTTTCAGCCGCTAACTTATAACCAAGAAGCAAACCTAGGCAACCCGAATTTTATTATTTTGGGCGACCCAGCCGTTGCTTGGAAAAGCGTGTTTACTCATCATCAAAACGATGATTAGCTGGCAAAATATTCACTGTTTCGTGCAATTCAGACCACACCAAAATGGCGTCACCGCGCTCTAATTGAGCGCGTACATCGGCCACTTTTTGCGCTAGCGATTTTTCTTCATCGCCATAGTCGGTGCCCTCGCGCAGTACAAAAGCTTCAATGAGTTGGGTGAGCGTGTCGGGGTTAACTTGCTGCCAAGGTATTTCCATTAGTTTTGTGCCTCTTGTATGGCTTCTTCAGCCTCTAACCACTCAGCTTCGGCTTGCGCTAGTTGAACCTGCGCGTGTGCTTGTTGTTGAAGTAGCTCGGTCAATTCATCTTTGCGCTGAGCCTCATACAGTGAATTGTCAGCAAGCGCTTCGTTCAACGCGCTCAGCTGTTGTTCAAATTTCTGCATGGCTTGCTCGGCCTTTTTTACGCGATCTTTCAGTGGCTTGAGCGCTTGGCGGCGCTCAGCTTCTTGGCGTTTTTCAGCTTTGCGATCAGTTTTGCCCGAGCTGCTTTGGGTGGTCGCGGTTTTTTGCTGTTGCGCATGCTGCTTTAACCAGTCGTGGTAGGCGTCAAGGTCGCCGGCAAAAGGCTCGACGTGTTGATTGGCCACTAAATAAAATTCATCCACTGTGGTGCGCAACAAGTGTCGGTCATGCGACACAATAACCATTGCGCCGTCAAAATCTTGTAGTGCATAAACCAGCGCTTCACGCATGGTGCTGTCTAAGTGGTTGGTTGGTTCATCAAGCAGCAACATATTAGGCTTTTGATAAACAATAAGCGCCAATACCAAGCGCGCCTTTTCACCCCCCGACATGGGGCCCACCCGTGCTGTTGCGGCATCGCCAGAGAAACCAAAGCCACCAATAAAGTCGCGCAGTTGTTGTTCGGTTGCAACAGGGTCTAAGCGCTGCAAGTGCTGTAGTGGGGTTGCCTGTATATCTAAGGTTTCTAATTGGTGCTGGGCGAAATAGCCAAGGCTAACGCCAGGGTTTAGCGCGACCACGCCGGCTTGTGCTTTAAGCTCACCGGCAAGTAGCTTCACCAAGGTTGATTTACCTGCGCCATTACGGCCGAGCAGGCCGATACGGCTGCCGGGTACTAAATTGAATTTAATGTCGCGCAAGATAACCGTATCACCATAACCGGCCTGTACTTTTTCTAAAGTCAGTAATGGATTCGGTAGTTGCGCTGGTGGCTTAAACTGGAAGTTAAAGCCGCTGGCTGCTCGCAGTGGCGCCGATGCCTGCAACCGTTCAAGCGCTTTTATGCGACTTTGCGCTTGTTTGGCTTTACTTGCTTTATAACGAAAACGGTCAATGTAACTCTGTAGATGTTTTCGCTGAGTTTGCTCTTTTTCGAATTGTGCCTGTTGTTGCGCAATGTGCTCGGCCTGTTGGCGCTCGAAGCTGCTGTAGTTGCCGCTATAACTCGTTGCTGTGCAGTTTTCTATGTGCACAATGTGTTGCACTGTCGCGTCAAGAAAATCACGGTCGTGTGAAATAACCATGAGTGTACCTGGGTAGCGTTGCAGCCAGTCTTCTAGCCAAAAAATGGCGTCCACATCTAAGTGGTTGGTTGGTTCGTCAAGCAACAATAAGTCGGCGCGAGCAATTAGTGCTTGTGCAAGGTTTAGGCGCATACGCCAACCGCCCGAAAAGGCCTTTACCGGATGGTATATTTGCTCTGGCTGGAAACCTAGGCCATCGAGCAACGCCGCCGCTCGAGCAGCAGCATCATAACCGCCAATGGTGGCCAGTTTGTCATGCAGCGTACCGATAGCGTGGCCATCATGGTCGGCTTCGGCTTGTGCCAGCTGCGCCTCAAGTTCACGTAATTCAGTATCGCCATCAAGCACGTAGTCTAGCGCTGAACGCTCAAGCGCTGGGGTTTCTTGTTGAACACTCGCAATACGCCAAGCCTTAGGCACTTCGCAGCTGCCTTGCTCAACGCTTAGCTCTTGACGTAACAACGCAAACAGTGACGACTTGCCGGTACCGTTACGGCCAACAAGGCCCACATGGTGACCAGGGAAAATGGTGATGTCTGCATTTTCCAGCAAGACCTTGCCGCCGCGCATTAACGACATGGCGCGAATGTTTATCATATGAAGCCTTAACTTGGTGTTCGACGAAGTTTCTGCGACAATTATACCTGATAGCCACAGAGGTGAATATGACTCAAACTCGCAAACGTTTTATTGCTGGCGCTGAATGCCCAGCTTGCCATGCCCAAGACACGCTCATGTTGACCATTGAGGGCAGTGACGAAAAAGTTAGTTGTGTGCAATGCGGGCATGAATTTTCCGAGCGTGGTGCGAAAAAACCAGAGCCTGAGGCGGCCAAAACGTCGGTGTCGCAAGAGGGGCTTATTGGCATATTTAAACCCGAGTAAGGACGTTGCATATGAGCGTTGCTTATGTGCGTTGCATGGGGGCTGAATAACCGCTACTGTTAGAGCATCTTTTTTGCTTTTAACGTCAATAAGCGAGAGCAGCATGAGTCAAATAGTCTTCGGCGGTATTTGGGTTATTCTTGTCACTGTTTTTATGCAGTGGTTGATTGCCAGTGGCTCAAAAGCCAAGCAGCCAGGCGCCGTGCCGGGCAAAATTAATGAGTCATTAAGTCACAACTCTTTTGTGTTTCGGGCGCACCGTACCTTTCAAAATAGCATTGAAAATGTCCCGTTTTTTCTTGCGGCGGCATTTTTAGCCATATTCGTGGGGGTAGACTCACAGTGGTTTGCTATTTCTGTGTGGGCATTTGCGTTTGCTCGCATTATTCACATGCTGCTGTATTACGGCATTGCGACAGAAAAAAATCCCAGCCCACGTAGTTATTTCTTCATGATCGGCGTTATTGCTAATGCGGTGGTGCTGGTACAGGTCGCCATTGCACTGGTGGCTTAAAAATTAATTGGAAAGTTTAGGATAATCTATGAATCAACGGCAGTATCCAATTGGCACTCCGGGCGAAGCTTGGGGCGCAGAAGAAAAACAACAATGGTTAGCGGCGCAACAAGTAAAGCGCTCTTATTTTGACGACGTTGTAAGTCAAATCAACCAGTTGCACGAACAATTCGATGTTGAGCAATACGGAGCATTAGAATACCCCAGCAATACGTTCCCATTGTTTATTGTGAAAACTCGCCATTGGGACAACAGCAAACCAAATGTGTTAGTTACCGGCGGTGTTCACGGCTATGAAACCTCAGGGGTACATGGTGCCTTAGCGTTTATCAAAGACCACGCGGAGCATTATAGTCAGTGGTTCAACATTATGGTTGCGCCGTGCATTAGTCCGTGGGGTTATGAAACCATTAATCGTTGGAACCCGTTCGCGATTGACCCAAACCGTTCATTTAAAGACAACAGCCCTGCTGGCGAAAGCGCAGCAATTATGGACTACCTAACGCGCCACGAACTGACGTTTTTAATGCATATTGATCTGCACGAAACAACAGATACCGATAACTCAGAATTCCGCCCAGCACTGGCTGCCCGCGACGGTACTTTCAATGAGAATTGGAATATTCCCGATGGTTTTTACACGGTCGGTAATTCAGAGAAGCCAACCCCAGATTTTCAAAAGGCGATTATCGATTCCGTGCGTAAGGTCACCCACATTGCACCGCCAGACAATGACGGCAAAATTATTGGTGCGCCCATTGAGCAAGAAGGGGTGATTCATTACGCCGGTAAGCAATTGGGTTTATGTATGGGCTTAACCGATGCACCTTATGTGAGCACTACCGAGGTATACCCAGATAGCGACAATGCGTCACCAGAACAATGTATTGCGGCCCAAGTGGCAGCAGTGAAAGGTGCGTTAGAGTTTCTGCGCACAGTATAAAACCTGTGCTATGGTTATTTTTAGCAAACGGAATGCAGTACTGCTTTAGTGAGCCCAACGCTTTCGCAGACCGATAACAACCGGGCACAATAACAAGGAAAAAATAACATGAATTGGTATATTACAGTCCTGAAAAAGTACGCTGTATTTAGTGGTCGAGCGCGTCGTTCTGAGTATTGGTTCTTCGTATTGTTTAACATCATTGTTAGTTTTGTACTCGGTTTTATTGATGGTTTTGTCGGCTTAGGTGATCCTGCCGCTGGTGTTGGTTTATTGAGCACCGTGTATGCTTTAGCCGTGCTTATTCCATCCATTGCTGTTGGTGTGCGCCGTTTACATGACACCAACCGCTCAGGCTGGTGGCTGTTAATTGCGCTGATTCCGCTCATTGGTGCAATTGTGCTTATCGTATTCTTTGTGTTGGATAGCCAGCCAGGTGAAAACCGCTTTGGCCCAAATCCCAAAGGCATGTAATGCAACCTAGTATCTCGTTTATTACCTTAACGGTTGAGAATCTAGAACGAGCCGTCGCGTTTTATCGCGACGGCCTCGGCTGGCCTACTGAAGGTATTGTGGGCGAGAGCTATGAAAATGGCGCGGTGGCTTTTTTTAAGTTGGCCAACAATTTGACCTTTGCATTATGGCCAAAACAAAGTCTTGCCAATGAAACTGGCTTGCCGCACGACAACCATGCCCCCACCAATGTGCTGCTTGCCCATAATGTGCCCAGTGAAGCGCAAGTAGAGCAAGTACTGCTAGAAGCAAAACAAGCTGGCGCAACTTGGGTCAAACCAGCCAAGCGAACTGCTTGGGGCGGCTATGCCGGGTATTTTATGGACCCCGAACAACATTTATGGGAAGTGGTTTACAACCCGCACTTATGAGCCAAAACCATCAAACCATCACTGCACAAACCGCCCGCTGGGTTAACGACGTTATTGTTGCACATAATTTTTGCCCTTTTGCGCGCCGCGAAGTCGAGCAGCAAACCATTCACTATGCGGTCGCCAACAATGCTGACAGGGCACAGCAGCTGGCGCAGCTACTGCAGCTATGCCAACAGCTAGATAACACCCCCGACATAGCGACCACCTTGTTTATTATTCCCGAGGGCGTAACCAACTTCGACGACTTTCTTGATCTTGTCGATGTGGCAGAGCGTTTGTTAGAGCTTGAAGGATACGACGGCACCTACCAGTTAGCGACATTCCATCCAGACTACCAGTTCGCGGATAGCCCCGCAGATGATGCAGCTAATTACACCAATAGAGCGCCGTACCCAACCTTGCATATTTTACGTGAAGAAGGGCTAAGCTTAGCTTTAGCAAGTTACAACAAGCCGGAACGCATTCCACAGCGCAATATTGACTACGCACGTTCCAAAGGGGCTGATTATTTTGCTGATTTACTTGAGAGCATTAAAGCTGGCATGAAAACAACCGTGCGCCTGCAAAAATAGCTCAAGCTGAAACGTCACATGGATTGCCGCCAAAAGCATTTGTGAATTTGCCAGGCCTGGCTATTGTGCTTGGCGGAACCTTTGCTGCCACGCTGTTGGCATATCCGCTACGCGAAGTCGTACGGGTATTCAAAATATTATGGATAGTGCTGCGTAACGAAAAAATGTACGCCCACGATGATCAAAAAGAGTTGGTTGAAGTTGCGAAACAGCTAGTTCAGGGGCGCATTGCCAACGCTGAAGACCAGATGAACCAGGTGAAGAATCCATTTTTGCGCACCGGTTTACAATTACTCATTGACCAAACTCCCACGCAAGATATCGCCGAGCTGCTGGAGTGGCGTATTTTAAAAATGAAAATTAAAGAGCGAGCGGAAGCGCAGGTTTATCGCACCATGGCCGCCTTCGCGCCTGCCTTTGGTATGCTTGGTACCTTGGTCGGGTTAGTGAACATGCTGCACGGCATGGGCGAAAGTAGCATGACCGATATTGGTGTCGACATGGCGTTCGCTTTGCTGACCACCTTGTATGGTGTGGTGTTAGCGAACATGTTATTCAAACCCATTGCGATTAAATTCGAACGCCGCACTGAACGTCGCGTGCAATTGATGAACATGATTCTTGAAGGCATATTACTCGTCGCTCGTGGTCGCAGCCCTGGCAAAATCAATGTTAAGCTGAATGACAAAATTTTATTTGATAGCGGTGAGGCGGCGTTTAATGACAGTGCCGCCGAGGTGATGGCGCCGATTATCGACTTGCTTGCCAATAACCGCTTGATGATTAGCGTTGAAGGTCATACCGACAATATTCCTATTAGTACCGCGCAATTTCCAAGTAACTGGGAACTGTCAGCTGCGCGCGGTGAATCGCCGAGTTAATTTGGTACTGAGCGAACCCGAGTAACATTTACCAAAACCTTGCAGAGCGCTTATTGAGACAAACCTGCGGGCTCTTTACTATGTGCAACGTTAAATCATTGGTTAGCGTTGCAACGTGGGGGAGCACAGCATGTATAAATTATTATTGGGCTTAATTATCAGCACCATGGTTGTGTTAGTGGCTTGTAGCCCGCAAGAGCAAGAAACTTTTGTGAAGCCCTCAGCCGCACAACCTAGCATTTCAAAAAGCGCCACTAAGCATCGCGAGGTAAGCCTTTCTCGATCGCACGCACAAGCCGTACAACTTGCTTTTCCACTTTAACCGCTTCTGAGCGCTGGCGCTCTAACGCCCAGTCGATATGCTCTTGCACCATAGTGGTGCAGTGATCACGTCGCTGTTCTAAGGCGCGAATAATGTCGGTATCTGTTGGCGCGTTGCCCATAGCAACCGCGATATTTCTTAGCCAACAGTCATAGCCAATGCGCCGAATGGGCGAGCCTTCGGTTTGTTTTAAAAAGGTTTCTTCATCCCACCCCCACAGCTCAAGCAATTCGGGCGCATGCAAATTTGCGCGCGGCGAAAAATCATTTTCGTCGGTAAGTTGAGCATAGCGGTTCCATGGGCAAATAAGTTGGCAGTCATCACACCCATAAATGCGGTTACCAATAAGCGGGCGTAATGGCTCTGGAATGCTGTCGCGCAGCTCAATGGTTAAGTACGAGATACACTTGCGCGCATCAAGCACATAAGGCTCAACAATCGCTTGGGTCGGGCAGATGGTGACACAAGCACTGCAACTACCGCATTTTTCTTCCACGGGCTTGTCGGTGGGTAGCGGAAGATTAATTAACAGCTCGCCTAAAAAGAACCAAGAGCCACTGCCTTCATCGAGTACGAGCGTGTGTTTGCCGCGCCAACCTAGTCCAGCTTTTATTGCCAGCGGTTTTTCCATAATAGGGGCTGAGTCAACAAAGGGTCTAAAGTCGAGGTCGCTGCATGCTTCTTGTATACGATCGCCAAGTTGCTTGAGGCGCTTGCGCATTAACTTGTGGTAGTCACGCCCAAGGGCATAACGGCTAATGTAGCCAAGCCGTGGGTTTTTGAGGGTTTTTGCGAAGCCAGCTTCTGCGGGTAAATAATTCATTCGCACCGAAATGGCACGCACCGCACCTGGGTGCAGTTGGTCGGGGCGAGTGCGCAAATCGGCATGACGCGCCATCCATTCCATGGTGCCGTGCATGCCACGGGCGAGCCATTTCTGCAAATAATCGCGTTCGGCGCTAAGATCAACATCTGTAATGCCAACTTTTTGGAAGCCTAGTTCAGCGCCCCAACGTTTGATATCTGCAGCAAGTTGGTGATAATCCATAAAAATGCATTTATCCTTAACAAAAGCTGACAAACCAGCGTGACAATTCGCGCTAACATAGCAAAAAACACCAAGGTCTGCACTGATGAGCGCCGATTACAGCACAATGATTTATACCACTGAGCAAGTTCGCCACGGTGAACGTGCAGCGGCTGAAGCCTTAGATATAAGCATGGCGCAATTAATGCAACGTGCGGCGCAAGCCTGTTTGCTTGCCATTCAACGGCAACAACCCGCGCCGGCGCGGGTGCTGGTTTTGTGCGGACCCGGAAACAACGGTGGCGACGGATGGGTTTTAGCTCGCCTTGCCCAGCAACAGGGTTATCAGGTGCAGGTTGCGGCCGCGGTTCCGCAAAGCCCATTAGCCAAAGACGCCGCGGCAGCTTGGCATGATTTAGGTCAACCATCGCTTACCTTGACCACGCTTGAAGAGCATCATTTTCAAGCGCAGGACATTGTGGTGGATGCCTTATTAGGTAGTGGACTTAACCGTGAGCTAGACGGCGACATAATGCGCGCCGTTGAACTCATAAACCAAGCTACCAAGCGCCATTCAAACTGGGTGCTCAGCGTTGATGTGCCAACGGGGCTGAACAGTGACACGGGGCAGCCGCAGCCGATGGCCGTTGAAAGCCACCACACTGTCACCATGGTGGCAGTAAAAGTGGGGTTAGTTACGGGGCTAGCGGCTAATTACTGTGGCGCTATTGAGTTAGCTGACTTAGGTATTGGTGCTGTTTTTTATAAGCAGCGGCCAAGCCTACGAGTAATTGATAGCCATTGTGCTGAACACCAGTTGCCACCGCGGCTAAAAGCGTCACACAAAGGCAGTTTTGGCCACCTGCTGATCATTGCTGGCGGCCCAAGTATGAGCGGGGCGGCCGTTCTTGCTGGCCAAGCGGCACTGCGTTGCGGCGCCGGTAAGGTTTCGGTGGCATGTCACCCGCAATCGCAGTTAGCCATAGCAGTGCAGCAACCCGAACTGATGGTTCACGCGGTGACTGACGATTTGCAACCCTTACTAGCGAAAGCCGACGCGGTAGTGATTGGGCCCGGGCTGGGGCAAAGTGAGTGGGCCCATCAATTGGTCAGCAGCGTGGCCAAGTGGCACGGCCCCATTGTGTGGGATGCCGACGCACTGAACCGTCTAGCCGAGTTAACCTTGACCAAGCCAGTTGAGTCTATTTGGTATATGACGCCCCACCCAGGAGAAGCCGCGCGGTTGCTCAAAACCAATAGCTCGGCAGTTAATGCCGACCGCCTTAATGCACTTACCAAACTTTGTCAGAACTTTCAGGCACAAGTATTACTCAAAGGGGCTGGCACCTTAGTACAAACCAGCTCACAGCGTTGGGTGTGCCAGCGCGGCAGCCCAGCTTTAGCCAGTGGCGGTAGCGGAGACGTTTTAAGCGGTGTGGTTGGTGCACTGATTGCACAAGGCGTTGCAACAGACTCGGTATTACCGCTTGCAGCATGGTTGCACGCTGTTGCTGGAGAGCTTGCGGCACGTGACGGTGAACGTGGTACACTAGCCAGCGATATCGTTTCGGAACTACGCGCCTTGGTAAACCCATGGCAAGTGATTGATAAATGAGTGAAACTTTAATGACAGATGTCACGCGTCATGCCGTTGATGAAGCGGCGTTGCTAAGTTTAGCGAATGAATTAGCGCAGCAAGTGCAAGCGCAAGAAGCGCAATTGGAACAAAGCGGCCTAACCATTTACTTGTTAGGCGAGTTAGGTGCCGGGAAAACCACCTTTAGTCGCGGCTTTATTCAAGCGTTGGGGCACAAAGGGCACGTAAAAAGCCCAACCTATACCTTGGTTGAGACCTATGAGCTAGCACCTTGGTTTGTGAACCACTTTGATTTATATCGTCTGGCCGACCCAGAAGAACTTGAATTTATGGGTATCCGTGATTACCTTGGAAACCATAGAATAGTATTAGCGGAGTGGCCGCAGCGTGGCGCGGGATACCTTCCGCAAGCAGATATAATTATAACGATTGATTATGCGGGTTCAGCGCGATCAATCACTTTACATGCGCAAACAGAACGAGGTCGGGTGTTGCTCGATAAGATGTAATGCGAAAGCTAACAGCGGGATTATTAAGCTTGGTCGGTGCGTTGGTCTATGTGCTTTCGTTCGCCGCGCTAGCGAATGACATTAATAATGTACGAGTGTGGCCAGCACCGGACAATACGCGAGTGGTTTTTGACTTAAGTCAGAGCCCCGATTTTAGCTATTTTACGCTGTACCAAGCACAGCCTTACCGCTTAGTTATTGATTTTAATGCGACCAAACTTGACGTGAATTTGAGTGCGATTGAGAACGAGTCGCTGCTCATTAAAAAAATTCGCACCAGCACACCAAAAGACAAGCAGTCAACGCGAATTGTCCTTGAGCTCACTGAAAAAATTGATGTAAACGTGTTTCCGTTGGCGGCGAACGATCGTTATGGCGAACGTTTGGTGGTCGATTTGCCGGGTCGCTCGTTAGCACGCAGAAATGAACCGTTGCGCGCCGAGCAGCTTGAAGAACGCAAGGTTACCATTGCCATTGACGCGGGTCACGGTGGCGATGACCCCGGCTCGATAGGGCCAAGTGGTACCTACGAAAAGCACGTGGTATTAAAAATTGCCAAGGCGTTGGCGGATATTATCAATCGTGACCCTGCTATGCAGGCTTACCTGATTCGCACGGGCGACTATTACGTTGGTTTGAACGCTCGCCCGCGAAAAGCCGAAGAAATTAAAGCCGATTTGTTGGTATCTATTCATGCCGATGCCTTTACCAGCCCGCAACCACGAGGGGCCTCGGTGTGGGTACTGTCTAGCCGCCGCGCGAATAACGAAATGGGTCGCCTACTGGAAGACAAAGAGCGCTTGTCTGACGTATTAGGTGGGGTGGACTTGCGTATTGAAGAAGACGATACCTACGGATATCTCAACAAAGCGCTGATTGATATGTCGATGGGCCACGCAATGAGCTCTGGTTTCGACATGGCGCGGGAAGTTATTGAAGAGATGAAAAACGTTGCTCGCATGCACAAGTCGGAGCCGCAACATGCAAGTTTGGCGGTGTTAACTTCAGGCAATGTGCCATCGATGTTGGTTGAAACCGGTTTTATTTCGAACCCACATGAAGAAAAATTACTGCAAAGCAATAAGCATCAGCAGCAATTAGCGCGGTCTATTTATCAAGGTATTCGCAATTATTTTCAACGTCGCCCGCCGGATGGGACGTTATTTGCAACCAATAGAAACAGTACTCATGTGGTGCGCTCTGGTGAGTCGCTTTCAGTGCTTGCAAAGCGTTACAATACCACCATAAAAGCGATTAAAGAGCAGAATGACCTCAGCAGCAACGTGCTGTATGTGGGACAGAAGCTACAAATTCCATCGTCCTAACGGATAGGTTACTACATGCCCATTCAGCTACTGCCGATTAGTCTGGCAAACCAGATAGCGGCCGGCGAAGTGATTGAACGCCCAGCCTCAGTTGTGAAAGAGCTGGTGGAAAACTGCCTAGATGCACAAGCGACTGAAATTACGGTCGACATTGAGCAGGGCGGTCGCCGACGTATTCGCGTGCGCGACAACGGCTCGGGCATTCCAAAAGAAGAATTGGCGTTGGCACTAAGTCGGCACGCAACCAGCAAAATTAGTTCGCTGGCAGACCTTGAAGCGATTCATAGTTTGGGGTTTCGCGGTGAGGCGCTGGCCAGTATTAGCTCGGTGTCACGTTTAACGCTTACCGCAAAAACTGAGCAGCAAGAGCAAGCTTGGCAAGCCTGGGTTGAAGGGCGCGACATGCAAGCGGAACTTGCTCCGGCCACTCACCCTGATGGCACGACCGTTGACGTACAAGACTTGTTTTTTAACACCCCAGCGCGGCGTAAGTTTTTGCGTACCGATAAAACAGAATTTAGCCACATAGATGAAGTGCTGCGTCGCATTGCGTTAGCGCGCTTTGATGTGCGTTTTAATTTAGTTCATAACCGTAAACCAGTGCGGCAATATCATGCGGTAACACAGCCTGAAGACTACCTGCAGCGGGTGGCTCAGGTGTGCGGAAAACCCTTTACCGATGTTGCCGTTGGCGTGGAACAGCAAGCTGGGCCTGTACGCTTGTGGGGCTGGGTAGCGCCGGCGCATGGGTGTCGACACCAAGCAGATGTACAATATTTTTACGTGAACGGACGAATGATGCGCGACCGCTTGCTCGGGCACGCTGTGCGCCAAGCTTATGGCGAAACCCTTGGCGATGAGCGAACGCCAACGTTTGTGTTGTATTTGGAATTACCAGCAACCGATGTTGACGTTAACGTGCACCCTGCTAAGCATGAAGTTCGTTTTCATCAAGCCCGACAAATTCATGACTTCGTGTTGCAGGCCGTGCGTCAAGCGTTGCAGAGCGCAGTTTCGACAGCGAGCGTAACAGCAGCATCTGAGCAGCCCGAACCAGCAAGTCATGGATACAAGCCAAGCCATGAGGCACTTGCCGCACAAGTGCGCGAATTACAACCGCGCCACAGTTCTATTTTCCCAAGCCGAGAAGTGCCAGCGCAAGCCGTGACGGCCGTTTCGCAAAGGCCGTTGCCTGAGCAAGCTGCAGGCGTTGCGGCGGTGATTCAGCAGCGGTTCGCGTTGCTCACACAGCCAAGTTTGAGCCTGCTTGATTTGCAACGTGTGCAGCACCGTTATTTAACGCAGCATATGCAACAGCAATTTAGCGTTGGGCTGGCTGGGCAACCGTTATTGGTTCCAGTAAAAATTTCCGAACCGGCGTTGGTCAAACAGCTGACGCAACTTGATGAGAAATTATTAGCGCGCCTAGGTATACGACTAGAAATAACAACCGGAAAGGTGCCTTCGGTTACCGTATTACAAGTACCAGCGCCGTTGCGGCAGACTGATATTGTCGCTAGCTTGGCGGACGTTGCGACACACTTATTACAACACCACAGTGCGGTGGAGTCGCAAGTGCTGCCGTGGTTAGCTAGTCTGGCGGTACAAACCGAGTATTCGACCACACAGGCAGAGCATTGGTGGCGCTGGTGGCAGGATAACTGCGACGCTAACGCGGCTTGGCTAATACCGATACCGCTGCCGGAATTGCCGGAGGCCTTACGATGAACCCGCAGGTAAAACAACCTTTTGTGATTTGCTTATATGGGCCAACTGCGGCCGGTAAAACTGGGTTAGCGATTGCGTTGACGCAGCACTTGCCGTGCGACATTATTTCGGTAGACTCGGCACTTATTTATCGCGGTATGGATATTGGTACGGCCAAACCGACTGCGACCGAGCAAGCTCAAGCGCCGCATCGCTTGATTGATATTTGCGAGCCCTCGGAAAGTTATTCTGCCGCCCAATTTGCTGCCGATGCACGCCGCGAAATTGACGCAATTATTGCGCGCGGCCGCATTCCGTTATTAGTCGGCGGCACGATGCTCTATTTTAAAGCGCTGCTTGAAGGGATGTCTAAACTGCCTGAAGCCAACCCAGAAATTCGCGCCCAACTGCAACAAGAACTTGAGGTACAAGGCGCGGCTGCTTTGCACCAGCAACTGCAGCAAGTAGACCCAGTCAGTGCTGAGCGAATTCACCAAAACGACCCTCAGCGCTTGCTACGAGCCCTAGAGGTTTACCGAATTAGTGGCAAATCGCTCACTGAATTAACGCAACAACGGCATGGCGCTTTGCCGTATCCAGTTATTCAAATGGCCATAGCGCCAAGTGATCGCAAAGTACTCCATGAACGTATTTCGTTAAGATTTCGTCAAATGTTGGAACAAGGCTTCTTGGATGAGGTCAAACAACTACGACAACAGTCTGATTTACATCTTGATTTACCGGCTTTACGCTGTGTCGGGTACCGTCAAGCATGGCAATACTTAGACGGTGAATTTGACGAGAACGAGCTTGTAGACCGCGGTATTTTTGCCACGCGGCAGCTAGCCAAGCGGCAGTTAACGTGGTTGCGAAAGTGGCCTGGCGTGCATTGGTTAGAAACCGATGCCGATAATTTAGTGGAGCAAGCACTAGCGATTTGTGCCGGTGAGCCACAGTTATTTACTCAAGCTGCTCTTGAAAACTAACAGATTCACCCTATATTCAGTAAAGACTAAAATAAAAAATGACACTGTAAAAAAGCAGTTCTTAAACTATATTAACAAGTGACTAGCATGAGCGGGCGGTAAGTTGTTGCTGGACACAAACAATAACAAAAAAGGATAATAAGTATGGCTAAGGGGCAAACGTTACAAGACCCGTTTTTGAATGCGCTTCGCCGTGAGCGTGTGCCGGTTTCGATTTATTTGGTAAACGGAATTAAGTTGCAAGGACAAATTGAGTCATTTGATCAATTTGTCATTTTATTGAAAAACACAGTGAGTCAAATGGTTTACAAGCATGCCATTTCAACAGTGGTACCCGCGCGTATTCCACAAAATTATTTGCCAGTAGCTGAAAGCAGCGAAGAGGCGATTGATTAATTATATTCACAACAGAATAAAGGAGCAGTGATAGCTTGTTTGATAGGTTTGAGAGTGGTGAACGGGCTATCCTGGTCCACGTTGATTTTCCAGCAGAAATCGATCGTGAAGACCTTTCTGAATTGCAGTTATTAGTATCTTCAGCAGGGGTGGAAACTCTTGGTGTGGTTACCGCTGCGCGCAGTACCCCAAGTTCAAAATATTTTGTCGGCTCAGGTAAAGCCGAAGAAATCGCCGATCAGGTAAAACTGCTTGAGGCGAATATCGTTATTTTCAATCATGGTTTAAGCCCCACCCAAGAGCGTAACCTCGAAAAGTTGTGCCAATGCCGAGTGCTTGATCGAACCGGCCTTATTCTCGACATATTTGCCCAACGCGCCCGTACCCATGAAGGTAAGTTACAAGTGGAGCTGGCGCAGTTGCGTCATATTTCAACCCGACTGGTACGCGGCTGGACTCACTTAGAGCGCCAAAAGGGCGGTATTGGTTTGCGTGGTCCGGGTGAAACCCAGCTTGAAACTGACCGCCGTTTAATTCGTGGTCGCATCAAGAATATTCTTGGCCGTTTAGAAAAAGTTCAAAAACAACGTGAACAAGGTCGGCGTGCACGTCAGCGAGCGGAAATACCGACGGTTTCATTAGTGGGGTACACCAACGCCGGAAAATCAACACTGTTCAATCGCATGACAGAGTCTGATGTCTATGCGGCCGACCAACTGTTTGCCACGCTAGACCCAACGTTGCGCAAGTTAGAGTTACCCGACGTAGGGCCAATTATCTTGGCCGACACAGTTGGTTTTATTCGACACTTACCCCATGAATTGGTAGCCGCATTTAAAGCCACGTTGCAAGAAACCCAAGAAGCTGATTTGCTGCTGCATGTGATCGACGTTGCTGATGAGCGCCAAGCGGAAAACATCGCTCAAGTACATGACGTGTTGCAAGAAATTGGCGCCGACGACATACCACAGTTATTGATCTGCAATAAAATAGATAAACTTGCAGACGGTGTTGCGCGTATTGATACCGATGACCAAGGCATGCCGACGCGCGTATGGCTGTCAGCACAGTCAGGTATTGGAATTGATTTGTTACAAGATGCGTTAGTAAGACGCTTGCGCCCACAGATGGTTGACGTATGCTTGCGAATTCCGCCCTCGATGGGCAAATTACGTGGTAAGCTGTATGCCATGAAAAGCGTTACGTCAGAGCAAACCAGTGATGACGGTAAGTTTGCGCTACACGTACGAATGTCTGCTGTTGACTGGCAGCGTTTGAGTAAGCAAGTCGCCGAAGAGTATGGCGATACTTTGCAAGGCTTTGTAGAATAGTTGTAAGCAAAGCGAAAAATAGAATTCATAAACTACCCAGAGTTGGAGTAATCAATGGCCTGGAATCAACCGGGAAACGGTAACAACAATGACCGTGATCCATGGAAAAATCAGGGCGGCCGCGATCAAGGCCCGCCAGATCTCGACGAAGCAATTAAGAACTTGCTTGGCAAGCTTGGGCTTGGTGGTAACAAAGGCAAAGGCGGTGGTAGCAATAAAACTGGCGGTGGTTTTCCAGCCCGCGGTTTTGGCGTTATTGCCATTATTGCTGTAGCCATCTGGTTTATTGCCGGTTTTTATACGGTAAAAGAAGCTGAGCGTGGTGTTGTGCTGCGCTTTGGCCAGTATCACAACTTGGTGGAGTCTGGTTTGCATTGGCGCCCATTGTTTGTCGATAGCGTACAAACCGTCGATGTTAGCAACGTACAACAGTTTCAGTCAGAAGGCTTTATGCTTACCCAAGACGAAAACGTTGTTCACGTTGAGCTAGACGTGCAGTACCGCATTGTGAACCCGCGCGACTATTTGTACGCGGTTGAAAATGCTGACAACAGCTTGGCTCAAGCAACCGACAGTGCGCTGCGTTATGTTGTGGGTCACACCACCATGGACGAAGTGCTGACCGTTGGCCGTGAAGCCGTACGCCAGAACACCCTTGAGTTGCTTGAAAATATCATTGCGCCATATCAGCTCGGTATTCAAGTTGTCGATATCAACTTGCTACCAGCTCGCCCACCAGAGGCAGTAAAAGACGCATTTGATGATGCTATTGCCGCACAAGAAGATGAGCAACGCTTTATTCGTGAAGCCGAAGCCTATGCGCGTGAAATTGAGCCGCTAGCCCGTGGTCAGGTGCGTCGTGTGTTACAAGAAGCACAAGCCTACCGTGAGCAAGTGGTGTTAAAAGCACAAGGTGAAGTTGCTCGATTCAATGAGTTACTGCCGCAGTATAAAGCCGCGCCACAAGTGACTCGTGAGCGTTTATACATTGAAACACTCGAGAAAATTTACAGCAACACTGCCAAAGTCATGGTAGATGTTGAGGGCAGCAACAACATGATGTATCTGCCGTTAGATAAAATTCTTGAGAAGCAGCGTGCCAGTGAGCAACCTGCGCGAAATGAAGCATCAAGCACTAATTCGCGCCCAACAGAAAGTGTGCAACCAAGCAGTAGCACCACAACACGCTCTAATAACAGCGGCATTCGCACCAGCGACCGCTTTAATGATGGCCGGGGGTAAACGATGAAAAATTTTGTAGCTGTACTTGTAATCGTTGCCGTAGTGTTGGGCTTTTCATCAATTTTTGTGGTGAAAGAAGGCCAGCGCGCCATTGTCGTGCAATTTGGTAAGGTTCTGCGTGATGCAGAAACGGGCGAACCTGTTGTTTATACGCCAGGTTTGCATTTCAAATTACCTTTTATTGAAGACGTTAAACGCCTTGATGCACGGTTTAAAACCTTAGACGGCAACCCAGATCGCTTTGTAACGAGCGAGAAAAAAGACCTGATTGTTGATACGTACGTAAAATGGCGTATTTCTGACTTTGCTACTTATTACCTGTCAACCAATGGCGGTAACCAAGCACAAGCGGAAGCCCTTTTAACCCGTCGTGTTAGCAGTGGATTACGCGCCGAGTTTGGTAGCCGTACCATTAAAGAGATTGTCTCTGGTGAGCGTGATAACCTAATGCGCGAGGCCTTGATTCGTGGCGCTGATAGCGCTCAAGAACTAGGTATCGAAGTGATTGACGTGCGAGTGATGCAAATTAACTTGCCAACTGAAGTAAGTCAGTCAATCTTCCAGCGTATGCGGGCTGAACGTCAAGCTGTGGCTATGGAGCACCGCTCTGAAGGTCGCGAGCAGGCAGAGTTCCTGCGTGCTGACGTAGATGCGCGTGTCACCGTTATGTTGGCAGACGCAGAACGTGAATCACGTGAACTTCGTGGTCAAGGTGACGCAGAAGCTGCAGGCATCTATGCAAACGCCTACAATAAAGACGCTGAGTTCTTCTCGTTTATTCGTAGCTTGCAAGCTTATGAAAAGAGCTTCGAAGCGGGTAACGACGTCTTGGTGTTAGAGCCGGACAGCGATTTCTTCAAATACTTGAAGCAATCTACAGCGAATTAAGAGCAAGAGCGATATCAGCTAGTCGATATTGGATATTAGAAAAACCCGCGGTTGTTCCGCGGGTTTTTTGTGTTTAAGCTCTAGCGAATAACGAATAACGAATAACGAATAACGAATAACGAGCAACGAACTATGTCCTATAAGTCGCATTACCAAGAATTTATGGCGCAGCATCCTGACACCTTGCATTGTGCGCCACACAGCCACCATTACTGGCCAGACTGTACCCGAGATGCCCAGTTAGCTTATTGGTCTGATAGCGCTAAAGGTGTTGATCATAAATGGGACATTATCTTTGGTGAACGCGTACCCGATGTGCAGCGTCGTTTGGCTGAAATGCTAAATCACCCGCACCCGCAGCAGTTTGTATTTGCTAGCAATACGCACGAGTTGTTGTACCGTGTGTTGAGTAGTTTTGACCCAGCCAAACCGCTACGGGTTCTTAGTACCGACAGTGAGTTTCACAGTTTTTCACGCCAAATTCGGCGCCTGCAAGAACGCGACAATTTTGAGCTTGTCACCGTGGCTACCGAGCCATTTGAAACCTTCCCACAACGCTGGTTAACAGCAGTAGAGCAGGGTGGTTACGACGTTATTTTCACCAGCCAAGTGTTTTATAACTCGGGTGTGGCAGCGCCGGAGCTATCAACCTGGCTGCCTGGTGTGCCCGAAAAGACACAGGTTATCGTCGATGGTTACCATGGCTGTGGTGCGTTGCCCACTGATTTGCAGGCATACGCAGATCGTATTTTTTACCTGGCCGGTGGGTATAAATATCTGCAGGCCGGAGAAGGCTGTTGTTTCATGGCGGTACCTAAACAGTGTCAGCTACGTCCGGAATATACCGGTTGGTTTGCCGATTTCGCTAACTTAGCGAAACCGCAGCAAGGCGAGGTGGCTTATGCCGATGATGGCATGCGATTCGCTGGCGCCACCATGGATTTTACCGCGTTGTACAGATTGCAAAGTGTATTGACGTGGTGGCAGCGTGACGGGTTATCAGTGGCGACAATGCATGCGTATGTACAACAGTTACAACAGGCATTTTTGGCGACGCTTGACGAGCTTCAGCACCCGCTGGTTAATCGCGACCATTTACTGGTGGCAGACTTGGCCAATCATGGTCACTTTCTCACCTTTAAACTCGACACCGCTGAGCAGGTGGCTGAGTTAGCTCAGCAGTTGGCAGAACAGGGTATTCATACTGATTATCGCGGCAACCGCTTACGTTTCGGCTTTGCGATTTACCATGATGTTGCAGATTACCAACGATTGAAAAAAGCGTTAAGCCCGAACTGATCGGGCTACCGTCAGTGCCAAATACCTGTTAAAATCGCCGCCTGTTTTTTCAACAGTAACCGCTGGTAACGAGATCATGGGCAAAAATGTAGTAATTTTAGGTACGCAATGGGGTGACGAAGGTAAAGGCAAAATCGTAGATTTGCTGACAGACAAGGCGTCACTAGTGGTTCGCTATCAAGGCGGACATAACGCAGGTCATACCCTCGTTATCGACGGTGAAAAAACCGTTTTACACCTCATTCCATCAGGTATTTTGCGCGAAAATGTAAAATGCATTATTGGCAACGGCGTGGTGCTATCGCCAGAAGCGTTGATGGAAGAAATTGCCATGCTTGAAAAACGCGGCGTACCGGTACGTGAGCGTTTATTGATCAGCGAAGCCTGCCCACTTATTCTGCCTTACCATATTGCGCTTGACCAAGCGCGTGAAAAAGCCCGTGGTAGCAAAGCTATCGGCACCACCGGCCGCGGTATTGGCCCAGCGTACGAAGACAAAGTGGCTCGTCGTGGATTGCGAGTTGGTGACTTGTTCCATTTTGAACGCTTCGAAGAAAAACTTCGCGAAGTGGTCGAGTTTCATAACTTTACCTTGGTTAATTATTACAAAGCTGAAGCTGTCGACGTTGAAGCGGTACTCGAATATTGCCGTGAAGTTGCCAAGTTGCTTAAAGGCATGATTGCCGACATTCCAGCATTGCTTGACGAAACACGTCGCGCTGGTGGGCATATCATGTTTGAAGGCGCGCAAGGCACATTGCTCGATATCGACCACGGAACATATCCGTACGTAACTTCTTCAAACACTACCGCTGGTGGGGTGTCAACGGGTGCAGGATTTGGTCCGCGCTACATTGACTATGTATTGGGTATCGTCAAAGCCTATACCACGCGCGTTGGTAGTGGCCCATTCCCAACAGAGCTTGAGTGCGAAGTAGGCCAGCACCTTGGCGTTAAAGGCCATGAATTTGGTGCTACCACCGGCCGTAAACGTCGTACCGGTTGGTTCGATGCGGTAGCCGCACGTCGTGCTGTACAAATTAACTCAGTGAGCGGTTTTTGCTTAACCAAGTTAGACGTACTTGACGGTTTAGACGAATTGAAGATCTGTATCGGTTACAAACTTCCAAATGGCGAAGTGGTTGATTATCCGCCAATGGCCGCCGAAGATTATGAAACGGTTGAGCCAGTTTATGAAACCATGGCCGGCTGGAAAGAGAGCACGTTTGGCATTACTGAGCACAAAAACTTGCCAACGGCGGCGCTTGCTTATATAAAACGAATTGAAGTTCTGACTGGTGTTCCAGTGGACATTATTTCAACAGGTCCAGACCGCGCAGAGACCATGATTTTGCGTCATCCGTTCGCAAATTAACCAAACGGACCGTAAAAGCTAAAAAAAATGCGTTTTACTATTGCATCATCAAAATCGATACAATAGAATGCGCTCCACCTAACCGGGGTGCCGGCATAGCTCAGTTGGTAGAGCAACTGACTTGTAATCAGTAGGTCCCGAGTTCGACTCTTGGTGCCGGCACCATTTTAAAATCTGGTTTTGGAGGGGTTCCCGAGCGGTCAAAGGGATCAGACTGTAAATCTGACGGCTCAGCCTTCGCAGGTTCGAATCCTGCCCCCTCCACCAATTTTTAGCATGGTCATGCGAATGCGGTGAGTCCAGAATGGTTTGAGGTGGCCCGATTCAAGGCATGCGGGTATCGTATAATGGCTATTACCTCAGCCTTCCAAGCTGATGATGTGGGTTCGATTCCCACTACCCGCTCCAATAATCTGTATTTGTGCTGATATAGCTCAGTTGGTAGAGCGCACCCTTGGTAAGGGTGAGGTCGGCGGTTCAAATCCGCCTATCAGCACCACGTATCTGGCCAAACTCTCCCCTTGTCTCGTCTCGCTAAATTCGGCATAATCGCCGGCTAATGATTTTCAATTGTTGGTGTTAATCACCGTACGTTGTCCAAAAAGAGGCTGTCATGGCAAAAGAAAAATTTGAACGTTCCAAACCGCACGTTAACGTCGGTACTATCGGCCACGTTGACCACGGTAAAACTACTCTGACCGCTGCGATCACCACAGTAT
>JAAEZG010000005.1 GCA_018222985.1 Gammaproteobacteria bacterium
CGGAGTCGATCTATCAACCATCTGAGGGTGGTATCAGATTGATGGGGTGAAGGTGCCCCATCAACCATTAAATCCGTATACCCCAAAATTTAAAATATATTTTCAATTTTTATGAATTTTTAATCTCACAATTAGAGATGCTAATCCTCCAGCGACTATAATGCGTATATAGATGTACCATTTTTAAGTAAGGAGACGTCACTATGAGTCAATCAACTCAAAAAGCTACGCTTTACAGAATGTCAACGCCTGATCACCAGTGCCCTTTTGGGCTAAAAACCCGGCACTTACTTAAAGCCAACGGTTACGATGTGGACGACAACCTGTTGGAAAGCCGAGAAGAAACCGACAAATTCAAGAAAAAGCACGACGTCGATACCACTCCACAAGTGTTTATTGGTGATAAACGTATCGGTGGGTACGAGGAGGTTCGAGCCTTTCTTGGAAATCCTCTTCCTGACCCTGACGCAACCAGTTACCGGCCCGTTATTGCATTATTTATTATGACGGCACTCCTCTCTGTAGCCACGTCGTGGTTGTCTTTTGGTCGCGTATTTACCGTACAAACCATCGAGTGGTTCATCAGTTTCTCTATGGTGGTTCTGGCCTTGCTCAAACTCCAGGACGTAGAGAAATTCTCTACCATGTTTCTCAATTACGATCTTCTCGCCAAAAAATGGGTGCCTTATGGCCGTATTTATCCCTATGCCGAAGGCTTGGCGGGTCTGTTAATGGCTGCGGAATTTGCTCACGTCATTTCCATCCCTATCGCGTTATTTATCGGCATGGTGGGCTCTGTCTCGGTGTTTAAAGCCGTTTATGTCGACAAACGCGAGCTAAAATGTGCCTGTGTCGGTGGCTCCAGTAATGTGCCGTTAGGCTTCATTTCGCTCACTGAAAACCTCATGATGGTCGCTATGGCTGTCTGGATGTTTTTTACAATGAACTAGAAAAAGAGCGCTATGCGCTCTTTTTCTTAACGCTTTTTACGTAAAAACAAAATCTCACCAGCGGCAATCAATGCCATACCGATAAGAGACGCCCAAATCACCAGCGGATCGCTCGTCCATTTCACCCATATAAAAGCGACTAAAACGATGACGTCTAGCGTGATTGCGCTGACAAGTATGTAAATATTGGCATTCACCTTTTGCCTTAGATGCCGTAATACGCCCCAGTGGATCGCAATGTCCATCACGATATAAAAAATAGCGCCCAGTGACGCAATTCGACTCAAATCGAAGAATGCCGCTAAGATCATAGCCATAACAATGGTGTAAACCAGCGTATGCTTCTGAATGGAACCTGGCATGCCAAAATGACTGTGTGGAACAAGCTTCATATTGGTCAACATGGCTAACATTCTTGAAACGGCAAACGCGCTGGCAATCACTCCTGATACCGTTGCTACAATTGCAAAAGCGACCGTCACCCATAGTCCGGTCTCGCCATAGACGGGTCTGGCTGCTTCAGCAAGCGCGTAGTCTTTCGCTTTCACAATCTCATCTATGGACAGGCTCGAGCCAACCGCCAGAGTGACCAGAACGTATATTAACGCGCAGATAATCAGCGAAATAATAATGGCACGCCCGACATTTCTCTTAGGCTCAACAATTTCACCGCCACTATTGGTTATTGTTGTAAACCCTTTGTACGCAAGTATGCTTAAAGCAATCCCCGCTAAAATACCGCCACCCGTAGCTTCTTCTGGAATAGCCGATATCGATTCAAACTGAATGCCTGAGGCCCACAAACCACCAGCCGCTAAAATGACCAACCCTAAAGTCTTAACAAAGGCCATAAAAAACGAGAACGTTTGAATAAACTGATTACTCAAAATATTGATAAAAAACGCAAAGACCAGCAAACCCACCGCCAACAAAGGGATAAGCCACTGCGCTTCAAAAGAAATTAACTGGCTGGTATAAGACGCAAATGTCCGAGCGACTAAACTTTCATTAATCACCATAGAAAAGTACATCAAGAGTGCGAATATCGCCGTCACACTTCCTTTTCCATAAGCTTTACTGAGGAACATCGCAATACCGCCCGCTGACGGATAGGCTTTCGCCAACTTAACGTAAGAGTAAGCGCTAAAGCCGGCAATGATACCGCCGCACACAAACGCCAGGACAAACCACTCTCTTGCCAGCTGAGCAACTTGTCCGGTCAGTGCAAAAATACCAGCGCCAATCATCACACCAGTCCCCAGCGACACCGCCCCCCAAAGACTCAGGCTGCTTTTCTGATAATCCTGATGTCCGTGTTCATGATCGTGTTCTGCCATAATCAGCTCCTGTGATTGAACTCAGTTGGACCAATGGATCCGGATAATTTTCCAGCCAGACTCAGTCGTATTTGATACGGTTACGGTTTCATTCATCGTTAAATCAACCTCACGCCCGTTATACTCCCCGGAAACGCTATACCGAGAAGTGATCACAGCAAGGCCATCGGCTTCTTGTACTGTCCTTTCAAGCAACTGTGAAGGAACCGCCTGGCTAAACTTAATATCTGACTTAAGGTGATGAGCACTGTACTCGGCCAAGGATCGTTCAACGCCACCACCTTCAAAGATAAGCACATCATCGGAAAGCACTTCTTTAACGACCTCCGTGTCACCTTCAGTTAAAGCAGTTCGAAATGCATCAAGCACAGCGGTCGGCTCAGATAGTTTTTCGGCGCTACTGGGCGCTGAAATAAACATTACCGAAACCATAAAAACACTCACAAGTAATTTCATTCTTCTTATTCCTTACATTAACCGGGGGAAAACGCGCTGCTTAGCGCAGAGGCCAGGATAAAAATAGTGACAGCCAATACCATTTCTACCGTTATGGAGTTTTTGAGTCGCTTGGCGGCCGCGTTATCATTTAATTGCGGTACGAACTTTAATTTATGCAATGCGGCAACAAGGAGAATCAGCGCCACAAACACAAGTTTCGCTAGTAGTACCGTGTCATACGACGTAAGCGGCAGCTCTGGCATCCATCGCCCTGTTGCACTACGATACATAACCAAGCCCGCAATAAGGAGTATTGGAACCGCTGCAGACATATGCACACCAAAACGCTCCATAATGGCTTTCGCTTTAGCAAGCGGTACCGACGTTGCCAGCTTTCGCAATGAGTTAAGACTGCCGAACCAAACCCAAGCGACTAACAAGTGTGTTAAAAGCGCTAGCTTTCCCCACCAGACGGCGTCACTGCCGTGACCAATACTTAAAAAGCTCCATCCCATGAGTCCAATGGCGACAACATATAGCACCCACTTTATACGTTTTAGCTTAACAACGGAGTAAACAATCCAAGCAATAGCAACCGCTATCTGAAGTTGCATGAACAACCCAACAGGGCCGGTCCATATAAACTGCATGTAGGTCGTGTCAATCATGCCGGCAAAGCCTTCAGCAGCAAAACTACCGACTTTCAGAAAAAAATACAGAAGGCTTGCCAGTAATAGAAGCAACGCAACAAGGCTATTCTTTCGTTCAGACTGCTTTTTTAAACCGGACAAATAAACGATATAAGGGGAGGCGGTCATCACCGCGTTAAGCCAGAATATAAAGGCCAACGTTAAAACGCTGGCCACACTCCAAAGGGTCATTATTTCACCTCAAAGCTAAAATCACCCGATATTTTATGACTGTCCCCACCCATTGCCGTCCAATAAACCGTATAACCACCTGACGCCAAATTGTTTTTAACAGCAATTTCGTACGCTGCTTTGGGAGTCATGCTCATCGAAAAGTCCAGCGGATGCATTTTACCGTCATCTGAGTGCAGCATAATTTTAGCCAGACGAACATCACCGGAAAAATTCATCGTAATTTCCGTTGGTGACTCGGACAAAGTCGCACCGTCCTCCGGGCTACTGGATGTTAGGCCGACGTGAGCGCTGGCCCATGCACTAAAAAATAACGTGGTACCGAAGGCTAACTTAAGTATGTTTTTCATGTTGTTTCCTCTTTGTTTATTATCAATTAAAACCAAACTCTGGTCCCAAGGACCACGCCTGTTTCTGTGGTGTCTTCACCCATTCGTTTCATTTCATCTGCCGTATTTCCTAACGCCCCGTTCCAATACACACCGATGTAAGGGGCAAATTCACGACTTATTTCATGGCGATATCGCAACCCCACGCGCAAGTTGCTCAAGCCACTTTGCCGTTCATATTTGTCTGAGTCTGTCAGGTTGGCTGTTAACTCAATGCGAGGCTGTAAGTACGATGTTTGTGTGAGCTGCCACTCGTACTCAGTTTCGCTGACAAACTGGACATCACCTTCTTCGTTCACCATCAACGAGTTGTCCATTTCAAACCAATACGGAGCCAGCCCCATGAAGCTAACAACGGCATAATTTTCCATAGAGGCATTGGACGATAAGGAGCCTCGCGTACCAACACCGGCCTGAAACGACCAAAACGGAGACATCAGGTAGCCGTATAACAACTCAGCCCTTTCCAAGTCAGTGGGCTCTCCGTCATCTTGAATATTTTCCCCCTCACTTTTGAAGACAAACCGATGATAATCACCACCGTACCAAGCTATCATGTCCCAAACGGCAACGTTCTCTTCCTCGTCTGTTCGCGTTAATTCCAGCCGGTCAAATAATACCTGCCCGGTGTAATATTCTTTAACGGGCTCTGGCCAGCCTTCCTCTGCATGTCCCGCCATTGCCACTGCGGGTAAAAGTGCTGTAGTGAACAACAATGATTTAGCGTACATAGCCTTCCTCCTTATGCCACATTTACCACACGAAACATGCCCGCTTTCATGTGATAAAGCAGATGACAATGAAATGCCCAGCTTCCCGGTGCATCAGCGGATATCAGTAGTGATACTTTCTCGCTTGGTTTTAAACTAATGGTGTGCTTACGAGGACGAGGATACTGTCCATTTTCAAGTTCCATCCACATACCGTGTAAGTGGATTGGATGATCCATCATGGTGTCATTAACCATCACCAACCTTAAGCGCTCGCCGTGACGGAACTGCACAGGGCCGTCAACTTCGGTGTATTTCTTCCCGTCAAAGGACCACATATACCGTTCCATATTACCGGTCAAATGCAGTTCAATCTGGCGCTCTGGTTCCCGCTTATCTGGCCATTCTTGGGCGCCAATAAGATCGCTATACACTAAGACTCTATGGTCAACATTATCCAAACCTATGCCCGGTTCATGGAGACGACTGGTCGGATTCATAGCTATCATGGCGGCAGCAGCTCCGTGACCACCTTCACTGTGCTCAATTTTAATGTTTTCCACAGGAAGCTCTTTTTTATGCATCATTTCATGATTCATATGACCGTCTGTGCCGCTCATATTCATCATACCTTTCTCTTCCTTATTTCCTGACATCGCCATGGCCCCCATTCCCATCGCGGCCATACCACGTTCAGGCACCGCGCGTAACTCAGGAACTTCTGCTTCAAGGCCAATTTCTGGTGTTAATGTGCCTCTGACATAGCCACTACGGTCAAAGCTCTCCGCAAAAATCGTATAAGCCTTGTTATGCTTTGGCTGAACAATGACATCATAGGTTTCAGCCACTCCGATACGAAACTCATCAATAGACACAGGCTTCACCGGTTGACCATCTGCCGCCACTACAGTCATCTCTAGACCAGGAATACGTACATCGAAATAGCTCATCGCAGAGCCGTTGATAATACGAAGTCGCACTTTCTCACCTGGTTTAAATAATGCTGACCAGTTCATTGCTGAATCGCGACCATTCATCAGGTAGGTGTATGTACTCCCTGTCACATCAGCGATATCGCGAGGACTCATCCGCATTTGTCCCCACATTTCTCTTTGCTTCCAGGTTTTCTCTAACCCATGCTGGCGCACGTCCTCGAACGTCTCAAATATCGTACGCTTTTGGTAGTTATAGTAGCCTTCCGCTACTTTCAAATTACGAAAAACCTCATTTGGATCTTCGAATGTCCAGTCACTTAGAATAATTGTGTGTTCACGATCAGCGCCTATATCTCCGTCTTTTGGGTCGATAATCAGCGGACCTAAGTGCCCCAGTTGCTCCTGTAAACCCGAGTGGCTGTGATACCAATAAGTGCCATTTTGCTCAACGTCGTAGCGATACTTATAAGTTCGCCACGGCTTTATACCTTCAAATGAAACCCCGGGTACGCCATCCATATTTTCAGGCAAAATAATCCCATGCCAGTGGATTGACGTGTCTTCAGATAGTCTATTGGTCACATTTAGCTTGGCTCGTTGACCTTCTTTCAAACGAATTAGAGGACCAGGCATTTGACCGTTAATCGTTATAGGTGTGCCAACCTTATTCCCTACTAACAAAGGAGACTTCGCGATGGTTAAATCAATTTCATCTTTCGTCAAAACTTGATCTTTAAATTTACGCCCTTGAGGTATTGCCCATGTTGGGGCTACTTTGGCAATTGCTAACGCGGACGCCACAGTAAATGCAGATTTAATGAATTTTCGACGCCCTTTATTAAACTCATTGTTCATGATGACGCTCCTCTTTTGAGGTTAAATTTTGATAACGTTGAACGTCCTGTTCCTTATCAGACGGCTCATCAGAAACCGATGATTTAAACCCTTTTATCGCACTACCAAGATCGGAGCCCAGGGTTCGTAGCTTTTTACTACCAAAAAGAAGAATGACAATAACCAGTAAAACTCCTAACTGAACCATACTCATGCCGCCAAATCCCATAGCTAAAGCCCTCCATTTGAGAGTGCTTGCTGCTGCTTTAAACTTGCTATCTGCTTATAAGGTGTAATTGAACCGTCCTCTTTGATTTCATAGACCGTATACGGTTGAAACCGAGTACCCATTTCCATACCAACAGACCCTACCGGCATGCCAGGAACAGTTAATCCAATGCCATTGGCTGACTTTTTCCCAGCTAAATAATGAGAAACCAATG
The DNA here is from genome assembly GCA_018222985.1 of Gammaproteobacteria bacterium. Lineage (GTDB taxonomy): Bacteria > Pseudomonadota > Gammaproteobacteria > Enterobacterales > Alteromonadaceae > Pseudidiomarina. The sequence goes on from JAAEZG010000005.1 coordinate 6,918, forward strand.
TAGGAGGAACGTGCCCCTCAAAGACATAGCCATTACTAGAAATAGCGGTATGACAGGATTGGACCTCGGCACTAATACCGGCATCACGTTTTCGTTGGGTCAAGTTGTTCGGATGTTGTACGGACACACTAAAGCTATCCGGTAAAGCTTGTAACCACTTTTCACAGCAACCGCAGTTGGGATCTTTTAGAACGGTTAGTTGCTGCTCTTCTACATCGGTTGCAGATACAGACACGGAAAACAGCATCGCCAAAACAGCGATATTGCGTTTGATAGACATAATTATTCACCGATTAATAAGTTTTAAGGGAACACGCCGAGCGTGTGCTGAATTTTTAGTAACTTATTAACCGATAATTATTGGAGGGCGGAACAAATTAGACGTGTGTTTAGCACGAATGGAGGTGTCAACGGGCGCATCGACTTTGGCAGAGAGATTAACTGCAGTGGCATTAACCGAAGAAGACTGTCCGACAAACAAAACCGAACCGCCGGAGCAATGCCGAATGGTCATGTCAGCACAGCACGAGTTATTCTTTTGCGCCTCATGTTCACAATCGCTTGCGTCTGCTTCCTGCATCATGCTGTGCTGCATTTGCCCGTCATCATGGCATGCGTGAGCATCTGCCGTTTGCGAAAACGACATCGACACCAATAGCACTGTCATTAATAACAGAATTCGAATTAGCACGAGCACCCTGCTTTTTGCAATTTAATAAACTTTAGTCTAACGTCATTTTTACGCATGTCAAATAAGGAGCAGATAATGATGAATCACGAAATGTTCGCAGGTATGGGCTTTCTATGGATGCTGATTGTGGGAGCTATTTTTATTGTTCCCGCATGGCGTATCTGCCAACGAGTTGGCTACCCTGGTCCATTGGGTCTTCTGATTGTTATCCCTATCGCAAATATCATTCTTCTTTACTTTATAGCGTTCGGCCCATGGAAAAATGTTGATAAATAGCTAATTCACTTTAACCAAAGCAACAAGTATAGCTTTTCATCTCTGATCAGAAGCACGAATTTATTTGCCACTACACGTTCACAAGTTGCAGACCACTATAGCTATGTTCAACGTGTTAAGCGAGTATTGGGCATAGCCAAAAAGTTAAAAGATTCATTTGTGAAAAAGCTTTCAATCAAAAAACTAAAGCTGAAGTTTTAGTAACAAGGTAAGTAACACGCTTGAATCTTAATATTTTTTATCCACTATAAAACAATAAGTTATTGGATCTTATCGATTCCGCCTCCGGCACCATTATTCGAAAAGCCTCGCTAGCAATAGCGGGGCTTTTTTGTTGTGTTAACGATGATTGCTTCCCCCAACAAAATACTGTATAAATATACAGTATAACTGATTACACAAAAGGATAGACCATGGCAGTAGTCACGCAATACGTTGTCGTGCGAAATGGGGAAGAAAAAATGACGTTTACCACAAAAGCTGAAGCCGATGCCCACGACAAAATGTTGGACATGGTGGATGAACTCATGCCCCTGCTTGAGCGCAGCGAAACCATTACTGAAGAGAAACAACTTGAAGATCTTGCCTTCTTCCTTGCGCGTGAGCGCGAGCAGGTGTTGATTGCTCTTGGCGCCAAGAAGCCGGTCAAAAAGAAAACCGTAAAAAACAAAGAACCTGAGCAGTAACCACAAAAAAGGGCGCATCCTTGCGCCCTACTCTTTTCGTTATCTTGGTTTGCCTCAACGCGTTCGCTTAGAACTGGTAGCTGTAGCTTAAGCTAAACGTTTGGCCTACTTCGCGTGACTGCACTATTACACCCGACTGCGTTACTTCTTGGTCTTCGTCTAACAGGTTTTGCACCTTGAAGCTTAACTTCGAGTTGAAGTCTGGGTAGTAGTTGTACACCAAATCAAGCGAGTGGAATGGCTGTTCGGAGGCGTCACCGCGACCACCTATACCAGCGGCCAAAATACGCTCACCAAACACGTTGTAAACTAACGAGCTTGAGTGGTTGCCGTTCAGCGAGTCATAACCTAACTGGAAGTTGGCGACGTACTTAGAGTGGCCCGTTAGGCGCTTAGTCGGGTTAGTTAAGTTACCCGCTAACGCCGGGTTAATGGCTGCTTCTGAATCACTGAAGGTTAAGTTACCCGTGGTAAAGAAGCCGTCAGCAACATAAGCTAAGTCGTGTAACCATTCAAACTCGACACCATATACTTCAGCGGTTTCGCCGTTTACGTAGTTTAGGGTGTACTCTTCATCGCCAACGCTAAGTACCGATTCAATAGGCTTTGAAATGTCTTTGTAGAATAACGAAACGGTGTAGTTGTCGCCGTTATCTGCAAAGTACTCAAAGCGTGCATCGAAATTGGTCATTGGGCTGCTTTCTAGGCCAGCACGACCAATGGTACGAATGTCGGTAATTGGGTCAAAGTATGCAACCGGTACGGTTTCACGAATGTCTGGGCGAACCACAGTTTCTGAAAAACCAAAGCGCAATTGATAGTTATCGTCGCTGATGTACGTTAATGACAACGCAGGATAAAAATCGTCTTCAATGGTCGTGCCGTTTAACACACGTTCTGGGTTGTAAAAGGTGTCCAGGTCTTCGCGAGTAAAGATTAAGCTAGACGTCGCCAATGACACTTGCTTGAATTCTTCCCAGCGTACGCCACCAGCTAACCGCCAATTATTGGTTAAAAACGCATCAAATGAACCATAGTATGCATCGGTTTTTTGCACCGCGATATAGTCATCAGCATCTGGTGCTGTTGGCTCACGATACGACAAAATAAAGTTACTTTGGTCAATACGTTCGTCGGTTAAGTAGTCGGTTACACCAAGAATATCGTTGTAGTCGTCATTCACCGTAATACGTAAACCTGAGCCATTATCCATTGCGAAACGGTCGGTGGTGTAATAACGGGCTTTATCGGTAAAGTCATAGCCAGCGCGAAACTCGATATCCATACCCAGTAACGTGGTTGGCAGCGAGAAATTACCGCTGTAAGACTTCACATGATCTTCCATGTCCACATATTGGTAAACCGCGCGGTTATCGTCACCGGTGACCACAGTGCTTTGATAGTTACCGTTATCGTCGTAAATATCATCGAAACGATACGAGATATCGGTTGGAATTTCCGTTTCCGCTGTAGACTCAGTGTACTGCCAGTCGAAGCCAATACCCCAGTAGTCTAAAAACGTATGCTGACCACGTATTTGGTCAATATCTAGCGTACGTTCTTCGTATTTAAACTCATGTTCACGGTTCGCTAAGCCTGAACCGTAAATAGTTTTTAAGTTACTACCGTTAGGGCTTTGCATAATGCCAAACTCAGATTCGTCTTCTGAGTCGGTCAAATACAACTTGGTATAGCTTACCGAGTGGGTGTCTAACTCATACCCAAGGCTAAATACGCCATTCATACGCTCGGTTTCGGTGGTTAACGTGGTTTCACTTAAGGTGTTGTAGCATGAATTTGCTACGTCTTCTGCGCTACCTAAGCTGGTTGAGCAGCCCGCCGTTGCGTTTTCACTTAACACTGCATTTTTACGCTCTGACACATTCCATTTGGTGTCATAAGCGCCAGCTAACAAGAAGCCAATGCTGCCACCAAAATAATCTTCATCAAAGCTGTTACCAATGCTGGCTTTAATACTGTAATTGGGGTTTAGTGATTCTTCTTTTAAGGCAATATCTCGTGGCAATGCTCGCGCTAGGCCGGCGTTAATTGCACGCGCCTGATCACTGGCTGAGCCGCTGTCATTTGCCACTAAACCGTCTTTGCTGATGATATTACGTAAGCTAAAGTCACCACGATAATGCACAATGGCATCGCGAATGTTTTGTGGCACACCAGCTTCGTTTCTATTGTAGGTATAGCCGTCAGTTGCATTGGTGTTTTGGCCAACACCAACCTCTAAATTGAACTGAAAATCGGTTGGCAAAGACTTGGTGCGAATATCAATATTACCGCCACCAAATGCTGCCGGCATACCAGGCGAAAATACCTTTTGTACCGCCAGGCTTTCAATAATGGTAGATGGAATAATATCCAAAGGAATAACGTTGCGGGTTAAGTCCGGGCTTGGAATACTCGCGCCATTTAAGCGTGCACTTGAATAACGCTCACCTAAACCCCGAACATAAACATATTTACCGTCAACCAAGGTTAGTCCTGTTACTCGGCGCAACGCTGAGGCGGCGTCACTATCGCCTGTGCGAGAGAGCTGCTCAGCACCAAGAATGTCAGCAACAAACGCTTGGTTTTTTCGTTCATCAACAACGGCTGCTGCACTTCCTTGCAGGCGTGTTCCGGTTGTAACAACTTCTTCAATAGCGGTGTCAGCAGCGGTTTCTGGGGCGTTTTGCTCAGCGTCCTGCTGTTGCGCAAAAGCTTGGCCACTGGCCAGCAATGCAAGGCTAACTGCGAGAGCTAGCGGCTTGAGTTTATAATTGGTGCTCATAGTCAACTCCTGCGTTTTATTGAACAGCAGGCGCGATGTTATTCACGCCTGCTATACGTTGCATTACAACAAGCTGGTATTAGTCTTGTTCTGCCGCAGTTAACGCAGTTTGTACCCACTGGTACCACTCTGAAGACGTATCAGTACTCGATACAGCACCAATGTAGTCCACTGCATCAAAGTAGCTGTTGCCTAATGCGCTTAAGTCGTTCGCAGTTACCGTAATATCTGCAGAGCTCATGTCAGTTGAAAAACCGTCGGCTGCAAACACCGTAGCGTTGCCACCAATGCGCTCGTTAACACCACCGTTGTCGAACCATTCTTGACGTGAGGTGCCATCAGCAAACAATGCGCTTGAGGTGAATTCGTTTTCAGCCACACAAGCCATCACTGAGCCAAAGAAGTTCAAGTCGCCGCCAGCAACACCCAACTCACCGTCGCCAGTGAATAAAACACAACGGCTGTCGTTGGTCGCCACGTCGTTTTTCACTAACAAGAAGTTGTAAAGTTGACCTTGGAAGTTATCGTCGAATTTCATTGCAGTTGATGGGTCATTGTCACGCGTTGACAAACCGTCAGTGGTTACAACAGTTACGTTAGCAATGTTTGGACGTGAAGTTGGTGCTTGCGAATATTCAGCGCCTGAGTTTTTCTCGCCGTCAGCTTCAAAGCCGCCGTTACCCATGAATACGTCAACGCCATCAACGTTCACAGTGCCGTGCTTAATGTATAAGAACTGCGCGTTACCTTGCCAACCGGCATCGATATCCATTGAGTCATCTTGGGTATCTGTGAACACCGCGTGCTTAACGTTTGCCGCACCGCCAAAGAACTCAATACCGTCATCGTAACCTTGGTGAATGTGTACGAATTCATACGAAGAGCCTGAACCGACAGCGTTCAAGGTTAACGAGTTCAAGTCGTCACCGTCGCCGCCTGCCCGCGGGCCTGAGCCGGCATACCAAATTTTGGCGTACTTCATTGAGCCGCTATCGTCAGCGTTATCGTTGCCACCGTAGTAGCTCACGATACCTTCTGATGCGACGTTACAGGTGTTAGCGTCGCGCTGGGCGTCGGTACATTGGTTGGTAATACCTTGGCCGTTCACAATAATACCGCCCCAGTCAGCAAAGCGCGGGCCGTTGCCGACTACATCAAAACGAGTGAACGCGTTAGCTGAGGTGAACGTCACTGGTTTTTCAAACGTACCCACAGCGTTTAACTTGGCGCCGCGTGCTACACGAATAATGGCTTCACCGCTAGTAAACGCCAACGTTGCACCTGGCTCAACAGTCATCACTGGGCCAGTTTCGTTAATGGTACAAGCTGTGGTGGTGTCACAATCTTCGCCAATCAACAATGCGCCATCAAATACGTGCACACCGCCATCTGGCAACTCTGCGAAAGTAATGTCTTCAGTAATTTCAACGTTACGGCTGGCGAACTCAAGGTTGTATTCACAGTCACGACCGTCGAATGCACCTTGTACACCGTTGTGAACTGCACATAGGTTTTCACCACCCGTATCGCCACCACCTTGTGCTGGTGGGTTGTTGACCGTGTTGTTTGAATTATTAGTGCTATTGTCATTCACAGTTGGATTCACTGAAATGTCGCCGCCACAGCCAGCTAATGCCAAAGCTGAAGCGATAGCGGTTACTTTAAACAAAGTTTGCAATTTCATGGTGTTCTCCCGGATAGGAACAATGTAAGTATTAAAAACGACGCAGGCAGATTAGTGAGAACGCGTGACAGAAATGTGACAAATTGGCGATGTCATGAAAGGTTCACTGAAGCGCAACAGAAGTGTCATAGAGAAAATAGCCGTGGTTGCATTGTCATTGCAGTGCTAAAGTTAATGAGATTTAGATAAGAAAGATGGGAGCCGTTTGATGCGTTATTTTATTGCCATAGCAGCGATTGTTTTAGCGGTATTGCTACTTGCAAAGCCTGATGCATCGGGCATTCAGCTCATCACTTTGGCCAAATCAGAATTCGGCTGGACAGTCACTTACTCGCTCAGTGAGCCCACTGACCGCCTCATGTTTGTGCGCTCACCCGACCGCAGCCGCAGCGAACGTTGGCAACCCCTTGATAGCAACGTCGCTATTAGCTGGCAAGATGGTAATGAAGTCATTACAACCCGAAACGGCGAGCCATTCGACGAAGTCTCTTTTGCGCTCGACGCAACTTATGTACCTCTACCGAAAGACTACGCGCCGTTTTCACCGTTCAGTAACGGTGGCATGTTGGTTCACACAGGGCGATTTTTTGCCTGCGCCAACACCTGTACCGCGAATCATCATGAGTGGCCAATGGCCATGCAACTACCTACCGATGACTATTTGTTAATTAATGGCACCCGCCAACAAGGCTTTTTTGAATGGCTAGACCGTGATAGCGGCCGTGCAATTTATGTTGGCAAACAACCACCGGAACACTTTGCGGCCTTGGTCACACTTATTGACCCAGCCCTGCCGCAGTCATTGCAATACGGGTTAGTGAGTGAATTACCGATGATTATGAGCTACTTCACCAAGCAGCTCGGCAGCTTAACACAAACGCCCATGTTGTTTGCTTCGTACGGTGATTATCAGGGCGGCTATTACGGGCAACAGGGGGGCGTACTGCCGAATCAAATTTTTATGCATTGGTACGGCGAGGCGTCGCTAGAAAACATAAACGAAGAAACCACGTTATGGTTCTTTGCGCACGAAATTGCGCACCTGTTTCAAGGCAGTGGTTTACGCTATTCGTCAACCGAAGAAGCGTGGATTCACGAAGGTGCAGCCGAAATGATGGCGTATTTGTATACCGACAGCAAATTAGGGCAAAGCAGCGATTTGTTGAGTACCGCAGTGCAAGAAGCACAGCAAAAATGCACCGCCGCTTGGCCAATTAGCGAAACTTTTGTTGCGGTCGGCAAGGTTGATTTTCGCACCCATTACACCTGTGGTTTGGTCGCCAATGCCGAGCTGCATGCGCAGCTAAAAGCCAACGGCATAGACGCCGGTATATTCACGCTATGGCAAACCTATTCAGACCTTATTCAACAAGGTGAACCTGCAAATTCAACCACCTACTTTGCTGCATTTAAACAGCTGACAGGGTATGCTTCTATGACATTAAGGCAACTAATTGATCGGCCGGTGTCGATGACCGTCGCTCCCTGAGGACAAAAAATGAAACCACAACGTATTTTTATCACTGGTGGCGCCAGTGGGTTAGGCTTTGCCTTGGCGCAAATTTGCGCTAAAGGCGGTTGGCAAGTTTGTATTGGCGATCGTGATATTGAACGTGGCGAAGCGGTGATTGGCAGCTTAAAAAAATGGCAGCCTAACGCGCTCTTTTTACCTTGTGACGTTACCCGCATGAGTGACCTTGAGAGCGTTGCCAAGCAACTACAGGAAACTTGGGACGGCGTTGACGTGGTCGTCAATAACGCTGGCGTTGCTCAAGTTGGCAAAATTTCAGATACCACCCTAAGCGACTGGCAGTGGATTATAGATATCAACCTGCTGGGTGTAGTGCGTGGTTGCAAAGTATTTACCCCCATATTTCAGCAACAAGGCCATGGCCACTTCGTAAATGTGGCGTCAATGGCTGGGTTGCTTGATGTGCCAAATATGAGCGCGTACAACGCCACCAAAGCCGCCGTGGTTAGCCTTTCTGAAACCCTGCAAAACGAATTAGCGAAAGACAATATTCATGTCACCGCTGTGTGCCCGAGTTTTTTCAAAACCAATTTAAACCAAGGTATGCGCACAACAATTGATGGCATGGATGAGAAATTAAATAAATTAATGGCCTCAAGTAAGCTCAATGCAGTCGATATCGCGCGTTTGATTATGAAAGCGGTCGACAAGAAAAAATCACATGTGCTTCCTCATCGCCAAGGCCGTACGGCTTGGTACATGAAAAAATGGCTGCCAAGAAGCTGGTATCAAAAGCTGTTATATTCGCGTTTAAAATAAACACCATGAATGACCGCAATTAAATCAATAAATTTGTCGAATACATAACACGGGTCTAGTCTGAAGTTCGTTAACACATGAACAACAAACGGACAGATTATGACCCAAACCAATCGTCACCCAGAAACCGTTAATGGTTTAACTTTTCCGGCCCTTGATGGCGTTGCTGCGCAACTAATTGACGCCAAAGCACAAACGTTTTTAGTGGATGTCGTTCGTAAGTTTCGTCCGCAATTGCAGCACGTACTCAAGGCTCGCGCCGAGCGCCAAGCTCAAATTGATAGCGGTACCCTGCCCGATTTTGACCCCAACACCAAGAATATTCGCGAAGGCGACTGGCGCATAGCTGAACTGCCCAACGACTTAACCAAGCGGCGTTTAGAAATAACCGGTCCGGTTGATCGCAAAATGGTCATTAACGCTCTAAACGCTAACGTTGATTGCTACATGGCTGACTTTGAAGACTCGCAATCGCCTACTTGGGATGGCGTGTTGCAAGGTCAAATTAATTTGTACGACGCCAACCGCGGTGACATGGATTACACCGACCCAACCAGCGGCAAGCATTATCAGTTAAACGCCAATCCGGCACTGCTCATTGCCCGCGTACGCGGTCTGCACCTACCCGAAAAACATGTACTGGTCGATGGTGAAGAAATTCCTGGCGGGCTATTTGATTTTGCCTTGTATTTTTACTTGAACTACCAACAGCGTAGTGCCAATGGCACCGGTGTTTACTATTACCTACCCAAACTGGAACACAGTGACGAAGCAAAATGGTGGGCCGAGGTGTTTGCCTTTACCGAAGATTATTTTAAGCAGCCGCGCGGTACTATTCGCGCAACCATTCTTATTGAAACCCTACCAGCAGTGTTCCAAATGCACGAAATTTTGCATGCCATGCGCGAGCATATTGCCGCGCTGAATTGCGGCCGTTGGGATTACATTTTTAGCTACATTAAAACGCTAAAAAATCACGCCGACCGAGTACTGCCCGATCGCCAGGTGGTGACCATGAATCAGCCATTTTTGAATGCTTACTCACGGCTATTGGTGAAAACCTGCCACCGCCGTGGCGCCCTAGCTATGGGCGGCATGGCAGCGTTTATTCCCAGCAAAGACCCGCAACAAAACGCGGCAATTTTGGCCAAAGTGAAAGCCGACAAAGAGCTGGAGCGCGACAATGGCCACGACGGCACATGGATTGCGCACCCAGGGCTTGCAGATACTGTTCGCGAGGTATTTGTTGATGGCTTATCTGGAGACAACCAGTTGCACGTTCTGCGCGAAGCCGATGCGCCAATCACCGCGCATGACCTCCTAGAACCAAGCCAAGGCGAGCGCACGGAGCAAGGCATGCGCACCAATATTCGCGTGGCGCTGCAGTACATTGCGGCATGGATTTCTGGCAAAGGCTGTGTACCTATTTACGGCTTGATGGAAGACGCTGCAACCGCCGAAATTTCTCGCACTTCAATTTGGCAATGGATTAAACACGGCAAAACCCTCGATAACGGTGAGGTGGTTACCAAGCAACTGTTTCGCGATTACTTGCAGCAAGAAGCGGCTGTGGTTCGCAACGAAGTTGGTGAACAACGTTGGACCGAGGAGAACTTCAGCAAAGCCACGCAGCTACTTGAAAATATCACCACAGCGGACGAACTCGTCGAGTTTCTCACGCTACCTGGTTACCAGTTACTGAATTAATTCAGACGAATACCAAACATAAAACAACATAAACTTACAGGACAACACCCATGACTACAGTCAACTTAAACCACGCAGAAGCGGCGAAACAGCTTGAACACGATTGGCAAACTAACCCACGCTGGAAAGGCGTTGAGCGCACTTACTCTGCGCTTGACGTGGTACGCTTGCGCGGCAGTGTGCAGCCTGAGTGCACCTATGCACAAAACGGTGCAGCCAAACTCTGGCGCTTAGTAAACGGTGCTGCACAAGAGAAGTTTGGCAAGAACTATGTCAACGCCCTAGGCGCATTAACCGGCGGCCAAGCAGTACAGCAAGTAAAAGCCGGCCTGCAGGCCATTTATCTTTCAGGCTGGCAAGTGGCGGCCGACAACAACACCAGCTTGAGCATGTACCCAGACCAGTCACTCTATCCGGTCGATTCAGTGCCTACGGTCGTTGAACGCATCAATAATAGTTTTGCGCGCGCCGACCAAATTCAGTGGTCAAAAGGTGTTGGCCCGGAACAAGAAGGCTATGTGGACTATTTTGCGCCGATTGTAGCCGATGCCGAAGCCGGTTTTGGTGGCGTATTGAACGCTTACGAGTTGATGCAAGCCATGATTCGTGCAGGGGCAGCCGGCGTGCATTTTGAAGACCAACTAGCTAGCGTAAAAAAATGCGGCCATATGGGCGGTAAAGTACTGGTGCCAACCCAAGAAGCTGTGCAAAAACTCATTGCGGCACGCCTTGCTGCTGACGTTGCTGGCGTACCCACACTCATTCTCGCACGCACCGATGCCAATGCCGCTGACTTACTCACCTCGGATGTCGACCCAAATGATCAACCTTTCTGCACCGGCGAGCGCACCGCTGAGGGCTTTTATCGGGTTAACGCTGGCATTGATCAAGCCATATCGCGTGGTTTGGCTTATGCGCCATACGCTGACTTACTATGGTGTGAAACAGCGAAACCTGACTTGGAAGAAGCACGCAAGTTTGCTGAAGCCATTCACGCCAAATATCCCGGCAAATTATTGGCCTACAATTGCTCGCCAAGCTTTAACTGGAAGCGCAACTTAGATGACGCCACTATTGCCAAGTTCCAACGCGAACTAGCGGCCATGGGTTATAAGTTCCAGTTCATTACGCTCGCTGGTGTGCACAACATGTGGTACCACATGTTTGAGCTTGCCTATGACTATGCGCGCAACGACATGTCGGCCTATGTGAAGCTACAACAGCAAGAGTTTGGGGCTGCTGACAAAGGCTACACCTTTGTGGCGCACCAACAAGAAGTTGGTACCGGCTACTTTGATGAAGTAACCAATGTTATTCAAGGCGGCAAGTCTTCTGTAACGGCACTTACCGGCTCAACCGAAGAGGAACAGTTTAAAAAACCGGCGTAAGCTTTGGTTTACGAATACCTCTTTAGGATTACCACAGAAAATAATGAGTATAAGCCGCCAAGTAAGGGCTCTTGGCGGTTTTTTTGTGTTAGTATGCGCGCGCCTGAACAGCTCACCCTAAAAATTTGACTGTTCGTCTCCTGAAGCCTCACATGTTGAAGGAATAGCGACTCATGTGGAAACTACTGTTATTGCTTTTGGGCGCAAGCCTTTTCTCTCCCGCTGCCTTTGCAGCTGCTGGCCAACTTGACCTGACCACTGCAAATGTCGGCATTGCCGCCATTATCATTTTTACCGTTGCGTATATTCTGGTTATGGGCGAAGAACGTCTGCACATGCGTAAATCCAAACCGGTATTGGTTGCCGCTGGTTTAATCTGGATTATGATCGGCTTTGTATACATGCAAAACGATTTGCCAGGGGTGGCAGAAGACGCATTTCGTCATAACTTGCTCGAATTTGCCGAATTGATGTTGTTCTTGTTGGTGGCGATGACGTACATCAACGCCATGGAAGAACGCCGTTTATTTGACGCTTTGCGCGCATGGATGATTAAAAAAGGCTTTAGCTACAAACAGTTATTTTGGCTTTCAGGCTTCTTAGCATTCTTTATTTCACCCGTTGCTGACAACTTAACTACTGCCCTATTAATGTGCGCCGTGGTCATGAAAGTTGCCGATGGCGATAAGAAGTTTATCAGTATTTCGTGCATTAGCATTGTTGTCGCAGCAAACGCTGGTGGCGCTTTCAGCCCGTTTGGCGACATTACCACGCTGATGGTATGGCAAGCCGGCATGGTCGAATTCCAAGAGTTCTTTGTGCTGTTTATTCCGTCATTGCTGAACTACTTGGTGCCTGCGGTGATCATGAGCTTCTTTATTGAAGACCGTAAGCCTTCAGCAGTATACGAAGAAGTTGAATTAAAGCGTGGCGCTTTACGTATTACTACCCTGTTTTTACTGACCATTGCCACCGCAGTAGCCTGCCACATGTGGCTGCACCTGCCGCCGGTACTGGGCATGATGATGGGCTTGGGTTACTTGCAGTTCTTCGGATACTTCTTACGCATGACCCTGCCCGGTTCTTTGGCACGCAAACGCGCCATGGCCGAACGCGCAGGTGATATGGCTCGCTTAGAGCGCTTAGGCTCGGTGGTTCCTTTTGACGTATTTAGCCGCGTTCAGCGCGCCGAGTGGGACACCTTGTTGTTCTTCTATGGCATTGTTATCTGCGTTGGCGGTTTGGGCTTTATGGGCTACTTGTCGCTACTATCAAACACGCTGTATTTGGGCTGGAACCCAACTATCGCTAACGTGACCTTAGGTGTCATGTCAGCGGTTATCGACAACATTCCGGTTATGTTCGCGGTGCTTTCAATGCAACCAGACATGTCGCACGGTCAATGGCTGTTGATTACCCTAACCGCTGGTACCGGTGGTAGCTTGCTGTCGATTGGTTCTGCTGCAGGTGTTGCGCTTATGGGCCAAGCTCGTGGCTACTACACCTTCGCTAGCCACCTTAAGTGGACCCCCGTGATTGCTCTGGGCTACGTGATCAGTATTCTTGCCCATATGTGGCTAAACGAGCACTTGTTCACCGTGTTTAACCACTAACGAAGAACGATCAGCGAATAACGAACTTACCCCGCAGCCGTGCGCACACAACGCATAAAGCGCACGGCTTCAGGGTACGGAAATACATCAGTAATCACCCCTTGGCGTAAGTTTTCTTGTTGCTGCTGCCAATACTTGGCATCAATTAATTCCGGATGATGCTGCAATAGTATCTTACGTAATGCCGGTTGCGGCACCGCAAAGGTGGCCAACTGCTCCGGAAATACGTCATTCGGCGCAACCGCATACCATGGCTCCGGTGCCATCATTTGTTCATAAGTTTCAGCTTTCGGTAACGCTCTAAAGTTCATTTCTGTTAAATATTGCACTTCATCATAGTCATAAAACACCACCCGTTTGTGGCGCGTTAAACCAAAGTTCTTCAGCAGCATGTCGCCAGGGAAAATATTCGCCGCCATCATGTCTTTAATGGCTTGCCCGTAATCATTCATAACCGCTTCTATTTCAGCTTCACTGGCGTACTCAAGGAAAATATTAAGCGGTGTCATGCGGCGCTCAACAAACAGCTGGCTTATCACCAATTGCTCGTTTTCTATGGTGAGGCTACCAGCCACGGTTTGTTTCAGTTCTTCAAGCAAATCGGGGGCAATACGATTTAATGGAATGGCCACGTTAGCAAATTCATAAGTGTCGGCCATACGGCCAGCACGATCATGGCGTTTAACCATGCGGTAACGGTCAATAACCGTTTGCCGGTTCATTTGTTTGCCACCGCCAAATTCATCTTTAATGACTTTAAATACATAAGGATAAGAAGGCAGCGTGAACACCGTCATCACCATGCCTTTAATACCGGCAGCGGCAACTAGCTGGTCGTTACTGGCTTCAAGGTGGTGCAGAAAGTCGCGGTAAAATTCGGTTTTACTTTGCTTGTGCAGGCCAATGGCTGAATACAGCTCAGCAATGGTCTTTTTGGGCATTAAGCCTTTTAAGAAGCGCACCAATGCCGATGGCGCACGGGTATGCACCATGAAGTACGAGCGGGCAAAGGCAAAAATAATCGCCATTTGATCGGTATCGGTAATTAAAGCATCCAGGTATAGCTTGCCGCTGGCGTTGCGCAGCACCGGTACAATAAACGGATAAATGCGGTTGGCGCTGACGATGCGCCCCACCACGTACGCGGCCTTGTTGCGAAAAAATGGCTCTTTCAGCACATCAATGCGCAGTTGGTAGGTGGACAATTCACCGGCTGAGGTTTGCTGGCGAAATGCCTTGCGCAGCAAACGAATATCTTCTGAGAGGTCGTCGTACTGCGCACCAAAGTCGATGTCGCCCATAATGCGAGCCAGCGTGCGGCGCATGCCTTGCACCACGGGAAAATACGAGCGAAATTCGGTTTCCAGCGCCAGCGGAATGCTGTCGCTTAAGGTGGTTTCGACAAAAATATAGGCGTTATTGAAATAGCGCCGATGAAACAAGTTACAAAACACCGAGTTATAAAAGGTTTCGGCCAGCTCGGCCTGAGGGTGAAACTGTAAAAACTGGTGATATAACTTTCGCGTTGCCAACCACAAGTTTTCATCAAGCTTGCCTTGGGTTAGCTTGCGCAAGCTCGCTGTGGTTTCACGCACCCGTTGATCATAAAAACTGATACGCGCCGTTGCAGCATACTGCCCAGCATGCCAGTCACCTTCGGCAAAGCGTGTTTTTGCCTGTTGGGTTACGTCCTGAAACACCGCGTAGTGCTTATGAAAGCCTTGCAGAATTTTGCGAGCTAGAACGCCGGCGCGCTTGTTATCACTCATAAGTCGTGATGTGCAGCGGTATCAGTGATCAATTGGCGGAACCAGCGGTGCCCAGCATCGTGTTGCAACAACGGGCTCCAAATCATGGTCAGCTCTAACGCAGGAATATCAAAAGGCGGTTTGAGCATCACAAGTTCGTCGTCATCTTTGTATAAGGTTGCCGCCTGCGTTGGTAAGGTTGCAATAAGCCCCTGCCGCGCCAAATGCATGGCGACATGATAATTACGGGTAAACACGCGAATGCTACGTTTATGACCCAGTTTACCCAAAGCTTCATCTACCCAGCCAAGCTTTTGTACGTCGTGGGGGTCCATACCCACCCCAACACCAAAGCCGGTTTTACTCACCCACACATGCTCGCCCTCAAGGTAGTTTTTCAGAGTGTAGTTCGCAACGAGCGGATGATCTTTGCGAACCAAACAGCTGAAATTATCTTCCCAAAGGTTCTTCTGGTGAAACGACTGCGGTAACTTTTCAAAGCGGTTAATGGCTAAATCTACTTTGCCATTTTCAACGTCATGAAAACTAATATCACTGGGCGTCATAATGTCTAGCGCCACCGAAGGTGCCTGCTGGTGAAGCTTTTCTAGCAATCGAGGCATTAAGGTCGACGCCGCATAATCTGACGCCATAATACGAAATACTCGGTCGCTGGTTGCAGCATCAAACTCACGGGCTGGCTGCACCATTTCTTCAACTGAATAGAGAATTTGGCGCACGGGCTCTTGCATTCTCAGTGCGGTTTCCGTGGGCAACATGCCCTCGCTGGTGCGCACTAAAATTGGGTCATTGAGCAGTGTGCGTAAGCGCTTTAACCCGTTACTCATAGCGGGCTGCGTAATGTTCAGCTGGGCCGCGGCTTTGGTAACATTTCGCTCGCGCAACAGCACATCTAAATAGACCAAGAGGTTCAGGTCGATATCTTTAATGTTATTCATAAAAAAAATAAATCCCGCTATAAGAATATAGCGGGATTATAGACAGGTTTTTTTCTGAGTGACACCCGTTTAGGTGTGCGACTATGGTCTATTCCCAGAAAAACGGCTGACGGGCCTCAGTTTTTGGTACTAACTGATTCATGGTTTCGGCATCGAATAAACGGCCGTTCACCATAGTATGGGTAACTCGGTCGGTGACAGAGATGTCAGCCAATGGGTTGCCATCAATCACGATAATATCCGCCAACTTGCCCTGCTCTAATGAACCAATATATTTATCCATGCCAAATTCTTTGGCTGGATTAATGGTTGCTGTAGCAAGGGCTTCAAGCGG
This sequence comes from Gammaproteobacteria bacterium, assembly GCA_018222985.1. Classification (GTDB taxonomy): domain Bacteria; phylum Pseudomonadota; class Gammaproteobacteria; order Enterobacterales; family Alteromonadaceae; genus Pseudidiomarina. The sequence goes on from JAAEZG010000005.1 coordinate 23,079, forward strand.
CGTCATACCGCCTTGCGCCATCATCCAAATTTCCCAGTGCTGGGCCAAGCCTTCACGTTGACCGTGAGCACCAGCGACCACATCAACACCTAAGTCTTGCAGTTGTTTCGCAACATCGGCGTTATTAAAGTGGTTGTAGTGGTTGTGCGGCGCTTTTTCACGACGCACCGAACCAACTAGGGCCTCTTGGGGAACAAACTTCGACAACTTCGGATGCTTCCACACGTCGGTTTCTGCATACCAATAGTTCTCGCCCCAAATACCGCCGTAAGCAACACCCAATGTTGGCGTGTAATTCACGTCAGTTTGGCTCCAGAATTGCTCAATATCGTCATAAATTTTGGCAACTGGAATAGAGTGCTCAACCGTGGTGTGGCCGTCAGCAATCATACTCAAGTTATGCTGCAACAATGAGCCACCTTCAGGCACCACCATCATTTCAAGCTCACGACCCGCCTGAATAATCTGCTGACGCTGATTACGGCGTGGTTGGTTGTAGCTTTTCACTGAGAACGCACCGACTTTTTTCAGGCGCTCTAAGTGGAACTTGGCGTCGTCTAAGTCATCTACGTGCGCGGTATAACCCGGGCCGTTGGCACCGTACAAAATAGTACCGGTAGAGAAAGTACGCGGCGCGGCAATTAAGCCGGCCTTTTGCATTTCGCTAGCGGCAAATATTTCGGTGGTGTCGTTCGACGGATCATGAATTGAGGTCACACCAAAGGCTAAGGTGGCATAAGTTTTCCAGTTTTGCTCTGGAATAATCTCATTGTCGCCTTGTGGCCCATGCGCGTGGCCATCAAACAAGCCAGGCATCACGGTTTTGCCGGTGGTATCAATAACCGTAGCGCCGCGCGGTACACTCACCTCGTCAACCTGACCGACAGCAACAATTTTGTTGCCTTTAACCACCACAGTGCCGTTTTCAATCACCTTGTCACCGTTCATGGTAATCACTTGACCACCCACAAAAGCAACGGTTTCATCATGAATACCGGCATCGGCATCAAAGCTGATATCAAGGCTATTCGCTACTTTTTCAAAGCTGCTGTCACCGTCAATACCAAACAAACCATTCACTGAGGCATGATAGAGCTCTGGCCCTAACGACCAATACAGTGCACCGCCGTTGCCGCTCCACGAAATGTTTTCGCCGGCACGAACCGATAACTGCTCAACTGGGAACTGTTTGTCGTTCGGGCCAATTTTAATTGGCGCACCACGCTCAACAAATGGCGTGACAAACACTTTAAAGCGCTCAGCAAAGGCTAAATGCTCACCTGTTGGTGATACACGAAACTCGGTGGCATGCTCGGCGGTATACAAGGTGCGTTTTTCTTTGGTGGTTAGGTCAACACTGATAAGCGACGGGCTACCGTTGAACGCCATCAAGTAAACGCGGTCACTGCGTGCACCAAATTGTGGTGAGCTGCCACTTTCACTAATTAAACGAGGCTTAGCGCTTTTGCTTAGTGATACATGGTAAACTCCTGGGTTTAAGCCGTAGGTGTCTGGCGTGATATACCCGCCACGTAGCTTACGGTAAACCACTGATTTGCCGTCTGGGCTGAACACCGGCTCGACAAATTTACCCGTACCGGTAGAAAGTACGGTTTCTTTGCCAGACTTGACGTCACGGACAATGAGTTGACCTTGCTCTTGGTCATCCCATGTCGCATAAACCAGTTTTGAGCCGTCGCGCGAATAGCTTGGGTAAAGCTCCCAGGCGCCGTCACGGTTGGTTAAACGCTTAGGTTCACCATTAGGTAGGCTGCGAACATACAACTTACCTAAAGCTTCAAAAACGACTTGCTTGGCGTTTGGTGCCACTTGCACCATACGCAGCATTTTTACTTTGAACTGGTCTTGGTCAAGATTCTGTTCAAAGTGCAATGCAGTTTGCACTTTCTTGGTGGTTTCTACGCTAAACGGAATGACTCGAGTGCTGCGGCTCGCTACATCAAGCTGCATGATTTTACCGTCAGCCCAAAACACCATTTTCTTGCTGTCTGGTGTCCAGTCCATGGTTGGGTACACACCATGAATCGCCCAGGTTTCTTGCATGTCGCGATCAAGCTGGTTATACAAACGCGTGTGCTCGCCCGACTCTAAGTCATACAAATACAAAACGCTGTTGAAGTCTTCGCGTTTGATATATGCCAAGTACTTGCCGTCTGGTGACGGAGTTGGGCGAATAGCGCCGCCGGCACCACTTAAAATAACGTCAATGTCACCGGTTTCACGGTCAAAGCGCTTAATTTCATAAATGCCTTCCAGCGAGTCTTTGCTGTAGTGAAAGGTTTTGCCAGGCGTGTCATCTTGCGAGAAATAAATGTAGCGGCCGTCTGGTGAAAAAGCAGGTTCGCCAAGGTCTTTTTGATCATTTGGGCGCTCGGTAAGCATAACGCCTGAACCGCCAGAGCGGTGATACATCCAAACTTCACCGGCACCTAGCGAACGGCGTGCAGTAAAGTGCTTACGCGCAACAATAAATTCGCTGTCAGGGCTCCAGGCTGGGCTGTTTAACAACCGAAAGGTTTCGTCAGTGACTTGGCGTGGATTGCTGCCATCAGCGTTCATTATCCAAATGTTATCGCCACCGTCAGCATCGGAGGTGTACGCAATGTATTTACCATCGGGTGAATACACCGGTTGCATGCTCCAAGCAATACCGCCCACTAATAGTTCAGCATCGCCACCGGTAGCAGGAATACGATAAATATCACCCAACATATCGAACACAATGTATTTGCCATCCGGGCTCATATCGACGTTCATCCATGTGCCTTCGGTGGTGTTAATTTGAATGTCTTTAAACTCGCCCTGCGGGCTATTCACATCCCAACCGTTTTCTGACTGTGCCAAGGCCTGATGAGAATACGCAGAAAGGGCAACGCTGACCGCAAGGGCCAGCGTAGATAAATTTTTCATGGGAAAACCTTATTTTTGATGAGTGCCATTAATATTTAGCGGCTTCGCCTTTAGCTGGAATAGTCGCTTTAATGAATTCACGCAAATCGTCATTCGATAACTTCAAGTCTTCTGCGCGCAAATACATCATGTGACCACTGCGATACCCTTTGAAGCCAATGCGATCGGCCATCTTGCCGCTCGGATCGATGTGCCACATGTTGTATTTCGCGTCGAAATAATTGGTGGCACCGTCGTAGTAACCAGACTGAATGAGCACATTTAAGTATGGGTTTTGCGCCATAGCTTGACGTAAGTTCTCGCCGGTATTGTTATTGCTGCGATCCCACGGGTGAACCGGACCAAACATGTTGTATTTCACGTCGGTTTTGTAGTTCAGCTCTTCACGCAAGTAATAATTAATGGCCGGCGTGAATGAATGCAACCAAGAGCTTAGCTCCGAGTTGTAATCTGGGCGTGAGCCCACATCATCACGGTCGATACCCAAATAACGCGAGTCTAAACGGCCCACAGTTTGTTGACGGTCACGCAGTAATTCTTTCCAGAAAAACGACGTACTAATGTCTAAGTTCGCACGCAACACGGTTTGCTTGTCGATACCTGAGTATTTCGCTACCTGCTCGGCAATTTGCTCTTTTTCAGCTTGCGGCAACATGGCTCCTTTCGCTAACGCAGGCAAGTAAACGTTCAACGTGTACTGCTCAACTTCAGGTAGCAACTGTGTTAAATCTTTTTTCAGTAATTCGCTGTCGAGCGCATTGTGATACCAAGCTGCAGCAGCAAAGTACGGTAAGCGGTTGGCCGCTTTAACAGGGCCGTCACGCTCAATGCCAATATCGGTCGGTGAAACTAACACCACGCCATTCAGATACATCCACTGACGGTTCTGCAGCTCAAGTGCCAAGCCTGAAACACGTGTCGTACCGTAGCTTTCACCTATAAGGTACTTCGGTGAGCGCCAGCGTTCATGGCGGGTCACAAAGGTATTTACCCAGTCGGCAAGATATTTCACGTCGGCATTCACGCCAAAGAACATTTTTTGCAGTTCGTCACGCGAGTAAGCACTGCCGTCTTTCTTTGGCAATGGGCGTGAATAACCGGTGTTTACTGGGTTTACAAAGACAATATCAGCCACATCAAGTACCGAATGTGGGTTGTCTTTCACGCCGTAGGGCATAATTGGAAAGCCTTCGTCATCAACGCGAAGTGACTTCGGGCCAGTGTAGGCAATGTGCATCCATACAGACGCAGAGCCTGGGCCACCATTGAAAGAAATTAATAATGGACGTTCTTCACGGTTTTTAACGCCTTGGCGCTCATAGTACGTAAAGAATAACGCTGCAGTGGCTTCGCCGTTTTCATTGAAAACCGGTTGCGTACCGGTGGTTGCGGTATATTTAAAACGTTGACCATTAATGTTGGCGCTATGTTCTGTCACAACCACATCATCGGCAGCAATTTTTGCCTGTGGCAATTCTTCTGCGACAGCAGCTGTCGCAATAAAACTAGTGCCAAGGCTTACGCCCATCATTGCGGCTAAAACAAGCTGTTTCATGCCCTTCATAGATACTTCCTCTCGTTTTTATCGTGCTTCCATTAAATGCAATGTAGCTAAGAAGCTCAAGGGGTGTGAGCTAAATGCACTAAATTTCAAGATGGTTACTTATTACGCTGGTGAATACACAAAAAGATGTGATATAAAAGTTATAAAAATAACCAAAAGGTGGGCAGGTAATGCGCAGTTGTAGCATTTGGATAAATTCACTGTTGTTGTGCGTTGCATTACATATTGCCGCCCCTGCTGAAGCTAACCCATCTGCGCCCCCTGAATTAACCAACTACTTTCAAGAATTATGGACCACGCGAGACGGTCTACCGCACAATACCATCAATAGCGTCACCCAAACCGATGAAGGCTATATTTGGCTAGCGACTTGGGAAGGCTTAACCCGTTATAACGGCGCTGAATTCAAGAACTATGACTTATACAGCAATATCGGCCTGAGCGATGCCGGATTACAGAATGTTCGCGTGGCCGAGTCGGGCCAGCTTATTGTCGTCGGTGCCCGCGGCACTGTGGTTTTGCGCGAACAAAACCAAGCCGGAACCACCACATGGCGCCCCCTAGAAACACCGCTCACACTAGTGAATAAAGCCATTTATAACAAAGACAACAGTTACTGGTTAGCCACTGAAGAACTCGGCCTACTCAAATATTACAGTGCCGATAACGTTGAGTCGTATTTCGACCAAGTTGCCCCAAACAATAACGTGATGCATGCCTACGACATTGCCAAACCTGATGACTCACAATTGTACGTGGCAACTAATTTGGGCTTGGTGCGAGTAACCAAAAACGCTTTAGATTTTATCAATACCGACTACGGTTTACCGAAGCTTGGCGTATTTTCAGTGACCCAATATGGCGATGACTTTATTGTAGGTACCGAGCAAGGTGCATTTATTGGTCGCCAAGAAACTGGCTTTAAACTGCTGCACCCAAAACTAAACAACATCAGTATTATTCGGGTGATGGTTGATGACATTGGCGACATTTGGTTAGGGTCTATTGATAAAGGCTTGTTCCGTATCAGTGCCGCCCATGGCCTTGAAAACTTAACCATGGCCGATGGCCTGCCAAATTCACGTGTATTGGCCATCTATCAAGACGCCGAACGCAGCATTTGGGTGGGAACTAACGGTGGCTTAATGCGTTTGCGCAACACACCGTTTCGAACGTACACAACGCAAGACGGCTTAGCGGATAACTTTGTCCGCACCGTCATACAGCGCGACAATGGCGATATTTGGGTCGGCTCTGCCGGTGGCGTCAATGTGTATCAAAATAGCCAGTGGCGTAACCTCAATTTAGGCCTGCAGGCGTCGGTGTTAAGTTTATTCGAACACCCCGAGCACGGTATTTTTATAGGCACCTACACCGACGGCTTACTACTTTGGAAAGACGACGAAGTGGTTCAACATTGGACCCGCAACGACGGTTTACTGGCCAACGAAATTCGAGCTATTACCGAAGCCAGCTCAGGTAAAATTTGGCTTGCTACGCCCAATGGCGTTAATTTTTATGACCCAGGCCAAGGCATTCGCGAACCCGAGACACAAGTTGACCATGCCCGTTTTAGCGTTTCTCTGCATGAAGATAAAAACCAACAGCTATGGCTAGGCACCGCACGTGGGCTATTTAAGCTCGTCGATGGGCACTTTGTCAGTGTAGATATTAGTCAATTTAACCACGCCCAGTATGTGTTTAATATTCAATCAGTTGGCGACGAATTATGGATAGCCACCGATCGTGGCTTAATAATCTATCAGCCAAAACAGCAACAAGGCGTGGTCATTGGCCGCCCGCAAGGCTTAATTGTCGAGAAAATTTTTCAATTCACGATTGATAAAAACGACAACGTTTGGTTGACCTCTAACCGCGGCATCATGCGCACCACAGTGGCCGATATTCGCGCTGTACAAAGCAAACAGCAAAGCGGCTTAAGTACCGTTGAAGTGTTTCGCGAAAGCGACGGCTTAGTCAGCAGCCAAGCCAATGGCGGTTCGAACCCTGCTATTTTGCATGCGGCCGATGACACGATCTGGGTGCCCACAGCCAACGGCATTGCCCGTATTGCGCCCGCGCAACTGGCACAATTTACCGATTATCCGCCACCAGCTGTTATTGAAAGTGTTGAACTTAATGGTCAATTTATTGAGCCAAGCAGTGCGCAAACACGTTTCGACGGCGAACGCATTAGCATTAGCTACGCCGGGCTTGGCTTCACCATGAACAACCAAATTCGCTATCGTACCCAGTTAGTGGGTTACGAAGAGCAATGGCGTATCACCTCAGCCCGCTATACCGAATATACCAACTTGCCGCCTGGCGATTACACCTTCAGAGTGCAAGCCGCCTATAGCAACAGCGACCAAATTGGCCGCAGCGCAGAGTTTAGCTTTAGTGTGCCACCGCGCTATTATCAGCAGGCGTGGTTTTGGGTCATAGTTGTTTTCGGTTTGCTCGCGGCTATTGCTACCTTTATTCGCGTGCGCCTGAATGTGCTTGCCCGCCGAGCGGCTGAACTTGAGCAACAAGTGGCAGAGAAAACCGAAGCCATGCGCATTCAAGCGCAGCGGTTTGAGCACTTGGCCCAGTTTGACGAATTAACCGACCTACCCAACCGCCGCAGCTTTAATCGTGATTTAGCCGCTGAGTTTGCCGCAGCAACGCGACATAAAAAGCCGTTAACGCTTGCCATTATTGATGTCGATAACTTCAAACGCATTAATGATAGTTTTAGCCATTCATCGGGCGATACAGTGCTGCAATGGTTGGCCAAATTACTCAAGCAACATACCCGCCAAGAAGATAAAATTGCGCGTTGGGGTGGCGAAGAGTTCACTATTTTAATGACCGACACAGATATTGAGAGCGCCGCGAAACTATGTCAGCGGTTACGTGAACAAATTATGCAAACCCAGCCGCCAGCCACAGTACCTATTGAGCATTTAACTGTGAGCGTTGGCTTGTCATCGTTAGCAGACTCAGACTCTATTGACACCTTACTCTCGCATGCAGACCGTGCCTTGTATGCGGCTAAATCGAGTGGCCGCAACTGTGTAAGGCGCTATGACGAGACAACTAAATAACCCCTAATGGTTATTTAGACCGTTCAGCGGTTGTGTTTATACTGGCTACTATGACTTATCGCGGCATAAGGACGAAACCATGAGCGGTTCACAACGACAATTAACGGTGAACGGGCAAGCAGCCAAATGGCAGCAGCTGCTTAAGTCTGGTGACCGAATATTCATTGGTACCCACGCCGGGGTTCCTCACGCCCTGTTGCACGACCTTGCCGACCACAGCCAGCATTTTCATGATATTGAAATAGTGCAAATTTATGCGCTAGGCGATAACCATTGGGTAAACCCAGAATACAGTGAAACCTTTAAAGTAAACTCGCTGTTTATTGGTGGCGAGAAAGTGCGCCGCGCCGTGGCTGAAGGCCGCGCTGATTACACCCCTGCATTTATGTCCGACATTCCATCGTTGTTTAGCGAAGACATACTACCGCTTGATGCGGCGCTGATTATGGTCAGCCCGCCCGATCAATACGGCTATCATTCGTTAGGTGTGTCGGTCGATATTGTGTCGTCGGCATTGAAATCAGCGAAAAAAGTCATTGCCCAAGTCAACCCGAAAATGCCGGTAACCTTTGGCCAAGCGTTTATTCACAAAGGTCAAATTGATGCGTTTTTTGAAGCCGAGCAAGACCTACCCGAAATAACGGCGCCTGAACTCGATGCCGTCACCGAGCGCATCGGTCAGTATGTGTCGCTGCTAGTTGAAGACGGTGCCACCATTCAAATAGGCTTTGGCAAAATTTGTGACGCGGTACTGCGCTATTTGGTGAACCATAAAGACTTAGGCGTGCACAGCGAGCTCATCACCGACGGCATTATGGAGCTTATGCTGAGTGGCGTGATTAATAACCGCCGCAAAACCTATCACCAACACAAAGCAGTTACGAGCTTCTGTATTGGCAGCAAAAAACTCTACGACTTTGTGAACAACAACCCACACATTGGCTTTTACCCGTCAGAATACGTGAACTCGCCAGCGAACATTGCGCGTAACGAAAAAATGGTGTCGATTAACAGCGCCATTGAAGTGGACTTAACCGGTCAAGTGGTGTCGGACTCTATTGGCCATCATTTTTATAGCGGCATTGGCGGCCATGTGGATTTTAGCCGGGGCGCCAGCATGAGCCCGGGCGGTAAGCCAGTAATAGCCCTGCCCTCCACCGCCAAAAATGGCACCGTGTCGCGCATTGTGCCCTTTATTAGCGAAGGCAGCGGCGTCGCCACCTCACGGGCGCATGTGTACTACGTGGTGACCGAGTTTGGCGTGGCTTCACTGCGCGGGAAAAGCATACGCGAACGTGCGTTAGAGCTGATACGCGTGGCGCACCCGAAGTTTCGTCAGCAACTATTGGAAGAAGTACGCAAACATTATTACGTGCCTCACTATCAAATTTTGCACTCGGTTGAAGTGCCCGAATTAGGCCCTGTGGGCTTTAAAGAGATTTCAATTAACGGCGAATTTTTTGACTTGCGGCCACTGAACCCAAGTGACGAGCGACGTCTGCAAGAGTTCTTTTATTCGCACACCAAAGAAACCCTACAAATGCGTTACAACACTGTGCCCACCAGCATGAGTCGCGAAAAGTCATGTACGCTAGTGAGCGTAGACCAATCACGTGATTTGGCGCTATGTATTGTGCGGCAAAAGGGCTCTATGGCTCAAATTCAAGCCGTTGGTCGCTATTATCTGCTACACGACGAAAAAAGCTGTGAAGTTGCCTTTGTTACGCGCGAAACTCAGCATGGTAAAGGCATGGCCACGCGCCTGCTTGAAGAAATGAAACGTATTGCTCGTGAGCGCGGGCTTAAACGCATGTTGGCTTACGTGCGCGCCGAGAACGGCAAAATGTTGGCCGTGTTCGAGCGCGCTGGGTTTGTTCGCAAACCCTCAGAAGAACCTGGCGAAGTTTACTTGCAGCTCGATCTAATTGAAAAAAGTGAGTGAGTTAGATGTCCATCACTGTATTTAGTCACCCCTATTGCAGCATGCACCGCGTGTCGGAAGTGCACCCCGAAGAGCCGGCGCGTATTGCTGCCATTAACGACCAGATTATTCGCTCAGGCATGGAGTTCGCACTCACCCAAAAAGACGCTAAGCCCGCCGAACGTGAAGACTTACTGCGCGTGCACGCCGCAAATTACATAGACGACGTGTTTGAACGTGCCCCCACCGAGCCCGACCAACATATATGGTTAGACCCCGACACCATGATGACCGCCGGCACCTTGCGCGCAGCGTTGTATGCCGCAGGCAGTGGTATGTGCGCGGTTGATGAAGTGTTTACCGCTGAAAACCGCCGAGCCTTTTGCATGGTGCGCCCGCCCGGCCACCACGCCACCTGGGACGCGGCCATGGGCTTTTGTATTTTCAACAATATTGCGGTGGCCACTGCTTACGCCATGCATGCTTACGGCATTGAGCGCGTCGCTATTGTGGATTTTGACGTACACCACGGCAACGGCACCGAAGATATTTTCTTAAACGACGAGCGCGTGCTGTTTTGCAGCTCGTTTCAACACCCGCTGTACCCCAACTCGGGCACCGAGACTATTAGCCATGAAGTGATTAATATTCCGCTGCCCGCAGGCTGTGACGGCCCTACGTGGCAAGCCGCTGTACGCGAGCGCTGGTTCCCAGCCATTGATGCCTTTGAACCGCAGCTAATTATGGTGTCCGCCGGTTTCGACGGCCATTTAGAAGACGACATGGCGCAGTTTAAACTCACCGAAACCGACTACCACTGGATAGGCCGCGAACTGAAAGAACTGGCTGATCGCCATTGTGACGGCCGCATTGTCGCCACGTTAGAAGGTGGTTACGATCATAGTTCGCTAGGGCGCAGTGTGGTGGCGTTTTTGAAAGGCATGCAGTAACAACTGAAGCCGTTAGCGGTAAGCCGGCTGCGGTTCGTTGATGATTGACTGCGGCGCTTGCTGAAGCCAATTTTCTGTCATGAGCCCAGGTATTCGTGCAAACTCGCGTTCGTTATTAGTGACGACAGTGAGCGAGTTTGCTCGAGCATGCCCTGCGATCATGCCATCATAAGCGCCGATTGGTGTTCCCAAACGACGCAGCTCTGCGCGAATAATGGCGGTTTGATAAGCGGCCGCAGTGTCGTATTCCAGCACTTCTAAACGAGATAAGAAACTTTCTAATTTATCAGCGTTTGTCACCCGCTGTTGTGAGCACTCAACGCCATAATAAAGCTCCATGGCGGTCACCGAACTGACGCATAACTCACGCGCGTGCGCATCAAATAAATCAGCTAGAAATTCAGGCCGATTCTTCATCACATAAATACAAATGTTGGTATCGAGCATGTAGCGAAGGTTCATAACGTATCACGCTGTTGTTCTTCGGGCTGATCACGCTCAACCATAAAGTCATCACTTAATGGCTCGCCCGCAAACCATGTGCGCCAGCTTGATTTTGCTGGTGTAATAATTCTGCTCTCACCAACCACAAGTACTTCGACATCGGTGACACCATCTGGAAACGCGACGTCTTTTGGCAACCGCACAGCCTGCGTCTGGTTGCTTTTAAATAGTTTTGTTTTTGCTTTCATATATCTCTCACAAGCTATCATACTCAACATGGATATACGTGTTGAATATACAAAGTGTAGGTATAAAATTAAATTCACGCCAGCTTGATTTAGCGCAATTTAGATATTTCGGCCGTTTCTTAGATCCAAGGTAAGTTAGCTAACGTAATTGGTGGACGAGACAAAACCTTTTTGTCTATTGGTTTAGTTGGAGAATCACCATGAAAAAATTTATCGCTCTATTGTTGCCACTGGCTGTAGCAGCCTGTCTCTCGCCTGCAACAATTGCCCAGGAAAAAACAGCATTAGTGCCATTACCGTCGCTTGATGACTTTACCAAAGGCGAAAACGGTTGGGCTTTAGGCTTAGGCCTTGGTATTGAGTACGAGTCAGCCTACGAGGGCTCAGATGAATTTGGCTTCGAGCCAGAACCAGCCGGTGCCCTGCAATGGCGTAGCGGCGATAACATTTTCTACTTTGCCGGTGAAGCCATCGGTTGGCGCGGCCTGCGTAACGACGTATGGCTATTAGAGGCCACCGTAGGTTTTGAAGAAGGCCGTGAAGAAGCGGATTCCGATGACGGCTTCTTAAACGGCTTGGGTGATTCTGACGAAGGCGCCGAATTTGTGCTACAAGCACGCCGTGCATTTGACGCCGACTGGCGTTACTGGCTAGATGGCCGCATTATTGCCGGTGAAGACGGTAACATTGGTATTTTTGGTGCCGGCACGCGCTTTGGCGAGCAAAACGATGGTACCGGCCATGAGCTATCTGTGGTTGCGGTGTATCACGACAGCGACCGTGCTAACAAAGACTTCGGCATTAACGCTGCGCAAGCTGCTGCATCAGGCTACAACGAAACCAACCTTAGCAGCGGGCTGCGCTCAGTTGGCTTGCACTATAATTACCGCTCGTACATCAACGAGAATTGGCTGATGTACGTTGAAGGCTTATATGAGCACTACAGCGGCGACGTTAGCGACAGTCCAATTACCCGCAATGACTTTGAAGCGGAACTTGGCGTAGGCTTTATTTACATCTTCTAAGCCTTTGCAGCCCCTATTGCACGGCGGCGGTACCACCAAAAAACCACCAGTACCGCCAGCTGCGCAACAAGGCTTTGCCACGTAGCAGCCATACCTAACCAGTCAATATTTAGTGGCAGAGGGAACGGCGTCGCCGCAACCCAACCGGCTTCTTGGAAAGCAATAAGCGCCTTACCAGCTAACACAAATGCTAGTGCTAACAACAGGTACGTGGTGTAGGCGAAAAACTTGGCAATAGGTAGCTTCAAGCTAAACCGCAATACTGTCCATGTAACCAGCGCGAGTACCGCTGCGGCGGCAATAAACCCGCCCCACACGCTAGCGTGCTGTGTACTTTGCGCTTGGGTTAGCAATGACTGATAAAACAGCACGGTTTCAAACACTTCACGGTACACCGCCACAAAGCTTAATGCCGCAATACCCCACAACGTGCCCGCAGCCAAATGCGCGTGTAAGTTCTGTTTAATGTAGTGCTGCCAAGCTTGGGCATTGGTTTTACTGTGCATCCAAATTCCCACGTACACCAATACTACCGCCGCCAATGCTGCAGCCACACCTTCCATGATCTCGCGGCTAGCACCACTAATTGAAATAAGCGACTGTGCCGCCCACCAAGTTAAACCGCCCAGAATTAATGCCGTGACCCAGCCCGTGTGCACGTACTTCACTGCATCGCTGCGCTTAGTACGGCGCAATACGGTAATAAGTGCCAGCACGACTAACAATGCTTCTAAGCCTTCACGCAGCAGTATGACAAAGCTAGCTGTGGCGAGTGCACCGTTGGACAGTTGCTGCTCAGTCATCGTCGCTTCGGCCTTTTGCAGTGCCTGCATGGTTTCATGGATAGCCGCGCTAACCTGTGCTTGCTGATCGGGCGTTGCAATAATGCGACGCAAGTTCATCATTTGTGCTTCAATGGCTTTGGTTTGTGTTGCGTCATAAGCACTCAAACCATTTTCAACCAACTCAAAACCGTCTAAGTAAGCACTCACTGCAAGGCGATTGGCGCGTTTGTAATCGCCCGCTTTGTACGCTTCTTCAGTGGCTGTCAAGCGCGCCTTGGCCACTGCAAACGGCGATACCTCAGCCTCGAACAAGCGCTGCGGATTAGCACGTAATGCATTCACTAATCCCGTTTGCGCTTGCGGTAACTCGTTGCGTAACTGTACGGGGCTTACGTTCACCATTTGTTGCAGATCAATCAGGTTGGCGCTGTTTAGCTTGGCTTGTTGCGCTTGCGACTGAAAAGCTAACGAGCCCACGTAAAACGCCAGTGACCACCGTTGCTGATCGGTTAAGTCAGTGAACGCCATCATAGCTGTCTCATCAATGCCTTTGCTAATGGCATCGTAAAGCCCAAGCAGCGAGCGATTTTCAGCGCGTGCTAAATCGGTAAAGTCGGTCGGTGCTGGCTCTAAGCCCATGCTCGCAGGGCCATCACCTTGGCCTTGCTGACCGTGACAAGCACTGCATTGCGCTTGATATAGTTCTGCAGTTTGCGTGGTCGGTAAAATAGTTTCAGGAAGTTTAACTTGCGGCAATTGCTGCAAAATTTTTGCGCGCAGTTGTGACGTCGCGGCTCGAATCTCGGTTAAATCAGCCTTATTCATAATCAACTGACGCAGCTGCTGCGCCGGCGATTTTAACGATTCTAACGCTGCGCTCGAGCCGGAAAGTGTGTTGAGGTTGCGCAAAATAATGGCCGAAAACTCATCCATTTCGGCGTATTCGCCGGCGTTGATCACTTCGCCGTTGGCAACCGCCTCGCTGTAATCCACGCCAATGTATTCAACTAGTTGCGCCAGTTGACGCATCTGCTCTTGGTGTAATTCTGATGGGCTTGCTTGCGATTGGGTTTGCGTTTGAGCTTGAGTTGGCTGGCTGAATACCGCTAGCGTCGTGAACAAAACAACCGCCCACGCGGCACGAAATAAGGCTTGAAGCGTCATGAGGTTCGCTCGTTATTTTAGACAGTTTAGAAGATGGAAACACAGTGTATGTTATGCAGACTGATGTTACGCCTAATGCGAATGATTCGCAATAAGAAATTGTGCGAGTAGTCTGCGACCCAAGCAGAGGTCCTTCTATATTCTAAAGTCTTCATGTAATTTCGACCAATGCTGTCTTAAGGCTTTCTTGTGTTCGTCATTCATCGGCAATTCGGTTAGTAGATGGTCAAGTGCTCATGTAGGCAACTGACCTGCAATGATTGGCGTCGCAATAATTCCCCCCGGCAAACCTTTTCCCATATGCGCCAGCAATGGAAATTCGTTGTCCACATGCATTTTAAGCGACTGTGACATCTAGTCTTTTAATGCCCCTTCAGGTAGGAGGTTAGAAAGTACGGGCGGCAAACGCTGTGCACCGATCAATCTGGCTCCGTTGGCTGTAGGAAAGCGATTGCGGATAAGGTTAGTTTAGAAAGTGTTGGTTGATTTGGGCTGCAACGTTAACGTTAAACCAAGTGCAGATGCCACTTTAGCGATAGTTGAAAATGTCGGGTTACCCTCTTCCGAGAATGCTTTGTAGAGCCCCTCGCGGCTGATACCTGTATCACGCGATAGCTGGCTGATATTGCGCGCTCGCGCAATAACACCTAAAGCGTGAACAATGAATGCCGGATCACCTTCAGATTCTTCCACGCATGCATCCAAGTAGGCTTGAATGGCTTCGTCGCTATCGAGGTGTTGTGCTGAGTCCCAACGGGTGAGTTTTATGCTCATATGATGCCCTCAATTTCTTTAACTAATTTTTTGGCGCTTTCGATATCTTTTTGCTGACTCGAGAACTCCCTCTCCCACTGACTTCACATCGCCCAAATGTCCAAACGCAATTCTGTCAATTCGAGCTTGAATTCGTGACTTACCTCGCAGATCTTTCAGTGAATCGAACCACATATCAAACACTGACGTTGTTAGAATATCCATATTCAATTGCCAACTTTAGTTAACACTCCGGAGCTTGTCAACTACAGTTAACAACCTGTGCGTTGACACGAGGTTTGAAGAGTATGGTTAGTTGGTAAAAGTGGCAAACGTAAAATTGTGTAGGATAAAAACTTAATAGTTAAAAATTCGACGAAGCTTTGTCCGCTGTGTGCCAATTGCGGACGCTAGCACCTCATGATATTAATTGTTAGAGGCACCAACAGTAAAATACGATCACTTCCCAAGGTTTCACTTAGGTAACTCTATGTGCACTTCAAGCCCCGTGGGATATGAGTTGTTGAATGAAATTTTCCCATGGTGCAGTTGCACTATCTTTTGTGTAATCGACAGGCCTAAACCAGCGCCTGATACAGCACTATGCTCTTGAAGTCGATAGAAGCGCTCCCCCAACCGCTCAAGTGTTTCTTTAGGTACACCCTTGCCTTCATCAGCAACCTTGATAATGACTCTGTTAGCAGTCTCGAGCGCGACTACCTGTATTTTCGAACCTTTCGGCGAAAATTTCATTGCATTGGACAACAGGTTGGTTAAAACACTAACGATAAGAGTTTCGTCACAAATTATTCGAATAGAGGAAACATCAATGTGCCATTGGTGATTTTCCACTTTATTGATTGGTAAGTGATTTAGCGCCAAAGAGACCAACTTACTGATTTCAACTTCCTCAAACTTTTCAGTAAAGTTTAGGCTATCAAGCCGGTTCAACAACAACAGTTGATTAACAAGGCGTGACATTCGCTCCACGGAGTTAAAAATGGACCTGCCAGAGTGCTTGGCATCGTCAAGTGAATCAGCTGAAATGACATTTTCGGCGTGTACTTGGATTGCGCTTAACGGTGTGCGCAGTTCGTGAGAAGCATCAGCGACAAACCGCTTTTCGCGTTCCGAGAACATTTTAATTTGATGCAACAACCGATTGAGTGCTTGCCGGATCGGAACCAACTCATTAGGCAGTTCGGACTCAACTGGCGACAAATTATTTAACTCCCTAGCTCTTAGGTCTGCAGCAAAACGGTTTACGGGTTTTAGGACAATATAAACGATGAGGAGTATTATTAGGCTAATTGGAACCCACATTAATAATAGTGGATAGAGTTGCTCTGAGGCCAAGTAGCCACTCAGCTCACCTCGAACATCCTGACGCTGAAAAGTATGAACCCATATGCCTTTGGATTCCTCGAAGTAGCTAAAGATAAACCACGTGTTTTTGTCACTCTTTAATGTATGGTAACCCGCTTCTAAACCCTTAAGGTTCAATGATTGAGCCTGGTTTGTTGAAGCCAGCAAATTACCGTCGACATTGTAAATTTGATAGCCAATCTTAGACTCGTATTTATGGCCGCTGGGACCTTTTTCTTCAGCGTAGCTATCCTCTCCGGTATCATCATATTGCGATATCGGAATTATTTGAGTGACAGACAGTTTATTTTTAGCGGGCGCATAAAACGTTGCGAGCGACTTTGCGGTCTGAGCAAGTTGCGCATCAAAAACCTCATCCAGCTCATGCAGAATATCTCTGTAACTCGCCCAAGCCGTGACGGCAAGTACAGTCACCACGGCTAAGTTGATGCCAACAACCAATGAGCGACGAAGTGACCACAGGCTCATGATGACTCATCTTGTAAGCGATAACCTAGGCCTCTTATCGTTGAGATAAGATTACCATCGATTTTCTTGCGTAAATGGTGAATGTGTACTTCTAGCGAATTACTCTCATGTTCGCCTCCCCAGCCATAGCACGCACTCGCTAATTGCTCTTTACTCACTATTTTTCCTTTATGCAGCGCTAACTGTTTCAGCAACAGCCACTCAAGCCGAGTCAAATTAATTGTTTTGTCACGAAAACGGCATTCCTGCGATGATAGGTCAATATTCAGTTGCCCACAGGTTATAATATCGTTTAAGTGTTGGTTTGCTTTGCGAACCTGCACTCGAATACGCGCTTCTAATTCGCGTAATTCAAAAGGCTTAACCACATAGTCGTTGGCGCCTTCGTTTAATGCCAGTACTTTAGTATCAATATCATCCCACGCTGTAAGTACGAGAATCGGGATTTCTTGGCCTGCTTTCCTTAACTTTTTAATCAGTGGTACGGCATTTCCATCGGGCAGTCCGAGATCAAATATTGCAAGGTCAAATTGATCTGTCCTAAGGGCGGTCTCAGCTTGAGACAAGTTTGCCGCTAGCTCAACCAGGTATCCCATTCGGCCTAGCCCCTTGATTATTCCTTCAGCCAAATACTTATCATCTTCTAGGAGTAGCAAACGCATGTGCTTACCGTCCATCAGGTTTAGTTAAGTCAAGGTGTTCGTTGTAAACAGAGGCTTCAACATTAAAGTAGCCCAGGATCGTATGCGAAAAATTATCATGACTGATAGTAGCGCCCGTTTCGTGTTTACTTACATTAAATGTGTCGGATGGCCATACTATCCAGGGTATGTGACGTTGTTCTTCTGGAGCTATCCAGTTAGGCAAGCCATGCAGATAGATACCGTTATCCCCTAGTGATTCACCATGGTCAGATACATACATCATACTGCTGTCCAGTTCAGTATGGCTTTTCAATAACTTTATGACCTGACTTACAAGTTGGTCGGTGACGAGCAAACTGTTGTCATAAGCATTAGTAATTTCATCCACAGAACAATTCGACAGCTCTTGACTTTTGCATTCGGGTAAAAACCGTTTCATTTCGTTAGGCGACCGTTCGTAATAGGCAGGCCCATGACTTCCCATTTGATGAAGCACAATAATTGAGTCCTGATGCAAATTGCTTAACCAAGATTTGAGTTGTTCGAGCATATCTACATCATAGCATTCCAACTCCCCACATCGGGACTCGCTCATTTTGACGGTTTTAATTCGATTACAGACATCTTTGCAGCCAGAGTTATTTTCTATCCATGTTGCATTAATACCGGCAGTTTCTAAAACATCTAATACATTACTCGAGTTTCTAGCAACATCCGAGTAATTATCAGCTGTTAAAAAACTGAACATGCACGGCACTGAAATAGCAGTTGCCGTTCCACACGATGTAGCGCTTTTATAGCTGAATATTGGCTCTGATGTCATGAGCGCATTCAGTGAAGGCGTTGTCAGCCGAGCATAGTTATTGATTGAAAAATGGTCCGCACGCGCTGTCTCACCCAAAACGATTACCATGACTCTCGGTTTTTCAGACGTACTTACCTGAAAGGCATCTTGCCCTAATCTTATAAATTGAGTTGGGGTCTCTAATTTTCGTTTCAAAGCCGAGACGGTTGCTGATATGACGTTGAAAGGAGCGACTCTGTACTTCACATCTCGATGGTTGCGAAATAAAGAAGCGAAGTCGTCATAACTGGTGTAAGCGATACCGACCGCTAATACTGAAAAGCAAGTCGCCGCTGCAATGCCTTGTTTTATTTTTGTTGCCGTACTGGAAGGGGGGAGTTTTATATACGCCAGCAATAACGAAGGGATAACACCAAGTGTTATGAAGGTTTCAAAAAAACTCCCAGAGAGTTGGTCGCGAGCCTCAGCCGTATCGGTCTCAATTGCATTAATTATCATATCTGCATCAATGATAATGCCATATTCCGACATGTAAAAAAGTGCAGGAGCAGCAAGAACAAACAACAATATTGCGAATGGCTTGAAAGCATTAACGCATCGGCTGATGGCGAGCGCAACAGTATAGAAAAAAGCAATGAACACCACCAGTTTGACTTGCGTGAACCCATGAACCCCGTATTCACTCAACGCACTCATAAGAGGACCCGAGTATCCAAGAGCAAGCCAAGCCGCAACGAGTATTAATAGAGCTGGAAAATTAAGCGTCAGTCGCTGCATATTGCTCACCTATATGAAAGATAAATAAAGAAACGCTCCAACAGATGAATGCTGTTGTTATGTCATCAATAAAGAAGTGTGCGCCCCGGAGCTGTTGAACACCTCCAAGTACAAAGCCGGAAGAAAGTGACAGAGTCAGCGAAGCTCTCGCAAGAAAAGGTCTGCTTTTACGCCAGAAAAAGTACAGAGCAATCCAGGCAAAGCCAATACTTGAATGTCCCGAAGGGAAGCACCGACCCGACCCAAAATGAGTGTCGTTGAACGACCATAAGCTGATATATGGTTTGGCTCCTCCGTATAATTGCAAATCCCAAGGACAGTCCATACCAAGCATAGCCTTAAGGTAATTCACTAAACCAAAAGACAACAAAACCGATAAGAGTAACAATACATACCGGCGCCGCTTGCTGTCCCTTTTGGTTGGTAAGAACTGAGCCACGGTTAGGAATAGGACAAACACTACAAATGCGAGATTAAGCTTCCGTATACCGTCATGAAGAATCGTTTCAGTGATAAAATGGTGCCGTAAAGACCACTGTCCCCCTTCGAGCTGGTATAAAGTATTGGCGACCAAAAACTTAAGCTCTAAAAATTCTACGACCAGTAATAAAGCCACAAAAACCACCAAAACACGTGTCCAACGCCTCCAAACCGTCATGGACTCTAAAGCGGCCATAACACAGCTACCCAAACGACGATGAACTGACAGATAGCAATGAATACTGCAGCGGAGGCGATGTCTTTTGCTCGACCGCTGAGCTCGTGAAAGTCGGGGCCAATGCGGTCGACAACCGCTTCAATGGCGGAGTTCAGTAGCTCTGTAATAAGTAAACCAAGCAATGACATAAGCAGTAGCAACCGCTCTGAAAGCTCAAGCTCTGCTATCACTAAAACTGGCAGCAACACCAACAATAAAAGTACCTCTTGTCGAAAGGCCGCTTCAAAACGCCACGCCGCTCTAAGCCCTTTCATGGAATACTGCGTTGCGTCGATTATTCGGGCTACGCCAGTTTTCCCCGGTTTCATAGTCACCTCATTAGGAATGAAAAACTGCATAGTAAGCAGTCAATATTAAGTTCAGCTTAAGGTTTGTTTTTTAGTATTGCGTTCATTATCAGAACTGAGTTGGGCTACTAATGAGCAATACACCTTTACTAAGAGAACTGAAGCCGTCGCTATTCCAATACCGGACGCTTATAGCGGGCTTTTCGCTGGGCTTAATTATACTAAGTATTAGTCGCTTACTATTATTTATATGGCAGTTTGATCGCGTAACTGAGGCAGGAAACCTCAGTTACCTGATGTTGATGGGCCTCAGAGCAGACATCGTTCAAATGGGTTATCTAACATTACCTCTATTGCTATTCGCGCCATTATTTTTAAATCGTTGGGGTGCAAGAGCTTGGCAAAAAGTTCAAAGCATTTGGTTGATTATTGCTATCACCTATATCACGTTTATGGAGATCTCAACGCCTGCTTTTGTTATGCAATACGATTTACGGCCTAACCGTCTGTTTATTGAGTATTTAGAGTACCCCAAGGAAGTGCTAAGTACCCTTTGGGGAGGATTTAAAATCTGGTTACTTTTGACCGTGGGAGTGTTAAGTATTTGCCTGTACGGACTAATTAAGCTTGCTAAGCGACTAAACCAGGCAACTTATGGTCATAATCAATACACTGGCAGGGCGCTTATTGCTTGGCCGCTTTTGATGGTGCTTGTTTTTGCCGGCGTGCGTTCAACCTTAGCACATCGTCCTGCGAACCCCGCATTTTTTGCCGTTACATCGGATGCTTTGGTGAATAGTTTAGTTATCAGTTCGGCCTATTCGCTAGAGTACGCAATTTACAGTATGCGGCACGAGGAAAATGCCTCACGAATCTATGGAGATGCCAGCTTAGAGGAAATTCTTAACACAGTTCGAGCCCAGCCACACCTGGCAGACAAGGCATTTCCATCTGAGGAGTACCCCACAGTGCACTTTAATAAAGCCTCCCGGAGCTTCGACAAACCCAAAAATATCGTCGTTATTTTGGAGGAAAGCTTAGGCGCGACTTTTGTTGAAGATCTCGGTGGTATCAATGTCACGCCAAACCTACAGCAACTTAAGAAGGAAGGGTGGTGGTTTCAGCAGCTTTACGCAACAGGCACTCGGTCAGTTCGTGGTATTGAGGCGGTTATTTCCAGCTTCTTACCCACTCCGGGAAGGAGTACAGTGAAACTATCATTGTCTCAGCAAGATTTTTATACCGCTGCTGATCTGTTGTCGCGTGAGGGATATTTCACTGAATTTCTTTATGGTGGTGAAACCCACTTTGACAACATGGGGAGCTTTTTCGCAAGTAACGGTTTCCAGTCTATTCTTGGACAGAGTGACATTGATAACCCCAAGTTTGTCGGTAGCTGGGGAGCGAGCGATGAGGACCTGTTTGACACCGCTGATAAAAGGTTTGAGAAACTAGCTAAAAAGAATACGCCCTTTTTTAGCTTGGTATTTACTTCGTCAAACCACGAACCCTTCGAGTTTCCGGACGATGAAGTCGAGCTCTATTCTACGCCCAAAAACACGGTAGAAAACGCTGTCAAATACGCTGACTTTGCGCTGGGTAAGTTTATCGACAAAGCAAAGACGAGTAATTACTGGGAAGATACGATTTTTTTGATTGTTGCTGATCACGATACGCGCGTCTATGGAAACGAATTAGTTCCCATCCAAAAGTTCCGCATCCCAGGACTCATTCTGGGAGGCTCTATTCAACCCAAAGAGATTAATGAAATTACCAGTCAGATCGACTTAATGCCCACGGTTATATCGCTTGCAGGTATATCTGCCTGGACGCCTGCGATAGGTCAGGATATTTCTAATGACACCGTGCCACCAGCTAATCGTGCGATGATGCAATTTGGTAATAACTACGCATGGATGACACCTCAAGGGGTGGCCATTTTAACTCCTGGAGAGGATAGAACCGGTCGCTATAACTTTGATGAGCGCAAATTTGTGACTGACCAAAATATCAATCAGAGGTTGCGTACTGAGGCACTAGCGCATGCATTATTGCCTTCTTGGCTATATCAACACCGAGCATATTTTGTCCCAGAGCGTTTAACTGAGCCTTCAAACGAATAGACCTTAGTTAGAAGTTAGATTAAAGGCTTTAAATTGAGCAATTGTGGGGCTGCTACTTGGGCTTTAGTTGGTCCGCTTATCGCTCGTTGCAGACCTTAGTCTTGCCCTTTGTCGGGGCGAGAACACATGGGCTAAAATTAGGAACGAAGTGACGCTGCCAATGCGCTTGCGTCCCAGCAAGCCTGCGAGCGACTACAGCAGATTGTTAGGCATACATGCTTTCCAAAAAGTACGTTACCCCTAGCGAAACAAAAATAAATGATGCATTGATTAACGCCCGAAGAGGCCAAGTTACATGCCCGTATGAAGCTCCTGATCTTTTTAAAACGATGACCATTAACCCCATTATCCCGAACCACGGTGTAAAAAATACAATGGTTTTCCACTTTATGATTGATACAGCTATATCGTGAAGAGCGCCACTGACTATGAATGTAATGAAAGTCGCTGCGGAATTAGGTAAAAACTTGCCAAGCGGTCGCATGACATTGCGAGATAAATAATAGCTCCAGATAGGATTCCAGTAGTGCCAAAAAACAGGGAAAGACTTTGCACCGAAAGAGCGCGAAAGCATATTTCTCATGGAATTACTTGCACCCAGAGGGACACCAGTTCGTTTCTTAACATATTGTGACAATGAACTTTGCATGATAATCCCGTATGCTTAACATTTATGGTCGCTCTCAATTGTGCAATTAAAATATCGAAGCCACAAGATCGAAGACCCGACTGTTCAAAGTTAAGCCGTTCTGCCAACCAAACTTTAATGATTGACTCGCCGTGTTGACTGGCACAAACAAAAAAGGCGAGCTAAAAAGCTCGCCTTCCTCATCACAGCACAACCAATTAACGATAAGTATCCACCGCTGGGCAGCTACACATCAAGTTACGGTCGCCGTACACGTCGTCAATGCGGTTCACGCTTGGCCAGAACTTGTTCACCTTCACGGCGGCCACAGGGTATGCGGCAAGTTCGCGGCTGTATGGGCGTTCCCAGTTGGCGTCAACAATGTCGGCCAAGGTATGCGGTGCGTTGTGCAGTGGGTTGTTGTCCTCTGGCCACTCACCCGCTTCAACGCGTTTGGCTTCTTCGCGAATGCTGATCATGGCTTCAATGAAGCGATCGAGTTCAGCTTTTGACTCAGACTCAGTTGGCTCAACCATTAAGGTGCCCGCTACTGGGAAGCTCATGGTTGGGCTGTGGAAGCCGAAGTCTTGTAAGCGCTTAGCTACGTCCATTTCGGTCACGCCACAGGCGTCCTTTAATGGGCGCAGATCAATAATGCACTCGTGCGCAACGCGGTCGTTACGGCCTTTGTACAAAATTGGGTAATGCTTGCTTAAGTGCTTGGCAATGTAGTTGGCGTTCATAATCGCCACTTCGGTGGCTTCGCGCAGGCCGCGTGAGCCCATCATGACAATGTACATCCACGAAATTGGCAGAATGCTCGCGCTACCAAATGGTGCTGCTGATACCGCACCGTTGTCGGCACCTGTGCCTTCAATTTTTATCACGCTGTGATTTGGCAAGAATGGCGCTAAGTGTTGCTTCACGCCAATTGGGCCCATGCCTGGGCCGCCGCCACCGTGTGGAATACAGAAGGTTTTGTGCAAGTTCAGGTGCGATACGTCGGCGCCAATGTAACCTGGCGAGGTGACGCCTACTTGCGCGTTCATGTTGGCACCGTCTAGGTATACTTGGCCACCGTGCGCGTGCACAATGTCACAAATTTCTTTAATGCCTTCTTCGTACACACCGTGCGTTGACGGGTAGGTCACCATAATGCACGACAAGTTGTCGCCCGCTTCAGCAGCTTTGGCTTTTAGGTCGTCCAAGTCAACGTTACCGTTCTTGTCACAGTCAACCACCACCACCTTCATGCTCATCATTTGTGCAGAAGCTGGGTTAGTGCCGTGCGCAGAGCTTGGAATTAAGCAGATGTTGCGGTGCGCATCGCCACGGCTTTGATGGTACTTCTGAATCGCCAACAAGCCGGCGTATTCGCCTTGTGCGCCTGAGTTTGGTTGCATCGACATCACGTCGTAACCGGTAATGTCCACTAACCACTCTGACAAGGTGCTGAGTAATTCAGCGTAGCCTTGTGCTTGGTCTACTGGGCAGAACGGGTGCAACTGGCCGAACTCTGGCCAAGTGACCGGAATCATTTCTGCGGTAGCGTTGAGCTTCATGGTGCACGAACCCAGTGAGATCATGCTGTGGTTCAACGACAAGTCTTTGTTTTCTAGCTGCTTAATGTAACGCAGCATTTCGGTTTCAGAGTGGTAGCTGTTGAACACTGGGTGCTCTAAAATCGCACTTTCGCGGCGCAGTGCAGCTGGAATAGATTCCACGTCGCCAGAAGCTGCGCGTGAGTCTAATACGTCAACCTCTAAACCGTGGTCATCGCCAAACAGTACGGCGAACAAGGCGTCAACGTCGTGGCGAGTTTTGGCTTCGTCTAAGCTCACGCCAAACTGGCCGTTGCCGTCTACGCGCAAGTTAATTTCAGCTTTGTCAGCGCGTGCTAATACGTCAGTCGTGTCGCCTTCTAAAGTGAAGGTTAAGGTGTCAAACCAGTGGCTGTTAACCAGCTTCACGCCTTTTTCTTTCAAGCCCAACGCCACAATGTCGGTTAAGCGGTTAATGCGCGAGGCAATAGTTTTTAAGCCTTGTGGGCCGTGGTATACCGCGTAGAACGAGGCCATGTTGGCCAGTAATACCTGCGCAGTACAGATGTTTGAGTTAGCTTTTTCGCGGCGAATGTGTTGCTCGCGCGTTTGCATGGCCATACGCAATGCTTGGTTGCCACGGGTGTCTTTAGACACACCAATAATACGGCCTGGTAGCGAGCGCTTGTATTTGTCGCGGGTAGCAAAGAATGCTGCATGTGGGCCGCCGTAGCCCATAGGTACGCCAAAGCGTTGGGCTGAGCCAAATACCATGTCGGCGCCCATTTCGCCAGGCGACTTCAACAATACCAAGCTCATAATGTCGGCCGCTACGGCAACAACACCTTTGTTGGCTTGAATGTCGGCAATCAGCTTTTCAATGTTGTGAATTTCGCCGTTACGGTCTGGGTATTGCAACAACGCACCAAATACGTCGTGGTTGTCTGCTTCGCGTGCTGGCCCAACAATGACCTCAAAACCAAACTGCTCGGCGCGGGTTTTCACTACGTCGATAGTTTGTGGATACACGTTGTCAGCCACGTAATAGGTGTTTGACTTGCTTTTGCTGACGCGCTTTGACATGGCCATAGCTTCGGCTGCTGCAGTGGCCTCGTCTAACAAAGAAGCGCTCGCAAGCTCTAAACCGGTTAAGTCCATGGTCATTTGCTGGAAGTTCAAAATGGCTTCCAAACGGCCTTGGGCAATTTCCGGCTGATAAGGCGTGTAAGCGGTGTACCAACCTGGGTTTTCCAACACGTTACGCAAAATAACGTTCGGTACTAGGGTGTCGTAATAACCTAACCCGATAAATGACTTATAAACTTTGTTTTTGCTGGCAATGGCTTTTAAACGAGCCAACGCGTCACGCTCGGTCATTGGCGCGCCAATAGACAAGAACGGTTCGCGGCGAATAGCGCCAGGTACGGTGTCTTGGGTAAGCTCTTCAAGTGAGTTAACACCCAACTCAGCCAGCATAGCTGCTGTTTCGTCTGCGCTTGGGCCAATGTGGCGCGCAATGAATTCACCGTGATTTTCTAACTGCTTCAGCGTAGTAGTCGTCATTTACTTCAAGTCCCCTAGCTTTCGGGTTGATACAAGACAATTGAAACACAAAACCCCGGCAAAATTGGCCGGGGCTTGTTCACAAAACGAGTGCTTAGTCTTCGTCGATAACTGCTTGATAACCTTCGGCATCAAGCAAGCCTTCAACTTCACTTGGGTCTTCGGCTTTAATTTTGAATAACCAACCGTCACCAAATGGGTCGTTGTTTACAGTTTCTGGCGCGTCTTCCAATTCTTCGTTCACTTCAACAATTTCACCAGCAATTGGCGCATAAATGTCAGACGCAGCTTTTACAGATTCACACACGGCTACGTCGTCACCAGCGGCAACCGTGTCGCCTACTTCTGGTAATTCAACGAACACCATGTCGCCTAACAAGTCTTGCGCGTGTTCAGTAATACCAACCGTGAAAATGCCGTCGCCTTCATTGCGCACCCACTCGTGCGTTGACGCGTACTTTAGTTCCTTTGGAATATTGCTCATGTTCTGTTCCTTATTAGTAATTCAGATACTCAATTCATCAAAAGGTTGAGAGCGCTTAGGCCTGTACTTACACAAGTACCGACTTGCCGTTACGCACGAAGCTAGGTTTAACCACGCTTACTGTAACTAATTTTTTGCGAATTTCCACCTCGGCGGTATCACCCACTGTTGCAGGCACACGAGCCATAGCAATAGAGAAACCTAAAGTTGGTGAGAAGGTGCCCGAAGTAATAACGCCTTCGCCGCCTTCTACGATCACTTTTTGACCGTGGCGCAATACGCCTTTGTCTTTCATGACTAAGCCAACTAACTTGGCGTGGCCGGCTGCTTTTTGCTGTTCTAATGCTTCACGACCGATAAATTGACGATCAGCAGGTTCAAACGCTACGCTCCAGCCCATGTTGGCTTCTAATGGCGTGACGCCCTCGTCCATATCTTGGCCGTACAAGTTCATGCCAGCCTCTAAACGCAAGGTGTCGCGTGCGCCCAAACCACATGGCTGAACGCCAACGTTCAATAAGGCGTCCCATAACGGCTCAAGTTTGTCGCCAGGCACGGCAATTTCATAGCCTTTTTCGCCGGTATAACCGGTGGTTGCGATGAAATAATCGCCCACTTGCTGTGACATAAATGGCTTCATGCCATCTACTGCAGCAAAGGCTTCGTCGCCCAGTACTAATTTAAGTTTTTCTTCGGCTTTCGGGCCTTGTAACGCCAACATACCTAAAGTTGGTTGTTCGGTAATAGTGACTTTGAAGCTACCGGCGGCTTTGTTGATCCACGCCATATCTTGTTCACGGGTGGCTGAGTTCACCACCAAACGGTATGACTCGTCCGAGAAGAAATAGGCAATCAAGTCGTCAATTACGCCGCCTTGCTCGTTCAGCATGCCGCTGTAGAGCGCTTTACCAGGAATGCTTAATTTGGCCACGTCGTTGGCTAATAAGTGGCGTAAGAAAGGTTTTGCATCAATGCCAGACACATCAACAATCGTCATGTGCGATACATCAAAAACGCCTGAGTCGTTACGCACCGCGTTATGCTCTTCAATTTGCGAGCCATAATTTAGCGGCATGTCCCAGCCGTGAAAGTCCACCATTTTCGCGCCAGCTTTTACGTGCGCGTCATATAAAGGAGTACGATTTGCCATGACCTAATTGTCCTTTTTTGTTGTGGATACGCAGCCCGGAAAAAGACCTTGCGCGCATTCAAAAAATTACCGCGAATTATAGAGGTCGAAAGCCCTCGCAACAAATGAATATTACTTATGCTTTCATAAAAATTTTAAATAAGTTTGGAAATCGTATAAATTACAGTTATCAAATTAACGAAAAACGCCTGTTTTATGAGCAAAAATCATGCAACACCTACCGTTAGAAGCTTTACGCGCCTTTATTAGCATTTATGAGCTGCAAAGTTATACCGCAGCTGCGCAACAGTTAAATCGCTCACAACCTGCCATTAGCCTGCAGTTACAGCGCTTAGAAGAGCTGCTTGGGGTGTCGTTGCTAAGCCGCAGCGGTGGGCGCATTCATTTAACGCCAGCTGGCAGCGAACTACTTGAACAAGCGCGCCAACTGCTGGGCTTAAATGATCAAATTATTGCGCGCTTTACCGAGCCTTCTGTATCGGGGCAAGTGCGTTTAGGTATTCCCAGTGAATTTGCCAGCAAAATTCTGCCCCAGGTGCTCGGGCAATTTGCCCAGGCGTACCCCAATGTGTCGCTTTCCGTTACCTCGGCATTAAGCAAAGAGTTACTGAAAGACGAGCAAGCCCATTTCGATTTGGTGATTGCCTTAAAAGAGCCCGACAAGCGAACCATGCGCTCTGGTATGGTTATTCTAAAACAAGAGCCGTTGGTTTGGGTGGGCGCGCAACATGAAATACAACATGGCCAAGAGCCATTGCCTTTAGTTGTGGCACCCGAAGGCTGCATTTATCGGCGTCGTGCTTTAACCGCGCTACGGCAGGCCAATATTGCGGCGCGTATTAGCTTTACCAATGCCGATTTTTCGGGCTTAACTGCGGCTATTGAAAGCGGCCTTGGTTTAACCGTACTGGCCCAAAGCACCGTACCCGATAATTTAGCGCGACTGCAGCGCAGCGGCACCACGGCGCTGCCCGAATTAGGAGAAGTGAACGTGGCCATGTGGCAAGCCGACGCCGACAACCAAGCGGCGCGGCAACTGGCACAATTTATTCAAGAACGTATTTAGCTATTCACCAAGCGCTGCTTTGACTAGTATGCGTTTGAGCGGCTTGGTGTTATTAGCCACCTGAAAACCCACACCACGGGCTAGTTTTAGCAACGGATTAGCGCTACCGAAACCGCGTTTGAAGGCTTCCATGGCTGTGATCATGGTCACTGCAGCAGCTTTTCGCTGGCGCTCCCAAGCCCGCAGCGATTTATGCGATGGCTGGTTTGCAAACACCTGCAACAAGTCAATCACGTCACCAAAACCGAGGTTTGCTCCCTGCCCTGCAAGTGGGTGAATACTGTGCGCAGCGTCACCAATAACCATAAGCCGCT
Organism: Gammaproteobacteria bacterium; assembly: GCA_018222985.1. Lineage (GTDB taxonomy): Bacteria > Pseudomonadota > Gammaproteobacteria > Enterobacterales > Alteromonadaceae > Pseudidiomarina. The sequence goes on from JAAEZG010000005.1 coordinate 51,907, forward strand.
GTTGCAACCAGCGCTGAGCATATTGCATACGCAATGGAAACCCGGCACGTTGCGAAGCAAGTTCTAATTGCCCAAGGCAGCTATCGCTCGCAGCCTGCAGACGCTGCATAAAAGTAATGTCGTCAAGCGCTTGCAGTTGCTCTGCTAGCTCGGTGTCTGCCGACCACACTAACGACACTTGATGCGGATCATTGAGCGGCAGCCATGCAATGGGTCCGCTTGGTAAAAACACTTGGCGGGCAATGCCTTGGTGCGGTAATTCGGTGTTAATAACAGCGACAATACCGGTTTGCTGGTAGTCCCAGAAGCTCAGTGGCAAGCGCGCACGTTCACGAATAGTTGAACGATTGCCGTCAGCGGCAATAAGATAGTCGCCATAGAATTTTTGTCCATTGACCAGGCGAATCGACACCTGTTGTTCGGTAACGTTATGTTCGGCAACGGCTTCACCGGCGTGAATGGTTACCCCCGCCTGTAATGCCGCGTCCCACAACACCTGTTCTAACACGCGGTTCTCAACAATTGCGCCTAAGTCATTGGCGTTCACTTCGTTGGCGGCAAACTCAATACGCCCGAAGCTATCGTGATCCCACACGTCCATAGCGGTATAAGGGCCTAAACGTTCACTTGGTAACTGCTGCCACACGCCAAGTTGCTGCAACAAGTCGCGGCTGTGATGTGCTAAGGCACTCACGCGTAATTCAGGTTCTTGGCCATACTCAGGGCGTGAACCACGTTCAATCACATCAACTTGATGCCCCTGTTGGCGTAGGCCCAAAGCCATGCTGAGGCCGATCATGCCGGCACCGACAATGATGATTTTTTGGTGATTCATGTGTTACTGAAACCCCATGGTTTGTCTGGCGAAAATGTCACGCAAAGGCGGCAAATTATCGAGCCCAAATAAAGCGATATTGCGTCCCATGACTAAGGGCACATGTTGGTTCGAGAAGCCACGCACTAAGCTGTCAGTTAGGCCAATAATTCGTTGGTAGTCACTTTGGCGCTGCTTGTTATAGGCGCTCAGAACCTTGTAACTGCCCGGTTCTTGCGCGCCGGTTAACTGCTCAGCAAGCGCAATGGCGTCGCGCACGCCCAAGTTAAAGCCTTGCCCGGCTATGGGGTGTAAGGTGTGCGACGCGTTGCCAATAAGCACGGTGCGGTGCGCAATGCTGGTTTGCGCCAGGTGCAGTTGCAGTGGGTATTGCACTTTGTCTTTCACCGCAACAAAGCGCCCTGCCCGATAGCCAAAGGCCTTTTGGCACTGTGCTAAAAACTCGTGATCTGGCAGCTGCAATATGCTGTTAGCTTGCTCTGGTGCAAGGCTCCACACCAATGAGGCTTGGCGTTCTGCCATGGGTAATAAGGCAATGGGCCCGGTGTCTGTAAAACGCTCATAAGCCCAACCTTGAAGGTCTTCTGACAAGGTTAACGTGGCAATAATACCGAACTGCTGGTAGTCGGTGTGCGCCATAGCAATACCGGCGTCTGCACGCACTTGCGAGCGCGCGCCATCGGCCCCCACCAGCAACTGCGCTGCCATGGTGTGGGTTTGTTCGCTGTCGTTGTGCTTAATTTGATAGTCAACGTTAATATGATTGGCATGGCGTTCAGCGCTTTCAAACCAAGCGCCACCATGCCAAGTAATATTCGTTTGCGCTAAACACGCTTTATACAGTGCAGTATTCAATGCTGCCGCAGCAATCACTTGACCCATAGCTGCAACGTCATGTTGCGAGGCATGCAAGCGCGTCATACCTAAATGTCCGCGATCACTCACATGAATATGTTCAATTAGGCTGGCTAAATCAGCAACCTGTTGCCATACGCCAATGCGCTCTAATAACCTCACTGTGGCGGCCGCCAAGGCAATCGTGCGCTTGTCCATGGCTGGGCCATTCGCTTGTGGTTCAAGCACGTGAATGGTCCAGTCAGGTCTACCACGGGCTATCAATAGCGCAGTTAAGGCGCCAACCAGCCCGCCGCCAGCAATAACCACCGGCGCCATCTGCGGCTCAGCTGCGTTTAACCGGCCATCCATTGCTCTATCTCTTCGACCGTTTTGGGTACCTCGGCGGTCATGTTTTCATGGCCCGTTTCGGTAATAATGACGTCGTCTTCAATACGAACACCAATGCCGTGCCACTTACTATCCACACCTTCGGTGCCGGTTGGAATATAAATGCCAGGCTCAATAGTTAACACCATGCCAGGTTCAAACTTACGCTTTTTACCGGCTTGGGTGTAAGTGCCCACGTCATGCACATCAAGGCCTAACCAATGGCCAAGGCCATGAATCATAAAGGGCCGGAAGGCGTGGTTTTCCATTAAGTCACGTGCGTCGCCCTGCAATATACCGAGTTCGTGCAAGCCGGTTGTCAACACGTCGCCGGCGGCTTCAAAGGCTTTGGCCATGTCACTACCTGGTTTTAACGTGGCAAGCGCCGCTTCTTGGGCCGCAAGCACCACGTTATACAGGGCTTTTTGCTCGGCGCTAAAACGGCCGTTGACTGGGAAGGTTCGGGTAATGTCACCGGCATAACCGGCAAATTCTGCGCCCGCATCAATCAGCAATAAATCGCCGTCGCGTAATTCACTTTCGTTTTCGGTGTAGTGCAAAATGCAGGCATTTTCACCGCCACCACAAATAGTACCGTAGGCCGGTGACAACGCACCGTGCATGGCAAATTCATGATGTATTTCTGCTGCGACCTGGTACTCAAATTTACCGGGCTTTGCAAAACGCATAGCGCGTTTATGGGCGGCCACACTAATGGCTGCCGCTTGGCGCATTAGGTCAAGTTCTGCGGCGCTTTTAATAATGCGCATGTCCGCCAACCATGGGTTGATATCTACCCAAGCGGTCGGCGCTTGATGGCCCTTTTTCGGGGCTGCGCGAAGCTCATCTGCAATCACGCTAAGTTGCGCTGCTAATTCGGGTTTATCATGCGGATAAAACACCTGCTCGGCGCCATCGAGCAAGGCAAACAAATAGTCGTCGGCGTCCTCAATACTGGCAGCAAAGTCTACGCCAAGTGTGTCGGTTGCTTTATCGACACCAAGCCGACGGCCATGCCAAACTTCTTCGCTGGGGCTGGTGGGTTGGCAATATATTTGCACTGGGTCGTCCGCATTAGGTGCTAACACCAACAAGGCGTTCGGTTCGTCAAACCCAGTTAAATAAAAGAAGTCACTGTCTTGGCGAAACGGAAATTCTGTGTCACGGCTGCGTGTTTGCAGCTGCGCGCCGGGAATAACCGCCACCGCATTTGGCGATGCCTTGGTTAACTTTTTTAAGATGTGCGCACGGCGCTTTTTGAACTCGTCTAACGGCAGCGAAAGCTTCATATGACCCTACAACTTATAGCGTGAGTTAATGCAGAACTTTATTGGTTTTACAGTCAGCGCCCGATTTTAGCCCCAACTCGTTGAAACATAACATAGCTGAAATGCGTAAGTACTCGACAACCTCAAAGAAAGCGCGTTCGGCTTCTTCGTCTTCGTCGACAGCAAAATCAAGCTTGGCAATTTCAACCATGTCGTCAATCACTTCGCGAACATCGTCTGACAAGCCAGTTAGGTTCGTTTGATTAACCCCAAAGCCAACAAGAAACGACTGTACCCAGCCAATCATGCTAGTTAAACGTTCACCCAACGATTCATGATCACTTGGTAAGGTTAAATTGAAGCCTAGATCGGGGTCGCGCATGCTCGCGCATATATCGGCAGCGAGTGCCTTTAACCGTTCGGTAACTGCAGGTGTAAACGATTGCCCTTCGTGAATCAGATCACTGAGCAATAATAGCCAGTCATCGCCCTTAAGGCTGGCACCGCCGGCAATCATACCGGTTAAAATACCGTGCACTTCCGCGCCATTGGAGAGCATACCGTTTTGTTCAAAAAACTCAGTTAAACGGTCATAATTTAGTAAGTTAGCGTCTGCGCCACCGGTTTGTTGCATAGCTTTTGTTCTCTTAACGTTCTTTACGCACATCCTACCATTGCAAAGCTGCTCAGGCTAGCTGACAAGTACCGCTTACCCGTGCCATAATAGTGGTCAGCTACACATAAGAATAGTACAAGCACAGAGGAAGCGGCATGAGTCAGCAGACTATGCATAAAAGTATGGACATTCGATTAATGGATCGTAACTACAAGGTTAATTGCCCACCGGGGCAAGAAATTGCCTTGCAGCAAGCGGCTGATCGATTAAATACCAAGCTTGAAACTATTCGTGGTATGACAACATTGTCGAATCCGGAGCAGATTGCAGTCATGGCGGCACTCAACTTGTGCCATGAGTTTGCTCAGCAAGAGAAACAACAGCAGCAACGTATTGCTGATCTCGAAGAAAAACTGCAATTACTGCAAGCCACACTTGAACAAGCGATGGCTGATCAACGCCCCGGACGTTAACAAGCAAATTATGACTGCCTGGGATGTGCGCCAGCAAGCCGATGTCCCTGAGCCGATGCTAGCAGTAAAGGGGCTCACTGGGCGACTATTGAGCAAGCTCGACTCGTATCGAGAAGCCTGCGGTCGTTTCAATTGCGCCCCGCCTTGAACCAGTGGGTTCAAGGGCCAAGGCACGCAGCGGCATTCTGGGTGGTCACCCTTTTTAAAATGCAAAAGCGATATTAAATATTAGATATTGGATATTAGAGAAAAGCCCGATGCGTTCGGGCTTTGCTGATATTCGATAGCTATTAGCTGTTAGCGCTTTTGCTCTTTCACGATTTTTCGGACGTCGGCGAGAAGCTGTTGGGCGTCGTAGACAATACCGTCTTTGATGGTGTAACGAATGCCCTTGGTGCGCATTGGCTGATTATTCTCGTCAAGCTTGTAGTGACCTGTGCCGTACAGCACCTTAAAGTTTGCCAGTGGGTTTTCGTCCACCACAATCAAGTCGGCTTTTTTGCCCGGCACAACACTACCAATCTCATCTTCCAGGCCAAGCGCTTCAGCACCATTCAATGTGGCTGCCTGAATGACTTCCAACGCGTTAAAGCCCGCTTCACGCAGCAACTCGAGTTCTCGAATATAACCAAAGCCGTAAATTTTATAGATATAGCCTGCGTCAGAACCTGTCGTTACACGACCGCCGTGGTTTTTAAAGTCGTTTAAAAAGGCCATCCACAACTGGTAGTTTTTACGCCACGCCACTTCTTCATCGGTGGTCCAGTCAAACCAATACGAGCCATGGGCATAGCGGCTTGGTGTGAAGAAGTCCCACAGTTGCGGCAGGGTATATTCTTCGTGCCAAATCGCTTGGCGCTCACGCATTAAGTCGCGGCTAGCCTCGTAAATAGTGAGCGTGGGATTAATGGTAAAGTCGAGTTTAATCAACTCGTCACGAACTTGGTTCCACTTTTCTGAACCTGGCTGTGCCGCTTGGGCCCATAGCTTGCCAGCTTCACGGAAGCGATCTTGTTCGTTGTTGTAGTTGTAATTGGCCGGATAGTTTTGAATGCGTTGGCCTGTAAATAAGGCTTCTGGCAAGCCATACCAATGCTCCATGCTGCCTAAACCTAACCGTGCGGAGTCAACCACATTGGTGCCGACCACGTTCAATTGGGCGTGGTGCATCATGGTACCAAGGCCTTGCTTATTGGCTTCATCTAGAGCCGCAGCCATGACTTTCGGGGTGGCGCCGAAGAACTTGATACCCGAAGCTCCCTGCTTTTTAATACCTTTCACCCAGTCGCGTGCTTGCTTAGCTCCGAAAATAGGCTGCTCAGAGCCCATACCAAAACCGGCATAAGGAATAATACGCGGCGACACAATGGTATTTTTTGCTGCTTGTTGTTCATGCCATTTGGTCCAGTCTAAACCATTGAAACTACCCGGTTCGCGCACTGTGGTAATACCGTGCGCCAACCATAGCTTCAGCACATATTCTGCCGGTATGCCTTCGGCTGAGCCGCCAATATGTCCGTGCATATCAATAAAGCCCGGCAATACGTATTTGCCTTCTAGGTTCAATTCGCGATCGTTGGCGCCGGCTACGGGCCGTTTTTCTGGCTTAATGGGTACCCCAGGGTTGCCCACGCTAACCACATTCACAATTCGGTCGTTTTCAATGACAATATCCACCGGCCCTTGGGCTGGTGCGCCTTCGCCATTAATTAAAGTCACCCCACGCAAAATAAGCCGCTGATAAGGCCCCTCCCCTTGCTCACCTCTGGCTGGTGCTTTCGGTGGCGCGGCAAGTGCCGCGGTGGAAAGCGCTATAGTTAGGGTAAGCGTGGTCAGTAATTGGCGAATCATGATATAACTCTCTTGTTTTTATGATTTAGAGCAAGCATTTACATAAGGTATCAGCACTGTGTCGCAACAGCAATTACGCCAGCACCTATTAAACGCGCGCGCCAGCATGTCTGCCGCACAACGTGACGACGCAGCGCAGGCGGTTGCTGAGCATTTAATGCAATTGCCCCAACTGCAGCACTCAGCCCATATTGGTAGCTATTTTAGCATTCGCGCCGAACTACCCACTCAAGCCTTGAACCAACAGCTGCTAAACGCTGGGCACCAGCTTGCTTTACCGGTGCTGCACCCGATAAACCAAGGCCACTTGCTGTTCTTAAGCTTATCGGAGAGCACCCGCTGGGTGCATAACCAATATCAAATTCCCGAGCCAGAATTGCATGCGCAACACATTGTGCCGCTACAGCAATTACAGGTGCTACTCGTACCATTGGTTGGTTTTGACCAGCACGGAAACCGCATGGGCATGGGCGGCGGGTTTTATGATCGCACCTTAAGTGGCTGGTACAAAGGCCACTACCCGCAGCTACTGCCGATTGGCTTGGCGCTTGACTGCCAACAAGTTGAACAACTACCTAGACAACCCTGGGATGTGCCGCTTCCCATGGTCGTAACCCCGTCTAAAGTGTGGGACTTTCGCGGCTAAAACTGTATACTGAAAAGCCATAGACCACTGACTATGGAAGCCCTTATGTCCACCTCGCAAGACCAACTCAAAAAGCAAGCCGCAGAAGCCGCCCTGAAGTATGTTCAACCCAATAGCATTGTGGGTGTGGGCACCGGCTCAACCGTCAATTTTTTCATTGATGCACTAGCAACCATGAAAAATGACATTGAAGGTGCTGTTTCAAGCTCTGAAGCCTCAACCGAACGCTTAAAAGCACACGGTATTGATGTGTTAGAGCTCAATAATGTCGCCGATTTGCCGGTATACATTGACGGTGCCGACGAAATTGATGAGCACATGCGCATGGTCAAAGGCGGTGGCGGCGCTTTAACCCGTGAGAAAATTATTGCCGCGGTGGCTGATCAATTTGTGTGTATTGCTGACCAAAGCAAAGTGGTAGGCCGCTTAGGTGGCTTCCCTATTCCAGTAGAAGTCATTCCAATGGCGCGTTCATACGTGGCCCGCGAAATTGTGAAACTGGGTGGCGACCCAGTGTGGCGCCAAGGCTTTGTCACCGACAATGGCAATGTCATTTTGGATATTCACAACTTTGATATCTTAGACCCTGTTCAACTAGAGCAACAATTGAATAGTATTGTGGGTGTTGTTACCAACGGTTTATTCGCCAAGCGCGGCGCCAACATCGCAATTATTGCAAGCCCAAGTGGCTTGCAGTTTATGGAGTAGTCATGAGCCACCAACCCACTTCGCTGGCCAAAGAACGTATTCAAATTCTGTTACTTGAAGGCGTGCATGAGAGTGCCGTTGAAGTACTGAAGCAACACGGCTACAGCAATATAAAAACGCTGAAAACGTCGCTCAACGAAGACGAGCTGTGTGAAGCAGTCAAAGACGTGCACTTTATTGGCATACGCTCGCGCACTCAATTAACAGCGAAAGTGTTTGCGGCAGCGGAAAAGCTCGCTGCAGTGGGTTGTTTCTGCATTGGTACCAACCAAGTTGATTTAGCGGCCGCACGCGACAACGGCGTGGTGGTGTTTAACGCTCCGTTTTCAAACACCCGTAGCGTGGCTGAATTGGTATTAGCCGAAATTATTATGCTACTTCGCCGTATTCCCGAGAAAAACGCAGCTGCCCATCGCGGCGGCTGGGACAAAGCCGCCAAAGGCTCGTTTGAAGTGCGCGGTAAAGTACTCGGTATTGTGGGTTATGGCCACATTGGCACGCAATTAGGTATTTTGGCTGAGCAACTGGGCATGCAAGTGCGTTATTACGACATCGAAACCAAATTGTCGTTAGGCAACGCGCTACAAGTGGGTAGTTTGAACGAGCTTTTAAAGCAAGCTGACGTAGTGACATTGCATGTGCCAGAAACGCCCCAGACGCAATGGATGGTTGGCCCGAACGAATTAGCGCAAATGAAGCCGGGGGCGGTATTTATTAACGCCTCGCGCGGCACCGTAGTAAAAATTAATGCGCTTGCTGATGCGTTAAAGTCAGGCCATTTGGCCGGCGCTGCTATTGATGTATTCCCAGTAGAACCCAAAGGCAACGACGAGCAATTTGAGTCACCGTTGCGTGGTCTCGATAATTGTATTTTGACCCCGCATATTGGCGGCTCTACCGAAGAAGCTCAAGAAAATATCGGTATTGAAGTGGCGGGTAAACTCGTGCGTTACTCCGACAATGGCTCAACCTTGTCGGCAGTCAACTTCCCAGAAGTAGCACTGCCAGCGCACGAAGGTTCGCGCCGCTTGCTGCATATTCACCACAATCGCCCTGGTATGCTCACGCGCATTAACCAATTGCTGGCTGAGCAAAACATCAACGTTTCCGGCCAGTATTTGCAAACCGACAGCAAGGTGGGCTACGTGGTTATCGATATAGAAACGCCGCCGAAAAGCAGCATTGCCGACGACTTACTTGTCGCCATGCGCGCTATCGACGGCACAATTAAAGCCCGCGTATTGTACTAGTTAAAGGCCCTAGCGAGGGCCTTTAACCGTTTGCTCCATCGACTCAGGCGATACGTGGCGTACGTCTTTGCCTTTCACGAAGAAAATAATGTACTCGGCAATGTTCTGACAACGGTCACCAATACGCTCAAGCGAACGGGCAGACCAAAGTACGTTCATCACCTTTGGAATGCCGCGTGGATCTTCCATCATGTAGGTCATTAGCTGGCGCGTTAATGCTTCGTATTGACGGTCGGCTTGGGCATCCATTTGGTGCACTTCAAATGCCGCGTCTAAGTCCATCCGCGCAAATGCATCTAATACGCCGTGCAACATGGCAAGAACTTGCTGGCCAAGATTTTCGAGGCTCACTAAGAACTGCTGCTGGTCATTGTTGAAGCTTTCTAGCGCCACACGTGCAATACGCTCGGCTTCATCGCCAATGCGCTCAAGATCTGAAATGGTCTTGAAAATAGCAATAATCAATCGCAAGTCACTGGCCGCAGGCTGACGCTTGGCAATAATTTGCACGCAAGCTTCGTCAATTTGCACTTCAAGCGCGTTAATTTTGTAGTCGCGCTGCAAAATCTGCTCAGCCATTTCATGATCAGACTTTTCAATAGCGTGCAACGAGTCACGCAATTGTTGCTCAACCAAGCCGCCCATATTCAGTACTTGGTTACGTACCGCTTCAAGCTCTTCGTTAAACTTACCGGAAATGTGCCGGCTCATATTTAATTTATCCATTGCCTGCGCTCCTATTAACCGTAACGACCAGTAATGTAGTCTTCAGTTTGCTTTTGAGCTGGCGTGGTGAACAAGGTGTTCGTGTCGGCATACTCAATTAGCTTACCCATATACATAAATGCGGTTTGGTCAGACACACGCGCTGCTTGTTGCATGTTGTGTGTGACAATAACCACGGTGTATTGTTCTTTTAGCTCGGTAATCAACTCTTCAATGGTTAACGTCGAAATAGGATCAAGCGCCGACGTCGGCTCATCTAACAACAGTACTTCTGGCTCAATGGCAATGGCGCGAGCAATAACCAAACGTTGCTGCTGACCACCTGACAAGCCAAACGCTGAGGCATTCAGACGATCTTTCACTTCATCCCATAACGCAGCGCCTTTAAGTGAACGCTCCACCACTTCATCTAAGGTGCGGCGATCGTTCACGCCCTGCAAACGCATACCATACACCACGTTCTCGTAAATTGATTTCGGGAACGGATTTGGGCGCTGAAACACCATGCCAACTTGACGGCGCAGCTCAGCCACGTCGACATTTTTGTCGTAAATATTTTTGTCGTGCAAACGAATTTCACCGTTTACCTTACAAATTTCGACCAAGTCGTTCATACGGTTAATGCAACGCAACAACGTTGACTTACCGCAACCCGAAGGACCGATAAACGCAGTGACACGATTTTTCGGAATGTTCATCGAAATATCGTGCAATGCTTGCGCATCCCCATAATGTAAGTTGAGGTTGCGAATTTCTAACGCGGTTTGCTCTGGCGTTAAGTTTGCTAAATCTAATGATTCGACATTGCTAGTGTTCGGAGTAACCGAAATCATAATGTTTAACCTTAATGTTCAAGAGAGCGATATTTTTCACGTAAATGGTTACGCACGCCAATGGCGGTTAGGTTTAACCCAACAATCACGGTAACCAGCAAGAATGAGGTGGCGTACACTAACGGTCGCGCGGCCTCAACGTTCGGGCTTTGGAAACCAACATCATAAATGTGGAAGCCCAAGTGCATAAATTTGCGATCTAAGTGGAAGTACGGGAAGTTTCCGTCCACCGGGAGCATGGGCGCTGACTTCACGACCCCCACCAACATAAGCGGTGCAACTTCACCGGCCGCACGCGCAACGGCAAGAATCAAGCCAGTCATAATAGCTGGCGACGCCATCGGCAAAATAATGCGCCACAAGGTTTCAGCTTTGGTGGCACCTAAGGCCAGGCTGCCTTCACGCAAAGTGCTAGGAATACGCGATAAACCTTCTTCAGTAGACACAATAACCACCGGCAGCGTCAAAATAGCGAGCGTAATGGCTGACCACATAACACCCGGCGTACCAAAGGTTGGGCTTGGCAAGGCTTCTGGATAGAAAATTTGGTCGAGCGTGCCGCCCACCATGTAAACAAAGAAGCCAAGACCAAATACGCCGTACACAATAGACGGTACACCGGCTAGGTTAATCACCGCAATGCGAATTAAGCGTGTAATCGCATTTTTACCGGCATATTCGTGCAGATAAACCGCAGCAATAACCCCAAATGGCGTCACAATGACCGACATTAACAGCACCATAAATACGGTACCAAAAATAGCTGGGAATACGCCGCCTTCGGTATTGGCCTCGCGAGGGTCTTCGGAGACAAACTTGCCAATTTGCACAAAGAAGTGGCCTAGCTTGCTAAGTACCCCCATGTCATTTGGGAAGGTTGCGTCTAACACACGGTACATGGGTACAGTTACTTCCATACCACGCATGTCACGCATAACCACGCTGTCGCGGCTAGCCGCTTCACGATAGGCAAAGAGCTCTTTTTCAAGTTCTTTGTATTGTGCGTTCAGCGCTTCTTCTTCCGCTGCTAAGCGCTGCTTTTCAGCCTCGGTTAGGTTGCCTTCAAGATCTAACGCTCGGGCTTCTAAGCGCAACTGATTCAGCTGATAGTTAATGGCACCAATTTCGCCTTGCTGCAAATCAGACGCTTGCTCATTCAATTCAACCGCGCGCTCAATGCGTTCAAATAACACGTCGCGCACGTTTTCAGGCGTTGCTACCGACTCACCGTTTTCGAGTACATCAACGACGTAACCATAAAAGTTACCGTCTTTTGAGCGTTCAAGTACGGCTAGGTCAGCAGGCGTTTCGTCGCGAATAATTTGCGGCTCCATCACCCACATAAAATCAAGTGGCACGAATTCGCGGTTACCTACTTTAAATAACTGACGCTCTAGAAACTCACCGTCAAAACCCTCAAGGGTAACGCCAGATTCCTGCAAACGGCGAATAGGTACTTCTTCGCGGTCGTACACTTCACCAATAATGACGCGTGTTGAACCGTCATTTGCTTGTACTTCAACCTCGTGAATGGCTGCTGGCCAAAAAAATGACAAACCACGCCATGCAATTAAGGCTAACAACCCAAGCACAGCAATTAAGCTGACACTTACCGCGCCCGCAGTAAGCCAAATATAAGGTTTTCCTGACTTAAACCATTTATTCATGGACATCCTCACGCTTACATCGAGCTATATTTGTCGCGCAGACGCTGACGGACAAGTTCAGCGACGGTATTAAACGCGAAAGTGAAAACAAACAGGACAAAGGCCGCTAAGAACAGAATGCGATAGTGCGAACTACCCACTTCTGACTCTGGCATTTCTACCGCAATGTTGGCAGACAGCGTGCGCATGCCTTCAAAAATATTCCAGTCCATAATCGGTGTGTTACCGGTGGCCATCAATACAATCATGGTCTCGCCAACAGCACGACCTAAGCCCATCATGACGGCCGAGAAAATACCTGGGCTGGCCGTTAACAACACCACCTTGGTTAAGGTTTGCCAAGTGGTTGCGCCAAGCGCCAACGAGCCATTGGATAAGTGCTTCGGCACACTAAACACCGCATCTTCTGCAATTGAGAAAATAGTCGGGATAACCGCAAAGCCCATGGCAATACCAACAACTAGCGAGTTACGTTGGTCAAAGGTAATGCCCAGCTCGTTGGTAATATATTGACGCACGTTGCCGTCAAACAATACTTGCTCTACCCACGGTGACATTTCAAACGACAGCCAACCAACGAAAGCCACAATAGGAAGCAAAATCAGAGCGGCACGGCCGTCGGTAAAGCGATTGCGCCAGTTTTTTGGCAGCACGCCGCTAACTGCAGCAATACCAATAATTGAAAGCGGCACAAGAACAATAGTGGCAACAATACCGGGCAAGTATTCTTCAATGAGTGGCGCTAACCACAAACCTGCTAAGAAGCCCAAAATTACCGTTGGCAAGGCTTCCATAATTTCTACGGTTGGCTTCACCACTTTGCGTACGCCTGGCGACATAAAGTAAGCGGTATAAACCGCTGCGGCTAAGCCAATAGGTACAGCGAACAACATTGCGTAAGCGGCGGCTTTGATGGTACCGAACGAAATTGGCACTAAACTAAACTTAGGTTCAAAGTCGTCTGAGCCTGAGGTTGATTGCCATACGTACTGCGGCTCTGGGTAACCTTCGTACCACACTTCTTGCCAAATACCGCTCCAGGTTACTTCTGGGTGCTCGTTTTCTAATTTGAACGAATGCAGCTCGTTACCACTTTGCATGAGTAACGTATTGGCACGTGGGTCAATAACTACGCGTTCTGCTTTCACGTGATCAATATGCGAGAAATAAAGGTCGGCTTCAGAAGTGGTGTGAAACACCCCAACTTCGCCAGTTTCTGACACGGTATAGAAAGTACGACGATAATATTCAGCAACAATGTCTTTAATGGCTGAATTGCCCGCTTGGAACTCACGAATATACTGGTACTGACGACCGTTTTCGCCCGCCACTTCAAACCATTGCGTCACTCGACCATTGGCATGGCCAAATAACACCGAGCTTGCGCCAGCTAGCAGCTGCATGCTAGTAATGTCACCATAGCGGCGGCGGTCGATACTCAGTAACTGCCGTTCACTCAGTTCGCCAGTGCGCGACACACCGTAAACGTAAAAACGATTACCTTGGCGCACAAACACTTGGGTTAAGTCTGGCGTTACCACAACATTATCAACCGGCCCTGTAATAGGCAGCTCTGCGAATTTTGACTTAAGTTCCACCGTGCCCGTTAAGAAGCTGCGGCTAGCCTGCAGAAAATTCACAATCACTTGGTTGTCGGCTGTAATCGCAGCAAACAACTGTGACTCACCTTTATATTCGTAGGCTAACTGGGTAAGCGGGCGCTGCTGTGGGTCAACTTGAATGAGCTCACCGTCATTGGCAAAACCAACGACAGGCGTGGTTAAACGACGTCCGTTTTTAAATTGTGACCGAAACTTCGGTTCAACAATGCGTACTTGGCCATCGGCAACAGCGTAAGCATAGCGCTTGTTTTGCGGCTGAGTTTTGGTAAATGCCGTCGGGTTGTTAGCAACTTGTTCAGTGAGCAGCACTTGGCCTGGTTGCCAGTCGGTGCCTGGCTTTTGCTTCAATGCAAAAAAGCTCAACTCGCCGGTGTTCGAGAAGCGATAGCCAATTTCAGACTGCTCCTCCATACCCATCGCGACGGTGTGACCTTGACCAGGCACAGCAAATGACTGCTGATGCTCAATCTCAACACCACGAAAAATAGGTTCAACCACATATAACAAGTAAAAGAAAATCAGTAGCAGTGCCATTAATACTAAGCCGCCGCCAAGAGTTACCCCCCAGCGAGCAGCTTTGTCTTTAACTAATCGCACATTACTGGCTCCCAACTCTGCACGTTGTGATGCCGCCATTGCTGCCTCTTCAAGTTTAAAAATGATCTAACATGAATTTACTGCAGCAGAGTATAGACGCATTCTATGACAGTATTGTTACAGTGCTGTCACATTGCTGACATTTTTCTGTCATGCAACGGCTTGTTGCGGGCTCAATTTTGACCGTTGCGGCCACGACAGCTGGGGCGCTTGGGTGGCAGAAATGTGTGCCAACTGCAGCACCCACATGGCAACCCGTGACTGACCTATGCCACCACCAATGCACTCTGGCAGCTCGCCATGAAGGAGTTGCTGGTGCCAAGGTTGTTGCAGCAGGCCATAACTTTTGTGCAGTGCAACTTGACGCTTTAGGGCGTCACTGTTTACGCGAATTCCCATCGATGATAACTCAAGCGCGTCGTTAATCGGAGCGTGCCAAACCAATAAGTCGCCATTGAGGCCTGCCAAGCATTGGCCACTGGCTGGGTGCTCAACTGGCGTGCTCCAATCATCATAATCAGCGGCACGGGCATCGTGTGGTGTGCCGTCTGTAAGTTCGCCGCCAATACCCATAAGAAATACGGCTTTATGCAGCTTGGTAATTTCGTGCTCGCGTTGTTTGGGCGATAATTGTGGAAACATTTGGCGCAGCTGCTCTGCATGAATAAATACCACTTCTGATGCTAATTGACCGTCAGCTTCCGGTGAAAACTGCAGGTATAACGCACGCAGGGCCTGATAAATGTCACGCACCGTGGCTTTCAGCGTGTCTAATGAACGCTCGGTTGGTTGAATAACACGTTCCCAGTCCCATTGTTCAACAAGCACAGAATGACGTTCGGTCAGTTGCTCTTCGTCAGCACGGATAGCTTTCATTTGCGCCACAATACCTTCGCCCGGTTGGCAACCATAATACGCTAGCACGCTGCGCTTCCACTTCGCCAACGAGTGCACAATTTCATAATCGCGCTGCTCGGCCCGAATGTGCACGGCAACCGCTCGCTCAGTACCACTAAGGTTATCTTGCACGCCGGAGTCTTTCGGCACCATCAGCGGTGCTTGCACTTCAGCTAACTGCAGTGTTTCGCAAAGCAGCTCGGTGAATTGTTGTTTTAGTCTCGCGACATCTTGTTGTTGTTTTAGCATGTTTGAAATCTCCGAGGTTCGTTGTTCGTGCGCTTCGCTGTTCGTTGTTCGTAGCCCGGCGTTCTACGCCGGGTAGCGCATCGCGCTGTGATTGTTATTCAACAAAGTAAACCCTAACAACAGATATATTCAATACCATTTAACTAATAAATCAATACGTGATAAATTAACCAACAATATTTGGCTTCTTGATGAATAAAATCTAAAATAAGCGTGGATTTTGGTGGGGGAATTAAATGATCGATAATTTAGACAAAGCGATAATCAGCACGTTACAAGACAACGCGCGCATCTCTTATGCAGAAATAGCCAAGCAACACAGCGTTAGTCCTGCCACTATTCACGTACGTGTTGAAAAATTAAGGCAGGCGGGAATTATTACCGGCACCCATGTGCATGTTGATCCGCGCAAGCTTGGCTACGATGTGTGCTGCTTTATTGGCATTAACTTAGCCCGCGCCGGCGACTACCCGAGTGCTCTTGCGCAACTTAACGCCCTACCTGAAGTTGTGGAAGCCCACTACACCACGGGCCAATACAGTATTTTTATTAAAGTGATGGTGCGCTCAATTGATGATTTGCAAAATTTGCTCATCAACAAAATTCAGCCCATTGAGGAAATTCAGGCCACTGAAACATTAATTTCATTACAGCAGCCAATTATGCGGCAAATTCAAGTTTAAAAAAAACGCCCTCGTAACTGTTAAGTCACGAGGGCGCTCTGAGCTGTTTAAGCGGTCTGAATTAGTTCAAGCCAAGCTTCTTCAGCTCTTGCTCAACAACCACACGTGGAACTGGAATGTAGCCGTCTTTATCAACAATTTCTTGACCAGTTTTTGATAAAACCATTTTCAAGAACTCAGCAGTTGCTGGATCTAGCGGCTTATTTGGATGCTTGTTCACATAAACGTATAAGAAACGTGATAGTGGGTACTTACCAGCCAAAGCATTTTCAGTGGTTGCATCAACGTACTCAGCGCCTTCTTCTACGGCTAGTGGTACGGTTTTAACACCAGAAGTCATGTAACCAATACCAGAGTAACCAATAGAGTTCAAAGACGTTGATACAGACTGTACGACTGACGCTGAACCTGGTTGCTCGTTTACGTTGTTGCGGAAGTCACCGTCACATAGAGCGACTTCTTTAAAGTAACCGTAGGTGCCAGAAACCGAGTTACGACCATAAATTTGTAAGTCGCGGTTGCCCCAGCTACCCGTCAAACCTAAGTCACCCCAGCGGCGAACTTCTTCAGTAGCGCCACACAAGCGAGTGCTTGAGAAAATAGCGTCCACTTCGGCAATAGTTAAGCCTTCAATCGGGTTATCTTTGTGCGCAAATACCGCTAATGCGTCAATGGCTACACGCACTTGGGTTGGCTTATAGCCGTGACGCTTTTCGAAAGCTTCAATTTCTTTTGCTTTCATCGCGCGGCTCATTGGCCCAAAGTTAGATGTACCTTCAGTTAATGCAGGTGGCGCAGTTGAAGAGCCAGCCGCTTGAATTTGCATATTCACGTTCGGGTACAAACGCTTAAATTCTTCAGACCAAAAAGTCATCATGTTGGCTAGCGTATCTGAGCCTACAGAAGACAGGTTGCCCGATAAACCGCTGACTTTTTCATACTCTGGTAAGTCGTCAGTCGCTTTTTGTGCAACGGCTGAAAAGCTTAGTAAACTTGCAACGGCTGCGGTAGCTAAAGTTGCGGTAAAACGTTTCGCTGTGATTGTCTTGTTTGTCATGAGAAACTCCAATCGTAAGTGAGCTTGGCCGAAGCCAGTCGATTAATCATTAACTGGAGCTAAGTTTAGTGTGTCAATGTGACAGTATTGTGACATTTGTGACGATTCTGACATTTTTATTGCAGTCATATTTAACGCGTTGATTGCAAAGCGCTCGCTAGTCGCGAATAACGAGCTCTTCGGAAATTCGAAATGAAAACTTCGAGCCGCGACCAACAACCGAATCAATGTTCAAACGACTATGGTGGTGTTCTAGTGCCTGCTGGACAATCGCCAAGCCAAGCCCTGAACCACCTTTTTTACTGTTGCGGTCTTTATCTACGCGATAAAAACGTTCGGTTAAACGGCCAACGTGCTCAGCCGGAATGCCAGGTCCGTTATCCTGTACCGAAAACTCAACGTCACCGCCAACCGCCATTTTCCAGGTCACTTTAATATTGCCGCCCGCTTGCGTGTAGTGAATTGCGTTTGCGACTAAATTAGAAATAGCACTGCGCATTTCGTCTTCAATACCATGTATTTTTATCGGTGCAATATCAAAACGAATGGTGTGTTGTTTATCGTGATTTAAGCGTTGCGCATCTTGCTCCACAGCGGCAATAAGTTTGGGTATATCAGCAACACGGTCAAAAATATCCGTACGATGCACATCCATGCGCGACAAGCTAAGTAGCTGATCAACTAGATTTCGCATGCGATCGCTCTGTGCTTGCATGTCGGTTACCGCTTTTTTCATCATAGTTGGCGGCAAGTCAGCTGGCTCATCAAGCATTTCTAAATAACCTTGCAATACTGTTAATGGCGTTTTCAATTCGTGTGACACGTTAGCTACAAAGTCTTTGCGCATTTGTTCAAGCTGCTTCAACTGAGTGACATCGCGCGCCATCAATAAAAACTGATCATCGCTATATGGCATCACCCGAATTTCAAGTTCAATGTCTTCACGCACAGGCGAAGGCAAGTGAATATCTTCACTGAAGTCAGCTTGCTGCAAGTAAGCAATAAATTCGGGGTAACGAATTAGGTTCGATAACCGAATTCCGGTGTCCGCAGGCCATTTTAAGCCAAAATAAAACTGGCCCAACTTGTTGCACCAAATAAGGCTGCCGTCTTTGCGAAACACAATCGCGGCATCGGGAATAGCTTCTGAGGCTTCACGAAAGCGGCGCAACAAACGCGCCAAGGCGCGGCGTCGTTGTTGACTGCGGCGCTGGGTGCGATAAATACCGTCGTAAATATAACTCCAACTACCAGGCGCACTCGGCGGAAGCATGGTGCGGCGGTGCCAAAGCCAGTCGACTAATTTGTACTGGTAGTAATAATGCCAAGCGGCAAGCGCTGTTAAGGCGATGGCCAACGTTGCCCAAAAGTAGCCAAACAGCCAGCCGACAAAGCCCACTGGCAGAATAAACCACAGTAGGCCTTTAAGAATAAATAAAACAGAATAACGACGGTCCATGTTTAACGCCCGTCGTTATTAATTCTTTGAGAAGCGATAACCCACGCCACGAACGGTTTGCACCAAGCGGTCATGGCCGTGAACTTCCAATGCTTTACGCAACCGACGAATATGTACATCAACGGTACGGTCTTCAACATAAACATTGGTACCCCAAACGTGGTCTAGCAACTGCTCTCGACTATACACGCGATCGGGGTGTGTCATAAAGAAGTGCAGTAATTTAAATTCCGTTGGGCCCATGTCTAAACGGTCATTAAATGCCGTAACACGATGCGACACTGGGTCTAAACGCAAACCTTCAATTTCTAACGGCTCGTCAAGCGCGGTTGGAGCCACACGACGAAACACCGCGCGCATACGAGCCATCAGTTCTTTTGGCGAAAATGGCTTGGTCATGTAATCATCGGCGCCGACTTCTAAACCGCGTACTTTGTCTTCTTCTTCGCCACGCGCCGTTAGCATAATAATGGGTATAGAACGGGTGAAATCATCGCCTTTTAGCTTTTTGGCAAGTTGAATGCCTGAGCCACCTGGAATCATCCAATCGAGTAGGATCATATCGGGGAATGGCTCAACCACTTTTTCTAGGGCTGCTTGGTAATCACCTGCTTCAATAGCTTGATAGCCGTGCTGTTCCATGACGAAGCTAAGCATTTCGCGAATTGGCGCTTCATCTTCAACAATCAGTATCTTTCTGGACATCTGCGTCACCTAATTTGTTTTTGGCACGGCTGATTATCACGATACTTTATGACACTTTTATGAAAACGACCAAATTTGTGTCATTTATTTTAACTGAATGTCTATCCAAACAAGACGATGGTCAGACGAAGCCTTACGATTTTGCACCAATTCAGCCTTCGGCTCGCCAGCTATCGGCCAAAAAACCCCGCTTTGAATGAGCGAAATTCCCGCCTTCGATGGCAGCACGTAGTCGGCACGCTTGCGCCACCCAGCTGTATGTTCCGCGGCTAACGGATTATCTGGCGTATGCAGCATACCGCCGCGGCTAGTGGGCGGGTTCAGTGCATTAATTAGCGGGTGGTTCAGTAGCTGCTGAATAGCACCCGGAACGTTATCCTTGCCATCAACAGCAGCGTTGAGATCACCGGCTATGACAAAAGCAGCGTGCTCAGGCAAACCGCCCTTTTCGCCCTTATCATCATAAATATAGTCACTTAAATGCGGCTGAATGTAATCTGCCCAAAAGCGTATCTCATCAAAATTGCGGCGGCCATTACGGTTTTCTTTGCCATCAAACACCGGCGGCGTTGGGTGGCTAACTAACAGGTTTAGTTGGTGGCCTTTCACGTCAATGGGCACATCCCAATGCGACTTTGAACTGAGTGGGAATTCTTGCCACGCCTGTTGGCTATAAAAGGGTTCGCTGGTACCTGGTTTCAACGGAGCCAGTGCTCCAGGCATGTCTTTCCATTTGAAATGTTGGAATGTGCGCACGTCCTCATGTTGTATCGGGTATTGCGACAATACCACCATGCCGTATTGCCCCGAATATAAGCCGTACCCCCAAGCATCATTGCCCGTGCCCGATGCCACACCATCGCCGCTTAAATCGTATGGGCTAGGCACACCGGTGTTCACTGGTGCAATAAATACATAAGGATAATCAATGGGCGACTCGCCATTCTGACTTACTTGCAGATAGTCGCGCTTAAAAACGTCAATACCCTGCGCTGGGTCAATATAGTCAAACTCATTGAGAACTAGCACGTCTGGGCGCGTGTGTTGAATAATTTCAGCGATGGCTTGAATTTGTGGGTGCTGCGAAGCAAGTGCAGAACTTAAAGCTTGTGCTCCGCGCTCCGGAATTGCTTCGTAAGCCAAATAATTACTTGCATCCATGCTGACATTGAAGGTGGCAACGCGTAATGCCACCGGTTCAGAAATTTTTTCTTTGGGCATATCGCACCCTAGTAAATAAAACGCAAGAACAGAGCAGACAAGGGCTGTATAGTATTTCATCGAAACGGCGAGTCCTTAAAACGGCATGCTATGACTGGCCGAAAGCATAAAGGTTCAATTTAACCGATGCAATTCAAATAAAAATTGCGTAAAATATTGTCATATTTTTGACACAGGGACGTGATAATTTCATCCGTCAATTTGTCATCAAGGCGTCAACACTGCGGTATCGCCTTGGCTCGATTTTTATTACAACCAACCAACCCAGGAAATAAAGATGAGTACATCTCTGCGATTAACGCGCACCGCGAGTGCCATCGCAGTTGCCTTAGGCTTGGCCTCTGCAACTGCAGTAGCACAAGATACCTCAGCAGCAATGCGTGGTTCTATTGTCGGTCCACAAGGTAACGGCGCAGCCAATACCAAAGTTGTCATTGAGCATATGCCTTCAGGCAGCCGCTTAGAAGTGACAACCGACGATTCTGGTTCATTCATTGCAAGTGGTCTTCGTGTTGGCGGTCCTTACCGCGTAACTATCGACTCAGACGTATACCGTGACGCCGAATACCAAGAAGTATTCTTAAAACTTGGCGAAACTTACCGTTTGAATGCACAGCTTGAAGATGCGAACGTTGAACGCATTAGTGTTACTGGCAGTGCGATTAACTATGCAGCCTTGAACAATGGTTCATCAAGCTCATTCGGCGAAGAACAAATTGCATCACTGCCTACTTACGGCCGTGACTTAAAAGAAATCGTTCGTTTGAACCCATTAGCCACTCAGCTTGGCGATGGCGACCAGTTGGTTGTTGCGGGTAACAACCCGAAATACAACTCAATCACTGTTGACGGTATCGGCCAGAACGATGACTTCGGTTTGAACAGCAACGGTTACCCAACTCAAGGTTCACCCATTTCAATTGACGCTATTGCCCAGTTGAACGTAGACGTTATGCCTTTCAACGCGAAAGACAGCAACTTTACTGGTGCAAAAATCAATGCGGTAACCAAGTCAGGTACTAACGAATTCGAATCATCAGTATTCTATCAGTACACAAGCGACAGCTTAGCTGGCACCCCAAGCGAGTCAATTTATGACGCAGGCGCTGGCGTACCGAACGTTGATTACTCTGAAAAAACTTTCGGTGTTGGCGTTGGCGGCCCAATCATTAAAGATACGTTGTTCTTCTATGTAAACTATGAAAAATCAGAAGAAACTAACGCACCGTACCGCGGCCCTATCGGTTCAAACGCGTCTAACATTGCTGAAATTGACCCAGTATTGTTAAAGCAAATCACTGACATTGCTAAAGACACCTACGGCTTAACCGACGCACAAATCGGTGACTGGAACGTTCCAGCAGTAGAAGACGACGAGAAGTTATTGGTGAAGTTAGATTGGAACATCAGCAACGAACACCGCGCTGCGTTCACTTATCAAAACACCAAAGGCAACTCAATTCGTGGCCACTACGGTAGTGAAGACTCATTAGCGTTGTCATCTAACTGGTACAACAACGAGCAAACATTGAACGCGTATGCAGTTCAATTCTACTCAAACTGGAGCTCAAACTTCTCAAGCGACATTAAATTGTCGTACAAAGACGTTGAAGCGAAGCAAGACCCATTAGCGGGTCGTACCATGGGTGAAGTTACCGTTGAATTTGACCGCGGCCGTAAGTCAGTATCTTTTGGTCCGGACTACTCGCGTCATGCTAACGCTGGTGAAAACTCAACGTTAGAATTCCAAGCAAACGGTGAATACTTGCTTGGTGAACACGCATTAAGCTTTGGTTACATGTACTCTTCTACCGATATCTACAACCTATTTGTACAAAACGCGTTAGGTTCGTGGACGTTCGGTAGCGTAGAAGACTTTGCCGCAAAAAACATTGGCCGGTACGGTTCGTTCTATTACGCAGGTAGCTTAACTGGCGACATTAACGATGCCGCAGCTAACTTCACACAAGGTCAACAAGCTATCTATCTACAAGATACTTGGGCACCAACGTGGGATCTTGAGTTAACTTTCGGCGTTCGTTATGAGCGTATTTTCGCGAAAGACAAACCAACCTATAACCCATTGTTCGCAGAGCGTTACGGTTTTGCTAACACTGAGAACTTAGACGGTAAAGACTTAATTCTTCCGCGCTTTGGTTTCAAATATCAGTTAAACGACGATACTCAACTACGTGGTGGTTTCGGCCGTTACGGCGGTGGTCGTCCTAACGTTTGGGTTTCAAACTCTTACACCAACAGCGGTATGGCATTCGCGCAGTTTGACGAAAACAGCTTGCCTACTTCAGCTTACGGTGAAAACGTTGACCCAACTCAAGTACCACAGATCGTTAAAGACAGCTTGACTCAAGACGGTTACGTAAACGCTATTGACCCTGACTTTAACTTGCCAACTGACTGGCGTGCGAGCTTAGCGGTTGACTTCACTAGCTTTGAAATTCCGTTCTTGGGCCAAGACTGGTTTGCTAGCGCAGAATATATCTACAGCCGTCGTAAAGATGACGTGCAGTGGGTCGATTTAGCTCGTCGTCCGTTATTGGACACTGAAGGCAACATTCGTTACACCGCAGACGGTGGTCGTATTATTTATGTGGTTGATGACCCGTTAGATAACTACGAACCAGGTGGTGTTGGTGACGACAACAACGTTAACCGTTACGACTTAATGTTAACCAACGGCAACGGTGGTAACAGCCGCATCTTTACTTTCACTGTAGGTAAAGCATGGGACAACGGTTTAAGCTTGCGTACTAGCTACACCAACCAAGACATTCAAGAAGCGGTCGCTGGTAGTTCAAGTACTGCAACGTCTAACTTCCGTTACCCAGTAGCTGTTGACCCGAACAATGTTCAACCTGGTACTGCATCGTACATGGTAGAGCACCGTTTCATGGCTGACATCACTTACAACACTGAGTTGTTTAGTGGTTACAAGTCAACCTTCGGCTTGTTCTGGGAACGTTACTCAGGTCGTCCATGGGGTTACGTTGCTGACACGTACCTAAGCACGCGTGACGGCGGTCCATTTAACCGCTTCGGTGACCAAGACCAATTCGGTAACACCGGTCGTTACTTGCCATATATTCCAACTGGCGCTGACGATGCTGCGGTTGTATACGCTGATGGCTTTACTTACGAGCAGTTGTTAGAAGTATTACAAGCAACAGGTCTTGACAAGTATGCCGGTGGCTATGCGCCACGTAACACCCGTCGTGCTCCTTGGACAACTAACTTGGACTTCAAATTCTCGCAAGAGATTCCAGGTTTCGTTGAAGGTCACAAAGGTGAGGTTTACATCAACATCCGTAACTTGATTGCTATCTTTGATAAAGATGCAGGCCAGAAACACGTATTACCATACGGTGATAACGTGCGTCAGGTTATCAAGACAAGCTTAGACGACCAAGGTCGTTACGTGTATAGCGGTGTTGGTTACGACTACAGTTCAGGTCGTGGCAACTTAGCACCGACTCGCTACCAGCCAGAGCGTTCTACTTGGCAGGCGAAAATTGGTGTTCGCTACCGCTTCTAATCGAAGCTGTTACATAACGCCTATCAAGCCCTCGCATTTGCGGGGGCTTTTTTTTGCCCTTTCTATTCAAGTCGTTTAAAAATTAGCCAAAACAAAATTCCAAACTATAATTCGCATGACACCAAATTGTCACAAACAGTACTTAAACTTTCGTTCCTAAAGACAATAAAAAGCTGTGTTCCACTACAATCCAAGGAAAACAACGTCATGTTCCAAAGTAAACCAAATCGTATTGCCGCAGCCATTGCTATTGCGATCGGTCTGTCATCAACCGCAATAGCACAAGAAACATCATCAAGTATTCGCGGTGTGGTCACCAATCAAGCAACCGGTGAAGCGATTAGTAATGCCACTGTTACGTTACGGGACGAACGTACCGGCACCAGCACCAACATTACTGCAAACCAAAACGGACTTTTCTCGGCCCGTGGTTTGGCCGTTGGTGGCCCTTATACACTGACGGTCACCGATGCTTCGGGAAATACTGAGGTGATTGAAAATGTGTATTTAACCTTGGGTGAAACTGAAAACGTCAGTGTTCAGGTGGCTCAGCAAGACGTCGAGCGTATTCAAGTGAGCGGTCGTCAATTAACCATGACCTCTGGTGCAAGTGGCCCCACTGCCACCTTCAACTTGAGCGACTTGCAAAACCAGCCAAGTGCTAACCGCGATATTAAAGACGTGGTACAAATTGACCCTCGTATTTACATTAACGAAACCAACGCACGCGACATTCAGTGCGGCGGCGCAAACCCGCGCTTTAATAGTTTGACGGTGGACGGTGTACGAACCAACGACAACTTCGGTTTAAATTCAAGTGGTTACCCAACCGAACGCATGCCTTTTAGTTACGACGCTATTGAACAAGTTGCTGTTGAGCTAGCGCCGTTTGACGTTCAATATGGCGGTTTTACCGCCTGTAACATTAACGCCGTCACCAAATCTGGCGAAAACGAACTGTTCGGTAGTGTTTTCTTCGACTACACCAACGACTCGCTATCAGGAGACGAGCTTGAAGGTGACTCCATTAATGTTGGTGCCTTTAATGAACGCCGCTATGGTTTTAATGGCGGCGGCGCATTGATTAAAGATCAGCTTTTTGCCTTCGTTGCCTATGAAAAGTTAGAGGGCGCAGACACCTTTGATCGTGGTCCAGAAGACGGCAGCGTGGCAACACCCGTTATTGGTGTTACGCAGGCCGACCTAGACCGGATAGCCGATATAGCTCGGAATATCTACGAGTTCGAACCTGGCAATTTTCCTGCAAGCATTCCAGTTGAAGACGAAAAGTTCTTGGCCAAACTGGATTGGTACATTAGCGACGAACATCGTGCATCGTTTACGTATAACTACAACGATGGTTTCTCTATTGCCGAGTCAGATGGTGATGACAACGAGCTTGAGTTCTCCAATCACTTTTATGAGCGCGGCGCTAAGTTTCAGTCCTACGTTGGTCAATTGTACTCAGACTGGACCTATAATTTCTCAACCGAGTTGCGTGCTGGTTTCTCGAAGCTTGATGCGCGCGTTAACCCACTGGGCGGCACCGAAGTTGGTGAAGTTCAAATTAGCCACAACGGCAACACAATTTATTTAGGCGCCGATGACTCACGTCATGCCAATAAATTGAAATATGACACCACGTTCTTAAAGCTTTCCGGTACTTACTTGTTAGATGACCATACCTTTACCTTTGGTTATGAACAAGAAACCTATGACGTGTATAACTTGTTTATTCAAGAAGCACAGGGCGAGTTCCGATTTGCCTCAATTGATGCGTTTGAAGCGGGTGATGTCAGCCGTATTATTTATGAAAATGCCGCCGGTACTAATAACCCGCAAGATGGCGCTGGCCAATTCGAGTACTCTGTTAACACCTTATATGCTCAAGACGAGTACTACTTTATTGACCAGGATTTAACCTTAACGCTTGGTTTACGGTATGACTGGTACACCACCAGTGACGAGCCTGCGTTGAATCAAAATTTCACCGATACCTATGGTTTTGCGAACACCGCAACGCTTGATGGCGAAGGTTTGATACAACCACGTTTGGGGGTAAATTGGGTTGTTGATGACCAACTTGAAGTGCGCGGTGGTATAGGCTTGTACTCAGGTGGTAACCCCAATGTTTGGTTGTCTAACAACTACTCAAACAACGGAACCAAGCTTTACGAAGCGAACCGATTCAACGTGAATTTGTTTAATTTAATCCACGACGGTTCAGGCAGACCTATTATCGACATTCCTCAAGAAATGGTTGATGAGGTTCTGGCAGCAAGTGGTTCTGGCCCTGTCAATGCGTTAGATCCGAACTTCAAGCTTCCCAAAGAATGGAAGTTTGCCTTAGGTGCAACTTATGTGTTTGAAAACGACTATGTGTTCATGGCCGATTTTTTACACACCCGTAAAGAAGACGCAGCCATTATTCGCGACCTTCGTCGTCAACAAACCGGCACCGCTCCTGATGGTCGACCAATTTACAGCGGCAGTGGTGCAGACGCGTTCATGCTGACTAACGTGAACGGTGACTCGGGCGATCAAACAAGCATTAGCTTTGCTCTTTCTAAGTCGCATGACTTTGGCTTAGACTGGTCACTTGCGTATGCTTGGAACAAAGCCGAAGACGTCAACCCAATGACGAGTTCAGTTGCATATTCAAACTACACGAACTTAGCAACAGCGGACATTCAAAACCCTGGCGTTGCTACGTCAAACTATGAAATTCCGCACCGCTTCACATTCCGTGCAAGCTATACCACTGAATTTGTTACTGGCTATGACTCTATCTTTAGCTTGTTTGCCTCGGCCAACAAAGGGCGTCCGTATAGCTTTACCATGAACGCACCGGTTGGCGATATTACTCGTAATCGCCAACTGTTGTATGTGCCAACCGGAGTGAATGATCCGAACGTGGTTTGGGGTCCTAACTTAACAACCGCGCAAATTGACCAGTTCTTCGCCTTTATTAAAGACTATGGCTTGGACAAATATGCCGGTGGTATTGCACCACGAAACGAGTTCTATAGTGACTGGTGGCATAAAGTCGACTTTAAGTTCGAGCAGGAGCTACCTGGTTTTGCCGACGGTCATAAATCGAGCTTGTACTTTGTGGTTGATAACCTAACCAACTTGCTCAATGACGACTGGGGTGTTCTGTACGAAACCAGCTTCCCGCGCACAGTGTCGCTTGCCAACGTTAGCATTACCGACCAAAACCAGTGGCAGTTTGACTCGTTCACCAACCGCCTTACTTCGGTTCAAGGTCGCTCTGGTGCGCCGTCGTTGTGGAGTATTCGCTTAGGCTTCCAGTACGACTTCTAAGCCTCAATTCAAGCACAACAGTAAGCCAAGCCCCCGTTCACACGGGGGCTTTTTTTTAGCGCCAATTTAAATTTCTAGTTACAATGGCAGCTTGTGAATTGCCAATGACGATTAGGAACACTATGGAACAAAGCCAGCATGAGTTTTTTATGCGCCGCGCACTTGAGCTTGCGTCTGTGGCGGAACAACACAATGAGGTGCCCGTTGGTGCGGTGCTGGTGCTCAATGGCAAAATCATTGGGGAAGGTTTTAACCAGGTCATCACATTAAATGACCCCTCAGCGCATGCCGAAGCGCAAGCCATTCGGGCGGCAGGCGCTGCCATTGGCAACTATCGATTAGTTGATACCACGTTATACGTTACGCTCGAGCCATGTGCCATGTGTGCAGGCTTAATAACCCATGCCCGAGTAAAAACCCTAGTGTTCGGCGCTACCGACCCACGTACTGGAGCCACAGGCACGGCTATTGAAGTCATAAACCACCCCAGCATGAACCATCAGGTTGAGGTTATTGGCGGCATATTAGCCGACGAATGCGGCGATATTTTACGCCAGTTTTTTCGCAAACGACGCTAACAAGCCGGCTCTGATAATAACCCAGGATTCATAACAAAAAGCCCAGCGGTTACGCTGGGCTTTTGCTATTTCGGCTCATTTAGCCAAGATAAACACGCGCGTTGCGGAACATGCGCATCCATGGGCTATCTTCGCCCCACTCGTCTGGGTGCCAGCTATTCGCCACGGTACGGAACACACGCTCTGGGTGCGGCATCATAATCGATACCCGACCGTCTTTAGTGGTTAAGCCGGTAATACCTTCAGGCGAGCCATTCGGGTTGGCAGGGTAGCTAGCGGCAATGTCACCACGGTTATTGATATAACGCATAGTCACTAAGCCTTCTGCATTCACGGTAGCTAAGTCATTGCCTTTGAATTCAGCGCGGCCTTCGCCATGTGACACAGCGATTGGCATGCGTGAACCGGCCATGCCTTCAAAGAACAGAGAGTTGTTCTTTTGCACTTCAACCAAACTGAACCGCGCTTCAAAGCGCTCTGAACGGTTAGTCACAAAGTGTGGCCACGCTTCCGCCCCCGGAATTAACTCTTTGAGGTTGGAGAGCATTTGGCAGCCGTTACAAACGCCTAACGCAAAGGTTTTATTTCGTTCAAAGAACGCAGCAAACTCATCGCGGGCACGATTATTGAACAAAATTGATTTTGCCCAACCTTCGCCGGCACCAAGTACGTCACCGTAGGAGAAGCCACCACAGGCAACCAAGCCATTGAATTTTTCCAAGCTAACACGGCCGCTCAAGATATCGCTCATGTGCACATCAATTGCCGCAAAACCAGCTCGGTCAAAGGCTGCCGCCATTTCCACATGCGAGTTCACGCCTTGTTCGCGCAACACCGCAACCAATGGGTCTCGTCCAGTGTTGATATATGGCGCGGCAATGTCTTCGCTAACATCAAAACTTAAGTCAGCAAATAAGCCCGGATCATTGAGGTTCTGTTTCGCTTCAAACTCTTCGTCTGCGCATTCTGGGTTATCACGTAAACGCTGCATTTGGTGCGTCGTTTCAGCCCAAATTGCGCGGTAGTGGCTACGCAGATGCGACAGTACTTCTTCGCCATTACGATTAAAGCGCACCACGTCTTCACGTACGGGGCGACCGATAACGTGAACACAGTCTTCTAAGCCATGTGCTTTGTATGCTTCAAGTACAGCATCGAGCTCCTCAACGCTAACTTGTACCACGGCGCCTAGCTCTTCGCTAAACAATGCAGCTAAGTCGTCTTCACCTAAGGTATCAAGCGCAACTTCCACCCCACAATGACCAGCAAAGGCCATTTCCGCGACCGTCGTGAATAAACCGCCGTCGGAACGGTCATGGTAGGCCAACAGTTTTTTCTCGTGAATAAGCTGTTGAGTGGCATCAAAGAAGCCTTTTAATAACTCTGGGCTATCCACATCTGGGGTTAGATCGCCTAACTGGCGATAAACCTGCGCCAGCGACGAGCCACCTAAACGGTTTTGCCCACGGCCTAAGTCAATTAAAACAAGTTTGCTGTCACCTTTATCCATGCGCAGCTGAGGCGTCATTGTGCGACGTACATCACGCACGCGGCCAAATGCCGTAATGACCAAACTCAATGGCGCAGTGACTGATTTGTCACCTTGCTGGTCTTGCCACTGGGTTTTCATCGACATCGAATCTTTACCCACAGGAATAGTGATTCCAAGCGCCGGACACAGCTCTTCACCAACGGCTTTAACCGCTTCGTATAGGCCAGCGTCTTCACCTGGGTGACCTGCCGCAGCCATCCAGTTCGCTGAAAGCTTAACGAATTTTAAATCACCAATATCTGCCGCAGCTAGGTTAGTGAGTGACTCACCCACCGCCATGCGTGCTGACGCTGCAAAGTTCAACAATGCCAACGGCGTACGTTCGCCCATTGCCATAGCTTCACCCGCATAGGTGTCGTAGCTAGCCGCGGTTACCGCAACATCAGCTACTGGTATTTGCCACGGGCCAACCATTTGGTCACGCGCCACTAAACCGGTAACCGTGCGGTCGCCAATAGTAATCAAGAAGGTTTTTTCTGCAATGGATGGCAAGCGCAACAAACGCTTCGCCGCTTCATTCAGCTTAATCTCATCACGAACTAATGCTTCGCCGTCGGCACGTTGTGACTTCACATCACGGTGCATTTTAGGTGGCTTACCAAGCAGCACATTCAGTGGCAAATCAATCGGTTTGTCACCAAAGTGCTCGTCGGTCATGGTTAAGTGTTCAGCTTCGGTGGCCTCGCCAATCACTGCAAACGGCGCACGCTCTCGCTTACAAATCTCTTCAAATACGTCCATGCGCTCTGGCGCTATCGCCATTACGTAACGTTCTTGTGACTCGTTACACCAAATTTCCAGTGGCGACATGCCCGGCTCGTCGTTAGGTACTTTACGCAGTTCAAATTTGCCACCACGGCCACCGTCACCCACAAGTTCTGGCATGGCGTTTGACAAACCACCCGCGCCCACGTCGTGAATAAAGGCAATTGGGTTTTTCTCGCCCAATTGCCAACAGCGGTCAATAACTTCTTGGCAACGACGTTCCATTTCAGGGTTATCGCGCTGCACCGAGGCAAAGTCTAAGTCTTCACTCGACGTACCTGAGGCCATAGAAGATGCCGCACCGCCACCTAAACCGATATTCATCGCTGGGCCGCCTAATACCACTAACTTGGCGCCTACCGGAATTTCGCCTTTTTCAACGTGCTGCTCGCGAATGTTCCCCATACCGCCAGCAATCATAATTGGCTTGTGGTAACCACGAATTTCTTCGCCGTTGTGGCTGTTTATTTTTTCTTCGTAAGTACGGAAGTAACCGGTCAGCGCTGGGCGGCCAAATTCATTATTAAATGCAGCGCCACCTAACGGGCCTTCAAGCATAATATCTAACGCGGTGACAATACGATCTGGCTTGCCAAAGTCTTCTTCCCATGGCTGTTCAAAGCCTGGAATACGTAAGTTAGACACGCTAAAACCGACCAAGCCAGCTTTTGGCTTCGACCCGCGACCTGTGGCCCCCTCGTCACGAATTTCGCCACCAGAGCCGGTTGCGGCACCAGGATAAGGCGAAATAGCGGTAGGATGGTTATGCGTTTCCACTTTCATGAGAATATGCACAGGCTCATGAAAATAGCTGTACTCACCGGCAGCATTGCTGCCCGCCGGGTATGGATAAAAACGCCCAGCTTCTGAGCCCACCATAACTGCAGCGTTGTCTTTATAGGCCGACAACACGTTGTCTGGAGTAACTTCGAAGGTGTTCTTGATCATTTTGAACAACGACTTCAGCTGTTCTTTGCCGTCTATAGTCCAGTCGGCATTAAAGATTTTATGACGGCAGTGCTCAGAGTTTGCCTGAGCAAACATATACAGTTCGATATCGTTTGGATTGCGCTCAAGCGCAGTGAAATTGTCATACAAATAATCAATTTCATCATCGGCAAGCGCTAGCCCCATTTCAATGTTTGCACGCTGCAATGCTTCGCGGCCGCCGCTTAAAATATCGATACTTGCTAACGGCGCTGGTTCCGATTCTTTAAATAACACCGAGGCCTGCTCCAGACTGCCCAGTACCATTTCGGTCATGCGATCGTGCAACAGCGCTGCGGCTTGCTGCATTTGCGCAGCGCTAAGCTCACCCGTTAAGTAATAAGCAATGCCACGTTCAATACGGTGAATTTGGGTTAACCCGCAATTATGTGCAATGTCGGTAGCTTTCGATGACCAAGGCGAAATTGTGCCCTGACGTGGAACGACAACCACTAATTGCCCTTGCGGAACATGTGGCGCGAGCGCTGGACCATAAGTGAGCAATTTCGCTAGCACCTGATTCGCTTCGCTATCTAGCGACTGCTCAACATCAACAAAGTGCATAAACTCAGCATAGAGTTCGCTAACAGGCAATTCTGCTGCACGCAGACGTTGTAGCAACTTTTCAGTACGAAAATCAGACAAAGCGGGAGCACCGCGTACTATTTCCACAGACAAGTCTCCAAAATTTTAGGGGGCTATTAATCTTGTTTTTCAGTCTTGCTTTTCAGTTAAGCGAAACCATTTTTGTCGTCGTTCGGTTTGCAAATGGCGTTGTTTGCGTAACCAAGCGCGACGGCGCTCAGGTGATACTAATCGACGGCTGCTTTTGCGCATGTTCAGGCTCCGTCACCACTCCCTTTGGGAATTGTGATCGTCATTGGTTTTGCTGGAATGCGTCCTCGCTCATCAAGCCAAACCAAAGTGTCATAGTAGCGACGTATGTTCCCTACGTATCGCACCGGTTCATCACCACGAGCAAACCCAAAACGGGTTTGGCGATAAAACTTTTTCTGTCGTAATAAAGGTAGTCGTTTTCGCACATCTATCCAACGATCGGCATCACCGCCTTGCTGTTGCGTTAATATACGTGCGTCTTCTAAATGCCCATAGCCAATATTATACGCGGCTAAGGCAAACCAAATACGGTCTGGTTCTTGGATTCGCGCTGGAATACGCTGCAGCATGCGCTCAAAATAACGGGCACCGCCTTCAATGCTTTGAGCAGGGTTTAACCGGCTGGTCACCCCCATAGCTTTTGCCGTTGGCAGGGTTAACATCATCATACCGCGCACCCCGGTAGGCGAAACCGCCCGCGGGTTCCAATGGCTTTCTTGATAGCTTATTGCCGCTAATAAACGCCAGTCTAAGCTGCCCGCGTGTTGCTCAAATAACTCTCGGTATTTAGGTAATACAGATTGTACCGCGTTGATAAATAAACTGGTGTCGACATAGTTGAATGAGCTGACATGGCCAAAGTGTTGGTCAAGTAGCTGGGTTAACTGTCCCGACTCACGCAAGTCGCCAAAGTAACGAATAACCTCGGCATATAGCGAACTATCTACTTGCTGATTCAACATCCAAGCGATATCTACGTTATCTCGAACCGTGAATGCGACACTTAAATTTGGGAAATAACGACGTTGTATATCTAAGGTATTACTGTCGGCAATGGTGTAGGCAATATCGCCGTCAATCACTTGCTGTAGCAAGCCGGCGGTGTCTTGTTCATCAGTTGCACGCCACTGTAGGTCTGGATACTCTGCGGCAATACTCAGTAGCCAATCATGGTGACTTGACCCTTCTACTACCACCAATTCAGCGTCAAGTTCGTCTAAGCTGCGAGGCCGATTACGCGACCCCTGCCGAAATACCACACGCTGCTCAACTTCTAAATATGGGGGGCCAAAACGGAATCGTTGCGCACGCGGTTCGGTGCGGTCCAAGCCGGCGGCTAACAGGTCAACTTCTCGCGTTGCGAGTAAATTCATCAGATTTTTGACGTTGTAGCGTGAAACCATTTCTAGCTCCACGCCCAATTCATCAGCGAAGTTTTTAGCTAGTACATATTCAATGCCGGCTTCGCCTTCAGCATCTAGGTAATAACTGGTTGGGCCCAATAGCGTGCCGACACGCAGCACGCCGCGCGCTTTAATCGCGTCAAGCTCACTAGGCTGCGGCGCTGGTGCGCAGCCTAGTAACAAACCTAATGCTAAAAAGCTTACCAACCAGCGCAGCACGCGTTATTCCCATTCAATGGTGGCAGGTGGCTTACCCGAAATATCGTACACAACCCGCGAAATACCATCGATTTCGTTGATAATGCGGTTCGATACTTTCTCAAGTAGCTCATACGGCAAATGTGCCCAACGTGCTGTCATAAAATCGATGGTTTCAACTGCACGCAGCGCAATCACCCAATCATATTTACGCGCATCACCCATAACACCTACCGAGCGCACCGGCAAAAATACCGCAAACGCTTGGCTAACATCATGGTAAATACCGGCATGACGTAGCTCGCTGATAAAAATATGATCAGCGCGGCGCAGTAGGTCACAGTACTCTTTTTTCACTTCGGCCAATACCCGCACACCAAGCCCTGGCCCTGGGAATGGGTGGCGATAAAGCATGTCATACGGCAAGCCTAACTCGAGGCCAATTTTACGTACTTCGTCTTTGAATAGCTCTCGCAGAGGCTCAACCAGACTTAACTTCATGTCTTCTGGCAGGCCACCAACGTTGTGGTGCGATTTAATCACATGTGCTTTGCCGGTTTTAGAGCCTGCCGATTCAATAACGTCAGGATAAATAGTGCCCTGCGCTAAGAACGACACATCTTTAATACGGCTTGCTTGCTCGTCGAATATTTCAATAAACACGCGGCCAATAATTTTACGCTTGGCTTCTGGGTCTTGCTCGCCAGCGAGGGCATCAAGAAAGCGGTTTTCAGCATCGACATGAACAATATTCAAACCATAGTGATCGCCGAACATTTCCATGACTTGCTCAGCTTCTTGCCAACGCAATAAGCCGTTATCAACAAATACGCAGGTAAGCTGTTCGCCAATGGCCCGGTGTAACAACATCGCGGTTACGGAACTGTCCACCCCGCCAGATAACCCCAACACAACTTTATTGCTGCCCACTTGCTCACGAATACGCGCAACCGCGTCATCAATAATGTGTGCTGGTGTCCAATTGCACTCGCATTCACAAATTTCGACCACAAAGTGCTCTAGCATGCGCATGCCTTGACGCGTATGGGTAACTTCTGGGTGGAACTGCACCCCGTAAAAATCACGCTTGTCATCGGCCATTGCGGCAATTGGGCAAGTTGGCGTTTGCGCGACAATGTCGAAACCTTCGGGCGCTTCAATCACTTTATCGCCGTGGCTCATCCACACATCAATAACGGGGTTGCCGCTTTCATGCACGCTGTCTTCAATGTGATGAAACAGTGGGCATGGTGCAATGCGCTCAACTTGCGCATAGCCGAACTCACGCTCTAATGAGCCTTGAACTTTACCGCCAAGCTGCTCGGCCATGGTTTGCATGCCGTAGCAAATACCAAATACCGGTACGCCTGCTTCAAACACGTATTCAGGAGCACGCGGTGAATTTGCCTCGGTGACCGACTCAGGGCCGCCTGACAAAATAATGCCGTTTGGCTTAAAGTTTTTGATATCGTCGGCGCTAACGTCCCACGCCCATAACTCACAATAAACCCCAAGTTCACGAATGCGGCGCGCAATTAACTGGGTGTATTGCGAACCAAAATCTAAAATCAATATACGATGTGCATGAATATCTTGCATGTTGGCTTAACCCATTCGATAGTTTGGAGCTTCTTTGGTGATTTGCACATCGTGCACGTGCGACTCGCCCATACCCGCAGCTGTTACTTTGACAAACTGTGGTTTGGTACGCATTTCTTTCATGGTGGCGCAACCTGTTAAACCCATGGCTGAACGTAAACCGCCCATTTGTTGGTGAATAATAGTCGCAATTGGGCCTTTATAAGCCACACGGCCTTCAATACCCTCAGGAACTAACTTTTCAGCTTCATTCGAAGCTTGGAAGTAACGGTCTGACGAGCCATGACGCTGGTTCATGGCGCCAATGCTGCCCATGCCGCGGTATGACTTATAATAACGACCTTGATACAGCTCGACTTCGCCTGGTGACTCTTCGGTTCCGGCTAGCATACTACCAACCATGACGCAGTCTGCTCCAGCGGCAATGGCTTTGGCGATATCGCCCGAGAAGCGGATTCCACCGTCAGCGATCACTGGAATGTTTGTACCTTTTAGCGCATCCACAGCGTCGCTAATTGCAGTAATTTGCGGTACACCGCAACCAGTCACAATTCGCGTGGTACAAATTGAGCCTGGGCCAATACCTACCTTCACCGCATCCACACCGGCATCGGCAAGAGCCTTGGCTCCGGCACCCGTGGCAACGTTACCAGCAATAATTTGTAGGTCTGGGTAGGTTTTACGAGCCCAAGTAACACGGTCGATAACGCCTTGCGAATGGCCGTGTGAGGTATCAATCAACAAGACGTCAACACCCGCTTCAACGAGAGCTTCAACCCGCTCTTCAGTGCCAGGGCCAACACCCACGGCAGCACCGACGCGCAAACGGCCAAGTTCGTCTTTACAAGCATTTGGTTTATTTTCGGCTTTGGTGAAATCTTTGAGGGTAATCATGCCGCGCAAATGAAACGCGTCATCAACCACCAGAATTTTCTCAATGCGGTGTTGGTGCATTAAATTGAGAATCTCGTCGCTCTTGGCGTTCTCTTTTACGGTAACCAGCTTTTCTTTAGGTGTCATAATTGAGCTAACTAAACGCTGATCATCACGCTCTGCGCGGGTGTCACGGCCGGTGATAATACCGACTAACTCGCCAGACTTCTCAACCACCGGAAAGCCGTGAAAGCCGTGCTCTACCGCTAATGCGCGAATTTCGCCTAAGCTGGTGTCTGGGCTTACGGT
This sequence comes from Gammaproteobacteria bacterium, assembly GCA_018222985.1. Classification (GTDB taxonomy): domain Bacteria; phylum Pseudomonadota; class Gammaproteobacteria; order Enterobacterales; family Alteromonadaceae; genus Pseudidiomarina. Next base: position 88,250 of record JAAEZG010000005.1, read on the forward strand.
AATTGGGTCTGACACCATACCGCTTTCATATTTTTTGACTTTGCGCACATGCGCGGCTTGTTCCGCAATGGTCATGTTTTTATGCACAAAACCAAGCCCGCCTTCCTGTGCGAGGGCAATTGCTAATGCTGCTTCGGTTACCGTATCCATGGCGGCTGAAACCATTGGAATATTTAATTCAATTCCACGGGTTAAGCGCGTGCGCAAATCGGCAGTATGGGGTAAAACAGTTGAATGACCAGGGACGAGCAAAACGTCGTCAAAGGTAAGGGCTTCTTGAGCAATTCGTAGCATGGCAACATCTCACTGGCTGACTTAATGTTGCGGGCAGATTTTACTCGCAAACGGCTTTTCAGTAAACTGTTTTTTCAACTTTGGCTTGAGGTTTTCGCATGCAACAACCCCACATTTTTACGGTTTACGGACTAAACACCGAGGTACGACAGGTACTTGAGCAAGGCTTTGGCTCAATTTGGCTGGTTGGCGAAATTTCAAACTTTGCCTCGCCGAGCTCTGGTCACTGGTATTTTACCCTGAAAGACGAGCGTGCGCAGATTCGCGCGGCCATGTTCCGCAATGCTAATCAACGGGTGCGCATTCGCCCACAACACGGCATGCAAGTTTTGGTGCGCGCTAAATTAACCGTGTATGAGCCGCGGGGTGACTACCAACTAATAATTGAGCACATGGAAGACGCCGGCGCTGGCTTGTTACAGCAAAAATACGAACAGCTCAAAGCCAAGTTACAAGGCGAAGGGCTATTTGACCCAGCGCACAAGCAACCGCTGCCGGAGTCGATCAAAAAAGTTGGGGTAATTACTTCGCCCACCGGCGCTGCGGTGCGCGACATTCTTGCCGTACTCAAACGCCGAGACCCCAGCGTTGAGGTAATTATTTACCCTAGTGCCATGCAAGGCCAAGCTGCCACCGGTGAGTTACTGCATATGTTGCAACGGGCTATAAGCCGTAATGAAGTCGACGCATTGATCATGGCGCGTGGCGGCGGTTCTTTGGAAGATTTGTGGTGTTTTAATGACGAGCAGCTAGCGTATGCATTGCACAGCTGCCCTATTCCAACCATTTCGGCAGTTGGTCATGAAGTAGACTTTACTATTTGTGACTTTGTTGCAGATGTGCGCGCGCCAACTCCCTCTGCGGCCGCCGAATTAGTCAGCCGCGATCAACGCGAAACCTTGCAGCGCATTAGCAATTTAGCTCACCGTGTAGAACAGGCATGGGCGCGCTATTTTCGCCAATATCAACAACACCAGCAGCATTTGGCGGTGCGTTTGCAACAGCAGCATCCACAGCGTCAACTGCAGCAAAATAATCAGCGTTTAGATGAACTCAGTGCGCGTGTGCAGCTAGCGATGCGCCGTTTGTTGCAACAACAGCAACGCCAACAAACACAGTTGGCAAGCCGACTAAGCACGGTTCATCCTGAGCGCCGTTTAGCGCCATTGCAGCAACAGCAACAACAATTAAAGCAACGTTTGCAGTTGGCTATGTCACAATTGCTAAAGCAGCAACGACAACGCTTTCAGTCGCTCAGCCAAGGTCTACACATGGTCAGCCCGTTACAGACTATCGAGCGTGGCTACGCAGTGGTGCGTAAAGCCGACGGTGCCGTTGTGCGCAACCCCGCTGAACTGGCAACGGGGGAGGCATTTCAGGTGAAAGTTGCAGCTGGTGACTTTAAGGCAGTAAAAACTGAATAAACGCGTACCACAACGGTAAGGTGACAAAGCACAACAGCACGCCGTAGCCAACAATGGCTGCGGATAAAGTGGGCGCTAACCCGGCCATAATTGCTAAAGCACCGGCCGAAATCATGGCGGGCATAGCCGCTTCCATTATCGTCACTTGCACAGCCAATTGCTCTAACCCAAACCAATACAGTACGGCCAGCGCAATAACTGGGGTTGCTACCAGCTTTAAACCTAAAGCCCAATACAACGGACCACGGTCTTCTTGAGGTAAACGAAACTTCAATTGGTACCCCACCGCGACCATAATTACCGGGACAAGGGTAATTGCGAGTGAATCAACAAATTGGCTCATGGCCGCCGGATAATCGAAACCGCGTAGTAACAACGCAACCACTAACGCAACAAACGGCGGGAATTTAGCAATCCGCAACGCGATAGCGCCCGCGCTAGGACGCTGGGTATCAGTACCTGGCTCATGACTGTAAATGGCAGCAATAATAGTGGCGTATATAGACAGAATGAAGAACGAGCCGAGCTGGTCATACAACAATGCATACGGAATGCCTTCTGGACCAAAAAACGCTTCCACCATAGGAAAACCAACAAACGACGTATTTCCCAGTGGAACCACAATCAACATAGCGCCTGTGGTCCAGCGTGACCATTTGAGCCACTTGCTTAATGCCAGCAATACCGGCACCGTCAGCGCCAGCAGCAACCATGGCATTAGCGCCGGGTACAGCAGCTCTTTGCCAAAGGTTAAGCTTGGAATTTTTTGTAACACAACAGCCGGCAAAGCCACGTAAATAACGTAGGCGTTGAGTATTTGCCCGGTGTTTTGAGGAAATTGCCGGCTACGTTGTAACAACAAACCAATGACAACGTAACCGGCAATAAAAATGAAGTTGGCCATTTTGTCCGTGCGTCCATTCCTGTTGGGAAATTAGAAGGTGCAAAACGGCCTTAGTTTACCTTGCTTAGAACTTATGTTCGATACCTAGTGCAACATAACGCTGATTCACATCGATAGTGTCCAAATTACGCCCAGTATACCAAGTGTAAACTTTGGTATTGCTGCCTAATTTGTAATCCACACCTGCAGCAATCGAGTCTTGCTCTCCATCAACGCTAAAGTCCATCATTTGGTATTGCACTTTAAACGTGAAGTTCTGATACGGATATTTAACGCTGGCTACATAGCCGTCAGCTTCGGCGGTGCCATCTACTTGCTCTTGCTGCTGCCACATAAGACCAACTACTGCATCGGCAAGTTTGGTGTAACCCACTAGTCGCTCAACATCATAACCTTCAACTTCGCGGTCAATTGCAGCGCCTAAATAAAATGAGGTATCGTCTAGGCCTTCGTCACCGTAGCTAATTGCTGTTGAGATACCATCGTTTACTGCTGGGTCGTCACTGGCAATATAGGTTGCCCCAAAACGGAACTGATTAAATGACGGTGAATAATAACTAACTGTATCGCTGGTGCGGTTTTCGCCTTCAAACAAGGCTTTTACGTCGGCCTCGTAATCGTTGAATAAATCAATGTCGCCTTGCACGGTTTTCAGTACAGTGTCACGGCGGCCAATGGTCACTTCACCGAAGCTGCCTTTTAAACCAATGTACTGATTACGCGAACGAAGATTGTCTGAACCGCCCAAGTCAGCAAGGTCTACTTCCCATTCAAGTTGGTAGATAACTTCCAAGTCATCGTTAAGTTTAGCGCCGCCTTTTATCCCAAAGCGCGACGCGTTTGAGACCACATCAGTTTGCGAACCGTTGCCATCGTCGAGGTCGTTGCTTTGCAGTGACACATTGATTTTGCCGTAAATATCCCACGAAATCGGCTCGTCGTTGGCGACTGCTGCATGAGATGCAACCGCTAATGTTAGTGCACTTAATGCCATTGGAAGTTTGTTCATAACCTAGCCCCACCAGAAATTGGTTATCAGAAATATGTATAGCACGCAAATTTGCGTGCCGTACACATAGTTATCTGGGCGGGTATGTTATGTCAGAAATATGACAGTTTCATGACTATATGAAAGTTTTTTGTCTTTTTTATGACGTCTGCATGTCGTTTTAATGTCGCTATGATGACGATTGCATGTCAGCACGCAGTTCTTGTAAACGTGATTGCTGCTCTTGCTCTGCTTTAGCGTAACGCTCCCACTGACTAGCAGATTGTTTCGCTTCATCAAACTGCTTCGCCACAGCAAAGGCTTGTAGCGCTGCGTTGAAGTTTTCTAAGTTCAATTCAGCCATGCCAATCACTAAATGCATTGCACCAGGTTGCGTCAAGCCGCCTTTTTCAAGCGCCGCTCGCGCTGCATTAATTGCTTCTTGATTGCGCTCGGCATTCAATAGCAAGGTTGCACGTTGGGCATCAAACTCGCCGTTGTCACTTAAACTTGCAGCTTGTTGCAGTGCACTATTGGCTTTATCGGTTTCACGTGCAGCAACCCAGGCTTGGGCCAACAGTTTGTAGTTACGCAAATTAGCTTCCACTGCACCGGTTGTCAGTGCTTTTTCCATAACTTGCCCAGCTTTAAATGGCACGTCATTGAAAAAGTATGTTTGCGCTAGGTTGAGTAAGTCTTGGCTGTTGGTTAAAAAGCCCTGCTGAAACGCAGTTTCAAGCATAGCTAATTGCTTGGTTTCTTGTCCCAACTGACCAAATACACCGGCTAGTTGCACCCAATACTCTGGTTTATTGTAGTAACGCACCATCGCTTCAAGTACCTCGGCAACCTGCGCCGTTTGTCCAAGCTCAAAATAAATTGCACGCTGCAGTACCAACCAATTTTCTTCCGGAATTTGGCGCTTATCTTGCACCGTTTTAATGGCTTTACTTATCGGTGCCAAGGCCGCTTGATAGTCACCTTTTTGATACAGCGCTTGGGCTTTTAACACCCATGCTTTTTGCTGTTGTTCTGCTGGCACCAATTGTTCCCATTGCGCTAAGAAATCTAACGCTTGTTCAAATTCACCTTGGCCCAAAGCAAGCTGCGCTAAACTAAACAATGTAGTCTGTTCTAGTGCTTCTGGAATTGCTTCTTCTTTGACGACTTTGGCGAAATAGGTTATCGCTTTAGCAATATTGTCTTGGCCGTAATACATGTAACCATAGAAGTTCCAGAGCATGGCTCGCTCATAGCTATTCATGCTACTCAATTTGCTTTCCACGTTGGCAAGAACCTCTAGGCCCGCTTTCAAGTCACCATCATCGGCAAGCTGCTGAGCGCGTGCAAGTTGACTGTATACTTGCTCACGCAACGCTGGAGTTTTCTTACGCTCAGCACCAACCACGGGGCTGGACACCACAATACTGATAATTGCAGCAACAATGAGTAAATAACGCATATGCTTTCTCCTAACCCTCTGCTTTGCTAACCGTGTTGTGTTAACCGTCTATGGCAAAGGTTAACCGATTTTGTACACCTTCAACTTCAACCGGCTCGCCGTTGACAACACGAGGTTTGTATTTAAATTTCAGTACCGCGTCCATGGCAGCTTGATCAAAAATAGATTCGGGCTGCGCTTCAATGACATAAGGATCACGCACGGTACCTTGTTTGGTTACCGTAAAGCCCACCACTACATAACCTTCAATACCGCGCTGCAATGCTCGTCGCGGATAAACCGCCTGTACTTTTACAATGGGTATGTACTCACCATCGCTGGTATCAAGACCAATACCGCCTGACAAACTAGTATCGGCTTGTATATCGGCAGAAAAATCAAACCCGGCGGCGTCTGCTTCTGCTGCGTCATTTTGCATCTGTGGTTGCGGCATATCCGGCGGTGGCTGCTCTGGTTCAGGCGGACGCTGTGGTTTGCGTTCCTTCTGCTGCACCACCTCTTCCGGCTTTACCCGAACGAAATCAAGCACACTGCCTTTCGGCGGTTCCGACATGGCGCCCTCACCGCCGGCAATCAGCGACTGCATCAGGTAAAACAGCCCTGCTGTAATGGCAAACGCGGCAATAAGTGCGAGCAATAAACGTTTCATAACTAGTCTTCTTGCGTTGCAATTGAGACATCAAACACACCTGCCGCTCGCGCTGCATCCATCACTTTAATCAGCGTTTCTGTGGTGGCTTTTTTGTCGGCTTGAATAACCACCGAACCCTGCGGGTTTTCGGCATACAAGCGTTCAATGTTGGCTTGCACCGCACGCGCGTCCACTTGACGTTTGTTAATCCAAATTTCGCCACTGTCGCTAATGGCAACCAAAATATTGGCGCGGTCTTTTTGTACTGCGGTGGCTGCCTCTGGGCGGTTCACGTCAATACCTGACTCTTTCACAAAAGACGCGGTAACAATAAAGAAAATCAACATAATAAACACCACGTCTAACATGGGGGTCATATCAATTTGCGCTTCTTCTTCGTCAACTAAATTTGCAAAATGCTGTTTCATCGCGCTTTACCTTTATGATTTAGCAAGCTGCTGCTCGCCGGAGTGATCAAGTAGCAAACGGTCTTCTAGCTTCAACCGTTCTCGTTTTGCGGTACGCTGTAACCATGTGGTCGCAAACACGCCAGATAACGCACCGACCATGCCTGCCATGGTTGGAATAGTTGCCTTAGAAACCCCCGCCGCCATAGAGCGAGCGTTACCGGTGCCGGCTACGGCCATCACGTCAAACACTTCAATCATGCCGGTAACGGTACCCATAAGACCTAACAGCGGACACAAGGCCACCATAGCTTGCAAAATAGGCAGATTGCCGCCTAGCGCTAAGGACACGCGCGAGATCATTGCGCCACGTATTTGCTCGGCTTGCCACGACGACCTGTCAGCGCGGTTATTCCAACTGCTAAGCGCGGCTTTGGTTGCCTGACGGTGACCACGGAGGTAATAAAAAATCCGCTCAAGAATCATCAGCCACATGACAAATATGAGCACTCCGATAACCAGCAGCACGTTGCCGCCGGTTTCGATGAAGTCTTGAATGGCATTGCTGAATTCAAGCAGAAACATAATTAGTGACTCCGCTCAGAGCGCTCCGCAATAATGCCCGAGGCTTGTTCTTGCAAAATATGAACAATATGGCGGCTACGCGTATTTAGCGTGGCAAACAATAAGGTCATAGGAATAGCGACCACCAAACCAAGTACCGTGGTCACCAGGGCTTGAGAAATACCACCGGCCATGAGTTTCGGGTCGCCGGTACCAAATAACGTGATAGCTTGGAAGGTATTAATCATACCGGTTACCGTACCTAACAGACCCATAAGTGGGGCGACCACCGAGATAATCTTAATAAAGGTTAAGTTACGTTGAATTTTCGGTACTTCACGCAAAATAGCTTCGCTAAGTTTCAGCTCCAGCGTTTCGGTATCAACGTCTGGGTACTTGCGCTGCACGGCCATCACGCGACCTAACGGGTTGTTGTCATTTGGCTGGTCTTGCTTCATTTGACGCTTCACTTTGCCGCCCATAAGCGTCAGCGTAATAAAGCGTTCTAGCGCGATGATGAGGCCAATCGCTCCCAAGGCCAAAATGATGTACCCCACGGTACCGCCTTGATCGATGCGTTCACCTAAGTCGGGCGCTTGTACAAGTAGGCCAAGAATTGAGCCACCGGTTGGGTCCATGGCAAATTTAACTGGGTTGCTAGCGGCATTTTCTAGTGCGCTTACCGTGTCCAAGTAACGACCACTAGGCTGACGAATTAACTCAGCGACAGTGTCTGTGCCCGGCACCAATTCCAAATAACGACCGTCGGCAACCATGTTAAACGTGCCAACTCTAGTTACTTGCGTATTGGCTTTTTCACCGTTAGCCAAAGTCACTTCGGTATTGAACTGACTTACCTTGCCCGACTCCGTCATTTCTTGCAGTAACGCCAACCAAACCGATTCAATTTCAGCAATTGACGCTAGTTTTGAACTGCTACCCATTTTTTGCGCCAGCGCACTTAACTGCTCGCTGCGGCCCGGATATTCCACCGATACAAACGATGTTTGCAGTTTGCTGCTAGTGTCTCCAGCAACTTGCTGCAGCACCCCGAACAACTCTCGTAACGAACCCATGCGCTGGGTTAAGGTGTCGGTGACTGCCGCCAGCTCAGTTTCGTTTTTCTCAAATTGCGTTTCCAAGGTTTCACTGAGCTTTTCCAAACGATCACGTTCGGCAATAGCGTCACGCAAAATACGCGCTTGCTCATTTGCTTCAGCGCGAAAGCGCGCTTCACGCTGCTTATTTTCTTCGGTTTGCTCAAACTGACCTTGCTGCAATTGTTGCAGTAACTGATCTAAATTAATTGGCTCTTGCATAGCTGCATTTGCGCTAGAGCCCACTAGCAACACGGCAACAGCTAAAATACTGGTTAAAAGTTGCTTTAACATGGTTATTCTCCGGTGCTAGAGGTTGAAGTGAATACTGGCAACATCAGCAAATCTGGCGCTAACTGTTTACGCGCCACACGAATTGCCTCTTGTACATTGCTGGCGTAGCTTGAATCTAAAGCTTGCCACTCACGTTGGTCTTGATTCCACACGCCCATGCTCGAGCCATCACGAGTTTTGTAGAGCAGTACCGTACGCCCCATGCGTAAGAACTCAACGTCTTGTGGCTGCCCGGCAACCGTCATTTCACCGTTGTAGGCTTCAATGTTACGACCGTAATCAGCTTCTATCTGAAACGCTTCCATAACCCGGCGAAACTTCTCTGACACATCAACGTCGGCGCGGTCCATAAGCTCTCGCAAATTAGCTACGCGTTCAGTGCGCTCTTCGGGTAAAAACGGCACATCTAGCTGTACGAACTTATCTAGACTGTCAATCATGCGCAGCATCAACGGGGTAATTTGACGCTCAACAACACTCACTTCATCAATCGATGCGTTGAGCTCGTCTTTCTCTGAAATCTGAGCATTGATTTGCTTTTGCAGCTGCTGGGTATAAACCTCTAGGCCTTGAATTTGGCGAGTGATTTGCTTGTATTGCTGAATTCGCTCTTGCGTTGAGTCAGCAATTTTTTCAACTGTAAGCTGTGATGATTTAGCCGCGCTGTTTATCTTATTTGCAGCATCAACAACAGGCTCTAATGAGCTTTCTTGCGCAGCAAGCGAATAAGAGAAAAGCGGCGCGCTGCAGAGCGCGAATAGAACCACCGAAGAAATTAAGGAATGCTTCATAACAATACCTTGCGCATCTAATGAATGTTGATGCGCAAGATACTGCAGTTATGTGACAGCTTGGTGACTGAAAAATGTCAGTTATGTGTCAATATGACGGTTTTGTTTGATTTGTGTGACCATTTCGCGCATATCCACGCCACTTGGATGCTGGAAAACGCGCAGCCCAAACTCGGGAAGTATCGATATAAGATGATCAAAAATATCGGACTGAATGCCTTCGTACTCCACCCATTCTGTGGTTGTCGTAAAACAATACACTTCTAACGGTAAACCGTCAGCCGTAGGGTTCAACTGACGCACCATTAAGGTCATATCTTGGTGCACGCGTGGGTGGCTTTGTAAGTACTCACGCACGTAAGCTCGAAACGTACCAATATTGCTAATACGGCGAGTGTTGACCGGCTCTTTGCCCTCGTCTTTTAACTTTTGGTTCCACTCGTCTATTTCTTTTTGCTTGCTCGCTAGATAGTCCTTAAGCAAGCGAAACCGATTGAGCTTTTCGCGCTCGTCATCTGCCAAAAAGTGCACACTGTTTTGGTCAAGCATAATACTACGCTTAACACGACGTCCGCCCGACTCTTGCATGCCCCGCCAGTTTTTAAATGGGTCGGAAATAAAACGTTTGGTCGGAATGGTCGATATGGTTTTATCCCAGTTTTGCACTTTGACGGTGTGTAATGCGATATCAATCACATCGCCGTCAACACTTAGGTTTGGCATTTCAACCCAATCGCCAACGCGAATGATGTCGTTCGAGGTAATCTGCACACTCGCCACCAACGACAGCAGCGTGTCTTGAAACACCAACATAAGCACCGCTGCCATAGCGCCTAAGCCTGACAACAAAATCACCGGTGACTTATCAATAAGTGCTGCCACCACCAAAATGGTCGCGACCGCATAAATCGCAATTTTTACAACTTGAATATAACCCTTAATGGGCTTCTCATGCGCATCAGGTTGACGTTCGTATACGGTATTGACGACGGTTAAAACACCGCTAATGGCACGGCCGATGGTGAGAATAATAAACGCCGTACAAACGTTGTTCACCACTACCACGACTTCTTCGGGTAAGTTAGGCACAGAACTAATGCCATAGGTGATCACTAATGCAGGGACGACATTCGCTAGCCGCGCAATAATATTGCGCTCAAACAATTGTTTGTCATGCCCTGCTGGCGTGTACGAAATAACCGTTAACACCCCACGCATGAGAATTTTCTTAACCACAAAATTAGCTATCCATGCTCCAAGCAATAACAGCGCAAGCTTCACGATAGTGTCCATATCGGGGTGTTCTGACAGCAATTTCTGCCACTGTTCAAATTGTTCTTGCATAGGTGTCTTTGGTTTCCATATTTTGCACAACGCGGCTTTTAACATAGCGGAATTATGCACTATTCACAACGCCGTAAATATTGCGCAACGCGCTAAATTCCAGTACCTTGTTTGAAAGCTTTCAAGGACCCCGCATGGCAACGTCGAGTATTTCAAAATCGCTGCTTACTAATGTACTTTCAGTGTACTTCGTATTGACACTGGTAGTGACGTCAGTGCAGGTGGTCGGTGAATACTACGATACCAAAAAAATGTTGGTGCAAGAGCTCAACAACCAGCAAAGTACCTTTAGCCATTCCCTAGCCCGCTCGCTGTGGGAATATAATACCCCCCAAATTGACGCCATTGCCGACGGGCTGATTAACATACCCGCTATTGCTGGTTTGGTGATTCGCGATGATACCGGGCGCATTGTCAGTCAACTTGGGCGTACGCCGCCGTTACGCACCTTTCCTTCAGTTGCCGCAGACAGCTACGAATTGCCCGAACGTGACGGTGTTTTCGGTTACTACGCCAAATTGGTTTTTGAATTTTCTGGCAATTCCACCCAAGTAGGCGACGTAACCCTGTATACAACCCGGGATATTGCCATTGAGCGTATCAAGGTAAGTTTATATTTTATTATTGGCTCAGCGATTATCAAAAGTACGTTTTTGATCATGCTGTTCAGTTTTGCCTTTCACCGCATGCTTAACCGCCCCATGCGTGATCTTATTGGGCAAATAAAGAACTTCCGGTTAGATGACCTAGAGCATTCGAAGCTTCATTTACGCAACCTAAGAAGCACCGAATTTGTCTTGCTTGAACAGGCCTATAACCAGCTTGTTGAAAACTTAAAAGAATACCAACAAAACCTTGAAAAAACACAAAAGCAATTGCTCCATGCCAACCAAAAACTGGATGAGCACAATAATATTCTTGAACAAGAAGTGGCTCGTAAAACCAGTAGCTTAAGCCGTGTATTGGTGGATATTGAGCGGCAAAAAAATGACCTAGAAGTGCGCCAAGAATCGTTAGAAAACGAAATTCGCCAGCGCCGCATAATTGAATCTGATTTACGTGAAATTAATACCCGTTTACAAGAGTCTTTAAGTGCTCTTGAACGTGCACAAGATCAATTAATTGAATCGGAAAAAATGGCGTCATTGGGTGGTTTAGTTGCGGGTATGACCCACGACGTAAACACCCCCATTGGTATTTCGGTAACCGCGGCAACCTACATTCGTGATCAACTTGTTGAAGCCGAGCAAGCACTCACCAACAAAAAGCTCACGCAAGCCCAATTGAAAAAAGTATTTAAATTGAGCAAAGAGTCGCTCGACCTGTTAGAAAGCAACTTAGCGCGTGCGTCTGACCTTATTAGTAGCTTCAAACAAGTCGCGGTTGATCAAACCTCTGAAGCGATTCGCGACATAAATATCAAACAATATATTCAAGGCGTTATTCAAACCTTAAAGCCGCGCTTTAAACCACTGAAACCGAACATTGAAGTGCATTGTGCGGACGATATCGATGTGCGTTGCCCAGCAGGTGCAGTGGCGCAAATTTTCACAAACTTAATTATTAACTCATTGATTCATGGCTTTGAAAACAAGCAGGATGGGGAAATTAAAATAAGCATTGAGCGTGATGATAACCGTCTGCTCGTTACCTATTCGGACAACGGTAAAGGTTTGGACAAAAAGCAATTAGAACAGCTGTTCGACCCCTTCTTTACCACCAAAGTGCAGCAAGGCGGTAGCGGCCTTGGCACGCATATCATTCGCAATTTGGTGACCCAAACACTTAACGGCACCATTGACGCGCAAAGTGAACCTGGCCAAGGCCTAACCTACCGTATGGCTCTAGCCATCACATTTATTTAGGGAATTTTTTCATGTGGTTTAAAAACTTGCGTATTTATACGCTGGCAGAAGATTTTGTAGTACCTGAAAATATTGAACAACGCCTGCAAGATAACGCTTTTCGCCCTTGCGGCCGCCAAGAGCTGGCAAGCTTTGGTTGGGCGTCACCGTTTGGTGCACACAGCGAAGTGCTGTCGCACCAAGTCGGCTCGAGCTATTTGTTTTGTGCACGCAAAGAAGAGAAAGTACTACCAGCTGCTGTGGTTAACGCAGAGCTTGACGAGGCCGTTCTGCAAATTGAAGCCGAACAAGGTCGTAAAGTTGGTGGCAAAGAAAAACAAAATTTAAAAGAAGACATTGTGCACCGCCTGATGCCGCAAGCGTTCACCCGCTTTCGTTCAACTTGGGGCATGCTAGACACCGAATTAAACATTGTCGTGGTTGACGCCTCAGCGGCTAATCGTGCCGAAGACTTTTTAGGCATGCTACGCAGCAGCTTCAGTTCACTTCCGGTTAAGCCGCTATTTAGCGAAAACCCATCCGAATTGTATTTTACTCAATGGCTAAAAGCCGGTCGCGCGCCTGGGCAGTTTGAATTGGGTGACGAGGTTGAGTTGCGTGATGGCGCTGAGGACGGCGGTATTGTTCGCCTGCGTCAACATGCATTGACAGGTACAGAGATAGAAACCCATTTAGAACACGGTAAACAAGCAACCAAAATAGGGCTAAACTGGAACGAACGCGTTTCGTTTGTACTTGAGCACGACTTAGCGGTAAAGCGCTTTAAACCCACAGATATTCTGTTGGATGATCAAGACAAGCTAGTCGATGCCACACCGGAACAAAAAATTGATGCTGATTTCGCCCTACTTGCCGGCGAAATTCACGCGTTTTATCCTCAACTTGTTGGTTTGTTTACCGAGTCAAATTAGAACCATAAGGATTACTCATGAACAACGCATTAAAAACAACGCTGTCTGCTGCTGCACTTAGCCTTATTTTGGCTGGCTGTGGCCAAGAGCCAGCGCCGGTTGAATCTGCACAGGTGGAATTAGCACCAACCAGCTTAGTGGCCAGTGCTGAATCGCGCCTTGATATTTATCACCCAGTCAACTTAACCGCAGACCTTAGCCACCTTTCTGATCGCCAACGCCATGTTATTGAGCTATTAATTGAGGCGTCTGAGATCATGGATAATTTGTTTTGGCACCAAGCCTACGGAGCAAGCAAGAATAGCTTGCTAAGCCGCATTGATGATGAGCGCGTGGCTAAATTTGCTGAAATCAACTACGGCCCGTGGGATCGCCTCAATAACAACAAGCCATTTCTAACTGGCTTTGACGAAAAGCCGGCCGGCGCCAATTTCTACCCTGCGGATATGACCAAAGCCGAGTTTGAGCAAGCTGACTTTCCTGGCAAAGTCGACCTTTACACATTAGTGCGCCGTAACGAGCAAGGCGAGCTATACGCTATTCCTTATAACGAAGCGTATCGCAGCGAGCTCGAGCGTGCTGCTGCACTGTTGCGCGAAGCGTCAGAGTTTGCCGAAGACGAAGGGTTTAAAAAATACCTCAGCATGCGAGCTGACGCGTTCTTAAGCAATCAATATCAGCCATCTGACTTTGCCTGGATGGACATGACCAACAACGAAATTGACGTGGTTATTGGCCCTATCGAAAGTTACGAAGATCAGCTTTACGGCTACCGCGCTGGATTTGAATCATATGTATTAATTAAAGACATGGCCTGGAGCGAAAAGCTCGCTGTGTATGCACAACATTTGCCTGAACTACAACAGAATCTGCCGGTTGCCGATGCGTATAAAGCTGAAGTGCCTGGTTCTGGCGCGCAACTGAACGCCTATGATGTGGTTTATTACGCTGGGCACTCAAACGCCGGTAGCAAAACCATAGCGATTAACCTACCTAACGATGAAGAAGTGCAGTTGCAAAAAGGGACTCGTCGCTTACAGCTGAAAAATGCGATGCGCGCAAAGTTTGATGCCATTTTGGTCCCTATTGCTGACGAGCTGATTGTGCCGGAACAACGCCAGCACATTACCTTTGATGCGTTTTTTGCCAACACCATGTTCCATGAAGTGGCTCACGGTTTAGGTATTAAAAACCTAGTCGGTAAAGAAGGCACCGTACGCGAAGCGCTGAAGGAGCATGCTTCTGCGTTGGAAGAAGGCAAAGCCGATATTTTAGGTTTGTACATGGTCACGCAATTGCTTGAAGCTGGCGTTATTACCGAGGGCGTATTAGAAGATTACTACACCACCTTCTTGGCGGGAATTTTCCGTTCAGTGCGTTTCGGCGCTTCCAGCGCGCACGGTAAAGCAAACATGATTCGTTTCAACTACTTTGAGCAAGCCGGTGCGTTTTCGCGCAATGAAGCAGGCCAATACTCAGTGAATATGGATGCCATGCGCGCCGCCATGAATAGTCTGTCAGAGAAAATTCTGACTCTGCAAGGCGATGGCGACTACCAAGGCGTAGGCGAGTTATTTGACACTATGGGTAATATTGGGCCTGAGTTACAGGCCGACCTAGACCGCCTATCAGCAGCCGATATTCCAGTCGATATTACTTTCCGCCAAGGTAAAGACGTACTGGGTATATAAGCTAATTGTCCGTACCCCTTAAATAAAATGCACCGGTGTATTGCAAAAATGCATCGGTGTATTTGTTCTCTTCTCGTATTGTTAGTTCTTCAAGCTCCAATTCTTGTTCACAACCTTGCCTGGTTAACTCAAGTAGCACCAAGTAAGGTTGCCGCTGTGGCACACTGCGTACGTTACAATGTCGAATGATCGCTAACGGCGTTTGCATGGCATGCGTGGCGTCAACAATGCTTGCTAATGCCTGTTGCGGGGCGACCAATGCAATACGCCCATTCGGCGCCAGTAATTGCACTGCGCGCGCCAACCACGGTTGCCATATTTCTTGTGCCGCTCCCTGCCGGGCTAATTGCCGTTGACTGTTGGCACTGTTCAAGTGCGCGGCGAAGTATGGCGGGTTCATAATGACCAAGTCATAGCAGTAACTTGGTTCCACAAACTTCAATACGTCGGCTTGCTGCACCATCACTTTGCTTGGCCACGGTGAATTATCCACATTTTCGATGGCTTGCTGTGCTGCCGCCCCGTCATACTCATACGCGTCGATATGGGCAGTATCATGGGTTCTTTGCGCTAGCATTAACGACAAAATACCGCAGCCACAACCAAAGTCAGCAGCATAACTTACCCCGTCGGTACGCACCCAACCACCTAACAACAAACTATCGGTGCTAACTTTCATCGCACAACGATCATCTTTCAGGTAAAATTGCCGACATTGAAAGCCCATAGGCTATTTGTCCTTTTGTGACAGTGCATTTTAAACAGGAAATAAGCATGACACCCGATTGGGAACAACTTGAACTCGATGACGAACTTATCGATGTTCTTCGCGCAGCGGAACTTAACAAACCCGCCAAAGTACAGCAAGCGGTTATTCCCGCAGCGCTTGAAGGCCATGACTTATTAGTCAACTCACCAACCGGTACGGGCAAAACGTTGGCATTTTTGTTGCCGGCGCTTCAGCATTTATTGGATTTCCCGCGTCGTCAGCCTGGTTCAGCGCGCGTGCTTATCTTAGCGCCAACCCGTGAGTTAGCCCAGCAAATTGCTGAGCAAGCGGATGCGTTTGGTGAAACCACAGAGCTGAAAACCGTGCTCATTACTGGCGGTGTGAATTACGGCTCACAACACGAAGCCTTACAAGCAAACCATGATATTTTGGTGGCAACGCCGGGGCGCTTGCTCGATCTTATTGGCGCTGACCAATACGAGCTCGAAAAAGTGGAATGGCTGATCATTGATGAAGCCGACCGCATGCTGGATATGGGCTTTAGTAGCGCGGTGAAGCAATTAGTCAACGAAGCTCGCAATTTGCAGCAAACTTTGCTGTTCTCTGCCACGCTTGATAGCACCGGTGTGCAACGCTTCTCAGGCGACATTCAAAAAGAGCCGCAAGCTATCACGATTGATCCGCCAAAACGTGAACGCGGCAAAATTTTGCAACGCTGGTACCAAGCAGACACGGCTGAGCATAAATTCAAGTTGCTTGAGCGCCTGCTCGGCCAATACCCTGGCCGTCGTGTCATTTTTGTGCGCACTCGTGAGCGGGTTGAAGAACTCGCCAGTAAATTGCAAGCAGTTGGCGTTAAAACCATGACGCTGCGCGGTGATATGCCGCAAGCCGATCGCCAGCGCATTATTGCGCGTATGGAAAAGTTTTCTGACAGCACATTAATTGCAACTGATGTTGCCGCACGCGGCATCGATATTGAAGATATTGAGCTGGTGGTCAACTATGACATGCCAAAGCAAGCCGATATTTACTTACACCGCATTGGCCGCACCGGTCGTGCTGGTAAAACAGGCCAAGCTATTGCCTTAGTTGAAGCCCACGACGCAGAACTACTCGGTCGTATTGAGCGCTACACTAAAACGAAAATTGAACGCCGCGTCATCGACGACTTGCGCCCGCAATTTAAGTTTCCAACACCTGGAAAGTCGAAGAAAAAGAAAGCGAAGAAGAAAAAATCGAAGTAGTTCGCTACTTCGATTTTTTTTGTTGTCGCTTGCGCCATTGAAAACGCGCAAAAACATATGTGTAGTAACTTGCGGCGCCCGCTGCATCAGCAATTAAATCGCCAACGCTTGATGATCGATAAGGCAACATGTCTTGGACCCACTCAATCACGAACCCGTAGCCTATCAACAACAATAATGCGGCCCAGATTGGAATTGGGAAAGCTCGGTGAAAGGTCAACGCCAAGATAAAAAACGCCGCAAAATGTACCACTTTATCTAAATGCTCAAAACGTGGCACTGTGCCGGTAGAAATTTGCATTAAAAACGCAATTGTCGAACCGACAAGAACCACTAAAAACACTAATCGCGCGACATTTCTCGGCGTCATGAATAATCCTTATTCAGTGGCGGCTACTGCTGATGGCTGATAAACCGCCACGTTGTTATAACCTTGTTCTTGTAAATATAAAGCTTGTAACTTGCTCATTACGCCTTTTTCGCAATACAGCAAATAGGTCTTGTTTGGATCAAGTTCGGCAAACGCTGTCGCTAATTTGAAAAATGGTATATGGCGCACAGTGACAGCCGCGTTCGGCGCATTAAATGCTTTACGTTCCACTTCATCGCTGCTGCGAATATCAATAATTTCATGCTGCTCTGGCTGTACCGCAGCAACAGTATCTAACTTAATGACGCGCGCCTCGGTGGTCTCACCAATTTGGCTTACATCTTCCACGCGTGATTGGCGAACAACGTGTTCCAACAGCGCCTTGTCTAGCAATTGCTCTGCTTCAGCCAACACGTCACGTTGTGCTTTTACCGTTGGCTTGTTGGAAATAACGCCGCAGTATTCTGGCATGCTTCGGGCAAAATCCGCAGTACCAATTTGTTGCGCAATGTTAATGATTTCTTGCTTATCCATAGTAATCAACGGACGTAACACTAACTTATTGGTCGCTTCGTCAATAACACTGAGGTTACTTAACGTTTGGCTCGACACTTGCCCTAGCGCCTCGCCGGTAACAACAGCTGCAGTGTGTAACTTATCGGCAACCATTTCTGCAGCGCGCAACATTTGGCGTTTCAATACAACGCCCATTAAGCCGTTATCAATTTTGGTTAAGATTTCTTCCACCACCGGCGCGAAATCAACACTAATAAACTTCAACGGGTGCGAGCTTGCATACTGCTGCCACAGGTAATACGCAGTTTGCCGTACTCCTGTTTCGTGCTGTGCCCCGCCCAAATTAAAAAAGCAAAAATGCACACGCGCACCACGTCGTAGCATTTGAAAACTGGCCACGCTGGAGTCAAACCCGCCTGACAGTAGACTCAGCACGGTTTCTTGGGTGGGTAACGGAAATCCGCCCAAGCCTTGTTGCTTGTCACCAAAGACACGCACCGTGTCATGGTCTATCTCAACGCGCACTTCAACATCTGGTCGGCGTAAGTCAACGCGGGTACCTTCGCAGTGTTTTAAAATACCGCCGCCTAAGTAGCGCTCAAGATCAAGTGACCGAAACGGATGTGTTCCCTTGCGCTTGACTCGGACGGCAAATTTACGCCCGCCAATACTTGGCTGCCAAAGGTTCAAAACTTGCGCCATGATAGGCTCAAAGTCGGTTGGCTCACCCTCGGGCAACGGTAACTCATACGAGCGACTAAACCATGAAATACCCGGAATTCGCTGCAGCAACTCACTGACAAATTCAGCGCTTTTAGGCGCAAGTTCACTGTGAGCTTCGCCACTTAGTTCTGGGACAATCACTTCTATTCGATCCCAACACCAAATAACCTTGGCGTTTACTTCATTGCGGCGCAAGATACTTTTCAGATTATTTACCAGTACCTTACCGTAGCGTTTACGAACGCCTTTACTTTTAATGGTGATTTCTGCGTGGAGTCGAACAATAAATTTCATGAGATTTTTTGCGGCCGTTAGTGTTACATCGTATTTAAACGCGGCATTATACCTGATTTGACCGCGCTGCGGAATCAAGGTAACTTGTCCGCCATATCTCGGCACCGTACTGGATACACGACCCCTATGAGCGATTTATCTTTTGAACAAGCTATGCAACAACTCGAACGCATTGTGGTGCAGTTGGAGCAAGGTGAATTACCGCTAGAAAAGGCGCTTGAACAATTTGAAGAAGCGGTTAAGTTATCGCGACTTAGCCAACAAAAACTGCAACAAGCTGAACAGAAAGTTAGTCAATTGCTACAGCAACAAAATGGCGAGCAGCTCGGCACTTTCCAAGCCAACAATACGGGTGAGGACGAAGCGTGAGCTCAACTGCGCCGGTAACCACGTCAATAAACGCATTGCTCAATGACTCTAAAGAACACATCAATGCGTTACTAGAGCGCATATTGGAGCAACGCAAAGCCGTCGCGCCGCGTTTGAATGAGGCCATGCGCTACGCGCTGGTACTTGGTGGTAAACGCGTTCGCCCCTTTTTAACGCTGCAAGTTGGTCAGCTTTGTGGAGCAAGCGAAACCAGTCTGAACCATGCCGCGGCCGCTATTGAATGTGTGCACGCCTACTCGCTTATTCACGACGACTTGCCGGCTATGGATAACGACACTTTACGTCGTGGCCAACCGACCTGTCACATTGCGTTTGACGAAGCGACTGCCATTCTTGCCGGTGATTCATTGCAAACTTTAGCGTTTGAGTTAATTAGTCGCCCCGATGCGACACTCAACCCGCGGCGCCAATTAGAAATGATTCATGTGCTTGCAGAGGCAAGTGGTGATCGCGGCATGTGCGGCGGCCAAGCACTCGACTTAGCCGCGACAGGTCAGCAACTACCTGAGTCCGAGTTAGCACAGGTGCACATTCATAAAACCGGTGCACTTATTCGTGCTGCGGTTCAGCTAGGTGTGCTATCCGGCCATGATAGCGCCCAAGCGCATCGCGCCAATTTCGACGCTTTTGCCCATTATCTCGGGCTCGCATTTCAAGTACGTGACGATATTCTTGATGTGATTGGCGAAACCTCAGCCCTTGGCAAAACCCAAGGCAGCGATATCAACGCCAACAAAGCGACTTATGTGAGTTTGCTGGGGCTTGATGGCGCACAGCAACGCTTACACGATTTACATCATAAAGCGCTTCATGCCTTAGCCAAAATTCCTTACAATACGGAAACACTGGAAGCTTTCGCAGATCATCTGCTGAATCGGGATCATTAATACATGTCGTCAAACCGTAGTCACTCAACGTCTTCGCCTGCATTGCTAGAGGCCATTCATACACCTGCAGACTTGCGCTTGTTAAACGAGCGGCAGCTACCGCAGGTTTGTGCCGAAGTACGTGAGTTCCTGCTTAATTCGGTTAGCCAAAGTAGTGGGCACTTGGCGTCAGGCCTTGGTACTGTAGAGCTAACGGTGGCCTTGCACTATGTTTATGCAACGCCATATGACCAATTGGTTTGGGATGTGGGCCATCAGGCCTACCCACATAAAATTTTGACCGGTCGTAAAGAACAACTGCACAGCATTCGCCAAAAAGACGGCTTGCACCCTTTCCCATGGCGCCCAGAAAGTGAGTACGACACCCTAAGTGTTGGTCACTCTAGCACTTCTATTAGTGCCGCTCTTGGTATGGCGATTGCAGCCGAGCGTAACAATACCCAACAAAAAGTAGTGTCTATTATTGGCGACGGCGCCATTACGGCGGGCATGGCCTTTGAAGCGCTTAATCATGCCGGTGACATAAAGCCTGACATGTTAGTTATTCTGAATGACAACGATATGTCCATTTCAGAAAACGTTGGCGCGCTAAACAACCACTTAGCACGCGTGCTTTCGGGCAAGGTATATACTTCCATTCGTGAAAGCGGCAAAAAGCTTCTGCAGGGCATGCCGGGTATTTCACACATTGCTAGCCGTGCCGAAGAGCACGTTAAAGGCATGGTGGCCCCTGGCACTATTTTTGAAGAGCTTGGTTTTAACTACATTGGCCCAATTGATGGCCATGATGTGAACTTGCTGGTTGATACGCTGCGCAACATGCGTAGCCTTAAGGGCCCGCAGTTTTTGCATGTTGTTACACGCAAAGGTAAAGGCTACGCGCCGGCTGAAAAAGACCCAATTGGCTACCATGGCGTGCCAAAATTTGACCCAAGCCAAACCTCGCTGCCAAGTAAAAAACCAACGACCCCTTCTTACTCTCAGGTATTTGGCGACTGGCTGTGCGACATGGCTGCGCAAGATGACAAGCTGATGGCGGTTACTCCAGCTATGCGTGAAGGCTCAGGCATGGTTGAGTTTTCCCAAAAGTACCCAGCGCAATATTTTGACGTCGCCATTGCTGAACAACATGCTGTAACTTTTGGCGCCGGCTTGGCGATTGGTGGTTACCACCCAGTGGTCGCTATTTACTCCACCTTTTTGCAGCGTGGCTATGATCAACTGATTCACGACGTCGCTTTGCAAGAACTTCCCGTATTATTTGCGATAGACCGTGCAGGTATTGTCGGTGCCGACGGCCCGACGCACCAAGGCGCATTCGATATCAGCTTTATGCGCTGCATACCAAACATGGTTATTATGGTGCCAAGCGATGAAAACGAATGTCGCAATATGCTTTATACCGGCCATATGCATCAAGGCCCTGCTGCAGTTCGTTACCCACGTGGCAATGGTACTGGGGTGGCGCTAGACGAAACAATGCAAGCCTTACCGATAGGCAAAGGCCGAATGACACGCCAGGGTAAAAAGGTTGCGATTTTAAACTTCGGTACCTTATTACAAGACGTAGAAGCTTGTGCTGAGAAACTTGATGCTTCGGTTGCTGATATGCGTTTCGTTAAACCGCTTGATGAGGCACTGGTCAGCGAACTGGCGGCTAGCCATGACTTATTAGTAACCGTTGAAGAAAATGCCATAGCAGGTGGTGCAGGCAGCGCTGTGAGTGAATATTTGGCAGCACAAGCACTTTCCACTCCGGTATTGCACATTGGTTTGCCTGATGTGTTTATTAAACACGGTAGCCAAGAAGAAATTCGCGCTGAATTGAAGCTTGATGCGGCCGGGCTAGAACAACAAATTAAAGCCCGCATGCAGCAGATGTAAAACGATGGCGCTGGCCGCTCCGGCCAGCAAGTCATCAACCATGATCCCTGCGCCACCTTTTAAATTTTTATCACACCAGCCAATTGGGCCCGGTTTATAAATATCGAAAAATCGGAACAATACAAACGCCCCAACTACGTTGTACCAGGTGAAAGGTAGCGCGATCATGGCAATCATAAAACCCGCAATTTCATCCCATACAATGGCTGGATGGTCATGCACACCAAGGGCTTTTGCGGTATAGCCGCAAAGCCATAATCCACAGATACTAGCGAGTGCCGTTACGGCCACATAAGTGGTTAGCGAGAAGTAGTGTTGTAGCAAAAAAACGATAGGAATAGCTGCTAAGGTACCAAATGTGCCCGGCGCCTTTGGCATAAGTCCGCTGCCAAATCCAAATGCAAACAAGTGCACGGGGTTAAGCAGCATTTTTTTCATTGGCTTAGCTCGGTTTTACGAAAATGCTCAAAACCAGCGAGACCTTCGGGTAGCTCCCACGCTTCGTCACCAAAGCGCAATTGCACAAGTTCTGGTTCATTGGTAATTCGGCCAATACAAACCGGTTTGCTCGGACTATGAGCAGTCACCGTGTCAAACAACCCACGTTGTGCTTCGGGCACGGTAAACAGTAGTTCGTAATCATCACCGCTGGTTAATGCATAAGTAATGGCTTGCTCAGCACTTAAACTTTCGGTAACCGCGAGCGACAACGGCAGTTCGTCAACACTAATACGAGCACCAACATGCGATGCTTTTAAGATATGCCCTACGTCAGCCAATAAGCCATCTGATACATCAATGGCGCTACTGGCTATGCCGCGTAACGACTGCCCAAGTGCAACCCGTGCTGATGGGAAATAAAGACGCTCGGTTAAACGGCGTTCGTAATCGGGGTTGAGTTTTTGCCGATGCTGACGCGCAGCTAAGGCGAGACCGGCGTCGCCTAGGGTACCGCTGACATAAAGCCAATCTCCGGGCTTCGCACCACCGCGACGAATCGCTTTACCTTTAGGAACAAACCCGTGCGCAGTTACAGTAATAGATAACGGCCCTTGAGTTGTGTCACCACCAATAAGCTGGCAATTGTAGTACTCACAAATTTCGCGCAAGCCGTGCGCAAATCCAGTGAGCCATTCGTCATTAATTTCTGGCAGGGTCAGAGCGAGACTAATCCAAGCTGGCTCCGCCCCCATTGCCGCTAAGTCACTCAAATTAACGGCAATAATCTTATGGCCAATGGCGCGCGCGGGTGTGTCTTGATCGAAGTGTATACCTTGCACCATGGTGTCGGTGACAACCACTAAGTCAGACTTTTCAGGCACACTAGCTACTGCGCCGTCATCACCAATGCCAACGGTTACATCGTCCCGTTGCGGCAGACGATGAGTAAAGTAGGTTTCGATGAGATCGAATTCGCCAAAGGCCATGTTGGGTTACTTATTTACGCGCTGGACGCAGTGAATCAATGGCTTTATCAAGTACACCGTTAACAAACCGGTGGCTATCGTCAGCACCAAATGACTTCGCTAGTTCAATCGCTTCGTTAATGGCAACTTTATACGGTACGTCTAAACGTTCACGTAGCTCATAGGCCGCTAAGCGCAGAACCGCACGTTCAACTTGGTCCAGATCTTTCAGCGGGCGATCGAGAAACGGCTCTAACGCTTCGTCAAGCATTGACGACTGGCCAGCAACACCGCGTACTAACGCTAAAAAGTAGTCGACGTCGACTTTACTGGTATCGTTGTCGGTCAAAAACTGGGCTTCAATATCACTCATGCTATTTTGTGACAATTGCCATGAGTAAATCGCCTGTACGGCGAGCTTACGTGCCTTGCGGCGTGCAGCTGGTTTCATTGATAAACTCTCTTAAATTTGGCTCAGTACATTAACCATTTCAAGCGCACTTAGCGCCGCTTCTGAACCTTTATTACCGGCCTTGGTGCCACTACGTTCAATGGCTTGCTCAATGCTGTCGGTGGTAATAATACCAAAGGCAACTGGCACTTCATGCTCTAAGGCAACACGGCCCAAGCCACTGTTGCTTTCACCGGCAACAAAGTCAAAGTGTGGCGTACCACCACGAATAACCGCACCAATGGCGATAATCGCGTCATATTTGCCCGACTTTGCCAGTAGCTTAGCCGTTAACGGAATTTCATACGCACCAGGCACACGCACCACGGTGATATCGTCACTGCTCACTTGGCCATAATGCTTTAACGTCGTTAACGCGCCGTCCAATAAGCTATCAACCACAAAGTGGTTAAACCGCGAGACGACAATCGCAAATTTCTTACCGGGAGCGGCAATTCCGCCTTCAATTACGTTCATGGTTGAATCCTTTTCTAAAAATCGGCGCGATAATAGCACAATTTTGCCAATCAGGCATGTTCTGGATGTTTTCCGACCGCATGAGCCAGTGCTGCTTTAACTCGAGCGAGCTCAGCATCAATGTCGCCGTTAATCATTAGCGGCGTGGTAATGTCCACTACTTTACGTGAGAAATCGAGCGCAACCGGCACGACCGGTACTTGAGCGGCTTTTGCGATGTGCAGAAAGCCTTTCTTCCATTCGGCTACTTTTTTGCGAGTACCCTCTGGTGAGAGCGCTAAAATAAGTTGTTCACGTTGTTCAAATTGCTCAACCATTTGTTCAACAACACCCGCTGCAGCCCGGCGGTCAACCGGTATGCCGCCTAGCCAGCGTAATAAGCCGTTCACTGGGAATCGAAATATGGTGTGCTTACCGAGATAGCTTAAGTTAAGCCCTAGCGCGAGCATAACAAACACGCCAATAAAAAAGTCCCAGTTCGACGTGTGTGGCGCCACTGGAATAATGGCCTTGCGTACGTTGGGCAACTCGCCTTCAATACGCCAGCCACCAAGCAGGCGCAAACCGACGCGCCCAACCCAACGGCTAAAGGCATTGCCACGGAGCGGAAAATCGCCGACTAATTCCGGCGGAATCATGTTCTGATGGTTTGTCATTATTGCTGCAGGGCTTGTTGTAATTCTTCAAGCTTCAATTTTACGCGGCGAATGTTATCAGGCCCCATTCGCAACATTTGCTTTTGCGCAGCCGGCAAGGCTTCAAGCGTCGGGTCGGCATAACGATACATCACCGAGTCGTCATTTAACTCAATGACCGTACCTACTGAAGGGGTTGCTAACAAAACGTCAATAGCGTCAAGCAACACATTTTCAGGGTTTTCATCTGGATAGCCAACTTCGGCGAGCGCTGATTGGCTTAGCGGTTTATAGCGGGTAAAGAGCTCAGCCAACACCGTGCTGTCTAAACTAACAAACCAGTCCACAATGGTGTTGTAGCGATCGTAGCTGCGTGGGTCGATATACACTTTGCCATTTTGCTCAAGTACGCGGAATTGCCCTTTTGGAGGTTCAATAACGGCTTTATCGCGAATCACCACACCTTGGCGCAAGTTATCCACAAACACCACGGTATCGCGAATAATCTGCTCACCTTGAATAGGCGCGATATTTTGCTCTTGGGCTTTAAGCTCGTCGATGACTGCCACCGAGCTGTCGCTTAATGTCGGTAATGGCTTGGTCGGTTCTGGCTCAGGTACTGGTACCGGTTCTGGCTCTAATTCAACCGTTTCACTTACTTCAGGGACAACTGGCTCAGGCTCTTGCACGACTGGTTGCGTTACTTCCGGTACAACCGGCTGCGGCTGAGGCTCTGCAGATTGCTGTTGTGCTAACCAAAACACCACCACGACGGCTATCGCTAGCACCACAATTGCACTCACAATAAGCTTTAACTTATTGGTGCTATTTGCGGGTGCTTGTTGTTGCCCAAAGTCGTTCATTCGGTTCTCCTTTTACCTAACTACTGATCACGTTCTGCGCGATAAAACACCAATTCGTTTTCGCTCGACTCATCGGCATTGAACCGATATCCAGCGGCATTAAATTGGCGCAAGTCGCTCACCGTCTTGGGCTGTTCGCTCATGATGAAACGAGCCATCATGCCACGTGCTTTCTTAGCCCAAAAACTGATGACTTTAAACTGACCATTTTTCTCATCCTTGAAAACTGGTGTCACAATGCGAGCATTTAAGCGCTTAGGCTGAACACTCGAAAAGTACTCCTGCGAAGCGAGATTAACCACCACTTCTGAATTAATCGCTGCTAAATCTTCATTCAGCATGTCGGTTATTTCGTCGCGCCAAAACTCGTAAAGATTATGGCCGCGTGCGGTATCTAGCTTGGTGCCCATTTCTAAGCGATAGGGCTGCATCAAATCTAATGGCCTTAATACACCATATAGACCTGATAATATCCGTAAATGTTCCTGAGCATATGCAATTGCTTCGTCAGAAAGTTTTTCAGCGGCTAGCCCAGAATACACATCACCATCAAACGCATAAATCGCCGGGCGTGCATTGTCAGATGAAAATGGCGTGTGCCACTCGGCGAACCGAGCGGCATTCAAACCGGCTAATTTATCGCTAATTTTCATGAGCTGGCTAAGCTGCTGAGGCGACAGCGCTTGGCATCTATCCACCAACTCTTGGGCGCGCTCTAACATGCGTGGCTGGCTATATTGCTCAGTCGGCAAAGGGCTATCGTAGTCCAAGTTTTTCGCTGGTGAAATGACAACTAGCATCGCTTATCTCCATGAACGTTTGTTTGCTTTATGGCAACTTATGGCAACGGCTCGAGGTCTTCGCCTTCTTTCTCGATTTCCGGCGGCATTAAGTCTTCACGACTTACGCCCAAGGCAAATGCCAACGAGCTAGCAATATAAATTGATGAATAAGTACCAATAATGACACCAAACAACAATGCTGTTGCGAAACCGTGAATTAGCTGACCACCCAAGAAGAACAACGCCAGTAATACCAGAATTGTCGTTAATGAGGTGATGACCGTACGGCTCATCGTATCCGTTAAGGCACCATCAATGGTCTCTTGTGCCGTGTATTTATGATACTTACGGAAGTTTTCCCGAATTCGGTCACAAACAACCACGGTGTCGTTTATGGAGTAACCAATAACCGCAAGCAATGCAGCAAGTACGGTGAGGTCAAATTCAAGCCCCAAGAACGAGAACAAGCCGAGCGTTAAAATAACGTCGTGCGCCAACGCACCCACGGCACCTAGGGCTAAACGCCACTCAAAGCGTAGCGCAATATAAACCAAAATACATAGCAATGCGGTGAGCATGGCTAAACCGCCCTGCTCGGTCAGTTCGTCACCCACTTGTGGGCCAACAAACTCAATACGACGCATTTCAACTTGGCCCTCGCTGCTTTGTCGTAGCAGGCTAAGTATTTGATTACCGAGCTCTTGGGCTTTTACACCTTCTTGCGGCTCAATACGAATGAGCACGTCTTGCTGGGTACCAAAGTTTTGTACAACAGCGCCACCAAAACCATTGGTATCTAAGGTGTCACGAATTGCTGGCAAATCAGCCGAGTTTTCGTAACCAACTTCAATAACGGTTCCGCCAGTGAAGTCTAGCCCCCAGTTCAACTGGTTAACACTCAAACTGACAATTGAGGCAATGACCAAAACAGCGCTTAACACCCATGCGCCAAATCGAAAGCGCATGAATGGCAGGGTTTTATCGGTTTTTATAATCTCGTGCATAACTCTCCCCTTATACCGACAACTTATCGATGCGCTTGCCACCCCACACAGCATTAATAACTGCACGGGTACCGACAATTGCGGTAAACATCGAGGTGATAATGCCAATTGCTAAAGTAACCGCGAAACCTTTCACTGGGCCGGTACCAATAGCAAACAAAATAATGGCGACTATTAACGTGGTCACGTTGGCGTCCATAATGGTTGAGAACGCACTGTCATAACCATGATGAATAGCTTGTTGCGGGCTACGTTTGGCTTTAATTTCTTCGCGTATGCGCTCAAATATCAACACGTTCGCATCAACAGCCATACCAACGGTTAAGACAATACCCGCCATGCCCGGTAAGGTTAAGGTTGCCCCCGGAATCATCGACATCACGCCAATAATGAGCACTAGATTTGCTGTCAATGCCAGGTTTGCCACCAAGCCGAACTTCTTGTAGTAAATCACCATAAAGATGACAACCAGCAAAAAGCCCCAAATAATCGCTTGCGTACCTAGCTCGATATTCTCTTTACCCAAGCTTGGCCCCAAAGTGCGTTCTTCGACAATTTGAATAGGCGCAATTAACGCACCGGCACGCAATAGCAGCGCTAAATTTTGTGCTTCTTGTTGCGAGTTAATACCCGTAATACGGAAGTTATTACCTAAGCGCGACTGAATGGTCGCCACGTTAATTACTTCGGCATTGCGCTCAAAAATAATGCGATCATTTTCGTCACGCTCACCGGTTGCTTTAAACTCAATGAACAACGTCGCCATAGGCTTGCCAACGTTGTCGCGCGTCGCCAATGACATTTTGTCGCCGCCAGCACCGTCAAGCGAGATACTTACCTGTGGACGTTGATTCTCATCAAAACCTGACGTGGCATTGACAATATGATCACCGGTAAGAATAACATCTTCTTTTAACAGCGTATTACCGCCGTTTCGGTTCGGAAATAATTCTGAGCCAAAAGGCACTCGGCCTTGCTCTGCTTCATACACGCTGTTTTCGTCATCAACCATGCGAAACTCAAGCGTTGCTGTAGCGCCCAAAATTTCTTTCGCACGCGCAGTGTCTTGAACACCAGGTAGCTGCACCACAATACGGTCTGCACCTTGGCGTTGAACCACCGGCTCAGCAACACCAAGCTCGTTGACTCGATTACGCAAAATCGTGACGTTTTGTGAAATTGCATAGTCTTGAGTTTCTTTTAACTTGGCCTCGGTCATGCGTAAACGCAGTGTACGAGTCGCTTCGTCTTCAAGAAGGGTGTAGCCCGGATAACGGTTATTTAAGTAACTCTCGGCGGCGGCGTAGTCTTCGTCTGTGCGCAACTGAACAACTACATCACTTTCATCACGACGAATACTGGTGGAACGAATACGCTCTTCACGTAATTCACCGCGCACCGTATCGCGCATTTGATCTTGAATTTTGCGGGTTGCTTCGGCCATGTCCACTTCCATTAGGAAATGAACACCACCACGCAAGTCAAGGCCTAGCTTCATTGGCGTGCCGCCAATATCAGCAAGCCAATCTGGCGTTGCTGGGGCCAAGTTCAACGCCACAATGTAATTGGTGCCTAAAGCTCTCAGCAAAGCGTCACGCGCTTGTAGCTGCTCGGCGTCAGAGTTGACCCGAACTAATATCTGGCCTTCTTCTAACACCACACCTTTGGGTTGAATTGCGATATCTTCAAGCGTTTGCTCAACCGTACCCAAGGTTTGAGTGTCTACGGTTGCGTTACGGCTAGCCGAAATCTGCACTGCATAATCTTCACCATAAATATTTGGCAACGCATACAGCGTGGCCACCGCCAAAATGACGATGACCATCAGATTTTTCCACAGCGGAAACTTATTTAACACGTTAAATCCTTATCTCTTATTACAGAGATTTCATCGTACCCTTAGGCAAAACTGCAGTAACTGCTGATTTTTGTACAGTAACTTCCATACCTTCAGCAACCGCGATAACCATAAAGTCTTTGTCTTCTGAGATTTTAGTAATGCGACCAACAAAGCCACCATTCATTAAAACCTCATCGCCTTTGCTAATGCTCGAAACTAATTCTTTGTGTGCTTTGACGCGTTTTGCTTGTGGACGGTAGATCATGAAATAGAAGATCAAGCCGAACATAACCAGCATGAAAATAAGTTCCATGCCGCCACCTTGAGGTGCGCCAGCTTCTTGTGCGTATGCTGTTGGAATTAAGAAATCCATGTGTATCCCCTTACTGTATTTTTAAGTTATTGAGGTTAAAGATGGGGCCCAATTTAAAGCAAACAAGCCCTTTTCTCCAATTTTTAATGAATGGCAGGCATTCTAACGAATTTCTGCTTAAATAGGGAGAAAATTGACGTACACTGAATGCGTGCAAAACATAACCGATGTATACCAATAGCTGAACCTGTTAACTTAACTGCAAACGGAACCATAACAACACGATGGAATTGGCAACTTTATTTTATTGGATTGATCACCTTGGTGTTGCCGTATTCGCGGTATCTGGCACCCTGTTGGCCTTTCGTAAAAATATGGATGGTTTTGGTGTCATTGTCCTAGCGACAGTCACGGCGATTGGCGGCGGAACAACCCGCGATCTTATTCTTGATATGCCGGTGTTTTGGGTTTACGACCCCAATTACTTATATACCGTCGCTTTAGCGGCGTTAGTGACGATTTTGTGGCTACGCTACAAAGATTATATTCATCAGAAAACGTTGCTGTTGGCCGATGCTATCGGTATCGGTTTTTTTACGGTGATGGGTGCCCTCAAAGCGCTTGAAGCGGGCTTTTCACCGTTAATTTGTATTATTATGGGCACTATGACTGCCTGCTTTGGCGGTATGCTACGTGACGTGTTAGCGCGCGATATTCCCATGGTGTTGAGAGGCGAACTGTACGCGACGGCCTGTTTGATTGGCGGCTCTGTATTTGTATTGATTGCCCCCTTTTCGCAGCTAGCGGCTATTTTCATCGGCGGTGTCACCACGTTGTTGCTGCGCTTAGGCGCGCTGCGCTGGCAGTGGTCGTTGATCGTGTTTCACGAACACCACGATGGGCACCGGTAGTTTATGCTAAGCACCGGTACGGCAATTATTCTAGCCATTGCCTACATTGCTGTTTTATATAGCATTGCCTACCGTGGCGAGCGCAAGCCCCCCAATCAAGTCAAACCTTACCGTTATGCCTTAGCGCAAGGTATTCACTGTACCACCTGGGCCTTTTACGGCACCATTACTCAGTCTGCCTTTTACGGTTGGTCGGTGGCACCAACATACGTAGGCGCCATGGCGGTATTTTTATTTGCTCACCGCATTCAAATGCGCCTGCTGCACGTTTGTAAGCAACAAAATCTTACCTCAATTGCCGACGTTATTAGTCATCGTTACGGCAAATCGCCGAGCTTAGCTGTCGCTGTAGCCTTAATTGCGTTAGTGGGCATTGTGCCCTATATCGCATTGCAACTGCGTGCCATTACCGGCAGTTTTGCAACGGTAACTGGGCTTGCTGATAAGCCGGTACCTTGGTTTGGTGACGTAGCTGCGCTGGTTGCCCTAGCCATGATGATGTTTGCCATTTTATTTGGTACCCGGCGCATGAGCCTAGCAGAGCAACATTCTGGGTTGATGGATGCGGTGGCATTTGAGTCCGTGGTTAAGCTACTGGCCTTTATGGCCGTTGGTATTTTCATCAGTTATGAGATGTTCGACGGCGTTGCCGACATATTTTTACAGGCCGCACAATCGAATTTAGTTAGCCCAGTACTTGAAGGCCAAGCGAGCGGTGGATTTGTCTACTTAACCCACATTCTGCTTGGTGCTATTTCGATGTTTTGCTTACCGCGGCAATTTCATGTCAGTTATATCGAAAACACCGACCCCGAAGAATTGCGCACGGCTCGCTGGGCGTTCCCGCTGTACCTTTTTGCTATTAATTTATTTATTCTGCCCATCGCCCTTGCCGGCTTGCTATTAGTACCCGAAGCGGCACGCTCTGACGCATTTATGTTGGTTATTCTGCAGCAATCTGATTCCGCGCTAATGACCATAGTCGCCTTTATTGGCGGGCTCGCTTCCGCCACGAGTATGGTAATCATAGCGACCCTAGCTTTGAGTATTATGATGTCGAATGACGTCGTCATGCCCTTATGGCTGCGCAACACACGGCGCAAATTACGGAACGTAAGTTTTACTCCGAAACGCATTCTGCGCATTCGCCGCACCACCATTTCACTCATTATTATTCTGGCTTTCGGTTTTCATAAGTTAACCGAAAGCACCTTACCATTAGTTAATGCTGGGTTGTTATCCTTGGCATTGTTGGCCCAATTAGCGCCAGCGCTGTTAGGCGGGTTAGTATGGCAGCGCGGCAATAAGCTAGGCGCAAGTTTGGGCATTTTGGTTGGCACTAGCTTATGGGTTTGGGTGTTATTTTTGCCGTCGATTCAACTGAATCGTGGACTATCTGACCTACAGTTAAGCCATGGCGTACTACTTAGCCTTGGTGCCAATTTGGCGCTTTATATGTTGGCTTCATGGCTAAAACCAGTCAGTGACTTAGAACAGCAGCAGCGCCGATTATTTACCGACCCCACCGGCGGGCACCCAGAGCTTTACCAGCACCAACCCATTAGCTGGGGTCGCCTTAGACAGCTGTTAGCACGTTTTTTTGACTCGCTAGAATTAGAGCGTCTAAGTGAACGTTTGCATCAAGATCTGTCAACGGCGCCGGCTGACGAATTAGTGCCTAGCGCGCTGTTAGCCCGTGTCGAGCGCGAGCTTTCAGCGGTTATTGGTAGTGCCGCCAGCCGCATTTTATTGGATACCGTAACCCAACAACCGAGTGTTCCTATTGCTCAAGTAGTTACTTGGGCAACCGAAGCCTCACAATTGTACAAATTTAATCGCGAGCTGTTACAAGCCTCGGTTGAGAATATTCCACAAGGTATTAGTGTTATCGATCAAGACCTACGGCTGGTTGCGTGGAATAGGCGCTATGTCGAAGTGTTTCAATATCCACCGGGCTTTTTACAAGCCGGCATGCCGGTTGCTGATTTATTACGTTACAACGCCGAACGCGGGCTGATTCAAGCACATGTGACGGCCGATATAGAAGATGAAGTCGCCAAACGGCTTGATTACCTACGCCAAGGTAGCGCCTACCGCTATCAGCGCCAGCAAGGCGAACACGTTATTGAATTGCAAGGTGCACCAATGCCGGGTGGCGGCTTTGTCACCACCTACACCGATATTACCGACTTAGTGCAAGCGCAGCGCGCGCTTGAGCGCGCCAATGCCGAGCTGGAGCAACGTGTGGTTGAACGCACCTCAGAGTTGGTTGCGGCAAAACAAGCCGAAGAGCAAGCCCATAAAAGTAAAACCCGCTTTTTTGCCGCCGTTAGCCACGACCTCATGCAGCCTTTCAACGCGGCAACATTATTTTGTGACATGCTCACCCAGCGCTTGCGAGACGAACCTGCGCAATTGGCGCGGCAAATTCAGCAGTCATTAGCAAATGCTGAAGAACTACTCACCATGTTGCTTGAAATGACACGCTTAGAAGCGGGCAATTTACCGGTTAATTATCAGCAGGTGAGTTTGCATGAGGTTATTCAGCCGTTGGTCGACAGTCAACGCATTATTGCCGCTGAAAAGAACGTGCATATTGATTACGTACCGACGCGCTTAACCCTGAAAACCGATCGCAAAATGATCAGCCGTATCATCCAAAACCTGCTCTCAAATGCTGTGCGCTATACCGAGCATGGAAAAGTGCTGATTGGTGTGCGACGCACAGGGCATGGCGCCCAATTGCACATTATTGATACTGGCTGTGGCATACCAAGCGACCAAAAAGATAAAATTTTCAGAGAGTTTCACCAAGTTGAGCAAGCAGGAGAGAACCCGGGCCTAGGCCTTGGGCTTGCCATTGTTGAGCGCATGTGCCGCCTGCTGAACATCCCTATTGCGTTAAAGTCTGAGGTTGGGCACGGCACCACATTTAGCCTCACCTTTGCTCAAGTTGGTTGGCAACAACAGCTCGCGAAACCCCGCCGCACTGTCGCTAGTTCTAGTGATAATTTCTTGAAGCACTGCATCATCTGGTTACTCGACAACGACGCTGCGGTTTTACAGGCAATGACGCAGTTACTTGAAAGCTGGGGGGCGCAGGTACATAGCGCGGCAAATCGCGAACAGCTGCCGTGGCAATCCAAATGCCCTGACCTGCTGGTTTTCGATTATCACCTTGATCAACAAGATACCGGCATTGATGTGCTGCGTGCCGTGCGACGCGCATTCGGCAATGACCATATACCGGCAATTATTAATTCAGCAGACCCCGATGAGACCGTCCGTGAACAAGTGATAAGCGAACAGGCGTTATTTATTCCGAAACCAATTAAAGTGGCGGCCCTGAAACGCCTGATTAAACGTCTGCTTCGTGGTTAAATTCGTTGGCATTGAGCATTTGCTTAAACACAATGCCTGCTTGCGTGCGGTTAATGACATTGAGCTTACGTAAAATGGCCGATACATGCTGTTTAATAGTGGTTTCTTGCACGTTGAGTTCGTAAGCAATTTGCTTATTAAGCAGACCATCCGCTAAGCACTCTAAAACTCTAAACTGCTGTGGTGTTAACTGTTCTAAACGGCTAGCAAATTCAACATGTTCATCGGCAATGTCGGCTTCAATGTCATCACGCAAATACTCGGGTAACCAGGTATCGCCAGCCAGTACCGTATGCACCGCTTGTTGCAGCTGTGCTAATGGCATCGATTTTGGAATATAGGCACTAGCGCCAAAGGCCATCGCCTGACGAATGGTTTGTACTTGCTCGTTCGCCGACACCACCACCACCAAAATATCAGGGAAGCGGCTACGCAACGACGTCAGCCCTGTAAGTCCGCGATTACCGGGCATCGTCAGGTCAAGCAATACTAGTTCAATTTGAGGTTCACGCTGTATTAATTCCAGCAGTTGCTCAAACGAGGCAACTTCAAGAATGGGAGCATCGAGGGTTTCGCCTAAAGCTTGCTTTAAAGCGGCTCGAAATAATGGATGATCATCGGCAATAACTGCACGCGCCATAACTAAACCTGACTCAGTAGAAATCGATTGACTCATGCTAGCGCGTCCAACAGAAAAAGTCAGTGGTTACCTGTAATGAACAACAGGTAACCACTGAGTGGGGTTAGAACTTATACCCCACAGCCAGGGAAACAGTACGTGGGTCGCCATAGTAACCAACCACAGCGTCATCGCCGAAGGTTGGGCCAAAGTTGTAACCACCTACGCGATACTCTTCGTCAGTGAGGTTTTTACCGTGTAACCCAACCGACCAAGTACTGTTGTTGGAGTACCAAACAACACTTGTGTTTAATAGGCCATAGCCTTCTTGATCTAATAACGACGGTGCTTCAAACATTTGCGTATCGTCACGATAAGCATAGTTACCCGACCAAACGATCTGGCCAAACGAAGTGTCAAATGTCTGGTTAAAGCCCAAGTTATAGGTTAGTTCAGGCGTGTTCTGAAATGACCAAGCGTCTGTTACGTCGGTTGTTTCATCGGTTGCTGGCTCTGTATAAACCACCGAGTCAAATTCGGCGTCAATATAGCCCAACATGGCTGTAATATTTAGGCTGTCGGTTGCCGCAAATACGGTCTCAAATTCAAAGCCTTTCACCGTTGATTGACCGGCATTGAGCACTTGCGAAGAAATACCCGCTGGCACGACTCGTTGCACCGTAACCTGCATGTCTTGATAGTCGGAGTAGAACACGGCGGTGTTCAGGCGCATACGACCATCAAGTAATTCGGTTTTCATACCAAATTCAACGGTATCCACAATTTCTGGATCATAAGGTTCATTAATGGTTGGGTTTAACGACTGATCAGCACGCATGTCTACGCCACCAGACTTAAAGCCATTGCTATAACTACCATAAACCATCACGTCTTCAGAAACTTTGTAGTTCAAGGCAACGTGTGGTGAGAACTTGCTCCAGTCAGCCTTGGTGGTGAACTCAGAGTTCACGGCAAATGGCGTACCGTAATCGGCATCGGGGTCGCGGTTAATATAATGCACGCCCAAATACGTATAGCGGAACACATCAGCTTCTTTTTCGTCTTTGGTAACACGACCACCTAGGGTTAAAGTTAAATCATCCGATAACGCGTAGTTGCCCTGGCCATAGAGCGCCAAGCTTGTGGTATCTACGCAGCCACCGTTATCAACCGTCACACCACCCAAAGCAGCTAAGTACATAGGTAGAACCGTACCAAATACGCCGCAGGCTTCGCCGTCATAAAAATACACACCGCCGACGAAATCAAAGTCTTTGTTGTTCGAGTAGCTAACTTGGAATTCCTGAGTTAATTGCTCGTCTTCATAAATGGCTGGCACCATGAAAATCGGCTCGCCAGTCGAGTTAAAGTCAATGTTGGTGTTGGTGTAACCTTCACGACCTGCCGTGATTGATTTGAACGCCCAGTCGGCATTGATATTCCAGTTGTAGGTTAGTGACCAACCTTCGGTTTCAACGGTGTTATCAACAGGCATCGCGGTGTTTGAATTATAAACATCGTCGTAAGGTTCTTGGCCTGTGACCGCGCTAGTTAATAAGCGATAACCACCTTTTGAATTTGAGCTGTCATCGGTATTGTCATATGAGAACTTCAAATCCATATCGTTATTGATTAGCCATTTGGCTGATAACCGATAGGTCAGCACATCTTTGTTATAGTTTTCATCGCCGGTATTCACATACTCACCGAAGCCATCGCGATTCAATGACGCAACGGCAGCGCCGACAAAGAAGTTATCCGTCAATGCTGTTTGGCCTGATATTTTGATGTCGCGCTGATTGTAGCTACCCACGGTGCCTTGCACTGACAGCTCGTTATAACCGGTAAGCTCTTTGGTGACATATTTTAGTGCGCCACCAATAGTGTTTTTCCCATAGAGTGTGCCTTGTGGGCCGCGAAGTACTTCAATACGTTCAATATCAAAAACTTCCAACACCGCACCTTGCGGACGTGCAACATAAACATCATCAATATAAACACCAACACCAGGCTCAAAGCCCCACAGCGGATCTTGTTGGCCAACGCCGCGAATATAAGCGGTAAGGGTTGAGTTTGTACCGCGGCTTACTTGAATGGTGGCATTCGGTATGCGTTGTTGCAGTTCCGTAATATCTTCCACGCCAACCGCTTCTAAGTCGCCAGCGCCAAACGAAGAAACAGAAACTGGCACGTCTTGAATACTTTCTGTTTTGCGGCGCGCTGTAACTTCAATGCGCTCCAAGCCTTTTAAGTCTTCACTGTTGCCGGTGTCATCTTGCTGCGCATAAGCTGGCATCGCCATTACCGAAGCAATGGTTGCGGCCAATAATGAGCGGCGAAACATGGGTTGATTCATGATGTCAATCTCCCGAGATGGTTAAGTTGTTGTATCTGTATAGTTTTGTTGTTATCTCTGTTGCACTTACTGCTAGATACTCTGCTAGATAATCTGCTAGAAAAGTTGCAACGAAAGCGATTCTGTTGTCATGGCTTATGTACCCTAGCTGAAAGTTTTGCGTTTGTATTCTGTACGTTAGTACTATGTAAAAAAATATAGGATTCACGCATGATACAACCAGCAATTCGGCGCTTCGGGTCATGGCACATCTGAAACGAACCGGTAAAGAGGTAATGCATGTTAAGCATGATTGGTCTTGTGGGTGGGCTTGCCCTGCTTATTATTCTGACGTTACGCGGAATGAATTTATTTATCAGTGCGCCTTTATGCGCCGTTATTGTTGCGTTATGTAGCAATGTGCCCTTATTTCAAGGGGATATCAACTTTGTTAGTGCCTACATGGATGGCTTTGCAGCATTTGTTGCCGCTTGGTTTTTCATGTTTTTGCTGGGCTCCATTTTCGGCAAGTTTATGGAAGACACGGGCGCAGCCGATAGCGTCGCCAAATGGATTATTAACAAACTAGGCCGCAAACAAGCCATGCTCGCTGTGGTATTGGCTTGCGCTATTCTTACCTACGGCGGCGTTAGCGTTTTTGTGGTGGCTTTTTCAGTGTATCCAATGGCTCTTTCGCTATTTAAAGATGCCAACCTACCACGACGCTTTATTCCTGCAGCCCTCGCCTTCGGCTCGGTAACCTTTACCATGACCTCGGCAGGCTCGCCAGAAATTCAAAACTGGATACCTATTCAATATTTAGGAACCTCACCCTATGCCGCTTGGGAAGTCAGCTTATTCGTTGCCGTACTCATGGCGCTATTTGGCTATTGGTGGCTTAACCGCCTAATTCGCAAAGCTGTTGCTAATGGTGAAAGCTTTGAAACGCGTGCTGATGACCCTAAAAATCGCGAGCGTGAATTACCATCGCCTATTAGCGGGCTTATTCCGCTCATTGTGGTACTGACACTCAGCTTTTTGTTTCATGAAGAACTAAAACAAAACGCCCTTATTATTGCGTTATCGGGTGGGGTGTTAGCCATCGCTGTGATTAACCGAAAATTTTTCCACAACATTTCGCAAGCCCTCACCGACGCTTCTACCGGGGCATTGGTTGCTATCGGGAACACCGCGGCTGTGGTTGGCTTCGGCAGTATTGCCAAGGTAACCCCAGCGTTCGAACAGGCGGTGGTATTTATGACCAGCCTGCCAGGCAACGAGCTCGTTGGTGCGGCCGTTGCGGTTAGCGTTATCGCCGGTTTAACGGGTTCCGCCTCAGGTGGACAGGCCATCGCTCTGCCTGTATTAGGCCCGCATTACATTGATGCTGGTGTAAACCCCGATCAATTACACCGTATTGTGGCTATTTCCTCAGGCGCGCTCGACTCACTGCCGCACAATGGCTATGTCGTTACGACCATTCGAGGTATTTGTAAAGAAACGCACCAGGCTGCTTACTGGCCAGTTGCTGCAGTGACTGTAGTGGTGCCTTTTGTTGGCTTAGCAGTCGCCATTGGCTTGTTTATTTGGTGGTAAGCGGAGTAAACCCATATGTTTGAATGCACGCAACAAACACAGCCGACACTCGCTGGTGACGCGCAGTGCAGCCAATTGCTGATTATTGACTTGCTTCGCCATGCGCTGCGCCGACATCCAGAACAAGAAATTGTGTCACGGCGGCTAGAAGGTGATATTCATCGATACACCTATGCAGACTGTTACCAACGTACGTGCCAGTTGGCCAACGCCTTGACTGCGTTAGACGTACAACCGGGTGAGCGGGTTGCTACATTGGCTTGGAATACCTACCGCCACATGGAGCTCTATTATGCCGTGAGTGGCATAGGCGCGGTGATTCATACGGTGAATCCGCGCCTCATTGCCGAGCAAATTCAGTGGATTATTGATGATGCAGCAGCAACCTGGCTATTTCTCGATATCAGCTTTGTGCCGCTACTTGAGCAGTTTGCCAACGAGTTAAAAACTGTCAAAGGCATTGTTATGATGTGCGACGAGGCCATGCAGCCTGAGCTTGAGCACATATGGCTACCGGTACAAAATTATGAAGCGCTGCTTGCGAATCAGCCGCAGCAATTTGACTGGCCGGTATTTTCAGAAAACACCGCGGCCTTGTTGTGTTACACCTCGGGCACAACGGGCAACCCGAAAGGTGTGCTTACCTCGCACCGTTCAACCGTACTACATGCCCAGGCAACCGCTAGCCCTGAGTTGCTCGACTTGCGTGAAAATACCGTACTTATGCCCATGGTTGCCATGTACCACGTAGGCGCCTGGGGTGCCCCTTACGCAGCACCACTGGCCGGCTGCAAGCTAGTGCTGCCAGGAGCTGGCATGTCTGGTGAAGCAATGCACGAGTTGATAACCAATGAGCGGGTAACCGTTGGCCTTGGCGTACCCACTATCTGGTTGACACTGCACAGCTATTTAAGTGAAACCCAGCAACAAATTCCGTCTTTAGAGCGCGTTTGCGTGGGTGGGGCCGCATCACCTCTAGGCCTAGTTAAAACCTACGATGAGCGCTACAACATTTACTGGCAGCCTATTTGGGGCATGACTGAAACTGGCCCGTTGGCCTGCTCGGCGCCCCCTACGGCCCAATTACTCGCGTTGCCGAAAGCCGAGCGATACGCCATTCAAACCACCGCCGGGCGCGCTTGTTTTGGCGTTGACATGATGATTGCTGATGCCGACGGCAAGCCATTACCTCACGACGGTACCACCTCAGGAGAACTGCG
Source organism: Gammaproteobacteria bacterium (assembly GCA_018222985.1). GTDB lineage: Bacteria > Pseudomonadota > Gammaproteobacteria > Enterobacterales > Alteromonadaceae > Pseudidiomarina. The sequence goes on from JAAEZG010000005.1 coordinate 127,791, forward strand.
GGTGCGGGGCCCCTGGATAACCCAGCGCTATTTCCAACGTGATGACCCTGACACCTTTGCTGATGGTTGGCTTGCCACAGGTGATATTGCGGTGATTGATCGTCATGGCTACATGAAGGTAGTTGATCGCAAAAAAGACGTCATCAAAAGTGGCGGCGAATGGATAAGCTCACTCGACATTGAGAGTATTACCAGCCAACACCCAGACGTTAACGAAAGTTGTGTTATCGGGGTGAAACATCCAAAGTGGGACGAACGCCCATTATTATTGGTGGTACCTAATTCTGGTGCGCAGCTTGATAAGCAGGCTATTTATGCGTTTTTGGAAGGCAAAATCGCCAAATGGTGGACCCCTGACGACATTATTATTGTGGACAGTTTGCCCCACACCGGCACTGGTAAACTCATCAAAAACGAACTGCGCAAGCAGTATTTAAATTACCTTACGGAGCAATCATCATGATTTCGCGTCTCATAGCAATTTTATTTGTGACGGTGAGCGTTGCATGCAGCCCTTTAGCTAATGCCGATTTGTTGGTAGAAAAACAGACATTTAGCACCAAAAATTTCAGCACAGTAAGTGGCGAAACCATTGCTGAAGTTACGGTAGGCTGGGAAGCCTATGGCAAGCTTAACGCTAACAAAGACAACGTTATTCTGATTACCCACTATTTTTCAGGTAACAGTCATGCGGCAGGCAAATATACCCCAGAAGACCCGCAACCAGGCTATTGGGACGCTATTATTGGGCCAGGTAAAGCGATTGACACCAATAAATACTATGTCATTAGCTCTGACACTTTAGTCAATGCGTTTCCTAACCTTCCCCATGTGGTCACTACGGGCCCTGCGTCGATGAACCCAGAAACAGGCAAACCTTACGGCTTAGACTTTCCGGTTGTCACTATCCGCGATTTTGTCAACGTACAACATGCGCTATTGCAAAGTCTGGGGATTAACAAGCTGCACGCCGTTGTGGGTGCGTCTATGGGGTCGTTGCAAGCCATTGAGTGGGCAACAGCATACCCAGACATGGTTGAGCGTATGGTGTCGGTGATTGGCGCTGGTGCAATGGATGCGTGGACGATTACCGCGTTAGAGCATTGGGCTCGCCCTATTCGTTTAGACCCCAACTGGAACGGTGGCGATTACTACAGTGGAAAAGCGCCGTTAGAAGGCATTGCCAATAGTTTGGTGATGATTACTCAGCAAGCAATGCATCCATTGGCGTTTAATGCCATGTCTCCGGCACAAGATGTACTGCCCAAAACGGCTTTAAACAGTGTATTAAACGGCCTGCCTGCAACTGATTTTTGGTTTGGTGGCGCGGCACAGCGTGCACCATTGGCCGATGCCAACCATATTCTTTATTTAGTTCGAGCCAATCAACTGTTTGTCGCTGGCCATGACACCGACTTAGCAACGGGGCTTGCCAAGGTAAAAGCGAAAACACTGTTTTTACCCGCTAAGAATGACTTACTGTTGCGACCTTACTTAGCTAAACAAGCCGTAGAGACGCTACAGAAGCACAACCAACAGCCTCAATATGATGAAATAGACGGAACCTACGGGCACTTAGATGGCATTTATAACATTCAGTCAAAAGCTGACGTGCTAGCAGAGTTCATCAACAACTAATTGGCCATGAGAACACCGGCTAACCCGGTGTTCTCACATGGTGGGGCCTGTTAGTTGCCGCCTAATATACCTTTGAGCTTGTCTTTCAGTTTATCTTCTATGGCGCCTTCAAATTTAGCTTTTAGCAGCTCTTGCAACTTTTTATCACGCTGTTCTGCATCCGATAACAACCCCTCAAATGCACTTAACGCGTCTTGGTTGTCACCTAAGAAGCCATTCGACTGCTCTTGCAGCTTGGTTTGCAAACCCGCCAGTTCTGTTTTACTCGCGTCAAGCGCAGCTGATTTTAAAGCGCTACCTAACTGACGGTCTAAGTCGGAGCTAAAGCTAAACGTTGGCTGAGTGAGCTGCCCCGCAACATCTGCATTAATATCCAGACGGCTCAGCTGTTGTAGCGCATTGGCAATGACCGCTGCCCATTTATTTTCAGCTTTCGCCTCAACCTTCATGTCAGACAAGCGCACCGTACCGCCACCGTCAAAGACACTGTCTTGCAACGTCACGGAGCCTTCTGAATCTAACAGCGAAGCTAACAAGGTGGCCGCAAATTCGCTTTGTTCGCTTAACTTCAAATTATCTAGCTTGATCCCCTGCACCTGCCATTGTTGTTTTGCATCAATACCAGCCGCAGTAAGCGCTAACTCGCCATTTAGGTTTAGTAATTGCCATAGTGCCGAGTTGCTCGCACGCGCAACAAATGTCGTTGGCTGCCCTAACTGCTCATGTTGATAGGTAATATTCGTCCAATCGACATCTAGCACCGTTTCACCCCAAGCAAATTCGGTTTTCGCTTTTTTGATGAGAAACGATGGTGGCTCTTGGCTTTGACTAAACTCAAACCAAATTCCTTCACCGCGTGGGGGCTTCACTAACTTTTCATCAGCTGAGCGCGCAAGCATTGGGGCTAATTGCTCATAGGCAAGCAACATATACTCACTCCACTTGCGCATTTGCTCACCAAACAACACCGCGGTTATTTCATTTAAACCTTCGCTATTTAGCTGCATGAGTTGCTGAGCACGTTCTAAGTCTGCTGCCGGCGCTGCTTTGACCTGCTCAAAAGCTTGTTTCAACTCTGCTAAGGTTTCATTGGTTGACTCTTTAATCGCGTTCACTTGCGCCTTATCAGCTTCAAACTTTTCTTTTAACGCAGCAAATTCTTCACGCTTTTGCTGCAACTGCTGCGGCGTTTCAATTTTACTTTCGCTGAGCGCCTTTATCTGTGCTTCGTATTCAGCCAAGGTTTCGCGAGTTGGCAAATTAGCCTTGATAGATTCAAGCTCTTGTTTGCTATTCTCTATTGTCGTCTTGGCCTGAGTGATTGCGGCTGGCGTTTTTAGCTCAAGCCGCGAGACAATTTCATCGACGTTGGGCATGGTTAAATTTAGCGAAGCAAGACCTTGCTCAGCCCATGCTTTTGCGTCTTCTTTCGTTGGCGCCGTATATACCTCGCCAGGTGATTGCCGTGGTTGGAAGGTGCGAATATCCGAACTGACAACATTGTCGAAATGCAATCGCCCTAACAGCAATTGCTCTAAGTTCAGTTGCGCTGTTATTTCACCCACGACTAGCCGGTTCTGCTCAGGTTGCGTTGGGTCGGTTACTTGAACCCCAGTTATACGCACGCCCAAAGGGCTCCAACTGTGCTCAACAGACTCGATATTCACTTCTGCGCCGTTCAAGGTACCGACAGAGCTTTCAAAGGTCCATTTCAAAATGGTGTCTAACAGTAGCCACGTAAACGCTGCTAACAATGCACAAATAACCACAAACGCGGCCAAACCAGGCCAACGAATAGCACTACGACGCATTTGCGGCTTTGAAGTTGTTTGAGTCATAGGTTCTAGCCTCGCAAATCTGAGTAAATAGCCCAGAAGCGGTTCGCCTTGAGCATTTGTACAATCTTGAGTTTATTAAACCAAGTTTGAATACGGCGTCGATACTGGGTGATGACGTAAAAACTCAGCCCCAACAATATGGGCGCAAAAGCAATACTCAGCACCAAACTGCCGAGTGTGATAGTGTGATGGAATTGCATGACCCGCCAAAAAGCCGACTGGTAGAGTGACTGCCAAAGCGGTTGCCAACTTTCGTGAGATAACAGGTAAAAGCCAAACTGATGAAACCATGGATCAAGCAAATAAGCCACGGCCGAGCAAACCGCAAAGCTTAAAATAAACCCAGTTAGGTTAATTCGAAACAGCAACGCGATAAGCAAAATCACCAGGTTATGAACACGCCATAGAGGGGTAAAGCCCATAACCATGCCAAGTACGAATGCAAACGCCAACGCCCAAGCACCGGACTCGGAATTAAGGGCTTTAAAAAACTTTGCCAGCAAAGTGAGCATATCAATAAACTCCACGCTATATTTGTAACAACAAGAATAGCTTACATATACCGATAGGGCTATTTTTCATGCCTGATTTTTGCGGAAAAATATATTTCTTGGAGCTATTGTTTTTTATTGAATTTAGGCTAAAAATGCGCGGCAACTAAGCACCGGAGCAACCATGCAAAACTCAGCTTTAATCATTCTTGATGACATTACCGATTGGCAGCCGTACTACCCTAGTCAGTCCACTGTTACCGCGAGTGAATACTTACTTCAAACGTCCAGCAAAAGCCGCACCCAAATACTTAATTTGTGTGGTGACTTAAGCTATTTGTCTACCGGTTATTACGTGAGCTTACTCGCCGAGGCGAGAGGCCAACGCGTGCTGCCTTCGGTCACCACAATTAATGACTTGGCGAACTTCAATCATTACCAGTTGCTATTGGCGAATACTGACAAAGCACTGAACAAATTTTTAAGTGCTGCCGACAAAGAAAACTCCGTTCGTGTGCTAATTTGCTTTGGACAAACTGAACAACCCTTGCTGAGTAACTTTGCGCGCCAAATATTTGATCGTTACCCATGCCCGATTATTTGGGTGGAATTTAGTTATCAGGGCCGTTGGTTTATCAATCAGCTGATTGCCGGCGCTTTGCCTGACTTGTCCGACGAGCAGCAAACCTTTTTTGGTGATGCGCTAGATAGCTTTAGTAAACGGGTTTGGCGCAAAGCACGTGCCCCCAAAGAATATCGCTATGATTTAGCCATTTTGCATGACCCCGAAGAGCCAATTCCAACGAGCGATAAAAAAGCCTTGCAGAAATTTATTCGCGCAGCGAAAGAAGCCGACATTGATGCCGAGCTTATTACGGCAAATGATTACAACCGATTGCTTGAGTTTGACGCACTTTTTATTCGCGAAACAACGCGCATTAACCATTACACCTACCACTTTGCAAAAAAGGCAGAAGCCAATGGCATGGTTGTGATTGATGCACCACATTCTATTTTGCAATGCGCGAACAAAGTGTTCTTGAAGGAACTATTAGATAAACACCAAATTCCAACGCCACGCACCGAGTTATTACTCAGTCAGCAAGAAATAGATTACGCCCAAATGGGCGAGCGTCTAGGCTACCCCGTGGTATTGAAAATACCAGACGGCTCTTTCTCAATTGGTGTTGAAAAGGCTGAGAACGAACAAGAGTTTCGTCGAGTCGCAGCCGAGTTGTTTAACAAATCGACTATTTTGTTAGCGCAAGAGTTTGTTAAAACCGAGTTTGACTGGCGCATTGGTATTTTAAATAACCGCCCAATTTATGCCTGTAAATACTTTATGGCGCGTAACCATTGGCAAATTTACAACCATGCCAGTGCTACAAGTCGTGCTAAGTCTGGCGGGTTTGAGACTGTCGGCGTGCATCAAGTTCCTAAAGAGGTTGTGCGTACCGCGTTACAAGCCACCAAGCTTATTGGCGATGGTTTGTATGGTGTCGATATGAAAGTTACTGCGAAAGGCCCGGTTATCATTGAGATCAACGACAACCCTTCTATTGACTCTGGCGTAGAAGACTTGCTGTTAGGTGACGAACTCTACCACATTATTATGCGCGATTTTGCTCGTCGTCTTGATGAAAAATAGCATGCATAACGAAGCCACACATTGCCATTTCCGCGAAGCAACAGGGGCTGATGTCACAGCCCTTGTTGAGCTTGAAAGCCGCTGTTTTGATTACAGCAGAATGGGGCCAAGAAGTTTCAAACGACTCATAAACGCGCACTCGGCACATGTTTATTTGTGTGAGTGCGACGGTATTTTAATGGGCTACTTGCTACTGCTTACCCGCAGCAACAGCCATATTTGGCGGCTTTATTCGATCGCCACCGCGCCAGCTGCTCGTGGTTTAGGTATTGGCAAACGCCTACTTGAATTTGCAATTATCACCGCAAAAAAACAGGGGGCCAGTGCGCTAAGTTTGGAAGTAAAAACCGATAATATTCCAGCCATCCAGCTATATCAAAAGTATGATTTCGCGGTGGTTGACGTACTTCCGCAGTACTATGATGACGGCACCGACGGCTATCGTATGCGCTTAAGTTTTTCGCCAGCGGCTAGCGATCAGGAAAGTCGGTAAAAATACCGTCGACACCAAGCTCTCGCAGCCAGGTTTTGAGCTGCTGATAACTTGCCACCCCTTCAGGTAAGTCATCTGCGCGTAAGGTATACACGTGAACCAGCAAACCCGCAGCATGCGCATGTTTCACAATATCTGAAAACTGCGGATTGCCGTGCTCATCAAAACCTAGAAAGATGTGGTTTAACCACACCCCTATGCCAGCGGCATAGCTGCGCAAGGTCTCTAAACCTGCTGCCGTTCGCATCATATCGTAGTCAATATCGCTTTCGTTCCAACTGTTTTCGGCAACCAGCTGAATAAGTGGAATCTCGGTTCGAAACTCGCGCTTTAATCGGCGCAAAACCTCGGGGTCAAAACTCTGTAAATATATCGGCGCTGGCGTATCAGTTTGGTTAAAATCGTAGCGCGCCAACACTCCCATAGTTGATGCCACCAGGTCATAATTTTGTTTTTTGTGCCAGCGGGCGCTTTTTAGCTCAATATAAATGCCCGTATCACGAGCACGGCTCGCGTTAAGCCCCAATATGAGTTCTATTTGCTGCGCCAACGACATAATGTGAAAGTGACCAAGGTCGCCATTAAATCGTTGAGGATAGCGCTGCTGGCCCTCTTTGTTGCGCCGTTCATTTACTTTTAATTGTTGCAGCTCCGAAAACGAAAAGTCCATCACATAATAATGGCCATCGGGACGATACTTTTCGGGGAATACATCAGCCACGTTGGTCACAGCATCAAGCCGCAAGTCATGTAGTACAACAGGCACGTGGTCTCGGGTGAGCACCACGTCTTGTTCGATAAAGTCCGCATTTTGAGCGTGCGCAATAGCAACGGCAGCTTGCGTATGTTCGGGGGCGTATGCTGAAGCACCGCGGTGCGCAATAATCGTCAGCGATTTATGTTCGGGTGCCGACGCGAGTACCGGCGGCTCGAGTATTTGCTGCGTCGTTTCTTGTGCAGCGGCAACCGACGCTGCAGCCCAAAAGGCAATTGCAGCGACAGTTGCTGTTTTTGTACCTGCCTTTAAGATTGCTTGTACCAAACTCGCTCACCTTGATCGCGATAACGAGCCAGCAGCTCTTGAATGGGTTCGGGCTCGGTGCGCACACCGCGTTGTTGCAAATAATCCGTGTTATACAGTTTACTCGCTGAGCGCTCGCCTAAGTCACAAGCGAAAGTCACGATGGTTTTACCTGGGCCATGCAACAAGGCCGCTTGTATAGCGCCGGCCACGTTTAAGCACGAGCTACTGCCAAGCACCAAGCCCTCTTGTTCAACCATGTATCGCGACAAGGTGACTAAATCACTGTCGGGCAAATTCACCGCTGCATCAATGCGTGCTTGCTTGAAGTTTTCGACCAAGCGCATAATGCCAATGCCTTCCGTAAACGAGCTGCCTTGGCTTACGTACTCACCGGTTTTCAAGTAACTGTAGATACCTGAGCCATCAGGGTCAGCCAACCACACCTGTACATTAGGGTTGCGCTCTTTCAAATACCTTGAGTTACCCGCGATAGTGCCACCGGTACCCGCAACCGACACAAAAATATCAACCTCACCATTGGTTTGTTCCCATATTTCTGGGCCGGTGGTTCGATAATGTGCTTCGGCATTGCTGGTGTTTTCAAATTGATTTGCCCACCAGTAGTCGTCGCGCTGTTCAGCTAAGCGACGCGCGGTGTGGTAAAAATGGTTTTCGTTTTTGAACGGCACTGGGTCAACAGTTTTTAGCTGTGCCCCGTGCAGAGTGATCATGCGTTCTTTTTCTTTGCTCTGATCATTTGGCATCACCGCCAACATGTTCAAACCGAACGACCGGGCAACCAAAGCTAAGCCAATACCGGTGTTCCCTGCTGTTCCCTCAACCACAGTCATGCCAGGCTCTAGTTCGCCGCTTTTCAACGCGTCGGTGATAATTTGCAGCGCGGCGCGATCTTTAATTGATCCGCCGGGATTCTGTGACTCTAATTTGACGAAAATTTCGCAGCCGGTTAAGTCAGATAATGCATTCAATCGCAATAAGTCTGTCTGTCCAATTAACTCTGCAGAACGCTTGGCTACTTGCATGAAAACTCCTTCCTAACGTAACGGTTCAACTTGCATGGCTTGCCCATAGCAAACCCAACTAGCACGGCAAGAATCTGTTTTTTCCTCGCGGCATTCGCGTAAAACGACACGATTAGCGCTGCGCTTAGCGGCGGCAATTTTTAACAGCACAATGGCTTCTTCTTGGCTTGGTTTATCATCAAAAATATTTGCTTGGCATGAACGCCCTTCAACCTCGCCTAAGCTGATGACACTGACATCTGTACGCGAAATTTCATACGGCCGCATAAATTCAACGGTGTCAGCCGCGGCGGTATTTAAACTTGGCGAAGCCGATTGGTTCATTGCACAACCCATTAAGGCAAAAATGACGAGAACAATAGAAACAATTTTCATGGCGCTACCTTAAAGCTCGAGCGTGTTTTACCCAACATTACGGGGCTTACAGTGTATTGTAAAGATTGATTTATTATAAGTTATCCTCCCTGAATTAGCATGTTTCATGCGACAGGTTAAACCGCAGACTAAATACCATTCCTTTGCTGCCAGATCTTCCCAATAACGTGCAACCATGCACTAAATCGGTGCATTTTCCCTATGTTTTCCGCCTTTTTGGCCATTGTTCGACGAAATTTGTTGGCACGGCAATTGCTTGAGTAAACAGTGACCATGCTTAGGTCTTGACGAATTTAGGAGCCTCTATGCAACTTATTATCGCAATTATAAAGCCAGCAAAACTCAGTGACGTTCGAGCAGCGCTCGAAGAGCTTGGCTGCCAAGGGATGACCATAACCGAAGTTCGCGGCTTTGGCCGTCAAAAAGGCCACACCGAGCTCTATCGCGGTGCCGAATACCGCATCGACTTTCTGCCTAAAATTCGCATTGATATCGCTGTTATTGATGAGCAAGTTGAAGCGGTTATTGATGTCATTCAAGAGTCCGCGCACACCGGCAATACGGGTGACGGCAAGATTTTTGTTACCCCTCTTGCCAAGGTCATTCGTATTCGAACCGGTGAAATTGACCGCTTTGCTATTTAGGAGTGCATGATGTCTATATCAGAACTTAGCTATGCAGTAGATACGCTTTTCATTTTAGTCAGTGCCGCCTTGGTCATGTGGATGGCCGCAGGCTTCTCAATGCTCGAAGCTGGACTGGTTCGCAGCAAAAATACCACCGAGATCTTGGTAAAGAATATCTTGCTATACGCACTGGCCTGTATTTGCTTCCTTAACGTTGGTTATCAACTTATGTACGGCAGCAATACACCGTCAGGTTACGCGCCCAACGCTTACATATTTTTCCAGCTCGTGTTTGTTGCTACCGCGATGTCGATTGTTTCAGGTGCCGTTGCTGAACGCATGAAGCTGTCCATGTTTCTTATTTTCGCGGTCATCATGACCGCTGTCATCTACCCCATTTCGGGAAGCTGGGTTTGGGGTGGTGGCTTTCTGAGTCAGCTTGGATTTGTCGATTTCGCCGGTGCTGGCGTGGTACACATGGCAGGCGCAGCTGCGGCGCTAGCTGGGGTACTTATACTTGGCCCACGCAAAGGCAAATTCGGCAACAGCGGCGCTATTTACCCCATACCGGGTGCGAATATGCCGTTAGCTAGCTTAGGCACTCTCATTCTGTGGTTTGGCTGGCTTGGCTTCAATGGCGGCTCGCAATTGACCATTCATAACATGGAAAACGCGAATAGCGTTGCATCGATATTTCTCAATACCAACATGGCAGCCGCCGCTGGCGCCGTCACTGCATTTTTGATGACACGGCTGATTTGGCGAAAAGCTGATTTAACCATGATTTTAAACGGTGTTCTTGCTGGTTTAGTTGCTATTACCGCCGAGCCCGCTGCTGCCAGTACTCTTGCTGCAACCTTGATTGGCTGCGGTGCTGGGGTCATTGTCGTGTTATCAATCGTGGCATTAGACCGGTTAAAAATCGATGACCCTGTAGGCGCAATTTCAGTACATGGTGTCGTTGGTATTTACGGGTTAGTGTGTGTCGCTTTGACTTCTGCAAGCGCAAGTTTAAGCAGCCAACTTATCGGCGCAGCAGTTATTTTTACATGGGTCTTTAGCTGTAGCTTAATCGTGTGGTGGTTTCTCAATCGTGCATTTGGCATTCGCCTTAGCATGGAGCATGAGTACACCGGCGCGGATATTGCTGAGTGCGGTGTCGAGGCCTACCCGGAGTTTGTCTCAGCCAAAGGCCGATAACTGGTGTCAACGAATGAGGGCTGCTATTGCAGCCCTCTCGGTTCTCTTAATTGTCGGAGGTATGATGGTTAAAGTCGGTCATGAATATTTGCCACATCGCCATAAACAAAGCGGCAACTAAAGGCCCAATAACAAAACCATTAATACCGAATAGCGAAATACCGCCAATTGTTGAAAACAGCACAACATAGTCTGGTAATTTGGTGTCTCGCCCCACTAATAATGGCCGCAACACATTGTCGGCTAAACCAATAATAATGGCGCCATAAGCCATCAATACGGTGGCACTAACCCACGCCCCTGTTGCATATAAATATAACCCGGCAGGGAACCAAACAAGCGCAGCTCCAACGGCGGGTATCAATGACAAAAATGCCATAATGACGCCCCACAGCAAAGGCGCTGGAATATCGAGAATCCAAAATATAATACCGCCTAAAGCACCTTGCACAATAGCCACAACGAGGTTCCCTTTAACGGTGGCTCGGGTCACTTCAACAAACTTTTGAAACAGCGCATGTTCGCGTTCATCACCAATGGGTAGGGCTTTAATAAGCAGTTCTTTTAATGTGGAACCATCGCGTAGCAAGAAAAAAGTCAGGTACATCATTAGCGCTAAACTAATAAAGAAGCTAAAGGTGTTTTGCCCTATTGCCAGCGTTTCTTTGGCTAAAAATTTCGACGCCGCCTGAATTGCGGTTGTTACTTGCTCACGAATATCATTGGGGTTAATGCCGAACTCGACCAACAGGTTATCCACCACTGGGAAAGCGTCTCGTAACTGCAACAACATTTGCTTCGGGTCAATTTCCCCAGAATCGATGCGTTGATAAAGCGCAATACCTTCTTGCACAAACGCCATACTCAAAAAGATAACTGGAATAACCACAATCAACATGCATACGGTTAATGTAATGAGTGCATTTATATTTGGACGATCGCCAAGTTTTCGCGATAGTAGACTTTGTAGCGGCGAGAAAATAACAGCGACCGCACAGGCCCAAAATATAGCTGACCAAAAGGGCTCAAGAATGAAACCAAAAGCGATGGTCACCGCTGCTAGCAAAATTAAAAACGAACGACGTTCTAGTTGTTCTCGCATGGGAGTCCTTGTTCTTTATTAGAATCGGGTTAATATTGTCAACAAAACAACCAGTGAGCAAGTTATGAAAACAATAACCGACCATTTAGCCGGCTACGCCGCCTATCACCGCGACAACCGCAATATTATGACCCATTTAGTTGGCATTCCGATGATTGTCGTCGCCTTACTCATCCTGTTGTCTCGGCCCTCGTGGACAGTTTTTGATGTCATGCTTTCTCCGGCCATCATCGTCAGTGCCGCTGCCGCACTTTTTTATTTAAAGCTTGATGTCATGCTTGGCATACTCATGACGGTGCTACTTGGCCTCGCGGTTTGGCTTGCTAGCCATATGGCTCTGTTACCTACGGGCGCATGGCTAACTTGGGGTATTGGCTTATTTGTTGTCGGTTGGGTATTTCAATTCATTGGCCACTATTTTGAAGGTAAAAAGCCGGCTTTTGTTGACGATATTATGGGATTAGCTATTGGCCCGCTGTTTGTTGTTGCCGAAGTTGTCTTTTTTCTAGGTGGCAAAAAACAGCTTCATCGCGACATTGAGGCGCGATTTAATAAGTAATCAATAAAGGCCGTAACAATTAAGTTACGGCCTTCTAATCTCAATTGTCTTCTTTAATTTGCCTGGTTGGTGGGTTCACCCAAATTACATCGACTGCAGACTGTTGTGCCGCCTGCTCTACCGTTGCAATATAGTTATCGTCAACCACTGTTTTCGTGCGAACACTTGAGTCAGGGGTTTGTGAACAACCAATCAATAGCATTGCTATAATTAACAGTAATGTAATGCGCATAATTCACCTCCACTTAGGCAAAAGCATAACCATAAAAATGCACCCTAAGCACTAAAAAGTATAGTTCACAAATTGAACAATTGGCGAAGAAGATACGTAACAAAATTTATCTATGGGCTTTCATTGAGAAAACAAATGATTAAAAAACTACTCGTCGTCTTATCTACTTTGGCTTTAGTGGCCTGCTCGTCGGGTGACTGGCGCACCGCCTCACGCGAGCCTGCCGGCATAGCGCCAAATCCAGCCATTGAAAGGGCACCCGTTATTGAGATTTACGCTGCCGATGCCTTTGGTTGGCGTGGTTGGTTTGCCGTGCACACTTGGATTGCCGTGAAACCAGAAGGTGCGGCTGAATATACCGTTCATGAAGTGGTTGGATGGCGCGTTAATCGCGGGCAACCAGCGCTTTACAGTTACCAAACCACAACGCCCGATCGCTACTGGTATGGCGCCAAGCCTGAAAAGATATTGTCGCTTCAAGGCGAACAGGCTGCAGCCTTGATTCCTAGAATTAACGAAGCCGTAACACGCTACCCTTGGGCCAACGAATACGAAGCGGTGCCTGGCCCAAATAGTAATACATTTCCAGCTTGGATTGGCCTACAGGTGCCAGAGCTTGGGCTACAATTGCCGTTTAGTGCCATAGGTAGCGGCTATGCGGACAACGACCAGTAAGGTGGTCGTTGTTTTCGCTATTATTTTGCAAAACACACCACAAAGTACACCACATTAGAAAATCACCATAACATAGGCATATGATTTATAACGATTAATTATTATGGTCTAGAAATTGCATGGTATTCCGCTATAGTCAATAACAACGAACACAAGGAATTCATCATGCCAGTGAAGTTAGAAGATCGCCCTATTGAACAAGTTCGCGAAGAAACTGTTGATAAACTTATTGTGAACTACAGCCATGCTATTATTTCTGCCGAAGCATTCGAGCGCCGGCTTGATGAAGCCATGGCGACCGAGTCACATCAGCAATTGGTTGACCTTGTTGCAGACTTACCGCTAGAAGCTGACCCAAAATATGACGCGCAAAAAGAACGTTCATTCACGCCAAATTATAGCGCAGGCCAAGCCGAAAAAGATGACAAGCTCGTTAGTATTTTGGGCTCCAATGTGCGCGAAGGGCAATGGGTTGTGCCGAAGAAAATTACCGTGATCGATGTGTTAGGCTCGGCCACCCTGGATTTTACCGATGCGGTTTTTCAACACCAACATATTGAAGTGAATGTTGCCAACGTATTGGGCAGCCTTGAAGTTTATGTACCGGAAAATGTGAACGTGACAACACGCATGTTTAACATCATTGGCTCGTCAGAAAATCGCGCACCATCAATAGCAGGGCGCCAGGCACCACAAATAACCATTACCGGCTATTCGGTGTTGGGCTCATTAGAGGTATCGGTAAAACGTACCATGAAAGAAAAGTTCATGGCATTTGCCAACAGTATGCGTGAAGCCTTGGGAATGCCGAAGAGCAATAGTTAATTGCCCAAGACAATTGCCGCCAAAAACGCGATAATAGCCGCCGAATTTTCAATCAGTGGTCTATTTTGTCATGGAAATAAAAGTAAACTTTCTCGATAACCTGCGTCTTGAAGCGAAGTTTGATGACTTTACGGTCATCACCGATCAGCCTATTCGCTATAAAGGCGACGGCTCCGCGCCAAGCCCGTTTGACTATTTTTTAGCATCGTCGGCTATGTGCGCCGCTTATTTCGTGAAGGTTTATTGTTTGTCGCGCGATATTCCAACCGAGAATATTCGTCTGTCACAAAACAACATTGTTGACCCTGAAAACCGCTACAACCAAATTTTTAAAATTCAGGTTGAGCTACCGGAAGATATTTCAGAGAAAGATCGTCAAGGCATATTGCGTTCAATTGACCGCTGTACCGTGAAGAAAGTTGTGCAAACGGGCCCAGAATTCCAAATCGAGGTCGTCGAGAACCTTGATGAAGACGCGCAGGCCTTGCTCATGGGCAAGCCAGAAGGCAGCTCATTAACTTACATTGAAGGCAAAGACCTACCGCTTGAACAAACCATCGCTAATATGACGCAAATACTTGCCGATTTAGGCATGAAAATTGAAATCGCGTCATGGCGCAATATCGTCCCGCACGTATGGTCACTGCATATACGCGACGCGGCCTCGCCGATGTGTTTTACCAACGGCAAAGGTGCCACCAAAGAAGCCGCCTTGGCTTCTGCGCTTGGTGAATTTATTGAACGGTTAAACTGTAACTTCTTCTATAATGATCAGTTTTTTGGGCAAGACATTGCTAACGCCGAATTTGTTCATTATCCGAATGAAAAATGGTTTGCGTTAAACGACGAAGATAGCCTTCCAGAGGGGCTACTAGATGACTACTGTTTGCCCATTTACAATCCCGATGATGAACTGCAAGGTTCTCACTTAATCGACACCAACTCAGGGCGTAGCGACCGTGGTATTTGTGCGCTTCCGTTTGTGCGTCAGTCTGACGGTGAAACGGTTTATTTTCCTTCAAATCTTATTGAGAACCTCTATTTAAGTAACGGGATGAGTGCCGGCAACACCTTGCCTGAAGCGCAAGTACAATGTTTGTCGGAGATTTTTGAGCGCGCGGTAAAAAAGCAAATTATTGAGCAAGAGATTGCTTTGCCGGATGTTCCCGCCGAAGTTTTAGCCCAATATCCTGATATTGTTGAAGCTGTTGCAGCCCTTGAGGCGCAAGGCTTTCCTGTACTCGTTAAAGATGCCTCTTTAGGCGGCGAGTTCCCTGTGGCCTGCGTCACCTTGATGAATCCACGTACTGGTGGCGTATTTGCATCATTTGGCGCACATCCGAGCTTCCACGTTGCGTTAGAACGTAGTCTCACCGAGTTGCTTCAGGGGCGCAGTTTTGAAGGTTTAAATGACTTTATGCCGCCAACGTTCAACAGCATGGCTGTTACTGAGCCCAATAACTTTGTCGAGCACTTTATTGACTCGTCTGGGCTGATTTCATGGCGCTTTTTCAGTGCACGCAGCGATTACGAATTTTGCCAATGGGATTTCTCGGGTACAAACCAAGAAGAAGCCGATAACTTATTTGGTATTTTAAGCCATTTGGGCTTAGAAGCTTACATGGCAGTTTATACCGAACTTGGCGCCCCTGTGTGCCGCATTTTAGTACCGAGCTATTCCGAGGTTTACCCAATTGAAGACTTAGTTTGGGATAACACCAACAAAGCTCTGGATTACCGCGAAGATATTCTCAATCTGCATCGTTTAAACAACGAGCAGTTAAGTTCACTGGTTGAGCGCCTCGAAGAAAGCCAGTTGGATAACTATATTGATATTATTACCTTAATTGGTATTGAGTTTGATGAGAATACGGTTTGGGGCCAGCTAACCATTCTTGAACTGAAGCTGTTAATTTACTTAGCCTTAGGCCGCCATGAAGAAGCCTACGAGCTGGTTGAAGCGTTCTTGCAGTATAACGAGAACACCGTTGCGCGCGGTTTATTCTATCGTGCAGTCAGTGCCGTGTTAGAAATTGAATTAGATGATGAGATGCAGTTAGATGACTATTTGCCGAATTTCCGCCGCATGTTTGGTGAACAAACCATGGCAGAAGTGGTCGGCGCGGTAAACGGCAGCGTGCGCTTCCCAGGCCTAACCCCAACGAGCATGAAGCTTGAAGGATTAGACCGACATTTGCGGTTGATTGAAAGCTATAAAAAACTACATGCTGCACGCGCAGCAAAAGCAACTGCATAAAAAAACGGGCCTTTCAAATAGGCCCGTTTTTTTAACCCTAAGTACGCTTAGGCAAAGATTAAGAAATAAGCTACCGCCGCAATTAACACCGGCGACATAATACCGGCAATAAAACGGAAGACTTTGATACACCAGTTCGGACACTCTTTTTCAAGTTCACCACGAATAACCGGCCAAATGCGCCAGCCGACAAATACTGCCGCCAGCATGCCGCCTAACGGCATGAGAATATTCGAGGCAATAAAGTCCATAATATCAAACGGCGTTTTACCAAAAATACTAATGCCTTCGGCCATAGCACCAAAGCTCAACGCGGCTGGAATACCTAGCACTAAAAAGTTAGTGCCAGCGACCCATAACGTGGCTTTTTTGCGGGCAATGTTGTATTCGTCAATCAAGAAAGCAACCACCGGCTCAAGAATAGAAATAGACGAGGTAATTGCAGCAAACAACAACAATAAGAAAAAGACAATGGCTAAGAACTGGCCACCAGCCATTTGCGCAAACAACGCTGGCATGGTGATAAAGGTCAAACCTGGGCCAGCCGCTGGGTCAACGTCAAAGGCAAATACCGCCGGCAAAATCATTAAGCCAGCCAGAATTGACGCCATAATCGCTAGAAAGGCAATCCACAGGCCTGAGTTGATCACCCGTGTTTCTTTACCCAAGTATGAGCCATAGGCAATCATCAAGCCAGCGCCCACTGACAATGAAAATACTGCTAAGCCCAGTGCATCAAGCACCATACGCATGCTTAGCTTTGACCACTCTGGCGTGATTAAATACATCAGGCCGTCAATAGCACCCGGTAGCATTAAGCTGCGTACCACTAAAAATAGCATGAGCACAAACAAGGTCGGCATGAGAATTTTACAAATACGCTCAATGCCTGATTGCACACCGGCAATAACAATACTCGCGGTAATCGACAAGAATAAGAAGGTATAAACCATGGCCGGTAATGGCGCGCCAATAAAGCTGGTGAACGCCGCTTCTAGCTCGGCTCCGTCGGTAGTGAGTACATCACCGCGTATGGCTTCGAACACATAGGCGATGGTCCAGCCGCCGACAACCGAATAAAAGCCAAGAATAAGAAAAACACACAACACCGAAATCCAACCGGCATAATGCCACTTACCGCCACCAAGTGCGCGATATGCTGATGTCGCTGATTTGTTGGCATGTCGGCCAATCATCATTTCTGACAACATCATCACAGCGCCCACACTAAATACGCAGGCTAAATAAACCAGAAGAAACACACCACCGCCGTTCTCACCAGCAATGTATGGAAACTTCCAAATAGCGCCCAAACCAACTGCAGAACCCGCTGCAGCGAAAATAAATCCGATTTTTGATCCCCAAGATCCACGGTTCTCTGTCATTGCCGTCATAATTTATTAGCTCGTTATTATCTTTTTATAATATGAAACAGACCTGAAAAAAGTCGTGGCTACACTTTAGAGATTTTTTGACCGAATGAATAGACTTGTTTGACAGATATCAAAGAAAAAAGGGTGAGCAGCCGCTCGTGGCTGCTCAAGTGTAAGGAGGACTATGTCAGCAACTTAATAGCAACCATTCCGGTTAAAAGGCCGGTTATAAATGTCATCGCTAATAACCACATTGGCACCGCAGACAAATTCGCTTTCGGCTGTACGTTATTTGGCTCCGATTGTTCAAGCTCAGTACGCTCAATTTCAAATGCACTAGCTAGCGCCTTACTGGTTTCAAGTGAGGCTATACCATGCAGTTCGACCCGTTGAATAGTACGTAAACTCAAACCACAAATATCGGCGAGCTGCTGCTGCGTCCAGCCTCGCTCGGTGCGCGTTTCACGAATAAATGAACCGTTCAATTGCATGGTAACTTACCCTTTTAACGCGGTGGCTAAAGCGCCGCCAATAAAATAGCCAATAACACCGCCAATAAGCCCCAAGATAAAAATAGTAAGTATGGTTTTCCACCAAGGTTGGCTGCTACCTGTGGTTTTTAGAATACGTTTCATGTTCCAAATATCTGAATCAATTTCTTCGCCATTTACCCACAAGGTAATTGAAACTGGCCCCGTGAATAGGTTCCCTACTTTCAAGCGTACCACTATCTGCTTGCCATCTAGCTCAAACTTGTGCTCTGAGGTAAAGCGCCAGGTTAGTTTTTCAGAAATTAGCCTATCGTCGACATAAACAGATTCTTTGCCGGTTAAATAGGATGCTTCCACGCGAATAACATGGTCGCCAATATCAAAGAAACTAACACTGTGATTGGGTTTGGTAATATCTGAAGTGGTCATAGGTATTTCCTTCGCGGTTATCAAGTTTAGATAACCGTATTACAGCATGGCCTACTGCAATGTGTGACGACAGTTAAGCGTCAGTTGCATCATTGTCGTATGACAGTGAAACGACAGTGCTTGGCTTTACTGCTTTCAAGTGACATTGGGCAAGACTATGACGAAGTTGGTAGTTCACCATGCCAACACTCTAACGGCAAGGTCATTTGTTGATCACCGTCACTAATATACAATTGACCGTCGCTAATCATTACGCCCCAATGTGTTGAACGTGTCAACTTGGTAGCAATAATTGCTAATTCTTCTTGTGCTAAAGCTAGCACACGCACATTATCTAAATGTCCAAGCTGTCGGATTGTCTTTTCCCGCCATAATCGTGCGTTACCATAAACCACCACCGACATTTGTGGTGCTCGGCGACTAGCTTTAATGACACGCTCCGCATCGGGTTGACCAACATCAATCCAATGCTGTATCTCTCCCGTTAAGTCAATCTCCCACAAAGCAGCTTCATCACTATCAGAAAGGCCGCGGCCAAAAGCTAGCTGTGGGTGGTAGAAAATTGCGTAAGCTAATATACGCGAGGCGAGTCTAATTTCTGTCTCGGACGGATGACGGGCAACGGTGAACTTTATGCTTTCATAAACGCCACGATCGGTATCAGAAATATCGAGCGTGATTTTATATGGAGTTGCTTGCAGTGCCATTTGATTTCCAAGAGGTTGGATTAATGGTGGCCCCTCCCAGATTTGAACTGGGGACCAACCGATTATGAGTCGGCTGCTCTAACCACTGAGCTAAGGGGCCATACAGGAAGGTGGTTAATCCGATTGGATTAACAAAGCGGGCGCAAGTATATGAAATTTCGGCCCGCTTGTCATGACCCCAAACGGGGTTTTTTAAAGGTTTATGTGGTAGAAGTCGGCGGCATTGCCGGCGAATACTTTGTCGATAGCTTTGTCATCGGCTAAGGCTTCGCACACGGTCTCAATGTCGCGCACATTGAACGGACGCTCAGCACGCGTTGATGGTAAATCGGTACCAAACATTAAACAGTCGGGATTAATGGCGTACAGCGATTTTACCGCCTTCGCAACATCGACTTCGGTACGCCCAAAGCCACTCGCTTTGATATGCACGCCATTCTCGGCCAGCTTTTGTACTTGCGATAACCCTGAACGCGCCATACCCAAGTGATCAACCGAAGCCTTCGGTAGTTTCAGCAATTTAGGAACCACTTCGTCGAGTTCACGGCTGTCGACATACATTTCGAGGTGCCAACCGGCTAAGTCCCAAATCCGCAGCCCAAAATCGACCAAGTTATCTAAACCACTAACAACGCCGCGTTTAAGGTTTACCCGAATACCACGAATACCGTGATCGCGAAGCTTCAGAATTTCTTCGTCTGATACGCTACTCGGTAAGTTTGTAATTCCGACAAACTGATCGCCCATGTCGGCCAATGCTGACTTCAAATAGCTTTGGTCAAAGCCCTGCATAGAGCCGGAAACAATAACGCCACCAATAACGTTTAGGTTTTGCGTACGGTACTTATAATCTTCAATGGAAAACGGTGCAGGCAGAAAGCCCTGATTTTCTATCAACGGAAACGAGTCGTTGTAGATATGAAAATGGGCATCGATAATTCGACGCGGTTGCTGTTTTTCGGTGTTGTTCTGATCAACTGCGATCATATTTCATCCTTTTCAGCGAAGTTAGGCGTTATTTTAACAAATTTCGCGCTAAAAATAAAAAAGCCCTAACCGCAAGGGCTAGAGCTTCTTAAGACGTTTTTAACCAACAAACGTTCAGATTATTTACAAGCTTATTCGTCTAAGAAAGACTTGAGCTGCTCTGAACGGCTTGGGTGACGCAATTTACGTAATGCTTTCGCTTCAATCTGACGAATCCGTTCACGGGTGACGTCAAATTGCTTACCAACTTCTTCCAAAGTGTGGTCAGTATTCATATCAATACCGAAACGCATACGTAGCACTTTTGCTTCACGTTGAGTCAAACCACCAAGCACTTCGCGTACTGCATTACGCAAGCTTTCTGCTGTGGCAGAATCAACTGGTAAGTCGAGGGTTGTGTCCTCGATGAAATCACCAAGATGCGAATCTTCGTCGTCACCAATTGGTGTCTCCATTGAGATAGGCTCTTTAGCAATTTTCAATACTTTGCGAATTTTGTCTTCTGGCATCACCATACGCTCAGATAATTCTTCTGGCGTTGGCTCACGGCCCATTTCCTGTAGCATTTGCCGCGAAATACGATTCAACTTGTTGATCGTTTCGATCATGTGCACCGGAATACGAATGGTACGCGCTTGGTCTGCAATTGAACGAGTAATCGCCTGACGAATCCACCAAGTTGCATAGGTTGAGAACTTATAACCGCGACGGTATTCAAACTTATCAACGGCTTTCATCAAACCAATGTTACCTTCTTGAATTAAGTCCAAGAATTGTAAGCCACGGTTGGTGTATTTTTTCGCAATGGAGATAACCAAACGCAAGTTTGCTTCAACCATTTCTTTTTTCGCTCGGCGTGCTTTCGCTTCACCGATAGACATACGACGGTTGATATCTTTAACTTTCGCAATGGTTAAGCCAGTTTCAACTTCAACTTCCGCAAGCTTATGAATGCAACGCTCAAGCTCTGGCTTCAAAGTGCTTAATGACTCAGAATAAGCTTCGCCATCGGCAATCGCTTGATCAAGCCATGCAACGCTATTTTCATTACCTGCGAACAGCTTCATAAAATTGCGTTTTGGCATGTTCGCCTGCTCAACGCACATTTTCATGATTAAGCGCTCTTGCACACGCACACGATGCATCATGTCACGCATGTCTTTTACCAGGCGATCAAACTGCTTTGGCACCAAACGGAACTGTTTAAATAAGTCGCTTAACGCTTCGATCTCGGTGCGGGCTTTCGCATGATCACGGCCGTGCTTGCTTATCGCTTTACGGGTTTTTTCATACTGATCGCGCAGCTCGCCAAATTTCTGGCGGGCAAATTCCGGATCGATACCACCGTCGTTAGCATCATCATCACTATCGTCGTCATCATCATCAACGTCATCATCTTCGTCTTCAAGTTGATCTTCGCTGAGTTCTGAACCGATGTGCGTTGCAGCAACAGGCGCTTCGTCTACTTCGTTGGGGTCAATAAAGCCTGAAATGATGTCGGTTAGACGCATTTCTTCGGCTTCACAAGTGTCCCACTGATCTAATAGGAAATTGATTGCTTCTGGATATTCAGCAACCGAGCATTGAACTTGGTTGATGCCATCTTCAATGCGTTTGGCAATGTCGATTTCGCCTTCGCGAGTCAACAATTCAACGGTACCCATTTCGCGCATATACATACGCACAGGGTCTGTGGTGCGACCCAACTCACCGTCCACGCTCGCTAACGCTTGCGCGGCGGCTTCAGCTGCGTCTTCATCAGCTGTATCTTCGCTCATCATCAATTCATCAGCATCAGGTGCGTTTTCAAACACCTTAATACCCATGTCATTGATCATGCTGATGATGTCTTCGATTTGATCCGAATCAACGATCTCAGAAGGTAGGTGATCGTTCACTTCCGAGAAAGTGAGATAACCTTGCTCCTTACCTTTGGCAATAAGAAGCCTGAGCTGTGATTGACGACTCTGCTGCATACAGATCTACCACCTGTTTTAAATAGAAAAGTAACCGGTCTTAAACTTACGGCGACTTAATGAAAAGACTTTTTAACTCAGCCTTTATATAAGTGCGTGAGGTACAAAATTCAAGACCGGAAATTGTAGCAGATACTGTCGATTTGAGCCAGAATTTAATCAGTTATTCTGTGGAATACGCTCTAACGCAAGCTCGCCCGAGCCAATTAACACGCCGTCTGCAAACACTAATGGCGTGCATTCATCACGGGTTGTATTGCCATCGGCATGCTTACGGTGTGTACGATAATAAAGCACACGGTAACGAACACCGTCTACCGTAACCAAGTCTGAAAAGTTAGGTGTGCCCATCTCTTTTTGCACGGCCGCTAACTCAATACCATCGGTAAATGAAGCGATGGCTTCGCGGTTATTCTCTTCCTGGCTTTCATAACTGCTAGTCGTGTATTCTTCACCATCGCCGTTCACGGCAATAACACAGCCTTGCAAACCTAGCGATAATACGGCGACGGAAGCGACGGCAAAACTCTTCATATAGTGCATGGTGTACTCCTGTTGTTAATTTAGTTAGCACTGTTGAATTTTAAATGGTTATTTCATTTAGTCTTCATGTGGTTTAATGCAAACCATGTGCCAATATTATATCTTATTGTTTATAAAGTCTTTTTTAAATTAATACGCGCCGTGAAGTTTCGTAAATAACAACTAATTAGCGTTTTTCACGATCTTTTAGGTATTGCAGCAAGGTTAAATACTCCTGCTTTTCCGTGCGGTTAAGCGGTGCTGTACGTTCTTTTTCTAGCAGTTCGTTGGCGCGTTGCTCAACAAACTGATCAATAAAATACGCGAATATATCAAAGAATTCCTGATTGACTCGGTCGGTTTCGAGGTGGTGTTGCCACCGAGCAAGTTGGCGCAGCGCCTTTTCTTCAGGCTCGCCTCGCCACAGTTCAAGCAACTGAGCGCTGGTTAAAGCTTGCGCTTGGGTTTGCTCGTGTAGCTTCAAAAGCAAGTCAATGCCGGGTTGTTTTAAGCCGCGCAACTCATGATGTAACGGAATTTCCTGGCCTAAATATGGATGCTGTACCAGTAAACCGATGGCTCTGCGCATTGGTGTCATTTTTAGCGCATCTTGCGGCGCTTTGGCGGCTGTTGGTGCTTTAATTTGGCCGGCAAGTTGCGAGGTTTCACGGCGTAATAAGCGCGCTAAGCGTTCCATGAGTGTATCGCGGTAAAATTCACTCGCGACGCGCTCTATGAGCGGTTTAGCTTGCTTCAATAAAAGTGACTTGCCCGCATCTGATTGTACGTCGATAGTTTCTGTCAGGTGGGCAAAGAAGTAGTCCGTAAAACTTTGCGCCTGGTTTAAACGTTCAGTGAACTCTTGAGCCCCTTCTTTGCGTACCAAGGTGTCAGGGTCTTCGCCGTCAGGCAAAAACAAAAAGCTCAGCTCAATACCATCGTTTAGCAGTGGCAAGGCGTTCTCTAGCGCCCGCCAAGCGGCATCACGACCAGCGCGATCACCGTCATAGCAGCACACCACCCGCCGCGTGGCTCGAAATAGCATTTGCAGTTGATCGGTTGTGGTTGCTGTTCCGAGTGACGCTACTGCGTAGCTAATGCCCGCTTGCGCCAAGGCCACCACGTCCATATAGCCTTCCACGATCACCACTTGCTGCAGCTCGCGGTTGGCCTGACGAGCCTCATAAAACCCGTACAATTCTCGGCCTTTATGGAAGATGCGCGTTTCTGGGGAGTTTAAATATTTGGGGCCATCGCCTTCAAGAATACGTCCGCCAAACCCAACTACGCGGCCACGGCGATCACGTATGGGAAACATCACGCGATCACGGAAAAAGTCGTAATAGCGACCTTGATCATTGCGGTTAACGAGTTTTAGATCGACTAATTGATCTTTGCTGCGCTGATCGTTCCCAAGCGAACTTAATAGCCCGTCCCAGCCATCTGGCGCGTAGCCAATTTGAAATTGCTTCACAATTTCACCGCTCAAGCCGCGGCCTTTCAAATAATCAATGACCCGTGCACTGTTCGAATGTTGCCGCAGCTGGTGAGCAAAAAATTTCGCAGCAAGTTCCATTTGTTCATAATCACTGCTTTCTTGCGCGCGCTTGCGTGCATCTGCAGCAGGGTTGGTGCTAGTTTCTCGTGGCACCTCAAGCCCAAGCATGTGCGCCAGCTCTTCCACGGCTTCCGGAAACTCTAACCCGTCAAACTTCATTAAAAAATCAAGCGCGTTGCCGTGCTCGCCACAACCAAAACAGTGATAGAACTGCTTGTCGGGGGCAACGGTAAAACTGGGCGATTTTTCATTATGGAACGGGCAACAAGCTTGGTAGTTTCGGCCGGCTTTTTTCAATGGCACACGGCTATCCACAACTTCAACAACGTCTGCGCGCTCAATTAAATCGTGAATAAAGCTTTTAGGAATTAAACCTGCCATGGCCTGCCTGATGCTTAGCTGCACATAAGTGCAAATTAGGTAAATATGAACTGATTATAAAGAAAAAGCCGGAATGAGAAAACTCAATCCGGCTCTTCGAGGTCTGTGTTGTAGTGACACCGCTGTCGGCTGTGCCGCTACGGTACCAGTGTCTTAATACAGACGAGTGCGACGTGCATTTTCACGCGACAATTTTTTCGCGTGACGTTTAACTGCAGCTGCTTTTTTACGCTTACGCTCTGAAGTTGGCTTCTCGTAGAATTCACGACGACGAACTTCTGATAATACACCTGCTTTCTCGCAAGAGCGCTTAAAGCGACGCAAAGCTACGTCAAACGGCTCGTTTTCTTTTACTTTAACAACTGGCATTAAAATCTCACCTCAATGAAAATTCGGTTGTTGGGTTAAAATTGGTGCTGAATTGTAGCGACTTCAGATCCTGATGTAAAGCCTAAGATCAATTTTAATACGGGAAGTTGTCTGAATTGAAGGGATAGAGGCGTCGCCGCTGCAAGACAGGCTGAAACAGGACTTGCATGGGGTGCGACAACGCCTCTAAGAGCGTTATGAAAACATAACAAAAAGAGTATGCCACACCTATGCGACAATTCTCGTCGCTTATTTCAGCCTATTCTAAAATAATAATAAAAATCATGCAGATCGAGCGATTAATTTGTACACTATATGCCACTCACCGGCGCATCTATGACTGGAGCTGACGATGCTTGATACCTTTTTGTTTCAATTCACATCATTATTCACAATGATTAACCCAATAGCCGCTATTCCTATTTATATAGCGCTAACGGAAGCAATGACGCCAAAGGCTGCCCGTTGGGTTGCTATGCGAGCGTCAATTACTGCATGTATTGCTCTGTGTGTGTTTGCCTTAATTGGCGAGGCTATTTTTAGCTTTTTTAGTATTTCGGTGAATGGTCTTCGTGTGGCCGGTGGTATTTTATTTTTTGTCATGGGCTTTGAAATGTTGCGCGGGCGCACCGTACCTAAACGCGTTGACGGCGAAACAGAAAGTGACTTTGGTTCTGACGTTGCCGTAACGCCCATTGGCATTCCAATGGTTGCAGGGCCTGGCGCCATTACTATGGTGATTTTGTTTATTCAGGAAAGCCCAGCAACCTCAAACACAATTAGTTTGTTTGCGGCTATTATTGCGGTATGTATTTTAACCGCTTTTGTTTTAGCAACAGGCCGTCAATTACTCGCCAAACTTGGCCGTAGCGGTAGTAAAATTTTGATGCGCTTGATGGGTTTGATCGTGATGTTGATTGCCGTCGAATTCTTCTTCGCCGGCATCAAGCCTTACATTTTAGATATTGCCCGCGCTATTTAAGCGCGGGTACTTCCAAACCACGTTTTGCATAAAATTCAGCAACGTGATCTTCTAAGCGATCGTTTTCGATTGCATCGCGCAAATCTTGCATGACTTTTTGATAAAAGTGCAAATTATGAATGGTGTTCAAACGTCCGCCGAGCATTTCGTTTGAACGATCTAAATGATGCAAATAGGCACGCGAGTAATTTTTACAGGTATAGCAATCGCACTCAGGGTCTAGCGGCCCAGTGTCTGTGCGGTGTACAGCGTTGCGAATTTTTACTACGCCATTGCTAACAAACAAGTGGCCATTGCGGGCGTTACGAGTCGGCATAACGCAGTCGAACATATCAACACCACGACGCACGGCTTCAACCAAATCTTCTGGTTTACCAACGCCCATCAAATAGCGCGGTTTGTCGGTTGGCATTTGCGGCGTTATGTAATCCAACACACGCATCATGTCTTCTTTAGGCTCACCGACTGACAAACCACCAATGGCGTACCCATCAAAACCAATATTAGTTAGGCCATCCAACGAAATGGTTCGCAGCTCTTCGTACATGCCACCTTGAATAATACCGAACAACGCAGACGGATTATCGCCATGCGCAGCTTTAGAGCGCTCAGCCCAACGCAGTGACAGCTCCATAGAGGTGCGAGCTTCTGCCTGGGTTGCTGGGTACGGTGTACACTCGTCAAATATCATGACGATATCAGAGCCAAGATCACGCTGTACTTCCATTGATTTTTCAGGGGTAAGTAAAATCTTTTCGCCATTAATTGGTGAGCGGAAGGTGACGCCTTCTTCCGTGATTTTACGCAACTCGCCTAGGCTGAATACTTGGAAGCCGCCTGAATCCGTCAGAATTGGCTTGTCCCAATTCATAAAGTCATGCAAATCGCCATGCTGCTTAATAATTGACGTACCTGGGCGCAGCATTAAGTGAAAGGTGTTACCCAAACAAATTTGAGCACCGGTAGCTTTGACTTCTTCAGGGGTCATGCCTTTCACGGTACCTGCTGTACCTACTGGCATAAAGGCTGGTGTTTCTACCACACCACGGTCAAAGACCATACGACCTCGGCGCGCTTTGCCCGAGGTTTTTAATAATTCAAATTTCATTTTTTCACCGATTTATCAATTCACGGAAAAACAGTCCGAGGCGCTTAGTATACCTTAGCGCGCAGTTCGGGTCACAAACATTGCGTCGCCGTAGCTAAAGAAACGATAGCGCTCGTTCACGGCTTGTTGATACGCATTCAATACATGGTCACGACCAGCAAATGCCGATACCAGCATAATGAGCGTGGACTCTGGCAAGTGGAAATTGGTGATCATGGCATCTACTAGCTGAAACTCGTATCCCGGATAAATGAATATATCGGTGTCAGCAAAGAATGGTTGCAATGGCAGGCCTTGCTGAATAGCCGCTTGCGCTGCCGACTCCAACGAGCGAACCGAGGTCGTGCCCACAGCAATAACGCGTTTACCGCGCGCGTGCGCAGCGGCGATGGCATCAACGGTTTCCTGCGGTACTTCAGCATATTCGCTGTGCATATGGTGCTCTTCGATATTGTCCACGCGCACCGGCTGAAACGTACCCGCGCCCACGTGCAGCGTTACGTAAGCAAATTCGACACCTTTGGCTTGTAACTCACCCAATATAGCGTCGTCGAAGTGTAAACCCGCGGTTGGCGCTGCAACAGCGCCGGGT
Source organism: Gammaproteobacteria bacterium (assembly GCA_018222985.1). GTDB lineage: Bacteria > Pseudomonadota > Gammaproteobacteria > Enterobacterales > Alteromonadaceae > Pseudidiomarina. The sequence continues at coordinate 155,292 of JAAEZG010000005.1, forward strand.
TTCTTGTTATAGACGGTCTGATAGCGCTCCCGGTCGCTGTCTTCGTCAGGCCGGTCAATATATGGTGGCAAAGGCATATGGCCATACTGCTCAAGTACTTGAAGCACCGGCTCTGCAGTATTAAATTGCAATTCAAACAGCGCATCTTGGCGCCCTACCATTTCAACTTCTACCGCACCTTCAAGAATCATCTTGGCGCCGGGTTTGGGTGACCGATTACTGCGCAGATGTGCCAATACACGCTGCTCATCAATAATGCGTTCAACCAGTACTTCAACTTTGCCGCCCGACACCTTTTCGCCTAACAAGCGCGCAGGAATAACCCGAGTATCATTGAACACCAATAAATCGCCCGAATTAATATGCGCGATAATATCTTTAAATTGTTCATGCGCCAGCTCACCCGTGGTGCCATTGAGACACAGCAAGCGGCTAGCACTGCGCTCTGCCTGAGGGTAGCGGGCAATTAATTCATCGGGTAAGTCAAAGCTAAAGTCTTTTACATTCATGGAAGTTTCATCGCTTATTCGGTTGGCGCGTACTTTACCGTTTTTAACTGTCGAAAAAAAGCACTGAAGGTGTCGCTTGCATCATGAAAGACAAAAAAAAAGCGCGCCAAGGTAGGCGCGCAAAAAACGAGATGACAACCGATCAGGGAGACCGGTTAAAATGAATACGTCACCGCTTGTGACAACAGATCACTCGCTGCATTATTTTTTTGACAAGCAACTAGGCTCGACTTACTAAAAATATAAATTTTATCTCGTCCACCCGCGTCTTGCTTGCCTGCACCTTGCAGCACAAAACTGATGTGCTCATTATTAGGCAACGATTTTAGCGTTGAGCCATAGGTACACAGCGTGTCTGCTAACGTTTGTTCAAACGTAGCGACTTGTTGTTGCAGTTTCTGCGCCCGTTCAGCACGACGTTGCGCTTGTTTTTCACGTATTTCCGAACTTGCAGCGCGTAGTGCTTGTTTGCGCTCTTCCAATTTAGTTCGCGCCGCCGCTAATTGCTCTTTGGCTGCGCTCAGTTGCTCTTCGATGGTTTTGCGCCCAGCGCCATCGGCACTATTGAGGGCAAATTCAAGGTCGCGAACTTTTCGACGTTTATCATGCATGTCACGAACCAAATCGCCCACTTCTAGGCCGGCTTCGGCAACTTGGTGATAGGCCATTTCCACTTCTTCTATGTCGCCTTCAATAACTTGTCGTTCAATGATCACTTCCGACATTGGTGCATCAGGCGGCATTGGCGCGTCGAAGTCAAAATCAAAATCAACGTCGAAATCAATTTCAAACTGACGGCCAAAATTAACCCGGTACACAACACCTTGACCAGCCAAATAATTGTAGCTCAGTCGTTGCGACCTAAAATGCCCACGACGCTGCTGCTTCGCTTCGTTTTGCTGCGCTAATTTGGTTTCAAAAATACTATTCATCACTTCAAGCTCTTGCTTTAAGGCATCGCGCGTTGCGGCACTATTTTGCTGAGCTTGCGCCACTACCGTTGCGCAGCCGGCAACAGTTAACGCCAAAAGTGATAATGAAAGTGCTTGTTTGCGTAACATAAGTAACTCCTAACAATGGCTGTTATTGCTCACTGTAATTGACTTGTTGTACCCAACCATCTGCGTACTGCTGCAGTTGATTAGCAAAATAATACTGATCACTCTGGCGTTGCTCATTCACATAGCGAATCAGCTCGGCTAGATCGCTTTCACGTTCTTGGCGATTTACTGCCAGCATATAATCAGCGAGTTGTTGATTGGCTTGCGCCATTTCCGTACGAAAATCTTGTCTAAAGTCACTCCGCAAGGTGTTGGCGTAATTGGCCAGAACAACCTGCTGTTGCGCACCATATTGACTCAACCGCTCGGCAATCATGGCTTCTAATTTCGCTTCATCGGCACCGCCAAAGCTAACCGAGAAGCCATGTTGATTGCTGTTAAATTGCACCTGCCCCACGACCAACATCACAGCCATAGCTGATGCGCCTAAAGAGGTCAGCGAAAGCCATGGTTTCTGCCACCAGGGCTGACTGTGGGTAGGGTACGCCCGAAATGTTGATTCGCGAGGCCAGTGCGGAACAGGTTCTTCACGCAACTCGGCTGCGGTTTCCTCTAGCCATTGTTGAAAGTCTTGTGGCTTACTCATACAACCTCCACCCATTCTTGTAACTTACTCACCGCGCCGTACAGTCGCGACTTCACGGTACTCAGGGGAATCTCTAATTGTTGGGCAATATCTGCCAAGTGCATGTGTTGGAAAAATTTCAGCTCCACCACTAAACGCTGGTCCAATGGCAATTTTTGCATGGCTCTAAATAGCTGCACGCCGCGTTGTTGGCCGGCATATACTTGCTCTGGGTTATGCCAATCGTCGTCACTGGCTTGGTCAGCTACTTCAGAGTCATCAGTGGTAAACTTGCGCCGCCGATAATGTTCAATGCAACGATAATGCGCAATGCTCATCAACCAGTTCTTAAAAGAGCTTTCGCCACGCCAAGTTGCTAAGTTGCGAAACACCGACAAAAACACATCCTGCATTAAATCCAGGGCGTCTTCACGGTTACCCACCATACGCAGCGCATAGTTATAGACTAACCGTTCATAACGACTTATCAGCTGCAACCAAGCTTTCTTGTTATTTATCAACGCTTGCTTTACCAAACGTTCGTCTGATGGTGCGAACACAGTAAGTAATTCCCATAATGTTGTTGCTTATATAGTCGCACAAGGCCGCAAAAAAGTTTTCTAAGCGCAAAAAAAAAGAGCACCGAAGTGCTCTTTTTGCGACTTTATTGCTGCTGTTGGCTAAGCGCCGAACGCCGCTTTGATAATAAAGAAGAAAATAATCGACATAATTGCGCCGGCTGGAAGGGTAACCACCCACGACACAACAATGTTGCGCACCACACCTAAGTTCAGTGCCGCGATACCACGTGCCATACCTACACCAAGCACCGCGCCAACTAAGGTTTGCGTGGTTGAAATTGGCAAGCCAGTACCCGAAGCAATAACCACGGTCGTTGCCGCAGCCAACTCGGCAGCAAAGCCGCGGCTTGGGGTTAAGTGCGTAATGCCTTTACCAATGGTTGCAATAACGCGGCGGCCCAGCATTGCTAAACCAAGTACGATACCAATGGCGCCGACTGGTAACACCCACCAAGCAAGTTTTGCTTTCGAGGCAATTTCACCGCCGCTTTCAACAACGCTAACAACCGCGGCTAACGGCCCGATGGCGTTCGCAACGTCGTTTGAACCGTGCGCGAATGCCATGGCACAAGCGGTAACTATCATCAAAATTGCAAAAACTTTCTCAACGTTGGTGTAGTGCATATTTTTGTCAGCAGCTGGATCAAACTTCAATCGCATGATTAAAATTTTACCCAAAATACCTACCGCAATACCGATACCAATGGCTAACGTATAGCCTTCGACGCTAGTTAATTCGATACCAACATGTTTCAGACCTTTTTTGATAGTCACTAACGAAATCATGAAGCCTGTTAATGCCATATAAAAAGGCACGTAACGCTTCGCCATATCCAGTGGCTTGTCACTATCAAAAATAAGCTTCTGAGCACTTAAGAAGACAAAATAAGCAATAATACCGGCAATCATTGGGGTAACGACCCAACTACCGATAATACCGAGCACCGAGCCCCAGTTAACCGACTCTACGCCCACACCAACTGCTGAGAAGCCGACAATGGCGCCAATAATTGAGTGTGTTGTTGATACCGGCCAACCAGCCCAAGAGGCCATCAGCAACCAGGTACCGGCAGCAAGCAGTGAGCCGATCATACCGAACACTAATAGTTCTGGCGTATCGACAAAATACGCTGACTCAATAATGCCTTTACGAATGGTTGATGTTACTTCGCCACCGGCTAAATAGGCACCAGCAAATTCGAAAATCATCGCCACAATAATGGCTTGCTTAATAGTTAGAGCTTTTGAGCCAACCGACGTTCCCATAGCGTTCGCAACGTCGTTAGCACCAATACCCCAGGCCATAAACAAACCAAATACCGCAGCCAGCACGATCAAGGTCATGCTATATGTGGTTAAAATATCCATTCAATCTACTCCGACTTAGACTCGTGCAAGCATGAGCTCGAAACGGGCACCCACGCGCTCGGCTAGGTCGGCTAAATCACCAACCCAATCTAAAATTTGGTACAAGAACATCACATCAAGCGGGCTCATGTCGTTTTCGAGCGCTCGCAATTGACGACGCAGTTTTACCTGCAACGCGTCAGTGTCTTGTTCAATTTCGTCCAGTTCTGAAATCATTCTGTCAACGATGTCGCGCTCGCGGCCTTTAAAGCCAACTTCGAGCAAGTCGTCGAACTCACCGATGGTTTCTTTTGCCTTGTCAGTTGCATCTAAACAACGCGACAAGTAGGCATCAAAGCCTTCAACCATAGATTCAGGAATTTGCATTTCGCGGCCGGTCATCAAGCCTGAAATGTCTTTGGCTTTGTTGGCAATACGGTCTTGCTGGGAAACCAACTCAAGTAAGTCAGTACGCTCAACCGGCATAAATAAGCCGCCAGGAAGGTTTAATCGAATTTCGCGTTTTAAATCGTCAGCTGCTTTTTCTTTTTTGACGATTTCTTTGCGGTGAATTTCTGCTTCACTCCAGTCTCCCTTATAAACAGCCTGGAAGAATGGTTTTAGCGCCATTGCGCAATCATGAACCTGATCAATATGTTCGATCATCGGTTTAATCGGAGACTTGGCAAACATGCCAAGAAACGAATTTGCAGACATAAAAGTTCGCCTTTGTTGCTGCGGAAATTAACGTAAATTTTAACCTGAATTCAGGTGCGCGAATACTAACGAAGATTTATTTCTCACGCAAAGCCTAAATTAGCTATTGTGGTTAAACAATAACCTAATTACTGTATTAGTGTCATGAAAAAATTAAGGATGTTCGCTCATGTTTGAATGGATAATGATGCCCGAGGCGTGGCTTGCTTTACTCACGTTAACCTTGCTCGAAATTGTATTAGGTATCGACAATATTATTTTTATTTCGATATTGGTTGGCCGGCTACCTGAGTCGCAACGGCAAAAAGCACGGCAACTTGGCTTAATGCTTGCCATGGGTATGCGTATTGCTCTATTACTCGCAATTGTTTGGGTTATGGGCTTAACGAAGCCGCTGTTTTCCATATTTGAATTAGACTTTTCAGGGCGCGATTTAATATTGCTTGCCGGCGGTATGTTCTTGCTGGCCAAAAGCACCCTTGAAATTCATCATTCCTTAGAAGGTACCGAAGATCATAAAAGCTCCGGCAAAACGGCAACCTTCGGTGCAATTATTACTCAAATTGCCGTGATAGATATTGTCTTTTCATTAGACTCTGTCATTACCGCTGTTGGTTTAGTGGAACATGTCAGCGTCATGATTATTGCCGTTATAGTGGCGGTGTTGGTGATGTTGTTTGCAGCAAAAGCTATTGGCGATTTTGTTGATGCACACCCAACCATCAAAATGTTAGCGCTTAGTTTCTTAATACTTATTGGCTTTACATTGGTAGGGGAAGGCCTCGGCTTCCACGTGCCAAAAGGCTATGTGTACTTTGCGATGGCATTTAGTTTAGGTGTGGAATTATTGAATTTGAAGATACGCAAGAAGCGCCAACCGGTGCATTTGAAGAAACGCTTAGGCGACGAGAGTTAATCTCGCCGCCTTTGCTTTATTAAAATGAATAAACCAATGTGACAGCTGTTTCTGTATCAAGCTTCTCTTTGGTCGCATCTTCAAGATACGAGTTGTGGTTTGCTGCTACTGAAAATTTCAATGCCAAAGACGAATTCACGTTGGCAGAAATCGACATTTCTGCGCGTGTTTTGGTATTTTCTTCACCAACTTCAGACGAAGCTAGCGCATTGAATTTAGAGTTTTTGCTGATATCCCAAACTAGGTTGCCAGCAAAACGAACAATCACACTACTTTCTTGCTCTTGCGGTACACCGTTTACAATCGGTTTATTCACCGAGTAACCCGGGCCCACTTCATAATCGGCATATAAGCTTTCGCTGTAACGGTAACGCGCACCATAACCAACAGCCAAAGTGCCTTGGTATTCATAACCGCTAAACTTGTCTTCTTCATACGAGCCAAAAACAAACACAGACGAACGGCTGTCTGGGTTAAATTTGTAGTTACTTTGACCTGAAACGAAGGTTTTGTCGCCGGTTAAAATTGAGTCGCCAGTGGCCTGATCAATTTGCTTAGAGCGATAATAATCAATCACCCCTTTGTGACGCCAATTTTCAAAGTCACGAGCTAAGTTTAATTTAGCCTTGAAGGTTTCAGTTTCAGTGTTACCCGAAGTAAATAATAACCCCACTTCCGCGCTAGCATCCCACTCTTTCTTTTCGGTGGTGTCTAGATCGCTCGCGTCGTCATACATGAAGATACTTGCTGAGGCAGGCATTACTGCACAAACTGTAAGAGTTGCCGCTACGGCAATGACTGAATTTTTGAAGCGCACGCGATTCCCCCTAATCCATTTTCGTTTGTAAACGCCAAAAGACGCCTTATTGGCGTAATTATAACCGATAAGGCGCTATTAACTAACCCCGAATTAATTCACTTTAGCGTCTAATTCGCCCCGTTCGTAGCGCTTGAACATTTCTTCAAGCGACACAGGCTTAATTTTGCTGGCTTGTCCGGCACAGCCAAACGCTTCGTAGCGAGCTTTACAAATTTCGTACATAGCATCGGTTGATGCTTTCAAATATTTGCGTGGGTCAAAGTTACTGGTGTTCTGCGCCAAGTGGCGACGAATGGCACCTGTTGATGCTAAACGCAAGTCGGTATCAATGTTGACCTTACGTACACCATGCTTGATGCCTTCAGCGATTTGCTCAACCGGAACACCGTAAGTTTCTGGAATTTCGCCACCAAATTCGTTAATAACTTTCAGCCATTCTTGTGGCACCGAAGACGAACCATGCATCACCAAATGGGTGTTTGGAATACGCTTGTGGATTTCTTTAATGCGGTCAATCGCTAGAATGTCACCCGTTGGTGGACGTGAGAACTTGTATGCACCGTGCGAAGTACCACATGCGATGGCCAAGGCATCAACATTGGTTGCACGAACAAATTCTGCCGCTTCTTCTGGGTCAGTTAACAACTGATCATGGGTTAACTTACCTTCAGCACCCACGCCATCTTCTTCGCCAGCTTCACCGGTTTCAAGTGAGCCAAGCACGCCAATTTCGCCTTCCACAGACACGCCGCAAGCATGGGCCATGGCGACGGCTTCGCGCGTAACGCGTACGTTGTAATCATAGTCAGCAGGCGTTTTGCCGTCTTCTTTTAATGAACCGTCCATCATAACCGAGCTAAAGCCCAATTGAATTGAACGCTGACAAATGGCTGGTGAGGTACCGTGATCTTGGTGCATAACCACAGGAATGTGCGGCCACTCTTCAATGGCAGCCAAAATAAGGTGACGCAAAAATGGTGCGCCCGCGTAGCTACGTGCGCCAGCTGAAGCCTGCACGATTACTGGGCTATCTGTTGCATCTGCTGCTTCCATAATGGCGCGCATTTGCTCAAGGTTGTTCACATTGAATGCTGGAACACCGTAGTTGTTTTCAGCTGCGTGGTCGAGCAACTGACGTAATGAAATTAATGCCATCTGTAGGTTCTCCTAATATCCTATTGGGTTTGGCTAGTTAGCCATTTAATGCGCGTTCTTCCAGAATCGCGACTGCAGGTAATTTTTTACCTTCTAAAAACTCTAAAAATGCGCCGCCACCGGTTGAGATATAACTGATTTTATCAGCGATACCATACTTATCAATGGCTGCAAGGGTATCACCGCCGCCGGCTATTGAAAATGCCTTACTATTCGCAATGGCGTTAGCTAGGGCTTTTGTGCCTGCACCAAATTGGTCAAATTCAAAGACGCCCACCGGGCCATTCCATACAATTGTACCGGCTTGCTCTAAAATTTTAGCAAAGGCTGCGGCGGTATCTGGCCCGATATCAAACACCATATCGTCATTTGCGATGGTGTTGACAGCTTTGGTTTCGGCTACGGCTGCTTCGCTAAACTCTTTACCGGTAACCACATCGCTGGGTAGCGGAATATCGCCACCTTTAGCCTGTGCGGCAGCAACCAAACGCTTGGCTTCATCGATTAAGTCTTCTTCATACAATGATTTGCCAACATTATGGCCAGCGGCTGCAATAAAGGTATTGGCAATGCCGCCACCGACAATAAGCTGGTCAACAACGCCTGAAAGCGACTCTAACACCGTTAGTTTAGTCGAAACTTTCGAACCACCCACAATAGCCACCAACGGACGCGCAGGGTTCGCCAGTGCCTTACCTAAGGCATCAAGTTCAGCCGCAAGTAGTGGCCCCGCACAGGCCACATCGGCATATTTCGCCACACCGTGGGTTGACGCTTGGGCGCGATGCGCAGTACCAAATGCGTCCATGACGAACACGTCACACAAGGCTGCTAGCTGCTGTGCCAACGTGTCGTCGTTTTTCTTTTCGCCTTTGTTAAAACGAACGTTCTCGAATACCACCACTTCGTTGCTATTCACTTCAACGCCATTTAGATAATCACTCACTAGGCGCACAGGAACGTCTAAAGCATTGTTTAAGTAATCAACAACCGGCTGCAATGACGCTTCAGCATCAAAAGAGCCTTCTTCAGGTCGACCTAAATGCGACATCACCATCACTTTTGCGCCGCCGTCTAATGCTGCTTGAATGGTTGGGATTGCCGCGCGCAAACGCGCATCGGAAGCGACCTTGCCTTGTTTAATCGGCACGTTCAGGTCTTCGCGAATTAATACGCGCAAGCCTTCAAGATCTAAATCTGACATTGTAATAACGGATGACATACCTTTGCCTCGTCGCTGATTAATTGTTCTGTGCAAGCATAACTTGCGCAGTGTCTAACATTCGGTTTGCAAATCCCCACTCGTTGTCGCACCAACACAACACCTTAATGAGGCGCTTGTCGGCTACGCGCGTCTGCGTACCATCAACAATGCTTGAGCGTGGATCATGGTTAAAATCTATCGATACCAAGGGCTCGTCTACAAACCCGAGAATTTGCGCCTGGTGTCCACGCGCGGCTTCGGCCAAAACCTGATTGACCTGCTCAACGGTCACTGGCGTGTTCACGGTCACGCTTAAGTCCATCGCCGTGACGTTGGTGGTTGGTACGCGTACTTGTATGGCCTCAAAGCGCCCAGCAAACTTCGGCAGAATGCGCTCAATGCCGCGCGCTAAGCGGGTATCCACTGGAATGATTGAACGCCCTGCTGCGCGCGCTAAGCGCGGATCGCTATGATAAGCATCAATCACTTGCTGGTCATGCATCGCCGCATGAATAGTAGTAATGGCCCCACTGTCGATGCCAAACGCTTGGTCGAGTACCTGAATAACCGGCACAATGCAGTTGGTGGTGCACGAACCGTTCGATACCCAACGATGCTCTGCCGACAAGTCGTCGCTATTCACCCCGAAAATTGCGGTAAAGTCCAAATCTGGCGCGCCTGGCTGCGAGAATAAGACGCGTGGCACGCCAATATCCTCATAGGCTTGACCATGCTCTCGGGTGCCGTGCACACCGGTGCAATCAAGCACGATATCGACATTTAATTGAGCCCACTCAAGGTCGCGAATTTCACTATCCGCAGACACGCGAATAAGGTCATCACAAACGCGCATGTGGTGTGCACTTTCAACCACTACCGGGTATTGGAAACGACCATGGCTGGTATCGTACTTCAGCAAATGGGTCATGGCCTCTACCGGAGCAAGTTCGTTAATTGCCACCACTTCTATGTGCTGGCGATAACCTCGCTCGTAAAGCGCCCGCAGAATGTTCCGGCCAATACGACCAAATCCATTTATAGCAATTCTTGCGGGAGCTTGACTCATGCGTTTAGCAATTCCTGCGCAATGGCGACGATGTTTTCTTCCGTGAAACCAAAATGCTTAAACAATTCATTAGCCGGTGCCGACTCACCAAAGGTTGTCATGCCGACAATGCGCCCCTGCAAGCCAACATACTTGAACCAGTAATCCGCAATGCCGGCCTCAATCGCGATACGCTTGCTTACTGAGCTTGGGAGTACACTTTCACGGTATTCGGCGTCTTGCTTGTCAAACACATCAGTCGCTGGCATTGACACCACGCGCACCTTTGTACCTTGCTGTTGCAAGGAATTCGCCGCCTGCACGGCTAATGCCACTTCTGAACCTGTGGCAATTAAAATAAGCTCTGGGGTGCCCGAGCAATCAACCAGCACGTAACCACCGCGTTCAATGTTGGCCACTTGCTCAGTAGTGCGCTGTTGTTGCGCCAAGTTTTGACGGCTAAAAATTAACGCTGTTGGGCCATCTTGACGCTGCACCGCATATTTCCATGCCACTGCAGACTCAACTTGGTCACAAGGGCGCCAAGTGCTCAAGTTTGGTGTCATACGCAGGCTAGCAATTTGTTCAACTGGCTGATGGGTCGGCCCGTCTTCACCTAAGCCAATAGAATCATGGGTATAGACAAAAATACTGCGCTGCTTCATGAGTGCGGCCATGCGCACTGCATTACGGGCGTATTCCATAAACATTAAGAAGGTCGCGCCGTACGGAGCAAAACCACCATGCAACGCAATACCGTTCATAATGGCTGACATACCAAATTCACGAACGCCATAGAAAATATAATTACCATTGGCGTCGTCTTTACTGACACCTTTTGAACCGCTCCACAGGGTTAAGTTCGAGCCCGCTAAGTCAGCCGAACCGCCTAATAATTCTGGTAACAACGGGCCGTATGCATTCAAGGCGTTCTGTGATGCTTTGCGGCTGGCAATATCTGCCGGCTCAGCCTGTAATTTGGCAATGTAGTCGTTGGCTTGCTGCGCAAAATCAGCGGGCAGCTCACCGCTTAAACGGCGCTTAAGTTCAGCTGCAAGCTCTGGATACGCCGCTGCATAGGCCTCAAAGCGCTTATTCCAGTCTTGTTCAAGCGCATTGCCTTGCTCTTTAGCCGACCAAGCAGCGTAAACATCGGCTGGCACTTCAAATGGACCATGCTGCCAACCTAATTGCTTGCGTGCGGCAGCAATTTCGTCAGCACCTAAGGGGGCGCCATGACAGCTTTCTGTGCCTTGTTTGTTGGGTGCGCCGAAGCCAATAATGGTTTTACAAATGATCAAGGTCGGCTTATCGGTCACTTGGCGTGCAGCCTCAATAGCGGCTTTTACGGCGCCAGCATCGTGGCCATCAACATCAGCGATAACGTGCCAGTTATAGGCTTCAAAACGCTTCACCGTGTCATCGGTAAACCAGCCTTCTACTTCACCATCAATCGAAATGCCGTTGTCGTCATAAAACGCAATTAATTTACCAAGGCCTAAGGTACCCGCTAGTGAACAGGCTTCATGCGAAATGCCTTCCATTAAGCAACCGTCACCTAAAAAGGTGTAGGTATAATGATCGACAATATCGTGCTCTGGACGATTAAACTGCGCGGCAAGAACTTTTTCTGCTAACGCCATACCTACTGCATTGGTAACACCTTGGCCTAACGGGCCGGTGGTGGTTTCAATGCCTGGGGCATAGCCGTATTCAGGGTGACCTGGGGTTTTTGAATGCAACTGACGGAAGTTTTTCAGTTCGCTGATATCTAAATCATAGCCGGTTAAATGCAGCAATGAATAAATCAACATAGAACCGTGACCGTTTGATAATACAAAGCGGTCACGGTCAGCCCAATTCGGGTTTGCGGGGTTGTGTTTCAGGTAATCGCGCCACAGTACTTCGGCAATATCAGCCATGCCCATTGGTGCGCCAGGATGCCCTGAATTAGCCTGTTGTACGGCATCCATGCTCAGTGCGCGGATAGCGTTAGCTAGATATTTTCGCTCAGTTACTGCAGTCGTCATAACAAAACCCCGAATCTATTGCATAAAAGATGCGCGTATTCTCCACAATTCGGGGCCTTGACGCAAATTAGATATCAGCTAAAAGCGCTTCAACCTTGTCGGTTTTCTCCCACGGGAACTCGTCGCGGCCAAAATGACCATACGCGGCTGTAGGCAGATAAATCGGACGCTCTAGGTCTAGCATTTGAATCAAGCCATAGGGGCGCAAATCAAAATGCTTACGCACCAAAGCAATCAGTTTTTCTTCGCTGTGTGCACTGGTACCAAAGGTTTCAATACTAATTGATGTTGGCTCTGCCACACCAATGGCATACGACACCTGAATTTCCACACGATCAGCAAGGCCGGCAGCAACCAAGTTCTTGGCAACATAACGAGCCGCATAAGCCGCGCTGCGGTCAACTTTCGATGGGTCTTTGCCTGAGAACGCGCCACCACCATGGCGAGCCATACCACCGTATGTATCAACGATGATTTTGCGCCCAGTTAATCCGCAATCGCCCATAGGGCCACCGATTACAAATTTACCGGTTGGATTAATAAAAATACGATCTTGGCTTGGCGGGAACCATTCCGCTGGAAGTACCGGCTTAATGATGGTTTCGATAACAGCTTCACGGAGATCTTTCTGACTAATGTCTTGGTCGTGCTGAGTTGACAGCACTACTGCGTCAATACCAACAGGCTTGCCGTCTTCGTACACAAACGTCAATTGTGACTTCGCATCGGGGCGCAACCACGGTAAGGTGCCGTTCTTGCGCACTTCCGCTTGACGCTGCACTAAACGATGAGCATAGGTAATAGGTGCTGGCATCAGCACATCGGTTTCGTTCGATGCGTAACCAAACATCAGACCTTGGTCGCCAGCCCCTTGTTCTTCTGGGCTTGCTCGGTCAACGCCTTGATTAATATCGGGTGACTGCTTACCAATGGCATTTAACACGGCACACGAATCTGCATCAAAGCCCATATCCGAATGCACATAGCCAATTTCACGCACGGTATTACGCGTAATTTCTTCAATGTCGACCCATGCGTTTGTATTGATTTCACCACCAACTAACACCATTCCGGTTTTCACAAAGGTTTCACACGCCACACGTGCTTTGGGGTCTTGCGTCAAAATGGCGTCAAGTACCGCATCTGAAATTTGGTCGGCGATTTTATCTGGGTGCCCTTCTGAAACTGACTCAGAAGTAAATAAATGCTTTGCCATGCGCTGCAATCTCTTGTTGGTTATTTCGGGCAAACGTTTTGCCAATACAAATTAAGAACTAAAAAAGTGGGCGTAGTTTATCGAAACTGAGCCCACTTTTCTACATTTAGACGTCTAAAAGTCTTTATTTCTGTTTTAGTGTTGCCATATCAATGACGAATCGATATTTCACATCGCTTTTTAGCATCCGCTCGTACGCCTCATTGATGTCATCCATGGCAATCATTTCAATGTCCGAGGTAATGCCATGATCAGCACAGAAGTCCAGCATTTCCTGAGTTTCGGCAATGCCACCAATCAGCGAGCCGGCTAGGCTACGACGCTTGGCAATCAAGTTATACACTGCTGGCGATGGGTGTGATTCAGCAGGCACGCCCACTAAAGTCATGGTGCCATTTAGACGCAATAAGCTTAAGTAGGCATCTAGGTCATGAGGCGCGGCCACCGTATTCAAAATAAAGTCGAGGCTATTGCGCCACGCTTTCATTTGCTCTTCGTCTTTTGAAATCACAACATGGTCAGCACCAAGGCGTTTTGCATCGTCCACTTTACTTGGCGACGTGGTAAATAACACCACTTCGGCGCCCATGGCTTTGGCTAACTTCACCGCCATATGGCCAAGGCCACCAAGGCCTACCACGCCAACTTTATGCCCCTTGGTCACGCCCCAATGGCGTAGCGGTGAGTAGGTGGTAATACCGGCACAAAGCAATGGCGCAACGCCAGCTAAGTCAAGCTTGTCTGATACTTTTAGAACAAAGTCTTCGGTCACGGTAATGCGATTTGAATAGCCACCGAAGGTGACGCCACCAGAGTGTTTGTCTTCACCGTTGTAAGTTCCAACAAAGCCATTGTCGCAGTACTGCTCATAACCGTCTTCACAGTTCGCACAGGTACGGCAGGAGTCAACCATGCAGCCAACACCCACGGTGTCGCCCACTTTGTACTTGCTAACATTGCTTCCAACACGAGTTACTTTACCCACAATTTCGTGGCCAGGAACACATGGAAACACCGTGCCGCCCCATTCGTTACGAGCTTGGTGCAAGTCAGAGTGACAAACTCCACAGTATAAAATTTCAATTTCAACATCGCTTGCTGTGGGTTCACGGCGATCAAACTCAAAATACTGTAACGGTTTATCCGCTGCTTGCGCGGCATATCCAATTGCTTTTGGCATCACTTACTCCTCTTGTTGCCTAGCGATCACTGTTTAGTGTTGCGAGTATAGCAAAGCTTCATTAACTGTTTGCGTCAGCGGGTGATACCCCGGTTTCGCTTGTTCATACACTTCACGTGCCCATTTTAAATTGTCTGGCGTTTTGGCTAGTTCGCGGTACAGCGGGCTCACCAACTTGTTCCGGCCAATGGTTAACAAGTAATTACGCAATCTATCGCGTGCTGGTTCATATTTTTTGACAATAGAAAGCTTCAACCATGCGTGAGCAATTTCGCTGTTTTGGCTTTTGGTTAAACCAAACTCGCGGTCTAATCGCGCCATATTCTCAGCTGAGATATCAAGCGGCAGGTTATTAATAAAATGCAGCCACTCGTGGGTGGTCCACTGTTCAGTCTGCAATTGACCACCTTTTAACCAACGTTGCATTTGTAATTCAACTTTCGCAAAAGCGTCTGAGGTTGGCTTTGGTGCATCACTCGGTAGGCCCGGCTCGTGCAGCCACTCATTGACTTTTTCCATACTCACAACATCTGGTTTTTTCGCTAACAACTCACGTTGTAAGTAGGTTTTAAATTGCGCCGTTGAAATACTTTGAAAGGCAAAGTCATCAAAATAGTTACGCAAAAACTGATCAAATACATCGCGGCCAAATTTGTCTTCTAGGTAAGCCAAAAATAGCTGTCCTTTCACATAAGGTACTTGTGAGAAAACGTCGTCTGGATGACGGGTTCCTAGTTGAATGTTGAGTACCGTGTCTTTTGGCTCTAAGCGTTCTAAATTGTCTAACAGGTCTTGATAACCTAAAGCAAACTCCATTTGCGCACGCTCTTTACCGAACAAGGCTTCCATAATGCGGTTTTCAACATAGCTAGTGAAACCTTCGTTGATCCACAAGTCGCGCCAGCTCGCGTTGGTCACCAAGTTCCCAGACCAAGAGTGCGCTAATTCGTGCGCAATGAGATTAATCAAGCTACGGTCGCCTGACACCACGGTCGGGGTAATAAATGATAAACGTGGGTTTTCCATACCGCCGAACGGAAAGCTTGGCGGCAGAATAAGTAAGTCATAACGGTCCCAACGGTACGGGCCATACATTGCTTCAGTGGCCTCAATCATACGTGGCGTATCAGCAAACTCCCAAGCCGCATCGTCAAGAATATACTGCTCAGCAAACACGGCAACATTGTCACTAATCGACTTAATGGCCAAGTCGCCCGCGGCAATAGCAATCAAATACGGTGGAATGGCCTGCGGCATACTAAATTGATACTCACCATCGCGGTTATCGCTAAGGCTATTATCAGCACTCATAACCGCCAACAGCCCTTTCGGGGTGGTGACAGTCGCGTTGTATGTCAACCGCAGCGCTGGGCTGTCCTGAATTGGAATCCAACTACGTGCATGAATGGGCTGTGACTGACTGAACATGAAGGGATGTTTTTTCCCAGCAGTTTGCTGCGGAGTAAGCCATTGCAAACCACTTGCGGTTGGAACGGTTTCATAATGTATACGTACTTTGTTCGCAACGTTACCAATATCAACAATAAGCTCGCTACCTAAGCTTGGGTGCACGTCGCCTAGGGTAAATTTGGTTGGTTGCCATTGCTCATCAAGCCAAAGCTCGGTGCGCTTAATGGTTAAGTGGCTGGTGTCTAAATAAACCTGGGTGCTATCGTCGTGGCGTTGCAAGGTATAAGTTGCATGCCCTTGCAGCTTGCGGTTGCTAAAATCAACGTCTAGAACCAACTCGAGGTGCGGGGTTGATACTTCATCAAGACGAGCATAGCTGTGCACGTCTTCGGCCTGCGCTACATTAGCCGACTGCCACAGGGTTAACCCAATAATACCGATAAACAGCTTTCGCAATACGTACATTTAAACGTTCTCCTTGTGTGCTTACTGTGGCTCATGATCGAACGGATGCGCGACAAAATCAAATGTTTTGCAGATGCCAAATGTGCCCTAGCGGTGGTAAGATGCGGCATACTCTTGATGAACAGCATGAGGAAATCCGCGTCAAATGCGAGTTCCACGTATATATGAAACAGCCGAGCAACCATGGCAGGTCGGTTCGCAATTAAGCCTTTCGGAAGACGCTGCGAATCATGTCGGTCGCGTATTACGCATGACCACCGGCCAACAGCTGGAATTACTTAACGGCGATGGCAACAATTATGCGGCAACCATTGTCGAAGCGAGTAAGCGCTCTGTCAGCGTGACTATTTCTGCGGTAACGGCAAATAATTCTGAGGCGCCTGTTGCTATTCATTTGGCACAAGGCATATCGCGCGGCGATCGCATGGACTTTGTTTTACAAAAGTCTGTTGAGCTAGGCGTTACCGAAATTACCCCGCTGTTTACCGAGCGTTGTGGGGTGAAATTAGCCGGTGAGCGGCTGCTGAAAAAACAACAACAGTGGCAGAAAATTGTCATTGCTGCGTGCGAGCAAAGCGGGCGAAGTGTGGTGCCACAGGTGCACACGCCAGTCAGCTTTCAACAGTGGCTTAAAGCGGCTCCCGCTGGGCTGCGCTTGACGCTTGACCCTTATGCCAACAAACCGCTACGCGACTTGGCACAAGCCCCACAGCAGGTCACACTATTTATTGGCCCCGAGGGTGGGTTAACCGAAGCTGAAGTACAAGCTGCCAGTGCCGAGCATTTTCTGCCTGTGCGACTAGGCCCGCGTGTGTTACGAACTGAAACGGCAGCGCTCACTGCGCTGAGTGTTATTCAATACCAATTTGGCGATCTTGCCTAAGGACATTCGATGAAACTTGCCATGATTATGGACCCGATTGAGTCGGTAAAAACCTATAAAGACACAAGTTTTCGCTTGTTGCTTGAAGCGCAAGAACGTCATTATGAGTTGTTCTACTTAACCATGAACGACTTATCCATTGTTGCTAGCGAACCAATGGCGCAAGCACGTTCCATTAAAGTGGTTGACCAAGAAACCGATTTTTACACGCTCGGCGAGCCAGTGAACATGCCGATGGGGTCATTTGACGTGATTATGATGCGTAAAGATCCGCCGTTTGATACCGAGTTTGTTTACGCCACGCACATATTAGAACTGGCAGAGCGCCGCGGTGCGTTAGTGGTCAACAAGCCGCAAAGCCTACGCGACTGTAACGAAAAATTGTTTACCTCTTGGTTCCCTGAACTGACTCCTCCAACCATTGTGACACGCCGCGCTGAACAAATTCGAGCGTTTCATACCGAGCACCAAGATATTATTTTAAAGCCACTTGATGGTATGGGCGGAGCATCTATTTTCCGCGTACGTGAAGACGGTACCAACCTTGGGGTTATCATTGAAACCTTAACCGAACACGGCCAACGCTTTGCTATGGTGCAACGTTATTTGCCGGAAATTACCGATGGCGATAAGCGTATTTTAATTATCGATGGTGAACCTATGCCTTATGCCTTAGCACGCATACCGTCAGCGGGTGAAACACGCGGAAATTTAGCTGCCGGTGGCAGCGGTCGAGCACAGCCATTAAGTGACAGAGACTGGGAGCTTGCTCGCAACGTCGGCCCTGAATTAAAACGCCGAGGCCTCACCATAGTTGGCTTAGATGTGATTGGCGACCGCGTGACCGAAATTAATGTAACAAGCCCTACTTGTATGCGCGAGATAGAAGCCGCATATGATATCAATATTGCCGCGAAAGTTTTTGAAGCCATAGAACGACAACTGGGTTTGTGTTGATGGAAACATTAAGTAGCTTACAAAATCATTTCTTGATTGCCATGCCAAGCATGGATGATCCTTATTTTGCCCGCAGCGTCACCTATATCTGCGAACACAATGAGGAGGGTGCAATGGGGTTGATTATCAATCAACCGGTTGAGCTAACTGTTGAAGATTTATTGGAAAAACTAGAAATTGTCATTCCTGACGAAACTCAAGGTCTCGATGGCCCTGTGTACTCAGGCGGCCCGCTAGCCCGTGACCGTGGTTTTGTACTGCACTCCAACGACCATATTTGGCGCAGCTCGGTCAAACTCAGTGATGACGTAACGATAACCACATCAAAAGATATTCTCGAGGCTCTCGGCCAAGGAAATAAGCCGAACGATTACCTTTTAACGTTAGGCTATGCCGGCTGGGAAGCGGGTCAATTAGAGCGCGAAATGGCGGAGAATAGTTGGCTAACCATTCCGGCAGACAACGATATTCTGTTTCACACGCCAAGTAACGAGCGTTGGCAAAAAGCGGTCAAAAAACTCGGCATTCAAACCTGGCAACTTGGCCCCGATGTAGGTCATGCATGAGCCAAGTGATCGGTTTTGACTTTGGCACACACAGCATAGGTGTTGCCGTTGGACAATCGCTAACTGGCACGGCTTCGCCGCTGCCGGCCTTAAAAGCGAAAGACGGCCAACCTAACTGGGATTTAGTTGCGAAATTATTCGCTGAATGGCAACCCGACACGGTTGTCGTTGGTCTTCCTTTAAATATGGATGGTACTGATCAGCCCCTCACTGATTTAGCTCGTAAGTTTGCCAACCGATTGCATGGCCGATTTGGCCTGCAGGTCGTTTTGCAAGATGAGCGTTTAACCACCGTTGCGGCCAAAGAAGACTTATTTAGTCGCGGCGGCTACAAGCAATTGCAAAAAGGTAAGGTTGATAGCGCCGCCGCGCAGTTGATTGTTGAAGACTATTTGAGCCAACGCCCTTAAGTTAGAAGTGTCAGCAGAACTACAAGTTCTCTTCCGCATATTGCGCCAGCGAACTTCGTACCACACCATTTAAGTTCACCGTTGCACTGCCCGGATAGTCTTTAAAGCGCTCGACAATATAAGTTAAACCCGATGTAACCGCGGTTAAATAGTAACTGTCAATTTGCGCTAAGTTGCCCGAACAAATAATTTTGGTACCGGTGCCGCAACGCGTAATAATTGTTTTTAACTGGGAGGCCGTCAGGTTTTGTGACTCGTCAAGAATGACAATCGCATTTTGAATACTGCGACCGCGCATAAAATTCAATGACTTAAACTGAATATTGGCTTTATTCATAATGTAATTGAGGCTCGATTCCATGCTCTCATCGTGTTTGTGTAACACTTCAAGTGAGTCTGTAATTGCTGCCAACCAAGGCGCCATTTTTTCTTCTTCGGTACCGGGCAAATAGCCAATCGACTCGGCTATTTCGGGTGTGTTGCGTGTAACAATAATTTTCTCATATATACCCTGCTCAATAACCAGCTCAAGTGCTGAAGCCAATGCCAACAGGGTTTTTCCGCTACCCGCAGGCCCCGTGAGAATAACCAAGTCGATAGCTGGGTCAAGCAACGCATTCATGGCCATAGCCTGATAAATATTTTTCGGCTGAATACCCCATGCCCGATAGCTCATCATCCGTTCAAAGCCAATATCGTGCAGCCGCACATGGTGCTGATCGTAACCCACTACTTTCGCAGCAAAATGCTCGCTATCATCAATAATGTACTGATTTCTAAACACGGTCGGTAATACTTCGCGCGCTATTTCATGAAAGGTTTCGCGGCCCTCTTGAGCACTGGTTACGTCACCTACTTTGGCCCAAAAATCGCCTTCTATTTCGACAAAGCCTTTGGACAAGTATTTAATGTCATCAATAAGTTGGTCAGTACGATAATCTTCAACATGCTTAACGCCGGCGCCTTTGGCTTTCAGTCGCATGTTAATGTCTTTGGTCACTAACACCACTTTGGTGTCACTATACTTTTTCTGAATTTCTAGCGCTGACTGAATAATACGATGGTCGTTTTCCGACAAGTTCAGAACCGCATCTTGCTGCTTGAGTTGATAGTCTGGGTAAATCGCTAACGTGCCCTGTGCATGGTGCGCGCCTTGCATATTGGTCAATGGTACGCCGGCAAGAATTTCCTCAGGCGTTGCGTCTTTTAAAGCGTCTTCCAACGAACGTATGGCCAATCGAGCTTCACGACTGACATCTTTGTGGCGATCTTTAATGTTATCTAGCTCTTCTAGGACAACCATCGGGATAACGACGTTGTGTTCTTCAAAGTTCAAAAAAGCGAGGGGTTCGTGCAGTAAGATATTGGTATCAAGCAAATAATACTTCGGTGTGGTTTCAGTCATGCGAGGACCTCAGCTACGTTGGTATTTTAGTGATTGTGATAACGCGCTACTTCTTAGTAAGACTAGCCTAACTTTTATGAAAATGGTGTGAATATTGAAATATTTTTCGATACCATGTGCGCCCTTTTTATCGACTATGCTGTAAAGGTCTTATTGAATGGTAGCGAATGTAAACGCAATGCAATTTATTCCCGGGCAACGCTGGTTAAGCGAAACTGAAATGGAACAAGGGTTGGGCATGGTAACCCAACTGCAAGGCCGTATGGTTTCGGTATTATTTCCGGTTACCGGAGAAATGCGACAATACGCTATTAGCGATGCGCCGCTAGCGCGTTATCAACTTTTGGTTGATGAAATAGGCCAGCATGGCGATGGTTGGTCCTTTCGCGTCACACACGTGGACGATGACCACGGCGTACTGACCTATCATGGCATGCGAGAAGACAGCCAGGAAGCCGTCACCGTTCCCGAGTCACAATTGGCGGCACAAGTTGCTACCAATCAGCCACTAACACGTATTTTAGCCGGCAAAATTGACCGCTTAGATATGTACAATTTGCGCCAACGCGCTCAACGTCATTTACAAGCGTGGCAAGAAAACCCCGCGGCTGGGCTAATGGGCGCGCGCGCCGAATTGTTGCCACACCAACTTTATATTGCCGCCACTATCGCCGATCGCCACCAACCGCGTGTGTTATTAGCCGATGAAGTGGGCTTAGGTAAAACCATTGAAGCGGGTTTGATCATGCATCGCCGCATACTAACTGGGCGTAGCGAACGCATTCTCATTGTGGTGCCCGACAGCTTAGCGCATCAATGGTTGGTTGAACTATTGCGCCGTTTCAATTTGCAGTTCAGCCTGTTTGATATCGAGCGCTGTGAACAAGCAGCGATTGACGGCGACGCGGTATTTGCCAGCGAGCAACTGGTACTGGTGCCTCAGTCATTGCTTTCTCACCCCATGTGGTCAGTTGAATTATTTGAAGTCGATTGGCACTTATTGGTGATTGACGAAGCCCACCAAATAGCCCCAGAAGATAAGCGTTTTCAGGTGCTTAAAAAGCTTTCGGAACACATTGCCAGTTTGCTCATGCTAACAGCCACACCGGAGCAAGCCGGCGTGGAAGCGCATTTTGCGCGGTTACAACTACTCGACCCCGACCGTTTTAACGACTTCGAACGTTTTCTCGAAGAGCAGGCCAATTATCGCGACTTAGCACCAAAAGCTGAGGCTTTGGCGCAGGCTGATCAAACGCGTGAACTTGACGAACTGCTGGATAGCTATGGTACTGGCCGTGTCATGTTTCGCAACAGCCGCGCACACATCGGTGGCTTTCCCACGCGTCATTTACGCTATGAAGAACTGTCCGCCGGTGACGCCCTTGCCCAGCGATTTGAGTGGCTGGTTGGCCTGCTAAAACAGCACAAAAACGACAAGATCGTGCTTATTTGCCGCCACACTGAAACAGTTCTGGCATTACACGAAATGCTGCGGGTTCAGCATGGTATTCACGCGGCAGTGTTTCACGAGGGGCTAAGCCTGCTTGAACGCGATCGCGCGGCAGCTTATTTTGCTAGCCCTGAAGATGGTTGTCCTATCTTGCTTTGCTCTGAAATTGGTAGTGAAGGTCGCAACTTCCAGTTTGTGCAACACTTAGTGCTGTTTGACTTGCCTCGTCACCCTGATTTACTTGAGCAACGCATTGGCCGATTAGACCGCATTGGCCAGCAGGCTGATATTTACATACACGTGCCAGTGGTTGAGAACACTGCTGAGCAGGTTCTATTTGCTTGGTACGACGCCATGCAAGCTTTCACGCAAACCAATGCCGTCGGCGAGAGCATTTACCGTCAGTTTGCTGAACGCGTTCATGAATTGATAGATGTTGCTGAAATTGGCCAGCTTGATGACCTCGAATTGGCGCAATTAGTCAGTGATACTGAGTCGGCTAGTGCAAACCTAAAAGCAGACGTGGAAGCCGGCCGTGACCGTTTACAAGAGCTAAACGCGTTTCGTCCTCACCAAATCGAGACCTTGCTCAAGCACATTGAAGCAAGTGAAAAAGCCGATGAGCTACAGGCATTTATGGAGGCATTCTGGGCACGTTTTGGCGTTGACTATGACCGACTTGACGACCACAGCGGGTGGTTACGCCCTTCTGACCAAATGCGTGTACCAATTGCAGGCCTAGCCGATGAAGGCATAACGGTGACATTTTCCCGTGAGCATGCGCTAACTCATGAAGATACCACCTACTTAACCTGGGACCATCCATTCGTGCAACAAGCACTAGAGCTTTTAAGCTTTGATACTTTCGGTTGTACCGCGCTTGGTATTTTAAAAAATCGCGCACTTCCCCCTGGGGCTTGGTTTATTGAACTGACGTTTAGCAGCATTGTTATGGCACCCAAGCACTTGGTGGCCTACGAGTTTTATCCTCGCCAAACCTTTCGAGTTTTGTTAGACAGTCAAGGCCGAAACCTGACTGACAAAGTTGCAGCAAGTGCGCTTGACTCACAGTTGCAATTTATCGATAAAAAGCAGGGTCGCCAGCTACTTAAACAACTGCGCCGCGAATGCCAACAGGCCATTCAAGACGCATGGGGCAGCGCGGAGCAGCAGCAACAACAAACTATCGCAAAAGCGATGACGCAAATGCAGCAACAGCTGGAAAGCCAATTTGAGCGCCTAGAAAAGTTACAGCAACGTAACCCAATGGTGCGCCAAAGCGAACTTGACGCTGTCGCATTGCGGCAAACTGAGTTAACGCGGGCTATTCAATCACCTTTAATTCAGCTTGACGCGGTGCGCCTTATTGTGAACATTCCGGCATGACGTTGTTAACCTATAACCCGCCGATAGAACCTTATGTCAGCATTGTTTACGTTGATGCTGATATTGTGGTGATTAATAAACCGAGCGGGTTACTCAGTGTACCGGGTAAGGCGCCTGAACATCGTGACTCGGCTTGGGCGCGGCTAGAGCGTGTACTCCCAAATTTGCGGGTGGTGCATCGGTTAGACATGGCAACCTCGGGCTTAATGGTTTTTGCCCGGCATAAGCAGGCTCAAGCGGCGTTGCAAAGGCAATTTGAACAACGCACCGTCGACAAACGTTATTGCGCCCACGTGTGGGGTCAACCACCGTCGGCGCGGGGCGAAATCAATTTGGCATTACGCTGTGATTGGCCCAATCGCCCGCGGCAAATGGTTGACTTGCAACTCGGCAAAGCGGCTCGGACATTGTTTGAAGTGACTGGCCAGCATAAGTACGGCGCCATTGTTGCTTTAACGCCATACACTGGGCGCTCGCATCAATTGCGGGTGCATATGCAGGCCGTTGGCTGCGCCATATTGGGGGACAAATTTTATGCGTCTCCACAGGGCTATGCCGCGGCTTCACGGCTTTTACTGCATGCAGAATATTTAGCGTTTAAACAGCCGCTTAGCCAGCAGGTTTTAACCTTTAATTGCCCTGCTGACTTTTAATGAGCTCATACGCAGCTTGAATTTGTTGCGCCTTGGCTTGTGCAGACTGACGCATTTCTGGGGGCAACCCTTGCGCAGCAAGTTTGTCTGGGTGGTGCTTATTCATCAGCTTACGATAGGCTTTTTTCACCTCAGAAAAACTGGCTGAGCGCGCCACCCCGAGTACCGCGTAGGCGTCATCCACTTGGTTGCGGCTTGGTGGGGCCTGGCGACCACCTGATGACTGTCCACCGCCCGCATAGCCACCTCCAAAACGCTGACTGGCTTGCGCCATTTGCAGCATAATGTCCAATTGAGCACGGCGAAACCCGAGTGCTTCGGTTACCCGCAACAGTACCTCGTACTCGCCTTGATCCACTTGCTCATCAAGCAGTGCGATTGTCAGTACTTGCTCAAGAAAGAACTGCAATAAGTCACGACGCCAAGCCAGTTGACTACGCAGACGTTGCACCCGTTCAACTAACGGAAAATCAGCTTCTTTGCCTTGGCGAAAGCTCTCTTGCGCCTCAGAGCGAGCCGCTTCACTTAAACGCAAATGGTCCATTAATCGTGTGACATAGCTGATATCTTGCTCAGTGACGCGTCCCTTTGATTTAGCCAAATGCCCAAGCACAGCAAATAAGGTACTGACAAATTGTTGTGGCTGGCCAGCTGTTTGCTGCATTGCCCGAGCAAGCGAGCGATCAAACCAGTGGCCAATCATTAACCCTAGGAATAAGCCCACAAAACGAGCTAATAAAAAGCCAAAAAAGCCGCCGAGAATTTTCCCCCAGATCATGGGTGCTCCTGTAGTTGTTGAAGGCGCTGTGGCGTACCGACGTCGGTCCACGCCGTATCGATAAGTGACGCTGCAATTTGTCCCTGCGAAATTGCATGATCAAGTATTGGTCGTAAGCGCACGAAAGCTTCGTGTCCAGGCGTATACATGGAGAACAATTGCGGCGAAAACAACCCCATACCCGTATATGTATAGGTTTTTTCGCAACCGTTAGGGGCTGCTAGATCACCTTGATTAAGCGCAAAATCACCGGCCTGATTATGCGGCGGATTTGTCGTCATCATTAAATGCGCGAGTTTGCCCGGCGCTAGTTGACGCGGAAGCTTGGCAAAATCAAAGTCGGTAAAAATATCACCATTTATTACCCAAAACGGCTCTTCGCCTAACAATGGCAAAGCACGAATAATTCCACCAGCGGTTTCTAGCCCACCGGAGGTTTCTGCTGAATAGTTAATTTTTAACCCAAAACGACTGCCGTCCCCGAGTGCTGCGACAATGTGTTCACCCAACCAAGCATGATTGATAACTACCGTTGTCACCTGCTGCTGAGCTAGTTTTTCCAAATGATAAACAATCAGTGGTTTACCGTTAACGGGCAGCAGCGGCTTGGGTGTTTGATCGGTCAACGGACGCATTCGTTCGCCGCGCCCCGCTGCTAAAATCATAGCGCGCATTTACATCAGCTCCTGCAACGCAGGTTGTATGCGTTGCGCCAGCCAATCACGATAATCTTCAAATTCCGGATAGCGCCCCGCCACATCATATAAATAGCCAAGCGTACACGGAATATCTTGCAAGTAGCCTGATTTACCGTCGCGTAAAAATAATCGCGCAAAAATTCCCGCTGCTTTGGTGTGTCTTTGCATACCCATGAGATCAAACCAGCGCAGCCACTGCTCTTCGGTTACCGAGTTAGCTACAAGTTGCTGCTGTTTTAGTGTCTGCAAGAAGTCCACGGCGAGCTGCTCGACCTGTTCATTCGGCCAGCGCACATAGCAATCGCGCAACAAACTCACCGCATCGTAAGTTACCGGCCCAACTACAGCGTCTTGAAAATCGATATAGGCCAATTGGTTATCGGCCAATACCATGATGTTGCGCGCATGAAAGTCACGGTGAACACCAACTTGGGGTTGTGCCAAAGCATTGTTCACTAAAGTGTCGCAAACGCGGTTCCACATCTGTTGTTCTTGCTCACTGAAAGACAGCTTTAAGTACTTGCTTACCAACCATTCGTGAAACAAATGTAATTCGCGGCGAAGTAGCGCTTCATCATAAGCCGGAAGTGGCCCTTGCGTGGTGCTCGTTACTCGCATCAAAGCGGGTAAATCAGCCAGTGCCGGCTGATACCATTGCTCCATCGACTGTTCCGTTAGCTCACTTAATAACAACGTTGAGCCTAAGTCAGTCAACAACATAAAGCCGTTATTTTCGTCTGCGGCAATCACTTGGGGCACATGAACACCAGCCTCGGCATAGGCTTGGGCGATCGCCATAAATGGCTGAAGTGATTCTTGCGGTGGCGGCGCGTCAACCGCAATCAGGCTTCGATGCCCGTCAGAGGTGCGAAAATACCGGCGGAAGCTTGCATCACCGGACACGCTTTGCAGGCGTTGCTGACGATACCCAGTTATCGCCTCACACCATGCTTGTAATTGGAGTTCTCGTTGTTCGTTCACATTGCCCTCATGGCTTGCTCGTATTAACCTAATAACATGAAGTTAAGGCGTTCTTAGTTTGCATACTGATGAAAAAAGCTCAGTTTAGCAAATGGCGGCAGAATAGAAATTGCTTTATCATAGCCTGCACATTGTGAAGGATAACTTGGGTACCGCGTTTCATGCATAAATTTTTTTGGACATCCGTGTGGGTCATCACCGTTGGTGCTTGGCAACATACCGCCGTTGCACAACAAAATGTGCAACCACAAATGTCCGTATGCCCGGTACCTGCGCCGCTATTTAATGCCCCGATAAAGCCGTTCCCCAATTTACTTCCTGATGCCATTGGGGTTCGCGCAAATCGGGCAGATATCGATTCAACAACACAAGTTGCTTCATTTTTTGGTGCGGTTGAAGTGCAACTGAATGAACAGCAGTTGCGAACTGAGCAAGCACAAATCAATCAACTGTCGGGCAATATTAATGCTAGCGGCGAAACGCGTTTTACTAATGGTTACGTTCAGGTCGCCTCTGAAAACTTCCGGCTAAATTCAGGTGAAAACCAGGCTTTCCTCAGCGGCGCTCGCTATCAGCTGGCTGTATCTGGCGCACACGGAAAAGCTGACATGCTTTCCATTTCGCCACAACAAGTACGCTTAGAAGGGTCAACCTTTACCACCTGCCCAAGCGAGAACCCTGCTTGGCAAATGAGTGCTGAAGAAATTTCATTAAGTGAAGATGAAGCATGGGGCGAAGCCTGGCACGCCAAATTTGAGCTCTTTGGCGTACCTGTATTGTACATTCCGTACATAAATTTCCCTGTGACTGATGAGCGCAAATCGGGTTTTTTATTCCCTACGTTTCGTTCGTCGCAGAAAAACGGGTTCGAAGTTGAAATACCCTATTACATTAATATTGCGCCAAATATGGACGCAACGATTACGCCGCGCTATATGGCAGAGCGCGGGCTGCAAATGCAGGGTGAGTATCGATTTTTAACCGAGACAACCCAAGCACAATATAATCTCGCCTATTTAGATGACGACAAAAGTAGCCTCGCTGACAACTCGCGTTTTTTGTGGCGCATAGAGCAACGCCATGCATGGAGCGATAACTGGCGTGGTTATCTTAATGGCACATTTATTAGTGACGATGACTATTTAAATGACATTGGTAGCGAGTTTGCTGGGCGAGCTGATGCACAACTATACCGCCATGCACAAATTGATTATTTAAGCACAAACTGGGATGTGACCCTGCGCGCCGAAGACTTCGAGATTCTCGGCAACTATCGCTCGCCATATCGCACCATTCCACAAATTATTAGCCATTATTCGTATGCACCGCTTGAGAACTGGGACTTTAAATTGTTTTCTGAGCTATCGCACTTTAGCAATCAAGATGACAGCAGCGACCAAGCAACCCGCTTACACCTTCAACCTCAAATTGCCTACCATTTGGAACAGCCCGGCTACGACTGGTTGGCAGAATTGAGTTATGCATACACTTACTACAATCAAGACGCCTCGGCTGAGCGTAATTTAGCAGAAAACCCAACGCGTGGATTGCCGAGTTTTCGTTGGCGCGCACGCGTTAATTTAGAGCGACTGATTGATTTAGGTGGCGACATTTATACCCACACCCTGCAACCACAAATTCAATATTTGTACACCCCTTATCGTGATCAGTCGGGTATTGGAATATATGACTCGACCTTAATGCAAGACGACTACCAAGGTTTATTTCGCGCACGCCGTTTTTCGGGCTTAGACCGTATTGCTGACACCAACCAAGTTACCGTCGGTGCCTCGACAAGCCTATTCGATACTCAAGCACGCGAGCTGGCACGATTTAGCTTTGGCCAAATTTATTACTTTGAAAATAGTCGCACCCAACTGTTCGAAAGTGTCGATACAACCACAGAGAATCGCTCTGACTTGGCGCTTGAAACCCGCTTTCGTATAAGCAACAACATGTATTTCAATAGCTCAATACAATACAACTTGGAGCAAAATACGACGCGTAAAAGTCAGACCACGCTTGAATACCGCAAAGACGAATTTAACCTCATTCAATTTAGCCACCGTACCGCAAGTAATTTACTTGAAAACAACGTGGAACAAGTTGGTATGTTGGGTGTCGTAGAAATCAGTCCGCGTTGGCAACTGGCTTCGAATTGGTACTATGACTTAGCAAACAGCCGTACCAACGATGCGCTGATTGCGTTACAGTACAGCGATTGTTGTTGGGCCATGCGCGTTAGTGGCTATCGACGAATAAACCGTAACCTTGAGTTCAATACTGGTGTGCCACAATCTGGCACACCTGAATTTGATACGGGTGTAAGTGTTCAATTTATAATAAAAGGCTTGGGTAGTGACAATAACGGCTTGCTTGATTTACTCGAGCAAAGTTTGTTTGGTTATCGCCACCCGTTCCATTTAAGCAACTAGGTAGTATTCATGGGTAATATCGTAAAGTTTTTTGTCGCCATTTCGGCACTTATTTTGAGTTCCGCCGTTATGGGGCAGCAAGTACTCGACCGCGTTGCGGTTATCGTCAATGAAGGCGTTGTACTTGAAAGTGAAGTTGACCAATTGCTAAAACAAGTCAAAGCCAATGCGGCACGCTCGAACGCAGAGCTTCCGGCTGACAAGGTACTACGCATTCAAGCGATGGACCGGCTGATATTAACCGAGTTACAAAAGCAAGTGGCACAGCGCATGGGTATTACCATTTCTGACGCGCAGCTCGAACAAACACTCACGCGTATTGCCAACGATCAAGACTTGTCTGTCGATGAACTACGTGCGCGGGTTACGAGCAATGGCGATAGCTGGAGCAGCTATCGTGAATCTGTTCGTAACGAAATGATTACCAGCGAAGTACAACGTGCTGCGGTTCGCCGTCGTGTATATATTTCACCACAAGAGGTTTCAAACCTTGTTGAAGCCATGAACGAAGCGACTGAACAAGAAGTTGAGTATCGTCTTGGCCACATTCTTATTGGATTTCGTGACAATGCAACAGCGGATGAAGTTCAAGCCACACGTGAGCGTGCCGAAAAGCTTTTAACCAAACTTCGCGAAGGCGCTGATTTTGAAAGAGCCGCCATTACTTCATCGTCAGGTTCGCGCGCACTTGACGGCGGTGACATGGGATGGATGAATATAAACTCCATGCCAACGTTATTTGCTGATGCAGTTCGTGGCAAAAGCAAAGGCCAACTGATTGGGCCTTTGCGCAGTGGTGTCGGTTTCCACATTCTTAAGGTCAACGACTTACGCGGTATCGAACAAGTTGAGATTAGCGAAGTAAAAGCACGTCATATTCTGATTACTCCGTCAGTGATCTTGTCAGAGCGACGCGCAAAAGAGCAGCTAGAAGACATTCGTGCACGCATTGTTGCTGGGGAGTTAGACTTTGCCGAAGCTGCTCGCGAGCATTCAGCTGATACCGGCTCTGCCGCAAATGGTGGTGACTTGGGTTGGGCAGAACCGTCCATTTATGCGCCTGAATTTAAACGTACGCTCGAAGAAGCTAACATTGGCGAAATCAGCCAGCCATTTAAAACCCAATTTGGTTGGCATATTGCCGAAGTCCTTGATCGCCGTGTGCAAGACGCTACCAAGCGTAGCCAAGAAAACCGTGCGTATCAGCTACTTTTCAGTCGCAAATATCAAGAAGAATTAGAAAACTGGCAGCAAGAAATTCGTGACGAAGCGTACATTGAAACTGTCATTGACTAGTTGAGTATCGTTCATGACTGTAGCGCGCATTGCATTTACCCCAGGCGAGCCAGCCGGCGTTGGCCCTGATCTTGCTGTGCGCCTTGCCCAATATGACTGGTCCATTGAACTGGTGGTTATTGCGAACAGCGCGTTACTACAACAACGCGCTGATGCACTTAAGCTGCCATTAGAAATTCGCGAATACCAACCTTACCAACCTGCCCAAGCCCAAACCGCTGGCTCGTTAACCGTATGCGAACAACCGTTGCGAACAACGGTGTTACCGCAGCAGCTGAATACAGATAACGCGGAGTATGTATTAACAACCTTGCAGCGCGCCGCAGAAGGCTGCTTAGCAGGAGAGTTTGCGGCGTTAGTAACCGGCCCCGTGCATAAGGGCGTTATTAACGAAGCTGGCTACAACTTTAGTGGCCACACCGAGTTTTTTGCACAGCTTAGTCATACCGAGCAGGTGGTCATGATGCTTGCAACAGAAGGGTTACGAGTTGCATTAGTCACCACGCACCTGCCTTTGCTTGAAGTACCCGCGCAAATTAGTAAGGCTAAAGTTGAGCGCGTGGTGCGTATTGTCGCTGACGATTTAAACCAAAAATGGGGCATTCAGCAACCGCGTATTTTGGTGTGCGGATTAAACCCTCATGCAGGTGAACAAGGGCACCTTGGACGAGAAGAAATTGACTCAATTACGCCGGCTATTGAGGCGTTGCAGCAGTCAGGGCTGAATGTCACTGGCCCTTACCCCGCCGACACGGTATTCCAGCCTCATTATCTAGAAGATGCCGATGCTGTGGTCGCGATGTATCACGACCAAGGGTTACCTGTGTTAAAATACAAGGGTTTTGGTAACGCAATTAATATTACGCTGGGCTTACCGTTTATTCGAACTTCGGTTGATCACGGTACGGCCCTAGACAAAGCAGCAACAAATAATGTAGATGATCGCAGCGCTATACTTGCCTTGCGCACTGCAATCGACATGGTAAATAAATGACAAAAACACATCTAGGACACCGCGCGCGTAAACGTTTTGGACAAAACTTTCTTCATGATGAGTTTGTCATTAACGATATTGTCGACGCCATAAATCCTCAACCCGGGCAAAACCTTATCGAAATAGGTCCGGGGCTTGCTGCGTTAACTGAGCCAGTGGCCGAACGGGCGGAACAACTAACGGTGGTTGAACTTGACCGTGATTTAGCCGATCGCCTTGAGCAACATCCGTTTTTGAGCAGCAAGCTAACTGTGTTTCGTGGTGATGCATTAAAAACAGACTTTCGGCAGTTTGCCAAAGAGCAACCAATACGGGTGTTTGGAAACCTTCCGTACAACATTTCAACGCCGCTTATTTTTCATCTTCTAGAGCACCTTGATGTGATTGAAGATATGCACTTTATGCTGCAAAAAGAAGTGGTTGAACGCTTAGCTGCTGAGCCCAATAGCAAGGCCTATGGGCGTATTAGTGTTGGTATTCAGCAAGCTTGCCGCGTTGAACCGGTGTTGATGGTACCACCAGGAGCCTTTACGCCGCCGCCTAAAGTAGATTCGGCAGTAGTGCGACTTGTACCTTACAAAGAATCACCCTACCCTGTAAAAAGTCGTGAGGCGCTGCATAAAGTATGTTTGATTGCGTTTAATCAACGCCGTAAAACAATTCGCAATAATTTAAAGCAGCTCATGTCTGACGAACAAATTGAGGCATTGGGTATTGACCCAAATGCACGTCCAGAAACTCTTTCGGTCGCTGACTATTGTCGTCTGGCTGATTGGTACAGCGAACAGCAAGGTGAACATGCATAGCATTGAAATTGAAGTAAAAACCCACTTCATTGCATCGCATTCCGATGCTGCCGCAGGTGAATATACATTTGCCTACACCATAACTATTACCAACCGCTCGAACACGTCGGTGCAACTCATTAAGCGTGCTTGGAAGATCACTGACGCTGATCACAAAATAACGCGTGTGGCCGGCGATGGCGTGGTGGGTGAACAACCTCACATAGCGCCTGGTGAAAGTTACAGTTATACCAGTGGCACTGTATTGGCGACACCTATTGGCACCATGGAAGGCTTTTATACCATGGTCGATACAAGCGGCACTGCTTTTGACGTCGAAATTCCGTCGTTTCGATTAGCTATTCCCAATATTATTCACTAACTAACTGAAGGGTGAATAATGGCACGTTATATTGTTGGCGATATTCAAGGTTGCGCACTGGAGCTTAAGCATCTTCTGGCAAAAGTGAACTTTAAGCCACAATTCGACGAGCTTTGGTGTGTGGGAGACTTAGTCGGTCGCGGCCCTGATTCACTAGCAACGTTAACGTTTATTCAGCGTTTAGGCCCGGCCGCAAAAATCGTGCTCGGTAATCATGACTTAAACTTACTTGCGGTGTTACTCAATGTTCGCGAAGCAGACCCTCGCGATAAATTAGATGCCATTATTGCCCTGCCCGATGCCGAAAAACAGCAACTTATTGCTTGGTTAGTACAGCAACCTTTAATGCGGCAAACCAGCGACCGACTGGTGATGACTCATGCTGGTATATACCCTTGGTGGACTGTCGAGCAAGCACAAAATTACGCTGATGAGGTGTCTAGTGCTCTACAGCAAGCATGGCAACAGCACGCATTGGGTGAGTTTTTACAAAGCATGTACGGCAACCAGCCCAACTTATGGTCAGAGTCGCTTACCGGACATGAGCGTGTGCGGTTTATTATTAATGCCTTCACACGCATGCGTTTTTGTGACGAGCAAGGTCAGCTAAACTTTACTGAAAAAAGCGCACCGAGCTCTAAGCCACGCGAAGATGGTCTTGTGCCTTGGTTTGAGCTGTGGGATATCGACGCCGCCACGTTA
The DNA here is from genome assembly GCA_018222985.1 of Gammaproteobacteria bacterium. Classification (GTDB taxonomy): domain Bacteria; phylum Pseudomonadota; class Gammaproteobacteria; order Enterobacterales; family Alteromonadaceae; genus Pseudidiomarina. The sequence continues at coordinate 188,274 of JAAEZG010000005.1, forward strand.
GTCTTCGGGCATTGGGCTGCCCTTATGGGACACACCCACAGAGAAGATGTGATTGGTTTAGACACTGGCTGTGTTTGGGGAAAACACCTAACACTGCTGCATTGGCCGAGCGGCAAACGCAGCAGTGTCGCTGCAAAAAGTTAACTAACCGTAATACGCGCAAACTTCCGTTTGCCCACTTGGAAAACAGCTTTTGTTCCGGCGGCTATTTGTAACTTGGTGTCAGCCACTTTTTCACCGTCAATTTTTACCGCGCTTTGTTTAATCATGCGCATCGCTTCTGACGTAGATGCAACCAAGTTTGCCTCGCGCAGTAGGTTGCCAATAGCAATCTGTCCATTGTCGCTCGCTACAGTTAGCTCTGGCATATCGTCAGGAATCGCGTTTTTACTAAAGCGTTGAATAAAGTCTTGTTCCGCCGCATCGGCTGCGGCTTCATCATGAAACCGCGCAATAATTTCTTTGGCTAGCAAAACTTTGTAATCGCGCGGGTTAGCACCACCGGCTATGGCTTGTTTGAAACCGTTAATTTCGTCAAGCGGCCGGAAGCTTAACAATTCGTAGTAACGCCACATTAGGTCATCAGAAATAGACATGACTTTGCCAAACATGTCATTGGCAGGTTCGGTAATACCAATATAGTTACCGAGTGACTTTGACATTTTTTGTACGCCATCAAGACCTTCTAACAAAGGAACCATGATCACCGTTTGCGGTTTTTGTCCTTCGTCCTTTTGCAGTTCGCGGCCCATTAATAGGTTAAAACGCTGGTCGGTGCCCCCAAGCTCAACGTCGGCTTGCAGTGCAACAGAGTCCCAACCTTGAACCAATGGATATAAAAACTCATGAATTGCTATAGGCTGGCCACTGCCATAGCGCTTTTTAAAGTCGTCACGCTCAAGCATACGAGCGACGGTTTGACGTGCGGCTAATTTGATCATGCCAGCGGCACCAAGCTCGTTCATCCACTCTGAATTAAAGCGAATTTTGGTTTTTGCTGGGTCAAGAATTTTGAACACTTGCTCTTTATAAGTCTGTGCGTTGGCCAATACATCTTCACGAGAAAGCGGTTTGCGCGTTACGTTTTTGCCGGTTGGGTCACCGATCATGCCGGTAAAATCGCCAATCAAAAATATAATCTCATGGCCTAAGTCTTGAAACACTCGCATTTTATTGATCAACACGGTATGTCCAAGGTGTAAATCGGGTGCTGTCGGATCAAAACCAGCTTTTATCACGAGCGGCTTGCCACTCGCTAATTTTTCTTTAAGCTCTTGCGCTAAAAGAATTTCTTCGGTACCACGCGCTATTTCGGCGAACGCATCCGCAGCTGATAATGTCATATGCAACAGTCTCCTAAATTCGATCAATTTGGCCACAAGCCTTGCATTGTATGCTATTTCTTGAAGGCTTTTAAGTTCATTTAAAGGTAAATTGACTGGAAAATCGCCACACTTCGTATTATTCTGCATTTAGATCCAACGATACGCGAATAATAATATTGCGCTAACTTATCGGAAGGTTATGAAGTCGATTCCAAAATATATGACACGTTTCGTTGCGGCATTGCCGCGTCGACATCAAGTGCTGCTCAGCTCAGTTTGTGCGGCAACATTACTCGTTGTGCTGCTGCCATCAGAGCCAGCCACAGCATCTAAGCACGTTAGCGAGCCGCAACTCGGCAACGCTGAACTTATTCTTGGCCAGCGTTATCAGCTGGACATTAGTGTCAAAAATGATACCAGCGAACAAGGCGTTCAACAGCAGCCAAGCATTCGTTGGAGTGGTTATGAGGTTCGCTCAGGCGACTCACTCGCCCGTATCTTTGACCAAATGGGCTTAACGCCTCAGCAGCTGTACCGTGTGACACAAGACCAACAAGCTGACAAATACCTGCGTAAAATTCACCCCGGCGATACCCTTCGTTTTGCGCGCGATGAAAACGATGAGCTTATTCAACTGGCGTTTCAACTTGACCCTACGCAAACGCTGATTATCAGTAAAACTGACAACGGTTATGTCAGCGAAATTGAAGCCAAAGCGGTTGAAGTGCGCACCGAGACCGCGCATGCTCGCATTCAGTCTAGTTTTTGGAATGCAGGCATTGATGCGGGGCTTACCGAAGGCCAAATCATGAGCATTGCAGATATTTTCGGTTGGGATATCGACTTTGCACTCGATCTGCGCGAAGGCGACGAATTTAGCGTCATGTTCGAAAAGAAATATGCCGATGGTGAATTTGTTGGCTTTGGCCGTGTATTAGCAGCTGAGTTTGTCAACCGGGGCGAGCACTATCAAGCGTTTTTACATGACAACGGTGAATTCTATAACGCCGAAGGCCGAGCAATGCGTAAGTCATTCCTGCGCTCACCAGTGAAGTTCACCTACATCAGCTCTAGCTTCAACCCTCGCCGTTTGCACCCAGTAACCGGCCAAGTACGCCCGCATAACGGTATTGATTATGCAGCGAGTGTTGGTACACCGGTCATGTCATCGGGTGCCGGCCGCGTTATTGCGAGCGCCTATAACAACCTCAATGGCCATTACGTTTTTGTCCAACATGGCGAACGTTATGTGACCAAGTATCTGCACTTGAGTAAGCGCCTCGTGAAAAAAGGCCAACGTATTAAACAAGGCGAGCTAATTGGTCGTGTCGGTGCCACTGGCCGTGTAACAGGGGCCCACTTACATTATGAATTTTTGGTGGATGGCGTCCATCGCAATCCGCGCACAGTGAAGTTTCCCCAAGCGGAATCACTAGCGAAAAATGAACTTCCCATGTTCAAAGAAGCCGCTCAACAGCGTCTTGCCGTATTGAATGACAGTAAACGGTTCTATTTGGCGATGCGTTAATGGCGCAGCGTGACTTGTACCTCGGGCTTATGTCTGGCACCAGCATGGATGGGCTAGACATTGCCTTGGTTGAGTTTACTGACGACATGCCAGAGTTGGTTAGCCACCAACAGTTTGAACTTCCTGACCCCCTGCAAGAAAAGCTACACAACTTGTGCGAAGAGCAACCCAATGAGCTTCATCGCTGGGGCGAATTAGACCGTGAGTTCGCCATATTCTGTGCCGATTGTGTACTCGCCTTTCTTAACCGTCGCAATTTGTCTGCCACGGCGATCACCGCCATTGGTAGTCATGGTCAAACCGTGCGCCATCAGCCTGATGGGGACTTCGCTTACACACTGCAATTAGGTGACCCCAATACTTTGGCTGCACTTACCGGCATTGCTGTGGTTGCCGATTTTCGCCGCAAAGACATTGCCCTAGGCGGGCAAGGAGCGCCGCTAGTACCCGCGTTTCACCACGCGGTATTCAGTAGTTTAAAAGAGTCTCGGGTTATTCTAAACCTAGGCGGCATTGCCAACATCACCTGGCTACCGGGAACCCCAACAGGCGTTACCGGCTTTGATACGGGCCCCGCAAACACACTCATGGACCGTTGGTTTAAAGCCTGCCACCCCGATCATGCTGACGACTTTGATCGCCATGGAGCCTTTGCTGCTCACGGTGAAGTGAAGCATGAAGTGCTTGAGCTGCTACTTGAGGATCCATACTTTAGCCGACCGCCACCGAAAAGCACTGGCCGTGATGTATTTAATCTTGATTGGTTGCAAGAACGTGTCGGCGACGTGAGTAAGTACAATAGCGCAGACATTCAAGCAACTTTGGTTGCTTTCACAGCGCGCACCGTAGCCGATGCAATTCAACAATGGCTTCCAGAGCAGCCTGATACCATTTTTGTCTGCGGCGGCGGCGCTTATAACCCTATTTTGATGAGTGCCCTCAAAGCCGCGTTACCAAGCACTCAGTGGCATGCCACATCGGTACTTGGTGTCGCCCCGCAGCATGTTGAGGCTATGGCGTTTGCCTGGCTGGCGTATAGTTATATACATCGCAAACCAGGCAACTTGCCGGCGGTGACCGGCGCCAGCCGGCCGACCATCTTAGGTGGGCTATTCCTACCCTAATGACAGCTTCGTTTAAGCTAAAGAAGCGAATGCGTCGCGGGTGAGGTTTTCGTTGTGGCCATTTTCACCAACCACAATACTGTCTTCAATACGAATGCCACCATATGGGCGTAATTGCGCAATACGGTCCCAATTAAAGTCAGCATTGCCTTGATGCGCCTCAAGCAGTTGATCAACCACATATAAGCCAGGCTCAATGGTAAAGGCTTGTCCAATTTCAACATCACGCAACAGACGCAAGAACGGATGACGAGGATCGCGCGCGATGGTGTCGCCACGGTCATTTGCCAAGAAGCCACCCACATCATGAACTTGCAGACCAATAAAATGGCCTAAACCGTGCGGGAAAAAGGCACTGGTGTAGCCTTGCTCATAAATACTTTCTGCGGTGCCGTTAACAAAGCCGTAATCCGCCAAAATTTTGGCAATTTTTAAGTGTTGGCTGACGTGCAGCTCGTAATAATTTATGCCTGGCTTAATTTCGGCAAGCAATGCCTGCTGCGCTTCATCCATCGACTCGATAAGCTCAGCAAAAAAGCCAGATTCACGCGCATAGGTACGGGTGATATCAGCACAATAGCCGCGATAAAGCGCGCCAGCATCAATCAAAAACGAGCGCGACTGCGCGGGCGCTTGCGTTTCATACACATCATAATGCAGCACGGCACCATGTTCGTTGAGCGCCACAATGCTGTTATACGGAACTTGGCTTTCACGGAAGTTAATTGCCGCCAAGTACGCATGGTGAATTTCCAACTCACTAGCGCCTGCCACAAAGGCATCTCGCGCCGCCAAATGCGCTTTCGCAGCTAAGCGATTCGCGTGGCGCATATTGTCCACTTCCCACGCCGTTTTAATGGCACGGTGAAAATGCAAATGGTCGATTAAATTGGCAGGGTTACGTGCTTTTACAGGCCAACTTGCAACAGGTTCAGCAAAATCTTCACCAATAAACGCAGCTGACTTAATTTTATCGCCTAGCCATGCGGTCATTTTGTCTTGCTCGTCAATAACCACCAGCTCGACATATTGCTGCCACTCTTCTTCAGGCACTTTTACTTCTGCATGCCAAAAATCACGAGGCTGAAATAAAAAGACAACCGGCTTTTCGCCCGGTTGATAAAAAATAGCGCTTTTCGGGCTTTCAATAACAGGAACCCAGTATTTGAATAACGGGTTTACTTTATAAGGTGCGGGATTATCATCAAGAAAGGCCACGCGTGGCTGGCCTGCGTAAATTAGAACTGATTCGTAGCCGGTAGCGGCAAGTGCTGCGTCGAAACGAGCACGCACCGTGGCGATATGATCTGCGTATGCGCTCATAAAAACCTCGCTTAGAAAATGTGAAGCTATTCTAGCGGAAAGCGAGGTTTAACTCACGTTTAGATCGAGAAGCTTGACCCACAACCACAGGTGGTCGTCGCATTTGGGTTATCAACAAAGAAACGCGCGCCCTGCAGGCCTTCTTCGTAATTTACTGTGCCGCCCATTAAGTACTGTAAACTCATGGGGTCAACCACCAGCGTGACACCGTTTTTTTCAATTTCCATATCGCCTGGGTTGGCTTTTTCGTCAAACGTAAAGCCATATTGAAAACCAGAGCAGCCACCACCGGTGACGTACACGCGCAGTTTCAACGCCGGATTTTCTTCTTCGGCAATCAATTTTTTCACTTTGTTGGCTGCGGCTTCAGTAAACTGAATAGGCATTGCTGCTGCGTCGGTCATAATATTTGAATACCTCTTGAAAATTCATCCGCTATTTTCGCTTACCTGACTAAAAGGGTCAAGTATTGCCGTCTTCGTTCGCTACTTCTCTTGGTTGTAATAATTGACTCCAAAAGAAACTGCGCGACAGTGATTGGCGAGAACCGCTGATATTCACTTCGACATCAAGTCGCTCTGGCAAAAAGTCATCCGGCAAGACAAAGTCTCCCGCTTGCACGGTAAAGTAACGCATACTAAATTGCCGATCTTTGGCTTCTACATTGGCTAAGTCGAGTAGGTCAAAGCTTGCCGGCTTATCATTCTTACGGCCATGCAAGGTGACGCTTAATGTGCCTTTGGTTAAATTGCGTACGCGCTCCATTTGCACAATGGCCAAACGAAAGTGATAGTGATTCGGCGTGATATTCTTCTGCAACTCAAGCGAGTCAATCACCACTCCACTAGCTTCCATTTCTGGTGCCATAATTTTCTGATAGAAGGTTATTTCGCGTCGTAGGGCAAAGTTTTCGTCTTGTGCAATAAGCAGTTCTTGCTGCAAGTTTTTGCTAGCGGCTCGCTCAATGCCCAGTTCAACCATGGCAATGTGTTGCTGGTAATCGAAGGTTTCGGCGCGCTGATATAATTGATCAATGTTTTGCTGTTGCTGGGCTAACTCGTCTTGTAGTTTGAGTACATGCCAGTGGCCACCGTAATAACCACCTAGCACGCCAATAATTAACGTGAGTAACAGCAAGCCCCAGCCACCAAAACGGTGTACCAATAAGCCGATTATGATATTTTGTTTCTGCGTCATGGGTTCACTTCTTAACCTGAATTAGCGACATGCTACGCAGACGGGGCGCGGCGCGCAACAATAAATCAAAAAAGGCAGCAATATGATTCTGTGGTTGAAGGCTTTGCATATTATATTCATGGTGGCTTGGTTTGCCGGTATCTTTTATTTGCCGCGCTTATTTGTTTATCACGCCCAAGTAAGCGATGACAACACCAGCGAGCAACTGAAGATCATGGAGCGTCGGTTACTGTATTTTGTCACCCCCTTTGCGGTGCTTACGCTGGCATTTGGCTTAGCTCTTATGTGGATTTATGGCGCGGCCTGGCTTAAAGCGAGCGTTTGGCTGCATGTGAAGTTGGTTTTGGTAACTTTGCTCTATGTGTATCACGGCTATTGCTTCAAGCTGCTTGCTGACTTTAAACACAACCGCAATACGCGCAGCCATAAGTTTTATCGGGTGTTCAACGAAGTGCCTGTATTAGCGTTGTTTGCGATCATTATTTTAGCTGTGGTTAAACCGTTTTAATCGCCCCGGCATTCTTTTCACGGTGAAATTCTGATAGAGTATCGGTCCAGTGTTTCCCATCACTGTAGGGCCTTTTCTGATGAATTTTACCGGTTCCAACATTCTCTCGGTCGACCAGTTCGATATCGACAGTATTCAAACAATATTTGCTATTGCCGACCGCATGCAACCCTATGCACGTCGGCAGAAGCGTACAAAAGTTCTCGACGGTGCCATTTTAGGCAACTTATTCTTTGAACCTTCAACCCGTACGCGAGTAAGCTTTGGCACTGCGTTTAATTTACTCGGCGGCGAAGTTCGCGAAACCACCGGAATGGAAAGCTCTGCGCTAGCCAAAGGCGAATCGTTGTACGACACCGCGCGCGTGCTGAGTAGCTACAGTGATGTGATTGCCATGCGCCACCCGAAATCGGGGGCCGTGGCCGAGTTTGCGGAAGGTAGCCGAGTACCAGTTATTAACGGCGGGGATGGTGCCAATGAGCATCCAACCCAAGCCTTGCTTGACTTATACACCATTAAAAAAGAACTGGCTTATCATGGCCATGGCGTAGACGGCATGCATATTTGCATGATGGGCGACTTAAAATTTGGCCGCACCGTGCACTCGCTGTCACGCTTGTTAGCCATGTACAAAGACATCCGCTTTACGCTGATCTCACCACGTGAACTTGCCATGCCAGACAGCGTGCTTGATGTTTTAGCAAATGCAGGGCACCACGTCACCATTACCGATCAGGTAAGTGGCAGCTCTGACGCCGATATTGTGTATCAAACCCGTATTCAACAAGAGCGCTTTACCACGCCACAAGAGGCCGATTTGTATCGTGGGAAATTCCGCTTAAACAGTGAAATTTATACCAAGCACTACAAGCCCAATACCGTCATTATGCATCCGTTGCCACGCGATTCACGTGCTGAAGCCAACGAACTTGATAATGATTTGAACCAAAACCCGAACTTGGCCATATTCCGTCAAGCCGATAACGGCGTTTTAATACGGATGGCATTATTTGCCCTTACTTTGGGTGTGGCCGAGCAAGTTGAAAAATATGAATGCGACGTGAATTGGTACAGCAGCAAGCCTTCTGGCTACTAAACCCAGTGACCTTTTCAATACATTGCATAGAACTTTAGAGGATTACCATGTCACGTTCTGACGAGTTATTTGCCCAAGCACAACACAGTATTCCAGGTGGAGTAAACTCACCTGTACGCGCTTTTAACGGCGTGGGTGGCTCACCCATATTTATTGAAAGCGCTGACGGCGCCTACATGTTTGACGCCGATGGGCAGCGCTACATCGACTATGTCGGCTCGTGGGGGCCAATGATTCTTGGCCATAATAATTCAGTGATTCGCGAAGCCACACATCAAGCTGTTGATCGTGGTTTAAGCTTTGGCACGCCAACCGCCAATGAAATTACCATGGCGGAGAAAATCAAATCGCTGGTGCCTTCAATTGAGAAAGTACGGATGGTGAATTCGGGCACCGAAGCCACCATGACAGCGATTCGTTTGGCGCGTGGCTACACAGGCCGCGACAAAATTTTGAAGTTTGAAGGTTGCTATCACGGGCATGCAGACGCGTTGCTAGTCAAAGCAGGTTCTGGCGCTTTAACCTTGGGCGTACCAAACTCGCCTGGTATTCCAGAAGACTTCGCCAAGCACACCCTAACGGTGACCTTTAATGACCTCGATTCGGTACGCCAAGTATTTGCTGAGTGTGGCAACGAAATCGCAACCATCATTGTTGAACCTGTTGCAGGTAACATGAACTGTATACCTCCAGCACCTGGCTTCTTAGAAGGCTTACGCGATATCAGTAACGAATACGGTAGCGTACTCATTTTTGATGAGGTCATGACAGGCTTCCGCGTCGCTCGTGGTGGTGCCCAAGAACGTTTCAAAGTCACCCCTGACCTGACCACTTTGGGTAAAGTTATTGGCGGCGGTATGCCGGTAGGCGCCTTTGGCGGCAAACGTGAAATTATGGACTATATCGCTCCGGTCGGCCCTGTTTATCAGGCGGGTACGTTGTCGGGTAACCCTGTTGCCATGGCCGCCGGTTTAGCTGCGTTAACTCAGCTAGAAGACGAAAACTTGTACCCAAGTTTGTATGCCAAAGTCGATCGTTTGGTTGATGGCCTGCAAGCGTTGGCCGACGAAGCTGGTATTCCGTTCACCACCAACCGTGCCGGTTCTATGTTTGGCTTTTTCTTTACTGGAGACGGCCCGGTGACCAGCTATCAACAAGCCACACAGTGCAACATGGAGCATTTCCGTAGCTTCTACCACAGCATGCTTAAACAAGGTGTTTATTTAGCACCTTCAGCATTTGAAGCTGGTTTTATGTCGGCAGCACACACCGACGCGGATATCGACGCTACCCTTGCAGCCGCGAAAGTGGCCTTTGCAGCGCTAAAATAAGCGCTGCCACCAAGACTTTTCTTCAATATCGCCCGAGCAACCAAGGTTCTCGGGCAGCTTTTTCTCCCGCGCAGGTAATAAACGACTATTTCGGCAATCAACCGGAATGCGCACACCTTTGTTTGGATGAAAACCTGCAGCCTCAATGCCCACCGGTTCGTGAAGTTGCAGCGGCGCAATGGGGGTACGTTGCAAAACCTGTTCGATAACGCGCAAAGCACCGCTACTACCGGTTAACTGTACCGGTTGATTATCGTCGCGCCCAAGCCAAACGGTGAATACATGCTGGTTGTCATAGGCTACAAACCAACTGTCACGGTAATCATTGGTGGTACCGCTTTTACCGGCCAATTTGTTAATGCCAAATCGGTCAGCTAAGCGCGAGCCGGTACCTTCATTGATCACACCGCGCAAACCGAAATTGACTAAATAGGCCGCGCTTTTTGAGAACACCTCAACATCCGTTTTAAATTCACGTTGGTACAAGGTTAAACCTTGATGATTGGTCACCGCGCGAATACTCCGCAACGGACGATAGGTACCTTGTTGCGCCAGCATGCTATATATTTCTGCAATATTAACCGGTGACAATGCAACGGCGCCGAGCGTCACTGCGGGTACTTCTGGAATCGGTGTATCAACGCCACTTTGTTGCAGTACCTCCGCCAATCGGTCAATGCCAACGTGCAAGCCCAAGCGCACAGCCGGCACGTTGCGTGATTGCGCCAACGCATCATAGGCCAGCATGGGGCCCTTAAATTTTTTATCAAAATTCTGTGGTTGCCACGCAACCTGCCCCGGTTGCTCTAGCGTTAAGGGTTCATCAACAACTAATGAACCCAATTCATACTCGTTGTTTGCTTCGAAGGCTTCCGCGTAGATTAGCGGTTTGATCAGTGAACCTACTGGGCGCATAGCCGCCACAGCACGATTAAAGCCAACTTGACGAGGGTTCCGGTCACCCACTACCGCAGTGACACCGGCCTGTTGGTGGTTCGCCACCACCACCGCGCCTTGCAACTCGGCGTCTTGACTAATATTGGGTAACTCACCGGTTAGGGCGCTTTCCGCCGCACGCTGCATAGCTGGGTCGAAATAAGTGAACACTCTTAAGCCGTCTTGCTGCCAATTTTCAGGCAAACGCATTTGCCCCAGCTCAAATTTAACCAGCTCCATATAATGGGGCATGTTATCGCTCACCAAGCGACCGCTCGTGCTGCCCATAACAGGGGCTTCAACGGCTGCCACATACTGTTTTTGACTAATCAGGTTCTGCACTAACATCAATTGCAAAATTAAGTCACGGCGCTCCTGCGCTCGCTCTGGATAACGGCGTGGGTCATAATACGAAGGACCTTTCACAATGCCCACCAGCAATGCAATTTCAGCCGGCTCTAACTCTTCAACTTGTTTGCCAAAGTACAGCCGACTAGCAAGGCCAACACCATGAATGGCGGAACCGCGGTCTTGGCCAAAATAAACTTCGTTCAAATAGGTTTCTAAAATTTCATTTTTACTAAAACGGTAGTCGATAACCAAAGCCATTAGCGCTTCGTTAGCTTTGCGCCACAATGATCGATCACGAGTAAGGTACAGGTTTTTGATAAGCTGCTGGGTTAAGGTGCTTCCCCCTTGCACCGTGCGCATAGCCGACAAGTTGGCAAGCGCTGCACGGGCAATAGCCGTTATTGATACGCCTGCATGATGATAAAAGTCACGGTCTTCAACCAGTATAAGTGTTTCAATCAGCAAACTGGGAACGCGCTCTAAACCAATGAGTAGGCGGTCTTCTTGACTACCGCCCGATAAGCGGCCCAAATAAGGGGGTTCAAGTTGAATGCGATTAAGCGCTCTGCCATCGGGCAAGCTTTGCACCGACTGCACTTGGTCTCCAGCGAAGTTTACTTGCACCCGCTGCGCCATTTGCGGGCCGGTTGGAAAATCGAAAGGTCGGCGATAGAACTCAACCCCAAACTGGGTGATGCGGTATTGCCCAGAGTCATCCACCTGCTGAACAGCCGCGTAGTTCAGCTGTTTTAGTTCATTAATCAGGGTGGCCTTGGTCAGCGGCGCTTGCGGCTCAACGACTAAACTTCGGCCATAAATAAGTGCCGGAGCTTGATAGCGATTGCTACTAAAGCGATCGGTTAACGTGGCGTCCAAATAAATGACGTAGCCAACAAGAACAATCAGCCCAATGAGTGCTAGTTTTAGGCTCAAAACAATAGCGCGACGCCACCAACTTGGCTTTTGTTGCTTAGCCGACTGCTTTTTACTCATGTTAAATGTCTCTTTGTTTTATGAGTTGCCTGCGCTTGGCGCGGGTCATCTGGCCAGGGATGCTTCGGATAGCGGCCTCTCATCTCTTTTTTGACGTGCTCGTAGGCGTTATCCCAGAAGCTAGCTAAATCTCCAGTGCGTTGCAATAAACGCCCCGCCGGAGAAAGTAAATCTATGGTAAGAATAACCTGGCCATGACAAATTGTTGGCGATACCGGCTCTCCAAACATTTCTTGCAGCTTAATCGCTATGGTGGGTTGCTGAGCACAATATTCAATGGCCACGCGGCGCCCGCTAGGTGCCACCACGTGCGTGGGGCATGCTTGGGCTAGGCTTTGTTGCTGCGCATAACTGAGTCGCCCTTGCAGCGCCTCAACGACATTCCATTGCTGTAAATCACGTAAATTATCTATATGCAGCCAATAGGGTTCGGCCCATTCACTGAGGGAGTCTGCTAGCTCATCCGTAGCAAGGCTTGGCCAACCTTCGGGACGTACACAGTCCAGATACAATTGGTAACGCGCTAGCCATTGCTTAGCTTGCTCATTTAACTTAAACCACGCTAGTCCGGCAGCGCTCATTTGCTCCGTCACATACTGGCTTAACGCTTGCAAGCGCTGTGCTGCTGTAATGGCATTGCTAAGGGGCGCTTCTCGCAGTCGAATGGCACCCAGTGCTGTCACATTCACTGCCTGTAACCGTTGTTGCGGCCCCTGCCAACGTATTTCCGTGCGCTGTTCAATGTTTAACGCTGGATGCTCAAGGTCAGCCTCACTTAACGGCAGCGCTGCGCCAATAATGGCATCTGCTTGCGTTTCACTCAGCATGAGGTCGACAGCTACCAACCAAGGCCACCGCGGCCGCGTGTCTGCACGATGAAAAGTAGCTCCGCCGCCATAGCTTAATAAAAAACGATCACTCTGCCCACGGCGCTGTGCCACACGATCAGGAAATGCCCAGAGCAACAAGCTTGGTGCTAGCTCCGGTTGAATAGTCGCGGTAGTGACGGTTAACTGCCGACACCAAAACTGAAAACGCTGTTTGACGGCGGGCGATAAGCGCGCCAAAGGCTGTGGAAAATGCTCACTCGCAGCGCCCTGCTCAAGTTGCGCCATAAGCCAAGCCGCAGTCGCTTTTGTCGCGGTTGACTCATGTGCGACAGCATTGAGCATACGCGCTAACCGTGGCTCTGTGGGGTACTGACTAATCTCATGCCCTTGGCTAGTCAATGCACCACTTGGCTGACAAATACTGAGCTTGGTCAGTAAGGTATGAGCGGCGCGCAAGTGGGCCAACTGGGGAGGCGTTAAAAACATCATTTGCTGGGGCTCCGCGCCCCATTTGCGGCACTCAAGCAAAAAGCTCGTTAAATCGGCAGTTTCTAGCTCGGGAACTTGATAGTCGCGCAGCCCATGGTCGTCATTTTGTGACCACACTCGCAGACAAGCCCCCGGCCCTAGTCGGCCAGCTCGCCCCGCCCGTTGCGTTGCCGAAGCTTTGGTAATGCGTCGGGTGACCAATCTAGTAATGCCATGTTGCGGATAAAATTGCGCTTGGCGTTCACGCCCACTATCAACCACCACGTCAATGTGAGGAATGGTGACACTGGTTTCGGCAATGTTGGTTGCGAACACTAAGCGCTTCTTTGAATCTGCCTTGGCGGTAAATAATGCGCGCTGTTCAGCTTGCGGAACGTTGCGGTGCAAAGCGCTTACTTGCCAATCTTGGAGTTGATTAAACTGCGCCATGAGCACGTTAATCTCGCGTTGCCCCGGCACAAATACCAACACGCCTTGCTGAGCTTTTTGCATGGCCTGACGAATAACCCCAGGCATTGCTTGCAGCCACGTCTGTGCCGTACTCGGTGGATGGTAGCTGACCTCGACAGGGTGCTGCCGCCCGCTACTCGTTAACACTTTGCAATGGCCAAGCCAGTTTGCAATTTGTTGAGCGGGCAGGGTTGCCGACATAATCAGTAAGCCTAAATCATTGCGTAAACTTGTCGCGTCTAAGGTCATCGCCAGCCCCAAGTCACTGGCTAAATTACGCTCGTGAAATTCATCAAAAATAACTAACCCTACATCGGCAAGCTCAGGGTCACGCTGAATATATTGCGTGAACATGCCTTCGGTTAAAATAAGAAGTTTGGTATTTGCATGAAACTTTGCTGCACCACGAATGTGGTAGCCGACATCATCGCCAACCTGCTGGCCCAACTGTTCCGCAAGGTAATGCGCAATTGAAATGGCGGCCAAACGTCGCGGTTGTAAAAGCAAAATACGGCGCCCGCCACAACTGTTTGCCTGCAGCAGCGCCAGCGGGAGTGCGGTTGACTTACCAGCGCCGGGCGGCGCCTCGAGTACAACAGGTGCTTGCGGCAACCAAGCAATAACGTCATCAATTAACGCCGTTACCGGCAGCACCCGTTCTGTGGTCATGTTGTTACTTTAATAGGCTTGCCGCAATGGTACGGAAACCTAACGCCGTTGCGCCTGTTGGCCATAGCGCATTGGCACTACCGTGATAGGCCCCAGCAATATCAAAGTGCAACCAACCGGCACCCTCATTCGGGGCAAAACGCAGCAAGAAACCAGCCGCATTACTGGCCCCGCCCGAACCACCACCTTTTTGCGGGCGACTGTTGGCGGTGTCAGCAAATGCCGACGGACAATTATCTTTGTGCCAGTTGTTTAGCGGCAAGCGCCACAATAATTCACGTTGCTCATGCGCGATGGTTAAGGTTTGCTGGGCTAGCTCATCATCAACACTAAATAGCGCGTTGTAGTCAGTGCCCACAGCAACTTGCGCAGCGCCCGTAAGCGTTGCGGCATCAATAATTAGCTTGGCGTTCACTTCACCGGCATAAATCAAGCCGTCAGCCAATACTAAACGACCTTCGGCGTCGGTATTCACAATTTCAACGGTTTGCCCGTCTTTGTAGGTAATAATGTCGCCCAGTTTATAGGCGCTACCGTCAATTAGATTTTCGGCACAGCACAACACGAGCTGCACGCGTTTATTGAGGCCTTGGTGTATTGCATGCACCAGCGCTCCGGCAACAGTCGCAGCACCACCCATGTCACATTTCATGGCCAGCATACCTTCGCTTGACTTGATGCTATAGCCCCCGCTATCAAAGGTAATTCCTTTGCCGATTAACACCGCATCAATAGCGGCATTGGCGTCTTGCCCTGGGTTGTAATCAACCACCAACATAACCGGCGGTTTTTTACTTGCACGGCCCACGGTATGAATACCCATACGACCGTGCTTAACCAGCTCATCGCCGACAATTTGCGTTACCGTGACTGCATTTGGTGCAACGGCTGTTAGCTTATCAGTCACTTTTTGCGCCAGTGACTCGGGGTAAATCTCATTAGGGGGTAAGTTAATGAGTTCACGTACCCAAGCCGCAGTGTCGCGCATTTGGGTCAATTTCTCTGCATCGCCAGCCCATTGAATGGTATTTTTCGTGAGCGTGTCAGTAAAGCCATTAGAAAACGCCCATTGGCGCTCAAGGTCCCAGCCTTCGCCCGCTAGCTGCACCGACTTAATACCCATAGTGTCGAGTTGCCGCCCAGCTTTTTGTACTTTGCGTAGATTATCGGCCTCGTTCGTGCCTAAATAAATTGTCGCCCCTTGCTCGCCCATCATTGCAGCGGCGCTGGCTTTCCATGCGGCCTGCTCAGCAGGTTGATTAGCAATAAATACAGATACAGTGCTAGACATGCGAATACGCTCCCAGTATGTTTTCGGCTTGATGTGACTATCCTATCCGAGCTATGTGGGGCTTACAATGAAGTTTCTCAACCCTTTGCGACCAGCGGTGCTAATTAAACGCTACAAACGCTTTTTAGCCGATGTGCAATTGCCAAATGGCGAGGTTATGACCATTCATTGTCCGAATACAGGCGCAATGACTGGTTGTGCAGAACCCGGCATGACAATATGGATGAGCGACTCGGGGAATCCAAAGCGTAAGTATCGCTACACTTGGGAGTTGGCCGAAACCGCTGAGGGTCATATGATTTGCGTCAATACCCAACGTGCCAACCAAATTGCTGGTGAGTTACTGCAACAAGGTATGTTAGAACCCTTTACAGAACTTACGGCCGAACAAAAATATGGCTATGATAACCGCCGCATTGATTGGCAAGGTATCGACGCTAGCGGCAATCTTACCTTTATTGAAGTGAAAAGCGTTACCTTAGCCGAACAACAACAGGGATATTTCCCGGATACCGTCAGTGAGCGAGCGCGCCAGCATTTAGCGAGTCTGCAAACCATGGCAGGCGAGGGCCACCGTGCCATGGTGTTATATGTTGTTTTACATTCTGCAATTAACCAAGTTAGCGCTGCAGAGCATATTGACGCTAAATACGCCGAAGCGTGCATAATGGCCAAACAAGCAGGGGTTGAATTTAATGCCATTCAATGCCAAATATCGGCCGAGGAAATAAAACCAAGCGCCATTATTTGCGTCAAATAAAATTGCGCAGTTGGTGGCTTTCTGGTATATGTACCGACCTTTTTAATAACAACGTCTCATATAGGAGATCCATAATGCCTCAAGGAACGCCGAAAAAAGCCCATGGCATTCTGGCACAAGCTGGCTTGGAGCCTTACGAGCTGGGTCCAGACGAAGAATATATGAATGAGGCGCAACGTGCGCATTTTCGTAAAATATTAGAAGTATGGCGTGCGCAATTGCGCGAAGAAGTTGACCGTACCGTACACCATATGAAAGATGAAGCAGCGAACTTTCCAGATCCGGTAGACCGCGCTGCGCAAGAAGAAGAGTTCAGCTTAGAGTTACGTACCCGTGACCGCGAGCGTAAACTGATTAAGAAAATCGAAAAAACGCTACAGAAAATTGAAGCCGATGATTTTGGTTTTTGTGATCAATGCGGCATTGAAATCGGTATTCGCCGCTTAGAAGCACGTCCAACAGCTGACCTTTGCGTAGACTGTAAAACGTTAGCTGAAATTAAAGAGAAGCAAATGACTGGCGCCTAATATGGGAGCCTCGTCTGACTATTGCGGACGCTTTGCCCCGACGCCGTCGGGGCCTCTTCATTTTGGTTCATTGATTGCCGCACTTGCGAGTTATTTAGATGCCCGAGCAAATAATGGGCAATGGCTTGTGCGTATTGAAGATGTTGACCAACCTCGTGCCGTTGCCGGCGCCGATCAAATTATCTTAGAACAACTTAAGCAACATGAACTGCATTGGGACGGTGACATTGTCTACCAAAGCCAGCGTACTGACGCATACCAACGCGCGCTGGGGCAGTTAAGTGCACAGCACCTCACCTATCGTTGTGAGTGTAGCCGCAAGCAAATAAAAGCGCGCGGGCCCTACTACACCGGCGTTTGCCGTCACAAGCAATTAGCTGTTGAAAATACTGCCATCCGCTTTAGAAACGACCACCCAGTGCTTAGTTTTGTCGATGATTTACAAGGTGACGTCGCTATTGATCATGCGTTTGCGGCTGAAGACTTTGTGTTATTTCGCCGTGATGGGCTATTCACTTACCAATTAGCGGTGGTGGTTGACGACATTGAGCAAGGCATTACAGATATCGTTAGAGGTGAGGACTTACTTACCGCAACTAGCTGGCAAATAAACCTGTGGCGACTTTTTTCGAAGCGCGTACCGCGTTTCAAGCACGTACCACTTGCGCTTGATCCGCGCGGCCGCAAACTGAGTAAACAGAATCATGCACCGGCACTTCGCGATGATCAGGTTATTGAACAACTCGCTGCCGCCATGCGCTTTTTGCACCTGCAACCGAAGCCGACAGCCAATGCCGCTGAATTATTAAGCGATGCTGTTATGCAATGGCGCACGCGTGACTTCCCCAAAACCGTTCAGCAGGATACAATATAACCGTTTTAAACATTCTCGGAGAACCCGTTATTATCAAACGCATTAAAGCCTTGGCAAAGCGTGCTATAAAGCGCACACCAAACGCAAAAAATTTGCCGCAAAATATACTTGCCAAGCCTCGGATCATCCCTCGCGATCAACATAATATTTCGCGCAAAGATATTTCCGAACCCGCTCTTAAGGTGCTGTATCGGTTACATAACGCCGGCTATGAGGCCTATTTGGTAGGCGGCTGTGTGCGCGACCTACTGCTTGGTTTGCATCCAAAAGACTTTGACGTCACCACCAATGCCACACCTGAGCAGGTACGAAAGCTATTTCGAAATTGCCGACTAGTCGGCCGACGCTTTCGCTTAGCGCATGTTGTATTTGGGCGAGAGATTATTGAAGTAGCAACCTTTCGGGGTCATCACGAAAGCCACGACGATGACGAAACAGCCGACAAAGTTGCCAAGCAAAATGCCGAGGGCATGCTGGTGCGTGACAACGTATATGGCACCATTGACGAAGACGCCCAACGCCGTGATTTCACGGTAAATGCGCTGTACTACAACATTGCCGACTTCAGTATTGTCGACTTTGCTGATGGTGTTCGCGACTGTGAAGCTGGCGTACTGCGCATGATTGGCGACGCTGAAACACGTTACCGTGAAGACCCTGTGCGCATGCTGCGCGCTGTTCGTTTTGCTACCAAATTAAATATGCGTCTAGACGACAGTGTCGCTAAACCGATTCGGGAACTTGCCCCTTTACTGCAAAATATTCCACCAGCGCGCCTGTTTGAAGAAATACTCAAGCTATTTACCGCGGGCAAAGGCTTAGCTAACTTCGAAATGTTAGCCGACTACCACTTGTTTCAGCAGCTATTCCCGTTGCTAAAAGTTTATTTAAAGTCACCGACAGAAGCCCCGTATCAATTGATACATCAAACGTTTGCAGATACCGATGCTCGGGTGCGAAACGATCAACGTATTACGCCCGCATATTTGTTTGCAGCCCTGTTATGGTGGCCACTACAAGCTCGTATGGAGCAATTGAGTGTGGAAAGTGGCCTGCCACCGGTTGATGCACTGAATATTGCCGCAGCTGACGTTATTGGTCGCCAAGTGCAAACCATTGCAATACCGAAACGCTTTAGTATTCCTGCCCGTGAAATTTGGCAATTACAACAGCGTATGGAACGCGCAAAAGGCAAACGCGTACAATCGTTACTAACGCACCCTAAATTTAGGGCTGCCTACGACTTCTTGTTATTGCGTGCCAAAACAGCCACGCCACTTGAGCAAAAAGTACTGCAACAGCGGGCTGATTTCTGGACCAAACTTCAGCAAACGACAGACATGTCATCACTGCCGGCACATGTGGCGGACAAAGAGCTCGCACCAAAGCGTCGTGGTCGGCGTGGCGGTAAACGCCGTCGCAGTCCTAAGCCGAAGTCAGGCGGAAGTAGCAGTTAATGGCACTGGTTTACATTGCTCTTGGCGCAAATTTAGGGAACCCGCAGCAAACTTTGCGCGACGCGCTGCATACGTTAGCTGCCTTACCCCAGCTGACGCATCTGCGCGCCAGCTCACTTTATGCAAGCTCACCCATGGGGCCCGTTGAACAACCTGACTACGTGAACGCCGTAGCTTGCGCTGAAACACAATTGACGCCAATTGAGTTGCTAAACCTATTGCAGTCTATTGAGCAGCAGTTTGGTCGACAACGGCTTGTGCATTGGGGCCCACGCACGCTTGATTTGGACATTTTGTTATATGATCAGGCTGTGATCAATGAAACCCGCCTAACCATTCCACACCCAGGCATTGCCGAACGTGACTTTGTTATTGTGCCACTGTGCGAGTTAAGCCCTAACCTACAATTACCTGATGGTCGTGATATTGCTAGCCTTTACCAAGCAATGACGCATCATGACCTGCAAAAAATTACCTGATACAATCAAAATCCATCGGTTGTTATCGTTTAAAGAAAGGAGTTCGCAATGGCGGGCATGACTATTTCGAAACTGAGCAAAATGAAAGCCTCGGGCGATAAAATTGTCTCAGTAACTGCGTATGATGCTTCATTTGCAAAATTGTTTGCGCAGTGCGGTATCGACTTCATGCTAGTCGGCGACTCTTTGGGTAACGTTGTGCAGGGGCAATCCAGTACCTTGCCCGTTACCGTAGAACAAATTGCCTACCACACCGAGGCGGTGCGACGCGGCGCGCCTGAGGCGTTTGTTATGGCCGATATGCCGTTTATGTCCTATGCGACACCGGAGCAAGCCTGTGTTGAGGCGGCTAAGTTAATGCGCGCAGGCGCCAACATGGTTAAGCTTGAAGGTGGCGATTGGTTGTTAGACACCATTCGCACCCTGGTTGAACGTAGCGTGCCCGTGTGTGCGCATTTAGGTTTGCTACCACAGTCGGTCAATGTGCTGGGCGGTTACAAAATTCAAGGGCGTGAACAAAGCGCTGCCGAGAATACCGTACGCCAGGCACTCGCGTTGCAACAAGCTGGAGCACAAATGCTCGTGCTTGAATGCGTGCCAAGTAGTCTTGGGCAGTTAATTAGCCAAAAACTGGATATTCCGGTTATTGGCATTGGCGCTGGGGCACAAACCGATGGACAAATTCTTGTCATGCACGACATGTTTGGCTTAAACAGCGACTACTTACCCAAATTCGTGAAGAACTTTTTAGCCGACGCTGACGACTTACAAAGCGCTGTAGAACTTTATATTCGCCAAGTAAAAGACGGCAGTTTTCCTGGCCCAGAACATACGTTTGAATAGCGAAGTATCATCATGCAACAACTGACCAGTTTAGAAGAGCTTCGCGCATGGCGAGCGCAGTTAACCGGCACCGTCGCTTTGGTGCCAACCATGGGCAACCTGCATGAAGGGCACCTTAAGTTGGTTGATAGAGCCCAGCAGCTGGCCGACCATGTGGTTGTCAGTATCTTCGTGAATCCAATGCAATTTGGCGCCAATGAAGACTTAGCGAGTTATCCACGCACCTTTGATGCCGATTGTATTGCGCTGGCCGAGCGTGGTGCTCACGCAGTATTTGCGCCGACCGTCGCCGATGTTTATCCACGAGGGTTAGAGCAGCAAACTTACATTGAAGTACCTGATATTTCAGAGATTTTGTGTGGCGCTAGCCGGCCTGGGCATTTTCGCGGGGTTGCAACCATTGTTGCCAAGTTATTCAATATGGTTCAACCACAGGTTGCCGTATTTGGTGAAAAAGACTTTCAACAGTTGCAAGTTATTCGTTTAATGACGCGCGATTTGAGCTTGCCGGTCGATGTGATTGGCATGCCAACCGAGCGTGCCGGCGATGGCCTTGCACTAAGTTCACGTAACGGTTATTTAAGCCAAGAACACAGAACTGCTGCGCCGGTTTTGTATCGTTCGTTGCAACGTATTGCCGATGACATAAAAGCCCAAGAAAAGCCTGAAACTGCGCTGAAAAATGCCGCATCAGTCATTGAAAAAGCGGGATTCACCATTGATTATCTTGAGTTGCGCCGCCGTGAAGACCTAGCGCCAGCAACCGCATCAGACCGAGAATTAGTGGTGTTGGTTGCCGCGTTTATTGGCAAAACGCGGCTTATTGATAACTTGCAGTTTGAGCGTTAACGGCCGTTTAACTCGCGCACCAACCCTAACTCTCGCAACTCCGTGTATAACGCACCGCGCAAGCTCATTGCTTGTGCGGCAATTTCGCGCTGCTCCTGCAATACTTCTTCGAGCATGTCACGCGTGGTTAACGGATTTGCCAGCACCACACGAAACACCACGGTTGGCTCTCGATGGTATTGCGCCGGCGTTAACTTAGTACGTGACACAAACGAGCGCCCGGTTTCACGTTGGCGCTTTTGAATAAACCGCGTTAACGCATTTAAATGGGGCATAATTCGGCGTACTTGCTCAGCGTTTGCTTGTTGCAGTAATGGTTTTACCTTCGCCGGTACAAACCGATAGGTTAGCAAACACAATTCCGGTTCGGTTATGACTTCAAAGTCGTCTTGTGCTTCTATCAAACGTGCAAATTCGCGCGCTTTTTCAATACTTTGATCGATTAATAGCTCATAACCACGACGGCCCATGACATGCATGGCTGAATATACCAGCATTGCCATACCCGGGCGTGAGCCTTCCATGGTGTGCGCACCTAAGTCTTTCGAGCCATGTCGAATGATATATTCAGCATGATGCTCAATTGCACGCACCATACTCGGTTCACGGAACAGAACAATTCCGGCGCCCATAGGCACGTACATTTGTTTATGGGCATCAATAGTCACGCTATCTGCCCGCTCAATGCCATGCAATAAATGGCGGAAGCGTTTGGACAGCAAAGTTGCGCCCCCCCAAGCCGCATCGACATGAAAATGAGCGCCAATTTCTTCCGCCACGTCAGCCATTTCATCTAGCGGATCTATATGGCCCGTTTCGGTTGTACCGCCAACCCCGACCAATGCCAGTACTTTGCCACCCTCTGCAGCAACTTTTGCACAAGCTTCGCGCAATGCGTCAATGCGAATTCGGTTGTGGTCATCGGTTGGCACTGCAATTAAGTTGCGCCGCCCTATGCCGAGTACATCGGCAGCTTTGCTTAATGAATAATGTCCCCGCTCAGAGACCATGACCGTTAAGCGTTTGTAACCATAATGGGCCAGCCCTGCCGCAAGGCCTTCGGCAGCAATGCCTGCAAAGCCATTATCAGGCTTTAGTAGTAAGTTTCGAGCCACCCATAGCGCGGTAATATTGGCAACCGTACCGCCTGAACACATGGCTCCCAGCGAGTGCTGTGCGCTATGCATCCAACGCTGATAAAACGCTGCATCTTGCTGATATACCAAGTGATGCAACATACCGAGTACATTGCGCTCGAGTGGGGTAAACGCTTTTGATGTCTCAATTTTTACCAAGTTCTGGTTCAAACCCACCATGAGCTTTGCCAATGGCAGCAAAAAATAAGGTAGTGCAGAGGTCATGTGGCCAATAAAGCGAGGCGATGACGTATGCACCGAATGGGCCACTAAGTTATTGAGCAGAAACTCGGTATGATCAGAGACGTAACGTGGCTCTTCTGGAATTTCGCTGACACTAAAGTTTTGCTCAATTTCGTGCAGTGGTTTTTCGCGCGCGACAATATGCTCACCCAAAAAACCCATGAGGTTTTCAGATAAATGTTTTTCAATTTTACCTAATGTTGAGTCTGGCGCTTCCGGAATAGTGAAAATTTTCAGTAGCGCTTCTTGGCTAACTTCAGCAAAAGTTGTGTCGCTCAAGCAAATATCCTTGTGATGCTTTGTCTAAAAATATGGCTTATTCTGCCTCGATCGCGGAAAAATAGCGACCATCTTCCGGCAAATCTGCCCGCAACTCCCATAACTGCTGGCCACTGCGCTGATATTTCCGCTCAAACGGTGTCATTGGTTCATGGCGTGCTAGCAGCGGAGAAATCGTTGCACTGCAGTTTACTAAGGCCAAGCTACTGGCCACTTCTGTTAGATAAATAGCCCAGTTTGAGCGCATCACCAATTGACCACCTAACCCCAGAACATAAGGCCACACTGGGCTGCCATGCCAGCGACGCCCAAGGTGTGCAGCTTTAGGCCACGGGTTCGGGTACAAAATATAATGTTGCTGTAGCTGCCAGTGTGCTTCAACCGCTAATCGCCAAAAGTCATGAAGGTCGGCGCGAACCAAAATATAGCGCTGGCCGGCTTCAGCTTTTTCATATTGGGCATGGCGCGCTAAGCGATGTGCAGATTTATCGACACCTATCACTAAAGCATCAGGATTCTGCTCAGCAATCCACGCTGTACTCTCACCAACCCCGCAACAAGAGTCCAAAATAATGGGTCCCTGCCAGTCAGCGACAAGCTTTTGTACTTGCTCAAACGCCTCGCGATTGTGCGCCTGAATGGGCTTACGAAATGGTGAGCGCAAATGGCGCATCACCACAGTCGTTAAATCATCATGATTACCGTGTTGGTTGGTCGTTACCGGTCTAGATTCATGATTCACGAGCGAATACCTGCGCCGCGTTTAAGGAGTGTATAAGCCAAAGTAAATAGCACCAGGTTGAAACCAATAATAACGGCTAACGCAACGCCCACATTGACATCGGACACGCCCAAAAAGCCATAACGAAACGCGTTGACCATATAAAGAACAGGATTGGCTTGGGCCACTTGCTCCCAAATACCTGGTAACAATTGAATACTAAAAAACACCCCGCCCAAATAAGTCAGTGGCGTTAATACAAAGGTTGGCACAATTGAAATGTCATCAAAGGTTTTTGCATGTATGGCATTAATTAAACCACCAAGCGAAAACAACGTGGACGTTAAAATAACGGTGAGAACCAAGATACCGGCATGATGAATACTGACGTTT
This sequence comes from Gammaproteobacteria bacterium, assembly GCA_018222985.1. Lineage (GTDB taxonomy): Bacteria > Pseudomonadota > Gammaproteobacteria > Enterobacterales > Alteromonadaceae > Pseudidiomarina. Next base: position 212,276 of record JAAEZG010000005.1, read on the forward strand.
TCAACAAACAAAAACGATACACAGGTGACAATAACCGCGACAATCAGCGCGCGCGCTAAGCCACCGCCAACATAACCACCGATAATAACCGCTGGCGACACTGGCGCCACCAGCATTTCTTCAATGTTGCGCTGAAACTTGGCACTAAAAAACGATGACGCGACATTCGAATAAGAATTGGTAATGATCGACATCATAATGAGGCCCGGCACAATAAATTCCATATAAGGCCGACCGCCCATGTCACCAATTCGCTCGCCAACAATGCTACCAAAAATAACGAAATATAAGGTCATGGTGATAGCTGGTGGCACTAAGGTTTGCACCCAAATACGCAAGAAGCGCGTGCACTCTTTAATCCAAATGGTTTTTAGCGCAATAAAGCTAATGGATGACATCGTATTAAGCCTCTGCTGCTGTTGGTTTGCGGCCTTTCTCGACCAAATTCACGAATAACTCTTCTAAACGGTTGGCTTTATTGCGCATGGATAATACCGTTAGATGTTGCGCGCTTAGCTGTTCAAACACACGGTTCAAGCCTTGACTTTTTTCCACATCAACTTCAATGGTGTGGTCATCTAACGCTCGCCACTTAAAGCCTTCCAGCGTTAGCCCTGCCGTACTCGATTGCCCTTCGTTCACAGCTAAATCGAAAACAAAGGTTTCCATATTCAATGTGGCTAACAGTCGTTTAATCGACGTGTTCTCGATAATGGTACCTTGATCAATAATGGCAATATTGCGGCATAGCGTTTCGGCTTCTTCTAAATAATGCGTGGTCAAAATAATGGTAATACCTTGTTTGTTAATGGTTTCAAGGTAGTCCCACATGCTGCGACGCAGTTCAATATCAACACCGGCGGTTGGTTCATCTAAAATCAGTAATTTCGGCTCGTGCAGCAGTGCCCGAGCAATCATCAGGCGACGCTTCATGCCTCCCGACAGCATACGTGCAGGGCTATCCCGCTTGTCCCACAGGCTTAACTGCTTGAGGTATTTTTCCGCACGTTGCTTGGCTAGTTCACGTGGCACGCCGTAATAGCCAGCTTGGTTAACAACAATTTGTTGCACCGTTTCAAATTGATTGAAGTTGAACTCTTGCGGCACTAAACCAATTTGGCGCTTCAAGTCGACCAGTTGGGTATCTAAATCATAGCCAAACACATTGACCGTGCCTGAGCTCTTATTCACCAGTGAAGAAATAATACCGATGGTGGTTGATTTACCAGCACCATTTGGCCCCAACAGAGCAAAAAAGTCGCCTTCTTCAACATCCAGATCAATACCTTTAAGAGCTTCATGTCCGCCCTTATACGTTTTCTTTAAGCCACGAATAGACAATGCTTTCATGATTTATCGTTTCTCCTCGCCGTAACCCCAGCGTGGTTGTAATGTTTGGTCTAGATCGAGATGGTCAAGAATTCGTGCAACAACGAAATCAACCAAATCGTCTATGGACTGTGGTTTATGATAGAACCCCGGCGCGGCTGGCATAATCGTCACACCTAATTGCGCCAATTTGTGCATATTTTCTAAATGAATCGCCGAAAATGGCATTTCGCGTGGCACCAGAATTAACTGCCCACGCTCTTTGATCACGACGTCTGCTGCGCGCTCAATCAAGTTATCGCTGGCACCATGAGCGATAGCTGACAAGGTACCGGTAGAGCACGGGCACACAATCATTTTTTTCGGAGCCGCAGAGCCTGAAGCGACCGGTGAAAACCATTCTTCTTTGCCGTAAACCTGCAATTGCGACTCACTGACACCAAAGTGCTCGCGCAGCATATCTGCCATGGCTTTCGGTGCAGCAGGCAATTGCCAATCAAGCTCTGTGGCAAACACCACACGTGCGGCACTCGACAGTAACAAGTGTACATGCTGATGTTGCGCCAGCAGGCATTCGAGTAACCGTACCGCATAAGGCGCGCCAGAAGCACCGGTAATCGCCAATGTGATGTGGTTCGGCTGCGTCATGTTATGTCCTCTGTATGGGGCTGCTAAGAATGACTGTTAGTCTGTGTATTGGCCACGTAATACGTCAATTAAGCGATTATGGATGTTGCCAAATCCGCCATTGCTCATAATCACAACCTGATCACCGGGTTGTAATTTTTGGCTTAACAGCACTAACAGCTCATCGACCGACGCTCCTACATGAGCGCGCGGTACCTTATCCGTAACTCGCCATTGTACCGCGTCTGGCTGCAGCATAAAAATCTCATTTGCCTCAGACAATGCGGTGTCTAGCGCATCAGCCATAGTACCAAGTTTCATGGTATTGGAACGCGGTTCTAGCACCGCGACAATTCGTGCTTTGGGTTGCTTAGCGCGCATCCCTTTTAGCGTGGTTGTTATCGCTGTCGGATGATGCGCAAAGTCATCATAAATGGCGATACCGGCAATATCGGCACGCAACTCTAGGCGTCGCTTGGTGTTTTGGTACGACAACAGCGCTTCGCAGCTAACATCAACAGGAACGCCAACATGATGCGCTGCCGCAATAGCCATTAAGCCGTTCGCCACATTATGATCGCCAATAAGATCCCAACGTACTTGCCCCTGCAGTTCACCACGGTAAAGCACATCGAATACACTGCCGTCTTGTTTAACCAAGCGGGTTGACCATTCACCCTGTGGCCCAGTTTTCACGGTTTCGCTCCAGCAGCCCTGCTGAATAACCTGCTCAAGCGCAGCCTCTTGCTGAGGATAAAAAATACGCCCATAACCCGGCACTACCCGCACCAAATGATGAAACTGACGTTGTATGGCTGCTAAATCGGCAAAAATGTCGGCATGATCAAACTCAAGGTTGTTCAGCACTAACGTGCTTGGACAATAATGAACAAACTTAGAGCGCTTATCAAAAAATGCAGTGTCGTATTCATCGGCTTCAATGACAAAAAAGTCACTCTCACCCAAGCGTGCCGACTGTTGAAAATTCGCCAGTACGCCACCGACTAAAAATCCTGGTTTCAACCCAGCAAATTCAAGTAACCAAGTGAGCATGCTCGATGTCGTTGTTTTGCCATGGGTTCCTGCGACTGCAAGAACCCATTTATGCTGCAACAGCTCGTCATGCAGCCACTGCGCGCCTGATGTATAGGGAATGCGTTGATTAAGTACCGCTTCAACCGCTGAATTCCCACGACTTAAAGCATTACCAATAATCACCAGGTCGGGGCGCGGCGAGAGCTGCTCGGCATCGTAACCCTCTACAAGTTCAATACCTATGGCTCGTAGTTGGTCGCTCATTGGCGGATAAACCTGGGCGTCACTACCTGTAACGTGGTGTCCAAGCCCCTTCGCCAAGGCGGCGATGCCCCCCATAAATGTTCCACAAATACCAAGAATATGAATGTGCATGGTTTTACTCACATTATTGCAATGTGCATCAGTGTATCACGCAGCTTTCATTGCGCGACAATCTGAGCAGGCAATTTGCTTAAATTTGCGGTAAACTTAGCCGCGTTTAAAACTCGTATTCGACCACTAGCAAATTTCACGAGGGTTCCATGCAACGCTTAATTCCGACCTTACGCAACGATCAGGTCGACGAAGCTCTGATTTCCGTTATCAATTCACTGCAAATTTGCGCCAAGGAAATTTCATTCCGCGTTGGGCAAGGTGAGCTAGCGGGCGTTCTCGGTTCGACTTTGTCTGAAAACATTCAAGGCGAAACCCAGAAGAAACTCGATATTCTATCAAATCAATTGATCAAAGAAATTTTGCTTGAGTGCCAACACGTACGAGCTGTCGCTTCTGAAGAAGAAGAAGGTATTGTACTTGGACACGATAACGGTAAGTACCTTATTGCATTTGACCCGCTTGATGGTAGCTCGAACATTGATATTAATAGCATGGTCGGCACCATTTTCTCGGTGCTTCCAGTGCCTGAAAATAATAGCGGCGATGTCGATATGTTTTTACAACCAGGTCGAAACCAAGTTGCTGCCGGTTACATTTTGTACGGCCCGTCAATTATGCTAGCGTTCACCACCGGCAATGGCCTACGCCTATTTACGCTTGATCAAACCGTTGGGGAGTTCTTACTTACCAAGAAAGATCTGCAAATTTCCCCGGAAACTTCTGAGTTCGCAATTAATATATCAAATTTCCGACATTGGCAAGAAGGCATGCAATTGTATGTTGATGACTTGCTCGCTGGCACCAGCGGCCCTCGGGCGAAAAACTTCAACATGCGCTGGGTTGCTGCCATGGTTGCCGATGTGCACCGTATTTTATGTCGCGGTGGTTTGTTTGCTTACCCATGGGATGCCCGTTCAGCCAACAAACCGTATAAACTGCGCTTAATGTATGAAGGTAACCCCATGGCATGGTTGGTCGAACAAGCTGGCGGCTTAGCCCATAGTGGCGAAGAGCGCATATTAGATATTCAGCCAACTGATATTCATCAGCGCGTCGGTATTATACTTGGCGCCAAGCATGAAGTGGAAACCTGTTTGCGATATCTAGAGGGTTCGCAATCGGGCGACAAGACCGTATAATACGCGCCAATATATTTAACTTAGTCTTTAACAGGAATACACATGAGCTTAAGTCACGTTAGCGCAGGTAAAAACCTGCCAGAAGAAGTCAACGTTATCATTGAAATTCCAGCGAACGCTGACCCGATTAAATACGAAGTCGACAAAGACACTGGCACCTTGTGGGTTGACCGTTTTATGTCAACGCCAATGTTTTATCCGTGCAACTATGGTTTTGTTAACGACACACTTTCTTTAGATGGCGACCCTGTGGACGTGTTGGTACCAACACCTTATCCATTACAAGCCGGTTCAGTCATCAAGTGCCGCCCTGTTGGCGTTTTAAAAATGACTGACGAAGCTGGTGAAGACGCAAAAGTTATTGCCGTTCCGGTTAGCAAACTGACCAAAGAATACGACCATATTCAAAATGTCGATGATTTGCCTGAGTTACTCAAAGCACAAATCGCGCACTTCTTTGAGCGTTATAAAGAGCTTGAAAAAGGCAAATGGGTAAAAGTTGACGGTTGGGGTGATATCGAAGCGGCAAAAGAAGAAATTATGTCGTCATTCGAACGCGCCAAACAGAAGTAAGTGCTATGACAGGCACCTGTATTGAGCTCAAAAATCTTGAGTTTCAGTGGCCAGGTGCCACACGCCCCCTGCTGAGCATTCCGCAATTTACCGTTCAACAAGGGGAGCGCTTACTACTACGCGGTGCCAGTGGCTCAGGTAAGTCAACGTTACTGAGCTTAATCGCTGGCATTCATACCCCTAAAGCGCATCAACTGCAGGTTCTTGGCCATGACATGGGACAACTGTCGCAACGTCAGCGAGACAATTTGCGTGCCAATGAAATTGGCTATATTTTTCAGCAGTTTAACTTGCTTCCTTATTTGTCTGCTCAAGCGAATGTTTTATTAGCAGAACACTTTTCCACTGCCCGACGACAACGTATCGAACAGTCACTACGTGCCAGTAAATTATCTAGCCATAAAGAGCAGGCTCGTCAACTGCTGCTGCAACTTGGCTTAAGTGACAGTGATATCACACGCCCTGCACACCAGCTTAGTGTTGGCCAACAGCAGCGGGTTGCAGCCGCGCGAGCTTTATTTGGTGCGCCGGCGTTGATCATTGCCGACGAACCCACATCAGCGCTAGATTCTGAGCATCGCGATAGTTTTATCCAAGTACTTTTTGCGGCATGTCAGCAGCACAACACCACCTTGCTATTTGTCACGCACGACGCAAGCCTTGCACATCATTTTGAGCGCAGCATTGAATTAACAGAATTAAACCAAGTTAGCCAGGAGTCGCTATGATTCGTTTAGCGCTAGCAAGTTTATTCAATCGTAAAGCGAGTGCTTGGCTAACAATACTCGCCATTGCCGTGAGCACTCTATTGCTGCTTGGTGTCGAACGCGTACGTCATCAAACTCAAGAAAATTTTGCCAATACAATTTCTGGTACCGACCTCATTGTGGGCGCGCGTACCGGCAGCACACAACTTCTTCTCAGCAGTGTTTTCCACATTGGCACACTGAATAATACGCTGTCTTGGCAAAGCTACGAACATTTGCAATCACTTCGTGGCGTCGCATGGCACATTCCGCTCGCCCTTGGCGATAGTTATGGCGAATTCCCTGTGGTTGCAACAACAACTGATTTCTTTCAGTACTTTCAGTACGCCGATAAGCAACAATTGCGATTTAACGAGGGTGCCGCGTTTAGTCACGCAGACACCGCTGTGCTTGGTGTTGAAGTGGCTAAGCGGCGGCAGCTAGGTGTGAATGACCAATTTACTATCGCTCACGGCAGCGGTGGTATTAGTTTTAGCGATCATGACGCGCATCCATTTGTGGTCAGCGGCGTACTGCAACGTACAGGAACTCCTGTCGATCAAGCCGTTTACATTCCGCTTAGTGGGCTTGGCATAGTGCACGGCGAGGTACATGGCGAAGTATCAATAGCGGCCGACCATCACGATTATCATGAGCCTCCGGTATACACGTTAAGCGCCGTGTTATTAGGTTTAAACAGTCGACCATTGGCCTTACGCATGCAACGCGACATTAACACCTATCAAGACGAACCTTTGTCAGCTATTATGCCGGGGCTTGCACTAACTGAACTATGGCGCACGTTAAGCCTGTTTGAAAAAGCGTTGTTTGCAGTTTCTATACTGGTTGTCGCAACAGGGTTACTGGGTATGTTGACAGCCTTACTTTCAAGTTTACGGGAACGTCGCCGCGAGATGGCTGTCTTAAGAGCTATAGGCGCAGGCCCAGCCACAATCTTTAGCCTGCTTGTGAGTGAGGCGCTCATATTGGCAATCATCGGGGTTAGCTTAGGTGTTGCTGCACTTTATACAGTATTGGGTTTAGGTAGTGATTGGTTACTAACTAATACCGGAATTTTATTGCGAGCGACCCCTTTAACAGGAACCGAGTGGTCGTTTCTTGCAGCCATTATTGCGGCTGCTTTTGTTTTAAGTTTCATTCCGGCATGGCGGGCTTACCGCAATGCTTTAGCAGATGGGTTAACAATACGCTTATGAGTCAATGGTTTAATGCACTTGTTTTGGCTGTCAGTGCCATGTTGGTTACCATGCCACTTCAAGCAGCAGACGAATATGTCGAAACACAATGGAAAGAGCTGGTTCCGGAAGGCTACAAGCCACCACCGGTTCGTAGCCAAGCTTTTTATGACGCTAACCCTGAATTAGCAAACCAACCTGAGCTTGATGCTCCGATGGTTGAGGCACTAGACGGCAAAAAGGTTAAAATTCCGGGTTATGTGGTTCAACTTGAAGGTGACGCCGACAAAGTCACGCAGTTTTTGCTGGTTCCCTACTACGGTGCTTGTGTGCATGTTCCACCGCCGCCACCGAATCAGATTATTCTTGTGGATTTTCCTGAGGGTGTGAAATACGAGGATACTTTTGATGCTGTTTGGGTGGAAGGTGTCATTCATGTTGAGCGTGTGGAAGGTGACGTCGCTGTGGTCGGCTATCGTCTGACAGCCGCCACAGTACAACCATTTTATTGATGGGTCATCTAAGGCTTAGGCTTAGAAATGAACCTCTAAGCCTAAATAAGGACCTTTAAATTGCAGGTCTGAGTAAATACCATCAAGATCATCCAGTTCAATCGTAATGTCGCGGTAACCTAGCTGTAAATTCAAATCAACCGCCAAGTTTTCAATAAGACGATATTCAATACCAGCTTCAACGTCACGAATACTGCTGTCATCCACGCTTACCGCATTGGCCAAGCCATAAATTGTTAAGTCAGTCGCAGGTATACCGACTCGTACCTGCGCGTAACCGGTTGGAATCCAACCATCACTTTGCAGGCGGTTTTCGGTCTGCGCATCGCGTACGGCCAACAAACCGTCAACTTTCTTCGCTGTTACACCTAAATCGACTGTCAGTAAGTCGTTGTCAAAAATTTCATAATAAAGCGTGAAGTCGGTGTGACTTAGGTCAATCGAGCTTCCCAACGTGCTGCCCGCCGCATAGCCTTGACCGTTATACATAAAGTCTTGGGTTAGCGTTACAGAGCCTTGAGTTGCTAGCTCATTTTCGCGCACCTTAATGTTCGGTAAAATTGGAATTGGATGTTCCAGGGCGACATAAAAGCTTTGTTGTTTTTCATCGTCAAAAGCAAACTCTTGGCTTCCTGAACCAGAACCGAAGTTACCTGAATTGGTGGTGTCCCAAATTTGACCGCCCGCGTAAACACCTAAGATAGTGTCAGCTTGAGCAGCGCCGGTAAATAACAACGTAGGGGCGATGATCGCCGCGGCAATTTTCTTCATGAATATAATTCCTAACGAATGGGTTGAACTTCTGCTGTAAAGGTTGCTTGATAACCATCGCTGAATTTAAGCGTAAATTCAACTTGGTCACCAGCTCTAAACGGTTTTTTTACACCAAATAGCATTAAATGATAGCCTCCCGGCTGAAATACCAAGGTTTCATTTGGCGCAATCGGTAGTTCCGGAACTCTGCGCATGCGCATCATACCATCACGTAGAATGTGTTGGTGTACTTCGCTCGCACGCGCTGACTCTGTCGACACGCCAATAACGGTTGCTGACTCAATACCTGTATTGGTGATGGTGAGATAACCAGCTCCATTTTCTGAGCCAGGTATAGATTCTTTCACCCAAGCATTGGATATTTCAACTTCGGCAGCCAGCACGGCTTGGCTAGCGAGCGCTAAAACCATTGAAGCAACTGCCGCACAAAGCAAAGATGTGGTGCGCACTGCAACCTCCTTTCACATGTTCAACTAGCGGATTTTGTACGACCAGTCTACACGGTTTTTGGGCGATTTCGCACTAACAAATAAATGATGAACCCTACTAAAAGGTACGGCCACAACCAACTAAATAATGCGAATGCAAGAACCACCAAACTAACAAGAACTGCGGCACCAACACTTAACCCAACAGCCATCGCCACGAAGAATCCAGCTGCAGCAATCGCCAAAATAAGTAAGCCCGTGAAACCGATACTAAATATCAGCCCCAATACCGCGCCAATAACCGAAAATACTTCGTCAGCAAAGAATAAAACGGCAATAATTCCCACAACGATCCATAACCAATTTCGATTTGTTTTCATGACTTTTACTCCGAATAAAAATAACGTGCGTTCATTACGTTTGCTCTTACCTGATTTATGCAAAAGTCGTGCCGATTGTTTACCTATTGATTTATCGCTGTTTTTTATTAAAAAACCCTATCACGATTATTCGCAATAGGGCTTTTAATCATTTTTTCGTCAATTTGACCGGCGGTTTACTTAAAACGAATAGGTTAGTTCGCCGTAGTAATAGCCGCCATTAAAGCCAAACGGCGCGTTGGTATTTGGGTAGATAAAAATACCATTAAACTGATTTGACGGATCTTGTTTGTCCGGATATTCATCAAATAAGTTTTGTACGCCAAGACTCACTTTTAAGTTGTCTGACACTTGATAGCCGGCCGAGATATCGGTAATCCATTTACCGCTGAATTCAGTTTGCAAACCGGCGTTGTTCTCCAACACGTAATCACCAAAATAGTTGAAGGCGATGCGGCTGGTTAAACGGTCGAGTTTGTGAGTAAACGAGATATTACCACTGTGACGTGGCACTGAGCGTGTCATTCGAGTCCGTTCAACGCTGTTAAACAACTTGGACTCCAGATCGCCAATAATGGTAGGGAGATTCACCCCATCAATTTCAGTTTCGTTATAACCATAGGCTAGTTGCGCCGTTAAATCGCCAGCGCCAACAATAAAGTCCTTGGTTAACACAACATCGAGACCCTTGGTGGTGGTATCGACTGCATTAATAAAGAACCGCGCATTATCAGCACCCGCCGCAGCAAGTGCATCGGCAACAGCTTGCGAATCACTTGGAACAAGCGAGCTCGATAAGATGATGCGGTCATCAATTTTGATCTGAAACGCATCCACTGTTAGCGATAAGCCTTCGTCACCGCTCCAAACAAAGCCTAAACTTAAGTTTTGCGACTCTTCAGGTTGTAGAGCACCGAGTTGCAATTCTTGAGCCACGGTACTTACGTTATTAAAGGTACCTGACTGCTCTGGCACTAGCTCACCATTACGATTGACAAAAAGAGTCGAGATGTTCGTAAAGTAAATCTGCTGTACACTCGGCGCACGGAAGCCGGTATTTGCAGTACCGCGCACTGCAAAGTTATCAGTGACGTCGTAACGGCCTGACAGCTTCCAGCTGGTGTTGGCACCAAAATCGGAATAATCTTCGTAACGTACCGCTGCGCCCCATTGGAACTGGGTGGTCAAACGGTTTTCTAACTCAACATAAACGCCCACGTTATCGCGTGAATCATCGACTTCAGATTCCGGTTTGAAGCCGGTAAAGCCCTGGCTTCCCGCTGGGCGACCATCGAAGCCCCCGTTTTCATAAGAAGCTGCATCGCCAGCTTCAATTTGATACGAGTTTTCGCGGTAGCTTAATCCAAATGCTACAGCTAAGTCTGAGTTATTCACAAACGGCACAAAACGTGAGAAATCGACGTTCGCATTGAATTCGTCCGTAGTGAGCGTGCCGGCATCGAAGCTTGTTGGCGTACTCGGGCCTAGCGACGCATTTAGGGAGTTCTCAAGGCGATACTGAAATTCGCTTTGCCCATAGCTTGCGCTGGCATCAATATCCCAATTACCAACAACAAATTTATAGCCACCGAGTACGCTTGCATCAGAGGTCTCAGGGCTTAACAATGGCAAAAAGCCATCAGGATAAACATCGATGAGATTACGGCTATCTAACGCACGGCGGTAAAACGCACCTGACTGTGAAGTACGGTCACTGATACCGCCGAACGCATACAACTCGCCATCTTGCCCGACCGGTAAGCTCGCATTGAAGAATACCGCTTTGTTTTCGAATGACGCATCGCCAACATGGTGATTTAGTCGATTAAACGTTGCTTCTCTAGGGTCTGGTTCACCATTCACTAATGGGTACTGTTGGCGCGGATCGAGTCCCGCACGATTGGTTTTGTTTTTGTGATGATATTCTGCAGATAAGGTTAGATTACCACCATCGCCAAAGCCGAAACCAACATTGCCATGCAGTTTATATTCCTCACCATCGCCTTCATAAGTTTGCCCAGCATTGGCGGTCAATGATCCACCTTCACTTTGATCTTTCAATACGATATTAATCACGCCAGCAATTGCGTCTGATCCGTAAAGGGCTGCCGCACCATCCCGTAAAACTTCAATTCGCTTGATGGAAGAAACTGGAATGGCATTTAAGTCCACATTAGAACTACCACGGCCGGTGGTGCCGTTGAGGTGCACGAGTGCACTGCTATGACGGCGCTTCCCGTTAATAAGCACTAAGGTATGGTCCGGCGACAAGCCTCTTAACGATGCCGGGCGCACCGCGTCTGAACCATCGGTGATAGAAGAACGTGGGAAGTTAAAACTTGGCACCGCGTACTGTAAAGCTTGCGCGGTTTCTGTAAAGCCGCCAGCCGTTAATTCTTCGTCGGTAATAATATCTACCGGAGCTGTACCATCTGTAGCTGTGCGCAATGAAAGGCGAGACCCAATAACCTGTATCGTTTCGTCGATCGACGCTTCTGTGGTTTCTTGTGCGACTGCTTGGCTCGGCAACATTGTGAAACTGGGTATGGCAATTGTGGCTAAAGCTAAACTTAATTGTGAACGTTTCATGGTACACCTCTCTGTCGTTCTGGATTGTATAAGCTATAGTACGCGGTTATAGCGTATTTCTTATACACCGATTAGTTATAGCTTAGATCAGAAATTGAAGAGTAAGAGCGAAATTGAAGGGCGAGAGCGATATTAGCTATTAGATATAGGATATTAGCGAAGGGCGAAGAGCAAAGGCGATATTAGCTATTAGATATTGGATA
>JAAEZG010000006.1 GCA_018222985.1 Gammaproteobacteria bacterium
GAATACCGGCCTGTCACGCCGGGGGTCGCGGGTTCGAGTCCCGTCCGCTCCGCCACTTTCCTGAAATTTGGTTTCATACCGCTGCGGAGCGGTAGTTCAGTTGGTTAGAATACCGGCCTGTCACGCCGGGGGTCGCGGGTTCGAGTCCCGTCCGCTCCGCCATTTCAAACGATTACCTAGTCTCTTATTGGAGTGTCGTGCGATGAGTTTGGCTAACGCCTGCTTGACGTGTGGGGCTTGCTGCGCGTCTTATCGTGTGTCTTTTTATTGGGGCGAAGCTACTGGCGCTCCGGAAGGCTATGTTCCTAGCAAACTGACTGAATCTTTTCATCCTCATTTGTTGTGCATGCAAGGCACCAACAAGAAACAGCCGCGTTGCGTGGCGTTAGTGGGTGAAATAGGCCAGCAAGTTAGCTGCAGCATTTATCAAAATCGGCCAAGTCCTTGTCGCGAGTTCGATATCTCCATCGATGGTTCAAACCCCTATTGCGATAAAGCGCGGGCCAAATATGGTTTAGCCAAGCTGATTCCTGTGCAAGAAGTAGCCTGATATACCGCACGAATGGGGTAAATTGTTACAATTGCGCCATGAATGGCTCTTGAGCGGATCTCTTCGGACAGGTACATTAGTAGGGTTAAATACAACCACAAGGGAGATTCACTATGCGCAAGAGCCTTATCGCTGTTGCTATTGGCGCGACACTTACGGTCGCTGCATGTTCTGACAAAGAAGCAACTCAAGCTGCAAACGAAACAGCACAAACTGAACAAACACAAGCGGTAGAATTTAATCAAAGCAATCCGTTTTACGCGGAAAGTTCGTTACCGTTTAGTGCGCCAGATTTCACCAACATCAAATTTGAACACTACAAGCCTGCATTCTTAGCAGGTATGGAAGCACATAGCAAAGAGATCGACGCTATTGCGAATAACCCTGAGCCACCAACTTTTGAAAACACTATCGTTGAAATGGAGCGCTCAGGTGCACTGTTAAGCCGTGTTGCTTCTGTGTTTTATAACGTGGCAGGTTCAAACGGTAATGATCAAACTCGTGGCCTACAAGGCGAATTGGCGCCGTTGATGGCCGCTCATGGCGACAGCATTTCGTTAAACCCGAAATTGTTTGCACGTGTGAAAGCCGTTTATGAAAACCGAGACAGCCTTGAAGGCGAAGCATTGCGTTTAGTTGAAGACACCTATAAAGGCTTCGTGCGTTCAGGTGCTGAATTAAGCGAAGAAGCAAAAGACAAAATTCGTGCAATTAATACCGAATTATCATCATTGACCACTGAATTTCAGCGTAACTTAATGGCGCTAGCCAAAGAGAACATGGTTATTGTTGATGACAAAGCACAACTTGCAGGTTTAAGCGACACTGAAATTCAGCAACTTGCTGACGCTGCCAAAGCCGCAGGGCACGAAGGCAAATACGCCATTTCAATTACCAACACCACGCGTCAACCAATTTTATCGTCGCTCGAAAATCGAGAAGTTCGTCAGCGCGTTTGGGAAGCTTCAGCTTATCGTGGTACCGGTAACACTGAAACTGACAACCGTCCGTTAGTGAAACGCTTAGCACAATTACGCGCAGAAAAAGCGCAGTTATTGGGCTACAACACGTGGGGTGACTACGTTCTTGAAACCAGCATGGCTGGTAGCCCGCAAGCGGCTCAGAAAATGTTACGTGACCTGGTTCCTGCTGTTGTAAGCAACGTTGAAGCTGAAAAAGCGGAAATTCAAGCGATGATCGATCGCGAAGGCGGTGACTTTGACGTACAGCCTTGGGATTGGGCCTACTATGCAGAAAAAGTACGTGCTGAGAAATACGCACTTGATGCTGAAGAAGTGAAGCAATACTTTGAGTTCAATCGCGTGGTTGAAGACGGCGTGTTCTATGCAATGAATGAGCTGTTTGGCATTACGTTTGAAGAACGCGATGATATTCCTACCTATGGCGACAACATTCGCGTATACGAAGTGAAAGATATTGACGGCGAATCGCTTGGCTTATTCTACGGTGACTGGTTCACTCGCGAAGGCAAACGTGGCGGCGCTTGGATGAGCTCGTTTGTAAGTCAGTCAGGCCTATTGGGCAAAAAACCAGTTATTTTGAACAACCAAAACATCAAAAAAGCAGCGGAAGGCCCAACTTTCTTAAGCTTTGACGAAGTTAGCACCATGTTCCATGAAATGGGTCACGGCTTGCACGGTATGTTCTCTGACGTGATGTACCCATCACTTGCGGGTACCTCAGTATCGCGTGACTACGTTGAGTTCCCATCAACCTTCCAAGAAGACTGGATGTTGAATGAAAAAGTGCTAAACAACTTTGCTAAGCATTATGAAACTGGCGAACCCATGCCAAAAGAACTGCTTGATAAAGTGATGGCAGCGAAAAACTTCAACATGGGCTATGACACGCTTGAGTATATCTCGTCTGCGTTGTTGGACTTTGAGTACCACACATTAACGCCTGAAGCAGCAGCTAGCATTGAAGATGTTGCCGCCTTTGAGGCCGCAGCACTTGAGCGCAACGGTGTAGCGATTGACGCGGTACCACCACGTTACAAATCAACCTTCTTCGCGCACGTTTTTGCCGGCGGTTACTCTGCAGGCTATTACGCTTACATGTGGTCAGAAATCCTGGCGGCAGATGCGTTTAAATACATGCAAGAGCAGGGTGGCTTAACGCTTGAGAATGGTCAGAAATTCCGTGACACCATTTTGTCAAAAGGTAACAGCAAAGACCCAATGCAGCAGTACATTGACTTCCGTGGCCAAGAGCCAACAGGTGAAGCACTGCTTGAGCGTCGTGGTTTAACAACGCCAAAAATTGACTAAGTGTTTAGTTAGGTTATTGATGAAAAACAGAGCTTCGGCTCTGTTTTTTTTGCCTGTCTAATAAACCTTTAAAAAGTTAATAATAAGTTAAACCCTTTCTTTGTATTGATTTTTTTCAAAAATGTTACATACCTATATAGGCAACTTTGTGTTGCTAGAACAACATGTATAACTACCAGGGAAAGCATTATGAAAAAATTCAACTTACCTTGTGGTTTTTCGTTATCGGCTTTGGCTGTAGCTATGGCGATTCCACACTATGCGTTGGCACAAGACACTTCAGGGCAAACTGAAGCTGAAACTGAAGCGCCAGAACGTATTACGGTTACGGGCTCGCGTATTAATCGTACGGATATGGAAACCGCCTCGCCGGTGGAAATTATCTCACGTGAAGATATCGATGCCTCGGGTTTTTCTAATCTACAACAACTTCTTGAACGCTCACCAGCAGCAGGGGTGGGAACATTTTCAACCCGCGGCAATAGCCAAGACTCAACGGCAAATGGTGGTGCTGCCGTGAGTTTAAGAGGTTTTGGCGCTGACGCGACTTTGGTTTTGGTGAATGGCCGCCGTGTTAACGTTTCGGCGTTTGCAGAAGGCGTAGCAAACTCGTTTGTCGATATTAATACCATTCCGGTTTCGGCCATTGAACGGGTTGATATTTTAAAAGATGGCGCGTCGGCAATTTATGGTTCTGATGCGGTAGCGGGTGTCGTCAACGTTATTCTTCGTAAAGACTACGAAGGTATGGAGCTAAGCCTCAGTCATGGTGGCACTACGGGGCCAAGTTACGACGAAACATCCATGAGCACAGTTTGGGGTACCGGCTCTGGCACAAGTAATACCACGGTGATTTTTGATTACTACAAAAACACCTCGATTATGGGTTACGAAATGGGCCGTTTTGGAACCGCCAACCAAGCGCCTTATGGCGGTAACGACTTCCGTTCATCGCGTGGTTATCCGGGTAACTTTATTCTGAATGGCCAAGTAGTGATTGACCCTGATTGCCCACCAGAAAATACTTTTGGCCAAACCTGTGTGTATGATTATGGCCCGTGGACAATGACTTGGCCTGAAGCCGAGCGAGTTGGCGCTATGGTGTTGTCGAACTTCCAAGTAACCAGCGATATGGACGCTTATATTGAGTTTGCAGCCCAACACAACAGCTCGAAAGCTGGCGGTGCCGCCACCCCATTAGATGGCGATGCTGGTTTGTATGTACCTGCTGACCATCCGAATAACCCTTGGGGTGAGCGGGTAGATATTAACCGCTATCGGACGGTGGATGCGGGCAATCGCGTGTGGGATATTGAGTCAGACACTTTGCGCTTTGTCGCCGGTTTACGTGGCTACCTTGATACCTGGGCGTGGGATGTTTCTGGAACCAAAGCACGTAGTCGTGGCTTGCAAACTGGTAGTAAGGATCAAGGCTGGGTACGCACTGATTTCTTGCAAGAGGAAATCAATGCTGGTCGTTACAACCCATTTGGTGGGGTCACTAATGACCCAGAGGTTATCGACGCGATTACCACAAGCTTGGTTCGCCGCGGTGAGTCACATTTAACCGCTGTTGACGCAAGCATTAATGGCGAGCTGTTTGAACTTGGCAACAATATGGTTTCAATGGCTGCTGGCTTCGAATATCGCGAAGAAGATGTGGTTGATACCCCGGATGATCAATTTCAGCGTGGGCTCATCTTTGGTACCGAGTCGGTTTCTGCGCAGGCAGAGCGCGACCAGTGGGCGGCATATGCTGAATTTCTAGTGCCATTAGCGGACGCGTTTGAGTTAAGTCTAGCGCTACGTCACGATGATTACAGTGACTTCGGTTCAAGCACCAACCCGCAAGCAAAAGTTCAGTGGTTTGTATCTGACGATATAACCATTCGGGCCTCTGCAGGCACCGGTTTCCGAGCACCTTCGCTAGCTCAAATTGGTTTAGGGCCATCGCAGGTATCGCAGTTCTTTACCGATACTTATCGCTGCCCAACGCCAGATCCAAATAACCCGGCCTGTGCCGCAACAGACTACACGATTGTTTTTAGTGGTAACCCAAATCTTGAGGCCGAAGAGTCCGAGAGCTGGAACATTGGTGGTGTGTGGCAAGTAAACGAAGGCTGGGATGTCAGCGTAGATTACTGGTCAATTGTGCAAGACAACAAAATTGATCGTAATAACTACGAGCTAGTGTATGCGGCTGAGTGTGACGATCAAAACAGCACCATTTGCGTGCGCTTGCCGCCGCTACCGGGTGAAACCTTAGGGTCGTTGTCAACGCTGTACAACAGTTACATCAATATAAGCTCGCAAGAGGCATCAGGGCTTGATGTTTCCACTAATTACCTGTTGCCATTTAGCGACTTTGGCGATCTTAAATTTGGTCTTGATTGGACTTACATGACCAAGTTTGAGAAAAACGGCATTGATTACGCCGGTGAGTATAACTACCCGCAACACCGCTGGATTGGTAGCGTGGATTGGTCACGCGATGCGTGGGGTGCGACAGCCATCGTAACTTATATTGGTGAGTTTGAAGATTATCAATCGCCACAAGACGTGGAAGGCTCTAAAGCTCGTACGGTTGATGCACACATGATCTTAGACTTACAAATGCGTTACGACATTAGCCAGTCAACCCGCATTGCTTTGGGTGTGAACAACTTGCTTGATGAAGAGCCGCCATTCGCTATTGGCGATGGTGATGGTGACCTTTATGGTTACGCATCGAGTGTACACAACCCGCGTGGTTCATTTGCTTATGCGAAGTTGAACTTTAAGTTCTAATAGCCAATGTAAAAAACCATGACAAATGGGGACAGAGCTGGTTCTGTCCCCATTTTTTTGGTATACAATGACGTAAAATAAATGTGAAAGAGAGTAACGGAATGCCAGACACTTTGTTTGCCTCACAACCAATTTATAACCGTCACGGTGATATTTACGCGCATGAGTTGTTGTATCGTCATGAAGACGGGATTACAGCGTTTGAGGTTGGCGATAGTGTCGCAACAAGCGAAGTTCTTTATAACTTATGCACAGGGCTATTAGATTACGTTGAGCATATAAAACTGCCGGTGTGCGTTAATGTATCCACCGAGTTTTTATTATCCGGCTTATTTTTACCGTTGGCACCAGAACATGTCATTGTTGAGCTGGTTGAGCGTATTGAACCAACCGATGAGATTGTAGAAGCAATTCGCCGTTGGGTAGCCAAAGGCTTTCGTTTCGCGCTTGACGATTTCGAATTTCAAGATAGCTGGCAGCCATTACTCGAACTCGCAGCCATTATTAAAGTTGATATTGAGCGCACTCCGTTTGAAGTTGCGCAGCAACGTTACCAAGAGTTACAGCACCTCAATGTATTGTGGCTAGCGGAACGTATAGAAGACGAATCCACACTTAATCGCTACAAAGAACTCGGTTTCGATTTATTTCAAGGTTATTTTCTAGCTAAGCCTACCGTGGTGGAAGGTAAACGGGTGCCTTCAGCCGCAGCAACGCAGCTTACCTTAGTCATTAATCAATTATTTTCTGAAGAGCCGGAGCTGTACGAAATTGTTGCTGCGCTACAAACTGACCCGGTATTGGTGGTGAATTTATTACGGATTGCCAACAGCCCGTATTACGGAGTGACGCGTCAAATTAACTCGCTCAAAGAAGTCGTCATGCTGCTTGGGCTTGAACCACTGCGCAAATGGGTTTTATTAATTGTTTCGGTAAAAGGCCAAGCCCCAGAAAAAACCAAGTTCGTGCTAACACGTGCCTATATGTGTAGCGAGCTGGCGCGAAAAAAAGACCCCTTTAACCGGTTACCAGGGCCGGCCTTTTTAGTTGGGCTGTTGGCTGGTTCAGATGTTTTGTTGGGTATTAGAAAAGAAGCGTTTTTGCAAGACCTTAATATTTCCGAAGCCGTGCGCGCAGCAGTTTTGCATAGCGAAGGTGAGCTTGGTGAGTATCTCAAGGCGGTAGAAGCGTTTGAATACGACTTAGCCATGAAAAACCCATTAGAAAAACACGGCGACTTGTTTGATGTGTATCAACAATGCCATTTCTTAGTCAATGAACTATTGAGCCATGTTAGCGTTGACGCGTAAGCACTTGCATGTGAGCACTCGCGCGCAAGCTTAAGCTAGTGATTTGAGCTGTATATTGCTATAATTCGGGCCACTTTTTCTGTCCTGAACTAATGAATAGGAATCACTATGTCGACTGATAGTTCAAAGATTATTTACACTGAAACTGATGAAGCACCACGTTTAGCAACCTATTCGTTGTTGCCAATTATTCGTGCGTTTACTGATGCCGCAGGCGTTAGCGTTGAAACACGCGACATCTCCTTAGCTGGCCGCATTATTGCGAACTTCCCTGAGTTCTTGAACGAAGACCAGCGCATTGGTGATGCGTTAGCTGAGCTTGGTGAACTGGCGAAAACACCTGAAGCAAACATTATCAAGCTTCCCAATATCAGTGCATCTATTCCTCAGTTGACTGCTGCCATTAAAGAGCTTCAGCAACAGGGTTACAATCTGCCAAACTATCCATTTGAGCCACAAACCGACGAAGAACGCGATGTAAAAGCGCGTTATGACAAAATTAAAGGCTCAGCGGTAAACCCTGTTTTGCGTGAGGGCAACTCTGACCGTCGTGCTCCAACGTCAGTAAAAAACTACGCCAAAAAGCACCCGCATCGCATGGGTGCATGGTCTAGCGACTCACAAACCCACGTTGCACATATGAGCGACGGCGATTTTTATAGCAGCGAGCAGTCAACCACGTTTGCACAAGCAGATGACTTGAAAATTGTATTAAACACGCCAGCTGGTCAGACGGTACTGAAAGACTCAGTGAAAGTGTTGGCTGGCGAAGTGGTTGACGCCGCGCGTATGAGCGCAGCGCAGTTACAAGCGTTTTTTGCCAAAGAAACGGCTGCCGCCAAAGAAGAGGGCATTTTGTTGTCGTTGCACTTAAAAGCAACCATGATGAAAGTGTCAGACCCAATTATGTTTGGCCATGCTGTGAAAGTTTATTTTGCCGACGTATTTGCTAAGCACGCTGAAACCTTCAAGCAATTAGGCGTTGATGCAACCAATGGTTTTGGTGACGTGCTAGCTAAAATTGCTGAGTTACCAGCAGACGAGCGCGCTGCCATTGAAGCAGATATTCAAGCGGTATATGACAACCAGCCTGAATTAGCTATGGTGAACTCAGATAAAGGCATCACCAACTTGCACGTGCCAAGCGACGTGATTATTGATGCGTCAATGCCTGCGATGATTCGCGATGGCGGCAAAATGTGGGACCGTCAAGGCAAAACCCAAGACACCAAAGCAATGATTCCAGATCGCTGCTATGCAGGTGTTTACCAGGCAACTATCGATTTCTGTAAAGCCAATGGCGCATTCGATCCAGCCACCATGGGCACAGTGCCAAACGTGGGCTTAATGGCACAAAAAGCCGAAGAGTATGGCTCACACGATAAAACCTTCGAGATTCCAGCCGATGGTACCGTGGTGGTGTTAAACCAAGCGGGTGAAACGGTATTCTCACACGACGTAGAAAAAGGCGATATCTGGCGTATGTGTCAGGTAAAAGACGCGCCAATTCGTGACTGGGTTAAGTTGGCAGTGAATCGTTCACGCTTAAGCGGTATGCCAGCGGTGTTCTGGTTAGACGAAAACCGCGCTCATGACGCGCAGTTGATCAAAAAGGTGAACACTTACCTTAAAGAGCATGACACTGACGGTTTAGATTTGCGCATTTTGGCGCCAACTGAAGCGACCGAGCACACCTTAGCGCGTATGAAAGATGGGCAAGACACCATCTCAGTAACCGGTAACGTGTTGCGTGACTACTTAACCGACTTGTTCCCAATTCTTGAACTGGGCACTTCGGCGAAAATGTTGTCAATTGTGCCTCTAATGAACGGTGGTGGTTTGTTTGAAACGGGCGCTGGTGGTTCTGCACCGAAGCACGTGCAACAGTTTGTTGAAGAGAACTACCTGCGTTGGGATTCACTCGGTGAATTTTTAGCGTTAGCTGCGTCGTTAGAGCATTTGGCGCAACGTAACAACAATGACCGCGCACAAATCTTAGCGGATACGTTAGACGCGGCAACGGCTAAGTTCCTTGAAAA
Source organism: Gammaproteobacteria bacterium (assembly GCA_018222985.1). Taxonomy (GTDB): domain Bacteria; phylum Pseudomonadota; class Gammaproteobacteria; order Enterobacterales; family Alteromonadaceae; genus Pseudidiomarina. The sequence goes on from JAAEZG010000006.1 coordinate 8,978, forward strand.
CGACAAGTCGCCAGCGCGTAAACTTGGTCAAATTGACAACCGTGGCAGCCATTTCTACCTAGGTATGTACTGGGCCGAAGCATTAGCTGCGCAAACTAAAGACAGCGCATTAGCCGAACGTTTTGGTAAATTAGCCAACGCATTGCAAGCCAATGAAGCTCAAATTATTGAAGAACTTAACGGCGTTCATGGCAACAGCGTAGACATTGGCGGTTATTATCAACCAAACGCTGAGTTAGTTGATAAAGCGATGCGCCCATCCGCCACGCTTAACAGCGCTTTAGCAAGTCTTTAATACCGAAGTTTTAATTATTCGGTGTAATATAAAAGGGTGTCAGTGTTGTGCTGGCACCCTTATTTTTTGATACAAGGAATAGGCCATGACCGACAACGTAGAATACATTCAAAGCCCATTATGCCAGCAGTATAGCGATAGTGGCCAAACGGTAGATATTGATATTTATCGCACAGAAGACTCCGGTTGGATTCTGGAAATTGTCGACAGTGGTAATAATTCGACCGTATGGGAAGACCCATTTGAAACAGACCAAGACGCTTTAGATGAAGCTTTAGATGCACTCAAGCAAGAAGGCATTGAAGCCTTTGTCGGTACCTTTGAATAAGTAACGAGAGCCGTAAATAGCTAATTATGTATGACATTATCGGTGACGTACACGGCCATGCAGACCAACTTATTGCGTTACTAAAAAAGCTTGGCTATGAGAAAAAATTGGGTGCGTGGCGACACTCCGAGCGCCAACTTATATCTGTGGGCGATTTGATTGACCGCGGCCCTTTGCAACGGGAAACGGTAGATACGTTGCGAGCTATGGTTGATGCCGGTAGCGCGCAAGTGATCATGGGCAATCATGAGCTGAACGCGGTGGCGTGGACGTTACCCGATGGGCAAGGTGACTTTTTACGTAAGCACAGTGCGGGTAACCTGAAGCATCATCGTGAGTTTTTGTTGCAAGCAAAACCAGAGTCAGATTGGTACAACAGCACCTTAGCTTGGTTTCGGCAGTTGCCTTTGTACTTAAACTTACCCGAATGCCGAATTGTGCATGCGTGTTGGCACGAACCGTCAAAGCAAGTTGTTGATGACCACACCTGCCCAGCAAACAGGCTACGCGATGAAGCCGCTTGGTATGCAGCCCATGATCACGAACATCAGCTGCACCACGCAATAGAAACACTCTGCAAAGGCTTAGAGGTGGCGTTACCCGATGGCTTGCATTTTCACGACAAGGCTGGGGTTAAACGCACCGCCATGCGCACGCGTTGGTGGCAAAAACATAGTGCCAAGTACCGTGACTTAGCCTTGGGCGTGGAACCGTTGCATAGTTTACCCGACCGTGAAATTCCCAATACCGTTATGCCTGGCTATGCCGCCGATAAGCCGGTATTTTTTGGGCACTATTGGATGCGCGGGGCGCCACATGTACTCACCCCTCAGGTTGCTTGCCTTGATTGGTCTGTTACGCAGCCAAATGGTCGGCTGGTAGCGTATTGCTACGATGGCGAGCAGCAATTAACTAACGACAAGTTTATTTGGGTCATGACATAACCGCGCGCTTGCGGCACAATACCTGAATAATAACTGACAATAGTGTATGAACTAGGCGCATGAGCGAAAACAACAAGCGACAACCTCAATTTATCCATCTGCGAGTTCACAGCGACTTTTCGATGATCGACGGCTTGGCTAAGGTAAAGCCAATCTGTGAAAGCGCTGCGAGTAAAGGGATGCCAGCGATTGCGCTGACCGACCAAATGAACATGTGTGGCTTGGTTCGTTTTTATCGTACCGCCCATGGTAACGGCTTGAAGCCCATTGTCGGCTGTGACTTGTGGGTACTTCCCAACGGCTGGACCAGTGATTCACAAGAACAACCGTTTCGAATTACTGCGTTAGCGATGGATAATCATGGTTATCAGCAGTTAACCCAGCTGATTAGTCGCGGTTACTTGGCTGGTCATCGGGCTGGCCGTCCTTGTGTTGATCAAGCTTGGTTAGCTGAGCACCAGCAAGGCTTGTTGTTATTGTCCGGAGGTCGCGAGGGTGATATCGGCGTCAAATTGCTACAAAACCGCCATGCCGAAGCCCGCGAAGCTTTAGCGTTTTATCAACAGCACTTTGCCGATCGATTTTTTCTTGAATTGCAACGCACCGGGCGCCCCGGCGAAGACGACTATGTGCATGCAGCTGTTGCGTTAGCCGCTGAATGTGATGTACCGGTGGTTGCCACCAATGAAGTCATGTTCTTAAAGCCAGAAGACTTTAATGCCCATGAAGTGCGTGTTGCTGTGGCCGACGGTTATACACTTGATGATAAACGCCGGCCGAAGAAATATAGCGCTGAACAATATTTGAAAAGTCCTGAAGAAATGGCCGAGTTGTTTGCCGATATTCCTGAGGCCATTGAAAATACAGTAGAGATAGCTAAGCGCTGCAACGTTACCGTCACGCTTGACGAATATGTACTGCCCGAATTCCCAACCGGAGGCATGACCCCTGAAGACTTTTTGGTGAAGAAATCCCAAGAAGGCCTAGAAGAGCGTCTGCAGGTGTTGTTTCCTGATGAACAAGAGCGTCAACAGCAGCGCAAACCTTACGATGAACGCCTGCAAATTGAACTCGATGTCATCAACCAAATGGGCTTTCCCGGTTACTTTTTGATCGTTATGGAGTTTATTCAGTGGTCAAAAGATAACAATATTCCTGTGGGCCCAGGCCGGGGTTCTGGTGCGGGCTCGTTGGTGGCCTACGCGCTTAAAATTACCGATTTGGACCCACTGGAACTCGATCTTCTCTTCGAACGGTTCTTGAACCCTGAACGGGTATCGATGCCTGACTTTGATATCGACTTCTGCATGGATCGTCGTGATGAAGTTATTGATCACGTCGCCGACTTGTATGGCCGCGAAGCGGTTTCACAAATCATTACCTTCGGTACCATGGCTGCCAAGGCTTCGATACGTGACGTAGGCCGCGTACTTGGCCACCCGTATGGCTTTGTCGATAAAATTACGAAGTTAGTGCCGGGTGACCCAGGCATGACTCTCGAAAAAGCCTTCGAAGTTGAGCCGCGCTTAGTTGAAATGTATGAGCAAGACGACGATGTGCGCGAAATTATCGACATGGCGCGCATTCTTGAAGGGGTAACACGTAACGCGGGTAAACACGCGGGCGGGGTGGTTATTGCCCCCGAAAAAATCACCGACTTTTCGCCTTTGTATTGCGACGAAGAAGGCAACCAACCGGTTACGCAGTTCGATAAAAATGACGTTGAAGCAGCCGGCTTGGTGAAGTTCGACTTTTTGGGCTTGCGTACGCTAACCATTATTCAGTGGGCGCTTGATATGGTGAATGCTAATCGCCAGCGCGATGGCAAAGCCCCCATTGATATCAACCACATTCCACTTGACGATCCGCGCTGCTTTAGGTTGCTAAAAAAGGCGTCGACCACCGCAGTATTTCAGCTTGAATCATCGGGCATGAAGCAGCTGATTAAAAAGCTACTGCCGGATAGTTTTGAAGATATTATCGCCCTGGTGGCCTTGTTCCGCCCAGGCCCATTGCAGTCAGGCATGGTTGATAACTTTATTGACCGTAAGCATGGCCGCGAAGAAATATCGTATCCAGATAAAGACTATCAACATGAACTGTTGAAGCCGATATTAGAGCCAACCTACGGCGTTATTTTGTACCAAGAGCAGGTTATGCAAATAGCGCAGGTACTGGCTGGGTATTCGCTTGGCGGCGCCGATCTGTTGCGTCGTGCCATGGGTAAGAAAAAGCCGGAAGAAATGGCCAAACAACGCGCGGTATTTGAAGAAGGTGCGCGCAAGAACGGCATTGATGGTGAGCTGGCAATCAAAATTTTCGACTTGGTGGAAAAATTTGCCGGGTATGGTTTTAACAAATCACACTCTGCGGCTTATGCCTTGGTGTCGTACCAAACGCTATGGATGAAAACCCACTTTCCGGCTGAGTTCATGGCGGCCGTTATGTCCGCTGATATGGATAACACCGACAAAATCGTGACCTTAGTTGATGAATGCGAAAACATGGGGCTTAAGCTATTACCGCCCGATGTGAATGTGGGGCAATATAAGTTCACGGTTGATGCCGAACAACGCATTGTGTACGGCATTGGTGCCATTAAAGGTGTTGGTGAGGGCCCCATTGAAGCTATTTTAGCTGCACGCGCTGACGGCCCGTTTACCGACTTATTTGATTTCTGCTGTCGGGTTGACCTGAAGAAGCTTAATCGCCGGGTGCTAGAAAAACTGATTAAAGCTGGCGCCATGGACTCGCTAGGCCCACACCGCGCAACCATTATGGCCAGCTTAGAAAAAGCCATGCGCCAAGCCGAGCAACATGCGCGCGCTGAAGCGATTGGTCAAAGTGATTTGTTTGGGGTTTTAGCGACCGCTAACGATGACGTTGAAATTGAACATGAATTTGTGCAAGTTGCGCCATGGCAAGAAGCCATGTGGCTTGAAGGCGAACGTGAAACGCTTGGGCTATACTTAACTGGGCACCCAGTAAACCGTTATCGTGGCGAGTTAAAAAACTATGTGCCATGTGTGTTGGCTGACGTAAAACCGACCGGGCGCGATCAGACCACCACGGTAGCTGGATTAGTGGTTGACGTTCGAACCATGCTGAACCGACAAAATCAGCGTTGGGCTATTGTGACTTTGCATGATAAAACGGCGCGTTTTGATGTGCGTTTTTATGCTAAAGATTATGAAAATTATCAGCATTTGCTCGAAAAAGACCAAATTTTAGTGATAAAAGGAGAGGTCAGCTTTGATGATTACTCCGCAGCCAATACAATGACGGCTCGCGAAGTGATGACCATTATCGGTATGCGAGAGCAATACGCCAAGACGTTACGCATATCGGTTCGTCCAGAGCACCTTGAAGGGCAGGGCTTAATGCAGCTAAAACAGCTGATTGAGCCACATAAAGAGGGCGCTTGCCCACTACACATTCGTTATGTGCGGCCCGATGTTGAAGCCGAATATGTGGCGGCCACAGAATGGTATGTGACCCCAACGGATGAATTGATTTACGAATTACAACAACGATTAGGTAATCAAGCTGTTGAATTAGAGTTTTAATGGCAACTTAATTAGTGGCAAACAGGAGCCATAATGAGTCTTAAATTTTTAGATTTTGAACAGCCCATTGCTGAGCTTCAGGCACAAATCGAAGAATTAAAAGCAGTAGGCGCAAAAGGCGACTTTGATATTTCCATTGAAGAGGAAATTGCTAAGCTGCAAGAGAAACGTGAGCAGCTGGTTGAGAAAATTTTTGGTGACCTTGGCGCTTGGCAAGTGGCGCAATTAGCCCGTCACCCGCTGCGACCTTACACACTCGACTACATTAAACACATGTTTGATGACTTTGACGAGCTAGCGGGCGACCGTACCTTTGCGAACGATGAAGCCATTGTTGGTGGTACCGCGCGTTTGAATGGCACGCCAGTCATGATTATCGGCCATCAAAAAGGCCGTGAAACCAAAGAAAAAATTCGCCGTAACTTTGGTATGCCTAAGCCAGAAGGTTATCGCAAAGCCTTGCGCTTAATGGAAATGGCTGAACGTTTCAAAATGCCAATTATTACCTTCATTGATACACCCGGGGCCTACCCAGGTATTGGTGCAGAAGAGCGTGGTCAATCGGAAGCTATTGCCCGTAACTTGAAAGTGATGGCACGTTTAAATACGCCAATTATTTGTACGGTTATTGGCGAAGGTGGCTCTGGTGGTGCTCTGGCGATTGGCGTGGGTGACCGTGTGAATATGTTGCAGTATTCAACGTACTCGGTTATTTCACCAGAAGGTTGTGCGTCTATTTTATGGAAAAGTGCCGAAAAAGCGCCATTAGCGGCTGAGGCCATGGGTGTGACCGCGCAGCGCTCAAAGGAACTTGGTTTAATTGACACCATTATTGCTGAACCCATTGGTGGCGCCCATCGTGATCATGAAGAAATGGCCCGTCGCTTGAAGAAGCAATTACAGGCTGACCTTGATGCACTGGTTAATCTCGACAGCGCATCGCGTCTTGAGCAGCGTTATCAGAAATTAATGTCATTTGGCTACTGTTAACAAACCTGTCGGGAGTCACGACACCAGTGACTCCCTTTACGCGTTATTCAAACAGCGCTTGCTCACCCTACAACTAGCTGAGCAACAGCAACTTATTGCCTGTTTAGGCGGTGGCGCAGATTCACAAACCATTCTTGATTTGCTGGATCGCTTTCGCCAGGATTTTCCGCACTACCGTTACCTAGCTATTCATCTTGACCATGCGTTTCACCCAAGTTCGGGCGAGTGGGCACAAGGCTTAGTTGCAGACTGTCAACGGCGCGATTTCCCAATGCTGTGCGAAGCCTTACCGGTAAAAACGGGTTCGCGCATTAGTAAGGAAGCCGCAGGGCGAGAAGCGCGCTATCAGCGTTTAAGCGAGCTGGGCGACAGCAACGCGGTGTTTTTGCTTGGCCAGCACCGCAATGACCAAATTGAAACCTTCTTATTGCAGCTAAAACGAGGTTCTGGGCCCAAAGGGTTAGCGGCAATGGCACCGCTGTCGCAGCGTGGCACCGAGGGAAAAATGCAGCAATGGTTTCGACCATTACTGGATGTCAGTAAACAGGCCATTTATGACTACGCACATGCCCGTCAGCTTCATTGGATTGAAGACGATACCAATTACGACACTACCATTGAGCGTAATTTTCTGCGGCACGATATTATTCCAAAGCTTGAACAGCGCTGGCCACACTTTGGTGACGCGGTGCTGCGAAGTGCACAATTATGCGCAGAAACCCAAGGCTTGTTGGAGCAATTATTAGCAGACCGCGTAAACCCGCACATGCAACCTGATGGAACCTTGGCAACCCGCTGGTTACAGGCTGCTAGCCCAGATTTACAGCGCGGTGTTCTGCGCTATTGGTTGCAAGTACAACAAGCCGTGATGCCGTCATACGCGCAACTTGAACAACTGCGCACGCAAATGCTCTTAACCACGAATGACACCCAGCCCCAAGTTTGCTGGGCAAATTGTTGCGTGGTGCGTGAAGTTGCCGAAAATAAAGATCGGCTGTTGCGACTGCAAGCCCGACCATGAAAGACCAACGTAAAGCCATCGCCTTCGCATTAAGCGCAGTGTTGTTGTGGTCGACGGTTGCAACCGCGTTTAAAATAGCGTTGCAGTATTTAACCCCGCTGCAGTTGCTATCTATAGCGGCAGTGAGCAGTTTAGTGGTATTTGCGGTGATATTAACCGTGCAGCAACGTTGGCTAGAAACATGGCGCTTAGCTCGTCATCGCTCGCTATTTTATCTACTTCAAGGCTTTATCAACCCCGCCGCTTATTACCTAGTCCTTTTTGCCGCATACGACCAGCTGCCAGCCCAACAAGCGCAAGCGATTAACTACACATGGGCTATTACCATGTCGTTACTTGCGGTGCCGTTTTTGCAGCAAACACTCAGCAAAAAAGAACTGATGGCCATGCTGCTGGCCTATGGTGGGGTGTTTCTAATTGCAACTGGCGGCAACTGGGACTTTCAGCAAACTAACTGGTTAGGCATTGGTTTGGCCTTGTTTAGTACTTTGCTGTGGGCCAGTTATTGGCTGATTAACACCAAAAACACCGACAAACCGGTGCCTGCGCTATTTTTATGTTTCTTTTGGGGCACGCTGTGGTTGGTTGGCTTTCATGTGGTGTATGCCTGGTGGCAGCAGCAACCTTTGTTGGCACAATTGCTGCCGCAAATCGCCATTGAGGGCGTCTGGGCCGGTATTTATGTCGGCATCTTTGAAATGGGGTTGACGTTTTTCCTGTGGTTAACGGCCATGCGGCTCGCGACGAAAACGGCGCAAATATCGACCTTGATATTTTTAAGCCCATTTATTTCACTGGTGCTTATTTACTTTATTCTTGATGAAAACATTCAAATAGCCACAGTAATTGGTTTATGCTTAATTTGTCTCGGGTTATACAAACTTAAGGATAAACAGTGAATAGTGGATTCACCGATATACTGCTGTTACTTGCCATAGCCGTGGTATTGGTTTGGGCTTTTCGGCGGGTAAAGCTACCCGCAATTTTAGCTTACTTGGCCGCAGGGATTATTGCGGGTCCCGATGTCATGGCGTGGATAGCCGATCCTGATGAGTATCATTTCGTTGCCGAGCTCGGTGTGGTGTTACTTCTGTTTTCACTAGGTCTTGAATTCTCGCTGCCTAAAATGATCGCAATGCGAGCGCACGTATTTGGTTTGGGAGCCGGCCAAGTATTTTTATGTACAGCGGCTTTTGCTGGCCTTGGCATGTTCTTTGTTAGCGATTGGTCGGCGGCATTCATTATCGGTTGTACACTGGCGCTCTCATCAACGGCTGTTGTTATCAAACAACTCGGTGAGTCATCGCAATTAACCTCGCGCAAGGGGCAAATGACTGTAGCGGTGCTGCTGTTCCAAGATATTGCCGTTGTCCCCATGCTCATTGTTATTCCTTTGCTGGCTAGCAATGGCGATGTATCACTTTGGGAAAGCTTAGGTTACGCACTACTCAAAGGTACTGGCGTAGTGCTATTGCTTATGGCTATTGGCAAATGGGTATTGCCTCATGTATTTCGCGAAATTGCGAAGTTACGAACCGATGAGCTGTTTGTTTTGGCCACCTTACTTGTCGCCTTGGTTGCTGGTGGTATGACCCATTTGTTCGGGTTATCAATGGCCTTAGGTGCTTTCTTGGCTGGCATGATGCTCGGTGAGAGTAAATACAAGCACCAACTCGAAGCTGATATTCGCCCGTTTCGCGACATTTTAATGGGTTTGTTTTTCATCACCGTAGGCATGCAGCTTGATTTAACAGTGTTTATTGCCAATTTGCATTGGATCATTCTCATTGTGCTTGCGGTAGGTTTGATAAAGTTAGTCGTCATTCGAGTATTGGCGGGTTTCATGCAAGAGCGTCCTGAAGATGCGTGGGGCTCTGGCCTAATGCTATTTCAAATGGGCGAGTTTGGCTTCGTATTATCCTCGTTGGCATTAACTTTTGGTTTGTTAGACCCTCAAATTGCGTCGATATTGGTCGGGGTTGGTGTGTTTGGTATGGCCTTAACACCTTTGGCAATACAACAGTGCAAGCCGATTGTTGCGCGTATTTTAGGGGCGCAAGAAGCCGAACAGCACGGCAGTTTACCAACGCCTCAGGACGAAAAGTCACGGGTACTTATTCTTGGTTTTGGACGTGTGGGCCAAACCATTGCCCGCTTTTTAACCAATGAAGGTATTGATTACCTAGCTATTGATCATGATCCAAAACGTGTACAAGAAGCCGTTGCCGGTGGCTCTAAAGTATTTTTTGGTAATGCAATACGGCGCGATATTTTGCGTGCGGTTCATGCCGATGACGCAGAGCTAATTATTATCAGTTTTGCCGACGATGAGCGTGCGCTTGATGTACTAAAAGCGATTCGCAATGTTAATGAACATGCTGAAATTATTGTGCGCAGTCGTGACGATATGCGTTTGCAGCAAATGATGAATGCTGGTGCGACTCAGGTGGTGCCTGACACGCTTGAAGCAAGTTTAATGCTCGTTTCCCAAATTCTAAGCCGCTCAGGCATTCCTATTCGCCGAATTCTGTCGCGTTTAGATCAAGCACGCCGTTCCCATTATGGAGAAATGCATGGTTTTTACCCAGGTGAAACAACCGATATGGACCCAGAGAAATTAGACCGATTGCAATTTCTACATGCCGTAGCGCTGCCTGAAAATGCTTTCGGTTGTGGTAAAAAATTGGTTGATTTGGCGCTAGATGATTTAAATTTGCAAATTAAGTCGGTGCGCCGCGGCGAACAAGAGTTCGTGGAAGTACATGGCGACTTCACTCTTCAAGTCGACGACGTGGTGTTACTTGCTGGCGGTCCTCGGGCGATTGAGGCTGGAGAAAGCTACTTACTCAATGGTTAAACGGCGCTGTGAGCCTAAAAACTTCACACTCCGTAACAACTTCTAACATATTCAAGCTAACGGATGTTGCGAGATTTCGTCATACTATATGCACGAAATCTCGTTAATGTGTTCTAACCTATGGAATCAGGACGTTATGGCCTTTAAGAAACGTGCACTATTACCCCCCATTATTCTTGTTGTCGCAATTTTATTATTAGTTGCCATGATAGCGTTGCGTCCGCAACCGCCACAGCGTTCAACGGAGCGACCGGCGGTGCTGGTTGAAGTGCTTGAGGTACAACCTGAAAATATTAGTTTTCAAGTGGAAGGCCAGGGGAACGTTAAGCCGAAGCACATGACTAATTTGGTTACCCAGGTTAGTGGCCAAATTATTGAGGTGGCAGATAATTTTGTAAACGGCGGATTTTTCAAACAAGGTGACATGCTGGTGACTATTGACCCAGCCGATTACCGTGTTGCATTACAAAGTGCTAAAGCGTCATTGGCGCAAGCGAAAGCGGCGCTTGCGGAAGAAAGTGCGCGGGCTAAAGTCGCTAAAGACGAGTGGGAATCACTGCAAATGGGTGAAATTCCAGCGCTAGGTATTCGTGAGCCGCAAGTGGCCAGCGCGGTTGCTGCGGTGCAGTCTGCTGAAGCCGCTGTCGCTAAAGCGCAGCGTGACCTAGACAGAACCGTGGTACGTGCCGCGTATGACGGAATTTTGCAAAATAAAAACGTTGATATTGGTCAGTTTGTGTCAATGAACACGCAAGTGGGTGCTTTGTATGGGTCTGAAGTTGCCGAAGTTCGCGTGCCGTTGAGCGACCGCGATTTAGCTTATATTGACTTACCAGAAGCCAACCATGATGGCGCTAGCCCACATGTTGCTTTAACCAGTGATGTGGCTGGTGAAACCTTCACCTGGCACGGCAACTTGGTGCGTAGCGAAGGGGTTCTTGACCAAAATAGCCGCGTTATTTATGGCGTGGTTGAAGTGCAAGACCCATACAACCAAGAAAGCGACCAACACCCAGCGCCATTGCGTTTTGGCCGTTTTGTTCAGCTGGTTATTGACGGTGTTGAAGCGCAGCAAGTGTATCGGGTTCCACGTTATGCGTTGTCCATTAATAACACCGTTTGGGTTGTTGATGACGAGCGCCGCCTGCAACAACGCGACGTGAATATTGTGCGCGCAGAAGCACAACACGTGGTCATTAACGACGGCTTGCAAGCTGGTGATTTGGTGGTGTTAACCCAGTTATCAAATGCGCTGCCGAGCATGAAGGTACGTATACCTGGTGACCCTGTCATTGAACAGCAAGAAACGCCTACCAAGCAAACCGCTGAAGTAGCAGGTAACGATAATGAGTAATTACGATATCGATCCGAAAAAGGGAATTATCGCGTGGTGGGCGAATAACTCAGTTGCCGCCAACCTGTTGATGGCGCTGATTATTATCACCGGTATTTTTATGGTGGGGCAGGTGCGCAAGCAAATGTTCCCCGAAATTGAGCTAAATATTATTAGCGTGCAAGTGCCGTTTCCAGGGGCGGCACCGCAAGAAGTTGAACAAGGTGTTTTGGTTCGAATTGAAGATGCCATCGAAGACGTGAATGGTATTGAGCGCGTGACTTCGACGGCTCGTGAAGGCAATGGCTCGGTTTCAATTGAAGTAGAAAGCGGCTACGACGTTCAGGTGGTCATGGATGAAGTCAAAATGCTCATTGACGCGATTCCGAGCTTTCCACAACAAATCGAAAAGCCAAATATTTATCGAATTCGCCCACAGCGCCAGGTGATCTGGATTAGCGTGTTTGGCGACATTAATGAAAAGTCGCAAAAAGAGCTTGCGAAAGAAATTCGCGACGACATTAAAGACATCGGTGGTATTACCCGTGTCGAAGTCATTGGTGCACGAGACTATGAAATATCGGTCGAAATATCAGAAGCCGATTTACAACGTTACAACTTAACTTTTCAACAAGTGGTGAATGCCATTCGTGGCACCTCGCTAGATGTTGCTGGTGGCTCTATTCGTACACCCAATGGTGATATATTGTTGCGCGCGAATAACCAAGCCTACAAGGGTGATGAGTTTGAGCAAATTGTCTTAATTAACCGCCCAGACGGCACTCGCTTAACACTGGGTGATATTGCCAAGGTACAAGATGCGTTTATTGAGCGCCGCCGCTTTACGCAGTTTGACGGCAAAATGGCAACCTTCGTGCGGGTTGACTCCGTGGGTGATCAAAACGATCTGCGCACCGCTGAAGTGGTCAAAAATTACATTGAACGTAAGCAAAAAGAACTGCCACCCGAGGTCAAAATTGCTCATTGGGGTGACTCGTCTTATTACCTGCAAGGCCGCTTAGACTTAATGATCGATAATATGCTGTTTGGGGGCGCGTTAGTATTCATTATGCTGGCGTTATTCTTGCAGTTGCGCTTGGCTTTTTGGGTGATGATAGGTATTCCGTTGTGCTTCTTGGGAACCATTGCCTTAATGCCGTTACCTATGTTCGATATTTCCATCAACATGATTTCGTTGTTTGGTTTTATCTTGGTGCTCGGGATAGTCGTCGATGATGCCATCGTCATAGGTGAGAGTGCTTATTCGGAAATTGAAGCCAATGGCAAGTCGATAGACAACGTTGTTATCGGCGCGAAAAAAGTCGCCATGCCTGCAACCTTCGGGGTGTTAACCACTATGGTGGCTTTTATTCCTATGCTGATGGTTGAAGGCGGCATGGGCGCCATTTGGGAATCTATCGCGTGGGTTGTTATTCTGTGTTTGGCGTTCTCATTAATTGAGTCTAAATTTATTTTGCCGGCGCACATTGCGCACATGAAGTTTTCTAAAACCGCCAACGAAAAGCAAAATGGCTTTCAGCGTGTGCGTAATAAAATTTCCCACGCGTTGCAGTATTTTGCGAAAACTTACTATCAGCCATTTTTGAAAAAGTGTCTGCACTATCGTTATACAACCTTGGCTGCATTTATCGGTATGTTTATATTGTCAATTGGGCTTATTGCCGGCGGTACCGTGCGTTGGGTGTTCTTCCCAAACATTCCAAGTGACTTTATTCAGGCCAATATGCAAATGCAGCCGGGCGCTTCGGAAGAGTCGACGATTCGCACGCTGCAAGCTGTTGAGCAATCATTGCTAGACGTTGACGCACGTGCTGAACAAGAGAACGGCGACAATATCATCAAACACATTAACGTGTGGATGAATGGCACCACCAGCGGTACGGTCTTCGCGGAGTTAGAAAAAGGCGAAGACCGTAACCTTGATGGCTTTGCCATTATCAATAACTGGCGTGAATCCACCCCAGAAATTGCTGGCGTCAAAGCGCTGAATTTTCAAGGCAGTATAGGCGGTGGCGGCGGCTTTGACGTGGAGTTTCAGCTAACTGGGCAAAACCTTGAGGAATTAGCTGCGGCAGCCACTTTATTAAAGCAAGACTTAGCGCAATTTGACGGGGTGTTTGATATTGAAGACACCTTTGGCGAGGGCAACGATGAGATCATCCTTGAGTTGAAACCCTTAGCCACCGCCATGGGCATTACCTTGCAAGAACTGGCAAGCCAAGTGCGTTATGCGTTTTATGGTGCTGAGGCTCAGCGTATTCAGCGCAACGACGAAGAAGTGAAAGTCATGGTGCGTTATCCGTTATCTGAACGCCAGTCGGTGGGTAACCTAGAAGACATGAAATTGCGTACATCAGACGGTGCTTTGATACCCTTTACTGAACTAGCCGATGTACGCTTCGCGAAGGGTTACAACACCATCACACGTATTAATCGTGAACGCTCGGTGAATGTACGTGCACGCGTTGATAAAGACAAAGTGCAGCCGTTTGATATTGTGCGTCAAGTGCGCGAAAGCAAAATTCAGCCAATTCTTGATCGCTATCCATCCGTTGGTTTCCAACTTGAAGGGGCCTCACAAGACGAAGCCGAGGCGACCAGTTCACTAGCGATTGGTTTTGTGCTGGCGTTATTTGCGATTTATGCACTGATGGCAATTCCATTGAAGTCATACAGCCAACCACTGATTATTATGTCGGTTATTCCATTTGGCATGATTGGTGCTGTAGTTGGTCATTGGTTGCTTGATATGCCGATTTCAATTCTAAGCTTGTTCGGCATTATTGCGCTAGCTGGGGTTGTGGTAAACGACTCCTTGGTTATGGTTGATTATGTCAACCGCGCACGCGCTCAAGGCGAGAGCTTACGTAAAGCTGTTGCTGAGGCCGGTGTGGCACGTTTCCGCGCCATTATATTGACCTCGTTGACCACGTTCTTCGGGTTAGTGCCGATTGTGTTCGAGAAGAGTATGCAGGCTAAGCTGGTTATTCCAATGGCGATATCGCTCGCCTTCGGTATCTTGTTTGCCACGGTGATCACGCTGCTATTAGTACCAAGCTTGTACTTAATCTTGAATGACACCCGTCGTGGCGTGAAAACCATGCTGAGTTGGTATGGTCTGACCAAGCCCCCAGAACCGAAATCAGAACAACACAATTCAGTCACATAATGTTAAACTATTGACCTTATACTAATGAACGCCAACAACTTACCGTTGTTGGCGTTTACTGCACAAGCAGAGTCACCGGAAGGTCATGCATGAATCTGGCACTTATCGATATTATCGCGCTGGTATTTTTTGTTACTGTCTGGGTTACCTACACGCAATTTGCCCGTATTCGCGCGCGCTCTACCTATAGTCTTTCGCATATTTTGCGCCAGTTGCGCATTGACTGGATGCGCACCTTAACCCGTAAAGAACATCAAATTGCCGATGCCGCGTTACTCGGTAACGTTGAGCGAACCGTGACCTTTTTTGCCTCTTCAACCGTGCTGGTGCTGGCGGGTGTCATTACCTTACTGGCTTCTGCCGATAAAGTTGTTGAAGTACTGCAGTCAATTCCTTACACCGCTGATACCGCCACCGACAAAGTACAATTCAAACTCGCGGTACTGTCGTTGTTATTCGTGTTTGCGTTTTTCAAATTTACCTGGTCGATTCGCCAATTTGGTTTCGTCTCGGTACTCATGGGTGCTGCGCCCCAGTACCGCTCAACGGACTTTACTGACGAGCAGCGCGAAATATTTGCGCGTCAAGCCGCCAAGGTTATTGATCAAGCCGGCCATGAGTACAACAACGGCCTGCGCGCTTATTACTTTGCCTTGGCGTTTTTGTGTTGGTTTATCCATCCGTATTTATTTATTGCCTCAACCGCCGTGGTGGTATTGGTACTCTATCGTCGTGAGTACCGTTCTAAAGTGTTACGTGCACTACTTGCCACCAAAGGTTGGGAACCGGGCCCGATAACAGATAATGGAGATGCGTCGTGACCCTTGATGTATTGCAATGGACCATTGCTGAGTATTTTCAACAAACTAAGCAAGCTTTGCCTGCTCAACTTCCTCACGTGTTAGGGCCCTATGAAGGCCCATCGCTGATTGGTACAGAACAGCGCGTGAATAACGCCCGCGTTGAATTCTGGGATGCTGGGGTGATTGTGGTCGAGCCGGATGCACCAAGCAACAAAGATGTGGTTTTTTCGTGCGCCGTGCATGGTGACGAAACCGCGCCAATTGAAATGGTGCGTGACATGCTTGCCGACATTCTGGCAGGCCAACTTACGGTTAAGCAACGTACCTTGTTTTTAATCGCGAACCCCGCCGCTATTGTCAATGGCACGCGCTTTGTTGATATGAACATGAACCGTTTGTTTAGTGGCGCGCATGCCAATGGCAATAGCCCTGAACATGCTCGAGCAGCAAAAATAGAGCAATACGTCAGTCGGTTCTTTAAGCAACGGCAACGTTTTCATTATGATTTACACACCGCTATTCGTGACTCAGCGCACGAAAAGTTTGCGGTCTATCCGTTTACCCACGGAGCACCTTACAAAAAGCAACAACTGACGTTTTTAGCTGAATGTGGCGTTGATACTATTTTGCTGAACCAAGCGCCTACCACCACCTTTAGTTATTACAGCGTGCGCGAGCATCAGGCTGATGCGTTTACGGTAGAACTTGGCAAAGTGCGCCCATTTGGGCAGAACGACATGTCACGGTTTGCCAAGGCTAACACCATGTTCCGTCAACTCATTGCAACAGAAACGCTGCAGTTACCAGAGTTCGACACGTCGCGGCATCATATTTACGATGTGTGTCGTACCATTAATCGCACTGCAGAGAATTTTGAATTGAATTTTCCTAATGACGTAGCCAATTTTACTGAGTTTGACACTGGCTTCGTGCTCGCCCGTGATGGCGAAAAGCAATACAAAGTCGAGCAGCCAGGGGAGCGCATCATTTTCCCGAACGCCCAAGTGGCCATTGGCCAGCGCGCTTTATTAACGGTCATTCCGCTACCCGTTGAACAACTTGAACTGGTCTGATTTTTAACTTTTTATGACGCACGCTGTTTGCATGTCAGTTGACGTAAAGGTAAAGTGTGCGCAATTTTTCTTAGAACGAGAAAGTTATGGCGAAAGATAAACAACATCAGTTGGACATCGTCACCAAACCGCAATTTATTGACGGTTCGGCGTTGAAGATTCCAATGCTACAGCTCCTTGCTGAGGACGGTACCATTCGTAAAGGTGCAGAGCTGCCAGAAATGGACAAAGAGCTTGCCCTTAAAATTTTCGACACCATGCAGTTTATTCGCATTCTTGACGAGCGCATGATTGCTGCGCAACGGCAAGGTCGAATTAGCTTCTATTTGTCGTCGTTGGGCGAGGAGGCTGCGAGTATCGGCTCGGCTGCCGCATTAACTGACGGTGATATGATCATGGGCCAATACCGAGAGCAGGGCGCATTGGCGTTCCGTGGCTTTACGGTGGAGCAGTTCATGAACCAGTTGTTCTCAAACGAGCGCGACTTAGGTAAAGGCCGCCAAATGCCGGTGCATTATGGCTGTGCAGACCTAAACTTTATGACCATCGCCTCACCATTGGCCACACAAATTCCACAAGCCACCGGCTATGCCTATGGCCAAAAAATGGATAAAACAGGCAACTGTACCATTTGTTACTTCGGTGAAGGCGCCGCTTCAGAAGGTGACTTCCACGCTGCATTGAACATGGCAGCCGTATACAAAGTACCAGCCATTTTCTTCTGTCGTAACAACGGTTATGCCATTTCAACCCCTTCGCAAGGTGAACAGTATGCTGGTGACGGCATTGCGCCGCGTGGTGTTGCGTACGGCATGAAAACCATTCGTGTTGACGGTAACGACGTATTTGCGGTGTATCAAGCAACTCAGTTAGCGCGTAAATTAGCCGTGGAAGAAAACGAGCCGGTGCTGATTGAGGGCATGAGCTACCGTATGGCCGGCCACTCAACCTCAGATGACCCAACTGGTTACCGTACCCGTGATGAAGAAGATGCATGGCGTGCGAAAGACCCTGTGGTACGTTTCCAAAAATGGTTGCAAGCGCAAGGCTGGATCAACGAAGACGAAGCGCAAAAGAACTACGACGAGAAAAAGGCAGCTGTCTTAGCCGCGTTGAAATCTGCTGAAACTGTGCCTGTACCACATATTGATGAAATTATTGAAGACGTGTACGACACGCCACCGCCACACCTTAAGCAACAGCTTGAGGCGCTAAAAGCGCACATTCGCAAGTATCCGGAAGCCTATCCGAAAACAGCGTCGCGTATTGATGGAGGTGACAAGTAATGGCCAAGATGAACCTATTACAAGCCATCAACAACGCACTTGATATTGCGATGGCAAAACATGACAACGTGTATAGCTTCGGTGAAGATACCGGTGCCTTTGGTGGCGTATTCCGTGCAACCTCTGGCTTGACCGAGAAATACGGTCGCCACCGCAACTTTAATACACCGTTAGTTGAGCAGGGTATTTTGGGCTTTGCCAACGGTTTAGCTTCTCAGGGTAGCTATGCGGTTGCTGAAATTCAATTTGGCGACTACATATTCCCAGCCTTTGACCAAATTGTGAATGAGTCAGCGAAATTCCGTTATCGTTCTGGTAATGAATTTAACGTGGGCGGTTTAACCATTCGTACACCATACGGCGGTGGTATTGCTGGTGGTCACTATCACTCGCAGTCACCAGAAGCATACTTTGCTCACACGCCGGGCTTGAAAATTGTTATGCCACGTAATCCTTACATGGCAAAAGGCTTATTGTTAAGCGCAATTTTCGATAAAAACCCAGTGTTATTTATGGAGCCTAAGCGTTTATACCGTGCATCGGTTGGTGAAGTTCCAGAAGAAGAATACACCCTTGAGCTTGGCAAAGCTGACTTGGTGAAAGAAGGTAAAGACATCACCGTTCTGGCCTGGGGTGCGCAAGTTGAAATGGCTGAAAAGGCTGCCGAAATGGCCGCCAAAGACGGCATCGACTGTGAAGTTATCGACTTAGTGAGTCTATTGCCGTGGGACGTCGACACCGTTGCTGAGTCAGTGCGCAAAACGGGTCGCTTGATCATTACTCAAGAAGCGCCAATTACTGGCGGTTTCGCTAGCGAAGTGGCTGCGACCATTCAAGATCAATGTTTCTTGTACCTTGAGTCGCCAATTGCTCGCGTGTGTGGCTTGGATACCCCGTATCCATTAAGTCACGAGAAAGAGTACTTTGTTGACCACTTGAAAGTTTACGAAGCGATTAAAGCTTCGATGACCTACTAAGAGGCCTATCCAATGAGTAAAGATTTTATCTTACCGGACATCGGCGAAGGGATTGTCGAATGCGAAATCGTCGAGTGGTTAGTGCAAGAAGGCGATAGCATTAAAGAAGATCAGCCGGTGGTTGATGTCATGACCGATAAAGCTTTGGTGCAAATTCCAGCCAAAGAAGACGGTGTTGTCGCGAAGCTCTATTATGCAAAAGGCGATATCGCCAAGGTACATGAGCCGTTGTTTGCGATTGACTCTGGTGAGTCAAGCTCGTCAGAGGCTGCAGCGGCAAAACCTGAGCAGCCGGTTGAGGCTGCGGCGACGAAAACAGAAAATGAGCAAGCTGATAGCAGTGTCACAGACTTTATTTTGCCAGACATTGGTGAAGGTATTGTTGAATGTGAAATTGTTGAATGGCAAGTCAAAGAAGGCGACACCATTGAAGAAGATCAGCCTGTTGTTGATGTGATGACGGATAAAGCTTTGGTGCAAATTCCGGCCAAAGAAAATGGTGTTGTTGAAAAGCTCTATTATGCCAAGGGCAATATTGCCAAAGTGCATGAGCCGTTATTTGCGGTTCGTGTAGCCGGTGGTTCTAGCGAAGCAGCGCAGCCTGCTGCGAAAGAATCGGCAGCGGCTAAAGCATCAACGGATACAGCGAAGCCACAAGCAGGCCAAGCTGAAGCACCGGCTGCTGCACGTCAAGGCAAAGCCATTGCTAGCCCAGCGGTACGCCGCCGTGCTCGTGAATTGGACGTGGATATTAGCCAAGTGTCTGGTTCTGGTGCCAAAGGGCGGGTGATGAAAGAGGATGTTGAAAGCTTCGCATCTGGCGCTTCCGTATCGGCATCTAAAGACTCGAGAGGGGTGTCAGCCCCAGCTAAAGCTGGATCTGACACGCGCACTCGTACTGAGGCGATTCGTGGTGTGAAAGCGGCGATGGCTAAGCAGATGATGAAGTCGGTAAGTACCATTCCGCACTTTACCTATGCTGACGAGTTTGACTTAACCAACGTGATGGCACTGCAAAAACAGCTCAAAGAAAAGTATGCTGATAAAGGCGTACGCATTACCATGATGCCGTTTTTCATCAAAGCCTTGTCGTTAGCCCTGAAAGAGTTCCCAATCATGAACGCTCAGGTAAACGACGACTGTACTGAAATTACTTACTTTGATGATCACAATATTGGTATGGCAGTGGATACCAAAATTGGCTTGTTAGTGCCGAATATTAAGCAGGTACAGAACAAGAGCATTATTGAAGTCGCGCAAGAAGTGACGCGGTTAACCCAAGCGGCTCGCGAAGGCCGAGTGGCACAAGAAGATATGAAAGGTGGAACCATTTCTATCTCGAATATCGGCGTGATTGGCGGTACCGTTGCGACACCAATTATCAACAAGCCAGAGGCTGCAATTGTTGCGTTAGGAAAAGTGCAAGAGTTACCGCGCTTTGATGCCAACGGCAATGTTGTTGCGCGCAAGATGATGACGGCAAGTTGGTCGGGTGACCACCGTATTATTGACGGCGGCACCATTGCTCGTTTCAACAAGCTCTGGCAAGAGTTTTTGGAAGACCCCACCAGTATGTTGATTCATATGAGTTAATCTCCAAAGGCCGCGTAAGCGGCCTTTTTTATGATCCAAAGGCCTTAAGATTTGCTATATCACGCCGATATAATTAAATTGGTAAAAAAATAATAAAGGCGGCACATGGATTTTCCTGATTCAATTAAACAACAAACCTGCATGGACTGCTTAAGTGGGCAGTCGCTAGGCTTTGAAATACGCATGGCATTTCAGCCCATTGTTGATGTAAAAAAGCAAAAAATAGTTGCCTACGAAGCGTTGGTGCGTGGGCCCGAAGGGCAGGGCGCTGGCTGGGTATTTGAGCGTGTGAACGAAGACAATCGCTATTATTTTGATCAAGCCTGTCGGGTAAAAGCAATAGAAACAGCTGCTCGCCTGGGGTGTGATGACTATTTAAATATTAATTTTTTACCTAACGCGGTTTACAGCCCAGAAACCTGTATTAAGGCGACCATTGAAGCAGCTGATTTATACGGCTTCGATTTAACCAAGCTGGTTTTCGAAGTGACAGAAAGCGAGCAAATTCTTGATAAAAAGCACTTGCAGAATATCTTCAGTAGTTATTCTAAGCGTGGTTTTAAAACAGCTATTGATGATTATGGTTCCGGCTTTGCCCGCATTGACTGGCTGATTGATTTGCGACCAGACATTTTAAAGCTTGATATGGCGCTTATTCGCGATATTAATGTACACCCAGAAAAACAAACGGTCGTTATTGAAGCACTGAAACAATGCGCTTTACAGGGCACCCAGTTATTAGCTGAAGGCATTGAAACCAAAGAAGAACTAGACTGCCTTCGTGACATCGGTATACACTTATTTCAAGGTTATTATTTCGCCAAACCAGAGCTCGAGGCTTTAGCTCAGGTTGACTTAGTGAAGCTTGGGGGAACCTGAGTTCATATTCACACCACAAGGATAGTTTCGCAACATGAAAAAGCTCAGTGCAACACTGTGGTTTATACAGCTACTCTTGTTACACAGTTTATTGACGCCGAGCCAAGCCACTGCGAAAACCGTTAAGCCATTAAATGAATATGCCATGCGCACCTGGACTACTGCGCATGGCTTACCGCACAACTCCGTCAACGCAATAACACAGTCAGCAGACGGCTATTTATGGTTAGCCACTTGGGAAGGCCCTGTTCGCTATAACGGCCGCGAATTCAAAGTATTTGATGATATTCAAATAACCCAGATGCCAGAAGCTGGAGCCCTTGATATTCATGTTCACCCGAACACGGGTGACATGATTGTTGCTGGCCCCCGCGGTGGGGTGGTGTTTTTTAATGGCCAACAATGGCGGCCTTATCAATTTGGCCGTGGCTATGCTTATGAAACGGTGGTTGATGACTTGCAGCGCCTGTGGGTAGCGACCAGTGCCGGAGTATACCGGCTTGATAGCCGCGGAGAAGTAGAGCTTTTCGATGTAACCAAAGGGCTACCCGATAATACAACGATTCGTATTGTGCTGGTTTCCGGTGCCAATAACCAACAGCAAGTGTGGGCTGGAACCCGCGGTGGTCTTGCGGTATTTGAGGCTAACTCTGGGCTCTTCGCCAAGGTAAATGAGCTTCCCACTGCGCAAATTCGTGAAATTCGACAGTTGCAAGATGGTCGCGTTGCCGTGTCTAGCGACGATGGGCTTTTCATTCAGCAATCAACGGGCGAATTTAAGCCTTGGCCGGTGGCAGTCAAAGGCCCTATTACCGCAATTGTTGAGGGCCCAGAAGGCTGTCTATGGGTGGGCACATTTGAATACGGTGTCGGTCGGCTATGCGCAAATCAACAAGAGTGGCTAAGTGTTGATCAAGGGCTACCAAACTCACATGTACTTGATATTTTTCGTGACCGAGAAAACAACATGTGGGTATCTACTCATGGTGGCTTTGCCCAATTTCGTGCTGCGTTATTTACCAGTTTTACGCCGCATCATGGGTTAAAAGGGGCTTACGCGCGCTCAGTTCATGTTGATAACGAGGGGACCATTTGGGTAGGCACCAACGATGGCTTAAGTTATCGCAAGAATGGCCGCTTTATCGGCTTAGATAAAGAAGCACGCTTGAAAGCTTTATCGGTGCTTTCTATCGCGTCAGACGATGCCAATCGTTTATACGTCGGCTCATACACTGAGGGTGTATTACAACTGCAAGATGGCAGAATTACAGCCCAGTTAAACCGTGACAATGGTCTGATGTTAAATGAAATTCGTGTCGTTAAACCTATTCCTGGCAGTGATTATGTGTTGGTTGGCACGCCCAACGGGTTATATGTAACCGAGGTTAGAAACGGTCAGTTCGTTATTGTTAAACACTTTACAAGCGCTGATGGCATGGCCTCTGATTTTGTTCATTCACTGACGTTGGCGCCAAACGGTGACTTGTGGGTGAGTTCCACCTCCACATTAACGCATTTTAAAACCAGCAACTCGCGTTTTGACTGGAAACCTGAGGCGGTAAATTTAGAAGAATTTACTCGTGCTCGAAATATCTTTTCAGGCATTATTCACCAGCAACGGTTATGGTTAGCGACAGACCAAGGTGTGCTAACAAGAGACTTATCTTCCGGTACTTGGCAATGGTTGGGGCGCCAACAGGGGCTACCGTTTGAAAAAGTATTCACGATTAACTTCGATACCCAAGCAAATTTATGGCTAGGCGGCTCACGAGGAATTATTCGCGTAAGCGCTGAGCAACTTGAACAATGGTTAAGCGAAGAAATTAAGTTAGTCACTCATAAGTTATTTTCTGAAGCTGACGGCATGAAGAGTCGGCAAATAACAACGGGCGGTTTAGCGTCCGCGTTAGATACTGAAGGACATCTTTGGTTTGCTTCTGCGGTTGGGGCCGTTCGTGTTGACCCTAGCCAATACAATGCGCATGAAAACTCAGCTCCGCCCCCAGTGATTGAGTCTGTGACCCATGATTATGGGGTGCTTGAAGCTACCGCAGAACTGCCCGCGGATAATACCCGTACAGCATTTAATTATGTTGCGCTTGGTTATCAAATGCCGGAGCAAATTGAATATCAAGTGCGCATGTACGGTTATGATACACAATGGATAAACCGTGAGGATAACCTAACCACGGAATATACAGCTCTTCCACCGGGCAACTACCGCTTTGCGGTTCGCACGCGCTACCAAGGTGAAAACTGGTCGCAGCCAACTGAGTTTAGCTTTTCAAAAGCAGCCTACTTTTATCAGCGCCCGTGGTTTTGGTTTGTTTTTGTTATTGCGCTTATTACTTTAGTGGGCGGGATTGTGCATTGGCGTATTCGCCAACTTGAAAAACTGCGCGTACGCTTGCAAGCCATGGTGCATCAGCAGACACTTGAATTAGAGCAACTTGCACTGACAGATTCCTTAACTGGGTTGGCAAACCGCCGCGCATTTGACCAGCGCTTAGCGCTAGAAGTAAAAAATAGCACGCGGCATCAAACGCCATTGTCAGTTGGTTTGCTTGACCTCGATTATTTCAAAGAAATTAACGACAAATACCTGCATGCGGGAGGGGACATTATTTTAACGCAGGTAGCGAAACTGATAGCAACCAACGCCCGAGAAACTGACTTAGTGGCACGGTGGGGTGGTGAGGAATTTGCCATTATTTTCCCAGACACAACGCAAGCTCAGGCAGCGAAAATTCTCGAACGTATTCGGCTTATGGTGGAGCAGTTAGAAGTGCCAGAAGTGAGCGATGAGGCGCGAATAACGGTAAGTATTGGTCTGGTGAGCAACCAATCAGCCATGAGTAGCGATGCACAGCAGTTGTTAAAACTTGCAGATAGAATGCTTTATCAGGCGAAAGAAGGCGGTCGTAACCGCCTCTCAATCTACCAAGCTGATGATATTAGCGGTTAGCCACCATACGGCGGACTAAGCCTGGGAAAAAGCGCTGCAAGAAGGGGGCAAGCTTGGAAACGCCCGAACCTACAACCACCTCAGCTTTTTGTTTAGCTATGGCTTGTAGCGATTGCCGTGCACACTCTTCAGCAGAAATACCGCCAGCATTGTCTGGGTCTTCATGCCCTAATGCCGAGCCGTCACCGGTTAGCGAGTTATGCGCAACCTGGGTGTTGATAAACCCTGGCAAAATTGAGGTAACGACAAGGTCATGCTGTTTCATTTCGGCGCGTAACGAGTCCATAAAACCAATGACGCCAAACTTGGCGCCGTTGTAGCCGCTGCGCAGCTTAGTACCGACTTTTCCTGCCACACTAGACACCGTGACAATATGCCCCGCACGACGCTCAACCATGCGTGGTAACACCAATTTGGTTAACGCGATAACCCCGAAATAATCAATTTCCATCAGCTGTCGATAAACGGCCATATCGGTATCTAAAATGAATGACCGCTGCGACACACCAGCGTTATTAATCAGAATATCAATGACTTGATCGCCAAGCTCATGCTGCGCCTGCTCCGCGGCAGCTTCAGGTTGGCTTAAGTCAAGCGCAAGCACTCGGTGACGGTCAGGGTGCGCAAGCGATAAACGCACTTGTTCAAGCGCTTCGGCGCGGCGTGAGGTTATAATAAGATGAGCTCCGGCCTCTGCTAATTGCTGGGCCATGGCTAAGCCGATGCCCGAAGAGGCACCGGTTAGCCAAACTGTTTTACCTTGAAAGTAGGTCATTTAGATTAACCTGCCGGATAGACATAGTTCGCCTGGAAACCAAGCGGAATGCCTATCATCCAGTAGATGATCAAGAAGGCTGACCAAATCACTAATAAACTTACCGTAAACGGCAGCATCATAGCTACAAGTGAACCAATGCCTGTACCCTTCACATAACGCTGACAGTACAACACCACCAATGGGAAGTACGGTAACAGCGGGGTAATAATGTTACTAATTGAGTCACCGACGCGGTAAGCGGCTTGAGTTAAGTCTGGTGAGTAGCCCAATTGCATCAGCATTGGCACAAAAATCGGCGAAATAAGCGCCCATTTGGCCGACGCTGAACCAATAAATAGGTTTATAAAGGCCACTAAGATAATCATACCAACCATAGTGACGCCACCTGAAAGCTGCAACGAACTTAAGAATTGCGCGCCTTTAATGGATAACAAGGTCCCTAAGTTAGAGTCGCTAAAGGCTTTAATAAATAGGGCACAGAAGAATGCCATGACCATGTAGTAAGCCATGCCTTCCATCGACTTGGTCATAGCGCCAACCACGTCTTGTGAATTCTTAAAGCTGCCAGAAATAAAACCATGCACAATGCCTGGAATAATAAATAGCAAGAATATGAGTGGCACAATCATTTGCATCAGCGGCGCGGTAAACGAAGCGAGCTCACCTGTTGCATCGGCCAAGGGTGTATTTTCAGCGCTGGCCGCGAAATACAAGCCAACCAAGCCCAGCACCATAGTCAATACACCGGCATAGAATGCCTTACGGTCACGCGGTGTCACGTCGTCGAGTACCGGCATATCTTCTTGGTCACCGTCAATGGTGGCATTTTTTTGCAAACGAGGCTCAATAACACGATCAGTTAAATACCAGCCCACTAGCACCACCACCACAGACGACGCCGCAGTGAAGAAGTAGTTGTTCAGCGGGTTTAACTGAATAGCAGGGTCAAGAATTTGTGCTGCGCTTTGGGTAAAGCCTTGCAGTAATGGGTCAATGGCTGAAGGCACAAAGTTGGCACTAAAACCACCGGAAACACCGGCAAAAGCAGCGGCAATACCCGCTAACGGATGACGCCCAGCAGCAAAGAAAATGACGCCGCCCAACGGAATAACCAAGACATAACCAGCATCTACTGCGGTATGGCTAATAATAGCCACTAAAATTAACACCGGCGTGAGCAACATTTTCGGCGTAACGTTAAGCATCAGTTTAATGGCTACATTGATGAAACCACTGCGCTCTGCGACACCGACACCTAGCATAGCAACCAACACCACACCTAAGGGCGCAAAGCCCATAAAGGTACCAACCATGTTGGCAAGAAAGTCGGCCATTTGATCGCCGGCTAACAAGTTAGTAATGCCAACGTTCTCATTGGTTAACGGGTGAACCGCGTCAAACTCAATACCAGAAAGTAAATAGCTAAATACCCATACGATAATTAGCAATCCAAAAAACATGACCGCTGGGTCAGGAAGTTTGTTGCCCACTTTTTCAACTTTATCGAGTATACGATTCAGCAAAGTAGACGATTCTTGCGAACCAGACATGAGGAAACCCCTTGTTGTATTGTTATTATGATTAAGACGAAAGTATCATAACGCATCAACTGACAACAACAAGATGAAAACCGATGATTTGTGGAACAGACGAAGCAGGGCGCGGCCCAATTGCTGGGCCGGTTGTGGCCGCGGCAGTGATATTAGACCCGAATAACCCAATTACTGGCATTAATGACTCAAAAAAGCTTTCTGAAAAGAAGCGTTTAGCACTTAGCGAAGAAATTAAGCAAAAAGCCTTGTATTGGGCGATTGCGCAATGCGATGCAGAAGAAATAGATGCCATTAATATTTTGCAAGCCTCGTTGCTGTCAATGAAGCGTGCTGTTGAAGCCTTGCCGGTTAGCCCTAGCAAGGTACTGGTGGACGGTAATAAATTGCCGCAATTGAATGTACCTGCAGAAGCCATTATCGGCGGCGACGCCTTAGAGGCCTGTATTGGTGCGGCATCAATTTTGGCGAAAGTGGAGCGTGACCGGCAAATGCTCGAATGGCACGCGCTTTATCCAGAATACGATTTTGCAAAGCACAAAGCGTACCCAACGAAAGTCCATTTAGCTGCGCTTACAGAGCATGGGCCGTGCCCGATACACCGCAAAAGTTTTGGGCCTGTCGCGCGGTTGCTTGCTACGCCTGACAAATAGAGCGAATTAAATCACGAATATGTCGTTGCGCCGGTGCAATTTCATCAATTTGAATATATTCGTCGGGCTGATGGGCTTGGGCAATGTTGCCAGGGCCCATAATGATCGTTTGACAGCCCAGTTCTTGCACAAAGGGTGCTTCAGTACAGTAGTTTGCCACTTCTGGCGCGTTACCCGTTAAACCATGAGCCAGTTGTACGATATCTGATTGAGTATCACAACGGTAGCCGGGAATAGGTTCGTGCATATGTTGTAAGCATATGGCGCCCGGGTACTTGGCCTTAACCTCTTTCAAGCGGTCGTCAATGAGACCATACATGTCGTCAATGTTCATGCCGGGTAACGGGCGCATATCAATGTGCAGTTCGCAGCAAGCACAAATACGATTGGCGGCGTCACCGCCATGTATGGCGCCGAAGTTTAAAGTTGGGTAGGGTACTTCGAAGGTGGCGTCATTGAAGCGCTGCTGAAACTCGCGTTGAACAGTACGTAGCTCGGTGATCACGTTGTGCATAATTTCTATCGCATTCACGCCGCCGGCTGGGTTTGAGCTATGGCCTGACTTGCCAGTGACGCGCACAGCTTCAGTTAAATGCCCTTTATGTGCGGTGACGGGGGTCATTGAAGTCGGCTCACCAATAATGGCAAATTCAGGCTTTAAGTGGCCAAACGCGTCTAACTCGCGGGCACCGGCCATGGTGGTTTCTTCATCGGCTGTGGCCAGAATATAAAGTGGTTTGGTTAAGGTTTTTAAGTCAATTCCGCGCAGTGCTTCTAATACGAACGCAAAAAAACCTTTCATATCGGCACTGCCAAGCCCGTATAAACGGCCATTGTCTTCACGTAATTTAAATGGGTCTTGGGTCCAGCGGCCTTCATCCCATGGCACGGTGTCGGTATGGCCGGCTAACATGAGGCCGCCTTCAGATGCACCCTCGGGTATATAATGCGCCAATAAATTGTATTTGCCTGATTGATGATCAAGCTCATGAATATCAATTTGAAAACCAAGGCTATCAAGCCATTGAGCTAGTTTTTCGATAACCGCTTTGTTGCTGGTGTCCCAACTTGGGTCAAGACAGGAAACAGAAGGAAGCGCGATAAGTTCGCGATACATTTGAATGAAACTAGGCAGCTGTGGCATCACGTGTCTCCGATACAACGGTTAGTGAGCCACAGCATACCTGATTTATTTAGAAGTGATAACTACCACGCAAGCGGACGCCGTCACCAAATTCGCTGTCTTGGTAGCCTACACCTACCGAAACATCCGAATTAATGTAGTAATTCACACCAAATTGATACTGGTTGTCAGAGCCTGCGTCGAAATAATCAACCCAGCCTACGCCACCGTAAATTTCAAACTGTTCAATACGTTGACGTAAGTTACCTTCGACGCCCCAGAAACCGGTGTCATTTTGACCGAAGTCCACATGACCCATGCGCAAACCAACATCAGCGGTAAGGCCTTGGTTTAACCAGAAGTAACGGCCCAGTTTTGCGCTAAGCACGTCATTACTACTACCAAAGTCATTGTCAAAATTGCGGTAATAGCCACTCACGAAGTAAGGCGACTTAAATTCGTACGAGCCTTCAAGTAGAATGCTATCTCCGCCATCGTGATCAGCAATGGCCGCGCCAACATAGTTGTATGCACTATGGCCTCGCGCTGGTTGCTGAGTTTGTTGCTGTTGCGCCAATGCAGAGCCTGAAAACAAGCCTGCTGAAGCCAACGTTACCGTTGCAATGGCTGCTGATAAAACACGTACTTGCAATGTCATCGTGATATACCTCACTTTTTGCTAAAATCTGCAAATAACGGTAGCAACCTTAAATTGTAAACAAAAGGCGGTTTACTCAAGATTTACCCTTGTCTAGACAGGCTAAAATACTTAGCATAGGCGCCTATTTTCACATTTATTGTCGGGAACAAACGATTCATGAAATCCATACCACATATTGATATGAGCCTGTATGGCCAAGACTTTAACGCGTTCGCACAGCATGTTGGCGAAGGTTACGAAGCGAACGGTTTTGTTGCGTTAACTAAGCATGGTATTGACCAGCAATTAATTGATAACGCGCTGGATATTTGTCGTGAGTTATTTGCTTTGCCGGAAGATGTGAAGAAGAAGTATCACATTCCAGGTGGTGGTGGTGCGCGTGGCTATACGCCATTTGGTACCGAAATAGCGAAAGACGCCAAGCACGTTGACTTGAAAGAGTTCTGGCATGTGGGTCGCGAAGTGGAGGGGGAGCCGCCGTTTGCGCAGTTGACCCCGAACGTGTGGCCGGCGGAAGTGCCTGAGTTTAAAGAAAAGATCTTGAAGCTGTATCGTGCGCTAGACGCGTTAGGTTTGCAGGTGCTCGAAGCCTTGGCGGTTTATTTAAAGCAGCCGCGCGATTTCTTTAGCGACAAGGTGAATTTGGGTAACTCTATTCTTCGCCCATTACACTACCCGCCAATTATTGACGAAGGTACACCTTCGGTACGTGCCGGTGCGCATGAAGACATTAACGTACTCACCTTGCTAGTTGGCTCGCGTGAGCCCGGCTTAGAAGTACTTGCCAAAGACGGATCATGGATTCCGGTAACCATTATTGAAGGCGCAATTATCTGTAACGTGGGTGATATGTTGCAGCGCATGACCAACGGTGTATTGCCGTCGACCACTCACCGTGTAGTGAATCCGCCGGCGCCATTTAGCTCGAAGTCGCGTTATTCAATTCCGTTCTTCTTGCACTTTAACCCTGACGTAATGATTACCCCGTTAGAAAGTTGCATTAGCGAGGAAAATCCACAACGTTTCGACCCAATTAGTTCGGATGACTATTTGATGGAACGTTTACGTGAAATCGGTCTCGTTAAGTAACGAATAACTATCTGGAGTGGTGATGAAACGCCTGTTAGTTTCACTAATAAGTTGCGCAGCTTTAGTTAGCTGCGCACAGTTGTCAACGCCGCAACCCTATACCCTAACGGTTGCGCATATAAACGATCACCACTCTCATTTGTTGCCGATTCGTGGCACCAGTATGCGTATTCATGGTGAAGAGGTGAAGATTGAAACCGGGGGCTTTGCCCGCGTTGCAACTCAAATTGAAGCCATACGCACAAGTAAACCTAATGTTTTGGCGCTACACGCGGGCGACGCTATTACCGGTACGCTTTTTTATACCTTGTTTGACGGTGCTGCCGATGCTGCCCTCATGAACCAAGTTTGTTTTGATGCATTTGAACTCGGTAATCATGAGTTTGATAGTGGTGATGCAGGCCTGAAGCGATTTTTGGATGCTTTAAGCTTAAGTGACTGCGGCACTGTGGTACTAGGTGCGAATGTTGAGCCGGAAATTGGGGTGTCGCCGTTAACGCCGAAAACCCGGTGGGACAGCTTTAAGCCATATGCTATTTATGACGTGGGTGGCGAGCGTATTGGTGTAATAGGCATCGACATTGCGGTGAAAACCAAAAACTCATCGCAGCCAGACAAGACCACCGAGTTTGCCGATGAGTACACCACAGCGAAATACTACATTGATGAGTTGCGCCAATTAGGTATCGAAAAAATTGGCCTGCTAACCCACATTCAATATGAAAATGATTTGGCGCTAGCGGAAAAATTACCCGCCGTAGACTTTATTATTGGTGGCGATTCGCACACCTTGTTGGGTGATTATGCTCGTTACGGTTTACCAGCCGTTGGCCCATACCCCATGACCGTGAATAACGCCGATGGTGACCAAGTTTGTGTGGCGCATGCCTGGCAGTATAGCCAGGTTGTTGGTGAGTTAGCCGTTACGTTCGACGGTGACGCCGTTGCCAATTGTGGTGGCCAGTCGCACCTATTAATCGCCGAAGATGCACCGGCCGCGCTGGCAGATTTGCCGCAGTTTGCAGCGGTTGCTGAGCATCCGCAGATTAAACAAGAGCTGACCAATTACCAAACCAAAATTGATGAATTAACCCAGCAAGAAATTGCTCAGGTTGAGCAACGCTTGTGTATGCGCCGTATGGGGGCACAAACTACTGAAGACTGTGGCGTAGGTCGGCATTCAGATGCGCATGCGGTGGTAGCACAAGCGTTTTTAGCAAGTACCCCACAAGCTGACTTTGCGTTACAAAATGGCGGTGGCGTGCGACGTGAAATAGCCGCTGGCGCACTTACCGTTGCCGATGTTTATAGTTTGCTACCGTTCTCGAATACCTTGGTAGAAATGCAAATTACTGGCGCAGAAGTGAAGCAAGTACTGGAGCAAGCATTGGCCTATGCCATTTCGGCAGGGGGTTCTGACGGGGCGTACCCGCACGGTGCAGGTATTCGCTTCGCAGTGGATATGACGGCGGCAGAAGGAACGCGAGTGAGTGAACTGGAAGTATGGTCAGATAATAGCTGGCATGCACTTCAACCAGCGCAAACTTACACCATGGTGACCAATAGCTTTTTGGCGGCTGGTAACGATGGCTGGGCGCTATTAGGCGATATTACCGCTGCCGGACGCAGCACCGACACCTACGTAAATTATGCACAATCGTTTGTCGATTGGGCCCGCAAAACAACAATAATAAAACGGCCAGACGCACATAGCACCAAGCGCTATAAGTCGGCCGCGCAATGACCATATTTCAAGTATCCGATAAAGCCCGTTTTGATTTAGTGGTGGTGGTGCTGGCGCTGTTAACAGCGTTCGGCCCATTGTCCATTGACATGTACCTACCTGCTTTTGGTGACATCGCACAAAGCTTTTCGACCGAGTCAAATCGCGTTGAGCTGTCGTTAACTTCGTTTTTCTTGGGTTTGTTTATTGGCCAATTGCTCTATGGCACTGCGTCGGATCGATTTGGCCGTAAGCCACCGCTGTATTTCGGCTTGGTGTTATATATTGGCACCTCCATTGCTTGCGCCTATGCGCCTAACCTTGAAAGCTTAATCGTTTTACGGTTTTTGCAAGCCATTGGCTCGTGTGCTGGTTTGGTGATCGCGCGCGCCATGGTGCGTGATTTATATACGCCGCAAGCATCGGCGCAAGTATTTAGCTTTTTAATATTGGTTATGGGTATCGCGCCGATATTAGCGCCGTTAGCCGGTGCCTACGTAACGGCAGCCTTTGGTTGGCAGGCTATTTTTATCATTGTTGCCGCGTTGGGCGTGGCGTGTTTAGCGGTGGTGCATGTGCGCTTGCCAGAAACACGGTTACCGAATCGTAGTATTCGAATGCGCTCAAGCTTACCCATTTACTGGCAGGTGTTAAAAGACCCTAGTTTCTTGCGCTATTCACTAAGTGGCGGCATCGCTCAGTCGGGCATGTTTGCCTATATTACGGCCTCGCCGCTGGTGTTTATTGAGCACTTTGGTTTGGCGCCAACCCATTACAGTTGGCTGTTTGGCGCGAACGCCATTGGCATTATTGGTATGGCGCAATTAAATGCCTGGCTGCTGCGGCGTCGCGACTCGCGCAAAATATTAAATAAATCGTTGCCGGTGTTGGGCGTGGTTTCGGTGCTGTTGATTATTGCTGGCTGGAATAATTTCGGCTTAGTTGGCGTGCTGGTGCCATTATTTCTGTATGTAAGCACCCTTGGCATGGTGTTCCCGAATGCTATGGCTGGTGCGCTTGCTGAGCAGCAAGAACGGGCTGGTTCGGCATCGGCTGTAACGGGTAGCTTACAGTTTCTAATAGCTGGCGGAATATCGGCGCTGGTGAACGTGCTCGGTCACCAGCATCCGTTAGCAATGGTCTTCGTGATGGGCGGCTGCGGCCTCACCGCCGTAACCATTTACCGCCTGTTGAGGCGGTAGGTATTGCGAATACGCAATACCTGTAGCCCGGTATTTTCCGTAAGGTAACGCTACGGGTTGTAATAAGTCGGGGTGTTAATACCGACTGGCATGTCGAGGCCGAATACCCATAAGAAGAACAATGCCGACCAACCAAGCAAGAACATGATGGTATACGGCAACATCATGGCTATCATGGTTCCAATACCGGTGTCTTTCTTGTAGCGCACCGCCACCGCAAGTATTAAGCCAAAGTAACTCATCATTGGGGTAATAATATTGGTCACCGAGTCACCAATACGGTAGGCCGCTTGAATAACCTCAGGTGCGTAGCCGATAAGCATCAGCATAGGTACGAAAATAGGTGCGGTAATTGCCCACTGCGCTGACGCGGAGCCGAGCATGAGGTTTACAAACGCACACATTAAAATAAACAGTACAAATACCGCAGGCCCAGTTAAACCGGCTTCTTGCAAGAAGGTAGCGCCTTTAATGGCTAAAATACTGCCGAAGTTTGTCCAACCGAAAAATGCCACAAACTGCGCCGCAAAGAACACCAGCACAATGTACATACCCATGGTGCTCATGCTTTCCGACATGGCATCAATAACATCGCGGTCGCTGCGCATCACCTTAGTAATGCGGCCATAAACGTAGCCAGGAATAGCAAAGGTAATAAAGATAAAGGCGACAATGCCCTTCAAAAATGGTGAACCAGCTACTTCACCGGTTTCAGGATTACGCAAAATTCCCCATTCAGGAACAATGGTCAACGCCAATAATGCACCTAATACCAAGAAGCTTAAGCCGGCGCCAATAAGGCCTTTTTTCTCAATGGCCGACAAGGACTCAATTTTTTGCTCGTTTAAATTAATCGACGCTTCTTTGGGGTCGTATTTACCAAGTTTTGGTTCAACAATTTTCTCGGTTACAAAAGTGCCCATAATGGCAATTAAGAACGTTGAAATCATCATGAAATACCAGTTAGCTTCAGGGCCAACATAGTATTCTGGGTCGATAAGGTTTGCCGCTTTGGTGGTAATACCGGCCAATAACGGGTCTACGGTACCAATCAAGAGGTTCGCGCTATAGCCGGCAGAAACGCCCGAGAACGCCGCAGCAAGACCGGCCAAAGGGTGACGGCCCAAAGAGTGGAATATCATGGCGGCCAGCGGCACTAAAACCACGTAGCCAAGTTCAGCTGCAGTATTGGAAACTACGCCAGCAAACACCACTGCAACAGTAACCGCACGAGGGTGCGCATTCATAACCAAGCCGCGCATGGCTGCAGAAAGCATTCCTGAACGCTCTGCAATACCAACACCTAGCAACGCAACGAGTACGGTACCAAGCGGCGTAAAGCCAGTGAAGTTAGTGACCAAGCCGGTGACAATACGTTGCAAGCCCTCGGCATTGAATAAGCTAACAACTTCAATTAACTCGCCGCCTGGGCGCGGGTCTTGAGCGCTTAAGCCAAAATAGCTGGCAACCCCGCTAAGCACCACAACAGCTATTGCGAATAGGGCAAATAGAGTAATGGGGTGAGGAAGTAAGTTGCCGAGCCATTCGACAGTATCTAGAAAGCGCGTAAAAGCGCCGCGTTTTTCGGTGGCTGATGAGGCTTGCGTCATGCAGTTCCTGCTCCTGTTTTCCGACTTTTAGTTATTTTATTGAATTCGAATTAGCGCCGAATTGTACACATAAAAAAGGCCAATCGCGAGGATTGGCCTTGTCAAATATGGAACCTGTGCGGTAACTAGCGCTTAGGCAGCGTTATTTTGCTTACCAGCGGCGGCTAAAGCGACGTCACGGGCATGCTTACCAGCAATGAGGTCTTCATGGGCAAAGTCATCGACGTTAATGACTTTCAAGCGACCTTGTTCCGCGCGTTGTAGCAACGCCACTTCGTCGTCACTAAGCACGCCAAGTTCTTTACCTTTCTCGGCCACTTTGTCCAAGAACATGAATGGCATGCGGCGGTCGTTGGCTGCTTTACGCACACGGTCGAACAATGGCTCGGCGGCAATAATGTCACGCAAGGTTTGCTCAAGGTAACCAAACTGACCTTCCGGCGCCAAGAATTGACCTTGACCTAAACGTTCACGGCTAGCATTTGGTGTCAGCAATATTTTCGCGACCTTGCTATCTAAACGATCAGAAGGGCGTTTAACGATGCGGCCAAACGGATACATAATGGCTTTCATGGTTGTACCCACGGCACCAAAGTTATCCAACAACGCCAATTGGCTTTCTTGCAATTTGTACAAGGTGTCTTGCAACGCCCAGTGCATTAAAGGTAAGTCGTCTTTTTGACGGCCTTCGTCTTCAAAGCGCTTCAACGTGGCAGAAGCAATAAACAAGTAGCTCAACATGTCGCCTAAGCGCGCTGAAATACGTTGTTTACGTTTTAATGAACCACCTAACACGCCCATGGCAACGTCAGATAACAACGCCAAGTTGGCACTAAAGCGGTTCATTTGCTTGTAGTATTTCGCCGTGCTGTCGCTGTAAGGCGAGCTGGTGAAGCGCCAGAAGCCTAAGCCAAGCACCAATGAACGTACAAAGTTGCTCATGCCGAAACCAATATGGCCCCAAATGGCTTTATCAAAGCGCACCAAGCCTTCTTTGTTGGTTTCTGCTGACGCCAACATTTCTTCCAATACATATGGATGACAGCGAATTGCACCTTGACCGTAGATCATTAAGTTACGGGTTAAAATGTTCGCGCCTTCTACGGTAATGGCTACTGGTATGCCTTGGTAACCGCGGCCTAAATAGTTGTTCGGGCCTAAGCAAATACCTTTACCGCCATGAATGTCCATGGCGTCATCCATACAGGCACGTAGTTTCTCGGTCATGTGGTACTTGGCGATAGCTGAAATAACCGATGGCTTTTCACCTAAATCAATACCTTTGGTTGAGAAGCTGGTCACTGCGTCCATCAAGTAAGCATTACCACCAATACGCGCCATGGCTTCTTGCACGCCTTCCATTTTACCCACTGGTAGGCGGAACTGACGGCGAATATAGGCATAAGCACCGGTTGCCAGCGCGATAGACTTCACACCACCGGCACTGTTTGAAGGTAGCGTAATTGCACGACCAACCGACAAGCATTCAACCAGCATACGCCAGCCTTTACCGGCCATTTCTGGGCCGCCAATAATGTAGTCTAATGGAACGAACACATCTTTACCGCGCACTGGGCCATTTTGGAACGGTACATTTAATGGCAAGTGGCGGCGACCGGTTTCAACACCCTTGGTGTCATGCGGAATTAATGCCGCAGTAATACCGAGTTCTTCTTTGTCGCCCAACAGTTTGTCAGGGTCAGACAATTTAAAGGCTAAGCCAAGCACAGTAGCTACTGGCGCTAAGGTGATATAGCGCTTATTAAAGTTTAAGCGAATACCGACAATTTCTTTGCCTTCCCATTCGCCTTTGCACACCACGCCTGTGTCTGGAATTGAACCAGCATCTGAACCTGCTTCTGGGCTAGTTAATGCAAAACATGGAATTTCTTGGCCATTCGCTAAGCGCGGCAAGTAATAGTCTTTCTGTTCTTTGGTACCGTAGTGTTGCAATAACTCGCCTGGGCCTAGTGAGTTTGGTACACCCACGGTAGAGGCCAAAATAGTGCTCACGCCGGCAAGTTTCTGTAGTACACGCGACTGTGCATAGGCCGAGAACTCTAAACCGCCATATTCTTTTTTGATGATCATGGCGAAGAACTTGTGGTCTTTTAAGTACTGCCACACGTGCTCAGGCATGTCTGCCAGCTCGTGCGTTGCTTCCCAGTCGTTCATCATTTTGCAAATTTCTTCACATGGGCCTTCTAAGAACGCTTTTTCTTCGTCACTTAGTTCTGGCTTTTGAATGCTGTGAAGTTTCTTCCAAGCTGGGGCGCCACGGAATAGCTCGCCTTCCCACCAAGTGGTACCGGCATCAATCGCGTCTTTTTCAGTTTCTGAAATTTCTGGCATGACCTTGCGGTACATACCTAGCAGCGCTTTTGACAACACGCCACGACGAAATGGAGCAAGGTTGAACGGAATTAACACAATGGCTAACAACGTCCACAGTACAGGGCCGACAATGTCGAACCAACTGCCAATTGCAAACATACCCACAAGGCCGATGCTAGTCACTAGCAACGAACTGCGGAAGTACAAAAAACCACCCAATACAAGAAGGGTAGCAACAACCCATAAGGCAATGCTCATGTTATCTAACTCCGTTGTTCTTTTTAGAGGTCTGACCAGTACGTTGAGGGTAGTCGTTTTGATCACTTTTTTCAAGAGGAAACCGCGAGTGATAGTGGTCTAATCGGTAAATAATTCTAAACTTTGCTAAATTTGTGCGGTCTGAAAATAGAGAATTTTACTTGCGCGATATTTGTAGAGTAGCTGTGTAAGCGCTGCACACTCGTCGTGCAATCAACGAAGGTATGAATTATGACGTTTTGGCGAACAATAAACACGCAAGCCGGTATGCTAAGAGTAATGCTCACCGGTGCCTTGTTCAGCGCTAGTTTTACTGCCTCGGCTATGGTGAATGAGCCGAGTTCTGCAGTGTTAACGCCATACGAAGCGCGCTACGAAGTGCTGCGCGGTGGCAGCAACTACGGCGAAGCCGTTCGCAGTTTGTCGGTTACCGACGGTGTTTATAAGCTATATACCGAAACTGAGATCTCACTGCTATTTCTATCCGACAGGCGTCGGTTTTGGTCTGAGTTTGTGCTTGAAAATGGCCGTATTCAAACTCAAACGTTTGCCTATAAACGCTCAGGCACTGGGCGCGATAAAGGTTTTAGCGGCATATTTGATTGGCAACAAAAGCAATTGGTCAATCGCAACACAACGCAACCGGTGGCGGTAAATATTGTGCAATACAGCATGGATGAAGCAGCCAATGTGGAGCAATTGCGTTTAGATGTGCAAAACCAAGCACAAACTGATTTTGTCTATAACGTGATTGATGAAAAAGGCCAGGCCGATGAGCTGCGTTTTCAGCGCGTGGGCGAAGAGGTGCTGACGTTACCTTATGGCGAAATAACTGCGGTGAAAGTTGCGCGTGTACGCGAAAACTCGCGCCGAGAAACAGATTATTGGTTTGCCCCAGAACTCGGATATGTGTTGGTTAAAATGGCTCAACGTGAAGATGGCGATGAGGTTGCCACGTTGCAGTTAAGCCATATTGAGCAATAACCTTAGTCGTCGGCGTAGCCGGCGGCTCCGAGTAATTGGCCATCAAGCTCGGCACCTTGGTTGGTTAAACGCAGGCGGTCTGCGCAAAACCACTGTACGACCAGCGGGTAAATCGCATGTTCTTGCGTATGCACACGGGCCTGCAAGTCGGCCGCGGTGTCTCCTGCAAATACAGGCACCGTGGCTTGCAGTATAACCGGCCCGCCATCAAGCTCTTCGGTAACAAAGTGAACACTTACCCCGTGCTCAGAATCGCCCGCGTCTAACGCCCGTTGGTGGGTGTTAATGCCTTTATATTTAGGTAACAACGACGGATGAATATTGAGCATGCGGCCGTGATAATGGCGAGTGAAATCAGCCGTTAAAATGCGCATAAAGCCCGCTAACACAACTAAATCTGGCTGAAAGCTATCAACCAGTTGCTGTAGCTTAAGGTCATAGGCTTCACGCGTGGCAAAGTCTTTGTGTGAAAGTACCGCTGTTGCGACGCCCGCATTGGCGGCTTTTTCTAAGCCGCCAACACCTGCTTTATTACTTATAACGGCCACCACATTGCCCGCAACTTTACCAGCTTGGCAGGCATCAATAATGGCCTGCATATTGGTGCCAGAGCCACTAATTAAAACAACAATGCGCTTCATGAATGAATTTCAACCTGAGCTTCGTCACCGCTACGTGCTGCAACTGAGCCAATAACCCAAGCGTCTTCGCCATGCTCACGCAACAAGGCTACGGCTTGCTCAGCTTGTGCTTGCGGCAGCGCCATAATTAAGCCCACGCCACAGTTAAAGGTACGGTACATTTCTTTGGTGGTGACGTTGCCGTTGTGTTGCAACCAGTTAAATACCAATGGCCATTCCCAGCTGCTGTCGTCAATAACTGCTTTGGCTGACTCAGGCAGTACGCGCGGAATGTTTTCCCAGAAGCCGCCACCGGTAATATGTGAAATGGCATGAACGTCTGTTTGTTCAAGCAAAGCCAGTACCGACTTCACGTAAATCTTGGTCGGGGCTAACAAATGCTCAGCTAACGGCTTGCCGTCAAGCATTTCTTCGGTTGGGTTGACGCCGCTTACTTCAAGAATTTTGCGCACCAATGAATAACCATTTGAATGCGGGCCCGATGAAGCCAACGCAACTAATGCGTCACCCGGGGCAACTTTGCTGCCATCAATAATTTGTTCTTTTTCAACCACGCCCACACAAAAGCCTGCAATGTCGTAGTCGCCGTGTTCGTACATGCCTGGCATTTCTGCGGTTTCGCCGCCAATAAGCGCACAACCCGCTTGCACACAGCCTTCGCCAATACCAGTCACCACGTCAGCCGCGACATCAACGTCAAGCTTGCCGGTGGCATAATAGTCGAGGAAAAATAACGGTTCTGCGCCTTGCACTATGAGGTCGTTCACGCACATGGCAACTAAGTCGATGCCCACGGTGTCGTGTTTTTTCAGGTCAATGGCTAAGCGCAACTTGGTACCTACGCCGTCGGTGCCAGAAACCAATACCGGTTGTTTGTATTTGGTTGGCAGCTCACAAAGCGCACCAAAACCACCAATGCTGCCCATCACTTCCGGACGTTTTGTCCGCTTGGTTACACCTTTAATGCGATCAACGAGGGCATTGCCTGCGTCAATGTCTACACCAGCGTCTTTATAGCTTAATGAAGGTTTTTCAGTACTCACGGAAGGATCCTCGGCTAGGGCAAAAAATTTGCGCGCTAGTTTATCACTTTCATGTGCACGGTGCGACAGGGTTGGCGTATAATAATCACTCATTTTACTTTTCGCGTGCACAGCACGCTTCGGTCATGTCATGAGCCTGGGTGTTAAGAAAGTCATTCACCAAATACAGTTAGTTAACGCCGAACGTG
This sequence comes from Gammaproteobacteria bacterium, assembly GCA_018222985.1. Taxonomy (GTDB): domain Bacteria; phylum Pseudomonadota; class Gammaproteobacteria; order Enterobacterales; family Alteromonadaceae; genus Pseudidiomarina. Next base: position 48,915 of record JAAEZG010000006.1, read on the forward strand.
CCGATTTAGATGCATTAGAGGCCATTGAAACCTTAAGTTTCGTAACCGACCGCATTAGCCGCCGTAGCTTTAAACGCTTTATTGATCACCACATTGGCGACTTCAAAGTGGCCCGTTATAACGGCCAACCCATTGGCTACTATATTGTTTTGTATCGCCAAGCGACCGAGCTTGCGCGGCTTTATTCGCTGGCCGTGCACCCAGATTTCCGTCGGCGCGGGGTGGGGCGCTTACTGCTAGATGCCGCTGAGCATGATGCCGATGAGCGCTATTGTTTGTTCATGCGCTTAGAAGTAAAAACCGACAACTTGGCCGCGCTAAAAATGTACCACCATGCCGGTTATTACGACATGGAAATACGGCCTGAATACTACGAAGATGACAGTGATGCTCTGGTGCTACAGAAGTTACTGCCGCGGTTTGAGAAAAGTGATTTAGATAACGGTAATGCCAATTTGGTGCCATATCGCACCCAAACCACCGAATTTACCTGTGGCCCGGCAAGCTTGCTTATGGCGATGGCCTATTTTGATATTCCATGTCGCGACGCGCACCACGAGGAACTTGAAATTTGGCGTGAAGCCACCACTATTTTTATGACCTCCGGCCACGGTGGCTGCGGCCCGCATGGGTTAGCCCGCGCCGCTGTCAAACGCGGTTTAAATGTTGAGTTGCACGTTAGTGAGCCCGGTCCGTTATTGTTAGATTCGGTACGCAGCGCCGACAAAAAGCAAATCATGTCGCGCATTCAAGAGGCCGACATTGCCGCACTAAAACGCGCCAAAGTACCGATTATTGTGGGTGATTATACGCTAAGCCAGCTGATTCACGATTTAAATCAGGGCAAACTGGTGGTCGCGCTCATTAGTACGTACGTGTTCGACGAGAGCAAAGCCCCGCACTGGGTGCTCATTTGCGCTGCCGACGAGCACTACGTGTATATAAACGACCCTGACCAAGACACTCTGCCATGGCAATCGCCAGCAGACCGACAGTATTTGCCAATACCTTTAGCGACATTCAGACGAGCTTTTGGCTTTGGGAAGCGGAAGCAACGCGCGGCTGTGGTGCTTAGCCGCGCGTGATATCACCTCGGGTGAGGTGTTGAATAAAACTTATGATTTGGCTTTTTTCTTGCGCTTGTTAGCAGTTGCGCTTTTTAATTCTAAGCTGCCATCAAGTGGCAAAGAAATTAAGCCAGCACCAGATCGTAAGGTCACACGATCGTCACTGCGCTCTAACACCTTGGCGTTAATTTCAAACACAATGCGCGGTGACAAAAAGGTAGACTCAATAAGCACATGCTCAAGTTCAGTATATTTACCTGTGCGGTCATTCACGTAAAGCGCGACGATATCGTCAAAGCTCTGCTCAATAGCCGCATGAATTTGTGTGTGCTCCGCATCGCTTAGGCCGTCAGCAATATCGTCAATGGGTAAATGCAAAGAGGTTTGGTGCGTATAACGACCATTCCAAACCGTGCCATCTGGCTGCGGTACCTCCACAATGAGCGCGGTGCCCATTCGCAACATTTCGTCTTCGTCACGCACGACCATCACAAACGGGTGAAAACGTACGTCGGCAGTCTCATCGTAGCTCACCGCTTGATTGATCGCTGCCTGACCGAACATATCCGCCACCGGCAATGGTAACTTGCCGTATAGCCTCTCAACGTCAGCGTCGGTTTCAGCTTGAATCATACCCACGTTGGCTAACACGCCTATTGGCCCCAAAGCCACACCTAAAGCCACACCACCACCGCCAAAATTCTGCACGTAGGTAATGTCTTTGGCTTCGTCTAAGTGCACTTGTATGTGGCTTTCGGTTTTGATGTGTGGGTTTTCAAATAGCTTGTAGTTCAGTGCTTGTTCTGCGTTGAGGGTTGGAGCTGGTGTTTGAAAGTATGGAGCAGCACTGCAGCCCGTTAACAATAACACGCAGCTAATGAATAGAAGTTTGCGCACACGATTGTCCTGTATTTTTGTTGTTATAAAGGGGCGATAGAATACGAGAAGTGACAGATGCGACGCAAGATGACGCAATAAAAAACTTAACATCATTTACTTTTGCTTTACTTATTAGGTATTTACATAGCATGCGCGAGCTGATAGCTTAAAGGTGTTGCTGAAAATCTGTACAGCAACACCAACACGCAGCCGAACGTTGTATCCCGCCGCTGTTAAGCACTGGCTATAAACGCCACATACATAATAAAAAGAGAAGAAATTCATGAAAAAATTGTCATTTCTAACGCTGTCGGCGCTAGCCGTTTCAGTGTCAGCCGCTGTCGCTCAGCCTCCAGAACACAGCAACGCCAAACCGTTGCAAACGGCCCAAGCCGAAGCAACCGGTCCACAACGCTACATCATTAAATTTAAAGAAAACAGCAAAGCAGTACAAAAGGCTGGAGAGCGCGGCCGCTCAGAGTTAGCACTAGCGCATGCGCAGTCAATGATTGAAAAAAACGGTGGTAAAGTAAAACTCAGCATGCGTCACAATTTGGCGGTGGCCGCAGAGTTAACGCCACAGCAGAAAAAGCGTTTAGAAAACAACCCAAACATTGAATATGTCGAAGTGGATCAGCCACGTCGACTGATGGCCCAAACCGTGCCTTACGGCATTAATATGGTACAAGCGAACCAAGTAGATGACAGCGTGGCGTCAGCCGCCGCCGGTGGTAAAAAAATCTGTGTGATTGACTCGGGTTTAGACCTGCCGCACGAAGATATGGGCACCCGTTTTGGCACCATTAACGGCACCAATGATAGTGGAACTGGCAATTGGTACGACGAAGGTGGCCCGCACGGCACCCACGTAGCCGGTACCATAGCTGCACTTAACAACGGTTTAGGTGTGCGCGGTGTGATTGGTAGCGACCCAAGCATGCACATTGTGAAAGTATTTAATTCAAGTGGTTGGGGCTATTCTTCGTCATTGGTAGCGGCCATTGAAACTTGTGCCGACAACGGTGCAGACGTGGTGAATATGAGCTTAGGCGGCGGTGGTTCAAGCCAAACCGAAGCCAATGCCATGCAGAATTTATACAACCAAGGTGTGTTATTGATTGCCGCAGCAGGTAACGATGGCTCAGCCTACAGCTCGACTGACGCATTGTCCTACCCAGCATCTTACAATGCGGTGGTGTCGGTTGCTGCGGTAGATAGCAACAAAGGCTTGGCGTCGTTTTCACAGAAAAATAGCCAAGTAGAAATTGCCGCCCCTGGTGTGAACGTATTGTCTACTTACCCAGAGGGCACCGGTAGCCAGGGCAACTATGGCAACATGAGCGGTACCTCAATGGCATCGCCACACGTGGCCGGTGTAGCTGCCTTGGTTTGGTCACATTACCCAAGCTGCAGCGCGGCTCAAATTCGTGGTGCGTTGAATGCTTCTGCTGAAGACTTAGGCTCTGCTGGCCGCGACGTACGCTTTGGTTACGGCTTAGTGCAAACCAAAGACGCCATTGATTACCTTGCTGCCAACGGCTGTGACGGCTCGGGTGGCGGTGGTACTGAGCCTCCAGCGAACAACGAATTGACCAACGGCCAAACCGTATCTGGCCTTGCAGCAACCACCGGTGATGCACTGTATTACACTTTAGAAGTGCCTGCAGGCGCAACAGACCTGAGCTTTAGCATGAACGGCGGTTCGGGTGATGCGGACTTGTATGTGCGCTTTGGCTCACAACCAACCACCTCAACCTATGACTGCCGCCCATACCGTACGGGTAACACCGAAACCTGCACCATTTCGAACGTGCAAGCAGGTACTTACCACGTGATGGTTCGGGCTTACTCAAGCTTCTCAAACGTGAACTTGACCGGTGCATTTACCGCGCCTAGTTCTGGCGGTGGCGGTGAGGGCGGTTCAGCTTCTGCAACTGACCTTTCGGGCGCAACCGGCTCATGGACTCATTACTATGTTGACCTACCTGCGGGTATGACTGCATTGAACGTGACTATGTCTGGCGGCAGCGGCGATGCCGACTTATACGTACGCCAAGGCTCACAGCCAACCGAGTCAAGCTACAACTGCCGTCCTTACCGCTCTGGTAACAACGAAAGCTGCAGCATTGATAACCCAGGTAGCGGCCGCTGGTACATCAGCCTGCAAGGTTACCAAGCCTATTCAGGCGTTGATTTGCTGGTGGAGTGGCAGTAAAGGGGTTTTAATTGCGCTGTCAGCACTTGAAATGGCTGACAGCGCCACCATATAGGTGTAGAATTAAAAACGTTAACCTTAGGGGCTGATTTGGATTCGACGGAATACACGAAACCCAAGGTGCATGCCGAGGTGAGGCTGGCCTCGTAAAAAGCCTCAACTTAATAGTTGCAAACGACGACAACTACGCTTTAGCGGCTTAATAACCCGCTGAGTCCGACCCCTAGCGCTTTGTCTGTGAGACTAGGATCAGTCGGTTCACCCCAAAGCAGACTCGCGTGGAGGCTTCGCCCGTAGCCAAAGCGTTAAAACCAATCGGGATCGTCACCTTAAGTAGCCTGTCTGTCGGCGACTTGGTGATTAACTAAAAGACTGACTAAGCATGTAGGACCGAGGATGTAGGTATTACGGACGCGGGTTCAACTCCCGCCAGCTCCACCAATACCAGAAGGCCGCTTTCATAAGCGGCCTTTTTTTGCGACGGAAAAAGCGACGCTTGAGCACATTAGCTGCCTGTGTTAGCTTTATCGGGTTGATTTATCAAACAAAGGTTACTGCGGTTGTCTAAGACGGTTTGGTCGCTAATCATTATAATTTTACTGCACAGTTTTTTTACCTGTGCGGTTGCGGCTGGGCACGTGGAAGATAGTGAACACACATTTGATTATGCACTTCAACAGCATGTGTACAATGATCATCAACCCAGTTCTTCAGACACAATTGACCCTAATCATGAGCATCAATTTCATGCGCATGTGAGTTGCCTAACGGGTTATTCAATTGTTTCTAAAGCAATACCATATCAAAGCATTGCCATTGAGCATATCTCACCTTTTTTTGACAGCAACGATAAGCAACCTCCAACACCCCCGCCAAACGCTTAATCTTCACGTTAAAAATCGTGCGTAAGCACATTATTCTACGATGGAGATGATCATGAAGTTAATTTATTTTGTGATTGCTGGTCTTGTGGGTGGCATTTGTTTCCCATGTTCAGCAATTGCCAATGAGTTGACCCTGCGCGAAGCGTTTGAAAAAACTTTGCGGGGCAACCCGACTTTACAAAAGTACCCGTATCAGCAACGCATGGTAGAGGCAGATAAACTGCAAGCGGCGCTGCGGCCGAACCCAACAATTGGACTTGAGCTGGAGAACGTTGCCGGTAGCGGTAATAGCCAAGGTTTGGAGCATGCGGAAGCGACTTTATCGTTTAGCCAGCTGATTGAGCTCGGTGGCAAACAAGAGCAGCGAATTGAGTTAGTGTCAGCACACGCAAGCCAATTAGAAGCCGAGTTCGGTTATGCCAAAATTGAAATGTTGGCCGAAACTGCGCGCCGCTTTTATGACGTTGTGCGATTGCAAAACTTGGCAAAATGGAATTTTCAGCAGCGTGAGCGGCTTGAAAAAGCGCAGAAAACGGCACAACAACGCGTTGATTCGGGAGCGGTTCCACCATCTGAAGTAACGCGAGTTTTGTTGCAACAGCGCCAGGTTGTCGCTCGTTCACAAGAGCTGGCAGGCCAACTTAAAGAAGCAAACGCTCATTTGAGTGCAATGTGGGCGGGTGAGCCTAAATTCACTGGCGTAATCGGTGAGTTTCAATCCGCTATTGAGATACCTTCTCAAGCTGAAGTTGAACGAGCCGTAAACCAAGCACCTGAATTACTCCGGCTGCTAGACTCAGAGCGTTTGCTTAGCGCGAAAGCCGAATCGATAAAGGCGAGTGCGTCGGCCGATCTCAGCTTAGGTTTAGGTGTTCGTTTTAACAATCAATCAAATGATACGAGCTTAGTGTTCCAAGCGTCGATGCCACTGCAGCTATCGAATCCAAGTGAGGGAAGTATTCAAGCAAATAGGACTGAACGGGAATTAAATCTCGATCAACAGCGATTGGTTCGCCAGCAATTGAATGTATATGCGAGCGCTTTGTTAGCTCGTATACAAACAAATTTTCGCTACTTAAAAACCATTCAATCCGACCTATTGCCTCTTGCTGAGCAATTAGAACAAGAGACGAAAGAGGGGTATGCGAAAGGAATTAATAGCCTATTGGTGATACTCGATGCTCAGCACGAACTTGCGCAACTGGAGTATCAGTTAATTGAACGCCGCAGCGCTATTTACCACGATATTCTCGAACTCGAACGAATGACGGGTCAATCATTTTTGGAATCTAAATTATGAATTTCACAAAAGTAGTGTGCATGGTAATGAGTTTGTGTTTTGCGTTTAGCGCATCGATGCCCAGCTATGCATCCTCTGAACACAAGCATGAAATTACAGAAGAAAAGGGACCAAACGGTGGGACACTTTTGAGCGATGGTGAATTGAGTGTCGAAATCACAATATACGAATCGGGTATTCCACCTGAAATGCGTGTTTATACCTATTCAAACGGTCAATTAGTGAAACCAACAACAGTTGATTTACAAGTAACATTGCATCGTCTTGGTCATGAGAATGACAAACTCAGCTTTACCCCAGAAGGCGATTACCTAGTAAGTAATGAGGTTATTAGAGAGCCACATTCATACGAGGTTTCGGTCGAATTGTCGGTTAATAATGCTAGCGCAAAATGGCATTACGAAAGCTTTGAAGGCAGAACAACACTGTCAGATCGCATTATTGAGCGGGCTAATATAGTCGTTGAGCCTGCTGGCCCGCAAACGCTCAAGTTTAAGGAGCGATTGTTTGGTGTTGTTGCCCCTATAACAGGCAAAATTGCTGCCGTGGCGCCTACGTATAAGGGAAAAATTGAGTCAGTACTTGTGTCGGTTGGTGACAAAGTAACGCAAGGTCAAACGTTGGCGAAAGTAATCAATGCTGCTAGCGGCGTGAGCTACAACATTGTCAGCCCAATTTCTGGTGAAATTACAGAGCAATTTGTAACGGCAGGCGAAGTTGCCAATCAGCAAACACTTTTTGAAGTGGCCGACTTATCGTCAGTTTGGGTTGAGCTTTCAGCCTTTCCTGAAAACATCGAAAAGCTTCAAGTTGGGCTCGGTGCGGAAGTTTCTGACCTACATCGTCACGAACGGGTTCAAGGCGAGGTGATTTATATCGCGCCAGTTATGACCGGAGGGCATATTGCTCGGGCCCGGGTGCTTATTAAGAATGATTTAGGACATTGGCGCCCTGGAATGCATGTGCAAGCCGATGTAAAAACTAGCCAACAAGAGGTGCCGCTTGCTGTAAAAGTGGATGCAATTCAACGCTTTCGAGACATGCCAGTGGTGTTTGCCCAATACGGTAACACCTTCGAAGTGCGCATGGTTCAGCTTGGAGAAAGTGATGGCGAGTATGTTGAGGTTACTGGAGGGCTAGCTCCGAATACACCTTATGTTGTAGGGAATAGCTATCTCCTCAAGGCCGATGTGTTGAAAGACGGCGCCAGCCATGACCACTAAAGGGCGAATTCATGATTGATTTACTTATCCGCTTCGCTATTCAACGTCGTTGGTTGGTTATAGCAGCAACTATATTGGTTGCAGGTATTGGCGTATTTAGTGCTTTGAAACTGCCGATTGATGCGGTTCCTGATATTACTAACGTGCAGGTGCAAGTTAACACTGAAGCTGCTGGCTATTCGCCGTTAGAAACAGAGCAACGAATTACGTACATTGTTGAAAATGCCATGGCAGGCATTCCTGACCTTAGCTATACCCGGTCGATATCTCGCTACGGATTGTCTCAGGTGACGGTGGTATTTGAAGAAGGGACTGATATTTATTGGGCACGTCAGCAAATTAGTGAACGTTTGCAAATGGTGCGTGGCGAATTACCAAATGATGTCGAACCTGCCCTTGGGCCTATCGCTAGTGGCCTAGGAGAAATCTTCACCTATATTGTTAGTGCAAAGCCAACTGCGCGTGATGAAAATGGGCAGCCATATACCTTGGAATCGCTGCGCACGCTGCAAGACTGGGTTATCCGCCCACAGTTAGTAAAAGTACCCGGTGTAACGGAAATTAACACCGTAGGCGGCTACGAGCGCGAATATCAGGTGTCACCTGAACCGGGAAAGCTACTTGCCTATAAAATTTCGGTCGATGACGTATTTAGAGCACTGCAATTAAATAACGCCAACGCCGGGGCTGGTTACATTGAACGCAATGGTGAACAGTGGCTAGTGCGGTCGCCTGGACAATTACAGTCGTTAGATGACATTCGAAACGTGGTGATCACAAAGCGTGATGACGCACCGGTGCGCATTAAAGACGTAGCCAAAGTAGCTTTTGGTGAAGAATTGCGCACAGGAGCAGCAACAGCGGATGGTCAAGAGGTTGTACTTGGCACCGCGATGATGCTCATTGGTGAAAACAGCCGGATAGTATCGCAAGCTGTTGCTAAGCGTTTAGAAGATGTGCAGTTAAGTCTTCCCAAAGGGGTTACAGTTGAGCCGGTATACAACCGTACAACGCTTGTTGAAAAAACCATTGCAACGGTTGAAAAAAATCTCTTCGAAGGCGCTGTACTGGTTATTGTGGTGCTGTTTCTTTTATTAGGTAATGTCAGAGCCGCATTGATCACTGCCCTTGTTATTCCGTTAAGCATGCTGTTCGCTTTAACCGGAATGGCAGCGAACCGAGTGTCAGGCAATTTAATGAGCCTGGGCGCTATTGACTTCGGTATCATTGTGGATGGGGCGGTTATTGTCGTTGAAAATGCACTGCGTCGTCTGGGCTTAGCGCAACAACGACTTGGACGAATATTAACGCTCAAAGAACGCTTGCAAGAGGTATTTGAAAGCACGCGAGAAGTATTTAACCCAGCAGTATTTGGCGTGCTAATTATCATGTTGGTTTATCTACCAATCTTTGCGCTAAACGGCGTTGAGGGCAAGATGTTCCATCCAATGGCATTTACTGTCGTTTTTGCGTTACTGGGTGCTCTTATCTTCTCAATGACGTTTGTACCTGCAGCACTTGCAATTTTCGTGAAAGGGAAAGTAAAACACGGTGAAAACAGCATCATGCGTGTTGCGCGACGGGCATATGAGCCGCTGCTACACATGTCGCTAAATAAGCCATTGTTGATTATTACAATTGGTTTTAGTTTGTTTATCGGCTCGGTTTATCAAATATCTAGAATGGGAACTGAGTTTTTACCGCAGCTGGACGAGGGGGATATTGCATTGCATGCACTGCGTATTCCCGGCACCGGTATTCAGCAATCGGTAGATATGCAGCTTCAACTTGAATCAGTGATTACTGACTTTGCTGAAGTGAAACGTGTTTTTTCTAAAATTGGCACTCCCGATGTTGCGACAGACCCTATGCCGCCAAGTGTTGCAGATACGTTTGTTATTCTTAAGCCACGAAGCGAGTGGCCTGAGCCAGACAAAACCAAGGAGGAGTTTGTTGCAGAGTTACGTGCTGCTGTTGAAAAAATTCCCGGCAATAAATATGAATTCACCCAGCCTATAGAAATGCGTTTTAATGAGCTGATTGCTGGCGTTCGTGCTGATGTCGCTGTGCGTATATATGGTGATGATCTTGAACAGTTGAAAATAGTGGGCGATCAAGCTGTTCAGCTCATTACAGATGTTGATGGTGCCGCCGATGTTCGCGTTGAGCAAATGACCGGATTACCAACATTATCTGTGACGCCACAGCGTGATCATCTGGCCTTGCTGGGTTTAACAATTCAAGACGTGCAAACAGCAGTTCAAAGTGCTGTTGGGGGGTTAAACGCAGGTACTATTTATGAAGGTGACAAAAGGTTTCGTTTAATGGTCCGTTTGGACGAATCCTGGCGACGCAATATCGATGCATTAAAGCGGCTTCCTGTGGCTGTGCCTCAGGCGGCTAATCCCGAATTGCAATATGTTCCATTGGGGGAAATTGCAGACGTCGCGTTAACCGTTGGGCCAAACCAAATTAACCGGGAAAGCGGTAAGCGCAACGTGATTGTCAGTGCTAATGTTGTTGATCGTGACCTAGGCTCATTTGTTGCAGATATTCGAAGTCAGTTACAAAACGAGCTAGCGTTACCGGCTGGCTACTGGATTGATTATGGTGGTACTTTTGAGCAACTCCAATCAGCGTCACAACGTTTAGCAATTGTTGTTCCATTAACACTACTATTGATTTTCGGTCTGTTGTTTAGCGCATTTAACTCGCTATCAAACGCTTTAATTATTTTTACGGGAGTTCCGCTTGCACTTACCGGAGGTATTTTGGCCCTTTCATTAAGAGGCATGCCATTGTCAATTTCTGCTGCCGTCGGGTTTATTGCTCTGTCTGGTATCGCGGTGTTGAATGGGGTGGTTATGTTATCGTTTATTCAGCAGTTGCGTAATGAAGGTAAGGCCGTTATCGAAGCTGTCTATGAGGGAGCTCGTCAGCGGCTAAGGCCGGTGCTTATGACCGCGCTTGTGGCAAGCTTTGGCTTTATTCCAATGGCGTTTAATACAGGCACGGGCGCTGAGGTTCAGCGGCCTCTAGCTACGGTTGTCATCGGCGGAATTGTCTCATCGACATTACTGACGTTGGTTGTACTTCCGGCGCTTTACCTGCTGATAAGTAAGTTCCGACGACCGCAGGTTCATTCGTAAGCTAGTAACGTATTAAGTTGGGCTTAATCGCCCAACTTTCAATGGTGGAATTCAAGCGCGAGCTAGGCTAATCAGGTGGTCGGCTAGGGCGCCCATGCCTGTTGCGGCAACCCCAGCGCGTTGCTCAGCTGCTTGGTTGTAATTCGTGTTGGTATTCACGTCGTACACAAACAGTTCGCCCGCGGCATCTTCCATAAACTCAATACCGGCTACGTCTATTTGGTTAGCTTCTAAAAAGTCTTCAAGCTTGCCAATTATGTCGTGGTCATTAAAGCGCTCAGTAATCGAAAATTTATGTGCTTGTTCGCCAGTTGGGCAGAATTGATCTTCTATGGAGCAGTTGTCCGCAGGGCATAGTTCAAAGCCGTCTTCGGTGTTCACTTGTACGGTGTACAAAAATTTGCGGCCAATAAATTCGGCGCGCGTAATAAACGGTTGTTGTGGCTGAATGTATTCTTGTAACAGCCAAATACCGTCAAGGGGTTCGTCAATATCGGTGCGTGCAAGGTACTTTTGCAGAGGTTCAATCGACTCAAAGCGCTGAACGCCCAATCCTTTGCCGCCACGGTTCGGTTTTAATATAAGCGGCCATTGGTTGAATGTTTGTGCTGCTTCAAGAATATGCTGTTTGCCAACCACGGCGTGTGTGCGCGGCACTTTAAGCCCGGCGCGTTGCAAGGCTGCATACTGCGATAATTTGCACACCTCGAAGGCAAGTACTTTGGTGTTATTCACAACGGTGCGGTCAAAGCTTTCCAGCCGTGTCAGCACAGCGCGCGTTAACTCAGGGGCAAAGCGATGGCCGCGGGTATGTGACGATGCGCTCATGCGGTTGTAATAAACGGCGTCTGCTGGGGCTTCATCAAAAGCAACAGTGCCGGTATCTAAAAACCATTCAATGGCGGTAACGCCGCGCTTGGCAAATTCAGCTCGCAGCGGCACTAACCACTCGTCGTTTTCGTGCAGTACAACTATGTCGCGCATTTGGCTCCCGTGAACATTCTTCGATTACATTTTGATGTGTGTATTACAGCCTATACTCGGGAAAACGATCAATTCGAAAAAGCTATAAGTCAGACCTGAAGGTTCTAGCTCAGCTATTTACTCAACACGAAAACGCAATACCTGCTCACCATCAACGGTCACGTCTGAATGCAACATACCGCCGCAGGCCTCGATAAGCGCGCGCGAAGCTGAGTTGTGGGCGTGGCAGTGAATGTGCACGCAGTTATTGCCTAAGCGGCGAGCTTCGGCAATGCTTAACTGCATCAGGTGAACGCCCAAGCCTCGGCCACGTGCGCTAGGGCGAATACTAAGGCCGATATGGCCACCGCAATGCTCTATTTGAGCATTTAAGAAGTGCCGTATATTGGTGCAGCCAACAATTTCGCGGTCACGAATCAGCCAAAACGTTGAGCTTGGCACATAGCCTTGTGGAATATTCTCACCCAGACGAAATGCTTCAATTCGCGCCAACATGGCAGAAAAATCACTGTGCTCAAAGTCTAACGGAAAAGGGTAGCGCTCTTCGTCGCCAAGCTCCGTAATATAGCTTAAATAACTGGCCTGGTAGTCGGCACTCGGCACAACAAGTTGCAGCATTACTCGGTGACCGCTTTCGTGGCGTTCCAATTCACGGCGCGCCACTGGCCGTTTTGCTTTTGCAGTACGCCGGTATTGTAGAACCGCTGCGTTGGTTCTTTGCTATCTACTGGGGTGAGTACCAAGGTAAAATTGACCAAAATCGCGTCGCCAAAGCGCTTAAATTCAAAGTCTTCACCGGTGTACCAGGCTGTTACTTCGCTTTTTGCTAGCGGCGGTTCGTCGCTGAACCCCTTCGCGAGTTCAGGCCAACCAAAGCGGGTGCCACTTGAGCTGGTGTAGGTTAATTGCTCTGACCAAAATGCACGGTGTGCAGCGCTATCATTCACACTGGCGCCATACAAAAAGGTTTCAATGGCTGCTTGCACTTCTTGTTGAACTTTTTGTTGCAATTGCTCAGTTACTTTCGCTTGCGCTGCGGGTTGGGCAAACAGGCAGCCAAGCACAAGGTTAATTATTAAGAGTTGTTTCATTTTATTCTTCCAATGTATTTTTCAAAGCATTCGCGTTAACAAGTCAGTGTTTTACTCTAATAGTTTTGTGCTAGTAACACTATCCTTTGATATCCATTTCTTTTTAGGTACAAGAAGCGCTATGATCAAGCCACTATTATCAGCCCAATTAAAAGAAGTAAAACGATGAGCCTACCAAATTGTCCAAAATGTAATTCAAGCTATGTTTATGAAGACCAAGCGTTGTTGATTTGCCCTGAGTGCGCTCATGAGTGGAACCCGAACGAAGTGGCGGAAGAAATCGCTGTTCAGGTGAAAGACGCCAATGGCACGCCGTTAGCTGAAGGCGACAAGGTGACGTTAATTAAAGATTTGAAAGTAAAAGGTTCGTCGTTGGTGTTGAAAGTGGGTACCAAGGCAACAATTAAGCGCTTTGCCGACGGCGACCATGACATTGATTGCAAAGTAGATGGCGCCGGCGACATGATGTTGAAATCGCAGTTCGTGAAACGCCAAAGCAGCTAGACTGTGGCGCACATTTCTGCTCGCCAAGGCGCTAGCAGAGCAAATAATGCGCAAATTAATTCGCATTTGTTGTACGCCTACACTATTATGAAGCAGTCTTTTTAAAGCCCTTAAAAGGTGTTTCATGAAAACCGAAACAATTACCTACTTGAAAGAAAACGCCAACACGCTTGAGCTGCAAGAGGAGTTAGTGATCACCAAAAAAGGCAAACCGGCTTTTGTCGTCCAAAATTATGACCATTACCAAGCGCAGCAAGAGGCGCTAGCGTTATTGAAATTGCTTAACTTGTCAGAGCGCGATATTCGTCAGGGACATACCATGTCCATTGATGAGGCCCTCGAGAAACTTGATGCCTTACGTTAAAGAATGACAGGTTAATGGAGCTAATGGGTGATGGAATATAAGGTGCGACTAACCGACAGCGGTTTTCAAACGCTCACACAGCTTTCACGGTACATGATTGAATACATTGGCTATGATCGTGCAACAGCTTTAGCATCCTCGTTACTTGACTTAGCTTTGCAGAAATTATCAGGCAACCCATTGCAATTTAGTGTGTTGCACGAGTTAGAAGCCTTGGGTGTTATTGATTATCGGGCGATATATCATGACAATTACAAGATAATCTTTCGCCTTGATGAAGCAAGCCAAACCTGTTTTGTAATGGCTTTTTTGCGGCAAAACCAAAGTGTTCAACAAGCGTTGTACCAAGTACTTTTGTATAAATGAATAATGAGAAAACCATGAAAGTAGGCGTGTTTGACAGTGGGGTAGGCGGTTTAACCGTGGCCAAGTCGTTGCAGCAAAGTGGGCTGTTTAGCGAAATTACCTATTTTGGTGATACCGCTCGGGTGCCATATGGTAATAAAGATAAAGCCACTGTAACGCGTTATGCGCTTGAAGCGGTTGAGTTTTTTAGCGGTGCCGATGTGGACTGTGTGGTGGTGGCCTGTAACACCGTGAGTGTGACGGCGCTAGAAGCTATGCAGCAATTCTCGAACAAGCCTGTGTATGGAGTGCTAGAGCCTGGCGTTATGGCGCTGCAGCAGCTCGGAACTGTCAGTGATAATACGCGGGTGCTCATTATTGCCACGCGCTCCACCATCAGCTCAGGGGCTTACCAAAAGCGCATTGAAGCCCTTGGTGTGGGGCATATTGACGCCATAGCCACGCCGTTATTTGTGCCCATTGTCGAAGAAGCGCTGTTTGAAGGGCCGATATTGCAAGAAACCATGCGTCATTATTTCAGCCCGTTAACCAAACCCGATGTGGTGTTGTTGGGGTGTACGCACTTTCCATTAATTGCTGAGCAAATTTCGCAGTATTTTGGTGGCGTTGCGACCATTCATTCGGGTGAAGCTATGGTGGCGTGGCTACAACAAAACCTCGATTTACCCCAGCGTTTTGAGCAAACACCGATTCGTATTTTAGCTTCAGAAAATGTTGATGCGGTAAAACGCACGGCAAAGCACTGGGGCTTGTCGCTTTAAAGCGCCTACATTTTAAAGCCATTCAAAAATAGCAAAAGCTGTGGCATGCTCTAGCAACCATAACAATAAGAATAATCAAAATTAGGAACCTCTTATGGCTCGCACGCTTACATTTGCCACACGCATTGTTTCATTGTTGGGGCGTATTGATATTACTGACAGTTCATCTGAGCAGTTGGCGTACTACGCTAAAGGTGAGTTTGCTTTATTTAAACGGCGTTGGCGTATTTACGACCACAATGACCAAGAGCTAATGCAAATTCATCATAAACGGTTGGCTATACGACCGACTTTTGTGGTTTCGGGCCAGCTTGGGCCGATGACACTGCAACGCAAGTTCTTTAGCTTGAAGCGTGAGTATTGGGTGACCGGTGGTCCCTATGAAGGTGCAGTTTTTAAAGGTAATTTGCTGGATTTAGCCTTTACCATTACGCGCAATAATCAACTGTTGGCGAAAGCTTCCGAAAAATTGTTATCTATTCGCGACACGCACAATGTTGAAGTGTTGACCGACAGCCATGACGATGAGCTTTTTACCGTGTTGGCGGTGGTTGCTATGCAGCTTGAGAAGAAGGCGTCGGATTAAATGGTCAATGCACTGTTTCGTATTATCGTTTGTATAATTTTTTCTCTAGGGGTATATGGCATGGCACATGCAGCAACTGACCAAACGCAAGCTGAGGGCGAGGCCCAAACTAGCAACAAAAGCCAAACCATTTACGTGTTCCGTCACGCCGAAAAAGTTGCGAATAAGCCAGATCCTGAACTATCTGAAAAAGGCCAGCAGCGCGCCACAAATTTGGCGAAAGTACTGAGTAAAGCCACTATTGAACGCATTTACGCCACCAAGTATCAGCGCACTCAGCAAACCGCTGCGCCATTGGCAAAACAACTGAGTCAAACGTTAAGCACTTACGCCGCTGGCGATAGCGTCGGCTTAATTGAAGCTGTACGCGGGCTCGGGCAAACGTCTCTCATCATTGGTCACAGCAATACAGTGCCGGACATAGTGCGAGCGGCTGGGGGGAATGCCCCGGAGCTGTCAGAGCAAGACTATGGCGACTTATTTGTGGTGCAGATTGTGGGTGGCAAAATCACGACGTTGCGCTTATACATTCCCGCCGAATAAGCCTGTTTATGGCCATTGCTGATACTCTGAAGCGCTATGTTGAAACGCTCGCTGCATTTCGAGAATACTGGCAATTCGTTGCGTTTTCGGTCGTGTGTGATTCGCCAGAAAATGCCGACCCTTTGTTTGCATTGGCCCCAAGCGAGCTGCGCCACGCACTTGAACACCTCAGTGATGATGACGTCGAGCATCTTGATGCCAATATTGACGCATTAAATGCGTTTTTTGCGCCTTGGTTTAACGATGTTATTGCGCTGCCGCCCATCACATCCAATGCTCAACTAAGCCCTTCGATGCTGGAAGAACCACCGTTTTGGCTGAGTAACGGTATTGGCGGGCGCAAATTGGCACAAATTCGTGCGTTTTTAGGGCAAATTCCAATTGTTTCTGGCTCTGCCATAGAATGGTGTGCCGGCAAAGGCCACTTGGGGCGGTTGTTGGCATTTACCCGTGCCCAACCGGTGATTAGTGTGGAATGGCAAGCGCAGCTATGCCAAGCGGGGCAGGCCTTGGCTGAAAACCTGCAACTTGCTCAGCGCTTTGTGCATGCCAATGTCATCACCGATACACAACGTTTAGCGCCAGAATTGAACCAAGCCTCACAAGCATTGGCACTGCATGCCTGTGGCGATCTGCATCATAGTTTAATGACACAAGCTGCCGCGGCACACTGCCAGCAAATTTATATTGCGCCTTGTTGTTACCACTTAACCAAAGAAGTGCCGTATCAAGGGTTATCCAGCGCGGCAACGCAGCAACTGCATCAGCACCAGCTCACTTTCAGTGCGCATGACCTCAAGCTGGCAGTACAAGCACAAGTAACAGCGGGGCAGCGGGTGGCGAAGCTACGCCAAACCGAGGTTCATTGGCGGCTTGCGTACCAATGTCTGCGTGAATCACTCACCGGCGATACGCACTACAAACCGCTAAATTCGGTCAACAAAAAGTGGTTTGCTGGCGCCTTTGCAGACTTTGCGCAGTGGGCGGCACAACAACACCAGCTTGAGTTGCCAGCACAGTGCGACTGGCCGCGGTATTTAGCCGAAGGGCAACAGCGCATGCAATGGGTGGCGCGGTTAGAATTGTTACGCCATGTATTTCGGCGCCCGCTAGAGTGCTTATTGGTACTTGACCGTGCAGCTTGGCTAGAAGAGCTAGGTTATAACGTGACTATTGTTGAGTTTTGCGATTACCAACAAACACCGCGAAATTTTTTGCTGAAAGCGCAGCGACGTTAATCGTTGTGTGCGGAAAATTGATGCGCGTCAATATAATTTTTAGTGGCTCGACTACCATAAACTCATAAACCACATAAGGAGTAAGGTTATGAGTCTCTGGCGCGAGTTTTTTACTGACCCGGTTATTTTCTTTTCATTTACTGGCCTCGCAATCGTTATCGGCTTGTGCGTTTTTTATGCCATCTTCTTTATTAGAAAAGCCGCTGAGGCAGAAGCAGAGCAAAAATCGGGTTCTCATTGATCAATTGCGAACTTGTTGGCGTAAGTTAGGGACTAATTCTAATCTTATTTAAATACTTCATTTAAGTGAAAGGAATGCCCGATGAAACGTTTCCAACATGCATTATCGCCAGTGGCTTTCAAGTCACTGACATTGGCGGTTATATTCGCGCTGCCTACAGCGGTTGTCGCACATAATCACTCTAAAGCCGATGACGAAGCACGCTATGCCTTGCCAGCAAGCGCCACCGCGCAAGATTTCATTGCCATTTTTAAAGAGATTAACGGCGAGCACCCTGGTATTCGCAAGGCGCACGCACGTGGCGTTTGTGCGGTGGGAGAGTTTACCCCATCGGCGGCAGCGAAACAGCGCTTCAGCAGCCCGTTATTTCAAGTAGATAATGCGCCATTAACCCTGCGATTTTCGATGGGCGGCGGCAACCCAAATGCCGATGAGCGGCGCGGAGCGCGCGGCGTGGGTATTCAGTTTGAGTTGCCGAACAATCAATCACATACCATTGCCGGTATTACCTCTCCGGTATTTTCAGGCGCCACCCCGAACCACTTTTTAGGCCTGTTGCAGTGGAACCTAAAAATGATGCGTGGCGAAGCAACCCGTGAGGACGTGCAAAAATTCATGGCGGCGCACCCATCTATGCAACCGGCTATTGAATGGAATCGTGGCCGTACCGCGTCTGCCGAGTATACGTCGGCAACCTACTATGGCATTCATGCTTTTTGGGCCAATACCCAAGGCGATGCTCAGAAATTCCGTTGGCAACTCGTGCCTCAAGCAGGCGAGAAAAACTTAACCAAAGAGCAGGTTGAGTCGGGGCCACAAAGCTTTTTGGCTGAACGTTTACTTGAGCGGGTAAAAAGCGATGGCGCCGTGACCTTCGATTGGCATTGGACCATTGGCGCCGCTGATGACCCAACCAATGACCCCTCGGCTCAATGGCCCGCTGAGCGTGAGCAAGTTAACGTGGGTACTATTACGGTGACCAGCGCCGGCGGTGAGGCCTGTACGCCGATCAACTTCGACCCAGTGCGCGTTGCGCGTGGTATTCGCCCAAGTGACGACCCCGTGCTGCCAATTCGATCAGCAGCCTATGCTATTTCATTCGGTAAACGTTTAAGTAATCAATAATTACTTACTCGTTATTCATGCTGTTAAGCAGGCGTTGAAACTCTGAGTTTTCATCAAGTAACTCAACGCCTGCTTCAATTAACGCGTCAGCTTGTTCTTGATTTAATGACAAGCTAGTCGGAATTTGATTAAAGAAACTTCGACGTTGCTGCTGTTGAATTCCTTCAAAGCTTATTTCCACAAAATAAGGATCAATCGGTTCCCAAAACGACGAGAGTTCGTCAGACCAACGGGCCATGCTACGGCGAATTAAACTAATTGTTGCTGCATTGTATCGGTGTAGCTGTGTGTCTGTTACGGCGCTAATCGTTGGTTCAATATCAGGAATTTCATTGGTGTGTTCAATATTGTAACGTGGTTTGGTCGATGCATTAACCGACACAATGACCAAGCGCTTTGAAGGTTTACTACCTATACGCTTCATAAAGTTGGTAATGCCACCGCCAATTTCCACGAGCTCGTAAAATGCCATTAACCCCAGGTTGTCGGTAATACCGCCGTCAACCAAATGAATGTATTGGCGCTCGTCTCTATTTTTATAACTGCGCAACGACGCCACGGTTTCCAATAGGTGTGGCGATAGTTTGGCTTCCGCAATTTGCTCTTCATTTAACTCTTCAAGGTAATTCTGCGCGGCATTAAAACAGCCTTTGTGGTTTTTCAATACCACCGGGTTGAGCATAACGGGGACTGCTGAAGAAGCTGTTACCGCGCGAGAAATAGGGTAGCTAGCAATATTTGAGCAGAGTAAATCGAAATATTCTTGCACAAATGAAAACCGTATTCCGCCACCTAAGTCAGACGCGTTTATTAAAATTAGCGGGCCGTTACGTTTGTTCAAATCTGCAAAGGTTGCGCCTTTGAATAACCGCTCTTCGTATATGCGGGTAGCAATATCGGTGCGGCCACGATTAGAAAACCACAATACAGGGCTAGCAATACCGTAAATCCATTCTGACACGTAATCGCGGCGTAGAAAGTCATCTTCAAAGTCGTCAAATATTTTATTGCCGTGCAAACCAAAGTAAGCAGCGGTGAAACTCCCGCCTGACACTGAAGTAATCATGTCCACTTCATCAAGTAAGCTAACGGTTTTACCCTCAATAGTTACCTGAGTATCGCGAAGCCCTTCAAGCACGCCATAAGACAGAGCTGCTGCGCGGCTGCCACCACCAGAAAAAGCCAGCACTAAGGTAATGTCGTCAGAGCGATTATGTTCTGCAGCATAGTTGGCCAACGAATAATTTTGTGGTGACGCATCAGCCACCTGTGAGTGGTTATCAATAACGCCATAGGTGGCACATCCAGATAGAGCTATGGCTAAATAGATAACAAGTTGAATTTTAATGAACCTGTACTTCGACATTGTAACCCTTGGCTTGACCTTAGAATGATTTAGTTCAGTTTATAGCTAGATCAATTGAGTGGCTAGTTTCGCGCAATAATTATGCAAATTGATACATAAATTCAGTTGCTAATTACACCAGTTGCATTATGTTTAAAGAGTTTACATTGTTATTGGAGCCACTGTGTTTGTGACGCGACCCAAACGGATTGCTTTTATTGTTGCTGTGTTCAGCTCGTTGGCGTTGGCTTTAGTTTCAGTTGAGTACTTTCACACCCTAAACAAAGAGCGAGCCAAGGCTCAGTATTTAAGTGAAACCCAGTCAGAATTCACCAAGTTGCGCGCCGATATTGAGTCAGAAATAAATTTAGCGATTTATAGTGCCTGGGGCCTTGCGAGTTATTTAACGTCTCATCCAAATAGCTCACCTGAAGAGTGGCGTCGCTTGGCAAAAGATCTTGTTGATCAATCACGGTTTATTCGTAATCTTGCGGTTGCTCCCAATAACATCATTGAGTTTGTTTACCCACTAAAAAGCAATGAAGCGATCATTGGCTTTGATTATGACTCTATTCCAGAGCAACGAGACGCAGTGCGGCGCGCGCAAGAAACGCAGAAGACTATCTTGGCTGGCCCGGTAAACCTTATTCAAGGGGGGCAGGGCCTTATTTACCGAATTCCTATCTTTACTCATTCCGACCAATTACAAGAGTATTGGGGCGTTGTTGCTGTCGTTATTGATATTGAAGAACTTTTTGAAACTGCCGGACTAAACGATATGGCGGCGCGTTATGATATTGCCATGCGGGGGCGCGATGGTCTTGGTGCGCAAGGTGATATTTTTATGGGCTCGGCTGATACCTTCACGAATGCCAACCTTACTGAGCGTGTGCGCTTCCCCAATGGCTATTGGTTGTTAGCCTTGGCAGCTGACGCCAATCAAGTATTGTCGTTCTGGCAACGGCAACGGGTGCGGCTCATTGGATATCCCTACGTATTGGCTTTGTATATTATGCTCTTTACATTGTTTGTGTGGTATCGAGCTTCTTACGGTGAAGCCATGGTCGACCCGTTAACTAACGTTGCGAACCGGCGTAAAGTCATGGAGCAACTGAATACCTTAGTGAACATTTACGGGCGACACCCAACCCCGTTCACGGTGGTGGTGCTTGATATTGATCGCTTTAAACAAATTAATGATCAATTTGGTCATCAGGCAGGTGACATCGTACTAAAATCGTTAGCGCATCGAATGCTGGTCAATACCCGTACGTCCGATATAGTGGCCCGTATCGGTGGCGACGAATTCTTGGTGGTGCTAATGGGCGTTGATAATCCAAAAATTATTGCCGAGCAATGTGATAAACTTGCGCAAGCAATACGCGAGCCGGTGCGTTATAAGTCACAGTTGATTGAAGTATCGGCCAGTTTAGGGCATGCCAGCTTTCCGGCTGATGGTAAAACCCTCGATGTGTTAATACACAGTGCTGATCATAAAATGTACAAACAAAAACGGAACGCATGAATACAAACCGCACTCTTGCTGAATTAATTGAAGTTATTCCTGATGCTGCCATGGTGGTTAACCGAAACAGTGAATTTGTTTTGGTGAACCGCATGCTGGTTGACATGTTTGGCTACGACAAAAAACGTGAACTGCTTGGCCAGAACCTCGATATGTTGTTACCCGAAGCGGTGCGAAGCATTCACCAAAATCACGTCGAATCATTTTTTGCGCGTGGTGAAAATCGGCCCATGGGCAAAGGCTTCAAATTTGTCGGCCAGCGCAAAGATGGCAGCACTATTTATGTAGAAATCATGCTGAGTCATGTGCAATTTGACGATGGCCCATATGCCATTGCCTTTGTACGTGATACGACTTCTCTTAAGCTCACTGAAGACAAAATTCGGCGAGAACTTGAACACGAGCGAGCACTAGCGTTAACCGACCATTTAACTGGTCTTGCGAACCGCCGTTCGTTTGTTGAGGAGCTTGAAACCGATATTCTTGAACTACGTGACCATGGCTGGCAATTCGCCGTGTGCTTTATCGATTTAGATGATTTTAAGCACATTAATGACACTCAAGGCCATGAAGTTGGCGATAAGGTTCTTCAACACGTGGCTTCCGTGGTTAAAAACGGCTGCCGTGGTTCAGACCTCGTGGCACGTGTTGGTGGTGATGAGTTTGCTACCATTCACCCAGGCGCAACTCTTGAAGATGCCTTGCATGTGCTTGAGCGGGTGCGAGAGCGTTTAATGCACGAGCTTGCCGACCATAACTGGCCAGTGACGTTGTCAATGGGCGTTTGCCACTGTGGCGATGCGAGCATGAATTATGATGTGGCGAGTATTTTACGTGCCGCCGATGCCGCCATGTACGAGGCAAAACAGCAAGGTAAGAATCAGATTAAGATTGCACGCGTTGCTGCTTCAGATTCCGAATAAAGGTGATTAGATGCTCAAGCGGCATCGGGCGTGCATACAAATAGCCTTGAAACTCTTCGCAGCCTGCGTTCATGAGGTAATTAGCTTGCGCATGTGTTTCAACACCCTCAGCGACGACACGTAAGTGAAGCGCCTGCGCCATGGCCAATATGGTGCGCACAAGCTTGGCATCTTGTTTGTTTTTAATAATGTCTTTGACAAAGCTTTGGTCTATTTTTACTTCTTGAATAGGCAGCAACCGCAGTGTGTTCAGCGAAGAGTAACCCGTTCCAAAATCATCCAACGAAACTTGCACCCCTCTCTGGCGCAGTACGTCTAGCACATTTTTAATGCCCTCTAAGTTTAATAGCGCAGCGCTTTCTGTTAGTTCTAGCTCAATCACAGACCAATCGCCCGGTAATGACGACAAGTTCGCAATAAAGCGCTCGCAACTTTCGGTTTGATTAAAGTCAGCGGCAGACACGTTAAACGACACCCGTTTTATGTCGCGATAGAGCAATTCATGGGCTGTTAATTCGTGTATAGCTTGACGCATAACAAAGTCAGTAATGGCACAAATTAATCCACTCTCTTCTGCCAATGGAATAAAATCAGAAGGCGGTATCATGCCTTTTTTCGGGTGGTGCCAACGCACTAATACTTCCACCCCGGTCATGATGTTTTTCTGCACGCAAAACTGCGGTTGATAAACCACAGTTAATTGTTTTTGCTCAACGGCTTCTTTCAGGTCAAGCAGCAGCTGTGCGCGAGACGAAACAATTTGACTTAACTCAGCATTAAATAATTTATAAGAGCCCCGATCAGTGTTCTTAGCTTCGTCTAAAGCCAATGTCGCAGCATCAATGAGAGTATTTGCTGTGGTGCCGTCGCGCGGGTACAACGAAATGCCGGCGCTACTTGAAAAATTCAGGCGTGGCGCCTCAGCTACGTGCAAATGTTGAATGCGCCGCTGAATTTGTTGAATAAGCGGTACAACTGCGTCAGGCCAGCGCGAGTCGGGCAGGGCAATGGCAAATTCATCGCCCCCAAAACGGGCCAATAGTGCCTGCTGATGACAAGCGTCACGCATGATATCGGCAACTTGCACCAAAAAGCGGTCGCCAGCTTCAAGGTTCACGTGGCTATTAATTTGTTTGAAGCCGTCTATGTTAAGAATGATCACGGTGAGGTTGTGATCTTTGTTTTTGGCATAGGCGAGTTCGCTGTCAAGCTCGCGCTCAAACATGTGCCGATTTAGTAACAGCGTTAAGCCGTCGCGTTCAGAAAGGTTGCGTTCACGTTGTAGTGCCCGATGGGCAAGAATATAGAGCAGAAAAGCGGTAACGGTAACGTAGGCCCAGCCTTTGTAGGTTTGCAGTTGGGTTAAGTAAGCAGACTCTGCGGCGAGAGTAAAAACAAAACGATCTGAAAAGCTAATCCAGATATAGCCAAGAAATAAATAGAGAAACGCAATGGCTGCGGCTGTGCGACGCGGCGACATATACTGCTCCTTGTCGTGTTGTTTTACCGTTTAGGTAAAATTTACATTAGCAAGGAGCAGAAAATTTAACCACATTTATTTTAAGTATTTCGCATGAAAGCGTAAGTGCTGTTCAATAAAGCTCGCAATAAAATAATAGCTATGGTCGTAACCGTCATGGCGTTCAAGTGTGGCTTGAATGCCGGTTTGTGCAATGGCTTGTGCCAAGTCATCAGGGCGCAGCTGCTCTGCCAAAAAGTTATCGGCCTCACCTTGCGATATCAACATGGGGGGCGCAGCGCGGTGCTTCAATAGCAATTCGGTGGCGTCATAGGCTTGCCAGGCCTCGCGGTCATCGCCTAAATAGCCACTGAATGCTTTGTGCCCCCAAGGGCATTGGGTGGGGTGGCAAATTGGCGCAAACGCCGACACGCAGCGGTACATGCCTTCATTGCGTAAGGCCATAACTAACGCGCCGTGACCGCCCATTGAGTGGCCGCTAATGCTGCGTACATTGTTCAGCGGTAAGGTTTGCTCAACAAGTTGTGGCAGCTCTTGCACAATGTAGTCATACATGTGGTAGTGCTTCGCCCACGGCTGTTGGGTGGCATTCACGTAAAAACCTGCGCCTAGGCCAAAGTCATAAGCGCCGTCGCTGTCATCGGGCACGCCATCGCCACGCGGGCTGGTGTCAGGAATAATCAGCGCAATACCTAACTCGGCAGCCACACGCTGCGCACCAGCTTTGCTACTGAAGTTTTCATCGGTACAGGTTAACCCAGATAGCCAATACAGTGCCGGTACTTTGTCAGTGGCTGCTTGTGGCGGCAAGAACACACTAAACTGCATGGTGCAGTTTAGTGTGTTTGATTCATGTTCAAAGCGAATTTGGCGCCCGCCAAAGGCTTTGGTTTCGCTAAGTTTATTTATCATAATGAATCACCGAGCGAATCGATTTACCTTCGTGCATTAAATCAAAAGCTTTGTTGATGTCGTCCAGCCCCATGGTGTGGGTAATGAAGGTGCTCAGCTCAAACTCACCATCAAGATAACGCTGCACGTAGTCAGGTAATTGGCTGCGACCTTTCACGCCGCCAAAAGCGCTGCCACGCCACACACGGCCTGTAACGAGCTGGAATGGGCGGGTAGAGATTTCTTCGCCGGCACCGGCAACCCCAATAATGACTGACTCGCCCCAGCCTTTGTGGCAACACTCAAGGGCAGAGCGCATCACTTTCACGTTACCAATACATTCAAACGAGAAATCAACGCCACCGTCGGTCATCTCGACAATGACTTCTTGAATCGGCTTATCGTAGTCATTCGGATTAATACAGTCGGTGGCACCCAATTTTTTGGCGATATCAAATTTTGATTCGTTAATATCAATGGCAATAATGCGGCTAGCCTTGGCCATCACGGCGCCAATAATCACTGACAAGCCAATGCCGCCTAAGCCAAATACCGCCACAGTATCACCCGGCTGCACTTTGGCAGTGTTCATAACCGCACCCATACCGGTGGTGACGCCGCAACCTAATAAACACACTTCTTCTAAAGGCGCTTCTTTGCTGACTTTGGCTAACGCAATTTCGGGGACGACTGTGTATTCAGAGAAAGTCGAGGTGCCCATGTAGTGGTAAATAGGCTTGCCGTTTTTTGAAAAGCGCGTGGTGCCGTCAGGCATTAAACCTTGACCTTGGGTGCTGCGAATAGCTTGGCACAGGTTGGTTTTGCCCGATTTACAAAACTTACATTCACCGCATTCGGGGGTGTACAAAGGAATAACGTGATCGCCAACTTCAACAGAAGTGACGCCTTCACCAACGGCTTCAACAATGCCGCCGCCTTCATGCCCTAAAATAGCTGGGAATACACCTTCAGGGTCTGCACCTGACAAGGTATATGCGTCGGTATGGCAAACGCCGGTGGCAACAATACGCACTAACACTTCACCTTTTTGCGGCGGCATTAAGTCCACTTCTTCAATGGATAATGGCTCGCCAGGTGCCCATGCTACTGCAGCGCGCGTTTTGATCATGTCCATGGTTACGTCCTTTTGCTTTCATGTATGAGAAGGGTAGTTTAACCCTTACGGCGGAAAATTAAAAAAGTCTCATAAAAAAGCCGCTCTGTAGCAAGGCTAGCAGAGCGGCAAGAGGTGCAGAATACTACATTGGTGGAACGCGTGTTACAGCGGGTTACCATCGCTATCAAGCATGGTCACTTCACCTAAGTTCAAGCTACGAACGTCGTCAGTGATTTTTGCTGCATCGCCAATAATGACCCAAGTCAGTGACTCTGGGTTAATTAGCGTATTGGCGTTAGCTTTCACGTCATCTAAGGTAATAGACGTTACACGCTCGGCATAGTTCTCTAACCATGCCATATCTTTACCTTTATCTAACGTACCCACTATGGCACTTAACAACGCGCCTTTGGTTTCGTATGCGCCTGGTAGTTTCGCAGTTTTGTTCATTTGCACTTTTTCAAGCTCGACAGCGGTTGCTGGCTTCTTGGTTTGGTACTGAGTCAATTCTTTTACGATTTCTTGAATCGACTCTTTGGTTTTATCCGTTTGTACCGGTGCCATGGTAATGAACATGCCTGCTTCATTGTAGCTAGACCAAATAGTGCGGGCACCGTAAGACCAACCTTTGTCTTCACGCAGGTTCATGTTGATACGGCTAGTGAAGCTACCGCCCAAAATGGTATTGGTCACGTCTAATGCTTCAGCGTTATCAACGCGCTCAGATGGTGCCAAATGCCCCGCTAAAATAGTCGACTGTGGTGCGCCGGGTTGGTCAATAATGTACACGCGCTGCTTTGGCTGCATAGCAACATCGGTGAACTGCTTGGTTGGCTTCGCTGTCGCTGGAGCCTGCCAGTTACTGAGGGCCGCTTCTAACAGAGGCTTAATTTCAGCTTCTGTTGTGGCACCCACAATAACTAAGCGTGCATTGTCAGGGCGCAACCATGTATTACGGTAGCTAATTAAGTCATCACGAGTTAATGACGTGATTGAAGCTTCAGTACCCGAGCCGGTTAACGGCACACCATAAGCATGGTTATCACCAAAAATTAAACCTGGCAGAATACGAATTGCCTGGCTGGTTGGTGAGGCTTTTTCTTTCTTAATGTTTTCTAGCCAGTTACCGCGCTTGCGCTCAATTTCATCTTCGGCAAAGGTCGCGTTTTGTATTACGTCAGCAAAAATCGTTAAGCTCGGCTCAAGATTTGAAACTAAGCTGTCCATTGACACTGTCGAGCTGTCGATACCTGCGTTGGTGTATAAGTTGGTGCCTAGCATTTCTAATTCACGAGCGATGTCTTGTGAAGAGCGCTGTGCAGTGCCTTCACGCAGCATGCTCATGGCAAAACTCGCAGTACCCACTTTACCACCGAAATCTGATGCGTAGCCGCTATCAAAGCTTAAGTTCATTTGTACCGTAGGTACGTCATGGCGCTCAGCTAAAGCAACTTCAAGGCCGTTGGATAGGGTAAAGGTGGTTAGCTCTGGCAGATCAAGCTGCGGCAACTCGCCAACTTCAGGCAGTTTAGAACGATCGGCTTGTGCTGCTGCAGGTTGGAAACGCGGCTGCGGTACAACGTTCAACACAAAAGCACCATCGCTTAACCAGCGTTTTGCGGCGGCTTGAATGTCGGCAGGAGTAGCGCTTTTTAGTTGTTCAAACTCAGCTTTATAGAAGCCCGGGTCGCCATGGTAAACCTCACCAGCGGCTAGCAAGTCTGACTTACCACCAAAGCCACCAATACGCTCTGCACCACGAACAAAGTCGGCAACACCAGAGAATTTCACGCGCGCTAGCTCTTCAGTAGTTGGGCCTTCGGCAATAATTTTCGCAAGCTCTTCGTCAATGATGGCTTCAATTTGTTCAAGCTCAACGCCTGGCTTGGCGTCGGCAATCACGAAAAACTGGCCGGCAAGAGTACGTTCGTACTGGAAGCCAGAAACCATACTGGCAATTTGTTCTTCGTGAACAAGGCGCTGATACAAACGCGAATTTTTACCGCTTGCTAAAATACTGGTTAGCAAATTCAAGTAAGTTGAGTCGGCGGTACCCATTTCAGCAGTATTCCACAGCTTATAAACTCGTGCTGCAGGCACGTTGTCTTCCATGGTGGCGCGCTTAGTACCGGTGCTTTTCGCAACCCAGCTTTCTAATTTCTGTAGCGGCTTGCCTGGAGCAATATGGCCAAAATACTTCTGCATTTTTTCTTTCGCAGTCGCGACATCAATGTCGCCAGCCAATACAACCACAGCATTGGCAGCACCGTAATAATCGTTAAACCACTGATGCACGTCTTCTAAAGACGCAGCATTTAAGTCTTCCATCGAGCCAATGGTTGACCACGAGTATGGGTGCCCCTCAGGGAAGGTTTGCTCAGCTAAGAAGCCAAACACGCGGCCATAAGGCTGTGCTTCGCCTTGGCGCTTCTCGTTTTGTACAACGCCACGTTGCTCATCAAGCTTGGCTTGGGTAACTGCACCTAGCAAGTGGCCCATGCGGTCAGATTCCATCCATAACGCCATATCTAGCGCTGGGGTTGGTACGTTTTGGAAGTAGTTGGTACGGTCACTGTTGGTGGTACCGTTCATGTCGGTCGCCCCAGCGCGTTCAAACGGGCCGAAATATTCGTCATCGTAGTTTTCGGTGCCGTTAAACATTAAGTGCTCAAATAAGTGCGCAAAACCGGTTTGCCCTTGTTTTTCGTCTTTCGAGCCAACGGCGTACCAAACGTTTACCGCAACAATAGGCGCTTTACGGTCTTCATGGACAACAACGCGTAGGCCGTTATCGAGGGTGAAACTTTCGTAGTTAATGGCAACGTTCGGGAACTGTTGGGCTACAACGGCTGAAGATTCGGTAGCTGGCGCATTGTTTGCGGTAGCTTGGCAGCCGGTCAGTAATACAGAAGCAACAGCAACCGCCGTTAGCGTATGACGAAATTTCATAGTCGGTTTCCTTGTTTATACCTAACATGAATTAATTTATGTGGGGCTATCATAGCCAACCTTGGCAACAGAGCCTATAAATTCGCCCCGCAAAAATGTAACAAGATTGTTCAAACTTTTACAAAGCTTCCATTTAGCCGCCTAATCGACGATAATTCCCGGCTGTTGTCGGGCAAAAAGAAAGAAGTTAAGCGTGGGAAAAACAACCATCATCGCCATTGCAGGCGCATCTGCATCGGGTAAAAGTTTATTTGCATCAACCGTTTATCAAGAACTCGTGGCTGAGCTTGGTGGGCAAGGTATTGCTATATTGGCCGAAGATGCTTATTACCGTGACCAAAGTCATATGAGTTTTGAGCAGCGTCAGTTGACGAACTACGACCACCCGTCTGCGTTTGAGCATGAGTTGTTGGTTCAGCATTTAGAGCAGCTTCGTCAAGGCGAAGCGATTGAAATGCCGCAATATAGTTATAAAACCCATACACGCTTGCCAGACACTATTAAAATTAATCCAGGGAAGGTCATCATGGTTGAAGGAATTCTTCTGCTTAACGACCCTAACCTGCGTAAAATATTCGATATTTCAGTGTTTATGGACACGCCGCTGGATGTTTGTTTGCTGCGTCGTATGACACGAGATGTGGAAGAACGCGGCCGTACGATTCAGTCAGTAGCAGAGCAGTATCAAGAAACCGTGCGTCCCGCCTTTTTTGAGTTTATTCTGCCTTCGAAGCAATTTGCTGATTTAGTGGTAACCCGTGGTGGCCACAATGAAATTGCCATCGATTTAATTAAATCAAAAATTCGCCAGTTGCTGGCTGAATAATCCGATAAATAACGATAACAAAAACGGCATTTACTTATGAATAGTTTTCTTGGAATCGCGATCATCTTATTGGTTGCTTATTTATTTTCTAGTAACCGTAAACAGATTCGCTGGCGCACCGTAGGCGGGGCATTTGCATTTCAATTAGCACTGGGTGCCTTTGTACTTTATGTGCCGTTTGGGCAAGACGTTTTATATGCGGTCGCCTCGGGCGTCGCAAAAGTGATTGCGTTTACCAACGCCGGTATTCAGTTCATGTTTGGCGGCTTAGCGTCGGCCGATTTTGGCTTCGTGTTCGCCATTCAGGTGCTTAGCGTTATTGTGTTTTTCTCATCTTTAATTTCGGTGCTGTATTACTTAGGTATCATGAAGTGGATTATCCGCGTGTTGGGTGGTTCATTGCAGAAAATTATCGGCAGTAGCCGACCTGAGTCGATGTCGGCTGCCGCTAACGTATTTGTTGGCCAAACCGAGGCACCGATGATGGTACGCCCATTTATTGCCAGCATGACACGCTCAGAGTTATTTGCGGTTATGGTTGGTGGTATGGCGTCAGTGTCAGGCTCTGTATTGGCCGGCTATGCGGGCGTTGGGGTTGAGCTGAAATATCTTATTGCCGCTAGTTTTATGGCCGCACCAGCGGGCTTATTAATGGCTAAAATGATCATTCCCGAAACGGAAAAGCCGCGTGAAGATATAGAAAATATTATTGCCGGTGCTGGCGACGGCGCAAAAACCGACGATGTTGAGGTTGAAGACCGCGCGGTGAATGTGATTGATGCCGCCGCAGCAGGTGCGTCAAGCGGTGTGCAACTTGCCATTAATGTCGGTGCTATGTTGATTGCGTTTGTGGCGCTGATTGCACTGATTAACGGCATGTTCGGTTGGGTTGGTGGCTGGTTTGGTTACCCAGACTTATCACTGCAACAACTGTTTGGTTACATCTTCCAACCGGTGGCTTATGTGCTTGGCGTCAGCTGGGACGAAGCGCAGCTTGCTGGTAGTTTTATTGGCCAGAAGTTGGTAATTAACGAGTTCGTCGCTTACCTAGACTTTGTGAACTACAAAGATCAGTTAAGCATGCACAGCCAAGTGATTATTACTTTTGTACTTTGTGGTTTTGCTAACTTCTCATCCATTGCTATTTTGCTTGGTGGGTTAGGTGGTATGGCGCCAAGTCGTCGTCATGACATTGCGCGCTTGGGCTTAAAAGCATTATTGGCGGCAACCCTTGCCAATATGATGAGTGCCGCCATTGCTGGTTTCTTCTTTACGCTTGGTTAACAAGCTAGTCAGCTAAGCGCTAGGGTGAAACGCCTAGCGCTTACGCATCACACCTTCTTGCATGGTCGAGGCCACCAAAGTGCCGTCGCGACTAAATATCTGACCACGAACCAAGCCCCGAGCACCAGTCGCTACCGGGCTGTCTATGGCGTATAGCAACCAGTCGTCCATGCGGAAATCTTTGTGAAACCACATGGAATGGTCAATGGTCGCCATTTGGATATTAGGCTGTGCAAAGCTGTGCCCATGCGGCTGCAATGCGGTGGGTAAGAAATTAAAGTCTGACGCATAAGCCAGCAAATACTTGTGCACGCGTGGGTCATCTGGCATCTCACCGTTCGCACGAATCCAAACATAGCGACGCGGTTCGTCAACCACGGGTTTAAACGGGTTGTTAGCGGTTACGAAACGCATTTCTATCGGCTTTTCGCAAATAAACTTGTTACGAATGGCCTCTGGTATTAATTCCGCGTGTTCACGATAAATATCAATATCAGACACTAGGCCCTCTGGACCCGGTACTTCAGGCATGGTGTCTTGGTGCTCAAAACCCGGCTTGTCAATTTGAAATGACGCAGTCATGTAGAAAATGGGCTTGCCATGCTGAATGGCTTGCACGCGACGGGTTGAAAAGCTTTTGCCGTCGCGAATGTTTTCCACATCGTAAACAATGGGCTTGTGAGCGTCGCCCGGACGCAAAAAATAAGTATGCAGCGAGTGCACTTTGCGGTCTTCGGGTAAGGTTTCTTTGGCCGCCGATAAAGCCTGGCCAATCACTTGGCCACCGAATACAGCGCCGAAGCCTAGGTCTTGGCTTTGGCCGCGATAAATTCCCTGTTCAATGGTTTCTAGCTTTAATAAGTCTAATAAATCGTGTAACACCTGACTCATAGGGTTTCCTTATCTGGTCTGATGAGTTTATTATAAGGCTTAAACAGTGCGCTTCAAGCGTTGCGTTTGGCTTTGTACATGGCGTTATCGGCTTGCAGAAGAAGCTTTTCTAAGTCGTTGCCGTGTTCTTTTGATAAGGCAATACCAAAACTTGCAGCTAAATCAAACCGAACGTTGGGTAGCGCATCTACTTGGATGGGTTGGCACAGCGCGCGCTGAATTTTTTGTACAATGGCCTCGGCGTCGCTGTGCTGCTGAATGCGCTCAAGTAACACGACAAACTCGTCACCGCCAATACGGGCAGCAGTGTCATGGCTGCGCACAGACGCACTTAGGCGTTGTGCCGTGGCATGCAATATTTGGTCACCAATGGCATGGCCATAGGCATCGTTAATTTCTTTAAAATGGTTCAGGTCAATGTAAACAATGGCGATGTCACTATGATGTTCTAGCGCTTGGGTGGCGCGTTGATAAAAATAGCTGCGGTTAGGAAGCTCGGTGAGCGGGTCAAATAACGCCAACTTTTCAAGCTTTTCCAGAAGTTGCTGGCGTTCTTGTTCTACTTGGCGTTGTTTCGTGACATCTCGAGCAACGGCCACTCGCAAGTCGTCTTTTTCTGAATAGCGGGCTGACCAAAGAATGGTGGCAACCTCGCCATTTTTGCGGAAATAGCGGTTTTCGAAGTCAAACTTAACCACTCCCTGCATAATTTCGGCAGTGGCTTGGCGAGTGCGTTCATGGTCATCGGGATGCATAAACTCGTACATTGAACGGCCAGTCATTTCGTGCGGCGCATAGCCAAATACCCGTTCAGCACCGGTACTGACATAGATAAACTCCCCGTGTGGGTTCACCACACAGATGGCGTCAAGCAGTAGGTCAATATAGTCGCCGAGTGCTTCAAAAGTAGCTAATTTTGGGTGCGTCATTGTTTGATCACGATTTGGTCATAGTTTGTTTATTATTATTCAAGTCACACATAAGAATGACATCTTATACCAATTGTTAGTCATGTTGCGAATACTTGTCGTGCATCAATGTGTTAGGCGGTTGATCTTTGTCTTCTAAATACCCATAGTGATTAAATACTTAATATAAGTAAGCGCTATGGCTGAACCACAAATTTGTGTCTAAGCTTAAAGGATGCATCGTTTAGATAAGGAGTTAGGCTATGTCGAGCAACGACAGCTTGAATACGTTAAGTACGCTAGAAGTAAACGGTAAAACCTTTCATTATCACAGCTTACCGAAAGCTGCTGAGCAGCTGAAAAGCATTGGCGACGTAAGCAAATTGCCGACGTCAATGAAGGTGCTGTTGGAGAACTTGCTGCGTAATGAAGACGGCAGCACGGTTAACAAAGAAGACATTGAAGCCATTGGTCATTGGCTGAAAGACCGAAAGTCTGACCGCGAAATTCAGTACCGCCCAGCGCGAGTACTCATGCAAGATTTCACCGGTGTTCCAGCCGTGGTTGATTTAGCCGCCATGCGCGACGCCGTGGCTAAAGCTGGGCAAGACCCGAATCAAATTAACCCATTGTCAGCGGTTGATTTAGTGATTGACCACTCGGTTATGGTCGACAAATTTGCCACGCCCGAAGCCTTTAAAGAAAACGTGCGCATAGAAATGGAACGTAACTTTGAGCGTTACCAATTTTTGCGTTGGGGGCAAAATGCCTTTGAAAACTTCCGCGTAGTTCCGCCGGGCACAGGTATTTGCCACCAAGTAAACCTTGAATACCTCGCCAAAGTAGCCTGGACCAAAGAGCAAGACGGTAAAACCTATGTCATGCCGGACACCCTAGTAGGTACCGATTCGCACACCACCATGATTAACGGCCTTGGTGTATTAGGCTGGGGTGTCGGCGGTATTGAAGCTGAAGCGGCTATGCTTGGCCAGCCAGTGTCGATGCTGATTCCTGAAGTGATTGGTTTCCGCATGACCGGTAAGTTACCAGAAGGCGTTACCGCAACGGATTTAGTGCTAACCGTAACCCAAATGCTGCGTAAGCATGGTGTGGTGGGTAAATTTGTCGAATTCTATGGCCCAGGCCTTGATAACCTGCCATTAGCAGACCGTGCCACCATTGGTAATATGGCACCTGAATATGGCGCAACGTGCGGCTTTTTCCCAGTCGACCAAGAAACTTTGCGCTACCTAGAACTGTCTGGCCGCGATCAAGACACCATTGACCTGGTAGAAGCTTACGCGAAAGCGCAAGGCATGTGGCGCGAAACGGGCAATGAGCCAGTATTTACTGACAGTTTAGAACTTGATTTAAGCACTGTAGAAGCATCGTTGGCAGGGCCCAAACGTCCACAAGACCGTGTGGGTATGCCGCAATTAGGTGCAGCCTTTGACTTGGTGCTAGAAAGCAGCGGGCAGGGTGCCGAAAAAGACAAAGCAGTGAAAGTGAAAGGCAAAGACTACAGTTTGTCACACGGTGACGTCGTTATTGCAGCGATCACTTCGTGTACCAACACCTCGAACCCAAGCGTACTTATGGCCGCAGGTTTGGTGGCGAAAAAAGCCATTGAAAAAGGTTTAAACCGTAAACCTTGGGTGAAGTCGTCGCTGGCGCCGGGTTCAAAGGTTGTGACCGACTACTTAGCCAAAGCCGGATTTACCCAATACCTCGATAAATTGGGCTTTAACCTTGTTGGTTACGGCTGTACCACCTGTATTGGTAACTCAGGGCCGTTACCTGATGAAATTACTGACGCCATTCGCGAAGGGAATCTGACGGTGTCGTCGGTGCTTTCCGGTAACCGCAACTTTGAAGGCCGTATTCACCAAGACGTGAAAGCCAACTGGTTGGCGTCGCCACCCTTGGTGGTTGCCTATGCGTTGGCCGGTACAACCCGTATTGATTTGAGCAAAGACCCATTAGGCGAAGATCAAAACGGTAACCCTGTGTACTTAAAAGACATTTGGCCAAGCAGCAGTGAAATTGCTGAAGCGGTACAGTTTGTGGACGGCGACATGTTCCGCCGCGAATATGGTGAAGTATTTAAAGGTGATGACGAGTGGCGCTCTATTCCAATTGGTGAGGGTAAAACCTACAACTGGAGCGATGACTCAACCTACGTGAAAAATCCGCCGTATTTCATTGGCATCGACAAACCATTGGCAGGCCTTGGTGATGTTAACGATGCACGTGTGTTAGCGGTATTTGGTGACACCATTACCACCGACCATATTTCACCAGCAGGTTCTATTAAGCCTGACTCGCCAGCGGGTCAGTACTTGCAAGAAAATGGCGTGGCGGTGAAAGACTTTAACTCGTACGGTTCGCGTCGTGGTAACCACGAAGTGATGATGCGCGGTACCTTTGCCAATATTCGCATTAAAAACCAAATGCTCGATGGCGTTGAAGGCGGTTACACCCGTCATGTGCCAAGCGGCAAAGAAATGTCGATTTACGACGCCGCTATGTTGTATCAGAAAGAACAAACGCCATTGGTGGTGTTGGCTGGTAAAGAGTACGGTACCGGCTCCAGCCGTGACTGGGCTGCCAAAGGCACCACCTTGTTAGGCGTGAAAGCGGTTATTGCCGAAAGCTTCGAGCGTATTCACCGTTCTAACTTAGTGGGCATGGGTGTGTTGCCATTGCAGTTTATGGATGGCGAAGGCGTACAAGCTCACGGCTTAAAAGGTGACGAACAAATTAGCATTGTCGGCATTAACGACAACCTGAAACCAGGCCAAATGCTGAAAGTTCAAGCCAAGAAAGCCGACGGTTCAACGGCTGAGTTTGAGGTGAAATGCCGCATTGATACTGGAAACGAACTGGAGTACTACCGTAGCGGCGGCATTCTGCACTACGTGTTACGCCAAATGCTTAAATAAGCAGGGCGCGGCCACCGTCGACTTTAATCGACTCGCCGGTGACAAACGGGTTGTCGCGTAAAAAGCGCACCGTAGCAATCATCGGTTCAAGGCCGCCTTCTAGCTTTAATGGCGTTTCAGCGAGTACTTTTTGACGGTGCTCGCTGTCGTGCTCAGGCAAAAATAATATTGGCCCTGGTTGGATAGCGTTAACCCGCACCGCCGGGGCTAATTTTTTGGCAAACGCTAAAGTTAAACTGGCTAAGCCAGCTTTCGCGGCGCAGTAGGCCACATAGTTGGTTGAGGGGCTGTCGACGTAAATATCGGTGATATTCACCACACTGCCGTTGGCAGCTGCTAATAATGGCTGTAAGTCGCGAATCAACAGATATGGCGCCGCCATGTGCACGTTTAACACCGTGCTAAGGTTAGCCAAGTCGTCGTCAACAACAGCATTGTCAAAAAAGCACGAGGCGTTGTTCACCAGTAAATTAAGCTGCTGAGTGTGTTGTTTCAGCTCGGTGATTAACCGCGCAACCTGTTGCAGGTCAGCCAGATTCGCTTGCACCGCAACCGCACCGCGTTGCTCAAGCTCAGCAATACCATCTTTGGAGGTGTTGTAGTGGGCAATTACCTTATAGCCATCGTCTAATAGGGCATGCGCAAGAGCCAAGCCAAAACGCCGACCCGCACCGGTAATGAAAACGGTTTTGTTGTTAGTCATGACTAAACTCCATGTCGCGGGAGAGCTCTGTTGCTAACGGACGCAAACTTTTAATCACCGCGGTTAAATACTCAGGCACCTGCTGCCAACTGTCGTCATACTGTGCTTCGCCTAAAATATCGATATCCATAGGCCGATCTTTTTGGCTGCTTAATGGGTCGTCACGATCACGACCGAGATCAATTTCTATTTGATTAAATTGCTGTTTCAGCTCAAGTGCTGTGAGCGGGGTATCAATGAGTAACAGCGCGTTTAAAAATTGCGCTTGGCTTTGCATGGCCACAGGGCGGGTATAAATAGCCCGTGAGTAGTGCGCGTGACCAAGCGTCTTCAGCCGCTCGCGTGCTTTGGCAAAGTTCTTCTGGGGCGCAATGTTTGCCCCCATGGTGCATAAAAATAATCGACGCATAGTGATTTCCATACTGCAATGCCTGTGAGCATACCTTAAGTTGCAATGATTTTCCTCACTTGGTAGCCTAGATACAAAGGGCTACAGGAAGGAATAGTGCCAAACCGCGCAAGGTTCGTTATTCACATCTCGCTGTTGTTACTCATCACGCTGTTTGCGCGACCCGCGTTTGCCTTGTCGCCATCAACGGCCGAACCCCCTTACGCACTCAGTGCCCCCGAAGTGAGTCGTGAAGGCTACTTTGTGCTTACCGCCCAAGCGCAATCATCAGCGTCAGCGCAGCCGTTGTGGGTTGATTACGCCACCAGTGCTCAGTTTTCTCATATCAGTCGCTCGTACCCATGGTTGGGGCAGGGTGTGGCTGACTTTCAACAAATTACTTTAACCGGTTTCACGTCGGGCGATCATTATTTCCGTTTGCGTAATGCTGCGGGCGATGTGCTTAGTAACGTGGTGCATGTGCGAGTGGATCACTACCCATTGTGGCAGGCGCTAGGGTTATTCTTTGCGGGTTTAACGGTGTTTATTTTGCTTGTGGTGTTAATTATTGCCAATCATCGCACCGCGTCGCGCACTAAGATATCGCAATCTAAAGGTGCCAACCATGAATAAGGCCACTGATTTTGCCCTCGACAGCACGCTCGGCTTAAGCTTGGTCGCCATATTTGGCGTACTGTGGATAGCTTTTGGCTGGTATTTGGGCCGCAAAAACAAGTCGCACGAAGACTTTGCCTTAGCTGGGCGCAATGTCGGCTTTGCATTAGCTGCAGCCACCGCTATGGCGACGTGGGTAACCAGTAACACCACCTTGGTTGCCCCACAATTAACCTATCAGCTTGGTGTTTGGGGCATGGTCGGCTATTCATTTGCCGCCTTAGGACTCATTTTATTTGCCCCCCTGGCAGCGCGAATTAAACACTTAATGCCTCATGGTTACACCTCGGGTGACTTTATTCGATTACGATTCGGGCGTGCTGCGTGGTGGGTATTCATGGTTATTTCTGTGGTCTATGCCATGGGCTGGTTGGTTAGCTTAGGCATGGCTGGCGGTATTCTGTTGCAAGCGCTTAGCGGCTTGGATTACCACATAGGCATGAGCGCAATTTTACTTATTTGCGTTGGCTACACCTTGTTTGGCGGCTTACGTGCCGTTATAGCCACCGACTTTATTCAAGCGCTGATTATTATTGTTGGAGTAGTGGGTATTGCGTGGTTTTTAATCGACACCGTCAGCTTAGAGACTATTCATACAGAGCTCAGCACAGACCACCCACAGCTACTTGATTTGCTGTTTCCAGCTGCCGTGATGTTTTTATTCAATAACATTTTCTTTGGTTTGGGTGAGATTTTTCAT
The DNA here is from genome assembly GCA_018222985.1 of Gammaproteobacteria bacterium. GTDB lineage: Bacteria > Pseudomonadota > Gammaproteobacteria > Enterobacterales > Alteromonadaceae > Pseudidiomarina. Next base: position 86,982 of record JAAEZG010000006.1, read on the forward strand.
TCGAATGTGTGGTGGTCACGGGCTCTGGCGTTCAAAGGTAAGGTCGCCTTTAAGGCTTTTATGCTTGGGGGGCTGCTGTGGCTGCCAATTCCCATTGTCACAGGTTTTATTGCACTTGCCGCGCCGCAGTTAGGTATTTTTCCGCCTACGGCAGACATGGTCGGGCCTATGGTGGCAGCCGAAGTACTGGGCAAAGTCGGCGCCATCGTGGTGTTTATCGTGGTGTTTTCCGCATTAGCGTCTAGTCTTGATTCATTGTTAGCGGCGACCTCTGACCTAGTGACGCGTGATTTTTATCATAAGAAATTACGCCCCGCAGCAAGCGACCAGCAATTGTTGCGGGTGAACCGCTATTGTATTGCCGGCCTTGGCGTACTGACATGGCTATTGTGCTTACCGCAAATTGCGACCCTAGGCGCATTATTGAATTTTGCCGGGGCATTCGTGGCCAGCACCATTTTTCCGATTGTGTTTGGCCTGTACCAACGTCGTTTAACGGGTGGTTATGCGGCACTAGCGATGGGGGCGGGCACCTTCGCCGGCTTGGTGAGTTATTTTGCGATTGGCTTTTATGTGGCGGCGTTAGTTAGCTGCGTTGTTTCAGCATTGATATGTGCTGTTGGCCTGTGGCGTAGTCGCACCTTATTTAATTGGCAAGACATGCAGGAGCGTGCGTAATGCTCGGCTTAACTGGTTTTAGTGTGTTGGTCACGGTGTGCTTAATTTTAACGGCTTTAGCGCCAGTAGTTTTATTGGGGCTATGGTTAAAAGATTTAATTTCTAAACAACTTTGGTAACCCATTATGAATGTAAATGACGTTTCGTTTGAACGCGAACGGCCTGATGTGTATGGCGATGCACACCCCAAAGCGCTGTTGCGAGTCATTCAGGAAGACGGTGATTTTTTAGTTAAGTTGGCCAATCAGCACATTGTGTCGGGCGATCAATTTGATCAAGACACCATGAAGCAGCTGTTTCGCTTGGCGGCTAAAATTGAGAGTAATCCAAAGCGCTTTAGCTCACCGTTGCAAAACAAAATTTTGATCAGCGCATTTTATGAACCTAGCACGCGCACGCGACTGTCGTTTGAGAGTGCCTGGCACCGCCTAGGCGGCGACATTATGTCGATTACTGACCGTTCGACCACAGGCATTGCCAAAGGTGAATGTTTGGCCGATGTGGCGGAAATGTTTAATAACTACGGCGATTGTGTGGTGCTGCGCGACAATAACGAAAGTTCGTTGTACGAAATGATGGACGCCTTGCGTATTCCCATTATTAATGCGGGTAACGGCGTCGATGAACACCCAACGCAGGCACTGTCAGACATGTATGCCATTTTCAAATGGCGCCCAGAGCTTATCGACCCCGCCAATAACAGCAAAATTCGTATTGGCGTTATTGGGGTGCCGAATAAAATGCGCACCGTACGCAGCTTCTTAAAATGTTTGTCGGTGTTTCCTCATGCCGTGGAAGAGCTAGTGATTATTCATGATGAAGCCAGCGCCAAAGACTTATTTGGGGCGGGGCAGCGTGAAGAACTGGAAGCGCGGGGCATTAACATTAGCACCTCGACCGATCTTGATGACGTGCTACCGCAGTTGGATGTGGTTTACATTAACGCGATATCCTGGGAAGGCGACACTTTCAACACCTATGGCAGTGCGTTCCATTTAACCGCTAACTCGCCGCTTAAAGACGATGCCATTATTTTGCACCCACTGGCGCGTGGCGAAGAATTATCGACCGATTTAGACCATACCGCACACAACTGGTACTTCAGCCAAGCACGCGGCGCTGTGTTTTTACGCATGGCATTGCTGACGTGTATGGTTGAACGTGCTGAGCGCGTTATTGACGTGGTATAACCCGAGGAGTTTGAAGTATGTGTGGAATAGCAGGAATTTTTAATCGCGATGCCAGCCAAGCGCCACAGGCGCAAACCTTGGTTAACATGGCTGCCATTATGCACCACCGAGGCCCTGACGGTTTTGGCTATCATGTTATGCCGAACACCGGCGTAGGTTTTAGCCACGCGCGATTGTCGATTATCGATTTAAACGAAGACCGAGCTCGCCAGCCATTTTTAAACAAAAATGGCAATTTGTTGCTAGCTCACAACGGTGAGTTTTATGACTTTAAACGCATTCGTGCAGACTTAACCGCGCAAGGCGCACGCTTTCACAGTAAAAGTGACTCGGAAATTGTTCTGCACTTGTTTGAACGCGTTGGCCTAGAACGTACGCTAACCGAACTGCGTGGTGAGTTTGCTTTTGCGCTTTATGATCAAACCGACGACGCCATGTATTTGGTGCGTGACCGCTTTGGCATTAAGCCGCTGTACTATGTCGAAACCGATGACGGCGTAGTATTTGGTTCAGAATTAAAAGTGTTATTTGCGCACCCAAGCGTGAAGCGCGAGTTTTCATCGGAAGGTTTGTATCATCAACTTATTCAAGTAATGGTGCCAGGTTCTACTGCTTTTGCCGGGGTAAAACAAGTGGCGCCTGGGCATGTGGTAAAAATACAACGCCAGAAGGGCAAATTAACCCTGTCTGAAGACAAATATTGGGACGTTAATTTTCCACAAGCGCACGAATACCCCGGCGATGACGTGGACGAAACGCAGTACATCGAAGGGGTACGTAAACACCTGCTAGAAGCCGTACAACATCGCTTAACCGCCGATGTTCCAGTTGGTTGTTACTTGTCGGGTGGTATTGATTCCTGTGCTATTTTGGGGCTTTCGGCAGCCGCAACGCAAACCTCGGTGAAAGCCTTCACCATAGGTTTTGACTCGGATGAATATGATGAAACGCCGATTGCCCAAGAAATGGCTGAAGCCACCGGTGCCGATCATCACATTATGCGGCTCAATGCCGATGATCTCTACGATCATTTTGTGAAAACCATCTGGCATACCGAACGGACTATCTACAATACGCTGGGCGTTGCGAAGTATTTAATGAGCCAGCAGGTTAACCAAGTCGGCTATAAAGTCGTGCTGACAGGCGAAGGCTCAGATGAGCTGTTTGCGGGCTACCCAGCATTTCGTAAAGACATGTTTTTGCATGGTTTGGATCATTTACCTGATAGCGAACGCAAGGCTTGGCAAGAGCTGCTGGAGAAAAACAATAAGTTGTTCAAAGGCGCCATGTTAGCGCGCGAAGAGTTTGTCAGCCCAGCGTTTAATGCCAAAATGGGCTTCACCCCAAGCTGTGTGCAGCCGTGGTTGTCGTGCGGAGATATTGCGCTGCCGTTGATTGCCGAAGCTCGCCGTGAAACCTTAACGGACTATGACGCTGGTAAAGCCATTGCCGAAACCTTAGACGAAACGATGCTGAAAGGCCGCCACCCATTGGACCGTGCCCAGTACGTGTGGATTAAAACCATGCTAGAAGGGCAGATTTTAACTTGGGGTGGTGACCGTGTTGACATGGCGAACTCCATGGAAGCTCGCCCGGCATTTTTAGACCATCACTTAGCGGAATATGCGTTTACCGTGCCGCCGCATTTGCGCATTAAGGGCAATAAAGAAAAATATGTACTGCGCGAGGCCATGAAGGGCTTATTGCCTGAGACGCTGTATAAGCGCGAGAAGTTTGCCTTTATGGCGCCGCCGGCGCATACCGATCCGAAAAAATGGCAGGCGGTACTGAAACTTGCTGAGCAGTTTTTGTCAAAAGAAGCTGTGGAAGAGGCTGGTTTACTTGATTTTGAGGCCGTACAAACAACCTTTGCACGGCATGAATCAGAAGCGGTTTCGATTGACGAAAAAGTACAGCTTGATGCGGTGATTAATCACATGCTCGGGGTGCAGATTCTGCATCATCATTTTGTTAAAACTGACGTACCTCAGTTAGCTCAACAGCGTGCCAACGAACTGGGTTGGCACGCCTAATCGCTTAACGAACGAGTTTAAGTAGCGCTTTGGCTATATCGGTGTTGTCGATATAGCCTTTGAACGCCTCTGCGCCTGGGCCGGAAGCCATGACGGGCACATCTACGGCGGTGTGGCCACCGGTGGTCCAGCCGGTGCGCGTGTGCTCGCTAATAATGCGAACCAGCACCTGATGAATAGGTTTCAAGCGGTCGCGGCCTTGCAGCTCTTTATCTAGTTTCACTTCGCCTAATTGCTTCCACTGTTTGCTGGTAAGTCTAAACGCCAGCTTGTCTTCCACGTACGCGCGCCATTGCTGGCGAGGCACGTCGAATAAATGGGTCGCTATACCTTCAATAGACTGACTAATGGCATTCACTTTGTCAGAATACCAAGCGTATTCACCGCCTTGGCCAAGGGTTAAGCCACCCGTTGAGTGGTCGGCGGTAATCACTAACAAAGTGTTCGGGTGCTCAGCGATGTAGTCACGGACAACTTGTACCGCCGCGGCAAAGTCAGCCATTTCATGCACCGCACAGGCAATATCGTTGGCATGGCCGCACCAATCAATCATGCTGCCTTCAACCATCAGCGCAAACGGCTTACCCTTGGTGGCGCTTTGTTCGGTTAATAGGCGCAAGGCATGGGTGGTCATGTTGGCTAAACGGCCAGGTTTATCGTCAATGGCAAATGGCAAAGCTTTTGGCGCAAACAAGCCCATGACTGGTGTTTGCGTGTGCTCGGCCAAATCGTCCAAGCTAGTAACAACCGGTAAACCTTGCTGCTCAAGTTCAGGTAACCAATTTTTGTCATCGCGGTGAAAGTAATCGTAACCGCCGCCCAGTAGTACGTCGAAACGCCAACCGCCATTAGCAACTTGCGTTGCATACGAATCAGCAATGTCGTTGTACAAATCGCGCGACGGGTGGTGGGTAAAGAAACTTGCTGGGGTGGCGTGATTGACCTGCACGGTTGCCACAGCGCCCGTGGCCCAGCCGTGGTCGCGCGCAAGCTCCATTAAGGTGCGTTGTGGCGCTTGGTTAGTATCAACGCCAATGGCTCCGTTATAGCTTTTTACCCCGGTCGCCAATGCGGTAGCACCGGCGGCTGAGTCGGTTACCCAGGTGTCGTCATCTGGGTAGGTGGTTGCCGCACCAACTAATAAGTCATCAAACGGCGTTTTAGCCAATTGCTCGTCGCCAAGGGTGCTCATGGCATAGCGGTATGCTGAAATATATTCAAAGCCCATACCATCGCCAATCATAAAAATAATATTAGGGCTTGGTGCTGCAGGTGTTGCTGCTTCTGGGGCTGACGGAGCCGTGCTAGCACAACCGAGTAGTGCGGTGCTAGTTATTGCGGCCGCCAAGATACGCATTGAATGGTTCATAATAGTCATCGTTTTTTAGCCAATAAACATGCCGCCGATAATACCATGAGCTTATGACATTTGGGTGACCAATTAGTCGAGCTCACAGCTTTGTTCCGCAACTTTCCAAACCACAGGTTCCCAGTAGCCGCCGTCGCGACGCGAGAAACGCTTTTCACGAATAAAGTGGGCGGCAATATAATAGGTGGTATTTGGCTCAACAGTCAGGTTAAGAAATTTTTCCTGATCGATGCCTGGGCCGCGGCGCAATAATGGGTCGGAAATAAGTTCATGAACCCCCACTTGGTGCTGCCCCGAGGGTAATTTAAAATTTGGGTTACTGGTACGAACGTTGTCGCCGTTAATGGTATTGATAAACGCTGGGTAGAAATCACGGGTTTCTGGCGGCGTAAAAAACACGCTGATGCGCCCACAATTGGTGTGGGTCGTGGCGGTTGAATTTGGCACGGTGGTTTCACTTAAGCGGTTATCCACCTCTAGGCGCCAACCGGGAATGACTGTGGCTTTTGCGATACCGGAGAGTTTGGTGCTGCTGCCCTCGCGCATAACAGTAATGCTAAAAGCTTCATTGTGTTCAAGGCGTTCAAAGGCGGCTAAGGTTGCCGCTAGTTCTTGTGGATTAATGCCTGTGTTGTTGATATGCGTCAGCCGATCACCCACCATAACCCCCATGGTCGCTGCAATAGAGTTGGCGCGAACGGACAACACCTCGCCATTGGGTTGAATAATGGCCCCCCAATCAATAAAACTACGCGCCGGTTCGGCAATAACGACACGCTCTTGCGAACCGTAGGCTTTGCTTGCCGCAATTGCAGCTGCACGCGCACTTTCACGAGCTTCTTGCTGTTGCGCGGTAGCTGCTGATGAATTGCTTAACAGCGCTGTTGCACCGAACAACACCATCAATACAGATACAGACGAGTGCTTCATAGTCTATGCTCCTACTGGGTTGCTTGCAGCGCTTGTGGTGAAGTGAGTTGCGCACGTTGTTGCCATAAACTGTCGAGCGTTGCGGTGTCTGCACCACGTAACAGCGCTAACTGAATTTGTTTATCCAGTTGGGTTAATCGATAGTTATCGGCTAGTAACATTGGCTGCTCCAAGTTGGTGGCTACGCTTCGCGCTGGGCTAGGCGGCTGCTGTTGCCAACCTAAGTAGGTTACCGCAACGACGAGGGCGGCGGCCGTTGCTAACCACCATAAACGCTGACTGATTGGCTGGGGCTTCGGGGCAATCTGCTGCCATGCCAACTCAATCGTGTTTGCCTGTTCATCAACATGTTTATGCCAGCGCTGCTGCAGCGCTTGTTCATCACGACTTTTCATGTTGCTCCTCACTCAAATAACGATGTAACTTGATTAATGCGCGGCGATACTGTTGGCGTATGGTTGCTGGCGGTGTGTGGGTTAATTCGGCAATTTCTTGGTGGCTATAACCCTCGCCAACATATAACCAAACAATACTGCGCTCATGGTCATCAAGTTGCTTAATTAACTGCTCAACATCCGCTAATTGTGTCAACCAGTCAGCCATGCTGTGCCATGTCGGGTCGGCCACCTCGGGAAGATTCGAGCTGCTTTGCGGTTGCTGCACTCGAAAGTGTGCCAGCGCGGTGCGAATGGTTAACTGCTTCAACCAACCGCCAAATGCTTGTGGCTGACGAACTTGATGCATTTTTCGAAAGGTTTGAATAAACACGTCTTGGGCAAGATCGCGTGCTAACTCGCGGTCATGGCATAAGCCCATTAACGTGCGCAACACCGCAGGCTTGTAGGTTTCAAAAACAACCCGTTGTGCCTGTTGTCTGCCGCGCACGGCGGCTTTAAAAATGCTAGGGCTGAGTTCACAGCCGAAACCCTTTGGAGTTGCGCCCAATTCAGTTCGCCTTTGTTGTGTTCCAATAACGCTTACCTAACAATACGTAAGATGCAACAAAGGCGAAAGCTGTGACACGATTTTTTAGTTTCGTACGTTAAAACTGAATGTCCGCATACACTGGGTCATGGTCTGAAGAGCGATAGGGCGATGGCGCATACCACTGCGGGTTGTTTGTTGCACGATCGTACTGCAATAACGTTGGCTCATCGGCATTGATGGACCATTTTGCTTGGTTGACCACACGGCCGGTTAACGGGCTCGACACCAAGAGGTGATCAAGGCTGCCTGCTTGGGCGTCATAAACATAGCTGTATGCTTGTGGGTTAAAGGCATCAATGCGGTTGTAATAGCCAGCAGCCAACAATGCTTGAATAGGGTCTTCTTGCGCATAGGCGTTAAAGTCGCCCATTAACACGCGTAAGCCATGACGTTTCAGGTCTGGGTGAGCGTTAAGAAATGCCGCCAAACGTTTAGCAGACTCGGTGCGCACGGCATTCCAGCAGCCTTGGCCGTCTTGTTGATTGGCATTGGGGTTTGCAGCGTCACGTGGACAACTACCTTTTGATTTAAAATGATTCACCGCAACCACTAAATTTTCAACGGTGTTCATCGGCGCGAAGCGTTGAATTAACGGTAACCGACTGCGGGTACCAAAAGGTGCCTCGGTAATGGTCAACGGTTGCCCTTGCGGGCTGACCTTGTCACTGCGATAAATTAACCCGTTGGTAATACTGTCATCACCAAAATTGTTCACGCCGGCGCGTACAAAGCGCCATGGTTGGCCGGTATGTTCAGCCAAGGCGGTGGTTAATTGATAAATCGCACTGTGCTTATCGTAACCGTCGTTTTCAATTTCCATCAGACCAATAATATCGGCATTCAATTGGCTTAACGCGGCGATGATTTTGTCATGTTGGCGTTTAAAGTCAGCTGCAGTCTTAGCGCCGCGCTCGGTTGGAAAGGTTTTCTCGGCGCCGTTACCGTTGAAGTAATTCAATACATTAAATGCTGCAACGCGAACCGCATTAGTGGCCGGCGCTGCTGGCGCTGCTGGGCGTTGATTGGCTTCAACCACGGTCACAGCACTTGTTGGTTGTAACCGGTACGATCCTTTGAACTCATTCAGTACACCGATTACAGGTGCAATGACATCGCCACTGCGTAAACTGTTCTCGGCCGTCAGTGCCGGCTGTGGCACACTTATTTGTGCTGGGTTAGGCGCTAAATTATCGTCAATAACTAACCGCGCCAAGCTATTGGCATGCGCTTGTGCTTGCGCCTCAGCGCCTGGCTTGTGATGTTGCGTTGGCGTGTATAAACGCATGGGAGCTACATCAAATTGGCCGTGGCGTTGCAGTTGATAGTGACCGTTTACGGTAAGCGACTGTGTGAGTGACAGCAACATGCCTTCAACGGCTTCAAATGCTTCAGTGGCTGCAACTGGCAGCGTAAACGGCGTCGCTTCAATGGGTTGTGCGGATGCGCAAACTGCGCTTGCAGTAATGTTTTGCAACTGAGTGACGCCATTGAGCTCTTGCACAACGCCGGTAAGATACACCACGTCGCCAACCTTCACGGTGGCATTTTGCTCGGCGATAAATAAGCCGTTTGAGGTTGCGGTATTGTTGTCGTCGTCAGCCTTTGCGCTCTGAATGAAATAGCCACCTAACTGGTCCGCACGGTGCCAATTAGCCGTGACAATGCCACGTGTTGTCAACGTTTGGTCTAGCAATGGCGACACAGCACCGCTGCCTTGAATGTGCGGAATAGGTGTCATGTCAGCGTCACATAAAGCCGGCTTATTTAACTGAGCACAGCTGCTTAACAGCAGTAACGATAGGCTACTTACGCTTAGGCGTACGATATTTTTGTTGTTCATAGGTTCCTACTTCAAGTACGTCTGCGGCATCAAGTCGTTCCGCGTCCATCATGGTGGCAATTCGCTGCATGCCTGCAACTAATTGTGATTGTTCCCAATCAGCGAGTGCTTGGAATTTGTGAATAAAGTCTTCTTGCAACGGGCGTGGTGCTTCTGCAAGGCGCTGCCGGCCACGCTCGGTAAGCGATAACACCACCCGGCGGCGGTCTTGCACGCTGCGCTCACGATGAATAAGCTCGCGATGTTCTAACCGGTCAATGACATTACTAACGGTTGCGGGGCTTAAGGTAATGTTTTGTGCCACTGAGCTGGCCGTAATACCTTCAGGGGCAGCGGCAATTTCGCGCAATATGAGCAGCTGAGGCGCGGTAAGCCCGGTGCGCTTATTTAACTGCTTTGAGTACAAGTCTGTTGCGCGAATGACTTTGCGCAGAGCTAGCAACAGTTCTTCGTACTTTTCCATAAGTAATATCCGTGAAATTTCGGTGTATTAACGCCGTGCTGACAAATCAGTGCGACGAATTTGCACCACCAGCCCTAAACGCGGATGGTCAAAATAATGAGTTTCATGACTAATAACCCGACGCAATTGGCTCAACCGGTAACTGCGTAGAAAGGTTGAGTTTAACTGCGGCTGCAACGCTTGTTCGACTTGGGCTGCTAGTTCGCGTTGATTAAATTGTACGCGTTGCGGTTCACGCAGTTCTAAGTCGCTGTCGATATGCAAATAATTGCCGACCAAATACACGTGCAAGGTACCATCAAGCTCCCATACCGGCTGCGGACGCTGCGAACGTTCTCTGAGCTCAAGCAGTGGTGGTGGGTTTGGTGTGCGATGGTCGCGATAGCTTAACTGCAGCTGTTGCTGCTCGACACGCCCAAATAATCCTTCTAGCTCTTCAAATAGCTGCGGGATGTAGCTTTCAGCGTTATCTGCGGCTACCGTAAGCGGCACAAAGGGGGGCTGCTGATAACCGTTAGGCAAAAAGTCTGGGCCAAAATTACGCCCGCCAAAGAGCCGCACACTATAATTTTCTGTGCGATTAAAAACCGGTGTGCGGTAGGTTGCATGCAATAACGGAGTACCCACATTACGACGCTCTAATTGCTCACGAAATTCAGTGAACTCAAATGTTGTTTCGGCGAGTAAAAACGGGCCTGGCTGGGTGTGCATATCGCCACCAAAGCCATTAATGACGGTGGCCGGGGCCTGCTTAAAGCCACTCATGATACGAGCTGGGTCATACCACACTGAGTTTGGATCAAGCTCTTCTTGTTGTGCGCAAAAAACTGGGCGTGCCAGCGTGTCGGTTGGGCACACATCAAGGGCATGTAAAAAGGCACTAAAGTCGGGCGCGTAAAATGCGGATAACACATCATTGTGCGCGTCAAACTGGCGTGGAGGGTGCCAAGGGAAGCTTTCGTTTTCACTATTCGGTGCGTGTTTGAACACGAGCACCTCAACATCGAACCAGCGCCAATCGGCAGGTGATTGCTGGGCCAAAGCGCTAGCGCTGCAAAGCCCCATCACCGCCAATATGCTGTTACGCAACCATGCTGTCATAACTATCCTCGTGCGAATTCTTCAAGTAATGACTCTACCAGTTTCAGGCGGCTTTGAGTATCTTCAATTTTCCCAAGATAACGTAAACGGTTCGGGCCCTCGAGGCGGTATAAATTCGGTTGTGACTGAATTAAACCAATGAGTAGCTGCGGAGAAACACGAGTGTCATCTGCAAACTCAAAGTTAATACCTAGCGGGCCGCCGTCTATTTTACGAATACCCAGTTTACCCGCGCGATTACGCAGCTCGGTCACGCGAATGAGGTTTTTCACGGCATCTGGCAACAAACCAAAACGGTCAATCAGCTCAACTTGAATTTCATGTAGGCCTTGGCTGTCATCGCTACTAGCTATGCGCTTATATAAGCTTAAGCGGGTGTTTACATCGGCAATGTAGGTGTCTGGCAACAAAGCGGGCACACGTAAATCGACTTCGGACTGCGCTTTTAGCAGTTGATCGAGGGCCGGTTGCTTGCCGTCGCGCAGCGCGGTGACAGCTTGTTCAAGCATTTCCATGTACAGCGTAAAGCCAATGGTTTCAATTTGGCCGCTTTGCTCATCACCAAGCAGTTCACCAGCGCCTCGAATTTCTAAATCGTGAGTTGCCAACATAAAACCAGCGCCCAAGTCTTCTAGCTGTGAAATAGCCTCAAGGCGCTTCAAGGCGTCTTTGGTCATACGCTTAGGCGGCGGGGTAAGTAGGTATGCGTACGCTTGGTGATGCGAGCGGCCAACCCGGCCGCGAAGTTGGTGCATTTGTGCCAAGCCAAGATGATCGGCACGGTCCATGACAATGGTATTTGCGGTTGGTACGTCAATACCGGTTTCGACAATTGTGGTGCACACCAAGACGTTATAACGCTGATGATAAAAGTCCGACATTATGCGCTCGAGCTCACGCTCACGCATTTGTCCGTGGGCTACGGTTATGCGTGCTTCGGGAACTAGCTCTGCCAGTTTTTCAGCTGTTTTATCAATGGTTTCGACATTGTTGTGTAAGAAATACACCTGCCCACCACGCAGAATTTCGCGCAATATGGCCTCACGAATGGTTGGCTCGTCATATTCACGCACAAAGGTTTTCACCGCTAATCGTTTCGCCGGTGGGGTGGCAATAATCGATAAATCACGTACGCCCTGCATGGCCATGTTGAGTGTTCGTGGTATCGGTGTTGCGGTTAAAGTAAGAATATCGACGTCGGCGCGAAGCTTCTTAATGGCTTCTTTTTGACGCACCCCAAAGCGGTGTTCCTCGTCGACGATCAGTAGCCCTAAGTCTTTAAATTTCACGTCGGCGCTGAGTAACTTATGAGTGCCAATAACCAGGTCAATTTTGCCTTCGGCCATGTCATCGAGAATTTTCTGGGTTTGTTTGCCAGTTTTAAACCGCGACAGAACTTCAACGCGAATGGGCCAATCAGCAAAACGATCCTTAAAGTTTTCGTAGTGCTGCTGCGCAAGTAAGGTGGTGGGTACTAGCACCGCCACTTGTTTATTGTCATTCACGGCAACAAAGGCAGCGCGCATGGCGACCTCGGTTTTACCGAAACCTACGTCGCCGCACACTAAACGGTCCATGGCGCGGTCCGACTGCATGTCGCCGAGCACACCGGCAATGGCGGCTTGTTGATCGTCGGTTTCCTCGAATGGAAAGCTGGCGGCAAAGCGCTGATATTCGTTTTGATCAAGTTGATATTTGTAACCGGGCTTGGCCTCACGGCGGGCGTACACGTCTAATAATTCGGCGGCCACGTCACGAATTTTTTCAGCCGCTTTACGTTTGGCTTTTTCCCACTGGTCATTGCCTAGTTTGTGCAACGGTGCTGAGCTTTCTTCGCCGCCGCTGTAACGGCTGAGTACATGTAAGGCGGCAACCGGCACATACAACTTACTGTTGTTGGCATATTCAATGGTGACGAACTCGGTGGTGACGCCGCCGGTGTCTAAGGTTTGTAAGCCTTGGTAGCGGCCGACACCGTGATCAATATGGACCACCGGCTGACCAATGCGCAATTCCGCTAGGTTACGCACCATATTTTCGGCATTAACGGTGGCTTTTTGGTCGCGACGACGGCGCTGGGCAATGCGTTGCCCGAGTAACTCGGTTTCAGTAATGACCAGCAGTTTGTGTTCAGGCAGTGCAAATGAGTTGATAATGGGGCTAACACTGACGCCGCACGGGTCATCGCCGTCAACAAAGCTTTGAAAGGTTTCAAACTCAGCCAAGCCGAATTGCAGCGGCGCTAATAATTCGCGTAAAGTTTCGCGGCGCCCAGCCGACTCCACCAGAAATAGTACCCGGTAGTTGGCATCAAACGCGTTAGCCAAGCGCTGCTGTAGGCTCTCGAGCGGGTTTTTCAGCTGGTGATTAACGGCTATTTCGCCAATGGCTTCACTGGCAAACTGCTGCGGCCCAGGTTGCGGCTTATCACCGGGTACCATCGCGCGTATGCGCGGCATGGCTTTAAACGCCCCATGCACTTGGTCAACGTTAAGGTACAACTGCTGTGGCGGTAGCAAAGGGCGTAGGGGGTCATAGCGACGTTGTTCGTAGCGTTGGTTAATGTCATGCCACAAATGGTCAAGGCTGCCTTGTAAATCACCGAAACTAACCAACAACGTATTGTCTGGTAAATAATCGAATAGTGTTGCGGTTTGTTCGAAAAATAGCGGCAAGTAGTATTCTATGCCGCCTGGAAATTGCTGATTCGACACTTGGTAATACACAGAATCGCGCGCGTTCGAGGCTTCAAATTGCTCTCGATAGTTGGCCCGAAAACGCTCAATAGCCGTAGTGTGGGTTGGAAACTCGTGCGCCGGAAGTAGATTAATGGCGTCAATTTCACCCGCAGAAAGCTGAGTATCTGGGTCAAAGGTGCGAATGGAGTCCACTTCGTCATCAAAAAAGTCAATGCGAAAAGGCGCTGCGCTACCCATAGGGAATAAGTCGAGCAAAGAGCCCCGCACACAAAATTCGCCATGTTCCATCACCTGGGCGACATGACGATAACCAGCACGCTCTAGGCGTTGGCGTAGCCCATGAATATCAAGTTTTTGGCCCTTGTTAACCTGTATCGCTTGGCCGCTGACATAATCCGTTGGCGCAACCCGATGCATGAGTGTGTTTAATGACACAATGAGTGCGCCGCGCTGCATATCCGGTAAGCGGGCAAGCACACTCAAGCGCTCAGAAATAATATCTTGGTGGGGTGAAAAGCTGTCATAGGGTAGGGTTTCCCAGTCTGGAAATACCATGACCTGTTGGCGCCACGACGGGGCAAAATATTGCACCTCGTGTTCCAAGCGATGTGCTTGTGGCGCATCGGGAGTGACAATTAATACAGGCCCGTCATGTTGCTCAATGAGTTGGCCAAGTGCTAACGCAATGCTACTGCCAGCTAACTGCTGCCAGGTCATGTCGCGCGCGCTGTCTTTCGGCTTGGGCGGGTTAAGAATGGACGCCTTGGTCATGAGTTTCTGAATTCTCTACTGCGTATGTTCATTGGGAAACGAAATTTTGTTGAGAGTATACCGCAACTTGGCGCTTGGATCAGTCGTCAGTTTTCTTTATGCTTGCAGCGCTAAGTTATTTAGGAATAAATATGTTTAAGCCTGCCGCTCTATTTTTAGGGTTCCGATACAGCCGTGCTCGACATGGCAATAAATTTACGCGTTTTATCAACCGCTTTGCATTGGCGGGCATCTTAATTGGTGTCGCTGCGCTGATCATTGTCAGTTCGGTAATGAACGGCTTTGAGCAGCAACTTAAGCAACGAATTCTCGGTGTAGTGCCGCAATTAGTGGTCACTGCAGCCGATGGATCAAGTGTTGAGAATTGGTCTGAGATGGCCGCAAATGTGCCTAAATTAAGCGACCAAGTTGCTGTGGTGCCGCAAGTGGGCAGTGCCGGTGTGGTGCAAAGCAGTGGGCAATTACGACCGGTTTATATTCAAGGGTTGTTTCCGCAAACGGCCGATGCGGCAGTGCAGTGGCAGCCGCTGCGCGACTATGAAGTTTATGGTGATGTTGAAAAACTGCGCTCTGGTGAGTACCGAGTGATCTTAGGCCAGGCTTTGGCGCAAGAACTGGGAGTATGGCCGGGCGATACTATTCGCGTGGTTGCGGCGGCGGGAGGTGTCTACACCCCGCTTGGTTTAATGCCTGCCCAACGTCAGTTCACGGTTGCCGCCATTGTCGGTATGCAGTCTGAAGCAGATAGTCAATTGCTGGTGATGCATGGCGCCGATGCCGCACGACTATTGAGGTTACCCGAAAATCACGTTTCTGCGGTACGCTATTACTTTAACGACCCATTCAGTGCACTTGAGGTGGAAGCCCAACTGCAGGCAGCCGTTGGTGAGGCTTATAAAACCCAGTCATGGCGCGCCCAGTATGGTGAGCTGTTTGATGCAGTGAGCATGGAAAAACGCATGGTGAGTTTAATGCTCGGGCTTATTATTGCGGTTGCTGCGTTTAATATTGTGTCAGCGCTGATGATGGTCATTCAAGATAAACGCGCCGATATTGCGATTTTGCAAACCATGGGTTTGCGCCGCAGCCATTTGCACATGATGTTTATGGTACAAGGGCTGTTTAATGGCTTAGTGGGTAGCTTGGTGGGGCTGCTTATTGGCCTCGTGGTTGGCAACTATCTCAATGAAATTATTCAGGGGCTTGGCGTTGATTTAAGTTTTACCGGGCAACTTGGGTTGCCGGTGTTGATGCAACCGCTGCAAATTACCATCATTGTACTCGTAGCGATGTTGCTAACCCTGTTAGCCACGTTGTACCCAGCGTGGCGCGCTAGTCGCGTATTACCAGCAGAAGCTTTGCGTTATGAATAATAAAAAGGATTCGCCCATGCTCATGGAGTGTCGTCATTTATCGCGTAGTTACCAAGACGGTGACAGGCAGCTACAGGTGTTGCAAGACATTAATTTATCGGTTGCCGCCGGTGAAATGTTAGCTATTGTTGGCAGCTCTGGCTCGGGCAAGAGCACCTTGCTGCATTGCATGGGTGGGCTTGATAAGCCAAGTGCCGGTTCAGTTTTATTCGGCGGGCAGGCCATTGAAGACTGGTCGGCAAACCAACTAGCCGACTGGCGAAACCAGCAACTTGGCTTTATTTATCAATTTCATCATTTATTGCCTGAGTTTACGGCGCTGGAAAATGTAGCCATGCCATTGCTTATTGCCGGCATAAAAGCCGCGCAGGCGGAACAGCGAGCCATGGCGTTATTGCAACGGGTAGGCCTTGCGGAGCGCGCGCAACATCGGCCGGCTGAATTATCGGGTGGTGAACGCCAACGCGTGGCGATTGCGAGAGCTTTAGCGAATGAACCAAGTTTAGTTTTAGCCGATGAACCTACCGGCAACTTAGACGATGCAACAGCTGTACAGGTTTTTGAGTTACTTAAAGAGCTTAATCAAGAGCTCGATACGGCATTTGTCATTGTTACGCACGATCAAAGTTTGGCAGCCCAACTACCGCGTACGCTTAACCTACATCACGGCCAACTTGAACAGGTGGAGCAAACGGCATGATGCAGCCGTGGAATTTAACCTGGCAGTTAGCCTTGCGTTTTCGCGGTCGCCGCGAGCGTTCAGGGTTTATTTCATTTATTTCAGCGTCGTCAACGCTAGGTATTGCGCTTGGGTGTATGGTTTTTATAGCCGGTTTAAGCGTCATGAACGGCTTTGAAAAAGTATTGCAAGAGCGCTTCTTGAGTTTAATTCCTCATGTTGAATACACCGCAGTGAATCAACAACTGAAGAACCCTGATGATATTCTAGCGGTGAGCCGTGCGCACCCAGCCGTGCGTTATGCCAATGAAGTTATCCGCACGCAAGCCATGGTTCAGCAAGGCGCGCAATTTACAGGGGTGCAGGTGCACGCCATTGACACCAGCCAAACCCAAGCCATTGCCGACTATGTTGCCGCGGACACTTGGCAGGCGTTACAGGCTACTTCGGGTGGTGTGGTGCTGGGGCATCAGTTAGCGCAAAAGCTCAAGTTGACGCGTGGCGACAAACTTATGCTGTTAGTGGCTCAAAATGCAAACTTTAAAGAGCCTAAACGGGTGCGACTAGAAGTAGTCGGTACCTTCAACTTTGGCGGCCAAGTTGACCATCAATATGCCTATGTCAACCTCGCAACAGGGCGTGACTTGGTCGGCCTAGAACAGGGTTCAACGGCGGTTGAACTGTACTTGCATGACGTTATGCAGGCGCAACAAGTGGCCAACCAAGTGGGCTACCGTATTCAAGACTATGTGTACATTGATCACTGGATGCGTGCCCAAGGCCATTTATATCGTGATATTCAGTTAGTGCGTTTTGTGATGTATTTGGTGCTGATATTGGTGCTTGCAGTGGCATGCTTCAACATTGTTTCAACCCTGATTATGACCGTACAAGAGAAGCAACGACACATTGGTATTTTGCGCACCATGGGCCTGCGAGCTCAACAAATTATGCGGGTGTTTATTTGGCAAGGGCTGCAAAATGGCTTAGTGGGCGTGGTTTTTGGCGTCATTGCAGGAGTGGCCCTAACATTAGCGTTGCCTAATTTAATGGCGGCATTGCAATGGCTAACTGGTAGCTCGCTTTTGGCCAGTGATGTCTATTTTATTAATCAAATTCCGGTGGATTTACAAGCTTGGAATGTGGTGATGGTTGCGGCTATCGCCATGGCCATGAGTGTGCTTGCTACGCTTTACCCGGCTTGGCGGGCAGCGAAAACCGAGATTGTTCGCGCTATTAGCGGTTAGTCGTGATGAACGCGTTGCTTGGCTTTTTCCAGCATACGTTGCGCGCGTTCACGCCACGCATTCACCACAGACTGGCGCCACAACAGGCTTATTGAAAAATAACCAATAATGCTGCTAATGACCGCCATAATTAAACAACCCAACAAAAATGCGGGGCCTATGGTGCTGATGCTTTCGCCAAGCCACTGCCACGACAATTCAAAACTAAATGTTTGTGACGGCTGATCAAGAATAAACGCGCCGAGCAGATAACAAAAGTAGAACAGTACCGGCATGGTAATTGGGTTAGACACCCACACGAGGGCAACCGATAAGGGCAAGTTTACCCGAAATGGAATGGCTGCTGCGGCGGCCAGTACCATTTGAAAGGGAACCGGAATAAACGCAAAAAATAGCCCAACAGCAAAAGCGCCGGCTGCTGAACGACGATTCAAATGCCATAAATTCGCGTCATGAAGCAAGCGGCCAAAGATCTTTAGGCTTCGGCTGTTCTTCACGGTTTCATGATTTGGCATGATGCGTTGAATAAACTTACGTGGCATTTTTTGTCCGTTTAAATCAAACTAATTTTTCACGAGAAACAGGTACAACGTCCATGGATAGGTGGTTGTGCGCAGCACTTTTCGGCTATTCCCTGTCATTTATTTTCAGCCAGCAACTGGTTCTTGCACAATGGTTGTGGTTCGCTATTTTCATCGCGCTTGCGGCCATTGCGTTAACCTGGAAGCTGCATCTGCGTCAGCGATCGCTGATGCTCGTTCTCGGTTGCGTATTGTGCGGTATTGCATGGGGTACTGGCAATGCTTATTTGCATTTTCAGCGTCAGCTGCCGCCTCAGTTATTACAGCAAACCACCCCGATTATTGTTGATATTACGGAAATCACCCAGGTTGGCGATCAGTTTTGGCGTATTGAAGGCAAATTGCTGCAGACGGGCAGCACGCAGCTAACCAACCCAGCTTTGGTGCGTTTGAATTGGTACGAGCCCCCGGCAAACCTAAAGCCACCGATGGCGGGTACGCAGTGGTATTTTCAAGCGCGGCTTAAAGCACCGCAGGGCGTTCGTAATGACGGCGGTTTTTTGTATCACCGGTATTTGGTGAGCCGTCAGCTTCATGGGTTAGGCAGTATTCGCAGCGGCCATTACTTGCGTGGTGAAGCCTCATGGCGGCAACAGCTATTTAGTCGTTTACAAACATTGCAGCCACAGTTACAGAATTTTGGCGTATTAATAGCCCTTATGATGGGCGAGCGCCAAGCATTAACCGCAGAACAATGGTACATGTACCAGCGAACGGGGTTGGCGCACCTTATTGCCATCTCGGGCTTACATTTGAGCTTGGTGGCCGGTAGCGTGTTGGCATTAAGCCAGTTAAGCAGCCGCTTGGCAGTGCGCAGTAGGCGCCGGCGCGAGTATTTAAATAGTTGGTATTTAGGCGTGTTTATTGCGTTAGCAGCAGCCTTTGGTTACGCCGCACTCGCTGGGTTTGCTACCGCGACATTACGCGCCTTTGCCATGTTTGCGGTGGTTATTTGGCATAAACAGTACGCCATTCATACGCCAATGAGTCGGGTGTTACTGCGTGCGGTGGGGCTAGTTATTATATTTGAACCATTGGCATGGTTGCAGCCAGGGTTCTGGCTTTCAGTGAGCGCGGTGGCAACCATTATGCTGATGCATTGGCGTTGGCCTTCTATTCAGGGGCGCTGGCGAGCGGTACGGCAGTTATGGCGACTTGAGTTGGTGCTGACACTGCTTATGTGGCCGCTTACTGCCGTTTTATTTGGCGGCTTACCGCTATTAGCGCCGCTAACCAATTTGCTGGTGGTGCCCATTGTCGGCATGTGGGTGTTACCGCTTAGCCTATTTGCCATGCTAGTTAGCATGCTGCACGCCATGACTTTGGCTGGTTGGCTGTTATGGTTGGCGGAGCAACCGCTGAATTATCTTGAGCCGCTATTACAGTATTTAGCACAGGCAAAATGGCAATGGCTGGCCAGCTCACACAGTGGGCCGGTGGCGCTCATAGGCTTGCTGATTGTGGCGTGGCTTTGGCCGTGGCGATGGCCGTGGAAGCTCGGTACAACCGCGGCGCTGGTGGTGAGCTTACTGGTTATGCAGCAGCTTGCGCAGCAAAGGAATAATTTGGTGTTACATGTTCTTGATGTTGATCAAGGAAGCGCAGTGGTGATGCAACAAGGGGCGCATGCTATGTTGATTGACACCGGAGCTAATTGGGAGCTGGGCGGGAATATGGCGCAGCGCGTTATTCTGCCGTTTTTGCAGCACCATGACTTGACCCCTCAACTAGCGTTTGTCAGCCATACCGACAATGACCATAACGGCGGTGTCGACTTACTCAAACAACAGTATCCGCAACTGCGTTGGTTTGGCAGTGGCAGCGGCTCGCCTTGTGTGGCTGGGCAAAGTGGACACTGGCGGCAGGTACATTGGCAGGTATTACACCCGCGCACTGTAACCGACAACGCCCACAACGACGACAGCTGTGTTCTGCTGTTATCCATTCAGGGCACGCGGGTGTTACTGCCTGGGGATATTACCAAACGTGCCGAGCGGCAATTGCTTGCCCACGCAGCTGACGTGAAGGCCGATATTTTAGTGTTGCCTCATCATGGGAGTAACAGTTCAAGCGAGGGCTACTTTCTAACTGCCGTTGCGCCGCAATATGCCATAGCTAGCCGTGGCCGTAACAACGCATATGGTATGGTCGCCGAAGGCGTTAAACAGCGCCTGCAGCAGTTAGGCATACCGCTATTCGACACCGCGTTAGGCGGGCAGTTATCTATTACCTTTGATGCCACGAGTTATCAAATTTCACAGCCATGGGCAGCCACCCATCGCGCATGGTTTGACGCAGATAACTAGCCAGTACCCCTACAAAGCGGTTAGAATGTTGCTATCGTTAAACTTTTAAAGACATGCATGAGCGCTAATATTCATCCAGAAAACTTAACGGACACCCTAAGAAAGCGTATTTTTCGCCGCTTAATGGGGTACATCAAGCCATATAAAATGGCATTTATTTGCTCGGTGTTAGCCATGGTTGGCTATGCTGCGGTAGATACATTTTTCTTTTCGCAAATTGAAACACTGATTGATGAAGGCTTAACCGAGCAAGACTCCACCATACTGGTGTACGGCGCTATTTTTGTGCCATTGGTGTTCATTGCGCGAGGTACCTTTAATTTTGTCTCAACCTACTTATTAAATTGGGTAGGTTTTCGTGTGGTTACCACGCTTCGCCAAGAGCTATTTGACCACATGATGAAGCTGCCAGTGTCATTTCATGACCGTCACTCAACCGGTGACCTGCTGTCGAAAATTACTTACACCACCCAACAAGTGGCTGAAGCCAGTTCACGAGCTATTTTGATACTCATTCGTGAAGGCGCCTTTGTGATTGGCTTGTTAAGCCTCATGTTTTACATCAGTTGGCAACTGTCATTGGTGTTTTTGGTGGTGGGGCCGCTTATCGCCAAAGTGGTTTCTGTGGTTTCTAAGCGTTTTCGTCAGGTTTCTCGCCGTATTCAAACGGCCATGGGTACCGTCACCACCACCGCCGAGCAAATGCTCAATGGCCATAAAGTTGTGGTGATGTACGAGGGCCAAAAACGCGAATCCAAGCGCTTTCGCGACATTAACAATATGACTCGTAATCAAAATATGAAATTGATTACGGCACAAACCATCAGCACCTCAGTTATTCAGCTTATTGCGTCATTTAGTTTGTCCATGGTGTTGGTGTTGGCCAGTTACCCAGAAATGCTTGAGCAGCTGTCGGCAGGTGCGTTTACCACGTTACTAACCTCTATGATTATGTTGTTACGCCCACTAAAGCAGCTAACCACTGTAAATAGTGACTTTCAACGGGGTATTGCAGCGGCGCAAAGTATTTTTGAAGTGCTTGATGAACAAGCCGAGCCAAATGCGGGTAGCCATAAAGTAGAGCGCGCGCGTGGTGCCATTCGCTTCGATGACGTGTTGTTTACCTATGACGAGGCCGAGTCACCCGCGTTAGATCACGTTAGTTTTAGTGTTGAACCTGGCAAAACTCTCGCATTAGTAGGGCGCTCCGGCAGCGGTAAATCAACCATTTCGAATTTGCTAACTCGTTTTTACGCCCCGCAAGGCGGGCATATTTATTTGGATGACGTTGATATTTACGATTACAAACTCAAATGTTTACGTCGTCAGTTTGCGTTGGTGTCACAGCATGTCACTTTATTTAATGACACCATTGCTAATAACATTGCCTATGGCGCGCATGGCGAAGTAACGCCGGAACGTATTCGCGAAGTGGCTGAGCAGGCATTTATTACCGAATTTACCGACAACTTGCCCAATGGTTTAAATACCATGGTGGGTGAGAACGGGGTCATGCTCTCGGGCGGGCAACGCCAACGTATAGCCATTGCGCGGGCACTATTGCGTGATGCACCAATTTTGATTCTTGATGAGGCGACCTCAGCACTCGACACCGAGTCAGAACGCCACATTCAAAAAGCCTTGAGCCGCTTGCAGCAAAACCGCACCTCGATTGTCATTGCCCACCGCTTGTCGACCATTGAAAACGCGGATGAAATTTTGGTGATGGAAGAAGGGCGCGTGGTAGAGCGCGGTAATCACCAAGCTCTGCTAGAGCAGCAAGGCGCTTATTACCAGCTATATAGCTTGCAGTTTAGTGGGGGCGATAACTAAATGTTTTGGCAACGCGCCTGGTATCGTCATGGTGTGGACTTTAGACTGTGGTTGTTGTTGCCACTTCATTGGGTATTTTGTGGGCTAAGCACTGTAAGGCGGTGGCTTTATCGGATTGGCCTATTGGCGGTGTATCGTGCGCCTGTGCCAGTTATTGTGGTGGGCAACATTAGTGTCGGTGGAACCGGCAAAACACCGGTCACTGAAGCGCTTATTCAGTGGCTGATCAGCCAAGGCTTGCAGCCAGCAATTATCTCGCGCGGCTACGGTGGTCGCGGGCCATTTCCTCAATTAGTCACGGCAACGTCATCGGCTACAGCCGTTGGTGATGAGCCGAAATTATTGGCTAGTCGCACCCAAGTGCCCTTGGCGGTTGGAGCTAATCGTCAACAAGCCATTGCACTGTTGCTAAAACAACACCCCGAAGTGTCCGTTATTGTCAGCGACGATGGCCTACAACATTATGCCTTAGCCCGTGACATTGAAGTGGTTGTGGTGGATGGGCAGCGTGGTTTTGGGAATGGTTGGCGGTTGCCACTAGGGCCGCTGCGCGAACCTCTTTCGCGCTTGCAACACGTTGATTTTATTGTGCAAAATGGCGAGTCGTCAGCGCCCAAATTGGCCAGCGCACAACAGCCGTTTTGGCGCTTTGATTTGCGTCCAGACGGCTGGCGACGCGTTAATCAAGCACAAGGCAGCCAAGCCGAGCCGGTAACGCTTGAACCGGGGGACTACGCGGCGGTGGCTGGCATTGGTAATCCTCAACGCTTTTTTGACACTGTCGCAGCAACCTTGGCGGCAGAAGCTACAATAAGATTGCTTGAAACCAAAGCCTTTGCCGATCACCACCCGTTTTCGGCAGCGGATTTTGCGCAATTTAATGCATTAACAGGGGTGTTAATGACCGAAAAAGATGCTGCAAAGTGTCAGCCATTTGCCCCTGATCATTGGTATTATTTGCCGGTTTCAGCGCAGTTTGAAACCGAATTTTGGCAGCAGTTTGCAAATCAGTTGCAAACCAAACAAAAACTTCATGAGTCAGCAAGGAGTACTTATGGCGGTTGATGAGCGCACGCTGAATATTTTAGCGTGTCCGTTATGTAAGGGAAAACTAGTTTGGGCGGCGGCACAAAGCGAATTAATTTGCCGCGGCGATCGCTTGGCGTTTCCGGTGCGTAACGATATTCCGATGTTACTCAGTCACGAAGCTCGCGAATTAAGTCGCGAAGAGCTTGAGCAAATGGAGCAACACAAGTCATGAGTTTCACCGTTATTATTCCGGCGCGGTATGCATCGTCACGTTTACCCGGCAAACCGTTAGCCATGATTGGCAACAAGAGCATGATTCAACGGGTATACGAGCGGGCGTCAGCAGCCGGTGCTGCCGAAGTGATTGTGGCCACGGATGATCAACGTATTGTGGATGCGGTTGAAGCCTTTGGTGGGCGCGCTATGATGACCGCCGCACACCATAACTCGGGTACCGAACGCATTGCCGAGGTGATTGATTATTTAGCCATAGCCGACGATCAAGTGGTGGTGAACGTGCAAGGTGATGAGCCGTTTATTCCACCTGAAATTATTCGCCAAGTGGCCGATAATTTAGCCAATCAAAAAGTTGCCCAAATGGCGACCTTAGCCGTACCGATTCATTCGCTTGACGAAGTGACTAGCCCCCATGCGGTTAAAGTAGTCACCGACGTGAACGGCTACGCGCTGTATTTTAGCCGTGCGCCAATTCCGTATGAGCGCGACGGTTTAACCCAGAGTAAATTAGGCGAGCTGGCAGATTATCGACGTCATATCGGCATTTATGCCTATCGTGCTGGGTTTGTTTGGCGCTATGTGGAATGGGAGCCTAGCCCTCTTGAGCAAATTGAGTCACTCGAGCAGCTTCGCGTACTGTGGTACGGCGAACGTATTCACGTTGCTGAAGCGATCGCGAACCCGCCGGCTGGCATTGATACGCCAGCCGACTTAGCCCGCGCTAACCAGGTAGTAGCCGACTAACTTGCGCCTGAGCGCGCTGGCGCAACCGTTGCCAGCGCGCTCGTATTCCCAGTAGCCGCGCATAAGCGTAGGGCACCAAGAATAAGCTAGTCAGAGTTGAAAACACCAACCCGCCAATAATTGCAATGGCCATCGGCGCATAAGGTGGGCCGTCGCCACCTATTTGTGTGGTTCCGAAAGCTAACGGCACCAGCCCGAGTACAGTGGTCGACACCGTCATTAAAATCGGTCTTAAGCGGCTGACACTGCCGTCAATAATGGCACGCTCAAGTGTTGCACCTTGCTCAAGCAGCTGGTTAATGCGATCGACCAGCACAATGCCGTTATTCACCACAATGCCCATAAGAATTAAGATACCAATCATGGCCATAATTGAAATCGACTGGCCAGTAACCATTAATGCCCAAAATACACCGACAATTGAGAATAATAGCGACGTAATCACCGCAGTTGGCAGCAGTATTGATTCAAATAACGCAGCCATGACGATATAGATTAGCGCCACCGCGAGTAGGGTATTCACCAGCATCACACTTTGGTTTTCTTGTTGGCGTTGAAAGCTGCCATCTAAGCTCCATTGGTAGCCTTGCGGCAGTTCAATTTGATTCAATACCTGGGTGAGCTTGTCGCGTGCTTCGCTCACCGTTAACTCGTTTAAGTTGGCATCAATGTTTAGCGAGGTACGGCGGTCGGTACGGCGAATTTGGCCAAGGCGTGGTTGCTTGGTAATGGTTGCCACGTCTTGCAGTGTTAACACACGATTGTCCGCTTGCATGACCGGCAGCGTGTACAGTGCCTCAAGCGAAAACTCTAACTCTTTGGCAAATGCCACGCGCAAGTCAATTTCGCCATTGGGGTCACCACGGTACGAACGTAAGCGCTGTCCGCGTAATGCCGTTGCTACGGTGCGCGCAATATCGGCAGAGCTCAAGCCCAAGCGGTGCACGCGTTCACGATCAATACGAATCACCAGCTCAAATTGCCCCGCATCCATTTCGGTTTGCACGTCGGTTAAGCCTTCAATTTGGGCTAACCGTGGCAATAAATCGGTGGCTATTTGTTGCAATACATCGGTTGATTGACCGCTTAGCGTCACGCGCACACCTTCACGACCGCCACCAAAACCAAATTTAGGCTCACTGCGCAGTAGCTTAGGCATATCTGCGCGAATACGTTCCATTAAGTCAGCCAGCTTTTCATCGCGGTTTTCTTTCAGTAACAGCGTAGAAATTGCATAGTTTGGCGTGTAATAGCTGTAAACAGCGCCGATATCAAAGCTATCTTGATTTGCATAGAGATAACTCTCAAGTTGCGTCACTTCGTCTTCAACTTCAGCCAAGCTATATTGCGTGTGCAGGTTATAGGTAATAAATAAACGGTCATTAAACCCTTGCGGGCCCTCGTCTCCGCTCACCTGACTAAATGGTATGGCAATACTCAGTAACATGAGTACGGCAAACACGCCGGTCCATACGGGGTGGCGCCACGACCACTCTAGTGCTTTTTGATAGCGACCCGCAGACGGCTTCGCTTGCGTTTTTGGTGGCAAAGAGCGCGTAGAACTAAACCGACGTAACTTGGTAATAAGCAGTGGCACTAAAGTTTGTGATAGCAGCAATGAAGCTAGCAATGACAAACAGATAGCCACGGCGGTGTGTTCTAAAAATATGGTGAGATCGGTTTTGCTACCAAAAATATTGGGTAAAAACACAATTGCGGTGGTTAAGGTACCTGCCACAACCGCCAACGACACACTGCCAACACCCGTGATAGTGGCTTGTTTACCTGTTAAGCCTTGTTCATATTCGTGCTGAATACTTTCGGTTATTACCACGGCATTATCAACCAGCATACCCACGGCTAGCATTAGGCCCATGAGCGACAGCACGTTCAGCGAATAGCCTAAGAAATACATGCCGCCTAGCGCAATACAAATGGCAATAGGCACGCTGAGTACCACCACCAAAGTGGTGATGATATTGCGTAAAAAGGCATACAACACAATAAAACTGAGCAAGGCGCCAAGTAAGCCCGCGCTAACGAGGTCACTGAGCGAGGTGGTCACGCCTTTGGCGGTGTCGTCCATAATAAATAGGTTGATGCCGTTAAACTGAGGGTCATTGCGAATATCTTCAACAACCTTCATCACACGCGCCGAGACTTCGACTAAGTTCGCGTTTGATTCCTTAAACACTTCCATACCAATGGCATAACGTTGATCAAGGTGGCGGCCATCGACTTTGCGCGGCATTTCGCGTTCAATGGTGGCAATGTCGCGAAGTTTTAAGCCTGCGCGAATAGGAAAATTGCCAATGTCATACTGCGATTGAAATTCGCCGACCGGATTGACCAAAATGCGCTGATAATTATTTTCTATATAACCCGCGGTGAGCGAAAAGTTCGCTTGTTGTAACAGCTTGGTGATGTCCTGTGGCGCGAGTTGGTGTGCTAATAGCGCGGCTTGGTTCAAGCGAATAACAATTTGTTGCGGCTCAACGCCGTACAGCGTAACCCGCGACACACCGTCAACGCGCTCCAGCGGCTTGCGCAAGCTACGATCCAGTAAGTCATAGGCGTTGGATAAGTCACGCTGACTACTAATACGCAACTGAAATACCGGCATGTCTTCGGTATTAAATTGAAACACAAGTACACGTTCAATGTCGTCAGGCAGCAGGTGTTTCACCGCGTCGACTTTTTCGCGAGCTTCTAAACTTTGCGCATTAATGTCTTGGCCCCAGTCAAATTGCAGTAGTACTTGGGCTGAGTCGGAAGTCGAGGTTGAGCGCATGCGTTTCACGTTGCTTAGGGTGGCGAGCGCTTCTTCAAGCGGCCGCGTAATCAGGCGCTCAACCTCGGCAGGGGTTGAATTGGGGTAGGGCACTTGCACCACAATTTCAGGTATTTCAATGCCCGGAAACTTTTCTAACGGCAGCAGTCGCGAACTAATAGCGCCGAGTAGCAACATGGACAAAAACACCATGCAGGTGGTGACTGGGCGACGAAGCGCCCAGCTTGCTAACAATGAACCTATCTGCGCAGCGTTCATGCAGCATCCTCCGTGGTTGGCGCAATTTGCTTACGGTCAATAAGCACGTACAAGCACGGAATAAATAGCAGGGTGAGTAAGGTTGAAAACAGCAGGCCGGCAATCACACTAATGGCCATAGGGGCACGTATTTCGGCTCCTTCGCCTAGCCCAATGGCTAGTGGTAGCAAGCCGAGCACTGTGGTCAACATGGTCATAAGTATGGGGCGTAAACGCTGCTGTGCTGCTTGGGCAACAGCGGAAAAACGCTCCAAGCCTTCACTGCGCAATTGGTTAATACGGTCGACTAAAACAATGGCGTTGTTCACCACAATACCGGCCAACATAATTAACCCGATAAACACAATAATACTCAGCTCGGTTCCCATTAAGTACAGGCCTAATATGGAACCCGCACCGGCTAGCGGCACGCTGAACAAAATAAACAGTGGGTGCACAAACGACTCAAACTGCGAGGCCATCACTAGGTAGACCAGAAATACCGCAAGTAACAGAGCAAACTGTAGCGACGTAAATGAACGCTGCATGTCTTCGTTCTGCCCTGCAATTCGGCCGCTAATGGTCAGTGGTAATTGGGTTTGCGCTAATAAACGCTCGGCTTCGGCAACGCCAGCACCAAGGTCACCAAAGGCAATATTGGCCTCTACTAATGCAGTGCGTTGTTGGTCAACCCGAGTAATTTCGCTAGGGCCTATAACCGGCACCACACGAGCAACGGCTTGCAAGGGCACTTCGCGTACAGCGCCAGGATTAATAATCACTTGTTGTAAGTCACGCAGTGAGTCTCTATCAACCGCCTGGCTGCGCACTAAAATATCAATTTTGCGATCGGCAAGGCTAAACTGGCTGGCCACGCGTCCACCAATTTTGGTGGCAAGTAACTCAGACACTTCGGCACTGGTTAAGCCGTATTGGCTTAATTTAGCGTGATCAAAATACACCGCTAATTCGGGTTGGCCATCGGTCATGTTGACGCGAATATCGGTAAAACGCTCGTTGGCGCCAAGTTGCTCAGCCGTTTGCTCGGCCGCTTGTTGCAGCAATGCCAAATCATAGCCGGTTAACTCAATAACAATGGGGCTGGCAAAGCTAAACAACTCGGGCGAGCCAAATTTAGCCATGACACCAGGAATACGCTGTACCCGCTCACGCAACGCTTGTTGTACGGGGGTGACATGGGCACCTGAATTCATCACCACATTTAGACGGCCCCACTGGTTACCGCTTTGGCCGGGCGCTGCGTTAAGTAAACTGCCGGTACCGGCAATGGTGTAATAGCGATTCACCGCTGAATTCAGCGCTGGGTTGTCAGCAATCACTTGGCCGAGCT
Organism: Gammaproteobacteria bacterium; assembly: GCA_018222985.1. Classification (GTDB taxonomy): domain Bacteria; phylum Pseudomonadota; class Gammaproteobacteria; order Enterobacterales; family Alteromonadaceae; genus Pseudidiomarina. Next base: position 115,451 of record JAAEZG010000006.1, read on the forward strand.
GATCAAGTACTTGGTCGGTTTCGTGAATGGTTGCACCGGGTTGCAATTCAACTTCAACGTAAAACTCACCTTGAGCCATGTTTGGCAATAACGCGACCGGCAATTGCGGCAACAGGGCGTAGCACGCGGCTGAGCTTAACAAAATAACGCTTAAGGTAAGGCCAGCGCGCCGCAAGGAGCGCTGTAGTAAACCTTGGTAGGCCCGCTCGCACACATTGTAGCCGCGATTAAATAGGGCTAATACGGGTTTGGTAACGAAGAAGAACAACCACGCTAACAGGCGCCAAATGGTGATGACCGCGATCATGATGGCCAACGGCAACCAGCGAAATACCAAATACAATGGCGTTTTTAGCCAAAAACGCCAGCCGGAAGCGTAGGGCAGCGGCGCGTCGTTATTGGCGTTATTGGTCGATTTTTTGCGGCTCGACAGCATGGGAATTAAGGTGAGCGCAACCAACAATGACGCCGCTAAAGCAAAGGTAACCGTGAGAGCCTGATCACGAAACAACTGGCCAGCAATACCTTCGACAAACACCAATGGGAAAAATACTGCCATGGTGGTGAGCGTAGAGGCCGTAATTGCCCCAGCAACTTCCTGTGTACCGCGTTCAGCCGCGACTTCACTGGTTTGTTCTTGCTGATGTCGGGCAATATTTTCCAATACCACAATGGCATTATCAACCAACATACCCACAGCAAGAGCGATGCCGCCGAGTGACATCATGTTTAGTGAAACCTGATAGCCGTAAAGCAAGTTGAAGGTGGCAATAATTGAAATAGGAATAGCCAAGCTGATAATAACTGTTGGCCAAACGCGCTGTAAAAACAGATAAATAATCACCATGGCCAGCAAGCCGCCCATAATGGCAGCATCGCGAACTTCAGCAATGGCGGCGCTAATAAATACCGCTTGGTCGTAAATAGGTTTTACTTGATAGTCGCTCGGTATTAATTTGGCATCATTAAGCTGGCGTAACGCCGACTGAATGGCTTTAGATACCTGCACGGTGTTGGCGTCGCCTTCTTTGTAAAGCGACACTTCAACGGCTTCCATGCCGGCCACACGGCTAATGGAGTCACGCTCTTTGTAGCTATTTTCTACAGTGGCTATGTCTTTAAGCAGTACCGGGCGATTGTTGCGGGTGGTTAGATAAATGGAACGAATATCGTCAAGGTTTTCAAACTGGTTTAAGGTTCGTACCAAAAATTCAGCGCGATTGGCTTCGATACGGCCGCCCGAAAGGTTGATGTTTTCTTCGCGCAAACGCTGTGAAATAAGCGTCATGGGAATTTGCAAACTGGCAGCTTGGCGCTCGTTCACTAATACCTGTATTTCATCTTCTAAACCGCCGCCCAAGCGCACTGAAGCAACGCCTTCAATGCTCTCTAGTTGGCGTTTTAGGTCTTCTTCGGCATAGGTGCGCAAGCGTTTGAGTTGCGTCACAGACGGCGCTTTATCGGTGTTAAAACCTAAAGCAAGGCGATATACCGGCTCTTCAGCTGGATTAAAACGCAGCAGTACCGGCTTCTCAATGTCGAGTGGTAGCTCAACCAAATCGAGTTTTTCACGTACATCCAGGCTTGCCATGTCCATATCTGAACCCCAGCTGAACTCCAGTAAGACATCGCTTTGGCCAGCGCGAGATATCGACTCAATTCGGCGTAAGCCTTTCACTGTACCGAGGTTTTCCTCAATGGGTTTACTCACTAGCTGCTCAACTTCACCAGGCGCGCCACCAGGGTAATCAGTGCGTACGGTGAGGGTTGGGTAGGCTAAGTCTGGTAATAAAGTAACCGGAATGCGCCCTAGCGAGACCATGCCGAACAACAAGACGGCAAGGGTAAGCATGGCAATGGTTACGGGACGTTTTACCGCAAGTTTAACCATGCTCATTATTGTTGCTCACTTGCTGCTGCTACGGGGTGAGCGGCATCTGGCTGCTCGTTCACAGGTTGGTCATCTAACCGAATCACTTCCACCAAGGCGGCATCTTTCAGGTTAGCTTGGCCACTGACGACAATGGCTTCACCAGCGCGTAATCCGCCAATGATTTCTAATCGGTGCTCGTCTTCAAAACCAATTTGAACATCAACTTTATGCGCAACACCTTCGCTATCAACGGTAAATACGCTGTGTTGGTTATCTAAACTTTGCACAGCATAACGTGGCACGGTAACGGTGTTTGTGCTGGTGGCGTAATTCAAGTCCACATGGGCAAACATACCGGCTTTTAATTGGGCTTGCTGATTCGGTACGTTAAGCACAACTTTGAAAGTACCTGAACTGGTGTCTACCACAGGGCTAATGCGTTCTACTTGGGCGTCAACCACTTGATTGGGCAGGGCACTCAAATGCAGCTGTGCTGTTTGCCCAACGCGCACGTGCTGTAATTCGCGTTCAGGTAGGTAAACGTTGCCTTGCAGCTGGTCTAGCGCAACGATATGAAATAGCTTTTGTTGTTCGTATTGGCGCACTAGGTTGCCAGGTTTTACGTAGCGGGTGGCAATATAGCCGCTAATTGGCGCCCGAATTTCGGTTTCCGCCAAGTTTAAAGCGGCCATGTCGTATTTGGCTTGCAACATGTCAGCTTGAAAACGCAATTTGTCATAGGCGTCGGCACTAATCATGTCGCGATCTGCCATGTCTTTCACGCGTTTCAGTTCTTGCTGAATTGAGTTCAGCTCAGCTTTCGCTTGAGCTACCTGAATGCGGTATTCGGCGTCACGAATGTGCGCTAATAACTGGCCTGCTTCAACATAGTCACCTTCTTCAACCAGAACCGACTCGACAATACCGTTGGCCTTGCTGGTTACGTCAGCTTCAGCACGAGCCTCTAGGGTGGCCGTGGTTTTAAAGCTTGAGGTTATTTCACCTAGGGTAACAACTTGGGTGGCCACCGGAATGCGCGCAACAGCCTCGGCTTTGGCGGTTTCATTACTCGCGCCGGCGTCGCTACACCCACTTAGCCCAAGTATTGCAGCTACGGCTAGGGCGCTTAAGGTTAACTTGGTATTGTTCATGACTCTGGTCCTCAATTCGTTTTCGTTATTCGTTTTTCGTGCGCTTCGCTGTTCGTCCGCTCGGCTGGTCGAACCGTGCCAGCACGGACGACCAGTGAACGTAGTGAACGGACGAACAGCGAAGCGTACCCATAACGTTCTTGTATCTACCTGGGTAGAGTTATGCAGGCTTCGTGCCAACTTTTTCCAGTGTTTAAAAAATCTTGATCAAGCTATGTCGGTAAAGGGCTTAGCAGAAGGTTAGTGTTTAGACGGTGGGAAAGAGTAAAAGGTTGAGTGGTGTAAAAAAATAAAAAAAGCACTCCGAAGAGTGCTTTTTGACGAATAGTTAGCGAATTTTACAAATTAACGTTTAATTGGTTTGAATTCGCGTTGGGCGGCGCCAGTGTATAGCTGACGTGGACGACCAATTTTCTGATTCGCTTCACCCATCATTTCGTGCCAGTGAGAAATCCAACCCACGGTGCGTGACAAGGCAAAGATAACTGTGAACATATTGGTTGGAATACCAATTGCTTTCAAAATAATACCTGAGTAGAAGTCGACGTTCGGGTACAGCTTCTTCTCTACGAAGTATGGGTCTTCAAGCGCAATACGCTCAAGTTCCATTGCTACATCTAACAATGGATCATTGATGTTTAGCTCTTTCAGTACTTCGTGTGCACTTTCACGCATAACCGTGGCGCGCGGGTCAAAGTTCTTATAAACACGGTGACCGAAGCCCATAAGACGGAATGGGTCGTTCTTGTCTTTGGCTTTGTCGATGTATTTTGGAATGTTTTCAACCGAACCAATTTCTTTCAACATGCGCAAGCAGGCTTCGTTAGCACCACCGTGCGCAGGGCCCCACAATGATGCAACACCAGCGGCGATACATGCATATGGATTAGCGCCTGAAGAACCGGCTAAACGAACAGTTGACGTTGACGCGTTTTGCTCGTGGTCAGCGTGCAAAGTAAAGATACGGTCCATCGCTTTAGCGATAGTCGGGCTGATTTTGTAATCTTCCGCTGGAACCGAGAACATCATGTTCAAGAAGTTCTCTGAGTAGCTTAAGTCGTTGCGTGGGTACACGAACGGTTGGCCAATGCTGAATTTATAAGCCATGGCTGCAATCGTTGGCATTTTCGCAATTAAGCGATACGCGCTACGCAGACGTTGTTTTTCGTCATGAATGTCTAAATCGTCATGATAAAACGATGACAGAGCACCGGTTACTGCACATAGCATTGCCATTGGGTGCGCGTCGCGACGGAAACCATTAAAGAAGTTGTGCAAACCTTGATGCACCATGGTGTGCTTGGTAATGGTTTGTTTAAAGGCCGCGTATTCTTCTTCGTTTGGCGCTTCGCCATGCAGCAGCATGTAACATACTTCGAGATAATCCGCTTGAGTTGCAAGCTGATCAATTGGATATCCGCGATGCAGTAGAATGCCATTCTCACCATCAATATAGGTAATCTTAGATTCACATGAACCGGTTGCTAAGAAACCTGGGTCAAAGGTGAAAAACCCATGCTTGCCTAGAGTACGCACGTCAATTACATCATAGCCGGCTGTACCAGATAAAACTGGCAATTCAATGGATTGGCCGTCAATCTGCAGGGTGGCTTTACGATCAGCCATAAGGAAATCTCCTTGTTTAAGTCTGCTTCATCACTAAAAAGGGCGATAGAATTTACTTGATCTTAACCGTCAATGTCAATTCAAACGGTCGTTTAAACTGCATTAAACTGATGACTCATGTCAACTTAACAGTCCATAGCTTTGGTAAATGGCATGCAATCCGTTGGCAAATTTCAGTCGTACAGTGTTACGCATCAATGTGACATTTGGATGACTCAGCATGTTATACGCTGAAATCAAAACCCGTTGAATGCGACTAAGGTAGAATTGTCTTTCGGTACTGGATTTTATTGTCTTGATCTAGTCAGAAAAAATTTACGTTTTTATAGGAAACACGCCGCTAAGGAATTGTAATTCATAAGCATGGCTTATATACTTTGGCGGCGATCTCACAGGGTCCTCTTCTGAATTGGATAGGGCGAGGATGTTTGAAGTTCCGAGCATGTTTCAAATGCTTTTCGTTAAGGCACAACAATCGTGAAAAAACAAAGACCTGTAAATTTAGATTTAAACACTATCAGCTTTCCAGCTGCAGCCATTAGTTCCATTTTGCACCGTATATCTGGCGTGATCATGTTGGTCGGCGTCGGCTTTTTGGTGTGGGCACTGGCGACATCATTGCAGTCAGCAGAAGGTTTCGACATGGTGCACGGCTTATTGACTGGCTTTATTGCTAAGTTCATTGCTTGGGGCATTATGACTGCTTTGGGTTACCACTTGCTAGCCGGTGTTCGCCATATGTTCATGGATATGGGCCACTTTGAAGAACTCGATTCTGGCCGCATTAGTGCCAAAATCGTATTCGTTCTGGCTATCATTCTTTCAGTATTGGCGGGAGTTTGGTTATGGTAAAAGCTGCTTCAACTTTCGGCCGCACCGGTAGCCACGACTTTATTCTACTGCGTGCATCGGCCATTATTATGGCTCTGTACACCATTTTTATGGTGAGCTTCTTAGTTTCTGCAGACGCTATTACCTACGCAACGTGGACCAACTTGTTCGCGCACCTAGGTATGAAAATCTTCACTATGTTGGCGTTAACAGCCGTGCTTATTCACGGTTGGATCGGTATTTTCCAAGTACTCACCGATTACGTTAAACACACTGGCTTACGAGCTTTTCTTCAATACGCAGTCTGCGTCGCATTAATCGTTTACTGGTTAGTTGGTTTATTGGTTGTGTGGCCTGTGGAGGGTGTCTAAGTGAGCGTACAAACACTCGAATTTGATGCCGTAGTTATCGGCGCTGGTGGCGCTGGTATGCGCGCTGCTTTGCAAATTTCTCAGTCAGGCATGACCTGTGCCTTGATGTCTAAAGTATTCCCAACCCGTTCACACACGGTATCGGCGCAGGGCGGTATTACCGTAGCCTTAGGTAACGCGCACGAAGATAACTGGGAATGGCACATGTTTGATACCGTCAAAGGTTCAGACTATATCGGCGACCAAGACGCCATTGAGTACATGTGTAAAACCGGTCCAGAAGCAATTTTGGAACTGGAAAACATGGGCTTGCCATTCTCACGTTTTGAAAACGGTAAAGTGTATCAGCGCCCGTTTGGTGGCCAATCAAAAGCATTCGGTGGTGAGCAAGCGGCGCGTACAGCAGCTGCAGCTGACCGTACTGGTCATGCATTATTGCACTTGCTGTATCAGCAAAACGTTAAAAACAAGACCACGGTATTTTCTGAGTGGTATGCGTTAGACCTCGTGAAAAACGAAGACGGCGCAATTGTGGGTGTGACCACCCTGAACATTGAAACGGGCGAAATTTTCTACGTCAAAGCGAAAGCTGTTGTGTTAGCAACGGGTGGCGCTGGTCGTATTTTCGCTTCAACCACGAACGCACACATTAACACTGGCGACGGCGTTGGCATGGCACTTCGTGCTGGCGTACCCGTACAAGACATGGAAATGTGGCAGTTCCACCCAACCGGTATTGCCGGCGCGGGTACCTTGGTGACTGAAGGTTGCCGTGGTGAAGGTGGTTACTTGTTGAATAAAGACGGTGAGCGTTTCATGGAACGCTACGCGCCGAACGCGAAAGACTTGGCGTCACGCGACGTGGTCGCACGTTCAATGATGACCGAAATTCGTGAAGGTCGTGGTTGCGATGGTCCATTAGGCCCGCACTTGAAACTCAAGCTTGATCACTTGGGTCGCGAAGTCTTAGAAAGCCGCTTACCAGGCGTGTGTGACTTGGCGAAAACCTTCGCTCACGTTGACCCAGCGGAAGAACCAATTCCAGTTATTCCAACCTGTCACTACATGATGGGTGGTATTCCGACTGACGTGAACGGCCAAGCATTGCAAATTGACGACAACGGTAACGCAACTCCAATTCATGGCTTATTTGCCTGTGGTGAAATTGCCTGTGTATCGGTTCACGGTGCTAACCGCTTAGGTGGTAACTCGTTGTTAGACTTGGTGGTATTTGGTCGTGCAACCGGCTTGCACTTAGCCGACGCAATGAAGTCACTCAGCGACGCCAAAGAAGCTTCACAAGACGATATCGATGCAGCACTTGCACGCGTTCGTCGTTGGGAAGGCAATAAAGACGGCGAAGACCCAGTACAAATCAAGAAAGACTTGCAGCAGTGCATGCAGCTTAACTTCTCTGTATTCCGCGAAGGTAAATCAATGGCGGAAGGTTTGGAAGAGCTTAAGAAAATTCGCGAACGCCTTAAAAACGCTCGTCTGGACGACACCAGTAAAGAATTTAACACGCAGCGCATTGAGTGCTTAGAGTTAGATAACTTGATGGAAACCGCATACTCAACTGCGGTTGCAGCGAACTTCCGTACTGAAAGTCGTGGCGCACACAGCCGTGCCGACTTCCCAGAGCGAGATGACGACAACTGGTTAGTGCACACAGTTTACCGCCCGCAGGACGAGTCAATTGTGAAGCGCGAAGTGAATATGCAGCCAAAACTGCGTGAAGCATTCCCGCCAAAAGCGCGGACTTACTAAGGTTAGGTGACAACGATGAAGAAGTTGAATATTTCAGTTTATCGTTACAACCCAGACGTTGATAACGCACCCTACATGAAAGAGTACACCCTTGAGGTGGAAAAAAACCGTGACATGATGGTGCTCGACTTGCTGTTGTTGTTAAAAGAGCAAGACCCAACGTTGGCGTTCCGTCGCTCATGCCGTGAAGGCGTGTGTGGTTCTGACGGGTTGAACATGAATGGTAAAAACGGTTTGGCGTGTATTACGCCATTGTCTGCGCTGAAAGGCGGCGACAAGAAAATCGTGATTCGTCCATTGCCTGGTCTGCCTGTTATTCGCGACTTGATTGTGGATATGAGTCAGTTCTATACGCAGTACGAAAAAATCAAACCGTATCTTATCAACGACGACAAAACACCACCTGCGCGTGAGCGTTTGCAGTCGGTTGAAGATCGGGCGAAGTTGGACGGCTTGTACGAGTGTATTCTGTGTGCGTGTTGTTCAACCTCATGTCCTTCGTTCTGGTGGAACCCAGACAAGTTTATCGGTCCAGCGGGCTTATTGAATGCTTATCGCTTCTTAATTGATAGCCGCGATACTGCAACAGAAGAGCGCTTAAATGAGCTTGATGACGCGTTCAGCGTATTCCGCTGCCACGGCATTATGAACTGTGTAAACGTATGTCCTAAGGGTCTTAACCCAACGAAGGCTATTGGTAACATCAAATCCATGCTATTGAATCGCGCAATTTAATAAAATTGCTTAGATTTGCTATAGTAATGGCCGAGCTGTATCGAAATAGCCATCCAGCTTGGATGGCTATTTTTTTATAAAACGAGTGTGAAGGAACAGCGATGCAAGATGGCGTAATGCAAGCCTGGCTAGAATCCTCCCACCTGGCTGGTGGTAATATGGCCTATGTCGAAGAGTTGTTCGAGTTATATCTCGACGACCCGACAGCGGTTGGTGATGAGTGGCGCAAGTTCTTTGATCAATTACCGCGCGAAGGCGCTGGTGTTGATACAAAGCACAGTGCAGTTCGTGAGCAATTCCGTACGCTGGCAAAAAATAAGCTGAAGCAAGCCGGCACGGTAACCGCCGGAGCGCCGGATCAAAAGCAAGTGAAAGTACTGCAGTTGATTAACGCGTATCGCTTCCGTGGTCATCAGCACGCGAATCTTGATCCACTCGATTTATGGAAACAAGAACCGGTTGCCGATTTATCATTAGAGCACCACGACCTATCAAAAGACGACTTTGACAAAGAGTTTAACGTCGGCTCACTAGCCGTTGGTCAAGAGACCATGAAGCTTGGTGAGATTTTTGAGGTATTGAACAATATCTATTGCGGTCCAATTGGCGCCGAGTACATGCATATTGTTTCAACCGAAGAAAAACGTTGGATTCAACAGCGCCTAGAAGGCGTTCGTGGTCGTCCTGAATTCAAATCTGAGCAACAGCAAAAAATTCTTAAAGAATTGATTGCAGCTGACGGCTTAGAAAAATACTTAGGTTCTAAATTCCCAGGCGCAAAACGTTTCTCGTTGGAAGGCGGCGATAGCCTTATTCCGATGCTGAAAGCGTTGATTAGCCGTGCGGGTGAGCAAGGCGGCAAAGAAGTCGTTATTGGTATGGCGCACCGTGGCCGTTTAAACGTACTGGTGAACGTACTGGGTAAAAAGCCGCAAGACTTGTTTGACGAATTTGCCGGTAAGCACAGCAACAACAAAGGCTCGGGTGACGTGAAGTACCACTCAGGCTTTTCGTCGGACTTTGCCACCCCTGGTGGCGATGTGCATTTAGCCTTGGCGTTTAACCCGTCGCACCTAGAAATCGTGAATCCAGTAGTCATGGGCTCGGTGCGTGCGCGTATGGACCGCTTAGGCGACAAAACTGGCGCTAAAGTGTTGCCGATTACTATTCACGGTGACTCAGCCATTGCAGGCCAAGGCATTGTGCAAGAAACCTTCAACATGTCGCAGACACGTGCGTACCAAGTTGGCGGTTCAATTCGTATTGTGGTGAATAACCAAGTTGGTTTTACCACGTCAAAACGCGAAGACACACGCTCAACGCAGTACTGTACTGATATTGCAAAAATGGTGCAGGCGCCAATTTTTCATGTGAACGCAGATGACCCAGAAGCGGTTGTGTTTGTGACCCAGTTGGCGCTTGATTTCCGCAATACGTTTAAGCGCGACGTGATGATTGACTTGGTGTGTTATCGCCGTCATGGCCATAACGAAGCCGACGAGCCAAGCGCAACCCAGCCACTTATGTACAGCAAGGTGAAAAAACACCCGGTTGCGCGAGCTATTTATGCGGAGCGTTTAAGCAAAGCTGGTGTATTGAAATCTGGCGACGATGACCAATTAGTGAGTGACTACCGCGATGCGCTAGATAAGGGCGAAATTGTGGTAGATGAATGGCGCGAAATGAAGAGCCACTCATCTGACTGGACACCATATATTGGTCAAGAATGGGACGTTGAGTACGACGCTAAAATTAGCAAGCAACAGCTTGAGAAAATTGGCGTTGCCATGAGTACGGTGCCAAAAGAGCACAAGTTGCACTCACGCGTCCAAAAAGTTTATGAAGAACGCATGAAAATGGCGAACGGTGACAAAGCTGCCGATTGGGGCTTTGCGGAAACCTTAGCCTATGCCACTTTGGTTGATGAAGGCGTGCATATTCGCCTGACTGGCCAAGACAGTGGCCGCGGAACCTTCTTCCATCGTCATGCGGTGCTGCACAATCAAAAAGACGCAGCCACGTATATGCCGCTGAATAATATTCGTGACGGCCAAGGCCAAATCGAAATTTATGACTCGGTGTTGTCCGAAGCGGCGGTGGTTGCTTTTGAATACGGTTACGCCACTGCAGAACCAAAGTCGTTGGTTATGTGGGAAGCGCAATTTGGCGACTTCGTGAACGGTGCGCAAGTTGTTATTGACCAATTCTTAAGCTCAGGCGAGCAAAAATGGGGCCGCTTATGTGGTCTAACATTATTGCTACCGCATGGCTACGAAGGTCAAGGCCCAGAGCATAGTTCGGCACGTTTAGAGCGGTTCTTGCAGCTCTCTGCTGACCATAACTGGTCGGTGTGTGTGCCAACCACGCCAGCGCAGGTGTTCCATATGATTCGCCGTCAGCAATTGCGTCCGGTTCGCCGTCCGCTCATTGTCATGACACCGAAATCATTGTTACGTCATCCGTTAGCTGTTTCTGAGCTGGATGAAATGACCACCGGTACGTTCCAGAATGCGATTGGTGAAATCGATTCTTTGGCGCCGAAAAAAGTGAAACGCGTGGTAATCTGTTCAGGCAAAGTGTACTACGACCTGTTACAAGAACGCCGCAAGCGTGAGCAAGAGGACGTCGCAATTATTCGTATTGAACAGTTGTATCCGTTCCCTGCAGAAGAAGTTGCTGAAATCATGAAAGATTATCAGCATGTAAAAGATTTTGTTTGGTGTCAGGAAGAGCCGCAAAACCAAGGTGCTTGGTACAGCAGTCAGCACAACTTCCGGGCGGCAATTCCTAAGGGCGCAGAACTAACTTACGCGGGTCGTGAAGCTTCGGCAGCACCAGCAGTAGGTTATTTATCTGAGCATAACAAACAGCAACAAAAATTAGTCGATGACGCGCTAACCATTAAATAGGTGACAATTGACCATGGCTATTGATATTAAAGTTCCACAACTTCCTGAATCTGTTGCAGACGCAACAGTGGCTACTTGGCACGTGAAGCCAGGTGACAAAGTCTCGCGCGATCAGAATCTGGTCGATATCGAAACCGACAAAGTGGTGTTGGAAGTGGTTGCACCTGCTGATGGCGTAATCGGTGAAATCATCGCTGAAGAAGGTGCCACTGTTGGCGCCGAAGAAGTGATTGGCAAGCTTGAAGAAGGCGACGGTGCGGCTGCGGACAAATCAGATGACAAATCTGACGCGAAAGCAGAAGACAAAAAGGCCGACGACAAAGCTGACAAGAAAGCTGACAAAAAGGCTGACAAAAAAGCATCGGGTTCAGGCGAAAAGCTTGAAGTTAAGGTACCTCAGTTACCTGAGTCTGTTGCTGACGCAACTATTGCTACCTGGCACGTAAAAGCTGGCGAAGCAGTAACTCGTGACCAAAACTTAGTTGATATTGAAACCGACAAAGTGGTGCTTGAAGTTGTTGCCCCAGCTGATGGTGTGTTGGCGGAAATCAAGCAAGAAGAAGGCGCAACAGTCGGTGCGGATGACGTGATTGGTATTGTTGAAGCAGGCGCTTCAGCGGGTTCTAGCGAATCGTCAAAAGAATCTGCCAGCGACAGCAAAGAAGAAGCGGCAGACGAAGGTGATAGCGAAGTAGCTGGCCCAGCGGTACGTCGCTTGTTGGCAGAAAATAACTTGAAAGTGTCTGACGTAAAAGGCACTGGTAAAGGCGGCCGGGTGACCAAAGAAGACGTTGAGAAACACTTGAAAGACGGTGCGGCGAAGAAATCTGAGCCAGCTAAGGCTGCAAGTGCTCCAGCGCCAACTGCCGGTGATCGTGACCAGAAGCGTGTGCCAATGACACGTCTGCGCAAAACGATTGCGAAGCGTTTGTTAGAAGCGAAGAACGCAACGGCTATGTTGACCACGTTCAATGAAGTGAACATGAAGCCAATTATGGACTTGCGTTCGAAGTACAAAGACGAATTTGAAAAACGTCACGACACGCGCTTAGGTTTCATGGGCTTCTACGTGAAAGCTGTTACTGAAGCACTGAAACGCTTCCCAGAAGTAAACGCGTCAATTGACGGTGACGACATTGTGTACCACAACTACTTTGATATCAGCATTGCGGTATCAACGCCACGTGGTTTGGTTACACCAGTATTGCGTGACACCGACAAAATGAGCATTGCTGAAATCGAAAATGGCATCCGTGACCTCGCTATCAAAGGCCGTGACGGTAAGTTGACCATGGACGATATGCAAGGTGGTAACTTCACCATTACCAACGGTGGCGTGTTCGGTTCATTGCTTTCAACACCAATTTTGAACCCGCCACAAAGCGCTATTTTGGGCATGCACAAAATTCAAGATCGCCCAATGGCCGTTGACGGTAAAGTGGAAATTCTGCCAATGATGTACTTAGCGTTGTCATATGACCACCGCATTATTGACGGTAAAGAATCTGTTGGTTTCTTAGTAACCATCAAAGAGTTGTTAGAAGATCCGCAACGTTTGTTGCTGGACCTATAACATAATGCACAGCCGCTGTGTTGCAATTGCGTGTCAATTGAAGCAGCGGCTGTATTTTTTGCGCGCAAAACTGTAAAATACGCGCGAATTTTCGGGTAAGCAGCATGACGCTGCTTTTGTTGTTCAAACGAATCGGAAGATCATCATGAACTTGCATGAGTATCAGGCTAAACAACTCTTTAAAGAGTTTGGTTTGCCAGTATCTGAAGGCTTTGCAGTTGACACTGCTGACGAAGCCGTTGAAGCTGCCAAAAAAATCGGCGGTGATCGTTGGGTTGTTAAAGCTCAAGTACACGCAGGCGGCCGCGGTAAAGCGGGCGGTGTTAAATTAGTTTCTAGCCATGACGAAGTGCACGCATTTGCGAGCAACTGGTTAGGTAAAAACTTGGTGACTTACCAAACAGACGCAAACGGTCAGCCGGTTGCTAAAATTTTGGTAGAAAGCTTGACTGATATCGCTTCAGAACTGTACTTAGGCGCAGTTGTTGACCGTGCTACACGTAAAATCGTGTTCATGGCGTCAACCGAAGGTGGTGTTGAAATCGAGAAAGTTGCTGAAGAAACGCCAGAAAAAATCTTGAAAGCAATTATTGACCCAACGGTAGGCGCACAGCCATTCCAAGGTCGTGAGCTTGGCTTCAAATTAGGCTTAAACCCAGAGCAAGTGAAGCAATTCACTAAAATCTTCTTGGGTTTGGCGAAAATGTTCGAACAATATGATTTCGCATTGTTAGAAATCAACCCGTTGGTTATTACTGAGCAAGGCAACTTGCATTGCTTAGACGGTAAAATCAACATTGACAGCAACGCGTTGTATCGTCAGCCAAAAATCCGTGAAATGCATGACCCGTCGCAAGAAGACGAGCGTGAAGCACAAGCGGCTAAATGGGAACTGAACTACGTTGCACTAGACGGTAACATTGGCTGCATGGTAAACGGTGCAGGTTTGGCGATGGGTACAATGGACATCGTTAAATTGTCTGGTGGCCAACCAGCGAACTTCTTGGACGTTGGTGGCGGCGCAACCAAAGAGCGCGTTACTGAAGCATTCAAGATCATCCTGTCTGACGCAAATGTTAAAGCCGTATTGGTTAACATTTTCGGTGGTATCGTTCGTTGCGACATGATCGCTGAAGGTATCATGGGCGCCGTTGAAGAAGTCGGCGTGAAAGTGCCTGTAGTTGTGCGTTTAGAAGGTAACAACGCAGACTTAGGTCGTCAGAAATTAGCAGAAAGTGGCCTGAACATCATTGCAGCAGAGAGCTTGTCTGACGCTGCTGATAAAGTGGTTGCTGCGGCAGGAGGTCAATAATGTCTATCTTGATCGATAAAAATACCAAAGTTATCTGCCAGGGTTTCACTGGCGGCCAGGGTACTTTCCACTCTGAGCAAGCTATTGCTTACGGTACGCAAATGGTTGGTGGTGTTACTCCAGGTAAAGGCGGTCAAACGCACCTTGGTTTACCCGTATTCAACACTGTACGTGAAGCAGTTGAAGCAACTGGCGCAACTGCATCAGTTATCTACGTACCAGCGCCTTTCTGTAAAGACTCAATTATTGAAGCTGCAGACGCCGGTATCGAACTGATCGTATGTATCACTGAAGGCATTCCAACGTTAGACATGCTTTACGTGAAAGAATACTTGACGCACAAAGGCGTGCGTATGATCGGTCCTAACTGCCCAGGTGTTATCACGCCTGACGAGTGTAAGATCGGCATCATGCCTGGTCACATTCACAAAGCAGGTAAAGTAGGTATCGTATCGCGTTCAGGTACTTTGACTTATGAAGCGGTTAAGCAGACGACTGACGAAGGTTTCGGCCAGTCTACCTGTGTTGGTATCGGTGGTGACCCAATTCCTGGTTCAAACTTCATCGATATTCTTGAATTATTCGAGAAAGATCCAGCAACTGAAGCGATCGTCATGATCGGTGAGATTGGTGGTACCGCAGAAGAAGAAGCGGCTGAGTACATCAAGCACAACGTAACCAAACCAGTTGTATCTTACATTGCTGGTGTTACAGCTCCTCCAGGTAAGCGTATGGGCCACGCCGGTGCGATTATCTCTGGTGGTAAAGGTACTGCTGACGAGAAATTTGCAGCATTAGAAGCTGCTGGCGTTAAAACAGTACGTAGCCTTGCCGATATCGGTAAAGCGTTACGTGAGAAAACTGGCTGGTAAGCTACGTTTTTAACTGCAACGTCTGTTACGATAAAAGCCGCTCACTTGAGCGGCTTTTTTGTAACTAACGCGCTGTAGCAATAAGGATAAACATGTTCAGAACCGCTATGTTGTTTTTATTATCGCTACTCGCGTTTGCCGGCAATTCGGTGATCAACCGCTACGCGTTATTGAACCAGAATATTGATCCTAATACTTTTGTGGCGGTGCGCATTGTCAGTGGCGCGATTGCCATGCTGGCAATATGGTATGCGGTAAAGCTTGTTGCAAATTTGAGGCAAGCGAAGCGTCAACAGCCAGCGGTTACTGAAGCTATAACTAAGGTTGCCCGCCGCGGAACTTGGTGGGGCGCGTTTACATTAGCCTTATATGCGGTCGCGTTTTCGTTAGCTTATAATCAATTGGAAACAGGCTTTGGTGCACTCATCTTGTTTGCTTCAGTGCAGTTATCCATGCTTGCCGTTGGCTGGTTACAGGGTAACAAACTCACAACAAAGGAAGCGCTTGGTAGCAGTTTGGCCCTGGCCGGGCTTATGTATTTGGTTTATCCAACGCTTAGCGTGCCGAGTTCGCTATGGGCCTGTGTTGCCATGGTGACAGCCGGCACCGCTTGGGGGCTTTATTCACTGCATGGTCGCGGCAGTGCCTCACCATTAACAGACACCACCTTTAATTTCGTGCGCGCAACGCCGGTTGCGGCCTTGCTACTTATCTGGCAGTGGGGCGACATGGTCATTAGCACGCAGGGGGTGGTTCTGGCTGTATTTTCTGGCGTGGTGACCTCGGGGCTTGGCTACGCGATCTGGTATTTGGTGCTACCTCAACTCAAGGTGTCAACGGCAGCTATTGGCCAGCTTTCGGTACCGCTGATTGCCGCAGCGGGCGGGGTGCTATTCGCGAGCGAATTAATCACCCAACAATTAGTGGTTGCTGCGGCGCTTATTGTTGGCGGCATGCTGATCGTCATTCGAAAATCGACAAAATAATTGAAATTCTCTACGCGTCACTATGATCTTTATAAAATTGTAATATTTGAATTACCTATCTACTATTAGTTCATAACAAATGTGGTGAGAGTGTTAAAAACTATAAGGATTCTCTCCATGAAAAAAATAATACTTATTGCTGCGCTAATACTCGCAATTTGGAATTACTACGAAGAGCAACAACCTCGCCCAGAAAACCGTAGCGGTTTACTGGCTGAGTTTGTGCAAAGCGTACAGGGGCAAATATTAAAAAAAGACCCTAAATTTCAATGCGATGCCCGAAAATACTGCCCGGAAATGACCTCTCGTGAAGAGGCCGAGTACTTTCTACGATTCTGTCCTGACGCGCAGCTAGACGACAACCACAACGGTATACCTTGTGAAAATGATGCGCGTTTTTAATCTTATTAAGAAACACTGGCATGGCGATTATTCGCTTGGTAAGGCTTATTGGCTTATTGGTGTTGGCTTAACCGGCTGCTTAAGTCTGCTGGCGTATGCACTCAATCAATTGTTGCTTCGTTTAGAGATTGGGCAGTCGCTATTTAGCACCTTAGTGATCGGTTTATATTCGTTCACCGCACTATTTACCATCTGGCAGTTGGTTGGTATTTGGCGCTCCGCCAAGTACCACACCTCGCACGGTGGGCGTCAAGGTTGGGCAACCGCCGCGCAAGTGATGGTGGTGGTTGCCGCGTTGCGTGCGGTGTTTGACTTCAACCAGTTTGGATTGCCGATGATGCAAGGCAGCGTGGGGTTAATGAACACCAGCGAATTAACCCGTCGCGTTGAACTTCGAGTGCTCAATCAAGGCACGGAACTAGAGCTGATAGGCCCGTTGCCGCAAGGCACCAGTGAAAGTGTTCAAGCTATATTGCAGCGTTTTCCATCAGTGCGAGTGATTCATTTAAACTCGCCCGGTGGACGTATTAGCGAAGGTGTGAATTTATATCATTTAATTCAGGAATATCAGCTGGATACCTATGTTCCTAGTGAGTGTTCTAGCGCCTGTACTATCGCTTTTATGGGTGGCCAACAACGGTACTTAAGCAAGCGTGGAATTTTGGGGTTTCATAGCGCGTCATTGCACCAAATTGACGGCTCGGATGTACAAGAAATTAATGACGATTTTAAGCGCATTTATCGCCAACATGGCGTTTCCGAAAGCTTTATTCGCCAAGCCGTGCGGGTAGCTGGGGCAAATATTTGGTACCCAGGGCCGTTAGAGTTGGTTGAGGCGCGGGTGGTGGATGAATTAGTGCAAAGTGAGCGCTTTGCGCCAAGTAATGCAACGCACAGCCTGGCCACTACCTGGCGCGCGGAGCTGCTTATGCAAGGGCCTGACGACGAGTTAGTGGCCTATTGGCGTGCCAATGTCGATATCATGAACTATTTGAATTATGTAGATGCGCAATATTGCGTGGATTATTTGTACCCGCAATGGGCCAAACAACCGATTGATGTTGAAGCGCTGATACCGATTAATTTGATTAGCGCATATCGCCAAGCCAAAACCAATTTGGTTGAACGTACGCAACTGAGAAATAACTTTCGCTATCAACCAGGTACTGCCAACGTCATGCTAGAACAAGTGCTCAGCGAAGTTGGCCGATATGACGCCTTGTACCCGCAGGTATTTCAGCAACCTGGTGACTATCGGGCCCATGCCCGGTTGCTTTGTCAGGCGACTATCGCGGTTTATGAAGGGGCTTTACGATTACCTACCCATGAACGACAAGCAGCGCTGCTACGATTTATGCAGCAGCGCTAAGCTCATTTTATAGTGCAGCAATGGCTTCTTCAGCGGCCGCTAAGGCTTGCTGGCGTGGCTCATCACCTAGGTTAACACCCTCGGCGCGTACAACATGTACGTCGGTAATGCCAATAAACGCCAATACGTTGCGTAAGTAACTTTCTTGATGGTCAAGCGCTGCTGCTTCGCCTTGACTGTACACACCACCACGACCTGAGGCGATATACGCCGTTTTACCTTGCAACAAGCCTTGTGGGCCTTGCTCGGTGTATTTAAACGTGACGCCGGCTTTAAGAACGCGATCAAGCCAGGCTTTTAATTGCGTAGGAATGGTGAAATTGTACATAGGTGCACCAATCACCAATACGTCGGCCGCTTGTAATTCAGCCAGTAATTCTTCGCTAAGCTCATTTTGCTCGGCCAATAGCGTTTCTGCGTCTAAGTGGGGTACCGGGTTCACAACTAAATCGCGATGGGTTACTTGCGCATCGCCATTGCGAGTTAAATGCGCTACCACGTCACGGCTTAGTTTGCGGCTTACCGATTGCTCAACAAAAATACCTGAATCAATGTGTAGAATGTTCATATAAAAACCTCTCAAAACGGTTGTGCGCTGTATGCTAAAAAGCTGATGGTGGCTATGATATAAGCGTTCCGTTTTAAGTGGTAGTGGGCTATATTGGAATTTATCGTTCCAAAAATGGAACAATAGGTATTGCTATCATCTAGCAGCGAGAGGCACCATGAGCTTACCAGATTTAACCAACTACATGATATTCGCGAGGGTTGCTGCTGCCGGCAGTATTAGCGCCGGTGCGCGCGAGTTGAATATGCCCAAGTCGACTATTAGCCGCCGGTTAACCGAACTTGAAGAAGCCCAAGGCGTTCGATTAATGCACCGCAGTACGCGAGGGTTGAAGCTAACCGATATTGGGCAAGCGTTTTTAGTGCATTGCGAAACCATGGTGGCTGCTGCAGAGGCTGCGCAACAAGTGACCCAATTGGTGCAAGAAACCCCACGCGGCGATATTCACGTGAGTTCACCTTACGCCATCAGTCAAAGCATGTTGGTGCAGTTGTTGCCAGAATTCTTAGCGCGATACCCTGAGGTTAGAGTGAACCTCATGGTGACCAATCGGCCGGTTAATCTTATTGACGAAGGCATTGATGTGGCGCTGCGGGTGCGAGCCACTATTGAAGACTCATCATTGATTGCGCGGCCATTATCTGCCGCACCGCAAACTTTATACAAAAGCCCCAACAAGGGTGACGTTGGCGCCATTCAACAGTCGTTGCAGCACCCACTTGATCTGGTGCATTTTCCCCATTTAAGTTTGCATTACACGAGCGGGCGCTATCGTTATGATTTAACGGCTAGTCATGGCGAAAAGCTAACGGTGAGCTTTCGTCCGCGTTTGATCACCGATGACATGATTGTATTGCGCGAGGCTGCAATAGCAGGGCTTGGTATTGTTGCGCTGCCCAATTATATGTGCGAAGAGGCTGTTGCTGAAGGTTTGCTTGAACCGGTGCTGCCCAAGTGGTCGTTACCTATGGGCATTATGCACATGGTCTATCCTTATCGACGAGGGCTATTGCCGGCCGTGCGCGTATTTGTCGATTATCTGGCAGAACATTTACCCACTACGGCGCAACGCTCACTAAATACGACATAAGGGCTTTTATTTTTAAGCCAAGACACTACAATCATTCAAACAAGCGTTTAAAAATAACAATAAGGCACGGTTATGGACTTTACTCCCAGTGAAAAAACGTTGCAGTACCGCAAGCAACTCATTGCGTTTATGCGTGAACACATTGAGCCAATTGAAGCGGATTACCACAAAGAAAACCGCCGCTTAAATGGTGATGCGAACTGGCGCGAATGGCAGGTTCCGCCAGCGGTTGAAGCGTTAAAAGCTAAGGCAAAAGCAGCGGGGCTGTGGAACTTGTTTTTACCGGATGAAAAGTTAGGCGCTGGGTTGTCGACGCTAGAATATGCGCCGTTGGCCGAAGTTATGGGGCATAGTTTGCTCGCGCCTGAAATATTCAATTGTAATGCGCCTGACACCGGCAATATGGAAGTGTTGTATCACTTTGGCAGTGACGCGCAGCGCGAACAGTGGCTGACGCCGTTGCTCAATGGCGATATACGCTCAGTGTTTTGCATGACCGAGCCGGATGTGGCTTCGTCGGATGCTACCAATATGCAAGCCCGCATTGTCGCAGACGGTGATGAGGTGGTGATAAGTGGGCGCAAATGGTGGTCCACAGGCCTTGGTCACCCAAATGCAAAATTTGCCATTGTGATGGGCCTTACCGACCCTGATGCGGCAAAACATCAACGCCATTCCATGGTCATCGTACCCTTAGATGCCCCAGGCGTAACTATTGAGCGCATGTTGCCAGCTTTTGGTGAATATGATGCGCCCTATGGCCACGGAGAGGTGCTGTTTGACCAAGTTCGGGTGCCAAAAACCAATGTAATTGGAGCGCTAGGCGATGGCTTCAAAATTGCCCAAGGGCGCTTAGGCCCAGGCCGCATTCACCATTGCATGCGCGCCATTGGCGCAGCTGAAAAAGCTTTGCAGTTATTTATGCGCCGCGGGCAAGAACGCATAGCCTTTGGCAAGCCGTTATTGCAGTTGAATGGCAATTTAGAGCGCGTAGCGGACATGCGCATTGCCATTGATCAAGCCCGTTTACTCACCTTCTATGCGGCGTGGAAAATTGATCAAGTTGGCGCCATGAAGGCGCTGGCGGAAATTTCAGCAATTAAAGTGGTTGCCCCTAACGTGCTACAACAGGTGGTCGATGAAGCGATTCAGCTGTTTGGTGGTGCCGGCATGAGCCATGACACACCGTTAACTGGTTTGTTTGCTATGGCCCGTGCGCTGCGTATTGCCGACGGCCCTGACGCGGTGCATCGCAATACCATTGCCAAAGTTGAATTAGCCAAATATCGGGAGGCATAAGTGAACAGTCATATTGAAGATGTTGCTGGGCAGGTGCGTGAGGGTGAACAACTGCCCGAGGCGCAACTAGCGGCGTGGTTACAGCAACAGTTACCTGAGTTGCAGGGGGCCATGCAAGTAACCCAGTATAGCGGCGGTGCCTCAAATTGGACCTATCGCCTGCAGTTTGATAACGCGGATTTAATTCTGCGTCGTCCGCCAGCCGGCACCAAAGCCAAGTCGGCCCACGACATGGGCCGTGAATATCGTATTCAAAAAGCGCTGAAGCCGGTATTTTCGTATGTACCGCCTATGCGCTTGTACACCGACGATGACAGCATTATTGGCGATGAATTTTATGTTATGGACCGAGTGGCTGGCATTATTCCGCGCAAGAACATGCCGCGCGCACTGCAGTTATCTGAGCAACAAACCCGTCAACTGTGTCAAAACGCTTTAGATGTGTTAATCGAACTACACCAAGTAGACATTGAAGCTGCTGGCCTGACAGACTTAGCCAAAGGAGCCGGCTATACCGAGCGCCAGGTGAGCGGTTGGTGTGAGCGTTATAAGCAAGCGAAAACATGGAACGTGCCATCGGGTAAAGGCATTATGCAGTGGCTAAAAGCCAATATGCCCACCACCGAAACCATATGCATGACTCATAATGATTTTCGTTTTGATAACCTTGTGCTTGATGTGAATGACCCAACCCGAATTATTGGCGTATTAGATTGGGAGTTAGCCACTTTAGGCAACCCTCTGATGGACCTCGGCAATAGCTTAGCGTATTGGATTCAAGCTGATGACGACCGCATTGCGCGCTCGACAAGGCGCCAGCCAACCCATTTACCGGGCATGTTCACACGCGCCGAAGTGATTGACTACTATTGCGAAAAAATGGACGTGAATGTCGCCGATTTTCGTTTTTACGAAGTATTTGGTCTGTTTCGCTTAAGCGTTATCGCGCAGCAAATTTACTACCGTTATCATCATAAACAAACTCGCAACCCAGCCTTCAAAAACTTCTGGTTTTTGGTGAATTACTTGCACTGGCGTGCCCGTAAACTGATGAAAAATAATTAGAATAAGGAATGACATGCGTAAAACAATATTAATTACCGGCGCCAGTTCTGGCTTAGGCGAAGGTATGGCCCGTGAATTTGCCAAGCAGGGCCGTAATTTAGCCCTATGCGCACGCCGTACCGAGCGTTTAGACGCGCTAAAACAAGAGCTTGAGCAAGCTTTCCCAGCCATAAAAGTTTCAGTGAAGGCGCTTGATGTAAACCAACATGACGACGTATTCGCGGTATTTAAAGCCTTTAAAGAAGAATTTGGCAGCATTGACCGCGTTATTGTGAATGCGGGCATGGGGAAGGGCGCTTCGCTGGGCACCGGCTACTTTTACGCCAACGTGCAAACCGCACAAACCAACTTTGTTGCGGCATTAGCTCAATGCGAAGCCGCTTTAGAGATTTTCCGTGAGCAAAATAGTGGCCATTTAGTCACGATTAGTTCAATTAGTGCCCTGCGTGGTATGCCGCGAGCAATGACGGTTTACGCTGCCACAAAAGCAGGGTTACTGGCCTTAACCGAAGGTATTCGTGCTGACTTAATCAAATCACGTTCGCCCATAAAAGTAAGTGCAATACTGCCTGGCTATATACGCTCAGAAATAAACGAAAAAGTGAAAAACACGCCGTTTATGATCGACACCGAAACCGGCTGTCGCAAGCTAGTGCAAGCCATTGAAAAAGAACCGGTACAGGCCTTTGTGCCGGGCTGGCCTTGGGCGTTTATTGGCTTTTTAATGAAGCGATTACCGTTGAAATGGGTTATGAAGCTGGGTTAATGCGTCGCCGTTATTGGTAGGCAGAAGCCCACTTAAAGTGGGCATTCGGTGTCAGTGCGCTCAGCACTAATACTAATGGTGTTCGCTGGCATATTTGCCGGTTGGTAAATAACCGAGCTCTCGGCTAGATTAATGTCGCCACGGCTGTGGCCGTGGTGTATCACCAGTTCGCGATCGCGTTGCCAGCTTACTGTTAGGCACTCCCCCAGTTGGGCGGTAGCTAAACGTGTCCAGTCTTCCAAGCTAGGCTCATAAAGCCACACTTCATAGCCTTGCCAAGGTGCCGATTCTTGGCCCCGTTGGCACTGGTATACATGAATTTCGCCGCCGTTATCTGGGGTACTAATGAGTTGCAATGACTGACAATGAGCAACCGTCGGAGGGGCAGGTTCATAGACGGTTAACTTGTAAATTAACACCGCAGTAAATAGCACCGCTAAAGTAATACCGGCAGCCAGAAGCCATAAACCAATGCGCCGCGTAAAGGCTTGAATTGAGCTAATTATTCCCATATTGATTCACACTAGTTGGTTGCTGTGGGTGGTTGATAATGCGCAACATGCCCAAAGCGTTCATGTTGGTTGTCCCAGTCTTGTTGCGCTTGTTTAACGCGCTGTTCAGAGGCACTGACAAAATTCCACCACATTTTTACCGGTTGTTCAAAAGCTTCACCACCAAGCAGTAACACGGTGCTATCGGCACTTAACTCAAGCGTGATATGTCGACGATTCGCCCCAATGCTAAGTAGCTGATGGATTTTCGTTTGCTTGTCTAAGGCCGCCATAGCGCCGCTGACAACATATAAACCGTACTCAAAATCGCGTTCAAGTTGAATATCAACAACGGTAGCTTGTGGCGTTTGTAGCAGCAATGCTATTGCAGGGCTAAAACTTAGCGCTGGGCTTGTTAAGCGGCGTTGCTCAGTGGCGTATGACCCCATAATCAGCGTGGCGGTGCAGTCTCCTAGGCTAAACTTAGGTACCTGTTGATAGTGGTCAAAACGTGGCTCGGTTTGCTCATGCGCTGGTGGCAGCGCACACCAAAGTTGTAACCCGTGTAGCGGTTGATCAGGATCATGATCCGCAACTTCAGCGTGGCTAATACCGCGCCCCGCGGTCATTAAATTGAGTTGACCACTGCGCAATGGCTGCTCGTAACCTAGGCTGTCTTGATGCAAAAGTTGCCCTGACAACAACCAGGTGATGGTTTGTAGGCCAATGTGAGGGTGCGGAGCAACGTTAAATTGCCGGTAATTAGCCGGCGCTACAGGGCCAAAATGATCCACAAAGCACCAAGGGCCAATCATACGAATAGCCCGTTGTGGTAGTATTCTGTGCACGGTTAAGTGGGGCGTTAGTTGACGTTGCAATGATGAGTATAAGCTGTCGTCGCGCTGCAGATGTGCGGACTCACAAATCTCAAGTTCGTGTTCGTGCGGTGCTCGCGTCATTTGATTACTCCGTGTCACCTTGGTAAATCTGCTACGCTTAGAGCGTAAGTTATTGATTGCAGTATGGCACTGGCCTCGACAATAGTCGAATATGTCGTGCTTCTACTTTTACCGCGCGCTAGTTTTAAGTAAGGTAGGTAGGGCACAGAGAGGAAAACGATGATTTTTCCAATAGTACTTGCCGTTATCGGCTTTGCCGCCATGTTAAGCGGCATTTGGGAGCAAACACTAGCCACTATTTGGGTGGGAATAGTCATGCAAGTGGCGGGGTGGGTATGGTTTTATCTAGCCTGGCGCAAAGCAAAACAACAGGGGCACATGAATAAGAATGAAAACAACTAGTGCAACACGAATTGCCGCGTTGGCGGTTATTGTCAGTGGTATTTTATTGTTGGTGCTTGCACCAGCAGGGGACGCGGTTTCAAGCTACCGTATTCTTGGTTTTATCCTCATGGGGGCTGGGGTTGCATGGCTGGTGTCACAACGTCGACCAGAGCCGACAGCCCAACCGCAACAACAACCGTATCAGCAACCGGTGTTACGTTGGTATCAGTCACCCATTTTGTGGGTGCCGATTATTGCCGTCGTTCTGGGGCTATTGTCTTGGCTTATGATGTAAGGAAAACAAATGTCACTAACGACACGTTTAGTTATTTTAGCGGGCTTAGTCGGTTTACTATTTTATAACGCCAGTGAAGAGCAGCTGTGGGCTGCCATTGTCGACTGGCAACTTGGTTGGTATCAGCTTGGGGTGCCTATTGCATGGGGCATTATTTTAGGCGCTCTGGCTAATTTATTGATTGGCAATGCGCTGCTAAAGTGGCTAGAGCCCATTACTTTGGTGGCCGCGTCATTATTAACTTTAGGCCTAACCGGTGCGGCTGCGGTTTATGGCGCTCACCAAATGAGTGGGTTGACCATTGCGCCGTTGTTTATTAGTAGTATCGGCCTTGGGGTTTACTTATTTGCCTACAGTTATGCGCGCTTTGCGGGCGCACGAAAAGCTAAAAGCACCAACGAGACCAATGAGCGTGATAAAACTTAATTGCGACATGGGTGAAAGCTTTGCCGCTTGGACTATGGGTGACGACCAAGCGGTGATGCCGCACATTGATATGGCTAATATTGCCTGTGGATTTCATGCCGGCGGGCCAGCGATTATGGCCTCAACCATAGCGTTAGCGAAGCAGCACGGAGTGACCATTGGCGCGCATCCGGCGTATCCCGACATTCAAGGTTTTGGGCGGCGCAGTATGGCGTTTGCCGCGGCAGAGTTGCAGGCAATATTGCATTATCAAATTGGTGCCATGCAGGCATTGTGTGATGCCCAAAACGTGATGCTCAGTTACGTTAAGCCCCATGGTGCGCTTTATAACGACATGCAAAAGTCGCCGGAATTGTTCCGCACAGTGTGTGAGTCCCTTGGCAAGATTAATCAAACTCGCCAGCAGCGACAGCAAGCGCCATTGTTTTTGGTGACTTTGGCAACCACGAATTCAAAGCCCCATAGCCATGTGGCGGCCGAGTTTGGTGTCAACCTGTGCTTTGAGGCATTTGCTGACCGGCGCTATGAAGCCGATGGAACGTTACGTTCACGACATTACGCTGACGCAGTGCTAACGCAGCGACAAGATATTTTGCAACAGGTGCGAGCATTCAAAGCTGGCGAACCTATCACTGCCGCCGATGGCAGCTTATTGACCCTGCGCGCCGATACCTTGTGTGTGCATGGCGATAATCCAGAATCTATCGCAACAGTGGCTGCCATTCGCCAATTACTGCTCGAGAACTAACCATGCAAGCACGGGTAGAAGTAGCAGCCATCGATGCAGTGATGGTGGCTTTTGAAGCACGAGTTGATCTCGCCATTAATCAAGCAGTACACCAATTTGCCGCACAGCTGAAGCAGACTAACCCTAGCTGGTTACGTGACATTGTCCCTGCCTACCATAGCGCCATGGTGGTTTATGATATTCACCAAACAGACTTACTAAGCGTAACGCGTTACATTGAGCAATTACTGCGCCAACCAAGTGAACAACCCCACAACGTGGCAAGCGCTCAGCATCGCTTTAAGGTGTGCTATGAAGCGCCTTATGCGCCCGATATGCAACGCGTCATAGAGCACACCGGGCTTAGTGCTGCGCAGATCATCGCGCTGCACAGTGAGCGTGAATACCATGTTTACACGGTGGGGTTTGCCCCTGGCTTCGCTTATTTAGGCGATGTTGACGAGCGTATTCAAACGCCGCGGTTAGCCACGCCGCGCAGTAAAGTACCCGCGGGTAGTGTGGCCATAGCGAATCAACAAACCGCGATTTATCCACGCACATCACCGGGTGGGTGGAACCTTATTGGCCGCGTTGCAAATTGGAATATAAACCCGAATGAGAATTCGGGTTTGGCAATACAAGCCGGCGACAGCGTCCTGTTTGAAGTGATTAGTGCTGCTGAGTTTGCCGCTCTTGAAAAGCAGCAAAGGCCATTGTCATGAGCACCAACGCACATTTAAAAATAGTGCAACCAGGCCTCTTAGCGACGGTGCAAGATCGTGGACGCTTTGGTCATAGTTCTCAAGGCGTAAGCCGTGGAGGGGCGGTGGATGAACGTGCGTTTTTGTGGGCCAATAAATTACTCGGCAATGCCCCCAATGCTCCGGCCATTGAAGTGACCCTAGGCGGATTCAAAGCGAAGGTGCTAACGCCCGGATTTGCCGTTGTGTGCGGTGCTCCGGGTAGCGTGAGCCGAAACGGCCAGCCGCAGCCGAACTGGCAAGTTTTTGCGATAGCGGCGGGTGATGAAATTGACATTCTAGCCCCGGCACGCGGCTTACGTTGCTATTTGGCTGTAGCCGGCGGCTTTGATGTGCCGCTTACCTTAGGTTCCGCCGCTACTGTGGTGCGCGATGGTTTAGGCGGGCTGCGTGGCGACGGTACACCCTTGCAAGTAGGGGATGAATTAGCCAAAGGCTGCGCTTCAATGTACCCAGCTGTTGTTAATCGGCGACCCAAACATGAGCTGATCCCCCGTATTTCGGCACATAGTGAGTTGCAATTGGCCATGGTGCCGGTTGCCCAATTTGGCCAGTTTAGTGCAGATGAGCAGCAGCGATTGTTTCATCAAACCTATACAGTCACCGCGCAGCAAGACCGCATGGGCGTTCGTTTACAGGGCGAACAAGGCATGCATTGGCCGCACCAACAGATTATCTCCGAGCCATTACCGGTTGGTGCGATACAAATTCCACCCGATGGCCGACCTATTGTCATGCTAAACGATGCGCAGTCGCTTGGTGGCTACCCGAAAGTCGGCGTGCTTAGCTGGTCAGCCCGTATGGCTTTGGCGCAAGCGACCGCAGGAACCAAAGTTCGATTTGTAGCGCTTGAACTGGGCCATGCTCAAGATGAGTTGCGGGCGGCGGAATTGTTCTTCGGTTGTACAGGTTAAGCAACGCGTAGGCCTTGCGCAGGCTGCCAGAAACTGCGATCATAGCGGTCATTTTTAAGCATAGCATCGGAGTAACGGTATTCATGGCAGAGAAAACGGCCGCAGACACGCCTCGTAGTAACTTTATTCGTCAAATTATTGACCAAGATCTTGCTTCAGGTAAGCATCAAAGCGTGCACACGCGTTTCCCGCCGGAGCCGAATGGCTTTTTGCATATTGGCCACGCGAAATCGATCGTGCTTAATTTTGGTATTGCGCAAGACTACCAAGGTAGCTGTAACCTGCGTTTTGACGACACCAACCCATTGAAAGAAAAAGTAGACTACGTTAATTCCATTCAAGAAGACGTGCAGTGGCTAGGGTACACGTGGGAAGGCAAGCCGCGTTATTCGTCAGACTACTTTGACCGTTTGCACGGCTATGCGGTTGAGCTGATTGAGAAAGGCTTAGCTTATTGCGACTTTTCCAGCCAAGAACAAATGCGCGAAATGCGTGGCACTTTGAAAGAGCCTGGCAGCAATAGCCCATACCGCGACACCGCTGTAGATGAAAACCTGAAAATATTTGCCGACATGACAGCCGGTAAATATCAAGAAGGCGAAGTGTGCTTGCGTGCAAAAATAGACATGAGCTCACCGTTTATGTGTATGCGTGACCCAGTTATTTATCGGGTACGGTTTGCGCACCACCATCAAACTGGCGATAAATGGTGCGTGTATCCAATGTACGACTTTACCCATTGTATTTCGGATGCCATTGAAGGTATTACGCACTCATTGTGTACGCTTGAGTTTCAAGATAACCGCCGTTTGTACGACTGGGTACTTGATAACATCAGCATTGAGTGCCACCCGCAGCAAATTGAGTTTTCGCGGTTAAATCTGCAATACACGGTGATGAGTAAGCGTAAGCTCAACATGCTGGTTGAAGAAGGTAAAGTAAGCGGCTGGGACGACCCACGCATGCCGACCATTGCTGGTATTCGCCGTCGTGGTTATACGCCGTCTTCTATTCGTGAGTTTTGTCATCGTATTGGTGTGACCAAAATGGACAACCAAGTTGAGATGAGCATGCTCGAGGCTTGTATTCGTGACGAGCTGAACCAGAAAGCCCCACGCGCTATGGCCGTGATTGACCCGGTGCGCTTGGTGATTGAAAATTATCCAGCCGCACACGAAGAGCAACTTGATGCACCGAATCATCCGAATGACGACAGCATGGGTGTGCGCCAAGTGCCATTTGCACGTGAAATTTTAATTGAGCGCGAAGACTTCCGTGAAGAAGCGAACAAGAAGTACAAGCGCTTGGTGCTTGGCAAAGAAGTTCGCTTGCGTAATGCCTATGTCATTAAAGCTGAGCGCGTGGAAAAAGACGCGGCCGGTGAAATAACCACCATTTATTGCTCCTATGACCCAGAAACCTTAGGCAAAGACCCAGCCGATGGCCGCAAGGTGAAAGGGGTGATTCATTGGGTTGCGGCTGAACATGCCATTGCTGCCGAGTTTCGCTTGTACGATCGTTTGTTCCAGGTGCCAAACCCTAGCGCTGAAGACGACTTCTTTGCCACCTTAAACCCTGAGTCGTTGGTGGTAAAACAAGGCTTTGTAGAGCCAAGCCTTGCGAATGCTCAGGCTGAGCAAGCCTACCAGTTTGAACGCATTGGCTACTTTTGTGCCGACAGTCAAGACAGTCAGCCGGGTGCTCTGGTGTTTAATCAGACCGTTGGCTTGCGCGACACTTGGTCAGAAAACGATAACTAATTTGCTAAAAGCATAAAAAAGCGGCGCGATGATTGACTCATCGCGCCGCTTTTTTTACTAGCTTTTTAACTCGCTGTGGAAAACGACTTAATCGAGATCGGCTTGGTTATTTTCGCAAGTATCTGGTGACTTACATTCGCCATACAAATACAGACTGTGATTGGTTAAACGAATATTGTTCGCCTCAGCAACGTCTAGCTGACGGCGCTCAATCACATCATCTTCAAACTCAAACACGTGGCCACAGGTTAAACAAACCAAGTGGTCATGGTGGTCTTTCGCGCTCAGTTCGAATACGGAACGGCCACCTTCAAAATGGTGACGACTCACAATGCCGGCATCGTCGAATTGGTTGAGCACGCGATAAACCGTCGCTAAACCAATTTCTTCATTTTTTTCGAGCAGAATTTTGTACACGTCTTCAGCGCTAATATGCTGGTTCGCCGGATTTTTCAAAATCTCAAGAATTTTGATCCGCGGCGAGGTGACTTTTAACCCTGCTTTTTTTAATTGTAATTCGTCTTTGCTGCTCATGAATCTCTTCGCTATGCGTTTTTGGTTAGCCTAATTGGTCTAAGCCCATTTCGTCGCGAATTTGTGCACACCATTGTTGTACGCGTTCTTTCGTAAGCTCGGGCTGACGATCTTCATCAATACCTAAACCGACAAAATGCGTGTCGTCGACTAACGCGCGTGATGCTTCAAATTCGTAGCCTTCGGTTGACCAGTGACCAATAATAATGCCACCGCGCGCTTCAACGATATCACGTACGGTACCCATGGCATCTAAAAAGTACTCTGCATAATCTTCTTGGTCACCGCAACCAAAAATTGCGATTAGTTTATTATTGAAATCAATCTCTTCAAGCTCTGGGAAAAAGTCATCCCAGTCGCACTGAGCTTCGCCGTAATACCATGTCGGAATACCAAACATGAGTAAGTCATACGACGCGATGTCTTCTTTGCTCGATTTTGCGATATCAAAGACATCAATAAGTTGTTTGCCCAACTCTTTTTGAATCATTTGCGCAACAGCTTCAGTGTTTCCAGTGTCGCTACCGAAAAATATACCTACACTTGCCATAGAATCGTACTACCCGCTTGAAAATTAAACCGCTTAAAAATTAAAGACCCGCTTCCCAGAATGCTTGAATAATGCCCTTCGCAATAAAGCCGGCACACCCTAGAAACAAAACTAACCATACAAACCAACGACCAAACTTAGGTACTTCGCCTTTGTTTAAGACATCTTGAATAGCTAACCCTATAAGTACAAATAAAAATGCAATGGCAAAATTGGTACCCAAAGTTTCAATCAATTCATAATGTTCTGACAGCATAACAGTAACACCTGATCATTGGTTATTTTGAATTTATTTGAAATCAAAAAAAGAACGCAGAGTATAGCACGCAAGCGCCCTAGGTGCGAGAATGATTCTCAACAAATGAGCGCGCCAGCCGATTGAAAACCCGTGGCTTTTCTGCGTGTAGCCAGTGCCCCGTGCCCTCAATAATCTTCATGTCTAGGTTGCTAAAACGTTCGCGAATAGCGCTTTCATGCTCGCTTTGTAAATAATTTGAGTCGCCGCCTTTAATAAACAAAATAGGCCCGTCGTAGTGGCCGGTGCGAACCGCGCCAGAAATTTCGCCATAACACTGGCTTAAAGTGTCTAGATTTAAACGCCAGCTGTAACCGTTGTCGTCGCGTCGTAAATTTTTCAACAAAAACTGGCGAACGCCTTTGGTTTCGATAAATTTCGCCAATTGCTTGTCTGCGTCAGTACGTGTCTTCACTTGGCTAAGATCAAGTTGCTGCAAGGCATCGAGAATATGCCGATGCTTCGGGTCATAAGCCACCGGTGCAATATCTGCGGCAATGACGCTTAAAGCGCGTTCAGGGTAGGTTAGCGCGAACTCCATAGCTATTTTTCCGCCCATGGAATGGCCAACAATATGAGCTTGCTCAATGCCAATGTTATCGAGTGTTGCGGCAAGGTCTTGTGCCATGTCGCGGTAATTCATATGGTCACTATGAAACGAGTCACCGTGGTTACGTGCATCGACCAGAATCACCTGATAGTCTTCGCTTAAGTCGCGGCCTAAGCCTTTGAGATTATCAAGATCACCGAATAAACCATGTAACAAAACGACGGGCTGACCGTGCCCTATAACTTCATAATTAAGAATCTGTGCTGTACTCATGTTGAATTCCTGTACCCGAGCGTATGCTTGGGTATAATAGCGCGTAACGAAAAGTCAAACTAGAAGTGAACGGGTAATGACCAAACGCATTGATATTGACGACGAATTGTATCGCTTTATTGCGAGCCACACACAACATATTGGCGAAAGTGCCTCGGCAATTTTACGTCGCTTGCTGAACTTGCCAGCCGCTGACAAGGCGACAGGGCAGCCAGTGCTGGCCATGCCAGAGGCTGAAGCTTCGGCAACCAAGAATGATGATGACAGCGCAGAGCAACAAGACCTTACTGGGCGTACCGTATTTGACGTGATGACTCGGGCTGATTTGGCCGGCCAGCGCAGCATTGTTGCGCGCTTTTTGTATATTTTGAGCATGCTTTACAAATGTCACGCTAAAAATTTCGACGCCGTGCTGCAAATTAGTGGCCGAGATCGGCAGTACTTCGCAACTAGCGAGGCCGAATTAGAAGCGACAGGAACCAGCACCAACCCAAAACAAATACCTAACGCGCCTTATTTTGTGGTGACTAATAACAACACCACACGTAAAAAATCGATGCTGACACAAGTGGCGATGGAACTTGGCTATTCTCAGGAACAAGCAGAAAAAATTAGGGACTTTTTATAATGGCATTGCATCCGCGCGCCGGCCAACCGGCACAAGCTAGCGACTTAACCAACATTGCACAACTTGTCAGTGCTTATTTTGTCAACGAAGTAGACCCTCGTAATCCCAAGCAACAAGTCAAGTTTGGTACTTCGGGCCACCGCGGTTGTGCGTTAGATAATTCGTTTAACGAAGCCCATATTCTGGCCATTAGCCAAGCGCTAGTGCGTTACCGGGAGGAGCAGGGTATTACTGGGCCATTGTTATTGGGCCGAGACACCCACGCACTATCTGAGTCGGCATACATGACGGCGCTGGAAGTATTTATTGGCAACGGCATTGAAGTTCATATTCAAACCGACGACGGCTACACGCCAACGCCGGTTATTAGTCATGCCATTTTGCGTTATAACAAGGGCCGCAGCGAAGGGCTCTGTGACGGTGTGGTGATTACCCCGTCGCACAATCCACCAAGTGACGGCGGGTTTAAATACAACCCACCACACGGTGGGCCGGCGGACACCGATGCCACAAAAACCATTGAGAAATATGCCAATGCGCTGTTGTCATCTGAGCTGATGGGCGTTGAGGCCGTGTCTTATGCCGAAGCGCGCGCGAGCAAGCAACTTAAGCAGGTAGATTGGCGCAAAGACTATATTGAAAGCTTAAGCGACGTGATTGATATGCAAGCCATTGCCGACGCCAAGCTACGCATTGGTGTCGACGCCATGGGCGGCGCAGGTGCGAGTTATTGGGCCCAAATTGCGGCGCATTACGGTTTAAATATGACGGTTCTGAATGCCGATGTTGACGCTAGTTTCCGGTTTATGAGCTTAGACAAAGACGGCAAAATTCGTATGGATTGCTCATCGCCATACGCCATGGCTAGTTTGTTGCAGTTGAAACAAGACTACGACATTGCCGTCGGTAATGATCCTGACTATGACCGCCACGGCATTGTCACGCCAACCCATGGCTTAATGAACCCGAATCATTATCTGGCCGTGGCGATTGATTATTTGTGCCAGCACCGCAACTGGGCGCCTGAATTAGCCATTGGTAAAACCTTAGTGTCGAGTGCCATGATTGATCGTGTGGTGGCCAAAAACCAACGCTCGCTGCGTGAAATGCCAGTCGGTTTTAAATGGTTTGCGCAAGAGCTGCACGCAGCGACCACGGCATTTGGTGGCGAAGAAAGTGCCGGCGCTAGTTTCTTAGATCGCCAAGGGCAGCCTTGGTCAACCGATAAAGACGGCATTATTTTGGCGTTGTTAGCGGCAGAAATTTGCGCCAAAACGGGCAAAAACCCAAGCCAATACTACGACGATTTATGTGCCGAACATGGCACGGCTTACTATCAACGTATTGATGTGGCCTCGTCGGCAGAATTAAACGCTGGCTTTGCCGGTATTCGTGCTTATAAATTGCAACTGACCGAATTGGCCGGAGATGAAGTGACTGGGGTGATGACCAAAGCGCCGGCTAACGATGCGCTTATTGGTGGGGTGAAAGTAACGACCGCCAACGGTTGGTTTGCAGCGCGCCCTTCAGGTACTGAACCGGTGTACAAAATTTATTGCGAAAGTTTTGTAAGCCAAGAGCATTTAACGGCGCTTGCTGAGCAAGCGCAGCAACTTGTTAACAGCTGGATACAAGCCTAACGGTTTGTATCCAGATTTTCTTGCTCATCAAGCTCTTGTTGTAGTTCTAGGTTTTCTTCCATTTGCGCTTGCTCGTCAGCCAGCGTGGTTAACAGCTCGTCAGAGGTTTGCGTGGGAGCCAACATGGCATAAGCACTGGCTGATTGGTCGTTGGCTTTCTTGCGCTGGGTAACGCGAAATAGCGAATAGCCGCAGACGATGAAAGTTAACGCCATAATTAATAAGAAGAAGTAGTTCACCGCGCCAAACTGCATCAGCGCCGCAACCGCCGGCGCACCAATAATTGATCCAATGCCACCCACTTTAATGATTGCCCCAGTGGCGCCAACCATTTGGTCTTTTTCAAGGTAATCGTTGGTGTGTGCCATGCCCAATGAGTACAGGGGCAGGGCACAGGCACCAAATAAACCGACACATAAATAAATCATCCAGGCTACGGAAGCATCAAGCTGCGATAACACAAAAGCCATAATGCCGGCTGTACCAGCACATCCCGCCATCATAATACGGCGGTCGATACGATCGGAAAGTAAGCCAATTGGCGCTTGCGCTAACATGCCGCCAAGAATAAATGCGGCCATAAACAAACTCACTTGGGCCACCGATAAGCCAATATAGGTGGCGTACATGGGCCCAATGCCATAAAACATGGCGTAGCAAGCCTGCATAATAAAGGCGTTGACCATACCGAGCGGAACCACCTTCAATAAGCTAAGAATAGGCACCTTTTTCGGTTCGTGAGTTGTGGGCTCAACGGTTACGCTAATAAGAATTGGAATAAGAGCTAGGTTGATCAGCAGGGCGACCAAGGCAAAGGCGACAAAGCCTGCCGGGTCAGTAATACCAAGAACCAGTTGGCCGGCCACCAAGCCGCCATAAATAAGCACTAAGTAAACCGACAGTAGGGTACCGCGGTTTTTGTTATCGGCCATGGTATTGAGCCAGCTTTCAACAATGACGAATATTGCCGAAATAGCAAAGCCGGTAAGAAAGCGCATGACAAACCACACCGTGGGGTCTATCCAAATGGCTTGAATTAGAATTGACGCCGCAGCAAGCGCAGCAAGGCCACCAAAAGCCCGAATATAACCAACACGGCGTATATCTTTCGGGGCCCGCGTGGTGCCGAACAAAAAACCAATAAAGTAGGCTGACATGATAATACCGGTGGTCAGCGTACCGAAATTTTCAATGGTGGCGCGCAAGCTTAACAAGGTACTCGTCATGCCGGTGCAAATACCGATAAGCGTAATACTGGTCAGCAATGAACTGATAGCGCGTAATTGTTGCTTGAGCATGATGAGAAGTCCTTGTGTTGCTTAGCGAAGTTTAGCACGGCGTGAAAAAATCTTAAACGCCCAGAGGTTATCCACAGCTTGTTACTTGCCCCCTTGGCAGCAGCTGTTTATGATGGGCACAAGATGTTGTGTTGAGGTAGCTATGCGAACCCTATTTTTTGCTATTTTGCTGTCTGTTTTATGCTGCGCAAATACCGCCAAAGCCGCGGTAGAGCTGAAACAAATGTACCAAGCGCGCGTTCCCGTAGCGAGTCAAGCGGCTGCCGATCGTGACGCCGCTTTGCAGCAAGCATTGCAGCGAACTTTTATTCGAGTATCCGGTGATGACACCTTGCTGAGCCATGAAAAAGTACGATTTGCATTGCAAAATGTACGTAATTTCGTGCAGCAATATGGTTACCAACAAAGTGATGAAGGTTTGTTGTTGTGGGTGCAGTTTGATCAACCACAAGTCGACCGTACCATTCAAAGTGCTGGCTCTGGCATTTGGAGTAGTCTGCGCCCAGAGCTGTTATTTTGGCTGGTGCTAGAAAACGAGCGCTTGCAGCGCTCAATTATTGGTACCGCCGATGTCGAGCCGCTGGTTGAGCAATTACGTGAGCAAGCAAAAATACGTGGCTTGCCGGTTAAGTTGCCGTTACTTGATCTGAATGACTCGATGAGCCTGTCGGTTTTAGACTTATGGGCGCGATTTGACGATCGCATTGACTTTGCCAGCAGTCGTTATGATGCGGACGGCGTGGTGGTTGCGCGTATTTACCAGTCGGATAGGGCAGTGACCGAGCAGACCTGGACCCTTGATTGGACACTAAAGTTGGCTGATATGCGTTGGCGCGGCGAAGTTGCTGCAGACGATCGTGCTGAGCTTGGGGCCAAGCTGATTGCCGATATATCGAAACAGCTTTCTTACCGTTATCGCATTAGCTCAAATGCCGAAGCCGCAGGGCTGTGGCGCGTTAATATCGTGAACTTGCCGTCGGTAACCAGCGTGCTGCAGGCGGAACAACAACTTAATTCAGTGCCGTCGGTAAACCGTGTGCAACTGGTTAGTTACGGTGAGCACCGGGCAACTTTTGAGCTACATATTCAAACCGAAGCTGAACAAATCATGCGTGCCTTGGACATGACCCAGCAATTTGAGCCGGTGAATCAACAGCAGCGTGATAGCTTTGCAACCCCAGTATATCGTTGGAGCCAACCTTGAGTGCGATAGCCCAGCTGCCCTTAGCGATTCAGTTACCGGACGATGAAACCTTTGCTACTTTTGAGCTGGGTGACAACGCGGAATTGCTAGACGTTGTGCAACAACAGCAACGCGGGTTGGTTTACCTGTGGGGGCGCCAAGGGGTAGGCAAAAGCCACCTATTACATGCGCTATGTGCCCACACCCAACAGCCGGCGATGTACTTGCCGCTCGGCGAGCTAAAAGACAGTATTCAGCCGCAGGTATTACAGGGGCTAGAGCAATACAGCTTGCTGTGTTTGGATGATATTGACGCGGTGCTAGGTGACACGCAGTGGTGTTATGAATTGTTCGCGTTGTTTAATCGCGTTCGTGACCTTAATCACGGCTTATTGGTTGTTACCGCCCACAACGCTCCAGCCGCACTTGATGTTGCTGTAGCTGACGTGCACTCACGCTTGCAATGGGGCTTAACCTTGCAGGTGAAACCACTCAACGATGAGCACAAAGTGGCGGCGCTGCAGGCACGCGCCAAAAATCTGGGGTTGAGTTTAAGCGAAGACACCGCGCAATTTATGGTGCAGCGGTTAGGGCGTGATATGCGCAGCCTAATGCGTTGTTTAACCAAGCTCGACCGCGCTTCTATCGCCGCGAAAAGACGTTTGACAATTCCTTTTGTCAAAGACGTATTAGCTATTTAATTTTGGTCCTTTAGCTTTTTCAGGCCTAACCCTAACGCTCGCCCTTGACGACGTGCATACCAAGTACAACCGACAAATGCTCCGGTGGTTAACAGTAACTCTGCAATGGCAAAACCACGCTCCTCTGGTGCCACATAAAGCATGGTTAAACTATGAAGGTAGTACCACATTAAAACAAAGTTCGTCCACGCATAGGTATAGGGTTTGCCGCGTAGCAGGCCGGGTAATGGAAACAACAATGGCGCTACCCACAAGGCGAGGCGGAAAGTCAGGCTAAACTCGCTATTGCTTTGACACCAAACTTGCCAAATAACCATGAGCCCTAGCAACCCCAAGTAACTAGCCAGGGCCAACACACGAATTTCTCGAATACGGGAGTCGTTAGACTGTGGTGTCGTCATAGTTGTCCTTGCAGTTGCGCAGTTTTAAGTGCGGCGGCGCTGTAGGTAACCCGTTTACCTAAAGCAACAGCAGCCTGTTGTTCATGTTCGCTAAGCTTATTGGGGTTGTGATGTGTCACGTGGCTTGCCCCATACGGAGAGCCTCCCGTTTGTGTTTGTTGTATGGCCGGCTCGGTGTAGGGAATACCGCACAGCAACATACCATGATGCAACAACGGCACCCCCATGGCTAAGAGTGTCGATTCTTGCCCACTGTGCATGCTACTGCCCGAAGTAAATACCGCTGCAGGCTTGCCTTGTAGCTGGCCCTTCAACCATATCGAACTGGTACCTTCCCAGAATTGCTGAAGCGCGCTGGCCATATGGCCAAATCGCACAGGGCTACCCATGATCAGGCCATCGCACTGGGACAGCTCTTGTGGCTCTAGGGCTAAATCGCGCGCGCTCGCAGGTTCACCAGGGCCGCTAACGGTGCGCAATAAGGCATCGCCGCCGGCTTGAGTAATGCCACTGGCAATGGCATCGGCCAGCTTCTGTGTGCTGCCATTACGGCTGTAATACAACACAATAATTTGCGGGCGCATTTAATCCAGTAACTCCAGTACAGCTTCAGGAGGGCGGCCTAAACGTGCCTGCTCGCCAACCACCACAATAGGGCGCTCGATTAACTTGGGCTCGTTGGTCATGGCTTCTAACAATGCATTTTCGTCGGTAACATCAGCCAACTTTTGCGCTTTATATGCGTCTTCTTTGGAGCGCATCAATTCACGCGCAGAAATAAAGCCAAGTTGTTTTACCAACGTTTTTAATTCTGTCACACTAGGTGGTGTTTTAAGGTACTCAACAACCTGCGGCTCAACGCCATGTTGTTCGAGTAACTGCAAGGTTTGGCGGCTTTTTGAGCAGCGTGGGTTGTGATAAATCGTGACCTGAGCCATAGCTTAAAATCCTCTAGTTCGTGAACCAATAGCTTAAGGGAAACTGTATGCGTTGTCGATTTTTGCCCGTGATTTTAGCGCTAAGTGTTGGGCTTTTAAGCGCTTGTCAGCCCGCCAGTGATTTTCAGACGGATGATCGCGGTGGCGTCGCATGGCAACAGCTACGCGGCCAATATGTGGTGGTTAATTACTTTGCCGAATGGTGTGCGCCGTGTTTACGCGAGTTACCCGAGCTGAATGAATTTCATCATTTGTATGGCGACCAGGTGACCTTGTTAGGGGTTAGCTTCGATGGGCTCAATAATGACGAGCTGGCGGCACTGAAGCAAGAGTACAACATTGAGTTTACCTTAGTGCAGAACGAACCTGTGCCTAACTTGCCATTTCCAACACCGAACGCATTACCAGCCACGTACATTGTCACGCCAGAAGGTGAAGTGAAAGGCCCACTTTTAGGTGAGCAAACCTTACAAAGCTTAGCCGCGGCTACCGGTGCTGATACTCTCAAGCAGTGATTTTTGCGCCATAAGTTGCTCAATACGGGCCTGCAAGCGACGTTTTTCGATATCGAGACCGGTTTGCTTATGGGCTTTATGCAAATGCTCAATGGCTTGATCGAAGGCCCCATGAAGGGCGGCGGACTCAGCCATAATGCCGTGCATGGCACTCATATCACCACTTAAGCGGTACGCCTTGGCCAGTAAATCGAGTGCCAAAACATGATCGCTCTCACGCTGCAAATAGTCTCGCAGCAACGAAATCGCTAAGCTGTACCGTTTGGCTTCAATGGCCACATTGGCAAAATTAATTGTAATGGTCTGCTCATTAGGCTGGCGAATATAGGCCTTTTCGAGCAAGGAAAGCGCTTCATCGTAACGTCGCTCAGCTAATAAAATGTCACTTTGCACATCAAGATAAAACGTATTGTATGGTTCTGATTGCAACAACGGCGCTAACATTTCTTCCGCCTCGCTAAAGCGCTTGTTATCGAGCAATACAATTGCCAAACCATAACGCGCTGCCGCAGCGTGCGAAGGCTGAATTCCTATTTCTTGCAACTGCTGACGCAAGGCATTTTCGGTCAGCGTTTTGGTGTAGCGCGCTTGCACCCGGTATTTGGCTAATAAAAATGTCGCTTCGTCGCGGCGTTCTACACGCGGTAAAAGGGCGGTGCGAGCGCGCATTTCGGACAGTCGACTTTCGCTGTATGGGTGAGTTAACAAAAACTCTGGCGGGCGTGACATATAGCGATATTTTTCAGTTAAGCGGCCGAAGAAGTCAACCGCGCCGCGCGGGTCAAATCCGGCACGGTTAAGAATATCGAACCCCACGCGGTCGGCTTCTTGTTCAAACTGGCGGGTATAGTTAATTTGCATCTGCTGACCACCAGCAATGGTGCCACTCAGCGCTGCCATGCCAAGTTGCGGGTTAATCACCGACAAAATAAGTGAGCCCAATACCGCTGCCATCATGGTGGGCGAGCTGTTCGACATGCGTTCCATGTTGCGCACAATATGGCGCTGCGAAACGTGCGCCACCTCGTGAGCAAGCACCGAAGCGAACTCAGATTCTGTTTGCGCTTCGGTAATCAAGCCGGTGTGCATACCCACATAGCCACCGAAGAAGGCAAATGCGTTAATGTCTTTTTGATTTATCCAAAAAAACGTGAAGGGAAACTTCACACCTTCGGCTTCGCGAACAATGCGGGAACCAATGTCTTGCAGGTATTCGTCAAGCACTGGGTCGTGCACCATTGGCGACATTGAACGTAACTGGCGCATATACATATCGCCAAATATTTGTTCGCGCTCAATGGTCATGACGGAGGCACCCGCAGTACCTATTTCGGGTAAACGTTCTTGTGCCATGGAGCTTGCCGAAAAGGAAATACCCACTGCGAGGCTTAATGCTGAAATTGTGAAAAGTAACTGCTTCATGATGTGCGCCTGAAAAACCTGCAATGTTCGAGTATAAATTTGTGAAAAGGTTCCTAATTTACAGGCTCAATACTGTAACTTAAACGTGTTCACAGCTATGATGTGGTATCTCGAGAAAGCATGCAACGCTTTTACTCAAACAATTGGAGTGGGTTTACATGTTTGATTACATGAAACAATGGTACAACCGCAAGTTTTCAGATCCTGATGCAATTACGTTATTTTTGCTGCTACTGACAAGCTTCGCTCTAATTATTCTGTTTAGCGATGTTCTTGCGCCGCTGTTAGTGGCGCTGGTATTGGCCTATTTATTAGAGTGGCCGGTACAGCGTATTAGTGCAACAGGTTTGCCAAGGCTTAGTGCGGTGTTGGTGGTATACACCAGCTTTATTGCTGTCATTGTGGCGCTAATGTTGTTTTTAGTGCCTGTTATTTGGCAGCAGTCCGTCGCCCTTGTTGGCGAACTTCCGCAAATGTTTTCGCAGTTCAAGGTGTTACTAAACCGCCTTCCTGAACTGTTTCCTGAATATATCACGCAAGCTAATATTAATGACTTTATAGAAACCACCACCAATCGCGCGTTGCTGTTTGGCGAAACCTTATTAAGCCAATCGGTTAGTCGCATTATTGGCATTATGGCCTTGCTGATTTACTTGATTGTGGTGCCGTTGCTGGTGTTCTTCATGCTGAAAGACAAGCACCATTTATTGGCACATGTCAGTAAAGTTTTACCGCGAAACCGTCGTCTTATTGCTCAAGTGAGTGATGAAATGAACGTGCAGATCATGAACTATATTCGCGGCAAAGCCGTCGAAGTCGTGGTGGTTGGGGTATTCACTTATATTTGCTTTGCCCTGTTTGACTTACGTTACGCGGCATTGTTGGCTGTGCTGGTCGGTTTTTCGGTACTTATTCCATACATTGGTGCGGCGGTCGTTACGCTGCCGGTGTTCTTGGTGGCGCTGTTTCAGTTTGGTTGGACCGGCATGTTCGCTTGGGTGATGATTGTGTACCTAATTATTCAAGCGTTAGACGGAAACTTATTGGTGCCACTGTTGTTTTCAGAGGCGGTGAGTTTAAATCCGGTTTACATTATTGCCGCGGTTTTAATATTCGGCGGATTGTGGGGTTTTTGGGGGGTGTTTTTCGCCATACCGTTGGCCAGCCTAGTCAAGGCCGTGATTACGGCCTTGTCGTCAAAAGCTGAACCAACGTCAGGCGAGCAGCAAACTTAAGCGTCAGCTAGGTGGTCTAAAACCACTTGGTGATGGTCTTTGGTTTTGAACTTGTCGAATACATGGGCAATAGTTCCGTCTTGGTTCACTAAGAAGCTAATACGGTGCAAGCCGTCGTATTCGCGGCCCATAAACTTTTTCAAACCCCAAACTCCAAAGGCTTCGGCAACCTTGTGGTCAACATCACCCAATAGGGTAAAATTGAGTTGATCGCGTTCAGTGAACTTGGCTAAGCGCTTTGGCTCGTCCGTGCTAATTCCAACCACTTGCACTTGGTGCTGCTGAAGTTGTTTCATATGGTCACGTAGCTGTTGCGCTTGCACCGTGCAACCAGGTGTCATGGCCTTAGGGTAGAAATAAACTAACACACGGCCTTTGGCGAGTAGCTCATTGAGCGACACCGGCGCATTGTTTGCATCAGGAAGAGTAAATTGAGGGGCTTTGTCACCTACTTTTAAGGTATTCATAGTTTCTCCAACTAGCCAGTGTAAAAGAATTGCCACAGGCTTTTTATCATAAAAGAAGCGCTGCCGAGACGCAAAGGGCAGCGCAGCCTTGTTATTACAGGGCGGTAAAAGTACCATTGCGGTAGAACAAATTATTGGGGGCAGTATGTTAACAGGTAGTATCGTTGCGTTGGTAACGCCGTTTACCCAACAAGGAAACGTCGATTTCAATGCGTTAGAAGCATTGGTGAACTGGCATTGTGAGGCGGGCACTGACGCTATTGTAGCCATGGGCACAACCGGTGAGTCAGCCACCATGAGCCATGATGAGCACATTTTGGTGGTATCAGCTGTTGCTGAACTGGCGGCGGGGCGTATTGCCGTAATCGCCGGTAACGGTTCAAATGCCACCGCCGAAGCGGTGCATCTTACCGAGCGTATGGCTAGCCTGCCTATTCAAGGTTTTCTAAACGTTAACCCATATTACAACAAGCCGTCGCAACGTGGCTTGTTGGCGCATTACAAAGCCTGTGCAGAAGCTTCAGACTTGCCTCAATTGCTGTATAACGTGCCGGGGCGCACCGCCGCTGATATTTTGCCTGAACAGGTTGCTGAATTAGCACAAATTCCCAATATTGTTGGCATTAAAGAAGCGACTGGCGACGTTGCTCGGGTTGCCCTGTTAAAGCAACTATGTGGCGATGACTTTATTTTACTAAGCGGTGACGACGGTACCGGTTGTGAATTTATGCTGCAGGGTGGCCACGGAGTGATTAGTGTGACTGCCAATGTAATGCCGGCGCAAATGAAAGCCATGGTAGCCGCAGCAACCCAAGGCGATGCGCCAACAGCAAAAGCCATTGATGCGCAAATGGCGGTTATTCATGAAGCAATGTTTGTGCAGTCAAACCCTATTCCAGTGAAGTGGGCATTGTCATTAATGGGCAAACTTGAAGCGAATTATCGGTTACCGATGACCGAACCGGAACTTCTGCAGCAACAACATATCGAACAAGCATTAAAACAAGCAGAATTAATTTAAGCGGAGCAATAATGAAAGCGAATTTATTTGTGTTGGCCGGCGTTGCAGCAGTGTTGGTCAATGCCTGTGGCTTTACGCCAAAAGAGCAAGCTGCGG
This sequence comes from Gammaproteobacteria bacterium, assembly GCA_018222985.1. Lineage (GTDB taxonomy): Bacteria > Pseudomonadota > Gammaproteobacteria > Enterobacterales > Alteromonadaceae > Pseudidiomarina. The sequence goes on from JAAEZG010000006.1 coordinate 158,420, forward strand.
GTAACTTTGACTACCTAGAAGTAAAAAATGATGTGCAACTTCAACCAGCACCTGGCAAACAGCTACCGCCTGTGAACAAACGTTATGAAGTGCCACAACCAACGCACAACACCCCACTTGGGGAAAACGTTGTGGTACTGGCGCCGAAATTAGTCTGGCCAGTAGCAAACGGTAGCCGAGTTGATGAAGATGAAACCAAAACGCGGGTATATTTTGACGAACTAGATGGTATGAACGACGTCGAGAATTTTGTCTGGCAAGGGCTGTTGCAAGGCATTGAAACGCGCGGTTGGAACATTGTTGAGCAACAAGAAAAACAACGTTTAGTTATCGGTTGGTTGCCAGAAGAGTTCGAATATGGCGAAGACGACACTGACGTTGAAATTCAACGCCAGTTTGAAATTACCATGAATACCGCCGAGCACGGTCGCACCACAGCATTGCTAAGCACGGTATTGCAGCGCGAAGTCAACAGTGGCAGTGAGGCCATTGACGAGTTGTATTTAGCGCACCGTGACAATGATGCCGCCGCTCAGGTACTCAATACATTAGTTAGTGAAATTGCAATTACCCAAGCGAAGGGCGTTGCCAGTGTGACCGACGATGGCTCTGTCAATATTCAAGCGGGCTTCGATGAAGATGGTTATGCGTCAATTATTGTCAGCGCAAGCTTCAACTTCACTTGGGGCGTCATGCAAGACGTACTCAATGAACTTGGCTTTGAGGTTGACGATTACAATCAGCAAACCGGTCGTTACTACGCGTCTTACGATGCCGAAAGTACCGGCAACTCATTAGCATTCTGGCGTGAAAGCAATGGCGCGCGAGTGGCGTTGCCAAGCGGTGATTACGAAATTAAAGTGACCGGCGACAGACAAAAAACATCGGTAACCTTGTTCCGTGATGGCCAAGCCATTTCGCCAGCACAAGTCAGCGACATTTTTGCACCTTTTGCTGCTGAAATTCGCAACCAAAGTAGCTTATAATAGGCGCACTTTTAATCGCTAACTGTTTCGGAGATACAGCTGCTCATGGAAAAACGTACTGAATTATATCGGGGTAAAGCCAAAACTGTGTTCACCACGGATAACCCTGAGCGGTTAATTCTGGAGTTTCGTAATGACACTTCGGCGTTTGATGGTGAAAAAGTTGAGCAGCTTGATCGCAAGGGCATGGTCAATAACAAGTTTAACAACTTTATTATGGGCAAGCTTGAGGCGGCTGGTATTCCAACCCAGTTGGACACGGTGCTGAGCGATACCGAAACTTTAGTGAAAAAACTCGCCATGATTCCGGTTGAGTGCGTGGTGCGTAATTATGCTGCAGGCTCGTTGGTGCGCCGTTTAGGTGTTACCGAAGGGCAAGCCTTAAACCCACCGACGTTTGAGCAATTTCTGAAGAACGACGCATTGCATGACCCAATGATCAATGAGTCGCTAGCGGTAAGTTTTGGTTGGGCAACGGCCGAGCAGCTGGCACGCATGAAAGAGCTGACCTTTCAGGTGAACGACGTATTGTCTGCGTTGTTTGACGATGCGGGCATGTTGTTAGTTGATTTTAAATTAGAGTTTGGTGTTGATGGCGACGGTAACATTGTACTGGGAGACGAATTCAGCCCAGACGGTTGTCGCTTGTGGGACAAAGAAACGCGTAAGAAACTAGACAAAGACCGTTTTCGCCAAGGCTTAGGTGGTGTCGTGGAAGCGTACGAAGAAGTTGCCGCACGCTTGGGCGTGCCGCTTTAGTCTTTATTCCAGTCGTCGTTGTCCCAGGCGTCTTGATCATCGGAATGCCGTTGCTGTTTGTCTTTCAGCAACGGCATTTTCATATGCGCTGTATGGCGTAATAGCATTAAGTTGCCAATAATAATGCCAACTGCCACTAAAACCATTATCCAAACCATACATCCTCCGGCTCTATGTCTGCACTACAAATCGTATCCACATAACGTTGTTTTATGTCGGCAAGTCGCTCGAGTACATAGTCTTTGCCTTGAATATCGTGTTCATTAAGGCACTGTTGCAGTTCGGTTAAATGAAGCGCGGAGTGCGCTTCAGTGGCAAGCGCACGGTGGCTTAAATGCCAAGGCTCTGCCGCCACACCACCCTGATAACGCGCATAAGGGAAGAAAAAGCCAAAGTCTTGAGCGTGTTGTCGTAGCCATTGATGCATGGCATGACAGGGGCCAGAGGGCTGGTATTCGCTGGGAACCAATTGCAATTGCTGTTGGCCACTCGCAAATGGCCTTGGGTCATACACGTCAAAGTCGGTGCCCCAATGGTGCCGACTGGCGCCAGGTAGGGCAGACCAGGTTAAAATAGCATCAATTTTTTCGCCCGTGGTTAGTTGCTGATGATCAAGTTTATCGCCATGATCATTGTACAACGGGGCCTCCCCATTAAATTTACGATTCCAAATAGCGCGCTGGCGCTGAAAGTCGCGAAATGCTGAGGCAATTGCAATGCTAACGCCGGCTTGTGCGGCAGCCTCTCGCATGGCTTGATAGGCTTGCGCAACCGTGCCTTGCAACTGAATGCCGTCACGTTCGCCAGCTACCTGTTGCACGTGTGAGTCAACCAGTCCACAAAGCTGTTCAGCAGTTAGCATAATAAATTCTCAAGTACCTTTTCATAAACGCGCGTTAGGGTTTCCAAATCGGCCTCACGCACCCGCTCGTTTACTTGATGTATGGTTGCATTCACCGGGCCTAATTCAATCACCTGGGCTCCGGTAGGTGCAATAAAGCGGCCATCAGAGGTACCACCTGCAGTGGAAAGCTCAGGTAGGCGCCCAGTTTGGTCTGCAATTGCTTGTACGGTGGCATCAACTAAATCGCCAGAATCGGTTAAAAACGGCTCGCCATTTAACTTCCATTGTAGTGAATAATCTAAATCGTGCTGCTCAAGCAGGTCAGTAACGCGCTGTTTCAAGCCATCAGCCGTCGACTCGGTACTAAAGCGAAAATTAAACTGAACCTGCAATTCGCCAGGAATGACATTGCCCGCACCGGTACCGGCATGAAGATTAGAAATTTGAAAACTCGTCGGCGGAAATGAGCTATTGCCGTCGTCCCAACTCATTTGTGCCAGAGCCGCTAAGGCTGGCGCGGCTTTATGGAATGGGTTTTCGGCCAAATGAGGGTACGCCACATGCCCTTGAATACCAAATACAGTTAAGTCGCCGGTTAAACTGCCGCGTCGGCCATTTTTAACCACATCACCGAGTTCAGTAGTACTTGACGGTTCGCCGACTAAGCACCAAGTGATTTTTTCATTGCGCGCTTCGAGTGTTTCAACCACTTTCGGGGTGCCATTAATGAATGGGCCTTCTTCGTCGCTAGTAATTAGAAAAGCGATACTGCCGTTGTGATTCGGGTGGTCAGCAACAAAGCGCTCGGTGGCCACCACCATGGCGGCCAAACTGCCCTTCATGTCAGCCGCGCCACGACCATAAATATAGCCGTCTTTTCGGGTGGCGGAAAATGGCGGATAGGTCCACGCATGCTCGGCGCCGGCGGGCACCACATCGGTGTGCCCAGCAAAGCAAAATACTGGCCCTTCAGTGCCGCGGCGAGCCCACAGGTTGGTGGTATCGTCAAATACCATGGTTTCTAACTTAAACCCCAATTTGGCTAAACGCTCGCCAAGCAGCTGTTGGCAGCCTTCGTCATTGGGGGTTACCGACGCACGTTTGATTAATTCACAAGTTAAGGCAATGGTGTCCATTAGCCAAGCTCCAAGGCGCTGCGCCAGTTGGCTTCGTTAAAACCTGCTTGATAGTTCGAGCCGGCCACCAATAACGGCCGTTTCATCAGGGTAGGGTGGCGCTGCAATAACGCCACCACGTCCGCATTGCTCGTAACCGCTTGTTCCTCTGCCGACAATTGACGCCAGGCGGTGCTGCGCTTGTTTAATACAGTATCGGTACCTAGTTGCTGCAGCCAGCTGTGAATGGCATCAGCACTGACTGGCTCTGCGCGCACGTCATGAAAGTGATAGTTCACCTGCTGTTGCTCAAGCCATTTACGTGCTTTGCGAACGGTATCGCAATTAGGAATTCCATATACTACTGTAGCAGTCATTCGTGTCATACTCGTATTATTGAAAAGATGAGCAGCCATTTTGACAAAGCTGCTGTGAATTCTCCACAATTTATGTGGATAACTCTGTTAGTTAGCTGAATTGAACTCGATAACTAATTGAAAAATATGGCTATTTTATGTTGTTTGATTATCATACAAAAAGACCTATATGCGCATTTTTAAGACATTAACAGACGGTCAGCACTATGCTCGAATATGGCCACGGCACGCCGTGGTGGCCGCAATGACAGAAACACGAGTCATTCCAGCAGTGGCGTTCGCAGCCAAATGGATGCCGGCGTTAGCGGTCATTAATCTTGCGGTGCAATGGCAGTGGCAAGGTGAGCAACTATTACCCCAAGCATTAGTCACATCGCTATTTCTGTTGTCGATGCCATTTCAAGGGTGGTTTTGGTTGGGGCGGCGGGCGAATAGCCAATTAACGCCGCGTTTGCATCAGTGGTACAAAGACCTCGCGCACAAGCTTGGCGTGCAAGCCGAGCGCAAACCTACCTATATGCACTTGGCTAAAATACTTCGTAAAGCCTTGCATGAGCTGCCGCCAGAAGAACATTAAGCTGGCGACAACTCACCGCGTATTACGCTGAAAACACACTCCAAATTGGCGCGTGATCAGACGGTTTTTCAATGCCACGTAGTTCATAGTCAATGCCACTTTCGGTGCATTGTGCCGCAAGCTTTTCAGTGGCTAGAATAAGGTCAATACGCAGCCCACGGTTATCATCAAAACCGCGAGAGCGGTAATCAAACCAGCTGAATTGATCCGTAACTTCTGGGTGCTGCTGGCGGTAAGTGTCGACCAAACCCCAATCGAGAAGGGTGTTCAACCACGCCCGCTCTTCTGGCAAGAAACTACATTTACCCGTGCGCAACCAGCGTTTGGCGTTATCGTCGCCAATGCCAATATCGCAGTCTTGATGTGAAATGTTCACGTCGCCCATCACCACAACAGGTTGCTCTGGTGTCAGCTCGGTTTGTAAGTAAGCCATTAAATCAGCGTAAAATTTTTCTTTTGCTGGAAACTTAAGCGGATGGTCGCGGCTTTCCCCCTGTGGAAAGTAACCGTTTAATACCCGCACGCGCTCACCATTGTCGGTCACATAGTCACCCATAATCATGCGACGCTGGGCTTCTTCGCCGTCACTAGGAAAGCCGAACATTGGGTTTTCTAGCGGCTTTTTGCTTAACAGCGCAACGCCATAATGGCCTTTTTGACCATGAAAAATAACATGGTAGCCCATAGCTTCCACAGCATCTTGAGGAAACTGTTCGTCATGCACTTTGGTTTCTTGCAAACCAATAACATCGGGTTGGTGTTTGGCAATTAACGCTTCAAGCTGGTGTAAGCGAGCACGAATACCATTGATATTAAAAGAGATAACTTTCATTTATAGTCTCTGTTTGTTCATTGATTCATCATGAACCTAAAGCATATCAGATTGGTGCAATCGAGGCGACAGCGGCTGTGCCTGCAGCGCTTTTCGGATATACTCGGGTTCATAACAAAGTGCATGGCGATTGTATAGACGAAGTAAGGGATGAAAGCCGTATGACCACCGATTGGTTAACTCTAAAAGCTGGGCGTGACGCCTGGCTGCAGGTTCAAGAACAAGGCCTAAAGGCCGATGATATTGGCTTGTTACTAGGCGCCTCGGGTGGTCCGAAGTGGTTTGTGTTGCAAGGGTTGGATAAATATTTGTTCGGCGAGTTTTTTAGCCAACGCACCCGGCCGTTAGATATGTTGGGCACATCGGCAGGGGCCTGGCGCTTCGCTAGCCTAGGTCAAGCCGACCCGATTGCTGCAAGCGACTTGTTTTGTCGGCTATATCGCACCCAAACTTACAGTGAAAAGCCAGATGTTCGTGAAATAACTGACGAAGCGATTAAGCTGTTGCACGAATACATTCCTGATGACGTCGTACCGCAAATTTTGCAGCAGGACAAATTTCGCCATCATTGGATAGTCACCCGTTGCCGAGGATTAACGGCACATAACGATAAACGCCAAATTGCCGGTTTGCTGGGTTCGGCCGCGGCCAACGCGGTGAACCGTCGTTTTCTTGGCAAGTTTTATGACCGTGTGATATTTCACCATCCGCAATCTGAGGTTCGTTTTGCACAAGGTTGGCAAGATATTCCAACGTCGCTAGCGCCACTGCGTGACGATAACTTTAAGTCAGCGCTATTGGCGACTGGCTCGATTCCCATGGTGCTTGAAGGTGTGCGCGATATTCCCGGCGCACCAGCGGGCATGTACCGTGATGGCGGCATTACCGATTACCACTTTGATTTAGACTTCAGCCAAGTGGATGGCTTGGTGTTGTACCCGCATTTTTATCATCAAGTGGTACCGGGTTGGTTTGATAAAAGCCTTAAGTGGAGACGCACCAAAGGCGCACAATGGCCGAATGTGATCTTTATGTCGCCATCGCCCGAATTTATAGCGTCGCTACCCTATGGAAAAATTCCAGACCGCACTGATTTTGCCAAGCTCTCGGTTGAAGATCGGTTTAAGTATTGGCAGCAAGCGGTTGATCAAGGTCAACGTATGGCTGATCAACTGCGCGAATGGATTACCAGCGGCGAAATTAAACGTAAAATTCAATTGTGGACCTAACACGGAGTTGTTGTTATGCGCTTTACCGGTAGCCCGAAATTTACTCACCAACAAACCGACCGTATTGGGGTATTGATTACCAATCTAGGTACCCCTGACGCGCCGACAACTTCTGCGTTGCGCCGCTATTTGCGCGAGTTTTTGTCTGATCCGCGAGTAGTGGAAGTGCCCCGTGCTCTGTGGTGGTTGATTCTTAACGGCATTATTTTGCGAATTCGGCCGCGACGTTCCGCTGCGGCTTATAAAACCGTGTGGACCGAGCGCGGTTCGCCGTTGCTATTCCACACACAGGATCAACAACAAGCACTGCAAGCTAAATTGGCAGAACGTTATGGCGACGATGTGGTGGTGAAGTATGCCATGCGCTACGGTAACCCATCGCTTGCCAGTGGCCTGCAACAGTTGTTCGATGCTGGCGCACGCAAAATTGTGGTGTTGCCGTTGTACCCGCAATATTCGGCAGCTACCAGTGCTTCAACATTTGATGCCGTGAGTGCCGACTTCGTCAAACGTCGCTGGTTGCCAGACTTTCGTTTTGTCAGCCATTACCACGATCATCCGGCGTACATTGCTGCAGTTGTAAACAGCATTCAACGTTTTTGGGAAACCCACGGCAAACCGCAAAAATTGGTGATGTCATACCACGGCGTACCGCTAAAGTACTTGCATAAGGGCGACCCATATCATTGCGAATGCCATAAAACATCGCGTTTGATAGCCGAGCAACTTGGGCTTGAAAAGCATGAATATGTCACCACTTTTCAGTCGCGCTTTGGTCGTGAAGAATGGCTGCAACCTTATACCGATGCGACGCTTAAAGCGCTGCCTGGGAAGGGCATCAAAAATATTCAGGTGGTGTGCCCCGGTTTTAGTGCCGATTGCTTAGAAACCATTGAAGAAATTGGCGAAGAAAACCGCGAATACTTTATGCAAGCCGGTGGAACCGACTATGCTTATATTCCAGCGCTTAATGCAGAGCCGATGCACATTGATGCGCTAGCACAAATTGTCCAAGACAACCTGCATGGATGGGTGCTAGAGCATGATGAGCCGCAACGTGCCGAGCGTGCCAAAGATTTGGAGGTGAAGCATGAACAAAAAAGCTGACACAACAGACGCCGACAAAGCGCCGCAAAGTGACGACGAAAAACGGCAACAGGTTTATCAAATATCAGCAAATCGTGGCCGTGCAAAACACAAAATGCGTTATGTAGAACGCTCGCTAGAAGACACCGGCGATTGTCGCCTATGCGTTGGCGCCATTAGCCCAGAGGACGACGACACGGAACAGTCATGACCGACGTGCCACAAGGGCGTTTTGCAGAAGTACTTGAACCGCTACTAGCGCAGCACCCGCAGCATAGTGGGGTGTTGCCGTTAATTAATGCGCGTGAGGCGTTCGCGGCGCGCGTGGTACTGGCACGTCAAGCGCAATTCTCGCTTGACGTGCAATATTATATTTGGCGTAACGATCGCACCGGCACCTTGCTTTTTGAAGCGTTACACGAGGCCGCTGACCGTGGCGTAAAAGTTCGATTGTTATTAGACGACCATAATACCGCAGGGCTAGATGCCATTTTAATTGGCTTACAAAGCCATCCCAACATTGACATTCGTTTGTATAACCCATTGCGCTTACGTCGCCCTCGTTTTATCAATTATTTAGTGGACTTTATGCGTGTGAACCGACGCATGCATAACAAAGCATTTATTGCCGACCAACAAGTGCTAATTAGCGGCGGTCGCAATATTGGCGATGAATATTTTGCCGCGCACGATGACTTAGTCTTTGCCGATTTAGATGCCCTGATGGTGGGGCCTGTTGTGGCGGAAGCAAATGAACAATTTGCGGCGTACTGGGGCAGCGCGCTTGCGGTACCATTAGCCAAATTATTTACCTTAACGAAGCCACAAAGTTTGGCCAAACTAGAACGTCGCGCCAGTGTTATTGAGTCTGACCCGCAAGCTAAAAAATATATTGATGCCGTGCGAAATATGCCATTTGTGCAAAATTTTATAGCGCGGCAAATAGAGTTCGTTTGGGCGCAAGTTCACCTGGTGGCAGATGACCCCAAAAAAACCTTAGGCTTGGCCAACCAAAAACAGCACTTGGCGTATCAATTACAGCAAGCCATCGGCAGCCCACAGCAATGTGTGCGCCTAGTGTCGCCGTACTTTGTGCCAACCGCTGAGGGTACACGCCAGTTATGTCAACTGGCTCAGCAGGGCGTTGCTATCACCATACTGACCAACTCATTAGAAGCCACCGATGTTGCGGTGGTGCACGCGGGCTATGCCAAGTGGCGCAAAACCCTGTTGCGCGCGGGTATTGAAATTTATGAAGTGCAAAAAGTATCACCATTAGCGCGTAAACAAGAGCGCAAGTTGCGCCGCCAACGCCTGAAAGGTAAAGCGCGTTTTGGTGGGTCTGCATCAAGTTTGCATGCCAAAACCTTTAGCGTCGACCAACAGCGCATATTTTTGGGGTCATTCAACTTTGATCCACGTTCGTTGCAACTGAATACCGAATTAGGTTTTGTCATTCACAGCGAAGCGCTCGCCGCGCAAATTGATCAAGCGTTTATTAATACCGTACCTAATTATGCGTATCGCGTGGGTATCGACCATAATGATAACCTGTACTGGGAAGAACGCTTAGGCCCACGAGTAACACGTTATACCAGTGAGCCTGGCGTGTCATGGTGGCGTCGCCTAGGTATGCGTACCTTAGCGAAGCTGCCGATTGATTGGTTACTTTAAGTAACCTGTAGGAGCGCGTTATGCATTTAACTTTTTTGGGTGGCTGCGAAACCGTCACGGGTTCAAAGTATTTGTTGGAAACACAGACCACCCGTGTGTTAGTTGATTGCGGGTTGTTTCAAGGCTACAAATGGCTACGCCGGCGCAATTGGCAGCCTCTGCCTATGGGCATTCAAGACGTTGATGCCATTGTGTTGACTCACGCGCATTTAGACCATTCAGGCTTTATTCCAGTGCTTTATAAACATGGTTTTCGCGGCCCCGTATTTACCCACCATGCCACCGCTGACCTATGTGGATTGCTATGGCCCGATAGTGGGCGAATTCAAGAAGAAGACGCCAAGTTTTATCAGCGCCACAAATTATCACGCCACGAAAATCCTGAGCCTCTTTATGATGAAGCAACCGCTGACGCTGCGTTAAAACTGCTGCATCCGGTTGATTTTAAAACGCAATTTAGCGTGGGCGATATGACCTTCTATTTAAACCCCGTCGGCCATATTCTTGGGGCCGCTAGCGTTATTGCTGAACATAATGGCAAGCGCATCGGCTTTAGCGGCGATATTGGGCGGCCAAACGATATTCTTATGAAGCCCCCTGAACCCATGCCGGCGGTTGATGTGTTGTTGTTAGAGTCAACCTACGGTGACCGCCGCCATGACCCGGAAGACCCTTGGCAGCAATTGACTGACGTGGTGAACGAAGCGGCAGCGAATGGTGGGGTATTACTGATACCTAGCTTCGCAGTGGGGCGAGCCCAAGTGCTTGAGCACATGTTGGCAACGCTGATGGCCGAGCGAAAAATACCGCGCTTGCCGATTTTTTTAGATAGCCCAATGGCCATTAAAGCGTCTGATATTTATAGCCGACATTATGTGTTTCATCGCTTAACCGCGGCGCAGTGTCATGCCGCCGACCAAGCCGTCACTGCAACCCGCAGTGTGGAAGACTCAAAATCAATTGCCAAGCAAACCGGGCCCCATATTATTATTGCCGGCAGTGGCATGGCCACTGGCGGGCGTATTTTGCACCACTTTAAGCATTGGTTAGCAGATCATCGTGCCACAGTATTGTTTTCTGGCCACCAAGCTGGCGGCACACGCGGCGCGAAAATGTCGCAAGGGGTTGAGCGCATCAAGGTACACGGTGAGTGGTTACAAGTAAAAGCGCGAATTCGCCACCTAGATGGCTTGTCTGGCCATGCCGATTACAGTGAAATAGGCGATTGGCTAAAACAATCACAGCTACCGCCAGACTTACAGGTGCACTTGGTGCATGGCGAACCAGACGCGCTTGAGGCCATGTCGGACTACCTAAAACAGACCACCTCGTACGACGTCAACATAGCGGATTACATGGGCGTGCTGCATTTATAGCCGCTCACGGGCTGTCACCCTACACCAGCAGCATGACCACCGCGGTGGTTAACACTGCCAGAATAATATTTAACGCCATGCCTTCACGCACCATGGTTTGAATAGTTAAACGCTCAGCAGCGAAAACAATGGAGTTAGGCGGCGTTGCAACCGGCAAGCAGAACGCACAACTACAGGCAATAGCCGCTGGAATCATTAACATTTCTGGTGGTAGCTCTAAGGCGAAGGCCGCTGCGGCAAGCACCGGCATAAGTAGCGTCGCGGTGGCGGTATTTGAGGTGACTTCGGTTAAGAAGCTAACAGCTAACGCCAAACTTAAAATAAGTAGCCACAAGGGTAGGCCGGCGAGCCCCTGCAGGCCATCACCAATAATAGTGCTTAAGCCGCTGCTTACAAAGCCGTTAGCAAGGGCAATACCACCAGCAAATAACAACAATATTCCCCAAGGAATAGCTACGGCGTCGCGCCATTCAAGCAACGCGCTGCCTTCACGGTCTTGCCAGATAAATAACGCTAAAACGCCCAAGAAGGCCACTGTGGCGTCGCCAACACCGCCTAGCCCTAACCACATAGCCCAACCACCAAAGGGGGCTGTGCGCGTCATCCACAGCACAATAACCACCCCAAAAACGAGCAGCACGCGCTTTTCAGCACTGCGCATGGGGCCAACAGCTTCAATGTGCAGCGCGTTCTGTGTGGTTAAGTTGCGTGTTAGCCACCAAGCCATCACTGGAATTGCAACAACCACAAGTGGCAAACCAATCGTCATCCAGCGCATAAAGCCAAAGTTAGTGCCGGTGACATTTTCATAAACGGAAGCAAAAATAAGATTAGGTGGGGTGCCAATCAGGGTTGCTATACCACCCACCGAGGCAGAATAGGCTAAGCCAAGCAATAAAGCGCGTTGAAAGTTTATGTCGTCACTACCGTCGGCAAGGGCCAAGGCTACGGGCAGCAGGGCCAATACGGCCGCCGTGTTAGAGATCCACATTGACAAGAACGCCGTAGCCACCATAAAGGCGAACACCATACGCCGTGCGCTGGCTTGGCCAAGGCGGCGTACGACGCCCACGGCAATACGTTTGTGCACGCCGCTAATTTCAACGGCTTTGGCAAGCATAAACGCTGCCATAAACAATAAAATAATCGGATTGCCCAATGCTGCGGACACCTCGCCAACATTGGCAACGCTGCCTAGCGGTAACAACACAAAGGGCAGCAGCGAAGTGACCGGTAGCGGCAAGGCCTCGGTTATCCACCACCACGCCACCCAAATGGTGGTGGCAAGTGTCCATGCGGCCGCTGGCGGCATGTTCAAGCCGTAAACAGCTATAAAATAGCCAATAATGGCAGCCGCTGGGCCAGCAACACGATGCAGCATGAACGTTTTTCCTTTTATCGGCGAATAACCTAAGCTAATAAATTATCAGAACTTGTCTTCATTTGAAATTTTTGCTGTATACGCATAGGGTTAAATAACAAATTCAACAAGGAGTAAGGCGAATGGCAACGACCAAACCTAAATGGAACTCCGCAATACTGCTACCGGTTTTTATACCGGCTGTCGCAGTGATTGCGTTGTTGGTGATTGGTACTTTAAGTAATCCAGAATTAGCTGGCGAAATTTTTAGCGACGTTTTGGCCTGGATAACCAAAGACTTCGGCTGGTTTTATATGCTTGCCGTGGCTATTTTTCTGGTGTTCATTGTCGGGGTTGCGGTATCGAAGTGGGGGCGCATTAAGCTAGGCCCCGATCACGCAGAGCCCGAATATAGTTTCCCAGCATGGTTCGCGATGTTGTTTTCAGCCGGTTATGGTATTGCCTTGCTATTCTTCGGCGTGGCAGAGCCGGTACTGCATTATGCCAGCCCACCGGTCGGTGCCGCACAAACCGTTGACTCCGCCAAGCAAGCGATGCAAATAGCTTACTTTCACTGGGGCTTTCATATTTGGGCCATATACGGCCTCGTTGGTTTGGTGTTGGCGTACTTTTCATTTCGCCACGGCTTGCCATTATCCATGCGCTCAACGTTATACCCCATTATTGGCGAAAAAATTCACGGTCCAGCCGGCCATGCGGTTGATACTTTCGCTATTCTGGGCACCATGTTTGGTATTGCTACCACCTTGGGCTTGTCGGTTATTCAAATTAACGCGGGCTTAAACTATTTATGGCCTGACATACCTATCAGCACCAATGTACAGGTTATTGCCATAGCGGTGATCACATTGTTTGCCATTATGTCGGTGGTTGCCGGCTTAGACAAAGGCGTGAAGCGCTTGTCTTATGTGAATATGGCTTTGGTGCTACTTATTTTATTCTTTGTATTCTTCTCGGGCCCAACGGTGCACATTCTGGAAACCTATCTGCAGAACACGGGCTCCTATTTGAACAATATTGTTGAGCGTACCTTTAATTTGCAAGCCTATTCGCGCAGTGACTGGATTGGTAACTGGACGCTATTTATTTTCGGTTGGACGATCGCTTGGGCGCCGTTTGTTGGCCTCTTTATTGCGAAGATTAGCCGTGGCCGTACTATTCGCCAGTTTGTATTTGGGGTGATGTTTGTACCCACCATGTTTACGTTCTTCTGGTTCAGTGTATTCGGTGACACAGCGCTGAATATGATTATGAACGAAGGGTACACAACGTTAATTTCTGAAGTGCAAAATGACGAAGCAATTGCGTTGTTTAAACTGTATGAAAATCTGCCGTGGACGAACTTATTGTCCATTGCCACGGTCATTCTGATTGTCACCTTCTTTGTCACCTCATCAGACTCAGGCTCATTGGTTATCGACTCGTTAGCCTCGGGTGGCATTAGTGAAACCCCAGTGTGGCAACGCGTGTTTTGGGCCACCTTAGAAGGGGTTGTGGCAGGCGTGCTGTTGTTAGCTGGCGGGCTTGGGGCGCTGCAAACCGCTTCCATTGCCAGTGCATTGCCATTTGCCGTGATTATTCTCATTGCTGCCTTTGGCATGTGGCGTGCCTTAGTCATTGAAGGGCACCAATACCAGAGTTTGAAAACCGCCATGCGTACGCATCGACGTGGTGTGCATGCCGGCCCAGGCTATTGGAAAAAACGCCTTGCTGGGGTGGTTGATTTCCCTCGTCAAACCGAAGTCCGTGAGTTTGTTGAACATACAGTCATGGAGTGTTTAGCCGACGTTGCCAAAGAGCTTGGTGGCAAAGGTTGGGACGCTAAAACAGAGTATGAAGCTGACAACGTGCGCGCTATTTTAACCGTGCAAAAAGAAAACGAAGTCGACTTCAATTACGAAGTGCGCATGCGTGCTTACCAACGGCCACAGTTCGCCATGACGGGCGATAAAAATGATAAGCGTGAGCGTGAGTACTATCGTGCTGAAGTGTTCTTACGCCAAGGCGGGCAAGCCTATGACTTATATGGTTATGAGCCGAATGACATTATTAATGACGTGATTAACCAGTTTGAGAACTACTTGCAGTTTATGCATATTTCACCGGCAAGTTTGCCGTGGGACTTGCAAGAACATGACGACGACTTAAAAACATCGTCATAAGTTGCAACGTTATCGAACGAGAACCACCGGCCTAAACCAAGTCGGTGGTTTTTAAAAACATCAATAAATCGGCTAAAGGCATTGGTCGTAAATAATAAAACCCTTGAGCAAAGCCGCAGCCGTATTGCTTTAATAGCTGTGCTTGCTCACCGGTTTCAACCCCTTCAGCAACCACTTCTAGGCCCACTTGATGGGCCATGTTAATAATACCCTCGGTAATGACACGGTCACTAGAGGACTCACTGAGTTCTTTAATGAACGCTCGGTCAACTTTCAATTTAGATACGGGTAATGTCTTTAGATAGCTTAACCCCGAAAAGCCGGTACCAAAATCATCAATCGCCACAGCAATGCCTAAATCACGCAACCGCTCGAGAACCTGAATGGCATTGGAGGTATTCTCCATCAGAATGCTTTCGGTTAACTCCAGTTCCAACATTTCGGTTGGGGTATTGGTGTCGGCCAGAATTTGCTGAATTTGCTCAAAGAAATTTGCACGGTGAAACTGCAGCGCAGATAAGTTAACCGCCACGCGTGACACACCATGCTGCTGCAGAATGTGAATGTCGGTACAGGCTTGCCGCAACGACCAAGCGCCGGCTGGAATAATTTGCCCTGTGGCTTCGGCCAATGGAATAAATTCGCCCGGCGATATGCTAGTGCCATCTTCACGGGTCCAGCGCATGAGAGCTTCTACGGATGCTATTTTGCCAGTATTTAGGTCAATAATAGGCTGATAATAGAGCTGTAGGCTTTCGGTATCGATAGCATGCTGAAATTGGCTGCGCAAAATAATGTCACTTTGCGACATCGACTTGCGCTGACTGCTATAGAACTGATAGTGATTACGCCCTTGCTGTTTCGCGCGTGACATAGCCACATCGGCCTGCTGAATTAGCGTGACCGCTTGTTTCGCCTGAGGTGTATACATGGTCACCCCAATACTCGCCGTTAAATAAATTTTTTGCTGACTGCCTAAAGCGCCCACTTGATAAGGCTCATCAATGAGCTGCATGGTCTGTTTAACAAAGTCTTCTACGTGTTGTTGAGAGGCAAAATCTGGACGCACAAACACAAATTCATCGCCGCCAAAGCGCGCCACAAGATCATGTTGCTGGCTTAAAGACTCTAATCGTGCTGCGGCTTGACGTAATATGTCATCGCCAACCTCAAGACCTAGGTTATCGTTCACCGGTTTAAAGCCATCGAGGTCAATAAACAGCACGGCCATAACGCCGGCCTGTTGCGTGTGTTGCTGGTGCTGAATGAGCCCATGTAGCTGATGCTCTAAAGCGGCACGATTGAGCAGGCCCGTTAAGCCGTCATGACCCGCTTGGTAAGCCAACAGCTCAGCTTGTTGCTTTAAGTGGGTGACATCTTTGGCAATACCAAAAGTACCCAGTATTTGGCCGTCAATAATTATCGGTAAATTGGTGATATCGAATATCTTGGTCGTTTTTGTCGTATAAGTCGTAATATCGGCTTCATAGCGCTGGCTTTCACCGTCACTGGTCACCTGATTAAAAATTTCGCCCACCCGAGCTAATTCCTGTTCATTCAAGAAAACGCCAAAGTGCATCTTCAAGGCCTGTTCGCGAGTGACTTCAACTTGCTCACAAAAGGCGTCGTTAACATGTGAGAAACGGCCTTCGCAATCCAATGAAAATACAGGGTCAGGGTGGTGGCTGAATAAACTCTTGTAACGCTGCTCATTTAACGAGAGTTCATGTTGTTGTTGGCGTAACTGGCGCTGTGTGCGGGCAAGACGCAAACTGTGGCGTCGCAGGGCAGCATTTTGTTCAATCATCAACACAAAAGCGAGGCTAAACAGAATGCCAAGCGCGACGATGGCGGTGCGCATATTTGCCGCTGAGCTAAGTTCGCTGAAGTCGTAAAGTGTTGCATGCAAAGTCAGTTCAGGCCCATGTGACATTGTTAGCGTTGTACTTGCTAGCCCTAATTCATTGTTATGGCTTGGTTTGTTGCTATCAAAGCTACGTTCTGCGGTTTCACTTAGTTGTGTATAAATTTTAATATGGTCGTTGGTTAGCCGTGTTGCTGGGTTCATCATACGGTTTAGGTCAAACACCGCAAGAACGAAGCGTACATCACTAACCACTTCGTCAATAGGGATAAGCATAACAGCTAGCGGCGTAGCGTCGCTGCGAATATAGGGCACTTCCGGAATTAAAAATGAGGTATCAGAGTGCTCTTCCATCAACCAACGTTGCACTTGCGCATCGGCGAGAATTTCATGCCCGGTACCTGTGTTCTTCTCGCTTAACTCATGCCACATCGATGTCAGTGTGCCATTCAATGCAGTAATACTCAGCAAATGAGGGATATCACGCAAATAGGCCCGCACGTCAGCTTTCTTATCAAAGTTTTGCTGGTTGGTCGCTGCAACTTCCCAGCGTTCCGTCATACGCTCCATAAGCTGCACATTCACCATCGCCATGGTTGCACGGGCACTGGCTAGCCGCTCAATTTCACGTTCTGCTTGGGTTTGAATGTTTTTCAAACTGTGGTAGCCCATGAAATACCACAGTGAACCGGTTAAGACGATACACAGCGCACCGACAATAATTGCTGGTTTTGAGGGGAGCGTAGGGCGAATGTTTTGTTGCAGCGAAAGTAGCTGATACGCCAAGCCGATAATTAAAAACAGCACGCTGGCTAAGCTAGTAATATCGGGGTGTGGGCCCAGTAACATAAAGCCATCGGGCGTTATGTGAAGCATTAACATAATGCTGGAAAAGACAATGATTAGGGCCGATGTCACGCGCATCCATAGCCGTTGAATAGGGTGCGCTGGGTTTAGCGCCAACATGACGCTTAACACCACGAAGACCACAATAGTGCCGGGCGGAAAGGTTGCCTCGATGTTGTTTAGCCATGACATAAAGAAAATATTGGCTAAATTGGTGCCGACCAACAGGCTGTGAAGTGCTAGTAGCAAGATGGCTAGACTACCGGCACGTTGAAATACCGGTCGTTGAAACAATAAGCCCGCAATAGCGCAGCTAATGGCAATGCCGAGCAGCGATGCGTTATTCGACAACATGCGTTCGAACAAACTCTGGGGTTCGACGACAGTATTCATCAACATGCCCAGCACACCTATAGTAAAGGTAGCGACAAGCATGGTGAATAGGGTTGCCGAAACAACATAAGGGTTTACGCGAAGCTTGGCCAAAGTGGGTGCCTTTTCTTTTTTACATTCTTATTTCGTCACTATATGTAACAAGCCAGTTGTAGGTCAACTGACTTGCAACGCCATAAGTATACGATCGGCATCAGGGCCTAAAAATTGAGGCAAAAAGTCAGTTTTTTTAAAGCCAAACTTTTCATATAGAGCAATAGCGGCGCTATTGTATGGCGCAACCGTTAACTTGATTTGTGTTTGCTCATTCGAGTTTGCCGCCAAGCCATCTAAATAATACGCCATTAGCTGCTTGCCAACGCCTTTGCCACGAGCTTGCTCAGCAATTAACACCGACATGATCCAGTGCTCGTTGGCTTGCCCTGGGGCTGCTAACAAATAACCAAGCACCTGATCGGCTTCGCAATAGACAATGAAGCCCGTTGGCCACTGCGCAAGGGCTTGGTAGAAAAAGGCTTTGGGGTAGCCCTCGTGCGCGTAGGTTGCTAACTCGAGGGCTTCAATTTGCGCAATATCTTGCGCTTGGGCATAACGCACTGTTGCCATTAGCGCGTGAACTGCACGCTAAAGGTAACCGGCACGTTGTAATCAATGCGCTGTAACCCAGCAATTTCGCGCAGCTGCTCAATACCCGCCACCAAACCGAAGGCTTTTGTATCAATATTAATAGGGTGCGTTGTGGTCGCTAAAAAGCGATCGGTACCTAAGCGCGTAACTTGCAATGAGCTTTGCATGGTTTCGCTTTTGCCAGCAATAAACACCGTGATATCAACCATCAGCGGTAGTGTTTCGCCAACGGGCATTTCAGTTAATAACTTCTCTTCTAAGCTCGCCGCTGCGCTAACTATGCTGTAGTCTTCCGCATTAAATAAGTGCTTTAACATGCGCTCATTACGAATTGGAATTTGTGTGTCTAAGCTCGTTACGGGAATTTCAATCGACACCTTGCCGTCAACCCATTCACCCTGAACGTCGGTGAAGCGATGAATTTCGTCAACATGGTCATTTTTTACGGACACGAAATTCAACACAGAGTTGTCACTATCCAACTGCCACGTGTCGGCGAGTACGTTACTTGATAAAAAAACCGTAGTGGCGGCACTTGCTAAAAAAATATGTTTAAGAGACATACATTTACTCCTCTTGTTGGGCTATAAAAGATAGCATAAAGTGAGACTTTGCTCGAGCCTTACGCTGAAGCAGCAGCTTAAACGATTGATTCGGTGTATGATGACGCTGCACATCACACAGGAGACAGGATTAACCACCATGTATACGGACTCGCTCACCAATTTGTTCAATGAATTTCAATTTTCCGAGCAACTGTTTCGTCCGGTTATTGCGACGTTAATTCTAATTTCTGCGATATTGCTCATTCGTGCCATTTTAGCGAAGTTCATTCGTAAAAGCGTGAAAGCCACCGAATTGCGCCGCCGCTGGTTGGTACAAACGCGCAATGTACTGCTGTTATTTATGGTGCTTGGGCTTATGCTCATTTGGGCTGAAGAGCTGCGTACCTTAGCGCTCGGTATTGTGGCCATTGCGGTTGCCTTTGTGGTGGCGACAAAAGAATTAATCATGTGCCTAACCGGCAGCCTAGTAAAGTCGGGCGGCAGTGCTTTTAGCATTGGTGACCGTATACAAATTAAAGAATTTCGCGGCGACGTGATTGATCAAAACCTACTTGCCACCATCATTTTAGAAGTCGGGCCGGGCAAATTTTCCCATCAACGCACTGGGCGCATGATCGCAATACCTAATTCGCTGTTTGTGTCTGAGCCCGTTATTAATGAAAGCTATACCCATGATTTTGTTTTGCATGTGTTTACCGTGCCATTTAAACGTGAAGACGACTGGCCGACCGCCCAGCAAGCCTTGCTTGAGTCAGCCAACCGTCACTGCGCTGACTACGTTGAACAAGCCAAGCGTTATATGCAGCGCATGAGCGATCATCGCGGTATTGACGTCCCCTCAGCTGAACCTCGCGTTACCATTACTGTGCCTGCTGCAGGCGAAATTCATTTAATTGTGCGTTTCCCAACCAAGTCAGGTATGCGTAGTTTTATGGAACAGTCGATACTTAACGATGTGTTTCAAAACAATACGTTCACCCGAATTACCGAGAAAAACTAACACCACAAACCCACGCGACTAGCGAATGTTATATTGCTTTTCATTGCAAAGATTTCTATGCTTTTCTGGTGTCAATCGTAATATTTATATGTTGCAAGTGTGTTATCTATCTCCCGATGGATAATCAAGGAAAGAGCCTTGGGAATGGAAGCCCGTTTGCGTCTTTTTCGCTTTGAAACGCATAGGAAGATTTTGTGGTTGTTCAATTTAAACACATAAGTTTTATGATAATTGCGTTTGTGAGCACCCTCGGTGCTGCGTGTTCTGATATGAGCCCTGGCTGCGGCTCGGATAAAGTCGTCGATGAAGTGTTGCGTGTTGTAAAATCACGAACTGCGCATATGCCTCAAGTAAAAGTAGAGCGGGTGCACACATTGCGCACCAACTTTGCAACGGGCGAGGTATTGTGTAGTGCGGCGGTCTTAATAACCGATAGTAGCGCGCGCCAAAAACGTGTATCTGTGGGTTACAATGTCTATTATGACGCCCAGCGCAAGCTCGCTATCGATGTCTATGGCGCTACCCCTTAAATCTTTCTCTTCTGAATTCAGATCAATAAATTGTCGACAATTAATTTGTTTTTGACTTGGAATTTTTATTAATCAAGCATAAAATGCTCGTGTTATTAATTATCTCAGGTCATCATGTCGACAATTATGGTTGAAACCTTTCAAAGCCCTCTTGGTCGTTTGCCGGTCACGTCATCTGATCGATTATTGCTCGAAATGCAGCGCGCTATTGTCGAAGGTGAACTACCTGCCGGCAGTAAAATTAGCGAACCTGAGCTAGCACGTAAATTCAGCGTTAGTCGAGCACCATTGCGTGAAGCCATGGCGCGTTTAGAGCGTTGCCACTTGATTGAGCGTATACCAAATGCCGGCGCACGAGTAGTAAAATTGTCGATAGAAGGCCTACAAGCATTATATCAAATTCGTGAGGAGCTTGAAGGGCTTGCTTGCCGTTTAGCTGCCGAAAATATGGACGAGCATGAAATTGAACAATTACGTGCGTTGCTTGACCAACACTTACAGTCACAACGGGTTCGCGAAGGCGAAAGCTATTATCAAGAAGCCGGCGACCTCGATTTTCACTATCGTATTATTCTGGGCAGCAAAAACCCGTATTTGATTAACATGCTGTGCGACGAGCTGTATTTTTTAGTGCGCATGTATCGTGTTCAACTGGGCATGAACGGCCCGCGCGTGTCACGCGCGTTCGACGAACACAAAGCCATTATTAATGCCATCGCCAGTCGCGATGGGGAATTGGCGGATCTATTGATGCGCCGTCACATTGCCGCCTCGCGCGGCAACATCGAATTAAAACTGCAACAAGTAGGAAAGCAACATGACTAAAGTTCACAGTGCTGGCGCTAAATTTCGCCAAGCCATAGCGAATAACAAGCCACTACAAATTGTCGGCACCATTAACGCATACACAGCTATGATGGCTGAGCGTGTAGGTCACCAAGCACTATATTTGTCAGGTGCAGGTGTTGCGAACGCATCATTTGGCTTGCCAGACTTAGGCATGACCTCATTGAACGACGTGTGCGAAGATATTCGCCGTATTACTGGCGCCACCGACGTGCCATTGTTAGTTGATGCCGACACCGGTTGGGGTGGGGCGTTTAACATTGCCCGTACGGTTAAAGAAATGACGCGCGCTGGCGCGGCAGGCTTCCACATTGAAGACCAAGTGGCGCAAAAACGTTGTGGCCACCGCCCAAACAAAGAAATCGTTTCGCAAGCAGAAATGGTTGATCGCGTAAAAGCCGCAGTAGATGCACGTATTGATGATCAGTTTTATATTATGGCGCGCACCGATGCGTTCCAGCAAGAAGGCTTAGAAGCCGCGATTGAACGCGCCCAAGCCTGCGTTGAAGCCGGTGCTGATGCCATTTTTGCCGAAGCCGTACACACGTTAGAACACTATCAAGCCTTTACTAGCGCCCTAAACGTGCCAGTTCTTGCTAACATTACTGAGTTTGGCGCCACGCCATTGTTCAGCAAAGACGAATTAGCCGAAGTTGGCATTGAATTAGTGCTGTATCCGTTAAGTGCTTTCCGTGCCATGAACAAAGCGGCATTAAATGTGTATGAGAGCATTTTAACCAAGGGTCACCAAAAAGATGTGGTCGATAGCATGCAAACGCGCGCGGAGTTGTATGATTTCTTAAATTATCACGCGTTCGAAGACAAACTCGATTCACTGTTTAAAAAATAAAAGCAAAGGCGCTATTAGATATTAGATATCGGATATTAGCGTGAGAGCAAAGGCGCTATTAGATAATAGATATCGGATATTAGCGTGATAGTCGAGCAGGGTTTTCTGATATCAGATATCAGATATCAGATAGCTAATATCGCCCTAAGGTTTTAATAATAAGGAGTTAAAGATGGCTGAGAAGAAATTGACAGGCGCCGGTTTGCGCGGCCAAGTAGCGGGCGAAACCGCCCTATGTACCGTTGGCCAAAGCGGCTCAGGCTTAACCTATTACGGTTATGACATTAAAGAATTAGCCGACAAAGTCACTTTTGAAGAAGTGGCGTATTTGTTGTCACGTGGTGAGTTACCAAACAAAGACCAGTTGGCTGAGTACAAAGCGCGTTTGAAAAAGCAACGTGGTTTGCCACAGGCGCTAAAAGATGTGTTGGAGCGTATTCCAGCAGACGCTCACCCAATGGACGTGATGCGTACCGGTTGTTCGTTTTTGGGCAACATTGAGCCGGAAGAAGACTTCAGCCAGGCTGACGACAAAATTGAGCGTATGTTAGCGACTTTCCCGAGTATTTTGCTGTATTGGTACCGTTTTAGCCATGAAGGCAAGCGCATTGAAACCCAAACGGACGACGACTCAATTGGTGCGCACTTCTTGCACTTGTTGCACGACAAAGCGCCGTCGAAGTTGCACACTGACGTGATGAACACCTCGTTGATTTTGTATGCAGAGCACGAATTTAATGCATCAACCTTTACAGCCCGTGTGTGTGCATCAACCTTGTCAGACATTTTCTCGTGCGTTACCGGCGCGATTGGTTCACTGCGTGGGCCATTGCATGGCGGCGCGAACGAAGCGGCGATGGAATTGATTGAAAACATGAAAGACGCCGATGACGCCGAGCAAACCTTAATGGGCATGCTGGAGCGCAAAGAGAAAATTATGGGCTTTGGTCACGCCATTTATCGTGAATTTGACCCGCGTAATGACATCATCAAAGAGTGGTCAGAAAAGCTTTCACAAGAGTTTGGTGATACCCGTTTATACGATGTGTCAGTGCGTTGTGAAGAGGTCATGTGGCGTGAGAAGAAATTGTTCCCGAACGCTGACTTTTTCCACGCTTCGGCCTACCACTACATGGGCATTCCAACCAAGTTGTTTACGCCTATTTTCGTGATGTCGCGGGTAACTGGCTGGACTGCACACGTGAAAGAACAGCGTGCTAATAACCGTATTATTCGCCCAAGTGCGGACTATACTGGCCCAGGCCCACGCCCTGTACCTGCTTTAGAAGACCGCTAAGCAGAGAATAAAGGGGCACTTCGGTGCCTCTTTTTGGCTGTTCTGTAGTAACCACTCATTCACTAAAGAGGCATAGCCATGAATACTGAATTTCGTAAACCGCTCCCGGGCACCACGCTGCAATATTATGACACGCGTGCCGCGGTAGAAGCGATTAAGCCAGGCGCTTATGACGGCCTGCCATACACCTCAAAAATTTTAGCTGAGCAGTTGGTGCGTCGCTGCAACCCAGAAGACCTAACCGCAAGCTTAGTGCAATTGATTGATCGTAAACGTGATCTCGACTTTCCATGGTATCCAGCGCGCGTGGTGTGCCACGATATTTTGGGCCAAACCGCACTGGTTGACTTGGCCGGTTTGCGTGACGCCATTGCTGCTAAAGGCGGTGACCCTGCGAAAGTAAACCCGGTGGTGCCAACCCAGCTGATTGTTGACCACTCATTGGCGGTTGAGCACGCTGGTTTTGACAAAGACGCGTTTGAGAAAAACCGTCAAATTGAAGACCGCCGTAACGACGATCGTTTTCACTTTATTAATTGGACCAAAACCGCGTTCAAAAACGTTGACGTTATTCCGCCGGGTAACGGCATTATGCACCAGATCAACCTGGAGAAAATGTCACCGGTGGTGCAAGTACGTGACAACGTGGCGTTTCCTGATACCTGTGTAGGTACCGATAGCCATACTCCGATGGTTGACGCCCTTGGTGTTATTTCTGTAGGCGTAGGCGGCTTAGAAGCGGAGAGCGTTATGCTTGGTCGCGCTTCATACATGCGCTTGCCAGATATTATTGGTGTTGAGTTAACGGGTAAGCTGAAACCAGGCATTACCGGCACTGACTTGGTGCTTGCCATTACCCACTTCTTGCGCAAAGAGCGCGTGGTTGGCGCCTACCTTGAGTTCTATGGTGAGGGCGCTGATGCGTTGTCAGTGGGCGACCGTGCCACCATTTCAAACATGACCCCAGAATACGGTGCCACCGCTGCCATGTTCTACATTGATCAGCAAACCATTGATTACTTGAAACTTACCGGCCGCGACGACAAGCAAGTGGAGCTGGTTGAGCATTATGCCAAGCACACGGGCTTGTGGGCTGACAGCATGAAAGGCGCTGAATACGAGCGTGTGTTGACCTTTGATTTGTCAAAAGTTGAACGTAACTTAGCAGGGCCCTCGAACCCGCACGCGTTATTGCCAGCAGCCGAGCTAAGCTCGCGTGGCATTGCCAAGCATATTGAACAACCGGAAGGCGGCTTAATGCCTGACGGCGCAGTGATTATTGCGGCCATTACCAGCTGTACCAACACCAGCAACCCACGCAACATGATTGCGGCAGGCTTGATTGCGCGTAACGCGAACAAATTAGGCCTAACTCGCAAGCCGTGGGTGAAAACCTCGTTAGCGCCGGGTTCAAAAACCGTCAAAATGTACTTAGAAGACGCGAACCTGTTACCTGAGCTAGAAAACTTAGGCTTCGGTGTCGTTGGCTTTGCCTGTACTACCTGTAACGGTATGAGCGGCGCGCTTGACCCGAAAATTCAGCAAGAAATTATTGAGCGCGATTTGTTCTCAACGGCAGTGCTTTCGGGCAACCGTAACTTTGACGGCCGTATTCACCCGTATGCCAAGCAAGCATTCTTGGCGTCACCGCCGTTAGTTGTGGCCTATGCCATTGCCGGTACTATTCGTTTTGACATCGAAAAAGACGTACTGGGCTTAGACCAAGACGGCAACCCAGTGACTTTGAAAGACATTTGGCCAAGTGACGAAGAAATAGATGCTATTGTGAAGCAGGCGGTGAAACCAGAGCAGTTCCGCACTGTGTATGACCCGATGTTTAGCTTGAACGTTGAGTACGGCGAAAAAATTAATCCTCTATATGACTGGCGTCCGCAAAGTACTTATATTCGCCGTCCGCCATATTGGGAAGGCTCGTTTGCCTCGGCGAATAGTCTTAAAGGCCTGCGCCCGTTGGCGGTGTTGGGTGACAACATCACCACCGACCATTTATCACCTTCTAACGCCATTCTGCCAGACAGCGCTGCGGGTGAATATTTGGCCAAAATGGGCTTGCCCGAAGAAGACTTCAACAGTTACGCCACCCATCGTGGTGACCATTTAACGGCGCAACGTGCCACTTTTGCTAACCCAAAACTATTTAACGAAATGGTGAAAAACGACGTGGGCGAGGTTATTCAAGGCTCATTAGCTCGGGTTGAGCCAGAAGGCAAAACCATGCGCATGTGGGAAGCCATTGAAACCTATATGGAGCGTAAGCAGCCGTTGATTATTGTGGCTGGTGCTGACTATGGTCAGGGCTCGTCGCGTGACTGGGCGGCTAAGGGTGTGCGTTTGGCGGGTGTTGAATGTATTGTGGCCGAAGGCTTTGAGCGCATTCACCGTACCAACTTAATTGGTATGGGCGTACTGCCGCTAGAATTTGAAGCCGGTACTACACGTAAAACCTTGAACATTGACGGTACCGAAACCTTTGATGTGGAAGGTGACGTGCAGCCAGGCGCCGAGATGACGTTAGTGATTCATCGCGCCAACGGTGACACCGTCAAAGTGCCAACCAAGTGTCGCTTAGATACCGCTGAAGAAGTGTCGATTTACTCGGCTGGTGGTGTGCTGCAGCGCTTTGCACAAGACTTTTTAGCGGGTGAGGTGTAATGGCGATGGCTTTCCCTCCACAACTAAAAATTGCCGCCACGTATATGCGTGGCGGCACCTCGAAAGGGGTGTTTTTCAAATTGGATGACTTACCCGCTGCGGCACAAACACCAGGCCCAGCGCGCGATAAATTATTGTTACGCGTTATTGGCAGTCCAGACCCATACGCGAAGCACACCGATGGCATGGGTGGCGCGACCTCAAGCACCAGTAAAACGGTGATTTTGTCGCGCAGCTCACGGCCAGAGCATGATGTCGATTATCTGTTTGGTCAGGTTTCAATTGATAAGCCATTTATTGATTGGAGCGGCAACTGCGGCAACTTAACGGCGGCGGTTGGCTCGTTTGCCATTAGCAATGGCTTGGTTGACTCATCGCGTATACCCGATAACGGTACCTGCGTGGTGCGCATTTGGCAGGCCAATATTCAAAAAACCATTGTGGCTCATGTGCCTATCACTAACGGTGAAGTGCAAGAAACCGGTGACTTTGAACTTGACGGCGTGACCTTCCCAGCCGCCGAAGTGCAAGTGGAATTTATGGACCCAGCTGCTGATGACGATGGCGAGGGTGGTTCCATGTTCCCCACCGGCAACGTGGTCGACGAATTTGAAGTGCCAGGTTTAGGCAAGCTGCAGGCGACCTTTATCAACGCAGGCATTCCAACTATTTTCGTCAACGCTGCGGACATTGGCTACACCGGCACGGAATTGCAGGGCGCGATTAACGAAAACGCCGATGCCTTGCTGATGTTTGAAAACTTGCGTGCGCATGGTGCTGTGAAAATGGGCTTAATTAGCTCGGTTGACGAAGCTGCAGCGCGCCAACATACGCCCAAAATTGCCTTTGTTGCTCCGCCAGCTGACTATGTGTCGTCTAGTGGCAAAGCCATTAGCGCCGGTGACATTGACGTGTTAGTGCGTGCCATGTCGATGGGCAAACTGCACCACGCCATGATGGGCACAGCCGCTGTCGCCATTGCCACGGCTGCCGCAGTGCCTGGCACTTTGGTGAACCTAGCCGCCGGTGGTGGCGACCGCAATCAGGTGGTGTTTGGTCACCCATCAGGTACCTTACGTGTGGGCGCCGAAGCCAAACAAGTGAACGGTGAGTGGACAGTCACCAAAGCCATTATGAGCCGCAGCGCGCGAGTTCTCATGGAAGGCTGGGTGCGCGTACCACAAGACTAAAGCAGAGGGTTTATGCAGCAACGAGATGCCGTGCGTCTGAACAAATTTATTAGCGAAAGCGGTATGTGTTCGCGCCGCGAGGCCGATCGCTATATTGAGCAAGGGCAGGTCACCTTAAATGGGCGTAAAGCTGTAGTCGGCGACAAAGTAGGGCCAACCGACGAAGTGCGGGTAAATGGCCGCTTAGTGGCTGCGCAAAACAAAGAAAAATTCGTGTTCATTGCGTTAAATAAACCGGTGGGGGTAGTGAGTACCACCGACTCAGCCGAGCGCAATAACATTCAGAAATTTGTCGGCCACAAAGAGCGCATTTTCCCCATTGGTCGCTTGGACAAAGACTCTCAGGGGCTGATTTTCTTAACCAGCAACGGCGACTTGGTGAACAAGATTTTGCGTGCCGGCAACAAACACGAAAAAGAGTACGTGGTGACCGTGCATCGGCCTATAACCCCTGATTTCATCAAAGGTATGGCCAACGGCGTGCCTATTTTGGGCACCATGACCAAACGCTGTAAAGTGCAGCAGCTATCGACGTTTGTGTTCCGGCTAACGCTTATTGAGGGCATGAACCGACAAATTCGCCGCATGTGCGAGCATTTTGGCTACGAAGTACGCAAGTTAGAGCGCACACGTATTATGAATGTGCGCTTAGGTGCGCTGCAGGTGGGCCAATGGCGTAATTTAACCGAGCGCGAACTTGAAGAGATTATGGGCTCTATTGCTGATTCGACCGGATTAGCGCCAGAGGGGCACAAGAGTAAACGGCCGAAATATAAAAAGCCGGTCGAAAGCTCAGGGCTAGCAGTCAAACGCTCGCAGAGTGACAAAGGCAACTCGCCATGGGCAAAGCATTCCGAAGGAGCACGTTCACGTTCTGCTAGCAAGCCTTCTCGTGGAAAATCACCTAACAAGCCGGCAGCAAAGTCTGACAAGAAGGGCTGGCCATATGAATAAGCCGGTGAGTAAAAAGTGCCCTTGCGGGGGCGGCAAATACGCTAAATGTTGCGAGCCGTTTCACACCGGCAACAAGCTACCACGTACACCCGAAGAGCTTATGCGCTCGCGTTATAGCGCTTATGCCCGTGGGCTAGCCGATTACGTGCGCAGCAGCTGGCACCCAAGTACGTTGCCCGAAGGCTTAACCTTAGATGACAACCCGCAGTGGTTACAGCTACAAATAATTGCCACCGGCACGCACGGCAACCGTGGCTACGTGCATTTTAAAGCTTACTTTCAGGTTGACGATGATATTGGCGTCATGGAAGAGCAGTCACATTTTGTGCGCGAACAGGGCCGTTGGTATTACCTAGAAGGCGAGGTGGTCGATGCATAACTCATCGACCACATATTTGAGGTGCTTTTTGGCGTAGTTACTTGACGTACATGGCGCGGCCATCATTCAAATAGATCAGACCCTTCACGGCACGGTAAATCCACCACACAACGGCCGCAAGCAGTACCAAAAAGCCCACCATGACAAATGACAAAATAAAGCCGATTACTGACCACAGTAAACTGAACCAAAACGTACGAATTTGCCAGCGGAAATGCGACTCCAGCATAGTGCCACGCACTTCGCCGAGTTTAACGTAGTTCATGACAATACCGACAATGGCGGTAATACCAATAACTAACGACACCAACTGCAAAATATAAATAATTTGCGTGAACTGCTTGTTTTCAGCAAATCGCATAGCGGCGGCTTGGTCGGCTTGTTCTTGGCCTTGGACAATAGTGTCGGACATGTTCCTTGTTCCTTTTTGTTATGAATAGTTGTTCTGAATAGTTTTGATGTTGCAGTCTAACTTTTCTACCACAACCTGACAAAAACACAAATGTTTAAGTGCCACAAAAAGTCGTTGTTACCTGCTCACTTGGTTTCGCGGGCTGCATAAACTCAGCAAACTCTGGGCGCTCTTCAAACGGTTGTTGCAAGGCTTGCAATAAACGATTAAAAGGGCGCAAATCGCCGCTGTTCTGTGCCGCTTGAATCACTTCTTCAACCCGGTGATTACGCGGGATTACCGCAGGATTCACTTGGTTCATGGCTTGTTTTACGACGGTTAGTTTGGAGTCGTTGTGGCTAGCTAGCCAGTCTTGATACCAGTTTTTCGCACTGGTTTTGTCCTGGCTAAATAATTCAATGAAGCGGCTTGAATCTGTATCACCGAGGTAACGAAAAGCCAGGGTGAAATCCACCTGTTGTTGCTGCATCAAATGCAATAAGCGCTCTAGTAACTGCTGTGTAACTGGCTCTGAAGCTTTATGCCCATGGCCAATTTTGGTAGCCATGGCTTGTTCGTAGTAACCGTGGTAAATACTTTCAAACCCTTCAACAGCAGCAGTCGCCACTTGAATAGCTTGCTCGGTGTCGTTGTCGGTTTCGGTTAACAAGGGCAACAAAGTTTCGGCGTAGCGAGCTAAGTTCCACATAGCAATAGGCGGCTGGTTTTGATACGCATAACGGCCACGGCGATCAATATAACTGAACTTTTGCGCTGGGTTATAAGCCTCCATGAAGGCACAGGGGCCATAATCAATGGTTTCACCGCTTAAAGTCATATTATCGGTGTTCATGACGCCATGAATAAAGCCAACACTCATCCACTTAGCAATAAGTTGTGCCTGTTTATCAATCACTTGATTTAGTAGCTCAAGGTATGGGCTAGCGGCTTCCGCGGCACTTGGGTAATGGCGTTGAATAACATAGTCGGCGAATTGCTTGAGCAAATCATAGCGCTTCAAACCCAGCACATACTGCGCCGTTCCCACCCGTAAATGGCTGCTTGCCACTCGGGTTAAAATGGCGCCTGGCTGCGCGCTTTCACGTTGTACGACTTCGCCAGTGGCAACAGCTGCTAAGGCGCGCGTGGTGGGTATATTGAGCGCATGCATGGCTTCGCTAACAATGTATTCACGCAACACAGGGCCAATGGCTGAGCGACCATCGCCACCGCGCGAGTAGGGCGTACGGCCTGCGCCTTTGAGTTGAATGTCGAAGCGTTGCTGGTTGTTGTCTAGAACCTCGGTAAGAAGCAGTGCGCGGCCGTCGCCAAGTTGCGGCACGAAGTTTGCGAATTGATGCCCAGCATAAGCCAGCGCATGGGGCTGTGCCCACTCGGGTAATTGGTTGCCCGCGTACAGCAGCAAGCCTTGCTCGGTGTTGTGCAGTTTAGCTGGAATTCCTAACGAGCTCGCCAAGGCTTGGTTGAATGCAATCCATTGTGGCTCTGCCACCGGGGTTGGCGTGCACGAGCTAGCAAGTAAAGGCGATAATTTGGTGTAGCTTTGTTCTGGCTGAAATAGCATTTATTGCGGGTTACCTTGTTGGTCGGCGTTATTGTCGTTGTTTTCGTTGTCACCAAAACCACGCTTAAATTGCGGGGTAATGTCAAAATACAACGTAATGGGCGCATCTTCTGGAATACCGTCGCCATGCACAGTCATGGCGTCAAACATACGGCCTTCGTGTTCCTGTAACCCTTGATCAGTAGCGGTCAGCCCCATTAAACTCAAAAACATGTACAGCTCAGGCGTACTCAGGGTTTTAAACGGTGCTGCCGGTGAAAAACCGTCATTGCCATCAACAATCGCATCAATAACCTGCTCGGTAAGAACCCCGTGAAACTCAGCGAGTTCATTGTTGCCAAGCTCGGTGTGACAGGCATACGCGGTGTAATGACCAATTAATGACACATATGAATAGTCCAGTATTTGTTTAGAAACATCTAAGCATTGCTGCCAATTTTGTGTTTCAAAAGCTTCTTTCAATGTGCTTTGTCGACTAACTTCGGGGCCATTGTATGGGTTATACGCCGAGCTTTCGGCAAACGCCTTGCGCGCCGCCACAACCACAGCTTTCATGGCCATACCAGACTGCATATTCTTGGCATGTTGCTGATATTCAGCCAGCGCTTGCTTTTCAGCGTCGCTTGAAGCCCACGTATTACTGCTAACCAGTGCTGCCGCAATGGCAATTAATAAAATATAACTTGGCAATTTCATGGGCTTATTTCCTTAAGCTAGAGTTTGGCTGCAATGTGCTCACTTAATTCGCGAATACGCTGGGCACCGAAAAACATTAACACACCGGCAATGGGCCAGGCGATATAAAAAGCTGTCCACCAGCGGCCTCAAAAACCGGCATCGAACCCAGTATTAATATAGGTGATCAAACAGGTCATGAGTAATGCCATATAACAGCTCATGAATACTGGAAAAACTAACTTCTTAACCACGAATATACTCCTTAAGTGGTAGTTACCGATTGGGTTAATACCCATAATTTTATTGTGTGTTTATTTGTTGATCACGATCAACATATTTCCTGCGTTAGTTCTTAAAATGGCCGCAACTAACGAAGGAGAGTTGTATGAAAAAGTCAATAATTGCTTGTAGTTTACTCGCTTTAGGCGCTGCAATGCCAGCCTATGCAGACGTTTCAGTAAACGTTGGCGCCATTGGTGTAATGCCTAATGACAGCAGCGGTTCTTTGCCTGTTATTGAGGCGGTTGCAGGCGCGCCGGCTGGCAGCATGGGCGTCAGCGTAAATAGCAATACGCAGTTGGGTTTAACCATTGACTATAAAATTGACGACAATTGGACCCTAGAACTCATTGCTGCCACACCATTTAGCCATGATATTCACGGCACTGGCGCTATTGCAGGCTTGAAAGTGGGTAGCACCAAGCATTTGCCACCAACTTTAGTTGCGCAATACCATTTTGATGTTGGCTCTGACTCCTTTAAGCCGTTCGTCGGCTTAGGTTTAAACTACACCACGTTTTTTGAAGACAAAGTTGACCCAGAATTGGCGGGCACCTTAGGGGCTTTGGGTGTGATAACCGCCAACGATACGGTTGATTTAGCCTTGTCAGACAGCTTCGGTTACGCGGTGCAAGCCGGCTTCAACTGCAAGTTAACCGCCAAGTGGGGCGTTCACTTCATGGTTAGCCGCATGGACATCGACACCACCGCTGACGTGCGCATTAATGGTGTGACGGCGGAGTCTGTCGACGTTGAAATTGATCCGACAGTAGCCATGCTGGGCGTGCGCTACAGCTTCTAAGAAGAGGGGGCGGCCCCCGCTCCAGAGCGGGGTGCAGACCCTGGTGCAGAGCAGGGTGCGGACCAGGGTCTGCACCCCTTTCTACATTCAAAAGTTCCACATGGTCCACGAACCTATTTCGGTTTGCTTTTGAGAAAGCACCAAGTCAGCAGCTTCACTTTGTTTAGCCACCAATGCCACGGTTAAATAAGAAGTCGCTTTCCAGTCCATGCCCAGTTGTACATACTCGCGCTCCAAAGTGGGGTTTAACCGTCGGCTCGGGTGCGTGCGGTCGTAACGGGCGAAGGCTGAATAGCTAGGCGCGAATCGATAGCTTGCCCAAGCGCTCCAGCCATCGCTGGCGTCAGGGCTCACCTGCGTAACATGCGTCCAGTTATCGTTGTAGGCATATTCCACCCCAAAACGCATTTGTTTGGTCATGTAGCTTACCGCCATATTCCAACGCTTGGCGTCATGAAATGTCGCACGATCGTCTTTGTCTAACGCACGTTTACCTTGGTAATAACCGCTCGCTATATCCCAACCACTTCCTAGGTGCCACACACCGGTCAGTTCAACGTCAACACTGTCACCTAAACGTGGTTTTTTGAAACCGCTACCAGTAACCACTGCCGCAGCGAAGCTAAAGTCGCTATTTTTAAAGCCATAATGCACGCCAGGATCGGTCGGCACCGCGAACCGGTTCTTCGGGCTTAAACTTGGGTCGACATAACGGTAGCCTACCCGCCGAGCAATGTAATCAATCCAAGGTAACTCGGCCACGCCAAGTTTTACAAATTGCTGCTCGTCAATTTGATATTGCGCATAAGCATGCCGAAACCAAATGTCGCTAGCGCTTTGTTGACGCAAAAAGTGCGCGTCAGTAGTAACGCGCAGTGACCACTTGTCATCAACTGCGTGGTTCACATCAAGGTAAAAGCGTTTGACGTCAACCGCCCAGCCCTCGGTGTCTGCAGTGCGGTCATTTAATTGCAGATTGCTTAAGTTGGCAAACACTTGCGCCGAAACATCGGTGCTGTTTTTAGCCCACGCATTGCTGCCTAGGAAGAGGGTACTTATTAGCAACAGGCCAGTATTTAACCTATAACTACTGGAACGGGAAAAATTCTGCGTCATAACAACTCCTTGATGATTACAATACCCCTGTTTTTCATGGGGATTATATATTAGAATTATCTAAAATACGATTTTGAAAGCTTGTTTCAAAGCTTAGGAGATATCAATGAAACTTAAATTGGCTGGATTCATGCTCGTAAGTTTATGGGCGGTGAACGCCCATGCACAAAATGGCGATGCCGCGCGCGGTCAACAATTGTCCATGCAGGGTGATGGCAGCGGCGCACCGTGTTTGGCCTGCCACGGCGCAAATGGTGAAGGTAATGCTGCGGGCGCCTTTCCACGCTTAGCAGGTTTAGATGACGGGTACTTGTACCAAACGATGCAAGCCTACCATGAAGGCAAACGCACAAATCCAGTCATGTTTATGAACATTGATAACTTTAATCAACAAGACATGCGTGACCTAGCGGCTTATTTTGCCAGCTTAACAGCGCCTGAACCTGCCAAGCCATCAGCATCTGCTGAACAACTTGCGCTAGGTGAAAAACTTGCGCTGCAAGGCGACTGGGATGCCTACATTCCGCCGTGCTCAACCTGCCACGGGCCGAACAATCAAGGTGTTGATGCGAACTTCCCTGGTATAGCCGGCCAACACGCCAGTTATATCAAGCAACAGTTGGAAATGTGGCAGCAGGGCAAGCGCACGTCTGACCCCGTTCAGTTAATGGAAGCGGTTGCCAAGCGTTTAAGCCCGGAGCAAATTGAAGCGGTCGCGGCGTATTTAGCGAGTCAACCCGCTACTCAGTCTGCGGCACAACAATAAAAGGAGTAACGAACGCTATGAACACTTTAAATAAATTAACTATGAGCCTTGGTGCTTTGTTCGTTGCAAGCTTTTCTGTTGTGGTTGTTGGTGCGCAGAGCAACGAGCCAGCGATGGTGAAACTACCGACCGCAAAAGCGGGGCTGTACCATCATGATGCTCCCACGCTTGAAGACATTCAAAACGACCCAGATATTCACAATGAGCTGCGCAAAGTTATTTTGAAGGGCCGTGACTTGTTCATGAACACTCAGCAGCTGCGTGGTGAGTACGTGTTTAACGACATGAACTGTAAGTCTTGCCATATGGGAGAGGGCCGTAAAGAATGGTCGGGCCCTGTATGGCCAGCGGCGACGACCTTGCCGGATTATCGTGGCAAAAACGGTCACGTTAACTCATTAGAAGAACGTATTGCAGGTTGTTTCTCGTTCTCAATGAACGGCAAAGCGCCAGAATATGGTAGCGACACCATGTTGGCGTTGTCGGCATATCATCAGTACATGGCCAAGGGCGCAAAAATGTACGACAAAAAAATTGCCGGTCGTGGCTTTAGCTCATTAGGTAACAAAATGCCTGAAGGCACTAACTATGCCAGTGGCCAGAAAGTTTATGAAGCCAACTGTGCGGTGTGCCACGGCGCCGATGGCAACGGTAAGCGGGTAGACGGGCAGGTGGTGTTTCCGCCGTTGTGGGGCGATGGCTCGTACAACTGGGGAGCGGGCATGACCCGTGTATTTACCGCGGCATCGTTTATTCAAAACAACATGCCGTTGGGCCAGCCTGGCCGTTTGAGCGATGAAGATGCGTGGAACGTTGCCTACTTCATTAATGCCCAAGAGCGCCCACAAGACCCTCGTTACACTGGTGATGCCAAAGAAACCCGCGAGAAGTTCATGAACTTCCACAAGGCGACCTTGTACGGCACCGAAGTGAACGGCAAAGTATTGGGCCAACACGACAACACAGGCGACAAACCGTTTTTGAAACCTGACGTGTTGAAGCCTCGCAGCTTCAATTAATTTTGTAGAGAGGGGTGCAGACCCTGGTCCAGACCCGGGTCCAGACCAGGGGCGGCCCCGGGTCTGCACCCCTCTCTAGTTTCTTGCTGGGAACTTTTCCCACAAACCGCGCTACACGCTCTTCGCCACTGCGTTAAGCTTCTCTTAAGTTTTCCCACCTAAAGTAACAGGCAACACTAACGAAACCGCACGTTAGCAACGGAGCCTGTACTATGTCGTACCAACTTATTGAACCGAATCATCCGCAACGACACGCCGTCGAACGCTTTATTTGTGAGCGCTATTGGGTGCATTTTAATGCCTGCCTAAATCACTTACCGCAGCGCTTAATTGCCGTATTTGAAGGCTCGAAAATTGTTGCTGCGTGTGGGCTACAACTGGCCGAAGAGGGCCCGCTGTTTTCTGAGTACTACCTAAGAGAGCCGCTACAAACACCACGCCACAAGCTTGCAGAAGTGGGCTCGATGGCAGTGCTTAGCGGCAATTACCTACAGCCGTTGTTTGTCGCAATTCATCAAGCGGCACATGACTTTCAGCGCCAACACTTACTGTTTACCGTCACCCGTTTTCTACAGATCAAGCTCACGCGCCTTGGCATTCAGGCGCAAGCTATTGCGCCGGCATATGAGCAGGCGCTGCCAGCAACACTGCAAAACCTGTGGGGTAGCTATTACCAGCAACAACCACAAGTATTTATGGCTGCGGTACAACAACGTTGGGGGCGCAAGTCAGTAGCCTATCCGCCAAGCCAAGCCACAGCGAGCCAGAACAAGGTGGCCGTATGAATCATGCTTTATACCAACGCTTACAGCATTATGCGCAGCAGCAACCCAATGCTATCGCGCTGCGCGACCTTCACAGCAGCTTAACCTACCAGCAGCTGTTCGCTGCCGTGAACGAGCAAATGGCGATGTTCGACAGTAGCGGTTTGCAGCGCGCGGCGCTCCACCAAGCCAATAGCATTCAGTGGGTGGTTAACGACTTAGCCTTACTTTTCAATAATATGGTTTGTATTCCGGTGCCGCCATTTTTTACTGCCGAGCAGCAACGGAAGCTTTTGGCAGACAGTGGCGCCGAAGTTGTCATGACCGACCAACTAAGCCCATCGCAATGGCAAGCGCTCGCACCAGACAACCTGCCGGAGCTACCGCAAGGCACCGTAAAAATTACCTATACCTCCGGCAGCACCGGCGAGCCGAAGGGCGTGTGCTTAAGCGCCGAAAACATCGTTAAAACCGTGATAGCACTTGACGATCGCCTTGGTCACATAGAAGTGCAACGCCATTTATGCGTCATGCCTTTGGCGGTGTTGCTAGAGAATATTGCCGGCGTGTATTTAGGGTTGTGGCGGGGCTATGAAATGATTCTTGCTGAAACCGACTTACAACACTTTGTCGCTAATTTACGACATTACCAACCGCAAAGCGTCATTACCACGCCGGGTTTGGTGAATGCCATTATTCAGGCGACGGAACAAGGCGCACTTGACGCAACTCGTTTTACGGTTATCGCTGTGGGTGGCGCATTGCTACTACCCAGCCTTGCACAACGTGCAGCCCAATTGAAGCTGCCTTTGTTGCAGGGCTATGGATTATCAGAATTTAGCTCGGTGGTGTGCTTTAACGCGCCCGGCGATACCGCACCGATTGGCAGTGTTGGTAAGGCTTTAGCGCATGCACAACTACACATTCACCAAGGCGAAATTATCGTGCAAGGCAATGCCATGTTGGGCTATGTGCATGACCGCAGTAGCTGGTACCCCGAGCAAATTCATACCGGCGACTGGGGCCATATTGATGAGCAAGGTTACGTGTTCGTCAATGGCCGAAAAAAACACACCATGATCACGCCGTTCGGTCGCAATGTTGAACCCGAATGGCTTGAAGCGGAGTTAACCAGCGCACCTGAAATTTTGCAGGCGGTTGTGTTTGGCGGCGAAGATCTGCCCATCACTGCGCTTGTTGTTGCTAATAAATCGGCCAATAAGTCGGCTAATAAATCGGCGAATGCCGCTATGAATGTTACGGATAACGAAGCGCAGCAGCAACTGGCGCAAGCCATAGCCCAAGTTAATTCGCGGCTACCTGAGTACGCTCAAATTTGCCATTGGCACCAGCTTGAAGAGCCTTTTAGTGTGGCAAACAAAATGCTCACCGGCACCGGCCGCAATCGGCGCGACCATATCGCCCGCACCTATTCGCACTTACTGTGCGGTCACCATGACGCGCTGTTAAAGACTTCCCAAAATGAGGTAAACACTATGAACTTTTTTCAGCAGTTAGTTCACGAAACCCAAGCAGAGCAGCAGTACTTGCTGTCGGCCCCGGTTATACAAAAAGCGCTGCAGGGCACAATTAGCCTGCCGTTATACCAAGCGTTTCTGCAGCAAGCGTATCACCATGTCAAACATACCACGCCGCTACTGATGCGTGCCGGTAGCCGCATTGATCATGACCATGAATGGTTACGCAAAGCAATTATTGAATACATTAACGAAGAATATGGTCACGAGCAGTGGATACTCAATGATATCGCAGCAACAGGAGCCAGCGCCGAACATGCCAAGCGCTCGCAACCACATAGCAGCACGGCGGCCATGGTGAGCCTAGTGTACGGCAACATTGACAACCTGCATGCCGCGTCATTTTTTGGTATGGCGCACGTACTTGAAGGCACCAGCGTGCAATTAGCTAGCCAAGCGGCAGGCCAAATACAAAGCAGCCTGCAGTTACCGAAAAAGGCCTTCAGCTACCTCAATTCTCATGGCGCGTTAGACCTTGAACATGTGGCTTTTTTCGAGCAACTGATGAACCGCATTGACGACCCAGCCATGCAGCAGGCCATTATCCTCACAGCTAAGCAGGTGTACCGTTTGTACGGCGATATGTTCCGCGCCTTGCCCGAATTAGCGCAAGCGTTTGCAACACAACCTGAGGTGGCCCATGCCTAAATTCAACTGGCAACAGCAGCATATTATTCTTACCGGTGCCGCCGGTGGGCTAGGGCAAAGCCTCGTCAAAGCGCTTAGTGAACGCGGTGCGAAGGTATTGCTTGTGGGGCGCAACGAAGCGGCGCTGAAAGCACTCGGCAATGCGTACCAGCAGTCATATTATGTACTTGATTTAACGACGCCAGACGCGCTAACCCAGTTGCAAGCCTATGTGGAGCAACATCGTAGCACCCAGCTACCGGTGACAGGGGTTATTAACAACGCGGCCATTAACCACGCGGGCTTATTGTCGCAACAAAACGCCGAGCACATTAACGCGGTTATTCAGACCAACTTAACCGTGCCCATGCAGTTAACGGCCGCCTTGTTGCCATATTTACCCAAGCAGCGCGGCTGGTTGCTCAATATGGGCTCGGTTTTCGGTAGTTTGGGCTACCCAGGGCAAACGCTGTATTGCGCCTCGAAGTTTGGTTTGCGTGGCTTTACCGAAGCATTGCAGCGCGAACTTGGGGCCCATGGGCCCAAGCTTATGTATTGCGCGCCGCGCGCAATAAGCACCACCTTCAACGACGGCATTACCGCCGAGCTGAATGAACGCCTGCACACCCACGCCGACAGCCCCGCGGTGGTGGCGAGCCATGTGCTACGGCAAATTGAAACCCAACAAACCAATGTTGTTATTGGCTGGCCAGAACGCCTATTTGTGTGGCTAAACGGTTGGCTACCGAGCGTAGTCGCCAGCGGCATGAAAAAACCACAAAAACTGCTTTATCAATTAACTCAGGAGCAAAGCAAATGAAACTCAAAATAGTCTTAATGACTGCAGCGCTAGCCTTGCTAAGTAGCCAGACCGCAACGGCAACAACCCTTGAAGACATACAGAAACGTTGGGCTGAGGTGAACTACACTCTGCAAGACGAGGCCCAAGAAAAAGCTTTTGAAGCATTACTTGCGCAAGCGCAGCAGTGGGTTCAACAGCAGCCAAACAACGCCGAAGCTTATATTTGGCAAGGTATTGTGCAAAGCACCTACGCCGGCGCCAAAGGTGGCTTGGGTGCGTTGGGGCTAGCCAAAGACGCACGTGCAAGCTTAGAAAAAGCCTTAGCGTTGCAGCCAGACGCACTGCAAGGCTCGGCTTATGCAAGTTTGGGCACCTTGTATTTTAAAGTGCCGGGCTGGCCACTCGGTTTCGGTGACGATGATAAGGCCAAGGAATTACTCGAAAAAGCCTTAGAATTTAACCCAGATGGCATTGACCCGAACTACTTTTATGCCGATTATCTTTATGAGCAAAGAAAATACCGTGAGGCACAGCAATTTGCACAAAAAGCCCTTGCTGCACCGGCACGACCTGAACGGCCATTAGCTGACGCCGAGCGGCGCAAGGAAGTTGAGGCGCTGTACGCTAAAATTCGCAAAAAAGTGAGATAACATGCGGTTGTTATTGGTAGAAGACGACTCGATGCTAGGCCAAGCTGTGAAGCTTGGCCTGGCTGAACGTGGTTTTAGTGTCGACTGGGTGCAAACCGGCGCCGCGGCCATAAGTGCGGTGAACCACGGCGAGTATAACGCCATGGTGTTAGATCTCGGCCTACCAGACCTTGAAGGATCACGAGTGTTAGTAAGCTGCCGCAAGCGCGGTTTAACCTTGCCCATTCTTATATTAACCGCGCGCGACAAAAGCCAAGAAATTGTGCAGCAATTAGACAACGGCGCCGACGATTACCTAACCAAACCTTTTGACTTAAATGAGCTAGCAGCACGCTTGCGCGCCTTAGTGCGCCGACAACATGGCTTTGCTTCCAACGTGCTAGCGGTAGGGGCGTTGCAGCTTGATACGCAAACTCGTGAGGTGACCTTTAATGGCGAGCCAATTCATTTGTCACGCCGCGAATTTGAGCTGCTGAAAACGTTCATGCATGCGCCAGAACGTGTGCACAGCCGCGACAAGCTAGAGATGGCCGTGTTTGATAACGACGCCGACATTGAAAGCAACGCACTGGAGGTTCACGTGTCGAATTTACGCAAAAAATTGGGCAGCAAAGACTGCATTGAAACCATTCGTGGCATAGGGTACCGCTTAAAATGTCGCGCTTAAAAGCTCTTTTTGTTTTGTTGTGGGAACGCATGACGCGACGGATGCGCTCTATTCGGCGGCGCATTTTAGTGACTGTTTCAGTGGTATACCTGTTGTGTTCGAGCATTTCGGCCGCATGGATTTACTTTGAGATAAGCCACGAAGTGGACGAGTTATTCGACGCCGAAATGATT
The DNA here is from genome assembly GCA_018222985.1 of Gammaproteobacteria bacterium. GTDB lineage: Bacteria > Pseudomonadota > Gammaproteobacteria > Enterobacterales > Alteromonadaceae > Pseudidiomarina. Next base: position 198,690 of record JAAEZG010000006.1, read on the forward strand.
CAGCAGGCGAAAACGTTAGCGGTGATGGTGGCAGAGCCTGCTCAGCATCAATTTGTTAGGGGCCAGCAAGAAATTGTTATACCTTCGTTAGACCAACACGACTATGAAAACAAGCTGGCCTACCGCATTGAAGGCGTGGGCGAAGGCTGGCAGCTTTATAGCGACAACGCGCCCACGCAGCAACAGCTGCCATTTCATGAAGGATTTTCGAGCTATCGGGTTAGCGATCAGTACTGGCATGTGTTTGGCATGACAACAACCAATGGCTCCGCGCGGGTATTGCTGTTTCAAGAAGACGACTTTCGCGCTGAATTGCGCTCAGACTTAGCTGTTGACACCATAGTGCCGGTGCTTTTGTTGCTGCCTTTTATGCTGTGGTTGGGCTGGGTGGCGATTAACCGCAGCTTTCAAAGCTTTGCTCGCTTATCAAGCGCGCTTCGCCACCGCCAACCTAATGACTATTCCGCTTTTCCGCCGGCCAACGACGGCGAGGAAGTTGAGCTAGTTAAACATTCCTTGAACTACTATTTGGCGCGCATTGAACAAACCTTTGCCCGAGAAAAACGCTTCTCGGCAGACGCCGCACACGAATTGCGTACGCCATTAGCGGCATTAAAAGTGCGCCTGCAGCGCCTGCTTGATGCTAACGCTGTGCCGCAAGCTGATGACCTTGAGGAATTGCTACAAAGTACCAACCGGATTATTAACTTGGTTGAAAGCTTATTGGTTTTGGCCAAAGTGGATAACGTTGTTGCTGTGCACGGTAGCGACAACATCGCCAAAACTTTGCGCCAAGTGTTAGCCGATAACTACCATCGAATTGACGCTAAAAACTTACAAAGCGACGTGCAAATTCCTACCAAGTTAACCTGCCAAGGCGAACATAGCTATTGGTACCTGTTGTTCAGCAATCTTATTGATAACGCAATTAAATATGCCCCGCAGGGTAGTGAATTAACGGTCACATTTACCCCAAATACGCTCACGATCTGTAACGCTTTGGGCGCGGACCACGCGATTGACATTGAACGCGTTAGCGAACGATTTTATCGCGGTCGCCAGTTAAACGTTGAAGGCGCGGGCTTAGGCTTGAGTATTGTGGAGAACTTGGCGCAACAGCTTGGCGTCGATGTTTTTTATAAGAAAGGGGTGCAGACCCCGGTCCAGACCGGGGTCCAGACCGGGGTCGGCCCCGGGTCTGCACCCCTCTCTACATTTTGCTGCGAGTTACGGTTGCGGCACGTGGTATAAACGCTGCTGATACAGTACCGAAGGTATTGCGGCGTGGGCGCGAATACGAGTCAGCTCAGCGTCGCTTAAAGGTTCATTCAACGGGGTTAAGTGCTTCTGCGATGGCGCATAGCTATAGCGCATCGCCTTTCCGTCCACGGTCAGTACCGTAAGCTCATGGTCTTCTAACCAGCCAAAATTATCACCAAACTGCATCATTGCACGGTTTGCAGGGGCCATGCCTGCGCTCAAGTCTTGGCCCAAGGTAGGTAGCTCGCCGCTAACGCCAGCCAACGACACTAAGGTGGGCAGTAAATCAATTTGGCTGGCAATGGCTTGCACCCGTTTAGGCTCAATATCGGCACCCAAAATTAGCCCTGGAATATGAAATTTGTTCACCGGCACCAGCTCGTTACCGTAAACGCGGGTGTCATGATCGGCCACCACTAAAAAGATCGTGTTCTGCCAATAATCACTCGCCATGGCCTTGTCGAAGAACTTGCCCAGCGCATAGTCAGCATACTTCACCGCATTGTTTAAGGTTTGCTTCGGTTGCTCGGCCAGCTCAATGGTATTGTCTGGAAACTCAAAGGGTTCATGATTTGACGAGCTAAACGCCAAAGCAAAATAGGGCTGTTGCGGGTTTTGCTGCGCAGCTTGCAAACGCTCGTGTAAACGTCCAAAAACATCCTCGTCACTAACGCCCCAACTACCCACAAACTTGGGGTTTTCATAGTGACGCTGGTCAATAATGCTCGCAAATCCATTACCCGCAAAGAATGTCGCCATGTTGTCAAAGTGGGCCTCGCCGCCATACAAAAACTCAGTGGCGTAGTTTTTGCGCTGTAAAAACTCAGCAATGGTAAAGAAATCACGCTGAGAGTTTGAAAGCTTCACTGTGCTGCGAGCTCTGGTGGGCGGAAAACCAGCAACCACCGCCTCAATACCGCGCACCGAACGCACGCCGGTGGCATATAATTGCTCAAACCACCAACCATGCTGCTTAAGGCGCTCTAAATTTGGCGTTAACGGCAGGCCACCTAACGACTCAACAAAGGTTGCGCCCAAGCTTTCTTCCAGAATAATTACCACATTAAGTGGTTTTTCACGCTGCATTGAAGCGCTCTGAGCATGCACGGTTGGATAATTAGGCTGAGTAAACTGCTGCTGCGCCAAATGCGGTTCATTTAAAACTGTTTGAATGATTTCTTGCTCAGACTGATTGCTATAAACCAAATTGGCTTTGCTTTCGTGTTTTAAATTATACACTGCATACAACAGTGAATAGGTTGAGTTAATAAATAGCGAATTAACTAGGGGGTCAGCAGTGGTGGCAAAAAATGCCGGGTTCGCAGGGCGGTGCGACACGGTAGAGCGCACCCCAACAAACACTATAAAAAGTACTAACGGCCAGGCAACCCACGCCTGCCACGGCATACGTTGATTTGGCACCTTCCTTAATTGACGTTTAGTATGTTGACGAATGCCAATAATGGCAACACCAGTCGCACCAACCGAGACAATCAACCAACCGCGAAAACCATTCCAAAGCGTCGCAAAAACTTCTTGCGGGTAGGCTAAATATTCAAAAAATAAACGGTTGGGGCGTGTGTCATATTGGGCAATAAACGCTGGCGTTGCAAATTCCATAAAAAGAATAACTAAGCCAATTATTGCAAACCACACAGTACTTGCTTTATACCAAGCACGTTCAGCTTTGAATAATGCAAAAACAGGTAAGGCAAGTAAGGCAATAAGCGCAAAATAGCCAAGTACAATTAAATCGGCGCGAATACCTGTTATTAAATATAGGGGTAACGAGGTCACCGCTTGCACGCGCTCGTTATAAAGTATGAAATAAAGAAAACGAAATAGCCCAAGGCCAATTAAGCTTGTGCTGTAGAATAAAAATAACGGCTTAAAAAATTGCATTAAAAAAAGTCCTGTATTTCCGTAGCAACCAGAGCTTATCTGTGAAACCTTAAGCAAGTCTTAAGAAATGAGTGATACAAACTAACGCGTTGAATACTTGAAGTAAACCGTTCAAACGAATTGGTCGAATTTGGAATTAAATATGAAAGCAAATAAAACCGGCATAGATCGTATTGTGCATGCCACTTTTAACTCCATGCGCGGCATTAAAAATGCGTGGCGCTACGAAGCCGCATTTCGGCAAGAAGCACTCATGTGCGCCATATTAGTGCCCGTAGCCTTTTTAGTTGAAGCCACTATGGTGGAGCGACTTTTGTTGTTGTTCACACTGTTTATTTTGGTGATAACCGAGTTATTAAATTCCGCCGTGGAAGCCGTTGTCGACCGAGTTGGAGCCGAGTTTCATGAACTGAGTGGCCGTGCAAAAGACCTCGCTTCAGCCGCGGTGTTTTTTGCTCTGTGCTTAATGGGCGTGGTGTGGACGCTCATTCTGTTCTTCTGATGTAGAGAGGGGTGCAGACCCAGCTCCAGACCAAGGTCCGGACCAGGGTCTGCACCCCTTTCTTAAGTTAGGTATTAGCAGTCGCGGTCAAGCTTGCGACGAATTTCGCGATCGGCTTTTTCCATACGCTCACCAATGGCTGTGAATTCCTCTTCATAGTCAATGATGTCTTCTAATTTCAAACCACGCTCGCGTGGGTCAAGCATTTTGTTGGCGGCTTTCATACCGTCACGCACTGTCTCACAGACAGAGTCTTGCGCGGCTAATTCTTCTAACTCCACCACAAAGTCGTCTAATTGGCCGAGATATTTCTCAACCGGCGATTCGCTACATGCAGACAAACCGAAGGTGACCGCGAACGCAGTGCTAGCAATTAATAATTTAGATTTCATTGTGTTACATTCCTTGTTGTTTCTTTGGTGAGTAGTGCCGAACATCAGCTGTTTATAAAACAAGCTCAATGTTTTGTACCTTACTCACCATTAAAAAACAACAAAAAATCAACCAATGTTTATTCTGGGCGTAAATCTCCGTGCAAGAATTTGCACACAAATACCACTTTGCCGTACTTCTCAAAAGACCAACGAATGCATGCTTGTAAAGCGGCCATCACCTCATCGTAATCACCAAATAGTTGGGTGCTTAGCGTATTGGTAATAACATGCACCTTGTCATAGGTGGCCAATTCATCAATAAAACCACGAATGGCGTCAATATAATTCTCTTGCAGTGGGTATTTGCTAATTTCGACGGTAAGTTTCATGCAGGCTTCCTTATTATCGTTATAACTTGCCGGTGATCATAAGCGATAGCGCACACGTAATACAGAACACAGGCTTAAACTTAATAAGGTAAATAAAGTGGCAGCGTTAATTATATTTTACGACGGTGGTTGTCCGCTTTGTGTCAAAGAAATGCGGCAACTTAAAACCAAAGACAAACAGCATAAATTGCAGTTTGAAAACATTTGGGCAAATGATTTTGCCGAGCGTTTTCCGCATATTGATATTGCCGAAGCGAATCGTATTTTGCATGGGCAACAAGCCGACGGCGACATGATCTATGGTTTAGACGTTACCCATGCTGCATGGTCTGCGGTGGGGCGTGGCTGGATGACAGCAGCTCTGCGCTGGCCCGTCATTAAATGGCTAGCAGACAAAGGCTACTTGTTCTTTGCCCGCAACCGCAACGGAATTTCAAAGCTAATCACCGGCAACGCACGCTGCGTGCAATGCTCACTCGATGAGTGACGAAGTGGGAGAGAGGGGTGCAGACCCTAGTCCAGAGCTGGGTCCGGACCAGGGGCTGCCCCCCTTTCTTAAAGATGTTGATTCAGCCACTGCACCAGCTGCGCGGGCCCCATAGCGCCGGCTTGGCGAGCCACTTCTTGGCCGTTTTTCACCACCATAAGCGTCGGAATACTGCGAATCATAAAATGTTGCGCTAAATGCGGCTCAGTTTCGGTACTTACCTTCACAAAGCGCGCTTTGTCAGCGTACTGCTGCGCCACTTGCTCGAAAATAGGCGCAAATTGCTGGCACGGGCCGCACCAACTGGCCCAAAAGTCCACCACCAATGGCAAGTCACTATCGCGGTGCGCCCGAAACTCGTCAGCCGTTACTTTGAACGCTTTGCCCGCGAATAGCGGCGACTTACAAGCCCCACATTTGGCTTCACTACGAGGCTTGTCAGCCGCCACACGGTTCTTTTTATGGCACGAAGGACAGGCTGCAATGAATTGATCAGACATCGTTACACCTCATATTGGGTTGATACCTATTATGTGATGTCAATTTCTCCAATTTTCAAGCGGTATTAATCAGGGAAGTGCAGGTAGGGGGTCATTTGGTGATGCAAAATTCTAACGATCAAAATCTCATTGACCAGAATGCGATAGAAAATAGCATGGTGTTTGTGGTTGAAACGACGAATACCGTCTGATATTTCATTACATTCGTAACCAATGTTTGGTGAATCAACGAGTAGCGCCATAATCTTCTCTAAGTCGAGAAGATGGCTTTGCGCGTGAAGCTCACCAAAATTCACCAAGGTATATTCAAATATCCCGGCAAAATCATCAGCAGCTTTTGCAGAGAGTTTATAGCCCATGCTTGGCTTTTACTTGCGAAGCAATATCTCGCAGCGATAACTCGCTAACACCACTCAAATCACCCTCGGCAACTGCCAAACGAAGCATGCCGATTTGGCGTTCTTGAGCTTCAAGCAGTCGCAATGCTGAGCGCACAACTTCACTAGTTGAACCATACCGACCAGATTCGATGAGCTCGGTAACAAATTCATCAAGTTGCGAGCCAATTGTAATACTTGTCGTGCGGGCCATGTTCAAACCTTAAATATGTGTGAATAATTCACACAAGTTTAGACAAACAACATGAGTAACGCAAACTCAAGGCACAAAAAAAGGAGCTCAAGAGAGCTCCTTTTCAATCAATTTTTACAGCGAAAAGCGAAGCTTATAAAGCAACGATGTTTTCAGCTTGTGGGCCTTTAGGACCTTGAGTGATCGAGAACGATACACGTTGGCCTTCGGCAAGGGTTTTGAAACCGGTGCTAGCAATTGCGCTAAAGTGAGCAAATACGTCTGCGCCACCTTGTTGCTCAATAAAACCAAAACCTTTCGATTCGTTAAACCACTTTACGGTACCAGTTACTGTAGTAGACATAATATTTATCCTGAAATTTTAAAAAGTTTGCCGCCACAGCCAAATGCTATGAACGGAGTCATGCGGGGTAAAAAATGGAAATTTAAAGCTACAGGACGAAGATTGTTACTAACTGAATGCGACGTAGAGAGATTTAACTTGCTGTTTCTTAACCAACGCCGCCCACTGTACGCTTATTCCTGAGTAAGTCAAACTTTATTTCAAAAGGCGTCTTTTGCGTTCGATCAAAGATTTCCGTATAATCCGCGGCTTCAAAACGACGGAGAAACTTGGTTTGTTTAACCTTACGCCACCCTAGCGTTCACATCTTTAATAAACGTTGCGTTTAAACTCTTTAATCAACAAGAGCCATTAACGCGGCGCATTTCTGTATTTGTTATTTATTTTCAACTAAAAAGCGAAATTATAATTATGATCAAAGCCATTCAGAACCAGTGGTTTTCGAATATCCGTGGTGACTTACTGGCGGGTATTGTGGTCGCTCTTGCACTTATTCCCGAGGCCATCGCCTTTTCTATTATTGCCGGCGTCGATCCGAAAATTGGTTTGTATGCATCATTCTGTATTGCAGTAATCATTGCTTTTACCGGCGGACGGCCAGGCATGATCTCGGCAGCAACCGGCGCCATGGCGTTATTAATGGTCACCTTAGTGCGCGACCACGGCTTGGAATATTTGCTGGCTGCCACGCTATTAACCGGCGTGCTGCAAATTGGCGCGGGCTATTTAAAACTCGGCTCTTTAATGCGCTTTGTCTCGCGCTCGGTGGTGACCGGCTTTGTGAACGCCTTGGCCATTTTGATTTTTATGGCGCAGTTACCAGAACTAACGAACGTGACCTGGCACGTGTACGCCATGACGGCAGCGGGCTTAGGCATTATATACCTGTTCCCGTACGTGCCTGTTATCGGAAAAATGCTGCCGTCGCCACTGGTGTGCATTATTTCATTAACCGTGGTGGCCATATTCTGGAATATCGACATTCGCACCGTGGGCGACATGGGCCAATTGCCGGACACCTTGCCAATTTTCTTATGGCCAGAGGTGCCTTTAAATCTTGAAACCTTAGCCATTATCTTCCCTTATTCTGCGGGCTTGGCTGTGGTTGGTTTGCTTGAATCACTGATGACAGCAACCATTGTTGATGACCTTACCGACACCCCAAGCGATAAAAACCGCGAGTGCAAAGGTCAGGGCATTGCCAACATCGGCGCTGGTTTAATGGGCGGTATGGCCGGGTGCGCCATGATCGGTCAGTCGGTTATCAACGTGAAGTCGGGCGGGCGCACGCGCTTGTCGACCTTAACCGCCGGTGTATTTTTGATGGTGTTAATTTTGGTGCTCGACGAGTGGCTGAAGCAAATACCCATGGCTGCGCTTGTTGCTGTGATGATTATGGTATCAATTGGTACTTTCAGTTGGGACTCCATTCGCAACCTGAAAAATCACCCGCTATCGACCAATATCGTTATGGTGACCACCGTTGTGGTGGTGGTCGCGACGCACAACTTGGCCATTGGTGTCGGGGTTGGCGTGTTGCTTGCGGCCATGTTCTTCGCCAACAAAATTGGCCACTTTATGAGTGTATCGTCAACCGTTGACGCTTCAGGTTCAGAGCGCGTGTATAACGTGGTCGGCCAGGTGTTCTTCTCGTCGGCCGACAAATTTATCGACGCGTTTGACTTCAAAGAAGCGTTAGACAAAGTGGTGATAGACCTCACCAAAGCCCACTTCTGGGACATTACCGCGGTGGGCGCGCTGGACAAAGTGGTGATTAAATTCCGCCGCGAAGGCGCCGAAGTTGAAGTGCGCGGCTTAAACGAAGCCAGCGCCACCATTGTTGACCGCTTTGGCGTGCACGACAAGCCAGACGCTGGCGACATCCTCGGCGGCCATTAGTAGAGGAGGGGGCGGCCCCTGGTCCGGACCAGGGTCTGCACCCCTTTCTTCAAAACCAGTGGCGGGTGCGATTAGCAAACCACACCAACGACAGCATAACTGGCACCTCAACAAGCACGCCAACCACGGTCGCTAGGGCGGCGCCCGAGTGTAACCCGAACAACGAAATCGCCACTGCTACCGCAAGTTCGAAGAAATTCGAGGTGCCGATTAGGCAAGCCGGAGCCGCAATGTTGTGGCGTAGTTTCATGCGCTTAGCGGTAAAGTAGGTGAGCGCAAAAATGCCGTAGGTTTGTATCAACAAAGGAATAGCAATCAACACAATCACCTGTGGCTTGCTTAAAATGGTTTCGGCTTGAAACGCAAATAGCAGCACCACGGTGGCAAGTAGCCCTAAAATTGACCACGGCTTCATGGTTGCCAAAAACTGTGTTAACCGTGCGCTATCGCCTTTTCCGTCAAGCTTTTTGCGCGTCAATAAGCCCGCAAGAAGTGGCACAACCACGTACAAAACCACCGACAGCAACAAGGTGTCCCAGGGCACCGTAATATCGGTAACGCCCAGTAACAAGCCGGCAATGGGGGCAAACGCGAAAATCATAATAATGTCGTTAATGGACACTTGAACTAGCGTGTAATTCGCGTCGCCTTTGGTTAACTGGCTCCACACAAACACCATAGCGGTGCAGGGCGCAACACCCAGCAAAATCATACCGGCAATGTATTCAGTCGCGGTTTGCGGATCCACCCAGTCCGCGAAAATTCCTTTGAAAAACAACCAGCCTAACAGCGCCATGGTAAATGGCTTGATAAGCCAATTGATGATTAAGGTGAGTACTAACCCCTTAGGCTCGCGTGCGACATTGCGAATGGAGCCAAAGTCAATTTGCACCATCATTGGGTAAATCATCAGCCAAATAAGCACAGCGATGACCAAGTTCACGTGCGCGTATTCCAAAGCCGCAACGCTGACGAAAATGCTCGGAGCTATGCTGCCAGCGGCAATGCCCACTATGATCGCAAGCCCAACCCAAACTGATAAATAGCGTTCGAAAAGTCCCATGGGTGTGTCCGTGTTGATTAAAAAGACGTTACGCGAGAATATCGCACATAGTTACAAGATGACTAGGTGGGAATATTATGAGCGTAAAATTTTCTGAAGATGTCGTTGCCATTGTGCAAGGGCTAGCTGATTACGAAAAGACCATAGAAGAACTGCAGTTTGTTAGAGCGGTTGCACAAGGTTTAGCTGACGCTCGAGAGGGAAATGTACTATCCGTCGCTGAGGCGAAAAAGAACTTAGGTCTAGACTAAATGAGATTAGCGAAAGAACGGACGTTTTAGTTAAGAGTGAATCATGTCAGTAGCGCGAATACCTTCACGTTGCTGGCAGACTTTTAGTAGCGCAAAAAAATTCCGCACAGTAGGGTTACCATTGGGGCCGAGCATTCTACGCAGACTTGGCTCTAGCAAATTAATCTCATTCGCGACATCGGCAAACGCCTGTGTGCCATTCAAGTAATCGCGCAGTAGAGCATTTCCTACCACAATGTCGCCCCCAAGATATGACTCCAGAGCCTCCATAAGCAAAACCTTCCGGTATTCAGGGCTTTTGCAAAGCTCCATCACCGTTTGTTTAAATTCGCGTGAAAGTGGCATATATGCACCTTGGCATTTTCAATTAACAAATTCCTTTTGTTAATATAATAACGTTTATGTTATTACGCAATTTTCTTTTTAGCCGAAAGCACCGAAACCACATATTTATTAAACGAAATGCCGGCATTAAACGCCTGAGCGGTAAGCTCTTTATGTAATGAAGGCGAGCAACGTATTTGGAAGGTGCCGCTAAACGGTTTTTCCGGCTCAACGCCTAGTGCTGCGCAGTCGCAAATGTAGTCGTCGACCTCTTGTGTAAAACTACGTTGTAACTCAGCGGGGGTGGCGCCTGCATACGTAATTAGGCTATTGATAAACAGCACTTTGCCAAAGAGTACGCCTTTTTTAAAGTCGACCTCAACAGTGCCTTGGTAGCCTTTGTGCTTGAGTGATTTTTGCATAGTCTCGGACTCTTAATTAATTGGCTTTTGTTCATCTATTCTAATCTAGAATCAACCTCATGCAATTAAAAAGTAATTGCAATCTAATATACTTGTTTGTGTACCTTGTTTACATTGCCGCTCGCGCACTAAAACAAGCGTAGCAGGGCAGCGCCATGGCAGCTGCCCTGTTTCAAGCCTTGTGCGACAGTTTCGGCAAGGATATGGTTAACGGAGAGCGGACAATTTAACTTGGTGATTACCGGACATTTAGCATTGTTGCTGACAGGGCTAGCTTATAAGGCTTGCACCGCAGAACAAAACAAATAAAAGGGTCTAACAATGCCTGATACTGTAAGCACAAACCAACAGCGCCTAGAGCAGTTGAAAGCCTTTTACAGTGAAGGCGCCGCGAATGATCGCGGCTACACCTTGGTCGATTTATGGACCAAACCTGACAGCTGGCTTGAGCGTAGCCACATGTTTATTCAATGGATGTTTCCGCTGACCACCGCCAGCTCTGGCAACATTTACGCACCGGTTCTTGATGAGCCGACTATTCAATTCTTACGCAGAAACACAGAAGCCCAGGACAACCTCGTGCGCAGTTTCGTTGGCTTCTGCGGCTTACTAGGCCTACAAGTGATTGCGTCCGAAGAGAGCCCGAAAATAGCCATCGGCGACAATTTTGCGGGGCGCAAAACCGACTGGTTTACCTTTGATTCGCACAATAATGCGCGCATCACTCGCGTGCTAACTAGCTTGCAGTTACTTGGGCGCGATGACTTAGCTCGGGTGTTGTTTGATGGGTTGATTAGGTTAATGACCGATGAGCCAGATTGTGGGATAGGGGAGAATGCTGTGGAGCGCTGGCGGGCAGCTATTCGTTAATTAAAGCGAAATAACGACTCGGCTTACAAGTAGCAATAATATTCAGAGGTTTTGTTGCGTTCGCATCGACATTTTTGCTGATGGCTTTAGGTGTATTGATGTCTGCTTTGAGCGAACAGCCGACGTTATGATTTACAGCTTGCTCCAGGTTGTGACTAGCTTTACCGCTATTAGTATGTAGTGGCAAACTAAATTTGGCCACCTAATTAGAGGTGCTATCATGCACCAAGA
>JAAEZG010000007.1 GCA_018222985.1 Gammaproteobacteria bacterium
GAGCAGTTGACTTTTAATCAATTGGTCGCAGGTTCGAATCCTGCACAACCCACCAATCACTCTCACTTCTCAAGCTTTGAAATGGGTTGTTAGCTCAGTTGGTAGAGCAGTTGACTTTTAATCAATTGGTCGCAGGTTCGAATCCTGCACAACCCACCACTTTCTCTTGTTCGTTCCCCTAAACAAAGCAGCCTTGTATTCCCTAAGCCTTGATTTATAATACGGCAACTTTTTCCATGCACTGAAGTGGTACCATGAGCATTACGGCTGAAATTCAAGCACGGGTGATTGATAGTTTGGATTATCCATTCCCGGCCAAACCAAAACAATTAACCGACGAGCAAAAAGCACAGTACACCGCGCGTATTAAAGAATTATTACGCGAGAAAAATGCGGTGCTGGTTGCGCACTATTATACCGACCCTGAAATTCAAGCCTTGGCTGAAGCAACAGGCGGCTGCGTGGCTGACTCACTGGAAATGGCGCGATTTGGTGCGAAGCACGAAGCCGAAACGCTCATTGTTGCTGGTGTGAAGTTCATGGGCGAAACCGCCAAAATTTTGACTCCTAACAAGCGTGTGCTCATGCCAACGCTAGAAGCAACCTGCTCGCTTGACTTGGGTTGTCCCATTGAAGAATTCTCACAGTTTTGCGACGAGCACCCTGACCGTACTGTGGTGGTTTATGCCAACACCTCAGCGGCAGTGAAAGCGCGCGCAGACTGGGTGGTCACTTCATCTATTGCATTAGAAGTGGTTGATCACTTAGATGCGAACGGCGAAAAAATTCTGTGGGGCCCAGACAAACACTTGGGCGCATATATTCAGAAGCAAACTGGTGCTGACATGCTTATGTGGCAAGGCGCCTGCATTGTGCACGATGAATTCAAAACCAAAGCGCTAGAAGACCTTAAAAACGTGTATCCAGAAGCTGCCGTTTTGGTGCACCCAGAGTCACCACAAGCTGTGGTTGATATGGCTGACGCGGTGGGCTCAACCTCGCAACTTATAAAAGCAAGCCAAGAAATGCCAAATGACACCTTCATTGTGGCGACAGATCGCGGCATTTTTTACAAAATGCAGCAGTTATCACCAAACAAGCATTTTATTGAAGCACCAACAGCGGGTAATGGCGCTACGTGTCGCAGCTGTGCGCATTGCCCGTGGATGGCGATGAATGGCCTTGTCGCAATTGCGGAAGCATTAGAACACGGCGGTGCCGCGCATGAGATTCATGTGGACCCTGAGCTAGCCAAGCGCGCGTTAAAGCCGCTTGACCGCATGCTCAGCTACAAAGGCTAACTTCGTTCAATAACGGAGGTGAATTTTCGTTATAGTTGCCATTGCCTCACAACCTGTCTAAGGTGGAATATCATTTAAATTCCGCTCTAGCAAGAAATGTGAGGCAGGTTGTATGACATTTTACTCCCACGACGATGTGCGTGATAACTGTGGTTTTGGGCTTATCGCTCAAGTAGCTGGCGAACCGAGTCATGCGTTGATTACACGCGCTATTGCTGGGTTGGCCAACATGCAGCATCGTGGGGGCATTAATGCAGATGGTAAAACCGGCGACGGTTGTGGCTTGTTGTTACAACTGCCGGAGCAGTTTTTTCGTGACTATGCGGCGCAGCAAGGGTGGCATTTAAGTAAAAAGTTTGCGGTGGGCATGGTGTTTTTAAGCCGCGATGAAGCTGCTGCTGCGAGCCAACGCCGTACATTAGAGCAAGAGCTTGCGCGTGAAACACTGACCGTTGAGGGGTGGCGTGAGGTGCCGACCAACGAGCAGGTATTGGGTGACATTGCGCGCGAAAGTTTACCGCTTATTCAGCAGGTGATCGTGAGTGCGCCGCCAGGTTGGCGCAAAAAAGATCTCGAGCGCCGCTTGTATATGGCTCGACGACGGGCGGAGCAGGCACTGCGGCATCAGACAGATTTCTACATTTGTTCGCTGTCGTGCTTAGTGATTGTTTATAAAGGCCTTATGCTCGCTAAGCATTTGGCTGACTTCTTCCTTGATTTAGCGAACTCTGCAGTTAAAACTTCCAATTGCGTGTTTCATCAACGCTTTTCAACCAATACTCAGCCGCAGTGGCGGCTCGCTCAGCCGTTTCGTTTTTTAGCCCATAACGGTGAAATTAATGCCATACGTGGTAACCGGCAATGGGCTGCGGCACGCCAATATAAGTTTCACTCGCCGCTGTTGCCCGACTTGCAGCAAGCAGCGCCGTTCGTCAATGCTGAAGGGTCTGACTCATCGGCGCTCGATAACATGTTGGAGCTATTGCTTGCCGGTGGCATGGACTTGTTTCGCGCCTTGCGATTGCTTATTCCGCCCGCTTGGCAGGGCGACCCGACTATGGATGATGACCTGCGTGCGTTTTATGAGTTTAACTCGATGCATATGGAGCCGTGGGACGGCCCCGCCGGTATTGTCATGAGTAATGGCCGCCATGTGGCCTGTAGTTTAGACCGTAATGGCTTGCGCCCCGCGCGTTTTATTTTGACCGAAGACGGCGTACTTACTATTGCCTCTGAAGTAGGAATTTGGGATTACGACGAGGCCAAAGTTGTTGAAAAAGGGCGCTTAGGGCCGGGCCAGATGATGGCCGTGGACACTTATAACGGCCGCATTTGGCGTAGCGAAGACATTGACCAAGACTTGCAACAGCGCCACCCCTATCGGCAATGGTTGAACAGCCATGTACGGCGCTTGCAGCCGTTTGCGGAGCTTGCGGCCGAGTTACTCGGTAAGCGATTGTTTGATGACGCCACTATGGCGGTTTACCACAAGTTATTCTTATATTCGCGTGAAGAGTTGCAGCAGGTTGTCGCTGTGCTCGGTAGCGATGGGCACGAAGCGACTGGCTCAATGGGTGATGATACGCCTATTGCGGTACTGTCAAAGCAGCCCCGCAGCTTGTTTGATTACTTCCGTCAGCAGTTTGCCCAAGTAACCAACCCGCCCATTGACCCCATTCGTGAGCGCCACGTGATGAGCCTGGCAACTTGTATTGGTCGTGAACAAAACGTATTTAATGAAACTTCGGGCTACGCAGAACGGGTGGTGATGGAGTCGCCGGTATTAATGTACACCGACCTGAAACAACTGCGTGAACTGCCTGAGCAAGGGTACAAACTGGCTAAGTTTAGCCTGTGGTATAACCCGCAGCAGAGCAGCTTACAAGAAGCCATTAGCCAGTTGTGCGACAAGGTTGTGACCGAAGTACGAGAAAACAAAGTGGTGCAGGTGCAGCTGTCGGATCGGGAATTAACCCAAGGTGAATTGCCTATTCCGGTGGTGCTTGCCGTTGGTGCGGTGCAACAGGCGTTGGTACGAGCAAACTTGCGGTGCGATTCAAACATCTTGGTGGAAACGGCGGCGGTACGTGACGCGCACCAAATGGCCGTGCTTATTGGGCTTGGGGCCACGGCGGTGTATCCGTTCTTGGCCTACGAAACCATTGAACAACTGGTTGAACGTGGCGACATTCAGGTGCCTGTGCGCCAAGCCATGGAAAACTATCGAGCGGGCTTGAATAAAGGCCTGCTGAAAATCATGTCAAAAATGGGTATCGCGACCGTGGCGAGCTACCGCGGTGCTTGTTTGTTTGAGGTGGTTGGGTTGGCCGCCGAAGTGCGGCAGCAATGTTTTGCACACGCACCTGCGCGAATTGGCGGCGCTACTTTTGCTGATTTAGAACGGCAATTACTGCAAACCAGTCAACGTGCGTGGTTGCGAAACCGCCCCTTAGGTGCCGGTGGGCTATTAAAGTTTGTACACGGCGGTGAGTATCACGCATATAACCCTGATGTGGTTACCAGTTTACAAACCGCGGTAAAAACTGGTGAACGCGCGGCCTATCAGCAATTTGCCGATCATGTGAACCAGCGTCCTATAGCGTTTATTCGCGACTTATTGCAGCCCAAGCCGGTGGCACAGCCGCTGCCTCTTGCTCAAGTTGAAGCGGCAACTGAGCTTTACCACCGTTTTGATACAGCGGCCATGTCGATTGGTGCTTTAAGCCCAGAGGCCCATGAAGCGCTTGCGCAAGGTATGAACCGCATTGGTGGCCATTCAAATAGCGGCGAGGGCGGTGAAGATCCGCGTCGGTTTGGTACCGACAAAAACTCACGAATTAAACAAATAGCTTCAGGCCGTTTTGGCGTCACACCGCATTACTTGGTAAACGCCGATGTGTTGCAGATTAAAATTGCGCAAGGCGCGAAACCCGGCGAAGGCGGGCAGCTGCCAGGCGAAAAGGTTTCGGCAGAGATTGCCAAGTTGCGTTATGCGGTACCGGGTACGCCACTGATATCGCCACCACCGCATCACGATATTTACTCGATTGAAGACTTAGCGCAGTTAATTTTTGACTTAAAGCAAGTGAACCCCAAAGCATTTGTGTCGGTGAAACTGGTGTCGTCGCCAGGCATTGGCACCATAGCTACTGGCGTAGCCAAAGCCTATGCCGATTTGATCACTATTTCGGGCTATGACGGTGGTACCGGGGCGAGCCCGCTCACCTCGGTGAAACACGCCGGGTCGCCATGGGAGCTTGGTTTAGCTGAAGTACAACAAGCGCTAGTGAGTAACAACTTACGCCATAAAGTGCGCGTGCAAGTGGATGGCGGTTTGAAAACTGGCCTCGATGTGATTAAGGCAGCCATTTTGGGGGCTGAAAGTTTTGGTTTTGGTACCGCGCCCATGATTGCTTTGGGCTGTAAGTATTTGCGTATTTGCCACTTAAATAATTGTGCGACTGGGGTCGCCACACAAGACGAAACATTGCGGCGTGAGCATTTTACTGGCTTGCCTGAACGCGTTGCCCAGTACTTTGAATTTGTCGCCGAAGAGGTTCGAGAGTGGCTGGCGCGATTGGGCGTCGAAAAATTAACCGACTTGATTGGCCGCGTTGATTTGCTAGAACGTGTTGCCGGCGAAACCACGCAGCAACAGCAGCTAGATTTGTCTGACTTACTGGCTGCCGCGGGCACTCATAACGACTACCCACGTTATTGTACGGAGCAAAATCAGCCCGATGATCAAGGTGCACTGAATCAACAGTTGCTTCGTTTAACTGAATTAGCAGTGGCGCAGCAGCAAGGCGGCCAATGGCAATTGCCGATTCGTAACTTTGACCGCTCGGTGGGGGCTGCAGTGTCTGGTGCTATTGCGCTGCGCTATGGTAACCAAGGCATGGCTGGCAGCCCAATTGAGTTGAAGTTTAACGGCAGTGCAGGACAAAGTTTTGGTGCTTGGAATGCCGGTGGGCTGCGCTTAGATCTGACTGGCGATGCGAATGACTACGTTGGTAAAGGCATGGCCGGAGGGCGAATTGTGTTGCGCCCGCCAGCGCAGGCGCAATATGCCAGCCAGAACGCGGTGATCATGGGCAATACCTGCTTGTATGGTGCTACCGGCGGTAAATTATTTGCTGCAGGGCGTGCCGGCGAACGCTTTGCCGTGCGTAATTCTGGTGCCACTGCGGTGGTTGAAGGCATTGGTGACCACGGTTGTGAGTACATGACCGGCGGCATTGTGGTGGTACTGGGTGGCACAGGTATTAACTTTGGCGCTGGAATGACAGGTGGTTTTGCTTATGTATGGGACGCTGACGGCCAGTTTATGTCGCGGCTAAACG
The DNA here is from genome assembly GCA_018222985.1 of Gammaproteobacteria bacterium. GTDB lineage: Bacteria > Pseudomonadota > Gammaproteobacteria > Enterobacterales > Alteromonadaceae > Pseudidiomarina. The sequence goes on from JAAEZG010000007.1 coordinate 5,645, forward strand.
GCGAGTTGGTTGAACCCTGCAAAGTGAACACGCCAATTTTACAAGAGCATTTGCGCGGTTTAATTCATGAGCATTATGAGCGCACCGGCAGCGAACATGCACACGGTTTGTTACGTGACTTAGAGCGTAAGTTTGATGAGTTTGTCATGGTGAAACCAAAAGCGGCTGATTTAGCGGACTTAGTCGGCCACCGCGCGCGTTCAACCGCTGAATTACGTGTGGAGGTGATGTAATGAACAAGAATATTTATCAGTTCTTGGACGTACAGCGTATTGATCCTCCGAAGCGGGCCTTGCGTGAGCGGCAAATTGAGTTTGTCGAAATTTATGAACCCATGCCTGAGCACCAGGTGCAAGGCCAGGCTGATCGCTGTTTAGATTGCGGCAACCCTTATTGCGAATGGCAATGCCCAGTGCATAACTACATTCCGCAGTGGCTTGAGCTTGCCCAGCAGGGGCGTATTTTTGAAGCGGCTGAGCTGTGTCATCAAACCAATAGTTTGCCTGAAGTGTGTGGCCGTGTTTGCCCGCAAGACCGCTTGTGCGAAGGCGCATGTACGCTCAACGATGAGTTTGGTGCGGTAACTATAGGCAGCATTGAAAAATACATTACCGACACCGCATTTGCGCAAGGCTGGCGCCCTGATTTGTCGGGCGTCGAGAAAACTAATCGCCGCGTGGCAGTTATTGGCGCAGGCCCTGCAGGCTTGGCCTGTGCAGATGTGTTAGTGCGCCAAGGCATTACACCGGTGGTGTTCGACCGCTATCCAGAAATTGGCGGGCTATTAACTTACGGTATTCCGCCGTTTAAGTTAGAAAAGACCGTGATGCAATTGCGCCGCGAGATTTTTACCGACATGGGCATTGAGTTTCGCTTAGGGTGCGTTATTGGCCATGACGTTGCGTTTGACGACTTATTGAAAGAATTCGATGCGGTATTTGTGGCCGTTGGCACTTATAAAGCACTGGATGGCAACCTGCCGGGGCTTGAGGCGCAAGGTGTGGTGTCGGCGCTCCCTTATTTAATTGGCAACACGCAAGAATTACTGGCCGCTCAGCAGGTTACACCGATGGTTGAGTATCCGAAAATTGATCTAACAGGCCAGCGTGTGGTGGTGCTTGGTGGTGGTGACACCGCTATGGACTGCGTGCGCACGGCGGTGCGTCAGCAAGCGCAGTCAGTGGTGTGTGCGTATCGTCGGGATGAACAAAATATGCCGGGTTCGCGCCGTGAAGTACAAAATGCGCGTGAGGAAGGCGTGGTGTTCGAGTTTAATGTGCAGCCGCTGGCCATTGAGTGCGACGCTAATAATTGCGTTACTGGGGTGCGCATGGTGCGCACTGAGTTGGGGCCTGCTGATGAGCAAGGCCGACGCTGTCCGCAGCCTGTGGTCGACTCTGAATTTGTGATGCCCGCCGACGCGGTGATTATTGCCTTTGGTTATCAGCCGAACCCGCCGCTGTGGTTGCAGCCGCATGGGGTTGAGCTAACCGATTGGGGCACGGTGGTGGCGTCGGAGCACAGTGAGTTCCCGATGCAAACCACCAACCCACGTATTTTTGCGGGGGGTGATATGGTGCGCGGCGCTGACTTAGTCGTGACCGCCATAGCGCAAGGCCGCGCCGCCGCACAAGGCATCGCCGACTACTTACAAGCTCGGGTGTTTTAGTTGGTAGCCGGTAGCGCGAAGTTTGGTGTTGCGCAGGCGTTTGCTGCCGCGTGGGCCTACTTGGTCAGTGCGTTTTAGCCCAGAAATATCAATGCCGAGTTTGTCAGCCATGCGCTGATAGGCGTCAGCCTGCAGCAATGGCTCATTGTCAGTAACGATATACACAGGCTCTTGGTGCTCAGCGTGCTCTAACAAATAAGCGATAAAGCCGGCCACGTCGTCACTGTGAATGCGATTAGTCCAAGCCGGTGTGATGGTTGCGGTACCGGCTTTAAGTTGCTGCTGCAGCCGCTCACGGCCAGGGCCGTAAATACCCGAACAGCGCAACACGCTGGTCACAGCCGCACTGCCCAAAATCACTTGCTCAGCCTGCAACAGCATATCGCCACTATCGCTATCCGGCTCAGTCGGGCTTTGCTCGTCAACCCACTCGCCATCGCGCTGACCATAAACGCCGGTGCTCGACACATACAGCACACGCGGCGACTTAGCTTGTTGGTGCAGTAAGTGTTGTAAGTGACGGCAGGGCACCACATAACCTTGATGATAGCCTTCGCGACTGTAGTCGCTTGGGGTTAGGGTGATCACAATGGCATCAAATTGTTGCTCCAGAAGCTCACGCAGGTCTTGCTCGTGATTAGCATCGGCTGTGGTAAGCTCAACACCCGGTAATACTGGTTTGCGGCTTGGGTTTCGGCAGGCGCCAATCACCTGCCAGCCGCTGGCAACGAGCAAGGGTGCAGTACGCTGTGCAATATCACCGTACCCTAACAACAAGACTTTTTTCATGCTAAACGGCTCCTAACCAAACATCTAAAAATAACATCACCACCAAGCCAATCATTAAGCCCGATGTGGCGCGCGTGTGGTGCCCATGGCGGTGAGTTTCTGGAATAATTTCGTGGCTAATAACAAACAGCATGGCGCCGGCGGCGAACACTAATCCCCAAGGCAGCAATAATTCCGACAAGTTGACGAAAACCCCACCAAACAGCCCGCCTAAGGGTTCAATTAGCCCGGTAAGCGCCGCAACAACAAAGGCTTTTAAGCGTGAATAGCCCACAGCTAATAAGCCAACGGCAACCGCAAGGCCCTCGGGAATGTTCTGCAAGCCAATACCGAGCGCGAGCGAAAACGCTGTGTCTTGCTGACCACTGCCGTAGGCCACACCAACCGCCAAGCCTTCTGGAAAGTTGTGAATAGCAATGGCAAAGACAAACAGCCACACGCCGGCAACTTTCTCGCTTTGGTGGCCATCAGAGCCGGTAACAAAGTGTTCATGAGGTAATAATTTGTGAAGTGCTGCAATGGCGAGAGTACCCAGCAATATTCCTGTTACCGCAATTGCTGCAGGCCAAGGGCCTGGGCCATAGATCTCGGTGGAAATATCAATCGAGGGTACAATCAACGAAAAAAATGAGGCGGCTAGCATCACGCCGGCCGCGAAACCTAACAAGGTGTCGTTAAAAGCTTCTGAGGGCTTCTTGCCGAATAAAATAGGTACGGCACCAACTGCGGTTAAGGCGCCCGTTATAAAACTGGCAAATACGGCTAGCAATACAAGGTTATGCGACATCGGCAGGCTTCATTGTTGATTGCTCTGGCGGCTGTTCCTGTGGATTAGTGCATGCACAAGGTATTGCGCATGCACTTACGATTAAACATGAAGCGATCACCAGTGCTAATTTGCACGCCATGGCTGTTTCTCCGTCAGGTTAATACCCCGCCGCATGACCGTCTTTGCGGCTTTCTGAGGCTCCATAATACACGCCTTCTTCATGATTGCGCCAGATAGCTTGATAACCACCGTATGGGCCAACGGCTTCTTGCAAGGTATGACCCATTTTGATTAGCTCGCGGCGGGTATAGTCAGAAAAGCCGTTCTCAAGGCTAATGACACCGCCGTCGGTCATCACTTCACCCGTCGGCTGGCTTGAACCGGTGTGCAGAATACGCGGCGCGTCGCCGGCTTCCTGTAGGTTCATGCCAAAGTCGATCATGTTGATCAAAATTTGCGCGTGCATTTGTGGTTGCGTTGCACCGCCCATCACGCCGTAACTCATCAGTGGCTTACCGTCTTTGGTGACAAACGCCGGAATAATGGTATGAAACGGACGTTTGCCCGGCTCAAACACGTTGCGGTGGTTTTTATCAAGCGCAAATAATTCGCCGCGGTTTTGCAACACAAAGCCTAAACCGGTTGGCGTAACACCCGAGCCCATACCGCGGTAGTTGCTCTGAATTAACGACACCATGTTGCCTTGTTCATCGGCAGTGGTTAAGTAAATGGTGTCACCTTCAGTGGGCGGGTTTCCTGGCTCAAATGATTTGCCGGCGCGCTGCATGTTAATGAGCTTGGCACGCTGTTTGGCGTAATTTTTGTCCAGAAGCCCTTGAACCGGCACCTCATTAAAAGCCGGATCTGAGTAATATTTTGCGCGGTCTTCAAAGGCTAGTTTCTTAGCTTCGACAAACAAATGCACATATTCCGGGCTGTCGAATCCCATTTCTTTGAGGTTGTAGTTCTCAAGAATATTCAGAATTTGCTGCGCAGCAATGCCTTGAGTATTTGGCGGAAGCTCCCACAGGTCATAGCCACGATAATTCGTTGATACGGGGTCTACCCAGGTCGACGAGTGATTCGCTAAATCGTCATAGCTTAAAAAGCCGCCGTGTTTTTCAACAAAGGCATCAATAGTTTTAGCGATGTTGCCTTTATAAAAAGCATCACGGCCTTGTTCGGCTAGTAACCGATAAGTGTTGGCTAAGTCAGGGTTTTGAAACAGCTTGCCTTTTTGCGGCGGCAAACCATTTTTCATAAATACCTCGGCAAATCCCGGTTGGTCTTTTAATACTTCGGCGTTGCGTTCAAAGTAATAAGCAATAACTTCGGTAACCGGAAAACCATTTTCGGCGTAATGAATGGCTGGCGCTAGTACCTTGGCCATGGGCAGTTTGCCGAATTTGTTGTGTAACTCAAACCAACCGTCCACCGCGCCAGGCACCGATAACGGCAGTACGCCGCGGGCTGGTATGGCTTGGTAGCCATTCTCAATAAAATAGTCGAGGCTAAGCGATTGTGGCGAGCGGCCCGAAGCATTTAAACCATGCAAACGCTTGCCTTCGGCGTCCCACACAATCGCGTATAAGTCGCCACCAATGCCATTCCCAGTCGGTTCAACAAGGCCTAATACGGCGTTGGCCGCAATCGCTGCATCAATAGCATTGCCGCCTGCTTGCATAATGTCGAGCGCCACCTGAGTGGCTAATGGTTGGCTAGTCGCCGCCATTGCGCTTGGTGCCATGGCCTCAGAGCGCGTGGCAAAATGATGACCGGTTATGCGGTCTGCAGCGCTGGCGCTTAAGCTAGCTAGCCCGCAACTAACGGCGAGCACGCAACTGGCCAAGGCTAGCTTTGATCGTTCAACAAAGTACTTCATGGGGCAGACTCCAATCGCTTGAGTTATTCCCCCACTATATGAAGTGTCGCGACTTTGAGCAATGCTGGTAGCCGCAGATATTGGCCTTGCTGCCGACCGCCTACTGAGAGGAAAGCTCCTCACGAAGGGGTTTTGCTTTAACAATGGTGCACGCATTTGCAGATTGTTGGATATCAAATTGTGCTTGACGTGTCAGCCAGTACTCAGCGCTGACGCCTGTGGCAACCTCAAGTTTGCGGGCTAACTCAACCGAAACGGCAGTGCGTCCGTTGACAAATCTAGATAGCTGCTCGCGTTTCATATAGAGCTTGCGAGCTGCCTCTGCTACCGAAATGGCGTAACGTACTAAAAAGCGCTCGTAAAAAACTTGGCCGGGGTGTTTAATCTCATGTTCTTTGCTTGGTGACACCGACATTATTTAAACCTCCGCAAAGTAGTCGACATTAAAAACAATGTGTTTCTCGTACTCAAAGATTATAGCCCCACAAGACTCCACACCGTTGACAGTTAACACCGTAAGATTTAACTGTTGATGAGAATATACGGTCCATAGCTTTGAAAAATCTTCGAATAAAAATTTATCCGAATTTAAATCAGTCAAAACCTCAACGATTTGAGTTAGCGTTGGTTCGAAAAATGGTAACTTTTCAGAATCATTTGCACGATAAAACCGTTCTAACTCGCTTGATTTAAAACTATGAATCAAGCTGACCTCCTTGTTTATCTTAGTTGAGCCTGCGGAACACTTCAAGTTACGATTATTGGCGTTGCTTTCAACTAGAAATCAGAGATTTGGAGGAGGTTTGGGGTTGGTTTTTTTGATGATAAAAATAAAAAAATAAACAAAATCAATCACTAACAGTTAGTGTCAGATTTTTGATGAATAAAAGATCTGATATCGCTATTAAGTTTATGCGTGAAATCGCGGCGGGAAATAAAAAAACCGCCTAGCGGCGGTTCTCTTGTATCTGGCTACGATCGAGGGATTCACTCGGGCCATCCATGGCCCTCGCCCTTCGGGCAGCCTTCGGCTGTGCCAAACGGCAATCCTGCCGTTTGGTCGAACCCTTAGGGTTTTCATCAAGTCCGCACTCTCCACCAGACACAAAAAAACCGCCTAGCGGCGGTTCTCTTGTATCTGGCGGAGAGAGAGGGATTCGAACCCTCGATACGCTATTAACGTATACACACTTTCCAGGCGTGCTCCTTCAACCACTCGGACACCTCTCCTGAAGGCCGTGTATGTTAAGGGATTGCACCTAGCTAGTCAACGACTTAGCCAACACTTCTGTTGTTGACGAATAAGTGGTCACTGTACCACCTTTTTGTACCACTCAACAGCGGAAGTTTGTGATTATAAATGCAATAGCGTCATCGCCGGAAATAGCCTCAATGTGCTTAATACCAAGCTCGTCAGCCAAGCAACTATCGATGTACACAGTGCCTTCTGGGATGAAAGATGAGTCATATCCACGTTTGTCTCTCAGCGTTGAAGCTAGAGTTAAGTCGAGTAGAAACCCATCTGATGGGCAACGGAGCCAACAATGCAAATCAACTCTGGGTCTATCATCGTTTTCATGTAACCTAGTCGACATTGGTTCAAAGCCGAAAACTTGTTGATTTCCTATCTCCACGCCTCCGATTACGATTTCAACGTCATCACCTAAGACCTCCCGAGCGCAGTCTAGAACTTTCATGTTGACACCGATACATTGTCCAGCCAGTTGTTGAGGCTTCCAAGTCTGAGAAACAACTTCGCATAAGTTTCCTTGCTGCAGGCGTCTCAAGACTGCTAAATCACACATCACACACCCTCATGCCTTGTTGCCTATATACTCGGTTAAGCCTTTAAGAATCATTAGTAAGACTCCAGCCAAGAAATTCATCACAACCAAATATAAAAACGCTTTACCAACTTGAGAGAAGCCATCGTCGTTGCCAGAAATAACAGAGCCAATTCCACTAAAGAAACCCCAGCTCAGAGTAAATGAGAAATACACTCTATATTAAATAGTCGCGGCAACTTAGCATATCTCGACCACATGTTTGCTTTAAAAAGCCTAGCAGAAGCAATACGCCTCAACTAGGTACAGCGCAGCGATACAGCCGCATGGGACACAAAAAGCGTATCAAATAGGTTGTCTTTTAAATTCTAATGCAGTGTAACGCACTACATCTAAGCCCAAGTGGTACATAAGGCTGCAAACAATCGTCTACGTAGAGTATCAACCGCTGAACAAAACACTGAGTGTCAACGTGAAGGCTTAGCGTTAATTTGAGCTGAACCTAGACGTGATATAAAGGTTAGTGAGAAAGCTAAGTGTTTCTCTTGTTGTCGCCTCAGCGACTCTAACCAGTCACTGGGGCTTTTTTGTCAGTTTGATAACACGGACGAACAGAAGCTAGAAGCCTCTGTGAGTTTATCGTCAGGTATATAAGTGAACTGTGTGCCAGTAAAGTACCTTGATTTCAGTACGAGCTGTTCTGTCGATACATTCTCAACTGACATGCTTGTCCCGTCCTGAATGTGAACAACGCCTGCTCGATACTTTACTCTTTGCTCTACGTTGGCTGTACCCCAGGAGTAACAAAGCGTACCTGTCCCATCGTCATTAATTTGAAGTGTCGCTAAGTAAGATGCCATAGAGCCGGTCCAGATACCTATTAAGTTGTCCGATGGCTTCTGAGCCGTAATCAGTGGGAAGTTATTGTTTGCCATATCGGATGATACCGATGCACAGCCCGATAGTAGCCCAAGCATCACCAAAGCTATTAATGGTTTCATAGTACGCTCCTTGTCAGTGTTAACTTGCTCCATCACTTTAAGTTACCTTCAGCTAAAAGGAAAGAAGCGTTGTGTTAACAGTAGCCCAATGCTAAACCGCCCCTTTAACCCGAGTTGTCACGCACACAGAGCCACCAAGCCATCAGCTAATATCTGATATCCAATAGCTAATATCGCCTTTGCACTTCACCCGACTTAAGTCGAATGGGAAAAAAGCTCAGACGCGCTACATTATTGCCATAAGCAGTTACAAGGAACGAAATTATGAGCTACCCACGAGAATATGAGTCATCGCTACAACGCACTGAAGCTTTTTGGCTGAAGCAGGCCGGCAATTTGCATTGGTTTAAGGAACCTAGTCAAGCGTGCACGCTGAAACCAAATGGTATGGCCGACTGGTTTGCGAACGGCGAGTTGAATATGTCGTTTATGGCGCTTGATTATCATGTGGACAATGGCCGTGGTGACCAGTTGGCGCTAATTTATGACTCGCCGGTAACGGGTAGTAAGGCAAGTTATACCTACCGGGAGTTGCGTGATGCGGTGGCCACTTTTGCGGGGTTGTTGAAGAAACAGCACGTGAAAAAAGGCGATCGGGTGGTGATTTATATGCCGATGATTCCGCAGGCGGCAATTGCCATGTTGGCTTGTGCACGTTTGGGGGCGGTGCATTCGGTGGTGTTTGGCGGTTTTGCGCCGCATGAGCTGGCGGTTCGTATTGATGATGCGCAACCGAAAGTGATTATTACCGCGTCATGCGGGGTGGAAGTGAACCGGATATTGCCGTACAAACCTATGGTTGATAAGGCCATTGAGCTGGCGCAGCATAAGCCAGCGAATGTGATTGTATATCAACGCACGCAGTGTCAGGCCGAGCTGCAGCCGCCGCGTGACATTGATTGGCAGCAAGGTATTGAAGGTGTCACGCCGGCTGAGTGTGCGGTGATGCATGGTTCCGATCTGTTGTATGTGCTGTATACCTCGGGCACTACGGGCAAACCCAAAGGAGTAGTGCGTGATACCGGCGGCTATGCGGTTGCGCTGAAGTACTCTATGGACGTGGTTTACGGCATTAAGCAAGGCCAAGTGATGTTTACGGCTTCTGATGTGGGTTGGGTGGTTGGCCATTCGTATATTGTGTATGGGCCTTTATTGGCCGGGGCGACCACCGTGCTGTACGAAGGCAAGCCAGTGCGTACCCCTGATGCAGGCGCATTTTGGCGGGTTTGTGCCGAGTATGGGGTGAATGTGTTGTTTTCGGCGCCAACGGCTTTTCGTGCGGTGAAAAAAGAAGACCCCGAAGGTAAATTCCTAGAACAGTATGATTTGTCGAAGCTAGAGCGTATTTACATGGCGGGCGAGCGTTTAGATCCGCCAACCTATGAATGGACGACGGAAATTACCGGCAAGCCAGTTTACGATCATTGGTGGCAAACTGAGTCGGGCTGGCCCATTTGTGCGAACCCTGTCGGCATTGCTGAACACCCGATTAAACCAGGCTCGGCCACCTTGCCGTTGCCGGGGTATGACGTGCGAATTTTAGATTACAAAGGCGCTGAAGTGGCGACCGGCGAGCAAGGAGCCGTCGCCATTAAATTGCCGCTTCCGCCGGGTTGTTTAACCACAATTTGGGGCGACGATGCGCGTTTTGAGCAAGGTTATTTGAGCGAATTTAAAGGCTATTACAGCAGTGGTGACGGTGGCTACAAAGACGACGACGGCTATGTGTTTATTATGGGACGCACCGACGACGTTATTAACGTTGCTGGACACCGTTTGTCGACCGGTGAAATGGAAGAGATATTAGCCAAAGACTCTGCGGTAGCTGAATGCGCAGTGATTGGCGTGCAAGACAGTTTAAAAGGCCAGGTGCCTGTGGGGCTAGTTATTACTAAAGATGGCGTAACCATAGCCGATAATGAATTAAGTGATCGTCTGGTACAGTTGGTACGCGACGAAATTGGTGCGGTGGCCTGCTTGAAGCGAATTCTGGTTGTGCCACGGTTACCAAAAACGCGTTCGGGCAAAATACTGCGGCGCGTGTTGCGTCAACTTGCCGATGGTGAAGAAGTGGTGGTGCCATCAACCATTGATGACCCCACCTGCATTGACGAATTACGTGAACGTTTGAGCTAAACGCAAGGGTTATAGCTCATCGGCAGCATCGTTTTCTGGGCGTTTCTTAGAACGTTTAGCGGTGCTGCTTTTTTTTGCCTGTTGCACCATCGCAAGCTTGGCATCATCGTCCCAGCTCTTAATGTGCAAGTCGCGCTGCGGAAACGGAATTTCAATGCCATATTCTTCAAGCGAGGTGTGAATTTCCCACATAAACGCGGCTTTTACTGCGCTTGGGCGGTTTACCGCTTCAGGCTTCAACCAGACGACCAGTTCAAAGTTTAACGAATTATCGCCAAACTCAGTTAGCCACACTTGGGGTGGGCGAAAGCTGCCGTCATCAAGGGTGTGAGGTACGCGAGCAGCCGCCTCTAATACGGCTTTGCGAACCAGTTCTTTGTCGGTGCCATAAGCCACGCCAAATCCAACTTTTAAGCGGCGAATTGTGTCGCGCATGGTCCAGTTGGTCACGCGCCCAGCAACAAACTCTGAATTCGGCACAATAATGTCGATGTTGTCGTTGGTGGTAATTATGGTGCTGCGAATATTAATTTCTTTCACTTCGCCAGTAACACCCGACTCAAGCTCGACAAAGTCGCCAACTTTGAGGGTTTTCTCAAACAGCAGCATAATGCCGGCGGTAAAGTTACTGATGAGGTTTTGTAAGCCAAAACCAACACCGACACCTAAAGCACTGGCAAAAATTGCAAACTTAGTTAGGTCTATGCCAATAGAGGCCACGGCAATGAGGAAACCGATAACCATCACCACATAATGGGTAATGCGGGTGAGGGCATACACCGACGACTGTGCCATGGACTTGCGATAACCAGCAATGCGGCGTAAGCCGTTCTGCAGCAGTCGTGAGGCAATATAGGTGACGATTAAAATAACCATCACGCGGAATACCGAGCCGTAAGTAATGGCTGTTTCGCCGACTTTAAATAGCTCGGTTTCTAGCCAACCGAACAGTTGGCCCACTTCAGTTAAAAACTGCTCCATGCAGAATTATCCCATTTGTGCTTGTAGATAAAGCTGTAAGCCCAGTTTGTCGATCAGCTCAAGTTGTTGGCGCAACCAGTAGGCATGGTCTTCTTCGGTGTCGCGCAAAATGGTAATGAGCATATCGCGACTGACGTAGTCACCGGCGTTTTCACAGAATTTGATCACGCTGCGTAAGGTGCGCGCATTGCCATATTCAAGTTCCAGATCATTGGCCAACATGGTAGGCACATCGGCACCAATAGAGTGCGGTTCGCGGCCGTTCATGTTGGGCTTACCCCCAAGAAATAGAATGCGGCGAATAAGTAGGTCAGCGTGCCCGCGCTCGTCGTCTACTTCGTGATTAATGCGCTCATAGAGCTTATTTAAGCCCATGTCTTCGTAAATACGCGAGTGCGCAGTGTACTGGTCAATTGAGGTTAGCTCATAGGCGAGCAGCTTGTTTAATTGCTCAACCACAGCTTGATTATCTAAACTCATAACGGCTCCTTTAGGTACTGATTAGCTATCAAGCTTGGTTTGCAAGTAATTCGCAACACCAATGCTGTCGATAAGATCAAGTTGCGTTTCAAGCCAATCTAAATGCTCTTCTTGTTGTTCAAGAATTTCGGTGAGCTCGTCGCGGCTCACGTAGTCTTGGGCATCTTCACAAATTTTAATGGCCGCACGAATAGCGAGTACATCTTCGAGTTGTACTTTTTTATCAAGCTGCAGCATTTCATGGGGGTCTTCGCCGATGAATAACTTGCCGAGATCTTGCAGGTTCGGTAGGCCACCGAGAAATAAAATACGCTCAATAATGTCATCGGCGTGCTTCATTTCGTAAATAGATGCTTTGTAAATGGCGCTGTTGAGTTCGCCAAAACCCCAATTCTTGTACATGCGGGCATGCAAAAAATATTGGTTTATCGCGGTTAATTTGCGGGTAAGAACTCGGTTGAGCTCTTGCAGGACGTGGCTATCGCCTTTCATGTGTACTGCTCCTTACTGTTATGTTTGATAACAGCTTAAGCGTAGCACACCTCTATGGGCAAAAAAGTACTGGCAATAAAGTTTCTGATTTTAATCGTGCGTTGCGCTCGGCAACGGCGTCTTTGACGATGTCTTTTGCGCACTGGGTACAGCAGCCACACTGGCTTCCTACACCATATTGCTGGCGTAGTTCGCGCATGCTGCTTAAGCCATCGTCGACAGCGCGACGAATGGTTTTATCTGTAACACCTTTGCATAGACAGACGTACATGAGTGACTCCGTTTGAATGTACCACTAATGATAATACAAACGAGAATGATTCGCAAACAGAAAAGCGAAAGCGATATTAGCTATTAGATATCGGATATCCGCTAGATACCCGATACATCCGCTCTGATATCCGATATCTGATCGCTAATATCGCCCTTGTTTTTAAAGGCTAATGATGAGGAGGATGATGTGGAGGGCGGTGACGGTGAATGTTAGGCGACCGCGTAACTCCAGGTACCAGGCGTGTGTGCTGAGCTTGCGGCGTTCGTAGTTCAACCAGAACAGGTGCAGCAACGCGAGAATGCTAAGTGTGGCTAGGGTGATATCGCAGGTTAGTGGTAGGTTGTGAAATACCAGCGTGGCGATGGCCGCAATGGAGGGAACCATGCTCCAGTGAAGTGCGCGGCTGTGGTTGGTGTCGTCTGAGCGCATAACCAGCCCCCAATGAATACCACCGAGAAAACTAAAGATAATTGCGCTGTAAAGAATAAAAATCTCAATGGCAAGCGGCGCCCAAAGGTCGAGTAGCGCCGCTACAGTAAGCCCAATAAACGGCAGCAAGCCGAGAAAGCCGAGTCGTTGCGCCGTGTATTGAGTGTTTAAATTCATGCCATAAATCCTGTTTGAATAAGGTAAAGGGTGTAGCCAATATAACAGGCCACAAAAATACCGCCATGAATACGATTAATGCGGTTTGGTCGCTTGTTAGGGCGAAACGCAAAAATGAGCAGCATGAAGGTTAAGCCGGCCATGACTAACCAGTCGCGGCTTAACACGAGCGGCTCTAGGTCAATTGGGTGTATGGCACCGGCAATACCTACCACCGCTAGCGTGTTAAACATGTTGGAGCCGATAACGTTGCCCAACGCGAGGTCGTGCTCGTTTTTACGTACCGCAGCAATTGCAGAGGCAAGCTCTGGCAATGATGTGCCTATGGCAACCACAGTTAAACCTATAATTAAGTCACTAACACCAAGCGCGGTGGCGATATCAACGGCGCCCCACACCAATATACGCGAGCTAACAATAAGCAGGATCAAACCAATAACCAACCACATGACAGCGCGCCCAAGAGGCATACTATGGGCTTGAATTTCTTGGTCGAACTCTGTGCTTAGCGTGTCTTCTTTACCGGTCATGCCTTGGTAAATGCTCCAGCCCATGTAAAGCGCGAATACAGCTAATAGAATCCAAGCTTCAAGAGCCGTAATAACGCCGTCTACTAATGGCCAAGCAACCAAAATGGTAATGGCGATAAGAATAGGCGCTTCACGTTTTAACACTTGGCTAGCCACCGCAATTGGTGCTAACAATGCGGTAATGCCTAAAATTAAGGCAATATTAGTAATGTTCGAGCCAAAGGCGTTGCCTAAGGCAAGCCCTGGGTTACCTTGTGATGAAGCAAGGGCTGACACCACCATTTCTGGCGCGGAAGTACCAAAACCAATAATGACCATACCGATGAGTAATGCTGGCATGCCTAAGTGATTCGCGGTGGCGGCAGCGCCTTCAACGAATTTATCAGCGCTCCAAACCAGCAGAGCTAGGCCAAAAATAACGGCCAAAATGGGCAATAACATAGTATTCCTTGGTATTTTTTTTGAAGTTGGTCAATATTTTAACGCGAATAACTAGGGCTTGTGAATTCAATATAGAAGCGACTAGACTGAAATCATTGCAAAAACGAGGAATTAATATGACGGACAAGCAGTTAGCACGCCCTGAATTTATGATCGATAGTTGGGACTTTAGCGCTCACCCAGCGCAAGCTGTGGTCGAAAACTTTCATGAGCGGCAGCATTGTTGGTTCCATTTTCAGCGAAACTTGCCCGGGTTATCAGACTGGTTATTTGATGCAGGAATTCCGCAACCTGTTATAGAAGCGGTGCTTGAAGAAGACACGCGCCCACGATTTGACCGCCTGACTGATGGCTTTATTTTAATCTTGCGCGGTGTCAATTTAGGCGAGGGGGCACAACAAGAAGATATGGTGAGCTTGCGCTTGCTGTATTTCAAAGGAAACTTATACACCTTTCGTAAGCGCCCTGTGGCTTCGGTACAAGTTGTGCAGCGCATGCTTGAAGCGCAGCAAGGGCCGGAAAACCTAGCTGACTTTTTGTTGGTTTTAGTGGATGAAATGACCAACAAAATTGAGCAACTTCAAGACCTCATTGAAGCAGAAATGGAGCGGTTAGAAGATGACGAACAAGGCACGACCGCACAACGTCAACGTGATTTAACCATGCTGCACCGGCGATTGTTAAAGCTAACCCGCTTTGTGCGCCCACAGCTAACTGCGTTAGACCGCCTAGCGGCTGATGCGCCGAAGTGGTTTGATGCAGAGTGGATACAGTGGCTAGTTAACGAGCGGGATAACACCCACCGCGAACTTGAAAATATGGAGATGTTGCTGGAGCAAGTGTGGATGCTTCGAGAGCATTTGCAGCAAGACGTTGCGGAAAAGATGAATCGCAATACTTATTGGCTTTCCATGGTGGCTGGGGTGTTCTTGCCAATTAGTTTCTTAACTGGCTTATTCGGCATAAACATTGGCGGGATGCCAGGCGTAGACGATGACCGCGCCTTTTGGATTTTTAGCGCGGCTTTAGGTGTTATTGCCGTGGTTGAATTTTTGCTGTTACGCCGACTTCGCTTTTGGTAATACGCTAGGTAACGGCTGTACCGTTGGGGCTTGATCATGAAACCCTGGCAATTCGCAGTGATCAGCGGCAAACACCACTAAGTGATCAAATTCTGGGCGCAGGCCAATGTCACTGCCGACACTGAAGCCTTCATGAGATGGGCTTAAGGTAAGAATTTCAATGCCGCTGGGTAGCTCTACCGTGTACAGATTATGAGCCCCGCGAAAACCGCGTGCTTTAATCGTGCCGCGCAAACGCGAATTATCATCTGGCACCACATCGTCGGGGCGCACTAAGAAACTTACCGGGGTGCCGGCGGCAACTTGTTGCAAACTTGGGTGCTCAAGCATACCTAATGGCGAGGCTAGCGAACCTTCGGTATTCACGGTGCCTTGCAACAACACACCATGGCCAATAAAGTCGGCCACTAGCTGGTGGCGTGGCTGGTGATAAAGCTGATAGGGCGTGTCCCACTGTAATAATTCACCTTGATACATCACCCCGGCTTTGTCGGCCATCGCAAAAGCTTCTTGTTGGTCGTGCGTGACTAACAGCGCGGTAATACCTTCTTTTTTCAAAAGCTCGCGTACTTCAACGGCTAAACGCTCGCGTAATTCGGCATCTAAACTGGAAAACGGCTCGTCAAGCAGCAACAACCCCGGTTTTGGGGCCAGCGCACGCGCAAGAGCAATACGTTGTTGTTGGCCGCCCGATAATTCGTGCGGAAAGCGTTTGTGATAGCCTGGCAAGCCGACCCGATCAAGCAATTCGTCAACCCGTTGCCGACGTTCTTGCGAGGAGGCTTTGCGCATGCCAAAACTAATGTTGTCGGCCACGTTTAGATGCGGAAACAGCGCAAAGTCTTGAAATACCATACCTACACCGCGTTTTTCAGCTGGCAGCGTATAGTTGTTATTGGATACTTCGTTGCTGTCAATTTGAATGCTGCCGCTTTGCAGGTTTTGAAACCCAGCAATGGCGCGCAGCAAGGTGGTTTTTCCGCAGCCACTTGGGCCTAATAGACAGCCTATTTCGCCTTGCTCCAGCGTTAAGCTAACGCCACGCACAATGTGTTGCGCGCCAAAACTAATGTGCATTTTATTAAGCTGTAACCGGGACAAAATCTTGCTCCTTCAAGGCCGACTGCTGCGATTTTAACATAGCTCGCGATAACAAAATAACCGGGATCAAGCCAACTAACACCATCATGAGTGCCGGCGGACCAGCATCGGCTAAGCGTTCATCTCCTGCCATTTCGTATGCGCGTACGGCTAGGGTATTAAAGTCAAATGGGCGTAACACCAGGGTGGCCGGAAGTTCTTTGAGTACGTCCACGCCAACTAATATCAGCGCGGTAAATACGCTTGGGCGCAATAGCGGCAAGTGAATTTTGCGCAGCACCTGAAATGGCGTGTAGCCCTGAATGCGAGCGGCTTCGTCCATACTTGGGCGTATTTCGACCAGGCCGGCTTGAATGGTTTGCAATGACACACTTAAAAACCGCACTGCGTAGGCAAACAGCAGTGCAAACACTGTGCCCGACAACAATAAGCCCGGGTTATAACCAAACCAAGTTTTGCTTAAGGCAATAATACCGTGGTCGACACTGGTTAATACCATAATTAAACCCACGGCAATAACTAGGCCGGGTATGGCATAACCCAAGCCCGCAAAGGCCACGCTAGTGCGCACCACACGGGTTGGTATTTGGCGGCGGCCATAAGCTAACCACAAAGCGAGTACGACCACTAATAATGCGGCTAAAAACGCCAGCCAGAAACTATTAAAGGTGAGTTGCCAGAAACTTGCTTGCAACCATACTTCAGAGCGTTCAATAGACCAACTAGCTAACTGTAACGCGGGCAAAATAAAGCCAAATAACAATGGCAGCCAACAGGCAATGCTGGCTAATAATGCTTTGCCACCGCGCAGTTCAAATGGCGGAGCAGGGCGGTTGCTGCGTTGATCGTAGCGCGCTTGGCTGCGTGACCAACGCTCAATGAAAATGAGTAAGATAACCGCAACCAACAACATGGCGGCAAGTTGCAGCGCGCCTTGCAAGTCGCCAAGGCCATACCAGGTGCGGAAAATACCGGTGGTAAAGGTGGTTACCCCAAAGTATTGCACGGTACCGTAATCGGCTAGTGTTTCCATGAGCGCTAAAGTGGCACCGGTAACAATAGCGGGGCGCGCAAGCGGAATTGCGAGTCGCCAAAAACATTGCCACGGGTTTAAGCCTAAGCTGCGGCCAGCTTCAAGGGTGGTGGCCGACTGCTGTAAAAAGGTGGCGCGGGTAATTAAATACACATAAGGGAACAGCACTAAGCTTAGTACTGCAATGGCACCGCCAAGGCTGCGTATTTGCGGGAACCAGTAATCACCGTAGCTCCAACCAAACCAGTTACGTAGTGCGCTTTGCACGGGCCCAGCAAAGTCGAGCATGCCGGTGTAGGTGTATGCAGTAATATAGGCCGGCATGGCCAACGGCAGTAGCAAGGCCCAGCTTAACAGGCGTTGCCCAGGGAACCGGCAGGCGGTAGTGAGCCAGGCTGTGCCAACGCCCAGTGTGGTGACGCCGAACGCAACACCAATAAGTAGCCAAAGCGAGTGGCGAATGTATTCAGGTACAACGGTTTGCCATAAATGGCTTAACGTAGAAAAGTCTTGCGCTGTTGCTAATTGCAGAACTGACCAGCAGATAACCAGCAACGGCACGCCGATAACGGCGGCCGTTGCTACCAGTGAAAACTGGCGCCAGGTTTTTCTGCGCAACAGTTGCTGCATTAACGCCAACCAGCTCGGTTCATTAATTTCACAGCGTCAGCATTGTTTTCGCCAAGGAATGTCATTGACAAGTCATCGGCCTTGAATTCGCCCCAGGCTTGCAAGGTTTCGCTCCACTCAACGCCTTCTACCGCAGGGTATTCGTTGTTGGTGGCGGCATACCATGCCTGTGACTCAGCTGTCAGTAAGAACTCAATAAGTTGCTGTGCTGCTGCTTTGTTTTTCGCATGCTTGGTTACGCCAATACCCGACACGTTAACGTGCGTGCCAAAGCTGTCTTGGTTTGGCCAGAAAATTTTCAGCTTGCTAGCGGCTTCGCGTTGCGCTGCATCGTCACCGGTTTGCATAAGTCCGAAATAGTAGGTGTTGGCAACGGCTAAATCACAAACGCCGGCTGCTGCTGCTTTCAACTGATCGCGATCACCACCTACCGGCGGTTTGGCTAAGTTATTCACTAACCCTTCGGCCCACGCTTGGGTTTTTTCTTCGCCCCAATGCTCAATGAGCGCAGCGGTTAATGACTGGTTGTAAATGTTGTCTGACGAGCGAATACAAACCTTTTTGTTCCACTCTGGTTTCGCCAAGTCTTCGTAGCCATTTAACTGGCTTGGGTTAACGCGATCAGGTGCATAGAAAATTGGGCGAGCACGTAAGCTCAAGCCGACCCACAAATTGTCCGTACCTTGTAGGTGATCCGGCACGCGGTTTAATACGGTATTTGAAGTAAGTGGTTGAAACACACCTGCTTCGGCCGCACGGTGCAAATTACCGGCGTCAACCGTGAGGAATAAGTCCGCTGGCGTATTTTCGCCTTCGTTTTGTAAACGTGCGAGCAGGGCGTCACCGCCGCCGGTTAAAAGGCGTACTTCAATGCCCGTTTCTGCGGTAAACTTTTCTAGAACCGGCTTGATAAGCGCTTCTTTGCGCGCCGAATATACGTTAACAGTGGCTGCTTGTGCTACTGTTGCTGTTAAACTTGCAGCAATGGCTGTTAGGGTTAAAACTTTGCGTAGCATAGATAATTCCCTCGTTGTGCCTCGTAAAGAATGAATGAAGTATATCGAAAAAAGATAACGAACGATATTGATTCGCATTTGGTACCTACAAATAGTTTCGCGCAAATGAGAATTATTATCAACAACTAGATTGGAAATTTTTGGAAAAGGAAGCTTTATGTCGAATATGTCCGCATTAGCGCTTATCGGTGTGCTGTCTATATTGTGTCAGTGGGGTGCCTGGCGCATGAAGGTGCCAGCTATTTTACCGTTACTTATTATCGGTATTTTGGTCGGCCCCGTGCTAGGCATCATGAACCCTGACGCCATTTTTGGCGACATACTGTTTCCAGTCGTATCCTTGTCGGTAGCGATTATTCTATTTGAGGGTTCGCTGACCCTGAAGTTTGATGAAATTCGAGGCCATGGCCGCATGGTAACGAACCTGGTTAGTGTGGGCATGGCGATTACCTGGGTAGCCATTGCTATTGCGGCCTACTATTTAATTGGCTTTACGTGGGAGCTTGCCGCCTTATTTGGTGCCCTTGTGGTGGTGACGGGGCCGACGGTTATCATGCCTATGTTACGGTCAGTACGGCCACTTGCGCGGCTAGGGAATATATTGCGCTGGGAAGGCATCATCATTGACCCCATTGGCGCATTATTGGCGGTATTGGTTTATGAGTTTATTGTTGCCAGCCAAGGCGCGGGTTGGTCACAAGCACTGCAAGCTTTTGCTACCACTATTGGGGTAGGTTTTGCGCTCGGTTTTGCCGGCGGCAAGCTATTGGGCTGGGCGCTCCTGAAAAGTATTTTCCCGCACTACTTAAAAAATGTAGCCACCTTGGCCGTGGTGCTTGGTGTATTTGCGGTGTCAAACGCGCTGCAGCACGAGTCTGGGCTATTAACCGTAACTGTTATGGGCATGGTTATGGCCAACATGCGTGGCTTAGACTTAGACGATATTCTGGAATTTAAAGAAACGCTCTCGGTACTGCTTATTTCTGGCTTGTTCATTATTTTGGCAGCGCGACTGCAACCAGAGGCGTTTAACTCACTGGGTGTGCCGGCAATTATTTTGTTAGCTGTGATTATTTTTGTGGTGCGCCCGCTGAGCGTTTGGGTGTCGGCCATAGGTACGCAAACCACCTTTAAAGAAAAAGTGCTATTAAGCTGGATTGCACCGCGCGGTATTGTTGCCGCGGCAGTTTCGGCGTTATTTGCATTAAAAATGCAGCAAGGCGGGTGGGAGCAAGCTGAGCTGCTGGTGCCGCTGGTGTTCTTGGTTATTTTAAGCACCGTGGTGTTGCAAAGCTTAACGGCGAAGCCGCTGGCGCATGCGCTTAAGTTGCGCGAACCACCGGCCCGTGGCTTTTTAATCTTTGGTGCGAACCCGACCGCGCGGTTAATTGCGAAGTCGTTGCAAGAAAACAAATTTCCAGTGCTGCTAGCGGATACCAACTGGGAGCACATAAAACAGGCCCGGATGGAGAACTTGCCGGTGT
Source organism: Gammaproteobacteria bacterium (assembly GCA_018222985.1). Classification (GTDB taxonomy): domain Bacteria; phylum Pseudomonadota; class Gammaproteobacteria; order Enterobacterales; family Alteromonadaceae; genus Pseudidiomarina. The sequence continues at coordinate 25,825 of JAAEZG010000007.1, forward strand.
ATTTTGGTAACCCGACATCGGAACATGCCGAAAACAATATGGACTTAACCGGTATTGGCTATGTGTTAATACTCTCTCCTTATCGCCAATTGAACCCAGTTGTCGCCATGCATTTTATGGACTGGTTTGATGACGAGAAAATTTTTGCTCTGCATAGTACGGACCACGACGCGCCGGCGCGTAATCAATTGCCAGAAGTTTACCGTAATCGCCTGAAGCTATTCGGAAAGGGCGTGACGTTCTCGAAGCTAGCTAGTTTAACGTTTCAGGGGGCAAGTGTTAAAACCACGGCCCTGACCGAGTCGTTCCACTATGATGATTATCAGGATCGCTATGGTAATAGAGCGTTACCATTATATGCTCTTGATGAACGAGGATTTTGTCATTTGTTTAGCGCTGATCAAACCTTTGAACCTAAGGCAGGGTGGCAGATTGTAGCGCTGGTAAGCCCTGAGCAGGAATCAGCTGGCAGCTAAAAATATTTACACTAAATTAAGTTGTAAAATAATTACTTATAATTTTGTTGCCAAATTGTAATTGAAATGCAAAAAAACATCGATTAGTATGGCGGCATGGATTTGAGGTTGTCATCATGGACTGATACAACCTCGTCTGGACACGGATAGTCCTCCTCCCTTTTTAAATTACCGCTATCCATTTATACTGCGCTCATAGTCTTTTATGAACACCAAGCCGTGAGAGCCGCGCAGCCATGTCTACATTGCAAGTCGTTATTTCGAAGCTAACAGTGATTTCTTTGCTGATGCTGCTTAGTGCATGTGGCGCAGAAAGCCAAGCGCCTGAACAAGAGCTGCGCCTGCAGCAAGTGCGTGAGATCGATCTGCAGCAGCTTCCTAGCGCCGGCTGGGCGCTGTCTAACAGTGTTATTCAACTGAGCTTTTGTCGCGATCGTATGAATACTGCGTTGTTAGCTGAGCGCGAAGAATTGCGCCGCTGGCGACTAGTCGGTGAAGCCTCTGCATTTCCAACTGGGCGCGACGAAGGGCTACAACAACTGGCAGAGCTCTATGTGAAGCACGATGTGTTGCTGTATCAACTTTCGGGTAATTTTGGCAGTCAGCTGTACCGGCTTGCATATCGGCCGAATGAACCAGAGCCCAATATTTTTAACGCATTTGCTAAAATTGGTCGCGATGCGTCTATTTGTTACAGCTCACTCGATGCCAATGATTAATAAGGTTCAATAGGTGTAACCATGACAGATTTACAGCAACATATTGAAGCAAAGTTACAACGCGAATTACAGCCAGCCTATCTCTCGGTAGTCAACGAAAGCCATATGCACGGCACCCCGAGTGATGATTCACATTTCAAAGTGATTGCGGTGTGTGCGCAATTTGACGGTATGCGGTTGCTGCAACGACACCGTGCAATCAATAAAGTGCTGGCGGAGGAACTTGCCGGGCCCGTGCACGCACTAGCACTACACGTTTATAGCCCGACTGAATGGCAGCAGTTACAGCAGGTGCCAGATTCACCGGCTTGTCGGGGCGGCAGTAAGCTCGATAGCAACTGAACACGTGCTTAGCTAACAGCTCAGATCACTTGTCTGTGGGTGGTCGGTTACACTAGCCCACATTTCTACCTAATAACGTAAGACTCGAATTCATAAAATAGGAACCGATACGATGGTGATTCATCCGAAAATCCGTGGCTTTATTTGTACCAACGCTCACCCTGTAGGCTGTGCAGCACACGTGCAGCAGCAAATTGATTATGTGAAGCAGCAAGCGCCGTTAGAGAAGGTACCGCAGCGTGTTTTGGTAATCGGGTGTTCTACTGGCTATGGCTTAGCAACACGTATTAACGCCGCATTTGGCGCTGGCGCGAAAACCTTAGGCGTGTGCTTCGAAAAAGAGCCAAGCGAGAAGAAAACTGCGACAGCGGGTTGGTATAACACCGCAGCGTTTCATCAAGCGGCTGAAAAAGAAGGCCTTTACGCACACACCATTAATGGCGACGCCTTCTCAAACGAAATAAAACAAGAAGTTATTGAGAAGATTAAACAAGATTTGGGCCAAGTTGACTTGGTGATATACAGCCTTGCATCACCCAAGCGTAAAGACCCAGTAACTGGCGACCTGTATAGCTCTACCTTGAAGCCAATTGGGCAAGCCTATACCACCAAAACCTATCACACTGACAAAGACCAAGTGACTGAAATTACGTTAGAGCCAGCTAACGATGACGAAATTCAGCAAACCATCAAAGTAATGGGCGGTGAGGATTGGGAATTGTGGATGGCTGCGCTGCATGATGCCGGCGTATTAGCACCGAATGCGAAAACCACCGCTTATACCTATATTGGTAAAAAACTCACTTGGCCAATTTACGGTCACGCCACCATTGGTAAAGCGAAGGAAGATTTAGACCGTGCGGCTGCAGCCATGCGTACGCGCTACACCGACTTAAACCTTGAAGCTTACGTGTCATCGCTGAAAGCTTTGGTAACTCAAGCAAGTTCTGCTATTCCAGTTATGCCGCTATATATTTCGTTAATTTACGGTGTCATGAAAGAAGAGGGTACTCACGAGGGTTGTATCGAACAAACCCACCGTTTGCTGCGTGATGGTTTGTACGGCGTAGACCCTGTGCTGGATGAAGCGGGCCGTTTGTTCATGAACGACTGGGAAACTAATGACGCAACGCAAGCAAAAGTCGAAAAGTTATGGCACGAAGTCACGCAAGAGAACTTCCATGATTTAGCTGACTATGCGGGTTATCACAGCGATTTCTTGAAGTTATTCGGCTTTGGTATTGAGGGTGTGGACTACGACGCCGACGTCAACCCACTCGTCACTTGGTAACACCCGTTGTTCGTTATTCGTACGTTCGCTACACTCACTGTTCGTGCGTGCTGCGCACTGTTCGTAAAGACGTTTCGAACAGCGTAGCGGACGAACAGCGAAGCGGACGAAAAACGAACCACGCATTTTAGGTTTTTGCATTTGTTTTGCTGTGCAAAAGTGCTAAAATGCGCGCCCTAGGTGAAAATGGACAGAATTTGGTCAGTGTGGGCTTTCAAGCTTAGGTTTTCTTATGCTTGGAAGCGCGCACTGGAATAAGATTAATCTTCCCTAACGAGTAGTGCAAACGCGTATGATTACGATCAAGAAAGGGCTGGATATCCCGATTTCGGGTGCGCCAGTGCAAACTATCGAGGATGGCCAGGCCATCACCACCGTTGCCGTACTGGGTGAAGAGTATGTGGGTATGCGCCCAACCATGCATGTCAAGGTTGAGGACCGCGTTAAAAAAGGCCAGGTACTTTTCGAAGATAAGAAAAACCCAGGGGTTAAATTTACTGCACCTGCTGCCGGCGTTGTGAAAGACGTACTGCGTGGCGCAAAGCGTGTACTGCAAGCTGTTGTCATTGAAATTGACGGCGACGAGCAGGAAACCTTTGCCAAGTACGACAGCGCAGACCTTGCAGGGCTTGATCGCGCTAAAGTGGTTGAGCAACTGAACAACTCAGGTCAATGGGTTGCGTTGCGGACCCGTCCATTTAGCCGTTCACCGAAGCTAGATGCAGAGCCTACCGCTATTTTTGTCAATGCAATGGACACCAATCCATTAGCCGCTGACCCAGCATTAATCATTAACGAACACAAGCAAGCCTTTATTGATGGCTTGAAAGTTTTGGGTAACCTTACCCAAGGCAAAGTGTTTGTGGTGAAAGCTGCTGACGCGAGCGTTGACACTGGCGATGCACAAGTGCAGTTGGAAAGCTTTAAAGGCCCACACCCAGCTGGCTTAGTTGGCACTCATATTCATTTCTTGAATCCGGTATCAATGGCTAAACAGGTTTGGCACATTGGTTATCAGGACGTGATTGCCTACGGTAAATTGTTTACTACCGGCGAATTATTCACTGACCGTGTGGTTGCTCTTGGCGGCCCAGCCGCGAAGAAACCACGTTTGTTGCGTACGCGTTTAGGCGCAAACGTGCGTGAGCTGACCAAAGGTGAGCTTGCACAAGGTAAAAACCGTGTGGTTTCTGGTTCAGTACTCAATGGTCACAAAGTTGATGACGATCATCAGTGGTTAGGTCGTTTCCATAACCAAGTGAGCGTATTGGCCGAAGGCGATAATAAAGAATTCTTGGGTTGGATCAAGCCTGGTGTTAATCAGCATTCGGTAACGCGTGCCTACTTAGGTCACTTGAGCCCGAAAAAATTATTCGCAATGACCACAACCACCAACGGTTCAGACCGTTCGATGGTGCCAATCGGCAACTACGAGCGCGTGATGCCGCTTGATATTTTGCCAACGATTTTGCTACGTGACTTGCTCTCTGGTGACACTGAACAGGCTCAAAAGCTGGGCTGTTTAGAGTTGGACGAAGAGGACTTAGCGCTGTGTTCTTATGTTTGTCCAGGCAAATACGAGTACGGTCCTGTGTTGCGTAACATGTTGACCGAAATTGAGAAAGAGGGCTGATCATGGGCTTGAAAAATTTCCTCGAGAAGATTGAGCCAAACTTCGAAAAAGGCGGCAAGTACGAGAAGTGGTACGCCTTATACGAAGCAGCGGCAACTATTTTCTACACGCCAGGTAAAGTCACTAAAGGCATTACCCACGTTAAAGATAGCGTTGATTTAAAGCGCATCATGATCTTGGTATGGATGATGACATTCCCAGCAATGTTCTGGGGTATGTACAACATTGGTAACCAAGCAGCCATGGCGCTAGTGAACGGCTATGAGTTGGCTGACATTTGGCAAGTAGGCTTGTTTACAGCGTTAGGCGGCGACTTAAGCTCTGCGGGCTGGGCCGGTAAGCTGTTCTACGGTGCTTGCTTCTTTGTTCCTGTGTATGCGACGACCTTTATTGTCGGTGGTTTCTGGGAAGTCTTGTTTGCCTCAATTCGTAAGCACGAAATTAACGAAGGCTTCTTCGTTACCTCGGTATTGTTTGCGTTAACCTTACCAGCAACCATGCCATTATGGCAGGTCGCGTTAGGTATCACCTTCGGTGTGGTTATTGGTAAAGAAATTTTCGGCGGTACTGGCCGTAACTTCTTGAACCCAGCGTTGACTGGCCGTGCATTCTTATACTTTGCCTTCCCAGCGTCTATTTCGGGTGAGCAGGTATGGACTGCGGTAGATGGCTTCTCGGGCGCAACCTTACTGAGTCAAGCAACGCAAGCAACCGACTACATTGCCAACATGGACCTTTGGATGGACGCCTTCTTGGGTAACATTCAAGGCTCGATGGGTGAAGTGTCTACCCTGATGATCTTAATTGGCGGTTTAGCGTTAATTTACTTCCGTATCGCGTCATGGCGCATCGTTTCAGGTGTGTTCATTGGTATGGTGGCGTTGTCATTGTTGTTCAACGTTATTGGCAGCGACACCAACGCTATGTTCGCTATGCCATGGTACTGGCACCTCGTGGTTGGTGGTTTTGCCTTCGGTATGATGTTTATGGCAACCGACCCAGTATCAGCTTCATTCACTAACAAAGGTAAGTTCTATTACGGCTTCCTTATTGGTGCAATGACAGTTCTTATCCGTGTGGTAAACCCTGCGTATCCAGAAGGTATTATGTTAGCCATTCTATTTGCTAACGTATTTGCCCCGCTGTTTGACCACTTTGTTGTTCAATCAAACATTAAACGGAGAATGGCACGCAATGGCTAATAAAAACGAATCACTCGGCAAAACGCTCTTTGTCGTTATCGCCCTCTGTTTAGTGTGTGCGATTATTGTGGCGGGTTCTGCAGTGGGCTTGAAGCCGCTGCAGGAAAAGAACGCTGCGTTAGACATGCAACGTAACGTGCTTGATGCTGCCGGCTTATTAACGCCAGAAACTGACGTTATTGCCGTGTTTGAAGACCGTGTAGACACGCGTTTAATCAACTTAGACACGTTAGAAACCGTTGAGTCGGTTGACGGCAAAAATGCGACTGAGTACGACCCAATTGCTTCTGCTAAAAAAGCAGGCTTGGGCACCAAGCTTGAGAAAAGCGAAGACGTAGCAGGTATTGGTGCATTAGAAAACGTTGCTAAAGTTTACTTTATTAACGGTGCTGACGGTGCCTTAGAAACTGTTGTGGTGTATGTACGTGGTTACGGCCTGTGGGGCACCATGTACGGTTTCATGGCGGTAGCGCCAGACATGAACACCATTAAAGGCATTAACTTCTACGAGCACTCAGAAACTCCAGGTCTTGGTGGCGAAATCCAGAATCCAAACTGGACCGCTAGCTGGCAGGGCAAAGAGATTTATGACAACGGCAGTGTTGCCTTAGACGTCACCAAAAACGTGACTGATAAAGCGCATGATATCGATGCACTTTCGGGTGCAACCTTAACCAGTAACGGCGTAGAAAACACCATGCAGTTCTGGTTTAGCGACAAGGCTTATGGCCCACTGTTCGATAAAATTCGCAAAGGGGAGCTGAACTAATGGCTAGTGCAAAAGAAGTCAAAGAGGTTCTATTTGGGCCAATTTTTGCCAACAACCCGATTGCCTTGCAAATTTTAGGTATCTGCTCGGCGTTGGCGGTTACGTCGAAAATGGAAAACACTGTGGTTATGTGTATTGCACTAACCTTGGTAACAGCGTTTTCGAACTTGTTTATCTCGATTATCCGTAATCATATTCCATCAAGTGTGCGTATTATCGTACAGATGACCATTATTGCCAGCTTGGTTATTGTGGTCGACCAAGTATTACGCGCTTATGCATATAGCATTGCGAAAGAACTGTCGGTATTCGTTGGTCTCATTATTACCAACTGTATCGTGATGGGTCGCGCGGAAGCTTATGCCATGAAGAGCCCGCCCATGTTGTCGTTCTTAGACGGTATCGGTAACGGCTTGGGTTACTCGGTGGTATTGCTTACTGTCGGTTTTGTTCGTGAATTGTTCGGTTCAGGTAGCCTGTTTGGCTATCAGATCATGTCACTGGCTTCTGAAGGGGGTTGGTATCAACCAATCGGCTTGTTGGTATTACCACCAAGTGCGTTCTTCATTATCGGTGGCTTTATCTGGGTACTGCGTACCTTCCGCACAGAACAAGTAGAGCCGAAGGAATAAGGAGCAGACCATGGAAGCCTATATCAGTTTATTTATTAAATCGATTTTCGTTGAAAACTTAGCGTTATCGTTCTTCCTTGGTATGTGTACTTTCTTGGCAGTGTCTAAGAAAGTAACCACAGCTTTTGGTTTGGGCGTAGCGGTTATCGTAGTACTGGGTATTTCAGTACCAGCGAACAACTTGGTTTACCACAACATTTTGGCGCCAGGTGCGTTAGATTGGGCTGGTTTTCCAGATGCAGACTTAAGTTTCTTGCGTTTCTTAACCTTTATCGGCGTTATTGCGGCGTTGGTACAGATTCTTGAAATGGCGTTAGACAAATACGTGCCTGCTTTATACAACGCGTTAGGTATTTTCCTACCGTTGATTACCGTGAACTGCGCTATTTTTGGTGGCGTGTCGTTCATGGTAGAGCGTGACTACAACTTCACTGAAAGTGTGGTTTACGGTATTGGCGGCGGCGTTGGTTGGGCGCTTGCCATTGTGGCGTTAGCTGCAGTGCGCGAGAAGCTGAAATATGCGGACGTGCCAGATGGTTTACGTGGCTTGGGCATCACCTTTATGACGGTGGGTCTGATTGGTTTAGGGTTTATGTCTTTCTCAGGCATTTCACTCTAATTTCATCCGGTTACGAACGATAACGTATTAAGTAGAGGTACAAGTCGATGCAAGGGCAAGATTTGACACTAATAGCGCTCGGCGTAGGCATGTTTACCTTGATTGTATTGGTTTTGGTTGCGGTGATTATGTTCGCCAGATCAAAATTGGTCCCTCAGGGTGATGTCGAGATTTTAATTAACGATGACGAAGACAAGAAAATCACCACCCAGCCCGGCACCAAGTTGCTTGGCGCATTAGCGAATGCTGGTATTTTCGTATCGTCAGCGTGTGGTGGCGGTGGCTCATGTGGCCAGTGCCGCGTGGTTATCAAAGAAGGTGGCGGTGAAATTCTGCCAACGGAACGTGACCACATTAACCGTAAAGAAGCACGTGAAGGCTGCCGTTTATCGTGCCAGGTCAACGTGAAGCAGAATATGAAAATCGAACTTCCAGAAGAAGTATTCGGTATTCGTAAATGGGACTGTACGGTTAAATCGAACAACAACGTCGCTACGTTCATTAAAGAGTTCGTGGTGCAGTTGCCAGAAGGTGAAGAAGTTCCATTCCGTGCGGGTGGTTATATTCAAATTGAATGTCCGCCACACCACGTGAAATTCAAAGACTTCGACATTGAAGACAAATTCCGTGGCGACTGGGAACACTTCGGCTTCTTTAACCTTGAGTCGAAAGTAAACGAAGAAGTTATTCGTGCTTACTCAATGGCGAACTACCCAGACGAGAAAGGCATTATCATGTTGAACGTGCGTATTGCTACGCCGCCTCCGCGTGATATGAGCTTGCCACCAGGCCAAATGTCATCGTATATCTTTAGCTTGAAGCCAGGCGACAAAGTAACGATTTCTGGTCCGTTCGGTGAATTCTTCGCTAAAGACACCAAAGCAGAAATGGTATTCGTTGGTGGTGGTGCTGGTATGGCGCCAATGCGTTCACATATCTTCGACCAATTACGTCGCTTGAATACCGATCGTAAAATGACGTTCTGGTACGGTGCGCGTTCGAAGAAAGAAATGTTCTATGTTGAAGATTTCGATATGTTGGCGCGTGAAAACGACAACTTTGAATGGAACGTAGCCTTGTCTGACCCACAACCAGAAGATAACTGGGAAGGTTACACTGGCTTTATCCACAACGTGTTGTACGAAAACTATCTGAAAGACCACGAAGCGCCTGAAGATTGTGAGTTCTACATGTGTGGACCACCGATGATGAACGCTGCGGTTATCAAGATGCTGAAAGATCTTGGTGTCGAAGACGAAAACATCTTATTGGATGACTTCGGTGGCTAGAAAATGATGACTTCATCGTTTCTACGAATTTGGCTAGCCCTATTGGGGCTGGCCTTTTTCGTTTCTTGTACCCCTGCACCGCAGCAGTTATCGGTTTCGGGCGAAACCATGGGCACGACGTACCATATTCGCTATGTGACGGCGAATCCTCGGCATGCTCCTGAGAAAGTCAAAGAGCGTGTTGATGCCGTGTTGCAGCAAATTAATAGCCAAATGTCGACCTATGACCCACAGTCAGAGTTGTCGCAGTTTAACCAGCGTTCTACCACCGAGCCGGTGGTGGTGTCGCGCTCGCTTGAAACCGTAGTGCGGCGCGCGTTAGAAATTGGTGTAGAAACCAACGGCTTGCTTGATGTTACCGTGGGGCCGTTAGTGAATTTGTGGGGCTTCGGCCCGCTGGCACGCCCAGAAAAAGTGCCGAGTGCGGATGAGCTAGCTGCAGTACAAGACCAAATTGGCTATCAACATTTGTCGGTAGACAATCACCAATTGCGCAAATCAATTCCTGACCTTTATGTTGACTTATCAACCATTGCCAAAGGCTATGGAGTTGACCGAGTCGCGGTATTGCTTGAGCAAATGGAAATTACCAATTATTTGGTCGAAATTGGTGGTGAAATGCGCATGAAGGGCTCAAAACCAGGTTCGAAGCCATGGCGCATTGCCATTGAGCAACCGGTGTCGCTTGACCGAGCGGTACAACGTGTTATTGAGCCAGGCAATAGTGCGGTTGCAACTTCGGGTGATTACCGCAATTACTTTGAAGAAAACGGTGTGCGCTACTCACACATTATTGACCCTCGCACGGGGTACCCTATACAGCATAATTTAGTGTCGGTAACCGTTATCACCGACACCTGTATGGATGCCGATGCCTATGCAACGGCGTTAACCGTGATGGGGCCAGAGCAAGCGTTAGCGTTCGCTGAACAAAAGGGGCTAGCCGTTTTGCTAGTTACCCGTGAAAATGAAACTTTTAAAGAGTACACTAGTACTGCATTTAAACGATTTGAGCAGTAGCTCAGGAGGTCCACATGGGCGTTTTTATCGCTGTATTCGTCATCATGTTGGTAGTTGTGCTTGCCATGTCTGTTGGCTTTTTAGCCCAGAAAAAGTCGATTTCAGGTAGCTGTGGCGGTATTTCTGCATTAGGAATGGAAAAAGCTTGCGACTGCAAAGACCCCTGCGATGACAAAAAAGCACGTATGGCCGAAGAAGCTCGCGCTGAAAAGCGTGCGGCACAAGAGAAACAATGGCAGGAAAATCGTATTGACTTTTAGTGGTTAGAACGTGCTTTTAAATAGTTTTTAGGAGTAGTAGTTATGGTTACACCGGTGCAAATTCGGCCGAAGCGGGCAGAAATCTACCTTGATTGCAATGCGACCACACCGGTGTTACCACAAATCGCAAAAGCCGTAGAACATGTGATGGAACACGTGTTTGGCAACCCTTCAAGTAGCCATATTACTGGCTTACAAGCTCGCTATATTCTTGATAATACGCGTCGACTTGGGCGTGAGCTGATTGGTGCCGGTGCTGGGCGCTTTATTTTTACCAGCGGCGCCACTGAGGGCATTCAAACTGCTGTGTTGTCAGCATTAACGGCCGCTCGCCAGCAGGGCAATACTGGCGGCAAACGCTGGTTGTTGTATGGCGCCACAGAGCATAAAGCAGTACCCCAGGCGTTGGAGCACTGGAATGAATTGTTGCAGCTTAATGCGCAACTAAAAGCGATACCGGTCGATAAGCAAGGCTTACTCGATTTAGAATTTATTGCTGAGCATGCCGGCGCAGCCCACATGATTTGTACCATGGCGGTGAATAACGAAACTGGTGTGAAGCAAAACCTAGTGGAGCTTGAGCGGGTGATTCGCAAGGCTAACCCGCAGGTGCCTTGGATGGTCGATTGCGTGCAAGCGTTGGGTAAACAAAAGCTTGATCTTAGCGCGACTACCATTGATTACGCGCCGTTTAGTGGCCATAAGTTGTATGGTCCCAAAGGTATTGGTTTTTTATATGTACGACACAATGCACCCTTTACGCCACTAATTATTGGTGGTGGGCAAGAACAGGGGCAGCGTTCGGGCACGGAAAACCTACCCGGAATTGCAGCCTTGCATGCCTTGTTTGAATTGTTACTCGACAATAGACAGCAAGTGTTTCATGGGCTGCACATTCTTGAAGGGTATCGCAACAAGTTATTGCAAGCGCTACGCCAAGCGTTTCCCACGCTAGAGCTAAACCATAACTTAGAAAACTCAGTGCCAACCACCTTAAACTTCAGCGTTCGCGGTGTGCCTTCGCGCGACATTATGGATGTGTTTGACGCGGCCAATATTCGCGTTAGTTCGGGCTCCGCTTGTAGCTCAGGTGTTAGTCGTAGCTTTGTCTTAGACGCCATGGGCCTTGAGGAATGGAAATCGAGCTCTGCCATTCGTTTGAGTTTTGGGCCCGCCACCACCCAAGCAACCATTGACTCTGCGTGTCAGCGTATTCAAGAAGCTGCACAAGCTTTGCGCCAATCGTGCCTCTTGGTTGCCGACACCAACGAAGATATTGATAGCGACCTGGACGGTATTGTCCAGCTGCGCTTTGGCCACCAATGTTGTTATTTGCTGATTGACAAACAAGCACGCGAAATGGCCGTAATAGACCCAGTGCCGGAATTAGCCGAGCGTATAGAGCGTTTGGTGGCCTGCCAGCATTATCGCGTGAAAGCGGTATTAACAACCGAGCCACAAGCTTCTGACAGCCCCGCCAGCATGCTCGCGCAATTATTGTGTGCCAGTGGGTGCAGTGCTGCGCGTGATGCCGTGGGTTGGCCTGTTGAAGCTACCGGTGGCTGTGACGCGCCAGTTGAATGTCAGCCGTCAGTGTTTGGCTGCTTGCGGGTTGGGCAACGTCGTTTATATCGTGTGGGTTCGCGCACCCCAGTGTATTTGTTAAGTTCACCGCTAGTGTCAGCACAAGATACTGCCCACGTTGATTTCGCCTTTGTGGGTGAGCAAACCAAAGCTGAACAACTGAGTGAGCTTGTGCATAGCAACACTTTGATATTGCCACGTTTTGATAGCGAGTTTCGTGTGGTGCAGCGGCTATGTGAATTAGAACAAGACTGTGCTGAATGCCAGTTGGTAGATATACCGTTAGAGCAGCAACAACAATGGCTTGCAGAGCCTGAAACTTTAGTGATTGATGTGCGTGAGCAACAAGAACACCAAGTGCGTAAGCTTGCGGTGGACGCTGAAGTGATCAATGTACCGCTAACACGCTTGGCACAATTTGTTTATAGCCATCGTCAGCATTATCAAAATCGACCCATTGTGTGCGTTTGCCGCTCCGGCCACCGCAGTGCCGTTGCGGCACAAGTGTTGGCGCGCCATGGGTTCTGCCAAGTCAGCCACTTATTAGGCGGTACGGCCTTGCTTATTGAGTCGTCATTGGTTGAGAGTTAAGGGGTCTAGCGATAGTCGTCCAACAAAACCATTTTTACCCACTAAATAACAATAACTTAATGAGCAAACACTGTTCCATACATTGGCATCGGTGAGTGCCAGCCATTGGTTATTGGCAGCGTCAAAATAGGCGGCGCCATTGGGATTGCTCACTAGCATATCGCCCGCGCGGTCGGCCCGCTCAATAACGGTTAGGCTATATAACGCACCCTTGAGTTCGGGCTCCGGTAACAGCGAAAATTCACCGTCCTGATAGCGCATTAAACGTGGCGCAGCATCGGCGTTATTAAGATCGCCACCCGCCAAAATAACGTGATCTTCGGCTAGCGGCCAAACACTGGCAATGCCTGCGCCAGGGCCGGCAGGCATGGGGGTATCAATGGCTTTAAAACGGATGCCGCGGCTGCGTTTCACTAATAGTCGTGCGGTATCGGCGTTGGCCGTGCCAATCGCCCAAGTGTCATGATTAAAGCGCACGCAACCGCCACTGGCGGCTAAACCACCTTCGTCAGGCAGCGGCGGGCTGTCCACCGTGTTGCGCGCCATCATCCAGTTGCGGCCGTCGGCGCTGCGTACCATGTCCCAATGATTTTCTAATGAGTCGCCGTAAACCCAAGCTTCGTTGCGGCTTGAGACGTCAATGCAATTTAGAAATTGATTGCTGCTAGCGCGAAATCGCAGTGTCCACGACTGGCCGCCATTGGCGGTGTAATAAATGCGTGAGTCACCGTTGTCGCCAATGCTTAAGGCATAGGCGTGATTGCCATCTAGCGCTTCAATGTCGCGAAATTGCAGGTGGTCATTGGCCGGTTTGAAGTATTCCCAGGTGGCACCGGCGTCGGTGCTACGGGCAATGGTTCCGGTGGTGCTGCCTAGCCAAACCACGCTTGAACTTGGCGCACTGGCGCCCACCCAGTGAGCATCTGCTTGGGTGGGCAGGGTGGTTAATTCTATAGCGGCGGAGGCTATAACTGCGGTTAGAAACATGGTGTTTCACCTTATAACGAATTCGTGTCAGTTATCGTCGCGCGTTCGGCCGCTAAACACAAGTTAATCACGGCGCTTTATGGGTAGCCGTTGTAAACGCAAGGCATTGAGTACAACAGACACCGAGCTTAACGCCATAGCGCCACCGGCCAGCCAAGGAGCCAATAAACCGGCTGCCGCGACGGGAATACCTAGGGTGTTATACGCAAACGCCCAAAAAAGGTTCTGTCGAATATTGCGTACGGTTTTTTCACTGACAAACAAGGCGTCATGGATGCTATTTAAGTCAGCACGCATTAGCGCAATGTCGGCAGTTTCTAGTGCAACATCAGTACCAGTACCCATAGCAATACCCACCTCGGCGGTTGCCAGCGCTGGTGCGTCGTTAATACCATCGCCAACCATGGCTACCCGTTCACCTTGTTGCTGCAGCTCTTTAACTTTGTCGGCTTTATGTTCCGGTAGTACCTCAGCAAACACATGCTCAATGCCTACTTGCTGGGCAATGGCGTCGGCAGTGCGTTGATTGTCGCCGGTCAGCATTACAACTTTAAGGCCACGTTGTTGTAGCGCTTCAATCGCCTTTTTGGCATTGCTACGTACCGTGTCAGCTACCGCTAAAATGCCAACCACTTGGCTATTTAGACTAATTAACATAGCGGTTTTACCTTGTTGCTCAAGCTCGTCTTTACGCTTGCTCCAGGCATCGCTTTCAATGTCGTGCTCGTGCATTAGGCGAAGATTACCGATGCGTAAGGTATGCGCCTGCTCATTGACTGTTATTTTGGCCGAAACGCCGCGGCCCTCGTGCGCATTAAAATCGCTGATTTGCTCTAAAGCATCGCCTTCTATGCCACCAACGACAGCCTGAGCCAACGGGTGCTCAGATTGCTGCTCGGTGGCTTTTACCGCTTGCTTTAATTGCGCTTCAGTGATGCCATCCACGCCTTTGAGGTCAATTTCTAAATCGGTGAGTTTGGGCTTGCCCTCAGTAATGGTGCCGGTTTTATCAAGCACCACAGCGGTAATGGTGTGGGCAATTTCAAGCACGTCGCTTTGCTTAAACAATACGCCCATTTGCGCCGCGCGGCCCGAGCCAGCCATGATAGAAGTGGGTGTTGCAAGGCCTAGTGCACATGGGCAGGCAATAACCAGCACCGCCACGAAGGCTTCTAGTGCTTGGCCATAATTGCCGGCGTCTAGCCAAAATGCCCAAACTAAGAAGGTGGCCACCGCAATCAGCAATACCACCGGAACAAATATGGCAGAAACTCTATCCGCAAGACGTTGAATAGGGGCTTTTGAGTTTTGCGCTTGCTCAACCACTTTCACAATTTGCGCTAACGCTGAATCACGGCCTAGCTTGCGAACTTTCGCTTTCAAAAAACCATTTTTGTTGAGGGTGGCGCCAGTAAGTTCATCACCTTCAGCTTTATCCACTGGCACACTCTCGCCAGTTAGCATGGACTCATCAACCGCGCTTGAGCCCGATACCACGGTACTGTCCGCAGGAATTTGCTGGCCAGGTTTTATGTGAATAATGTCGCCCACTTGAAGCTTGGCAACATCAACCGTTTCAGTTTCACCGCTTTGGCGTTCGCGTACAGCTTGTTTGGGTTGCAAGTTAAGTAACTGCTTAATAGCAGCAGAAGAGCGCCCTTTGGCACGCGCTTCAAACCATTTACCGAGTAAGATCAACGTAATGAGTACTGCGCTAGTCTCGAAATACAACCCTTGGTGCGCAGCATGGTCGCCTAAGCTTGCCGCTAAATACACACTGTAGAAATAAGCTGCTGAGGTACCTAAAGCAACCAACACATCCATATTGGCAGCGCCGCCACGCAGCGCCGTATAACTGCCCTTATAAAACTGCCAACCAATAATAAACTGCACGGGTGTGGCCAACGCCATTTGCACCCACGGGTTCATTAACCACTCGGGCACATAAATGCCTTGGGTCCAGCTAAAATGCCCAACCATGGTATACAACAGTGGCAGAGACAAAATAGCGGCGGCAATAAACTTATAGAATTGCACTTGTTGGGCGCGTTCGCGGCCATCGTCTTCAGGCTGCTGATGGTCAATCACACTCGCATCATAGCCGGCATCTTTTACCGCTTTGACGAGTTGCTCGGAATTGAGTTTGTCGCCCTCAACGGCAGCCACTTCATTGGCAAAGTTGACGTTAACAGCCGTTACGCCATGTACGCCACCTAAGGCTTTTTCAATGCTTTTTGCACAACCAGCACAACTCATGCCGCTGAGTTGTAATTGAATAGTTTGGGTAGCCATAATTAGCTCCTTAGCGCTTTAGTAAACGCTCAATGGTGGTGTCGAGCTCGGTTAATACGGCATCGTCGCCGGCTAGTAACCGTTGCTTAACACAGGTTTGCATGTGCTGACTGAGTAATTTCTTCGCTACGCCGTTAAGCGCCGACTGCACCGACGCAATTTGCGTCAACACGTCATCGCAATAAGTGTCGTTTTCAATCAGCCGTTGTAAGCCACGCACTTGCCCCTCAATACGAGCCAAACGCTGTTTCAAATTAGTTTTTAAGATATCTGAATGTGGGGTGACGGTGTGCTTCATACTTAGCTCCAATGGCAAACTAACCATAAGTATAGGGGGTATAGGTATAAATCTCAAGGGCGTTGTTCGTTATTCGTACGCTTTGCTGTTCGTCCGTTCGGCTGCGCCTCACTGTTCGTGCGCGCTTCGCGCTGTTCTAAAACGAACAGCGGAGCGGACGAACCACGAACAGCGAAGCGCACGAACCACGAAAATGACTAGTTGGCATGGTCATTTCGTGGACTATAGTTAAATGACTTGTTTAAACGCCAAGGAGCAGGCCATGAATGATTATAGTGTGGGTAATAACATGAGCGAAGAGAAGGTAACAAAAACTGAGTTTAAAGCGCGAGCGCTTGAATATTTTCGCCAAGTCGAACAGTTAGGACACACGCTGGTTGTCACTGATCGAGGTCACCCGACTGTTGAAGTTAAGCGTTATCGCGAAGATACCCGATCACCTCTCGAGCGATTGCATGGAAGTGTTGTGGATTATCAGGAGCCAACGGCACCCGTTGCAGAAAGCGATTGGGAGTCGGCCCAATGATTGCTCTCGATACACATGCGCTGGTTTGGTGGGTCAGCGGGCATTCGCGTTTATCAGAACCAGCACTTACGGCTATTAATAAGGAGCTTGCAGCCGCCGATGGGGTTATCTTGGTATCGTCAATGTCGGCCTGGGAAGTCGCCATGCTTGTAGAAGCAAGGCGACTTACGCTAACAATGAGTGTTGATGATTGGTTAGACAACGTGACCGAGATTGAAGGTTTACGTTTTGTGCCAGTTGACACTGACATTGCAGTTGCTTCAACGCGCTTACCTGAAGCGTTTCACAAAGACCCCGCCGATCGAATCATTGTCGCCCTTGCACGACACTTTAACGTGCCACTCGTGACCGCAGATGAACGAATTCTCAACGACAATTCCGTTAGAACGCTTTGGTAGCACGTACGAATAAAGAGCTACTGCGCATTAACTGATTGGTTGTTCACACCGACGCTGTCGTCTGACATGAAATAGACATAAGTTGGCATTAAGTCGGCTGGCGTTTTCAACTTGTTAGCGTCTTCCGCTGGGTACGCTTTTGAGCGCATGGTGGTGCGGGTGGCGCCAGGGTTAATCACATTCACGCGTACGTTCGTGCCGTCGTATTCGTCGGCCATGACTTGCGCAAGGCCTTCGGTGGCAAACTTACTCACCGCATATGGGCCCCAAAATGCACGGCCTTGGCGGCCAACGCCAGACGAGGTGAAGACTACGCTCGCTTGTGAGGCTTTTTTAAGGGCGGGCATGAGCGCTTGTGTCATCATGAACTGCGCGGTGACGTTCACTTTCATAATATCGTTCCACGAGTCGTGGTCGATGTGTTCAAACGGTGACAATACGCCAAGTAAGCTCGCGTTTTGCAATAATCCGTCAAGCTTGCCGAATTGTTCGATAATAGTCGCCGCCATGGCTTGATAGTGTGACTTGGTCGCACCTTTCATGTCGAGTGGCACAATGGCTGGCTCAGGGCCGCCAGCGGCAGTAATTTCGTCATACACAGCTTCAAGTTTCTTGACGGTACGGCCGAGCAAAATAACGGTGGCGCCACATGCGGCAAAGGTTTTTGCCGCTTCGCGGCCAATACCATCACCAGCACCAGTGACTAAAATCGTTTTATCAGCCAGTGTGGTGGCGCCAAATTCGTATTTTTTCGGGTCATTATGCATTGCGGTCATTTTTTGCGTACACTCTAGGGTAGTTGTCTTGATGAATACGCTAAGTGTACTGGTTTTTGCTATTATTCTCAGCAGTCGCAGATAAATTAATGAGAAATACTTTCAAGTTACGCTCAGACAGTGTATAAAAATTTGTTAATTGAAACGTCTTGTCGTACCAGTTTAAAAAAGCGATGATAGGCAAAACGAATAACAGCATCCTGCAGGTGCTCAATACATAACAACACGAACAAGGATTGGGGAAGCCTCATGAAAAAACTCTTGCTTGTAACTGCCATCGGTAGCGCACTCAGCCTCGTCGGCTGTGGTAGCGGCGAAGATGCGCCAGAGTCGGTAAAAACCGAATATCAAGTGGCCGCAACACGGGTTGTATTTGACCCTTCAAACGGCGAAGTGCCGGTACCTTCAAACATTCTGTTAAGCGGTACGGTTGACGGCACATTAAATATTCCTGTGGCTGACCCAACCGACGGCGGCAACCCACAGGTAGCTATTAATGGTCTTGACGGTTGGGGTACGCACTCAACGTTAACCTTTGATTTCTCATTGCCAGTTGATGAAAACGGCGAACAAGTGACTGTCACCGCGGCGTCACTAGAAGCACCAGGTGCTATTCGCGTATTTGAAACCATTATGGGCGGTAATGTTGCTGCTGGTCCTCAATGTGAGACCGCACCAAGCCCAGCGGTTACTTGTGCGGTAGCTGCCGAGTTAACTTTTGGCGTTGACTTTATTGTGAAGGCAACAGGCCCAAGTGGCGTTGCTGTGGTTCCGTTGAAGCCATTCAAGCCGGCAACAGGGTACTTGGTTGCGTTAACGGACAACATTCAAGACTCTTTGGGGCGCAGTGTTAAGGCGTCGCAAACTTATGGTTTGATGAAGCGCCCAGTGTCTACTGACCCAGTATCTGCTGATCCTTCAGCACAATCATTACAAGGTTTAATTAACAGCCACGAAGCGGCGTTGGCGGCTTTTGGTGTTGATACTGACACCGTGACTTACGCGTCAAGCTTTACCACGCAGTCTACTGGCGACGCATTGCATATGGTAAAAACCACCATGGCAGCGAAGTTCTCTGCAATGGCGCAAATGGGTATGACGCCATCACCGTCATTGGGCGCAATGCCGATGGGCTACACTGCAGCACAAGCATTAGTGCAAGCAGGTGCGTTACCGAATGACCCGATGAACCCAGCATATGCGGTGGCAAACACTGCTGACGTATGGGGCGGTCAAGTGACATTGCCTTACTACTCACCGTTGCCAACTGCTGAAAATCCAACTGCGCCGTTAGAAGGTCGTTGGATGGCAAAATGTGACAGTGGTGTCTCGGTATTAGGCGCTATTCAAGCGGGCGCGATTGACCCAATGAATACACCATCAATTGACCCAGCTTGGTTAACTGGCGGCGCAGCGACCTTTGTTCCTGCGTGGGTACAGGCTTGTGCGCAAGCAAGTACTCCTGAAGCCATTGCCGCGATGGACTTCCCAGGCGTTGATCCAGAGCGTCATGTGACTCGTTACAACCCAATTCCAGCTGTTCAAGGCGAGCAAACTGTCAATGCCGTCATCACCGTGCCTAACTTAGCGACGGTTAATGCTGTTCGCGCAAGCATGGGTATGGACCCAATTGTGCAGCCAGCAAGCGGTTGGCCAGTGACGATTTTCCAACACGGTATTACCGCATACAAAGAAACCTCGTTAGCTTTAGCGGGCATGATGGCGTTGAATGGTGTTGCCACCGTATCAATTGACCACCCACTGCACGGCGAGCGTGGTTTTGGCGGTATTAACGCAACGGCGGGCCAAGGTCCTGCTACGGCGTACATGAACTTAGGCAGCTTGTTGACCACGCGTGATAACTTGCGCCAGTCAATTACTGACTTGTTAGGTTTACGTTTAAGCTTAAACGCAACGAACGTGCCAATTGATGCGTCACGCGTGTACTTCACTGGTCACTCGTTGGGTGCTATTTCTGGTACCACGTTAAGCGCTGTTGCTAACGCACCAACGCCAACGTTACCACCAGCAGGTAACGCGTTGTTCAAAGTGAGTGGTAGCTCGTTAATGGCTCCAGGTGGCAGTATTGCTAACTTCTTACTTGAGTCAAACAGCTTTGGTCCAGTCATTAAGAGCCAATTGTTGTATGCGCAAAGCCCTGATTTTGCGACTGCGGTTAACACTGCAGCAGCAAATGCTGGCGTTGCCCCAACTGACCCAGCTTTCCAAGGCTTGATGATTCAGGTGTACAACCAGTTCTGGGCTAGCTTGAGTGCAGGCGAGCAAGCGGCAATTACTAGCTTGTTTGAGCAGTTTGCTTTCGCAGCGCAAACAGTTGTTGATTCAGCTGACCCAATTAACTATGCAGCGACTGCAGCGGCAACGACGCCCATTCACTTGATTGAAGTAGTGGGTGATGGTGGTGCAAACTTACCAGACCAAGTTATTCCTAACGTGGTTGCGAACAAGCCATTGGCAGGTACTGAACCGCTGATTTCTGCACTAGGTCTGCAAGGTATTAGCAGCACCTATGCGTCAGCAGATGGTACGCCGGTTTCTGGTGCCGTACGCTTCACCGCGGGTAGCCATAGCTCATTGGTCGACCCGTCTGCATCGCCTGCGGCAACGCAAGAAATGCAAACAGAAGCAGCGTTCTGGTTCAGCAGCGGTACCACAGTCATTCCGGTGCAAAACCCAACGGTTGTTAAACCATAATCGTTGCACGCAATGTTTGACTAAAAAGGCCGCATTGTCGGCCTTTTTTTATGGCATGCTGATAAGAATTCATTTTAGGGAGATAAACAAATGTGGGAAGTAGGCCAAGACTTATTAACGTTTGTGCTTAAGGCGGCAATTATTGTTTTCGCCGTGATGCTTATTGTTGGTGTTATTGCCCAAGCCGCACAGCGGCAAAAGAGTCGCAAGGGCGAGCTGGTTGTTGATCGGCTATCCGATGATCTTCGTGACGGTGTGCACCGTTTAAAGCTCGATTTGCTCGATAAAAAACACCGTAAGAAAGCGCAAAAAGAGCTCAAGAAAAAACAAAAAAGCGAGCAAAAAGAGGAAGCACGCAAGCGTTTGTACGTGATTGATTTTAAAGGCAGCATGGATGCCCATGAGGTTGACTCGCTGCGCCGTGAAGTGAATGCGGTTGTCGCTGTAGCAGAACCTGGAGAACAAGTGCTCGTGCGCTTAGAAAGCCCAGGTGGCGTGGTGCACGGGTATGGGCTTGGTGCCTCACAATTGCAGCGTCTGCGTGATGCCAAGCTTGAGCTTATTGTGAGCGTTGATAAAGTTGCGGCAAGTGGTGGTTACATGATGGCCGCGGTGGCAAATCATATTCAGGCGGCGCCTTTTGCCATTATTGGTTCCATTGGTGTGCTGGCGCAAATGCCAAATTTTCATCGTTGGCTAAAAAAACACGACGTCGATTTTGAGCAGGTTACAGCCGGTGAATACAAACGCACGTTAACCATGTTTGGCGAGAACACCGAAGAAGGGCGACGCAAGTTTAAGCAGGACATGGAAAATATTCATGAACAGTTTAAGGCGCATATTAAACAGTTCCGCCCTGAACTTGATTTGGACAAAGTAGCGACCGGCGAATATTGGACCGCTCAAGAGGCATTGCAATATGGTTTGGTTGACTCGTTAACCACCAGCGATGCATGGCTACTGGAGCGTCGTGACAGCCACGACATGTTCTTGGTGCGCTATGTCGTGAAAAAGAATATTGGCGAGCGTGTAGGGCGTAATGTGAGCGCAGCGTTGGCAACGGTAAAGAACTTTTTGGGGCGAACTGAATCTTAATCATGATATAGGTTATTTTTTGCGAGTATTTGGAGTGGGCCATGAGCGATGAATTTGAGTTGTTTCGCCGCGAAATGACGGGGGTGACGCCGTTGGCTGGGAACGATGTAGCCGACATTCGTACAGCCTTCACCCCAACCCTGGCGCAACAAGAACGCCGTAAAGCGGCTGAGCAGCAATTAGAAGAAGACATCAACTTTCTGTCGACTGAATATGTTGAATTGGTAGAGCCATTAGACACTTTGAGTTTTGCGCGAGAGGGTGTACAGCATGGTGTGTTCAAGCGCTTGCGCTTGGGGCACTATCCGCTTGAGGCTAGTTTGAATTTGCACCATCACAGCTTGCGCCAAGCGCGCACAGCATTGTTTGATTTTATTCAAGACTGCCATAAGTCGGGTGTTCGTTCGGGGCTCATTATTCATGGCCAGGGTAAGCACTCAAAGCCGCACCCAGCCTTAATTAAAAGCTACGTGAACAAATGGCTACGCGAACTGGCACCGGTGATGGCGTTCCACAGCGCTCAACGCCACCATGGTGGCAGCGGAGCCTTGTACGTTATGCTGCGCAAAAACCCCGAACAAAAACAACTCAATCGCGAACGCCACCAGAAACGGTAGCGCAGCGAGGTTATTCTGGATTGCAACAAAGTAGGTTGTCACATGATAAAGCCGTTAAAAAAAAGCTTGGCCATTGCAGTAATCAGCAGCCTGATGCTGCTGCAACCGTGGCCTTTAAGCGCGCAAGAGCAAACCCACTCAGAGCGCTTAGGGCAAATACTGCAGCAACGCGCTAATAGCCATTTGGGCGCTGACTTTAAGTATCGCCAACTTGAGATAATTACCTTACTTGGCGAATTACGTGCCGCCGATGTGCGCCTAAGCACCCGTGTTGCAGAGCTTGATCAAGGGCTGAATCAAGTGCTCAGAGCCGACGAAATTGTGGTCAAGGGCGACTGGTTGAGTGCTGCGAAAAATAATTTAGTGGTTGACGAAGTGATCGCCAAAGAAGCCCAACTAACGGTGGCTTATTACGGCAAGGGCCAATCAAATTTGCATGCGTTGTATGACGCTGCCGTGGCGAAGAAGTCATTTCAGCGCGCATCAAGCCCGTTAATTTGGCAAGTGAAGAAATCACGTTTGGAAAACGTCGTACTGAATTTATTTGACCAAGGCGAGCCAATTCTAAGCGTGCGCCTAGCTAGCCTGGAATTGCCGGAAATACATGCCAACGACACTGCCAATGATTATATTTCGCGGGTGTTGTGGCCGGTGCTTGAGCAGGTTGTTCGCCAAGCTATGTTCGGCAGCTCCGATGCCGTTGTCGACATCGGCCGCCTCACACAGTTTATTAAACGCGAGCTGTAGCTCGGCTACAAGTTACGTTCTTTCAGGTCGGCTTTGGCGTCGTTGAAGACATCTTCGTCGAGGCCGCCTTCGCTTTTCGCGACAATAACTGACACCATGGCATCGCCAGTCACATTAACCGCGGTACGTGTCATGTCGAGCAAGCGGTCAACACCAATAATTAAGCCGATGCCTTCTACGGGTAGGCCAACTTGCCCCAACACCATGGCGAGCATAATCATGCCAACACCAGGCACACCGGCAGTACCCACCGATGCCAAAGTTGCGGTTAGAACCACCATCAAATAATCCGCGATAGTCAGGTCAACCAAATACACTTGTGCAATAAATACCGTGGCCACGCCCTGCATAATGGCCGTGCCGTCCATGTTTATGGTGGCGCCAAGCGGTACCGTGAACGAGCCAACACTGTTACTGACACCTAAGCGCTTGGTGACGGTTTCAAGGGTAACCGGCATGGTGGCATTAGAGCTTGCCGTACTGAAACCAAAAATTTGGACCTCGCGCATTTTTCGCAAAAAAATCAAAGGGTTCATGCCTGATAAACCTTTGAGAAGAATAGGGTAGGTTACCAACGCATGCACAATGAGTACAAACAGCACCAATAAGAAATATTTGCCTAAGCTGAATATAGTTTCGAACGAGGTTTCTGCAAATAGCTTCGCCATTAGCGCAAACACCCCGTAAGGGGCTATGTTCATCAAAATAATAACCAGTTTCATGATCACTTCATTGAAGTCATCAAAAATGGTTTTAATGCGCTCGCCAGGTTTACCTACAAGCGCCATAGCAATGCCAAACAGCAGTGCAAACACAATAATTTGCAACATGTTGCCGTTGGCAAAAGCGTTGAATGGATTGGTGGGGAACAAATCAATGATCACTTGCGCCAGCGAAGGTGCCTGTGTGGGCTCGTAAGTCGCATCGGTCGCAAGTTCAATGCCGGTACCCGGTTGTACCAAAACAGCCATGCCTATGGCAAAGGTAATCGCGATGGCGGTTGTAATAAGGTACAAACCAACTGACTTACCGCCTAAACGCCCAAGTTTACTGGGGTCGCTGAGTGAGCAAGTACCCACCACCAACGAAACGAACACTAATGGCACCACCAACATTTGTAATGACGAGATAAAAATCTGGCCAATAACAAAGAACAACCCTTTAGTTAGATAGCCTTCGACAATGGTGCTATCAGGAAATAAAGCTTTCAGTAGCATGCCAACAATAATGCCGGCAACCATACCAATGACGATGCGGCTCGTTAAGCTGAGCTTCTTCTTATCAGACATAAATATTCCTTTGCGGTTTTTATGGGCTCAAGCCTACCAGAATTCAAAAAAAAACAGTAGTTGAAACGAAAAAACCGACGGCTAAGCGTCGGTTTTTTGAGGTTAACAATATATCTGTACGGCTACATATATTCAGGGCCGAAGCCGTTGGTCCAAATAATGGCCGAAGTAACCATTAAAATAACCATGAGAATAAGCCCTGCAGTGACCACTGAAGACGAGTACAAAAAGCCGCGCTCTTCAGGAATGTGCATTAAAATAGGTACGCCTGAGTAAAGTAGGTAAACCGAATAAGCGATACCGGCTAAAAACGCCATCGTCACAAACCATAATTCTGGGTACAATGCCGCCACACCAGACATGATCGCCGGCGTTGCCGTGTAGGCTGCCAACTCAAGTGACTGCGTAAACGTTGGGCTAGCGCCAAAGGTTTTTGCCATCCAGTGAATTAAATAGGCCAAAGCAAAGGTTGCGCCAATAATGCCCGCATACATGGCAATGGCCATCATGGCAGCGCTTTGTTCGGTTAAAAACGTTGCTTCGCGAGCACCAATGCTCCAGCCTAAGTGGGCAGACGCATAATAAGCTGCTGCACAAGGCAGCAAGGCAATAATCAGAATATGGCTTAGTGCAAAAGTCATGCTCTCGTGACGTTGGTCAATTGACTTCCATTCGTCAACGGGATGCGCGTAAAGGCCCCAAATGTGATTTAAAATCATGACATACCTCAACTTCTGTTGTTGTTCTGGTGTTTTGTTTATTGTCATTGACGCTTTTTTATGCGCCTTAACAACAATAATGGTCGGATTTTCAACAGAGTCAAGGTAATTTTGACGAATAACCCTGATTTTTGTGTGTAATATTTTAATAAGAGTTTAGGAGCAGCACTTGCAGCAGTTATTAGCGCCTATACGCCGGTTTTTACAGTGCGAAACACCTCACCAGTGGCTACAAGAAGCGGTACAACCCGAGAACTTGCGGTATTTACTCATCGATCATCTAGTGTGTGAGTTAAAAGCAGCGCAGTCGGCCATGCTGCTTATTAGGCGCTATGCGGTGGACGAAGCGAGTGGCGATGCCTTGCTCGCTTGGTTAAAGCCCTACGAAGACTTTACCTACCGCAAAGAGGGTGACTGGCGTGCTTTGGCCGATCATGCACGTTTAACCAAAGCGATGTTGCCCAAGCGCGATGCCCCTTACAGTGCAGAGCTTATTGATAAAATGGTGTTGTTGATCAAAGAAGAGCTGCATCATTTTTATCAGGTGCTTGAAATAATGCACGAGCTAGATATTGAGTACGACAATATTACATCCAGCCGATATGCGCGGGGCATGCTACGCCATGTGCGAACGCACGAGCCGGCTACTTTGGTCGATAAACTTATTTGTGGTGCGTACATTGAAGCGCGTTCGTGTGAGCGGTTTGCCGCGTTAGCGCCGCACGTTGATGATCGACTCGCTAAATTTTACATCAGTTTGCTGCGCTCAGAAGCGCGCCACTTTGAAGACTACCTAACGCTTGCGCAGCAGTTTGGCGGTGCGGTTAACAACAGTGAAATAAATGAGCGGGTGAAATTCTTCGGTGAAGTTGAAGCGCAATTAATTAGCTCGCCCGACTTAGAGTTTCGCTTCCACAGTGGTTGTCCCGTTCGGGCTGTCGCTAGCGAAAGTTAACTCGCGCTTATTTGCGGTGACTTTCAAGTAACTGCTTTGGCTGTACCAATCACCAAGTACAATACGCTCGGCCAGTTCACCGTTGGGTAAGCGATGTTGGTGCACTGCTGGGCGGTGTGTATGCCCATGAATAAGGTATTGCACGTCATGGCTGACAAAGGCCTCACGCACCGCATGCTCGTTGACATCCATAATGCGCAGTTGCTGTTCGGTGAGGGGTTTTTGCGTTTTGCTTGATGCCCGCAGCTTGTTGGCAATGCCCATACGCCACGACAATGGTAATGCCAGGAGGAGCTGTTGCAGCGGTCGCCAACGAATTACTTTGCGGAATCGTTGATAGCTTTTGTCATCAGTGCACAGGGTATCGCCATGCAGTAGGAGTGTTTGCTTGCCGTACAAATCAATCACGCTGGGTTCGGGCAATACGGTTACCCCAGTTAGCTGACTAAACTGCTGACCAACTAAAAAGTCGCGATTGCCGGCCATAAAGTAAACCGGCACACCGCTGGCGGTTAGTGCACGCAGCGCGTGTTGCATGCGCTGCACAAACTCACTGGTGTCATCGTCGCCAATCCAAGCATCAAACAAGTCGCCTAAAATATATAAGGCGTCTGCGCCGCTGGCTTGGTTTTGCAAAAAGCTTTCAAACAGCGCGGCAATATCTGGCCGCGCTGGGCTTAAATGCAAATCAGAGATGAACCAAGTCGCCATTTATCGACACGTCTTATTCGGCGATGGTCGCGCTTTTAATAACCACGTCATCAACCGGTACGTCTTGATGGAAGCCAGCATGCGAGGTGCGCACTGCTTCAATCGCATGAACCACGTCCATACCTTCAACCACTTCGCCGAACACACAGTAGCCCCAGCCGCCCATGCTTTCATTTTTGAAGTTCAAAAAGTCATTGTCAGCTACGTTAATAAAAAACTGTGCGGTGGCTGAGTGTGGGTCTTGGGTACGGGCCATAGCGATAGTACCGACGGTGTTTTTCACACCATTGTTGGCTTCATTATCAACCGGCGAGTGCGTTGGCTTTTGCACCATTTCGGTATTAAAGCCACCACCTTGAACCATGAAGCCACGAATAACACGATGAAATAACGTGTTGTCGTAAAAACCTTCGCGTACGTAAGTCAAAAAGTTTTCTACGGTTTTAGGGGCTTTATCAGCGAATAACTCAAGAGTAATGTCGCCATGATTAGTGTGTAGGGTAACCTGCATTGAATTTGCTCCACGTTTTACAGATAGTGTTATCAGACATTATTTGCCGCGTAGTTTAGCATTGTTTGTGGCAAGGCGGCACCTTGCGTTATCATGTTCATCTTATTTTAATGCCACTTTATTCGTAGCCGCCATGCAGTTAGACAGGAGCACCCGTGCATGTTGAAAGTTTTTAATACGTTAACCCGCCAAAAAGAAGCGTTTAAGCCAATTACGCCAGGTGAAGTAAAGCTGTATGTGTGCGGGGTAACCATTTATGACTACTGTCACATTGGCCATGCGCGTACCTATGTGGCGTTTGACGTGGTGGTGCGTTATTTGCGTGAACGCGGTTACAACGTCAAATATGTACGAAACATTACCGACGTTGATGACAAAATTATTCGCCGCGCGGCAGAAAATAACGAAGCCATTGTTGATGTTACCGAGCGTTTCACCCAAGCCATGCACGACGACTTTGACGCATTGAATTTGCTGCGCCCCGACGTGGAGCCAACAGTAACTGGGCACATGGGGGACATTATTGCCATGATTGAAACCCTTATCGCTAACGGCAATGCTTATATAGCAAAAGACGGCGACGTGTTGTTTGATGTCAGCACCTTTGACAATTACGGCAAGCTAAGCCGCCAAAACTTAGAACAACTGCAGGCCGGCGCTCGTGTAGAAGTGACTGATAACAAGCAAGACCCACTCGACTTTGTGTTGTGGAAACAAGCCAAAGCTGGTGAGCCAAGCTGGCCGTCACCATGGGGCGAAGGGCGCCCAGGCTGGCACATTGAGTGTTCAGCCATGAACAAACGCCACTTGGGCGAAAACTTTGACATTCATGGCGGCGGTTCAGATTTGATTTTCCCGCACCACGAAAACGAAGTCGCACAAAGCTGCTGCGCCAACCACAATGACTATGTGAATTACTGGATGCACAGCGGCATGGTGCAAGTAGACGAAGTGAAAATGTCCAAGTCATTGGGTAATTTCTTCACTATTCGTGACGTGTTGGCGCAGTACGACGCGGAAACCGTGCGATATTTCTTGTTGTCGAGCCACTATCGCTCGCAATTGAACTATTCTAAAGAAAACTTAGACCAAGCACGTGCCGGTTTAGAGCGTTTGTACACAGCATTGCGCGATGCGCCAATGGGTGACGACAATAGCGAGCGCAATATCGCACAAACCGAAAGCTTCGTGACGCGCTTCAATGCGGCCATGGATGACGACTTTAACGTACCCGAAGCCATGTCCGTATTATTTGAGTTAGCGCGCGAAGTCAATCGTGCCGTTGCTGCTGAACCCGAAAAAGCCGCCGCATTTGCCGCTGAACTAAAGCACTTAGGTAGCGTGCTTGGCTTTTTGCAGCAAGCCCCAGAGCAGTATTTACAAGGTGGCGCCGGCGACGACGAAGAGGTGGCAAAAATTGAAGCATTGATTACTGAGCGTAACGATGCGCGCGCCGCCAAAGACTGGGCACGGGCTGACGCCGCTCGCGATGCGTTAAAAGCAATGAACATAGAATTAGAAGACAGTGCAACCGGCACCAAGTGGCGCCGCATCTAAATCGCAGCTTTGCTGCGACAGCTATTAGATACTAGCTATTAGATATTAGTGAAAACAAATCAGCGTCTGCCAAGTCGGTTTTAGCTTGCATCTACTATCAAATATCTAACGGCTGATATCGTTTTTGAATTGAAGAGGTTTTTATGGCTTTTCCAACAGTAAGCGTATTTGACAGCTATGCCGCTACCGCTAGCGGCGATTTCGACGCCGTGATTTTATTAGGCGACTATGAAAGTGAAATTCCTGACGATTTTCGTGACTACGTGGCGCAAGCCCAGCAAATGGATGCGCGCGTGGGTAAACAAGCATTATTAGTGCCGGCCGACGTTGCCGGTGGGCGTTTGATAGTGGCGCCAACTGGGCCGCTAGCGCCAGATTACAACGATGTGCGCTGTGTAGCTGAAGCTGCGGGCGCAGCAGCGCGTATTGCGCAACAAGCGGGCGTCACCAAACCGCTACTGATTGTTTTTGGTGTGCCACACGAGGCGCGCTATGGTCAAGCCGAAGCCGTTGCTTATTGGGGTGTTTGCCAGGCGTTGTATGAGCCGCTCGAAGCGCGTGAGCATCATGGCGAAGAGCAACTCGAAACCGTCACTGAAATTGGCATTGTTGGTGCGCTTGACGAACAATGGTTGCAAGCCGTTGAAGCGGGTAAGCGTGTCGCACGTGATCTAGCAGGCACTGAGCCTGAGCGTATGGCACCGCCGCGTTTTGCTGAGTATTGCCAACAAGCGTTTGCGCATACGCCAGTGCGGGTAACAGTCATTGACGACGTGCAACAGTTGCAACACGAATACCCATTGTTAATGGCTGTGGCGCGGGCGTCGTTAGGTGTTGAGCGCCATCACCCGTGTGTGGTGCGTTTGGAATACAAAGCACCTGCCGCTGAGCAAACCTTAATGTTTGCTGGCAA
Organism: Gammaproteobacteria bacterium; assembly: GCA_018222985.1. Classification (GTDB taxonomy): domain Bacteria; phylum Pseudomonadota; class Gammaproteobacteria; order Enterobacterales; family Alteromonadaceae; genus Pseudidiomarina. The sequence continues at coordinate 55,358 of JAAEZG010000007.1, forward strand.
AGGTATTGTGTATGACACCGGCGGCGCTGATGTTAAAACCGGTGGCCATATGGCGGGTATGAGCCGTGACAAGGGCGGCGCTGCAGGCGTAGCAGGTTTTGTGAAAACGGTTGCAGAAATGCGCCCTGAAACGGTCAGTGTTGTGGCTGAGCTGGGCGTGGTGCGCAACAGTATTGGCGCTGATGCGTTTGTTGCTGACGAAATTATCACCGCCCATAGCGGTGTACGCGTGCGCATTGGTAACACCGATGCCGAAGGTCGCTTGGTATTAGCCGACCTACTTTCACACCTACGCGAAGAATCTAGCGATTACCCGAACCCGCAACTATTTAGTGTAGCCACGTTAACTGGCCACGCGGCCTTAGCGAAAGGGCCTTACACGGCGCTGATCCCGAATGGCCCAGCACGCGTAGAAGAATTGTCCGAAAAATTGTGGGAAGCCGGCGAAGTTTACGGCGACCCAACTGAAATTTCTTGGTCGCGTCGAGAAGACTATCATTTTGTTCGTGCGCGCACCAAAGCAGACGATACGTTATCAAGTAACAACGGTCCGTCGGCAACAACTGCACGTGGGCACCAGTTCCCAGCCGCGTTTTTAGCCATTGCTTCTGGCTTAGACAAACACGGTAACGATAGCCAACAGCCGTTACCTTATGTGCATGTCGATATTGCCGGTAGCGGTGTCGAAGGTGGTGATTGGCAGCATGGTAAGCCAACCGCGGCACCAGTGACTTGTTTTGCGGGTTGTTACCTTCATCAATAAGGTTCACCAGTAGGAGATACTCAATGCGTGGTTTGAAATTTGGTTTAATCAGTTTACTTTTCTGTTTTGGCATGGCCAGTGCTCATGCGCAAGCCAACATGGACGACGTGGAAATTAAAGCCACGCAACTAAGTGATCGTGTGTACATGCTTACCGGCATGGGCGGCAATATTGGTGTGTATGTCGGTGAAGATGGCGTCGTGATGGTCGATGCGCAGTACAAAGGGCTTGCTGATAAAATTATGGCAGCTATAGCTGAGCTTTCTGATCAACCCATTAAAAGCCTGATTAATACCCATTTTCATAGTGACCACACGGGCAATAATGCCCCTTTCGCTCGCAAAGGCGTACGTGTGATTGCCCATGAAAATGTGAAAACGCGCTTAGCCGCAAATGAGAAGTTTGATCAAGACGGCTTGCCGACGGTGACATTCGATAACCGTTTGGAAGTGGCAAGTGGTGCTGCAAGTTTGAAGCTGCAGCATTACCCTGAGGGCCATACCGACGGTGACGTAGTGGTTTGGTTTCCAAACGCCAATGTGATTCATGCTGGTGATTTATTCTTTGTCGACCGTTTTCCGTTTATTGATTTGAACGCAGGTGGTAACGTGCAAGGCTATATTGATAATGTGCGTGCCGTTATTGATAGCATTGATGGTGAGACTCAGATCATCCCTGGCCACGGCGCGCTTTCAAAGCGTTCAGATTGGCTACGGTTAGTACACATGATTGAAGCCACACGCGAAGAAGTTATGACTATGAAAGAGCAGGGTCTAACCGAAGACCAAGCGGTAGAACAAGGCTTAAGTGCTCAGTGGAAAGACTGGTCATGGAGCTTTATTAATGAAGAGCGCTGGATTCGTACCTTGTACTAAATTATTCATTGCTGGGAAATTGTGCATTCTGAACCAGTGGCGCACGTTGTGTGTCGCTGGTTTTTTTATTTCATAGAATCAACGTAGATAATTTGAGTGGACTTTTATTTAACAATTTGTTGAATAGTTATGTTGGCTTCCGTTATATTCTAATGAGTTAGTCACATTTTCGGAGCACAAAATATGCGCAATGGATTGCTTGCTACGCTAACCGTTGGTCTTCAATTAATACTTCTGACACCAGCGGCGCAAGCACAGCAAAACTGGGTAGAAGCTTTTCCGGAACGCTACGAAACCGTTGAACAGTTTTTCTTGCAGCATGGCTGCAAGTACGCACAAAATTCTGCCTACATTTATGAGCCTAGCTCCGGCATTTGGTGGTCTAGCAAGGAGGCAATTAATGCTTATCCGAATGTCTCGTATGCGTTTATGGCAGAGCCTTGTGACATAGCTGTTGAGCAACAGACTTTGGAGCGACTATTAAACGTTAAATTTGGTACGGCACAGCGTATTGTTTTATATTTTGACATTACCCGTGATGAACACGTTGATATGCGGAATATAATTAGAAAAAACAAAGGAATGTGGGAAAAATACCAACGCCGTCTATCACTTCTTAACGAATTTAACGAGCTGCCGAAATATAAAGTGATCACGCCGAACTTGAGTGCCGGTTCGCAGCCTTAATATTCCTAGTGCAAGGTAAAATGTATGTTGACGATTCCTGAAAAGGAAAGCTCTTGGAAGCGTTGGGCAATTCCAATTGCAATTGGTAGCTGCGTTGTTGTTGCTGCGTTTACTGCTTATTTATCGGTTCGCTACCTTACGTCACAGCCTGTTTCCTATGCAACTTCGATTGCTGACATTGGCGATGTGCAGCTCACAGTCAACGGGTATGGTCGTTTAGCAGCTCGGCAAGCAAGCAGCATCGTTGCGCAGGTTGACGGCGTTGTTAGTCACATACAACGTTATCCAGGAACTCAACTCTCTCCTGATGAAGTGGTTTTTCGTCTTACTAACCCACAATTACTTAGGCAAAAAGATAGTGCTGAGTTTGATGTGTTAGAAGCTCGAGCAAAAATAGAAGCCACAGCAGCGTCGCACCGAAGAGAGGAACTACAGCTACAAAATGAAGTGGAGTTGTTACAAAGCAAGATAGCGATGAGCCAGCGTGAGCTTGATGTGATGCAATCACTCGCAACTGAAGGGCTCGTGGCTAGCTTAGACTTGGTAAAAAGCGAGACAGCCTTCGATGAACTCAAATTAAAACTTGAGTTAACCAAAAACTCTCTGGAAACCTTTCAAAGCCTTCGCGATGCAGAAATGCGAGCAGTTTCTTACACTTTGGAAAGGGCTAAGAAAAAACTAGATTTAGCTGAGTACGAAATCGACAACCTATCCGTAAAGGCTGAACGAGCTGGTATATTAGATGAAATATCAGAGAACATTGAAGTAGGACGCTCGGTCAGTCGAGGCGATGTTCTAGCTAAGGTAACAGACCCTACAACATTGTATGCAGATATTATGATTCCTGCGTCAGTTGCAAGCTTTATCAAGTCTGGCATGAACGTAGAAGTCAGTATAAAAAACCAGAAAGTCACCGGTGAAGTTTTACGCGTTTATCCGAGTGCGCGAAATAATCAAGTGCGAGTTGAAGTTGCCTTTGTGGAAAAATTACCAAATGAAGCTCGTCCACAACTGGATGTACAAGCCGTCATTCATATTGCCAAAGCTAGTGGTGTTACACGAATTGAAACGCCATCTTATTTGCGAAGCGACGATAAATTGGCCACGCTACTTGTCCTCAATGGCCAGAATATTGTCGAAAGAGAGGCATTAGTTGGTATTGTTGGCTCCAAGTATACCGAGATCATCAAGGGTATCTCAGCTGGCGAGGTTGTTTTACTAAACAAGCCCGAAGTTGCTCAGGCAGACAATTAAGGAAAAGTAAGTGCTCATGGCACCACTGATAGCTATAAAAAATCTGAGTAAATCTTTTGCAACCCAGGCTGGGAATGTCGATGTCTTACATGACATCAATCTTGCCATAGAAGACGGTGAATCGATTGCAATTGTTGGCCCTTCTGGAAGTGGAAAATCAACGTTGCTATCGATTATTGGGTTATTGGAAACCTTCCAAGCTGGAAGTTTTCAACTTCGCGATCACGCGGTTGACGAATTGACTGATCGGCAAAAAAGAATAATTAGAAATCAACATATAGGTTGGATATTTCAAAACTTTAATCTCTTACCTGATCTGACTGCGTGGGAAAATGTAGCGTTACCATTAAAATTTAATCAATCCATTAATCGTCAACATTATTTTTCGCTCGCTTTAGAAGCGCTGGAGCGAGTTGGACTCATAGACAAAGCAAAGAGCTTTCCAACACAGTTATCTGGAGGTCAACAGCAACGTGTTGCAATCGCCAGAGCTTTGGTAACCAAGCCCGGTTTATTATTAGCTGATGAGCCGACCGGCAATTTAGATTCTGAATCAAGTAAAACCATAGTTGATTTACTAACACAACTCGCGCAGGAAGGCTCGGCAGTTATAGTTGTAACACACGACGATTCGGTTGCGCGCCGGTGTAGTCGGCGACTTACTTTGAACAGTGGGCGCTTAGTCGATGAGAATTGATACACGATACTTTAACTTTTATCGTGAGGTGCAACGCTGGCGAGGGCAATATGTAAAGCTGGTGGTTTTAATATTTAGTTATGCATTAGTTTGTGCGCTTTTGGCGGTAACACTTCGATTAGGTGATGTGCTATTCAAAGACTTACCGGGATGGATTGAAGTAGACAACTATGTCTATTCGGTCGTCCGCCGACATAATGACGGTGCGGTTTCTGGTATTGAAAAGAACGCGATTAACACGTTATCTACGGCGTCTCAAATAACTAAAACTAGTTGGATTTGGCCACGCAGTATGGAGTTAACCAAACCAAATGGGCAAGTCGGGAATTTGTCGGTTTTGGTTTTTTCGCAAACATTTTTTGAAAACCTTGCTCCCAGTTTGATTAGCGAAGTTCAAGGTGAGGGGATTTGGCTAAGTCATCATTTTTGGCAAAAAAATTTTTCTGATCACGTATCTGTAGACGGTTTGTTTTTTGTACATGACAGAGTTGAATTTCCAATCCCGATAAGAGGCGTATTACCTTCTAAATTCGATGCTGTCGGGCCTTGGAAGCCCGATATATGGCTGTCGGAAAACTACCTCGCTTATAGCACCCCTTTCAGTTCTAAAAATACACAGCTAGTTGACCGATTCCTAAATGCAGTACCGGAATATTATGGCATTATTCAAGCTGACTCTGCTGTAGAACCGTTAGCTCTTGTGAATTGGTTAAATGACTCCGACTTGATGGTTGGCGGTATTGTCATTCAAGAGGATGGCGCTGAATACGCTATATACAAAAACATCAATTTCGATCCTCTTGCGAAGTCGGCATTAGTTGAGCAGTGGACGCTAATTATCATCTTATTAGTGTTATTCGGTATGTTAGTCGTCATCAACTCGATCATTATTTTTAGTGCTCAATCACTTGATTCTCAAGCTGAATATAGATTAATGCGAATTCTTGGGGCTAAAGAAAGTCTGATTTTTAAAACACGCTTTGTATTTGCTTTAGTGAATGCATTGATAGTTGGTGTTATTTCTCTAATATTTTTAGAAATTTTGTCTGAGATTTTCAACGCAACCCCTGTATTTAGCTCATATATGAATGGAAATGAGTTGAGTGCTTCTTTTACAGATTGGGGGGCGGCGTGGTTGGTCACCACCGGGCTTTTGTTGACAACTACATTTATTCCGTTAGTAAAGCAGCGCAATGATTCATTGTTCAAACGTCAGGCTGTAACCGGTAAGTCGATAGTTCGAAAAGTGTCAGAGTTCATAATGTTAACTGCTCAGATGGCAATAGTTTTATTTGCAATTGAGCTTTGTTTTCATATTGTTTGGGACCAAGTTAAACGCGAACAGACACACGTTTTAAAATCAAATGTAAACACCATAAAAGTTAATAAATTTGGTAGCCCTATTTCTATTGCGTCATTGCGTAATGCAAACAAAAACTTTGGAACAAATGGTAGCCTCGCATTTTCGGCTACAGAATTTACTAATACGCATAGTGTGCTAACAGAAAATAGTGTGCGAATAGAAAACAATGTCGCTAAGTATGAAATGCCAATACAAGTATGGGCTGTTTCGGATAATTTTTTCCAGGTACTCGATGTGCCATTATTAGGTTTAAGCGATCGCTGGCGCAATGGTGTGGTCATTAATGCCACAGCGGCGAAATTACTAAGTGGTGACAATAACGACCTGCTCAACACAATCGGTCAAGAAATTGATTTAGGGGTTATATATGGGGTACAACGAATAGTTGGTATCGCACCAGATATTCCTCATCAAGGTCGGAGTGCAGCGCCCCGTCCATCGGTGTATACGTTACTCGTGAATCCTGTTAACCAATTTGTTATTTATCATCAGAATTCTAATGCCACACACAGTGACGTGATGTTTTGGTTAAACAACCATGTTGCAAATATAGAGACAGAAAGAGCAGCACTTCAAACGCTAATCGATGAACAAGATAAAGTAGCCTACTTTTTAATGTACTTTACATTAGCCGTCTCTTTAATTTTAGTGGGAAGTGTTGTTGTTGGTCTTGTATACCAAATTAGAGCGGACTTAAACTCGTCTAAATGGGAGTTTGCAACTCTTGTTGCTATTGGTGCTCCCGATTCGTGGATATTTTGGCGAAGTTCGGCTCATCTCATATTAGCGATTATTGTTGCTGTGCCCATTTCACTAATCTTGCTAGTTAACTATCAATTGATATTAACTTCGTTGCAGATAAACATGCCGCAAATTAACGTCACATTGTTACTGTCATCGGTATTAATGACGGGGGCTATAGTCTCGTGGGTTATGTATTTACAATTGAGAAAGTTAGTTCTGCGAGCTTCTTTCGCCGACCTACGTTAAAACACCGGCTTAAGCCGGTGTTTCTATAGGTAATGCATCTAATTCGGCTTTGGTTTTGCCGTGGGCTTGTGGGGTGCGTGTTTCTGGATCAATGTGAACAAAGACAATGTCGTCGGCCACGCAGATATTTTGTTTGGTTTGTTTGTTACGAACCACACAGGTCACGGTAACTGAGGTTTTACCGACCTTTTTGACACCAAGACCAAACTCCACTACATCGCCTTGATAGGCTGATGTTTCAAAGCTAATGGCGCCAATGTGCTTTGTAACTAAGCTTTTGGCGTCTAGTTGGCAAGCGGCAAAAATGTACGCTTCTTCGTCTATCCATTCAAGAATACGGCCACCAAACAGTGAGCCCGCAAAATTTAGGTCATTCGGCATAACTAAGCGGCGAGATAAAAAGCGCATGTCGATTCACTCCGTGTGCAAGATTTGTGCGCTTAGTATAACCGATTAGCGCCACTTACTGTAAGTGGCGCTTGAAAAAGTCGGCGATCATTTGGTAGCGGTGAATACTGGCCTCGCGGCCACGTATTCCGTGCGCTTTACCGGGATAGGCCATCATCTCGAACGGTAACATCGATTGTTGCAATCGGTGCGTCAACAGCGCAGTGTGCGTGTACAGTACGTTGTCATCGGCCATGCCGTGATATATCAATAAGGGGCGTTCTAACTGGTCAGCATAGGTCAGAACGTCTGCCTGTCGATAGCCTTCGGGGTTATCTTGTGGAGTACCCATGTAACGTTCAGTGTAGTGGGTGTCATAGAGGGCCCAGTCAGTGACTGGAGCTCCGGCAACGCTCGCACTAAATAACTCAGGTGCGCGTAAAATTAAATGCAAGGCCATATATCCACCATAGCTGTGGCCAAACACTCCAATTTTATTGGCATTCACGTATGGTTGTTGCGCCAACCACTGTGCGCCAAGCTTTTGGTCGTCTACTTCAAGCTGTGCAAGTTGGCGGTAAATACCTGACTCAAATTGCCGCCCGCGGTTACCGCTGCCGCGATTATCAAGCTTAAATACCACGTAGCCCTGCTGCACTAAATATTGTGTGAAATAATCCCCCCAGCTATTGGTCACGCGCTGTGCGCGTGGGCCGCCGTAAACCATAACAATGGCTGGGTGATTTTGGTTGTCAGCAATTTGCTTAGGCTTATTCATTTGGTAGTACAAGCGCTGCCCATCGGCTGCGGTTAAGTGGCCAAACTCTGGGTAGCTCCAGTTATTTAAATAGGGTGCTAACGGGTGATTTTGGTCTAAGCGGTTCTCATGTAACCAGGTAATGCGTTGGCCTGTTGGTCCGTGCAAGCTCACTTGTGGTGGTTGTTGTGAGCTAGAAAAGTAATCGATGTAGCTGCGCCCATCGGCAGCAAACTCAACGCTATGCATACCTTCACGGGTACTTAGCTGACTGGGTTGGCCGGGGCTGCTGGTATTTAAGTTGGCACGATATAAATGACGTTCCAATGGCGTAGATTTGCGCGCCATGAAGTACACAACCCCCGTAATTTCATCCACATGGCTTAGCTCATCAACCATCCAGTCGCCACTTGTTAGTTGGCGAATAAGGCTACCGTCAAGGCGATACAAATACAGATGCTTGTAGCCGCTACGCTCAGAGGCCCAAATAAAATGCCGACTGTCATCTAAAAAATACAGGTCGTCATGCAAGTTAATCCAACTGGTACTGGTTTCTTCAAGCACTGCTGTGGCTAGCTTTTCGCCTAAGCGGTGGGTGAATAATGTTAGTTTGTTCTGTGGGCGATTTTGCCATTGGTAGGCAAGGCCTTGGCTATTCGGTAGCCAGTTTACACGGGCTAAATAGCCGTCACCTAAGCGGTTTAAGTTTAGCCACTGAACCTTTGGCTGCGGCGCGGCTGCATCTTTGTCACCGGTTGGTTTTGGCAAGGTAAGAACGCCTAGTTCGATATGCGCGTTATCGGTGCCTGCCATTGGGTAGCGTTGTTCAACTAACTCCGTGCGATCAGCGTATACATCAACGCGGCGCTTAATATCCACCGGGGCTAAATCAATGCGGGTGAGTGCGATGTGCTTTTCATCGGGGCTCCACCAATAGCCGGTCATGCGTTTCATTTCTTCTTGTGCCACAAATTCGGCGGTGGCGAACTGCTCGGTGTTGTTTTTGCGCTGGGTTAGTTGACACTGTTGCCCAGTGGCTAAATCAACAATAAACAAATTGTAGTCATGAACGTAACTAACAAAATTTCCCTGCGGTGAAAAGCGGCTGTCGGTGGCATAGGTTGCATCGTTCGTCAGTTGTTTTAGCTGCCCAGATTCGATGGTATACAAGAACAGCTGACCGTTTACCGGAAACAATAATTGGCTACTGTCAGGCGCCCATTGATAGTCGACAATGCCGCTGGCAGAAATGCGCAGGCGTTCGCGACGTGCCTTTTCTTCAGCTGACAGTTCGCTACCACCCTGCAGAAGAGTGGTAGCAGCAACTAAACGTCGGTGCTGGTCTGCGCGCACATCATACAGCCATAAGTCTTGTACTTGTGGTTGTGCTTCTGAGCCAGCTAAGTAACTGACATGAACACCGCTAGGTGCAAACTTAATGGATTTGGGTGCAGACGTCGTTAAATTGGGAGCGGAAAATATACGCTCTATTGTGAGAGACTGCTCAGTAGCAGGGGGGGGTTGGGCGTGTGCGCTATTTATAAAAACAACCAACCCAAGAAGAAACTGTACAAAAACCAAAGCTGCGCGCATAAAAACAATGCCCTTCAAAAAAAATATGCTGTCAGTTTATCAAAGCTGACAGCATACCTTGTGACAGTGCGGCAAAGTGCGTGCTCTATGCGCTAGAATTCACCGCGCACGCCAATACTGAAGTTTCGGCCGCGCATGGGCGCGTCGTCTTTCAGAAAAGAGCTATGCACATATGCTAATTCGTCCGTTAAATTTTCCGCCTTGAAGTAAACACTCGTGTTAAAGCGATTTAATGCAGTAGGGAACCAATTCAACTGCGCGTTCACCAAGCCAAAGCCATCGGTAACAGTTTCGTTGAGTGCGACGCGGGTTTGGCTATTGTACCAAGTGTAACCTAGCTTCGCTTCCCAGTGATTGTTCAAGTAGCGCAGCTCGGTGCCCACACGTTGCGCAGGTATGCGCGGCAGATTGTCATGCTCATTGCGACTGCGGGCGCGCACATAGTCACTAAAAGCATGTAACTGCCATTGCTCGCTAAAGCTGTAATAGCCGCTAAGTTCGTAGCCGTACAGCTCGACGTCACGTTGTACGTAGGCGACAACGGCTAAGCCCTCATCGTGATCGTGTTCGGCATGCTCGTCTTCAACGTGCGGTTCGCCAGCGTGTGCATCTTGCTCAATATCGACGCTGTTAATACCGGTAAAGTTGGCATAAACATAATCGTCAACACGGTTATAGAATAGGTTCCAGTCCATGTGGAACTTAGCGGTATCAATGTGCAATCCGAAGTCCAAATTGTTCGATTTTTCAATATGAATGGCAGCGTCACTGGCTTCGATGTGGTAGGCGTGTTCGGCCTCTTGATGCAATTCGTAGCCTAAGCCAAGTTCATAAGTGCGCGTAGCAAGGTGCGCGCCATTGGCATACAGCTCGTTGGCAGAAGGTGCTCGTTGCGCATGGCTATAGTTTGCCGACAACTGCATGCCCGCAACCAACGGATACGTAAAACCAACAGAAGCTGATACTGGGGTGAAGCTATCGCTGTGCGCACTTTCATGGGTATCACCATGACTTGCTAATTCAATGTGAACGTCATCAATACGTGCACCAAGCTGCCAATTTAAGTCATTGATTTCGCGCTCAAGTAACCAAAACACGGCATGTTTTTCGGTGGTTGAGGCTGGTGTGTAGGCCTCTTCGCCGAAGGCGTTTTGATCTTGCGTCATAAAGTGATAGCCAAGCGCGCCCTGCCAATTCGCTAGTGGCGCGTGGTTTAGCTCAATGCGCAGTTCGTGCTGGCGATTGGTAAAGGTTGTACTCGGTAAACCGTCTTCTATTTCCTGGAGCTGATAGTCGGTAAAACCGTACCGCAAGCTGGCTTTTTCAATGCCAGCGAAAGGTTGCTGCCATGCGCCTTGCACTTGAATGCGATTTTGCCACATATCAGCAAAAGGGCCCGCTTCTTCAAGGGCTTCTTCTTCGTGCGCACCGTGCCCGTGGCCTGGAATGCCGTATTGTTGCTCTAAACGACCATAAGAAACACCGAGGTAACCACTGTCAAATAAGTAGCTAACGCCAATGTTTGCGCCTTGCGCATCCACAAAGCTATTGGCGATGTGATCGGTTTGTTCGCCTTCGTCGTTGGTAAACATTGGCACGTCATAGTCGTCGCTACGGCGTTTAAACGCATCAAGGTGCCACACAGTGTTTTTATGATCAGCGCTGAAACCAATCGAGCCTTCGCGAGAGTTGCTTGCGCTATTGAATGCGGTATTGAAATAGCCGCGTGAACCGCCAACTGCTTGGCTGGCAATGCGGTTGTCAACCACGTTAACCACACCGCCAATGGCGCCAGAACCGTAGAGTAAAGTGGCTGGGCCGCGGAAGATTTCAATTTGTTCGGCCACCGAGGTTTCTGTCGTGACTGCGTGGTCAGGTGAACCACGTGATGCGTCGCCGCTATCGAGACCATTTTGTAACACTTTCACGCGAGGGCCGTCGAGGCCACGCACAATTGGGCTGCTGGCCACACCGGCAAAATGCGTTGCGTTAATGCCTGGTTGTTGGGCTAAGGTTTCGCCAAGGGTGTGAGCCTGCTGCTCGCGTAGGGCGTCGCCAGCCAACACGGTCACCGGTTGTGACGACTCTAAAGCCGTGCGCTCTAATGGACTGGCCGTCACGGTGATAATTTCAGTGTCACCGTGTTCATGGGCCTGCAGTTGTTCGTCTGCATGTGCAACAGACAGACTGACAAAACTTGTTACCAATAAAGCCAATGGGGTTTTACGAAACTGCGATACCATACCCATGAATCTCCGCAACCGAATGAGTTGTTGTGTAATGTTATAATATAACAATAACGCAGTTTGCTATGGCTCGCAATAGGGGAGTTGGGTAAACTGACTCGGATTTTTATTCGTTTTCAAACTAATTGGATGTTTATTATGCGATTTTCTTCTGTTTTTGGTGTGCTTGCTCTGACGCTGAGTTTGTCTGCGTGCGGTGAGAGCGCGCAGCCGGCAGCGAATGAGGCGAGTGCCAACGCTGCTGCTTTGCAGGCGCACCTTGAGTTTTTGGCCAGTGATGACCTAGAAGGCCGTGACACGGGTAGCCGTGGCCATGAAATTGCTGCGAAATACATTGCGGCAGAATTTAAAGCCTTAGGTCTTGAGCCTGCGGGCGATGATGGCACCTATTTTCAACGGATCAAGTTTCGTCGCAGTTACTTGGAAGAAAATAGTGCGTCGTTCACATTAACAACTGGCGAAGACACCATTGAATTAGACTACCCTAAGCAGTTCATTACTGGGCCAAGCGCTTATAGCGAGCATGACGATGTCGAAGCGCCACTCGTGTTTGTTGGCTATGGGTTGGTATCTGAAGCTTTTGATATTAATGACTACGCTGGCCTTGATGTAGAAGGCAAAATTGTGGTGATGGCAACCGGCCGTCCTGAGCATTTACCAAGTGAAGAAGGCGCCCATTTAAACAGTAGCAAGGCAAAATTTGCGGCTGAACGCGGCGCGGTAGGTATTATTACGTTACATACGCCTGCACGGGAAAAAGTACGTCCGTTTGAAGTTAGTATTATGTATCAGCGCGCGCCAAGCGTACGTTGGTTGCAGCCAAACGGCGAACCGAATGTGTTGTATAAAAATATGGCCGCGTCAGCTTATGTGAACACCGATGCGGCCGAGCAACTGTTTGTGAATGCGCCTGTTAAGTTAGCGGACATTTACGCGCAACTTGAAGCCGGCGACATGCCAAAAGGTTTTGACCTTGGGGTAAGTGCTCGCTTACAACGTTCTTCGCGTCATGAAGAAATCTCAAGCCCGAATGTGGCGGCGGTATTGCCCGGTAGCGACGACAACTTAAAGAATGAATATGTGTTGTACACCGCGCACTCTGATCATATTGGCGTGACCAAAGACTTAAGCCAAGACGACCACATTAATAACGGTGCAATGGATAACGCTTCTGGCGTTGCTGTCATGCTTGAAACCGCGCGTATGTTTGTGGAAAGTGGTGTAAAACCGAAGCGTTCAATTATGTTCTTGTCGGTAACCGCGGAAGAGCGTGGGTTATTGGGCGCAGATTACTTTGCACACCACCCAACGGTGCCGCTAAGCCAAATCGTAGCTAACGTTAACCTAGATATGCCGGTGTTGTTGTACGATTTTGCGGATGTGATTGCGTTTGGTTCTACCCACTCAACCTTGGGGGCTTCAGTCGCGCGTGCTGCCGGTGAGTTTGGTATTGAGCTCAGTGCTGACCCAATGCCAGAACAGGCTATTTTCACTCGCTCAGACCATTATCCGTTTGTGAAAAAAGGCGTACCGGCGGTATTCTTGATGACGGGTTTCACCTCAAAAACTGAAGGTGAAGACGGCGGTGAAGTATGGGGTAAATTCTTTGCTGAGCACTATCACCGCCCAAGTGATCAACCCGACTTACCGATTAATTACGAAGCCGGTGTCACCTTTACCAATATTAACTATCAAATTGGTGAAGAGATTGCCAACCAAGCGGAACGCCCACGCTGGTTGCCAGAGAGCTTCTTTTCGAAACTTGATTAATCACCTGCAAACAAGGCTCGCCTAAATAGGCGAGCCAGGTGGTAATGCCGGGGCCGGTTGTACTGGCCACGGTTTACCATCTGCCCACTGTTTTAATGCAAACACTGCATAGTCCTTGTGTGCTGAAGGCGCGGCTTGTTGCCATTGCTGTTGCTGACGCTGCAAAAAGCTATAAAGAGCTGCTTTGACTGCGGCGCTGCTATTGTCATGCTGATACGCACGTACCACCGCCCCTAAACTTTCAAATGCTAAACGTTGTTGCAAGCTGCTGGCTTTGTTGCTGTGTGCCGGTTGAATGGCGGCTTCGGCAATAGCATTCAAAACCTTAGCTACATTAGGAATAGCAGCGTCACGGCTATGTTGTTGTTGTAAGCGCTCTAAACGTTGTGGGTGCAACATTAAGTCGAGTACAAACCGTGCCGCACTTGCGGCCATGGTGTCGGTATCGACAGTCACCCCAGTTAGGCCACTAAAGCGTTCACGGTCATAGCCTTCACCGTATGCCGAAGGTAGCAATAGGCTGTGCAGGTGCTCAGGCAGAGCCAGTGTTTTGGCGCTAAGGGTATGGCTGAGTACTTGCAGCGCCCGCTGCTGTTGCGAAGCATTCACCGGACGCGTTTGCACCGCCTTACTTTCAGCGCTTTTTACCGCGTAGTCATAATGCATGCCGGCCAGCATTTTTACTGCGGCTTCGGCTTGATAGCGGTGCAACAAGTACACCGGCACCAACACGTTTCGAAGCTCGCTCAACGGGCGGCCATTGGCAAGGTTGCCTAAGCCAAATTGTTGTAAGGCGGTTTGTCGTACAGCCAGTAATCGTTCAAGCTCGGTGACCGCGTCACTGCCGTTATCCCATAAGTGTGCATCGGGGTGTGCGCCGCCGGCGGCACGCGCATCGCGGTCAGAAATAAACTGTAACCCCAAACGCTTGTTTTGAGCGAGTACTTGGTTTAGGTCACCGTTGCCATAACCATAAGCGACCACTTGCATGTCCCACAGGCCAATACGATTGGTATAGGCGTCATTGAGTTTCAGTTTGCCGCTTTGCGTGTCAATGGTCACAAATGGATGTGGGTAGTCCATGACTGACGAGCGGTCATTGGCGCTGGCTGCAAAGTTATGGGCAATACCTAGGGTGTGGCCAATTTCATGGGCCGAAAGTTGGCGAATGCGGTTCAGTGCCATGGCTTCAATGGCTTGCTCTAATTGCTGTTGCTGTGCTTTTGAGGCAGCGGCATAGGGCGCAAGCAAGCCCTGTGCAATAAGCATGTCTTGGCGCACCCGCAACGAGCCGAGCGTGACATGGCCCTTGATAATTTCGCCGGTGCGAGGGTCAATAATTGATGAGCCATATGACCAGCCACGAGTGGCGCGATGTACCCATTGAATCACGTTATAGCGTACGTCCATGGGGTCTGCGTTGGCAGGTAATTCACGCACTTGAAAGCCTTCTGGGTAATCAATGGCGGCAAAGGCTTCGGCCCACCAGCGGCCACCTTCAAGCAATGCCGTTTTCACCGGCTCTGGCACGCCAGGGTCTAGGTAATAAATAATGGGTTGTTCTTTGCTTAAACGGTGGCGCGGTATGTATTGTACTTGCAGCGGCTCACCTAATGGCGCCGCGTAATCGTAATGGCTTTCTGCCCAAAACCCACTTTGCGGGTGAAATTTACGTGGCGTGTAGTTGTCGTCAGGCAAGCGAATAAACGAGTGATGCAAATGCAGCGTCACATGGTCGGCGTCGGCGGCCACGCTGCGCACAAAGTTGCCCGTACCTTCGCCGCTAAACGTAATTTTGGCCTCTAGCTCAGTATTGTCTGGGAAGGCTTTGCTGCGCTGCGGATAAATCACCGATTTATCGCTGCTTAAGCGGTATTGGCCTTGCTTGGTGTCGCGCAGACGCTTTGTGACACCGTGGGTGTCGCTTAATAAAAATGGGGTGTAGTCAATAAGTACATGCTGGGCATCAGCGGCGACCACCTCAAAGCCAGCAATGACCGAGTCGGCAAATGCTTCCTTAATACTGGCTCGCTCGGCAGCGTTGTCGGTATTGGCACGAAATTGCGTGTTGTGCTGCATCAGCAACACTTTGTTGCCTTCAATTAAAAAGCTTGCCAGTCGTGTGGCACCAAGCTGCCCTCTATCTAAACCGATATCGTTTGAGCCAAGCCCCCAGGGTAGGCTAGTCTGGAAAATAAATTGTGCTTGGTTTGTCGCTGACTGGCGTGGCACTTGCAGGTAGATCTTGCCATTGGCTTGATCGTGATAAAACGTGAAAAAACCTTCATGTGCTTGCAGCTTGGCAGTAAACTCAGCAACTGCAGAGTTTGCGGCTTCAGCTTGCGCAGCAGCGGGAGCGGCAAGTGCCAGCTGGCTCGCGGCCAGATAACAACCGATAAAAGCTAAAAAGACAAAACGTAGCATGTTAACGACTCACTTAGTCTTTCGACAAAAGTTAAAGACAAATTTAATGGACACGGCCCATGTTTAATACTCGTTATAACAAACTCGCACCACAAAGTAATGGGGCAGATAGCGTCGGCGCGGTTGGCGGTGGAAAATTCACGGTGGATTCGCGTTTAGGGGCCGATAGTTTTGTGTTGGCGCAGTGGCCATTGTGCGAGCTAAGACGCTTTGATGACCAACGTTATGATTGGTTTATGTTGGTGCCCAAAGTGCCGCACTGTGTCGAATTTCTTGATTTGCCCTTGGCACAACAGCAACAACTGGCGCAGGAAACACAACAAGCAGCGCAATTACTGAAAACCCATGGGCGAGGCAACAAGCTGAATGTTGGTGCATTGGGTAACGTGGTTAGCCAATTACATGTGCATTTGGTCATGCGTGCTGAAGGCGACCCCGCATGGCCAGGCCCCGTGTGGGGGCACTCGCCGGCGCAGCGTTTTAACGAGGCCGAACAAATGGCCGAGATTAAACGCTGGCAAGCTCTGCTTTAAGTTGGTCGCACCATTTTTGAATACGTTCTTCGCTGTATTCGTACTGGCTGTCTTCATCAAGGGCTAGGCCAACAAAGAACTCGCCGTCGGCAATGAGCGCTTTTGAGGCGGCGAAGTCATAACCCTGATTCGGCCAAAAGCCAATGCGAATACAGCCTTGGGTGCCGCTGTTTGCAGCCAGCTCGTCGTGCAACATGCCCAAAGCGTCTTGAAACCAGTCGGTGTAGCCCACTTGGTCGCCCATGCCGAATAACGCCACAATTTTGCCGTTTAAGTTTAACGTAGCAATGTCGTCCCAATGGCTTTCCCAGTCTTCTTGAATTTCGCCAAAGTCCCAGGTTGATAAACCGAAAATGATGACATCAAACTGTTCGGCTTGCTTTAGCGGCACATCTTTAATGTTAAATAACTCAACTTCACCGGGGGCAAATTGCGCTTGAATTTTTTCTGCCGCAATTTCGGTAAAACAGGTGGTTGAGCCGTAAAATAAACCGATTCGTAACGTCATGGTTGATATCACTGTGCGATCAAGTTTTGGTGGATTAACGAAGGCGCTAGTGTATCAGAAAAAAACCGCTTTATGGTATGCTTGCCACCTTGATATCAAACAGTAAACAGAAGGAAAACTTGGGTTATGGCATCAGCGGCGTTCAATGATTATGTGCAAGCACTCGAAACCGTTTTTGATCAAGCGGTTACCGAAGGTTCTGATGACGAGCTTTTTGCCAGCGGCTATTTGCGCGGCCACTTTGATTTAGTGGTAGCCCAACTTGAACTCAATGACGCGGCGCAAACAAGCGCTGTACTGCCAGCGGTGCAGGCTTCTGTTGAGCATGCGAAACATGAACTAGCGCCGGCCGACATGGTGCATATTCAGGCTATGTTGCAACGTCTTGCAGACGCTGCGGCGCAAGCCGAGCCAACAAGCTAGCCCCAAGCGGCAACGGTTCGTTTAGCAACTGCCCCACTAGAATTTCAGCACAGAGTGGAGCACTGGTGAATCCGCGTGAGCCTAAGCCACCTAATACGCCTAAGTTATCCGTAAGCCAACCGCAGGCAGGCAGATGATCGCGGGTGGTGTGGCGTAGTGCCGCACGGTCGCTAACCGCGGTTAATTGCGCGGTCCATGGCTGTTGTAGGTTATCTTGTAAGGTTGCTAAGTTTTCTGCGGTGTCCGCGCTATGGGTGGGCTGTTGCTGTTGCGCGTCAAACTCAAGACCGGCGCGTTCGCGCGCATAGGTAGCGCCAACGCAATGCAACCCATTGGCCTGCGGGGTAAAATAGCCTTTATAACAAACCACCAAGTGACAGTTCGAACTAATCTCGGTTGCTTGCACCTGAGTCACTTGGCCGCGAACGTTTTGAAAATTTAGCTGCCATGGTGCGAGCAGGGTGTTGCTGCCGGCACCGGCCGCAACAATAACGGTTTGTGCATGGTAGTGTGACCCATCTGCAGCGCTAAGTTGCCAACCATCATGCTCCGGTTTCATTGCTGTTATTGGCGCACAGGTTGTCACTCGAAGCTTATTCCCACAAGCGGCAAATAATTGCTGAACTAATTTTTCTGGCGGCACCCAACCAGCCCGCGGGTACAATAAGGCAGGCTGCGCAGGAAGCGCGTTCCATAGTGCTTGCGTGGCGGCGCTATCAAGCTCGCGCACTAAGCTGTCGTGGTAAATGCCGCTAGCAATAATTTTGTCATGGCGTTGCTGGCGCGTGGCATTAAACGCCAATTGCACCACGCCGGTTTCGTGCCATAGCGAGCTGTGTTGCTGATAAAACTGCCGCGCATGATCAAAAGCACCTAAGAAAAACTCGCTGAGGGGGCTTAACTCGGCGTGCAGCAGCGGATAAACGGCACCTTGCGCGTTGCCTGAAGCACCATTTGCAAGGCCAGTGGTGAGTAACTCGACGCTAAAACCACGCCGACACAACGACCAAGCCAAGCACGCTGCGGCAATACCTCCGCCAATAATGGTTACTGGCGCGGCAGCTGAGTTGCTGTTGTCGCTCAAGCTACGCGGTGCAGACTGCGTTTGTTCGGTGCTCACCACGCCACGTAGCATGTCGCGTTTACGGCCAAAACCTTTAACTTTTTTAACCGCAAAGCCAGCCTCTTGCAGGCCGCGGCGCACGGCTCCAGCAGCGGTAAAGGTGGCGAAGCTGCCATGCTCGCGACAACTTCGAGCCATGGCACGATATAACTCTGGTTGCCACATTTGCGGGTTTTTGTCTGGCGCAAAACCGTCAAGAAACCACGCATCAATGGTATTCGTGGCATGAGGTAGCCACTGCGGTAGTTGGTCGTGAATATCGCCATACCATAAGTCGAGGGTAACGCGGCCATCATCAAATTGTAGGCGATGACACCCAGCATGAGGGCTTGGCAAGGCGTTAATCAATAACTGGGCATAAGCCGCTAGCTCAGGAAAGTGCTGCAAAGCACGCGCCATATCAGCTGGCGCTAACGGGTATTTTTCAAATGACACAAAGTGCAAGCGCATGGTGCTTGGCGCCAGCTCGGCGAACAGCGCCCAACTGGCTAAAAAGTTAAGCCCGGTGCCAAAACCGCTTTCAGCAATACGAAATGCCGAGTGCGAATGAGTTTGCCAGCGCTCGGGCAGATCGTTATGCTGAAGAAACACGTAACGACTTTCGGCAAGGCCATTTTCATTATTAAAATAAATATCGTCGAACTCAGTAGAGACCGGCAAATTAAATTCATTAAAACGAATATGGGCTTTGTCAGGCGCTTTCACAGGTGATTAACTCATTTGGTTAAATTAGTTATAAAAAATTATGCGCGATATTGTATCGAATTAGTGTAACAATATTTCGTTAAAATGACGGAAAGCAGACCACTTTTTTAATTAAGTAAGCTACCATACATCAGCGCTCAGCAAGACAGGATATGAGAATGAGAAGAGCAGTGATTACCGGTATGGGCATTGTGTCCAGTATCGGCGTGAACAAACAAGAGGTGTTGGAGTCGTTGCAACAAGGACGCTCGGGCATCGAATTCTCGCAAGAATTTGCCGACATGGGGCTACGTTGTCAGGTGTGGGGGCCAGTGCGAGCTAACCCAGCTGACCATATTGATCGTAAAGCCTTGCGCTTTATGGGCAATTCAGCCGCTTATGCCTACATGGCCATGGCGCAAGCCATTGAAGACGCAGGTTTAACCCATGAGCAAGTGTCAAACCCTCGTACCGGTTTAGTGGTGGGTTCGGGCGGCGCCTCGGGTGAACACCAAGTTGCTGCGGCCGACATTATGCGCGAAAAAGGCGTGAAGCGCGTAGGTCCATACATGGTGCCACGTTGCATGGCGTCTACCACGTCTGCATGTTTAGCAACCCCATTTGAAATTAAAGGCGTGAACTATTCAATTAGTTCAGCGTGTGCGACTTCGGCTCACTGTATTGGTCATGCCTTAGAATTAATTCAATTCGGTAAGCAAGACCGTGTATTTGCCGGTGGCGGTGAAGAGCTGCATTGGACCTTGGGCATGGAATTTGATGCCATGGGTGCACTCAGCACCAAATACAACGACACGCCAAGCAAAGCCTCACGTACCTATGACGCTGATCGCGACGGCTTTGTGCCTGCAGGCGGCGGCGGTATTTTGGTTATTGAAGAACTTGAAACCGCATTGGCGCGTGGTGCAACTATATATGCCGAAATTGTTGGCTATGGTGCTACCTCAGACGGCTACGACATGGTTGCGCCTTCAGGCGAAGGTGCTGTTCGCTGTATGAAGATGGCGATGGAAACCTGCGATACGCCAATTGATTACTTGAACACACACGGCACCTCAACGCCGGTGGGCGACACCAAAGAGCTTGAGGCTATTCGTGAAGTGTTTGGTGGGCAAGCACCTTATATCAGCGCGACCAAAGCGATGACAGGGCACGCATTAGGTGCAGCCGGTGTGCATGAAGCCATTTATTCATTGCTGATGTTGCAACACGGTTTCGTGGCACCTTCCATCAACATTGAAACGCTTGACTCAGCAGCTGAAGGCATGAACATTGTGCGTGAACCACAGCAAGCTCAGCTCACCACAGTCATGTCAAACAGCTTTGGTTTTGGTGGTACGAACGCAACGTTAGTTTTGCGTAAATATCAATAAAATTAACATCCTCGTCTACTAAACGATGGTAAAAAGGTGCGCATTGTCGCACCTTTTTGTTGTATGCTCTTTAACAACTCGTCCATCGCAATGAAGATTAACTCAATGCATATTTTGGCAGACGCCTCAATGCCGCAAGTTGCGGTATTGGTTGAACACCTGCAAGCGCAAGGTATGGCTTTAACGCTGTCTACCTTTCAAGGTCGTCAACCCTCTGCAGCACAGCTGTCTGCAGCTGATGTGTTGATGATTCGCTCTATTACCCGAGTTGACGACACCCTGCTGCAACAAGCCCCAAAGTTACGTTGGTTAGGTACCGCAACCATTGGTACAGAACATGTTGACGCTGGCGCATGTGCCGCGGCTGGGGTTACTTTTGCGTCAACCCCAGGGGTGAATGCGCGCGCCGTTGGTGACTACGTTGCCAGTGCCGTCGCAAACTTCGCATTAGAACGCAACCAGCTGCCGCAAGGCGAGGTTGCTATTGTGGGCGCTGGCCACACAGGGTGTGCGGCTGGTGAACGTTTGCAAGGCTTAGGCCTGAACGTGCATTACTATGACCCACCGCTACATGCGCAGGGCATTAAATTTGTGCATAACAACTGGCAACGCGTATTTAACAGCGCGGTGATTTCGTTGCATGTGCCGCTAACCACTCGCGGTGAATTTCCAACTCGGCATTTAATCAATACGAAAAATATTCAGCAGTTAGCCGCTGGGTGCTTATTGATTAATGCCAGCCGTGGGGCCGTCGTAGCGGAGCAAGCCTTGTTGCAGGCCATGCAGCGCCAACAGGCGTTGCATGTGGTGCTTGACGTGTGGGAGCACGAACCGCAAATTAATCATCAATTATTACCATGGCTGCACTATGCCACTGCGCATATTGCAGGCCACAGTTTAGCCGGTAAAGTAGGTGGTAGCTTACAGTTGTTTGAAAAATGGCTGCAGTTTGCTTTTGGCCGCAATCATTCATGGCAATTACCGCCATTAAATGCGTTATTACAGCCGTGGCCACAAGCCATTGCGCCGTGGCTTTGGCAACAAGCTCAGGCACCAACGTGGCAAATGCTAGCATCTTGGGTGCGCGGCATTTATGATATACGCAATGATGACAAACAGTTGCGCGACCAAGTGAGCGACAGCGCGAGTTTTGATGCGCTGCGTAAAGCCTACCAAGCACGGCCAGAATTAAGCTGTGGCCAAGTGCACGGCGGCGACTGGTTAGCCGATAGCGATTGGCAGCAACGTTTGTCGCAACTTAGCTTTAGTTTTTCTCGGCTTTAGTTTTTCACGAAAGTAATTTCAACGCATTCAGGAGTAGTCATGTCACGTGCGTATAACGTAGCGGTACTTGGAGCCACTGGTCTGGTTGGCCAGCATATGATCGAAATTTTAGAGCAACGGGATTTTCCGGTTGCCCAGTTATTTCCGTTGGCGAGTAGTCGTTCAGCGGGCTCTACCGTCAAGTTTCGTGGCGAAGAAATTACTGTACTCGATGCTGACACCTTTGATTGGAGCCAAGCTGAACTTGGTTTCTTTTCGGCTGGTGGCGCCATTTCGCGTACCTATGCACCGCGTGCGGCCGATGCCGGTTGTATTGTTATTGATAACACCTCTGAATTTCGCTACGAGCCAGATATTCCGTTGGTTGTGCCAGAAGTGAACGCCCATGCATTGGCCGACTTTCGTAACCGCAATATTATTGCCAACCCGAATTGCTCAACCATACAAATGTTGGTTGCCCTTAAGCCTATTCATGACGCCGTAGGTATTGAGCGTATTAACGTAGCTACCTACCAGTCAACTTCGGGAGCTGGTAAAGAAGCGATGGACGAATTAGCGCAGCAAACGGCTGCGCTGTTGAATGGCCGCCCGGTGGAAGTTGAAAACTTTAGCCGCCAAATCGCCTTCAACTGCATACCGCAAATCGATGTATTTTTAGATAACGACTACACCAAAGAAGAAATGAAAATGGTGTGGGAAACGCAGAAAATATTTGGTGACCCAGATATTCGCGTAAACGCTACCGCGGTGCGGGTGCCGGTGTTTTTTGGCCATGCCGAAGCGATTCACATTGAAACGCAGCAGCCACTTGATGCGGTGCAGGCGAAAGAACTGTTGCGCAATGCGCCAGGGGTTGTGTTGTTGGACAACAACGCAGATTTTCCAACGCAAATTGGCAACGCCGCAGGGCATGATGACGTATTTGTGGGCCGCGTACGCAATGATATTTCGCACCCACAAGGGTTAAATTTATGGGTTGTCGCAGATAATGTACGAAAAGGTGCGGCAACAAACAGTATTCAGATTGCAGAACATTTAATTCGCGACTATATGTAAATTGATTGTTCTTTCAATGCGGTACCGATAATTATAACGATTAGATAGAGGGAACCAGCTCAATGAAACGGAATACCTTGGCACTAGCAGCCGGTGTAGCATTGGCTCTTGGCTCGTCGGTGATGATTACTGCCGATGCGAGTTTTGTAAAAACCAGTGCCACTTTGATGATGCAAGGGCAAGCAACATCACGGTGGCAGCCTGACCGTTTTGGTCCAATTGTTTCATCGGACACCTTGTGGTCTATCGCCATGTACTACGGCGATAAAAGTGACCTGAGCGTGTACGAAATGATGGACCTGTTCATTGAGCTAAACCCTGAAGTCTTCATCGATGGTCGCGCTGACCGCATGATGGACGGCTTCTATTTGAAGGTGCCAAAAGAAGCGCAGCAGGCGCTTGGTGACAAGAAAGCCATGGCTGCGCAGTCTTCACCGGCAGCGGCAGAAGTCGCTGAGCCGAGCTCCTCAACAAGTACTCAGCCCGAAACTTCACCCAAGTCAACGCCAAGCACTACAACGGTTGTTGAAACAACGACGACTTCCGCGACGGCCGCTTCGACAGAGGCAGAAAACGCCAGCGGTTCAGTGTCTTTTAGCGTTGAAGAATTAACGCGCCTGCGCGATCAACTGGCAGAGTCAACAGCCTTAATTGAACGCCTAAACACCGAAAACGCAACCTTGCAGTCACGCCTAGATGAAGTAACCCGGGAATTGGACGCGTTACAGAAAAAGGTGAACGCTGAGCAAGTTGCCGAAAATAATTTGCAAGAGCAAATTGCCGCTGAAATAGCAGCAACAAACGCTACCTCAGAGCAAGGTGATGACGCGCCTGCAAGCGCGTCAGTTGCAACGGTTGAGCAAAGTGAGCCAACAGCACAGGCAGAAACCACGCCTGATGTGAGTGACAGTGAGGCGCTTGCTAAACAGCAGGCACAGGCTGCTACACAGCAACCTGCCGCCACACAGCCAGAAGCTGCACAGCCAGCTGCAGAGCAACCCGCAAAACCTGTTGTAAAACGCAAAAAACAATCTGACTTTGATGCTTTTTTAGAGTGGTTGATGCAGCCATTCCAGTTAACCTTGGCCATTTTAATTCCGTTATTGTTAGCCACAATTATTTGGTACGTGCTTTATGTTCGCCGCCTAAACCGCGAGCACTTGGGCCCATACAATGGTGCGCTGCAAGCGGCGGAAAAAGATAAAAACGAAGAGGCCAACCAAGAGCCGCAAACACTCAGTGCTTACGAAGAAGCCGAGCAAGCGGCGGCCGCTGAAGAAGCAGCCGATATGCCAGAGTTTGAGCGCATTGACGATGCGGTTGATATTGACGAACAAGCCAACGATATGGCTGCGGTAAACGAGGCCGAGCAACTAGATAATGAACTTGAGAGCCTAGGCCAAGACGAGCAAGCGAACGAAGCAGCGTCGCAAGAAGACACCGAGGAAGCTGATTTAGATACGTTGTTGAGTCAAAGCTTTGAGGAAGAGGCAACGGAAGCTCAGGTTGAAGAAACGATTGCGCCAGAGCCAGAAGCAGAATCGCAGCCTGAGCCACAGCCTGAACCAGAGCCACAGCCAGAACTGGATAACAGTTTGGAGTTTTCGGTTGACCCAGAGCCAGCGGCCACCGATATTTCTGAGGAGCCGGCCGAGAAGCCAGCACAGAAACAAGCTGAGCCAACAGCAGACGACGAAGATATGAGTTTAGACTTTGTGGTCGACCAACCAACGTCATCGACTACCGATGATACGGTTGAGCTAGAGCAGTTTGAAGACATTAATTTAGACGACTTGGATTTGGAAGGTTTAACCACCGAAAGCGTTAGCGATGACGACAAAGATAACGCACAAGACACCGACGAAGGCTATTTAGAAATTGACGATCTGCTGGCCGATGCGGACAACGAAGATACCGATTTTGATAGCCCTCGGTTTGAGCGTGAAGCCGGGCAGCTTGATGATGAAGAAACCCCATCAGGCATGTTAGACTTAGCGCGAGCTTACATGGAGCTTGACGAGTATGAGCTAGCGCGCGCTGAACTAGAAAAAGTAAACCAAACTGACGACGAAGATGCGAAGCGCGAAGCAGCCATGTTGTTGCAAAAATTAGACGAACAGGGCCATTAATGAGTAGTACGCGCATTGCGCTTGGTATTGAATACGACGGTAGTCAGTATTTTGGATGGCAGCGGCAACGAGAAGTTGTCTGTGTGCAAGAGGTGCTCGAAAAAGCGCTGAGTAAAGTGGCCAACCACCCGGTAGAAGTTACCTGTGCAGGGCGTACCGATGCCGGGGTACATGCAACAGGGCAAGTTGTGCACTTTGACTGTCACAATCCGCGCGCAATGCCGGCTTGGACGATGGGCGTTAATAGCAACTTGCCCGACTCAGTTGCGGTGCGTTGGGCGCGTGAAGTTGCCGATGACTTTAATGCACGCTTTAGCGCAACGGGGCGCCGCTACCGATATATCATTGCCAACCAGAAGCGCCGCCCAGCTATTCTTGGGCGCGGTTTAAGCCATTACCATCAGCCCCTTGATGCAGCACGGATGCATGAGGCGGCTCAGGCTTTGCTTGGCGAACATGATTTCAGTGCATTTCGCGCCGCGCAGTGCCAGTCTCACTCACCAAACCGCTGCATAACTCACATTCGAGTGACACGCAGTGGTGACTTTGTGGTGGTGGATATTGCCGCGAATGCCTTTTTGCACCATATGGTGCGTAATATTGTTGGTAGCTTGCTAGAAATAGGTAAAGGGCAACAACCGGTAACTTGGGTTGGTGACTTGCTAGCAACGCGCGACCGTACTCAAGCTGCCGCGACCGCCAAAGCAGAAGGCCTGTATTTGGTACAAGTAGACTACCCCGAGCACTATCAGTTACCGCAAATGGCCCCGGGCCCGCTGTGGTTACCAGACACTTAACCCACAATGGCACCTGACTTATAAGACCACTTTTTGCTAAACTGATGGCGATGAATGTGCTTTAATAGCCACCCTAACGAATGAGTTAATGACGGAAATTTATGAGCTGGATAGAGCGAATTCTTGCAAAGCCAAAAAGCAATAAACGTCGGAACATCCCGGAAGGGGTGTGGGCGAAATGCACCAGTTGTGATGCTATTTTATATAGCGCTGACTTAGAGCGTAGCCTCAATGTCTGCCCTAAATGCGATCATCACATGCGTGTATCTGCTCGCCTTCGACTCAAGAACTTTTTGGATGACGGGCGCGGTGAAGAAATTGGCGCAGATCTTGAACCTAAAGACGTGCTGAAATTCCGCGACTCAAAAAAATACAAAGACCGTATTGCTGCGGCACAAAAAGCGACCGGTGAAAAAGACGCTTTAGTTGCCCAAAAAGGTCGCCTCAAGGGCATGCCAGTGGTGGCTGTTGCTTTTGAATTTGAATTTATGGGTGGCTCAATGGCGTCTGTTGTCGGCGCTCGCTTTGTTAAAGCGGCCGAGGTGTGCTTGCGCGAACGCATTCCGTTAATTTGCTTTTCTGCTTCAGGCGGTGCGCGTATGCAAGAAGCGCTGTTGTCGCTGATGCAAATGGCGAAAACCTCAGCAGCTTTGGCGCGTATGAGCGAAGAGGGCATTCCGTTTATTTCTGTGCTTACCGACCCAACCATGGGTGGGGTGTCAGCCAGTTTAGCCATGCTAGGCGATATTAATATTGCTGAGCCGAAAGCACTGATTGGTTTCGCGGGGCCACGTGTTATTGAACAAACTGTTCGGGAAACCTTGCCAGAAGGCTTCCAGCGCGCTGAGTTCTTGCTCGACCACGGTGCAGTTGACATGATTGTCGATCGGCGCCAAATGCGTAACCGCATTGCAGCACTGTTGGCGAAGTTCCAACATTTACCGGCCGTTGCTGACGAATATTAACCCATGGCCCGTCTCTCGCCTCCTTCTCAATCAGCCGGGCTTCATGCCTGGCTGACTTATTTAGAGCAGCTGCACCCCAGTGCTATTGATATGGGGCTTGATCGCGTCCGTGCGGTTGCCGAGCGCCTGCAATTAACTCAAACCCATGCAGAAGTATTCACTGTTGCCGGCACGAACGGCAAGGGTTCGAGTGTGCGCTATCTAGAAACCATGCTGCGCGAAGCGGATTACCAAACCGGCGTTTATATTTCCCCACATTTGAATGTTTACAATGAACGTGTGCGTATAAATGGCAATATGCTGGCCGATGCCGACCATGTGGCCGCGTTTGCTGCTATAGAGCAAGCACGGGGCGATATCTCTTTAACCTATTTTGAGTTCGGTACCTTAGCCGCCCTGTATTTAATGCAGCAGCATGAGCTTGATGCCTGGATACTTGAAGTCGGCCTAGGCGGGCGCCTTGACGCGGTAAATATTGTTGACGCAAACGTGGCCTTGCTGACCAGCATCGGCATTGATCATATTGGCTTTTTAGGCAGTGACCGTACCGGTATTGCCCGCGAAAAAGCCGGTGTGTTTCGCCCGGGCCGGCCAGCCATTTGTGGCGAGCCTGATTTTCCAGCAGAAGTGGCAAGCGCAGCACAACAGCAGGGCGTATTACTGCAGCTGGTGGGGAAAGACTTTCATTACCGGCTGACCACAGACACGACGTGGCAATTTAGAAACCACGATACGGTGCTGAATAATTTACCGCTGCCGCAGCTGCCGCTGCCCAATGCGGCCACTGCGATAGCCGCAATTGCTGCCAGTAACCTGCCGGTGTCTGATAAAGCTATTCGCGCCGGTTTAGCGCAGGCACGAGAGCCCGGCCGTCTGCAGTTTATTGCTGCTGGCCCACAACAACCGGTTGATAGCCTACTGGATGTTGCGCATAACCCCCATGCCGCGCAGTTTTTAATCCAAGCGATTGCTTTGCGTTATCCGCAACGGCCGGTGTATGCAGTGGTGGGTATGTTGCATGACAAAGATATCACCGGTACTTTAGCAGCCTTGGCCCCTGTGGTAACTCAGTGGTATTTTGCCAGCTTGCGTGAGCCTCGTGGTGCCAGTAGCTCACAATTAGTTGAGCAAAAGCCTGCGCAGGCACAGGTTGCAGGCTGTTTTGACAACGTTGCTGCAGCCTATGCGCAAGCGCAACAAGATGCTGCTACGCACATGCAACAACAACCACAAGCGAAACCGCCACTAGTATTGGTGTGCGGCTCGTTTTACACTGTAGGCAAAATTCCAACCACGGAGTAATTCATGGCCTCGCAATTACAGAATCGCTTAGTCGGAAGTATTATTCTTATTGCCCTTGCCGTTATTATCCTGCCCGAGCTGTTTGACGGAAAACCGCAGCAGCAGCAAGAGTCGTTTGAGACCATTCCTTTGCAACCAGAAGTTGAGGTGGCCGAGCAGGCAGTGCAAGACATTCCGGCTCGCGATTTACCGCCTTCGCTCGACACCATTGAAACGGTCGAAATTGATGCCGAAGAAGCGCCACAATTAAGCGAGCAAAACATTGCCGAGTCGCGGCAAGAGGTTGAGCAAAGCAAGCCAACCCAAGCCGCAGTAACCGAACCAGGTTGGGTTATTCAATTGGGGGTGTTTAGCAATCAGGCTTCGGTTGAGCGCTTACTCAAACAGCTGCGTGAAGCGGGTTATACGGCCTACGCTGAACCGATTAAAACCAGCAGTGGCCCGGCGAGCAAGGTATTAGTCGGCCCCAGTTTGGTGAAGTCTGAGCTAGAACAAATGCTGCCCAAACTGAATAAACTAACCAATCTCAATGGCCAATTACGCCGCTATGAACCGTAACTTGAAGCCGACTGTTGCGCGAAGTTTTTTGGCGCAAACACCTAGGCTTTCTGGTACAATCCGCCCGAAATTTAAACTTGCTAGGGAATGCAGCACATGCTTTGGATAGATATTGCAATTTTAGTGATTATTGGCTTATCAACGCTCATTAGTTTAACCCGCGGGTTTGTCAAAGAAGCGTTGTCATTAGCTATTTGGATTGCCGCGTTTTTTATCGCGAAATTGTTTTACCAAGACCTTGCTGTGTATTTTACCGGCATTGAAGAAGAAATGTTGCGTAATGCAGCTGCTGTTAGTGCGCTATTCGTTGCAACGCTCATTGTTGGCGCTGTGGTGAATTATTTAATTGGCCGGCTTGTTGAAACCACCGGGTTAAGCGGCACCGACAAAGTTCTCGGTGCGGTATTTGGTGCTTTACGCGGTGTGCTTATTGTCGCAGCACTGTTGTTCTTTTTGGATTCGTTTACCGGTTTTTCAGACGAAGCCTGGTGGACAGATTCACTGTTAATTCCACATTTTGGTGTGGTGATTGAATGGTTTTTCGAGTACTTGCAGAAAACGTCAAGTTTCTTACCTGAACGTGTTTAATGAGGTTGTAGTTCATGTGTGGCATTGTTGGAATTGTTGGTAAAGACCCAGTTAATCAGGCGTTATACGATGGTTTAACGATGTTACAGCATCGTGGTCAAGATGCCGCGGGTATTATGACCGTCGATAACGGCACCTTGCGGTTGCGTAAAGCAAACGGCTTGGTGCGCGATGTGTTCCATACGCGGCACATGCATCGCTTACAGGGGCGCATCGGCATTGGTCATGTACGTTACCCAACCGCAGGCAGCTCGAGTTCCGCTGAAGCGCAGCCGTTTTATGTGAACTCGCCATTTGGCATCGCCATGGCTCACAACGGCAACTTAACCAACGCGCAAGAGCTGCAAGAACAGTTATTCGCCAAAGCCCGCCGCCACATTAACACCACCTCTGACTCTGAAATTTTACTTAACGTTTTTGCCCACGAACTCTATCAACAAGAAAGTTTAAGCTTAACGCCAGAAGACGTATTTGCCACGGTAGCTCGCGTGCATCGTCAAATTCGCGGTGCTTATGCTGTCGTGGCCATGATTATTGGGCACGGTATTGTGGCATTTCGCGACCCTTGGGGCATTCGTCCGTTGGTTTTGGGTATGCGCGAAACAGCCCAAGGCAATGAATACATTGTGGCGTCAGAAAGCGTTGCGGTAGACGGTACCGGCTTTAAATATGTTCGTGACGTAGAACCCGGCGAAGCTATCTATATTTCCGAAGATGGCGAGTTATTTTCACGCCAGTGCGCGGATAACCCGCAGCATTGCCCGTGTATATTTGAATATGTCTATTTTGCTCGCCCAGACTCGTTTATCGACAAAATTTCGGTGTATGCGTCACGCGTGAACATGGGCCGCAAGCTGGGTGAAAAAATTAAACGCGATTACGCACATTTAGACATTGATGTGGTTATTCCAATTCCTGAAACCAGCTGCGATATTGCTTTAGAAATGGCCAATCTGCTTGATTTGCCATACCGCCAAGGGTTTGTGAAAAATCGCTATATTGGCCGTACGTTTATCATGCCTGGGCAAACGCAACGCCGTAAGTCAGTGCGCCGCAAATTGAATGCAATAAGCGCTGAGTTTCGTGGCAAGAACGTGTTGTTGGTGGATGACTCGATTGTACGCGGCACCACCTCTGAGCAAATTATAGAAATGGCGCGCGAAGCCGGTGCGAAGAAGGTGTACTTTGCCTCGGCAGCACCAGAAATTCGCTTCCCGAACGTTTATGGTATTGATATGCCAAGTGCCAATGAGCTGATTGGCCATGGCCGTGAGGCGTCGGAAATAAACGATTTAATTAAAGCCGATGGGCTTATTTATCAAGAACTGGATGATTTGATTGCAGCGGTACAGCAAGAAAACCCAGAGATTAAGCGCTTTGAAACCTCGGTATTTAACGGTCAGTATATAACCGGCGACATTAATCAGAGTTATCTTGATCGCTTAGACGCTGCGCGTAACGATGTAGCGCGCCACGGCAGCGATCAAAGTGAAGACGCTAATTTAGAGCTGCACAACGAAGACGAATAACTTCGCGAGTTGGCATAAAAAAACGCGCATCAATGCTGAATTGATGCGCGTTTTTTATTGCTGCAGACTTAAAGCTGGAACGGGTATACCGAGCCTAATTTAAGAATTTGCGTGAGCTCGTCTAATGCCGTACGGGACTCGGTTAATAATTGTGGATCACGCAAGTCATCCACGCTAAGCTCGTCACGGTAGTGCTTATCAACCCATTGGTTTAAACGTGCAAACAAGGTTTCGTTCATCACCACGGCTGGGTTCACGGCTGCGAGCTCGGTGTCATTAAGCGCCACGCGCAAACGCAAACACGCTGGGCCACCACCGTTACGCATGCTTTGTTTGACGTCAAAGTAATGCACTTGGCGAATCGGCGTGTTGCGCGTAACTAACTCAGCCAAATAGGCGGCAACGCGCGGGTTTTCTTGACATTCGGTTGGCGCAATAATGGCCATGTGGCCGTTATCAAGCGTTAGCAACTGGGTGTTAAACAAATAGGTTTGCACGGCATCTTCAACCGACACTTCACTGGTTTTAACTTCAATGAAATGCACAGGTTCGTCGCCGAACTTGCGCTGAATTTCAGCTAATTTCGCTTCGGTGTCTAAAAACGCTTGTTCATGGTAAAACAGCACGTTTTGATTACCGACGGCAATCACGTCGTTGTGGAACACGCCTTGATCAATCACATCCGGATTTTGCTGAATGTACACTGTGTTATCGTCACTCAAACCATGCAAACGGGCAATGGCTTGTGAGGCTTCAAAGGTTTGGCGAGCAGGGTATTTTTTTGGCGCCGGTTTGCTGCCGTCAAAGGCATAGCGACCAAAGGTGAAAATTTCTACCCCAGCGTGACCATAGTTGCTGCACAAGCGCGTATGATTGGCTGCGCCTTCATCGCCGAAATGCTCATTGTCTGGCAAATGGGTGTGGTGCTCAAAGTAGCGGCCATTGTTAAACATGGCTTGCAAAATACGGCCACTGGTTTGCGGTTCTAATGAACGGTGAAACTTATTGGTCAAATTGGCTGGCGTAAAATGCACTTTTCCGTTGGCGGTATCGGCACCGGGTGATACAGTCGCCGCATTTGCGGTCCACATGCTTGAGGCCGAGCAAACTGCTTGAAAAATTTCCGGCGCTTGTTGCGCAGCTTTGGCTAATACCTCGCCATCTGAACCAGTAAAGCCTAAACGGCGTAAGGTAGAAACATCAGGGCGTTCTTGCGGGGCGAGTACCCCTTGTACCATGCCCATGTCGTGCAAGGCTTTCATTTTGGCCAAGCCCTGCAAAGCTGCAGATTTTGGGCTTGAGGTTGATTTTGCATTGCTTAATGAAGCAACGTTTCCGAACGACAGCCCGGCATAATTGTGGGTTGGGCCAACTAGGCCATCGAAATTCACTTCATAGTGACGCATGCGGAAATAACCTCCATTGCAGTTGCAAGCTTTTATTTGTTGGCTATTATACCCGCAAGTTGGCTTTGGTGTAAGGGCTGAACCCCTTGATTTTACTGGCCTGATGAGTGTCGCGCTGCGAAACTGCATGGATATGAGGTAAAATCGTATTTTTATGATTTTTGCTTTCAATGGTTGTTTCATACGAATAGAACAGATATATCTAAAAAAAGAATCCCACAGCTTACGGATAGAAAGAGAGTCGCATGGCAAAAGCGTTAGTTATTGTCGAGTCGCCAGCCAAGGCGAAGACAATTAATAAATATTTAGGCAATGATTTCGTGGTGAAATCCAGTGTGGGGCACGTTCGTGACCTGCCAACGCGCTCGACGGCCACCGTAAAAACTAAACCGCCAGCAGAAGTTCGCAAAATGTCGCCGGAGCAAAAAGAGGCGTATCGGCAAGAACGCGAATTCCAAAAGCTGGTCGCGCGTATGGGGATAGACCCCCAGCATGGTTGGGAAGCGCACTACGAAGTATTGCCAGGCAAAGAAAAAGTCGTGGCTGAGTTGAAAAAATTAGCAGCTAAGGCAGACGCCATTTACCTCGCAACGGATTTGGACCGCGAAGGGGAAGCGATCGCGTGGCACTTGCGTGAGTTAATTGGCGGTGATGAAAGCCGCTTTCAGCGCGTGGTGTTTAATGAAATTACCAAAAAAGCGATTCAAGAAGCGTTTTCAAAGCCAGCAGCATTGAACGTTGACCGGGTGAATGCACAGCAGACACGTCGTTTTCTAGACCGTGTTGTGGGCTTTATGGTGTCGCCGCTGTTGTGGAAAAAAATTGCCCGCGGCCTGTCGGCTGGCCGTGTACAGTCGGTTGCCGTCCGCTTGGTGGTTGAACGCGAGCGTGAAATTAAAGCTTTTGTGCCGGAAGAATACTGGGATATTTTTGCCGATTTAAACACGCAAGCCGAAGACGAATTGCGCATGCAGGTGCACAAGCACCTCGGCAAGGCCATAAAAATCGGTGATAAGGCCGCTGCTGACGCCGCTGTGGCATTATTGAAGGATGCCCAATACAAAGTCATTGATCGCGAAGATAAGCCCACCAGCAGCCGCCCATCGGCTCCGTTTATTACTTCGACTTTGCAACAAGCCGCAAGTACGCGCTTAGGTTTTGGTGTGAAGAAAACCATGATGCTAGCGCAGCGCTTGTACGAAGCGGGCCATATTACCTACATGCGTACCGACTCAACCAACCTGAGCCAAGAAGCGGTAGCAACCTGTCGTGACTACATTGGTAAACACTACGGTGGCGATTATTTGCCCGCCAAACCAAACGTTTATGGCTCTAAGCAAAATGCGCAAGAGGCGCACGAAGCCATTCGTCCTTCTAGCGTGACGGTAAAGTCTGAACA
This sequence comes from Gammaproteobacteria bacterium, assembly GCA_018222985.1. Classification (GTDB taxonomy): domain Bacteria; phylum Pseudomonadota; class Gammaproteobacteria; order Enterobacterales; family Alteromonadaceae; genus Pseudidiomarina. Next base: position 88,839 of record JAAEZG010000007.1, read on the forward strand.
ATTAAAAGACATGGAACGCGATGCGCAGCGTTTGTATGAGCTGATTTGGCGCCAGTTTGTTGCTTGCCAAATGACCCCAGCGCAATACGATGCCACCACCATCTCAGTGCAGGCGGGTGACTATGAATTGCGTGCTCGCGGGCGTGTGTTGCGTTTTGCTGGTTGGACTAAGGTACAACCGCCAGCAGGTTCTAAAAACAACGAAGACGCCACACTGCCTGACGTAAAACCAGGTGAAGTATTGGCGTTGCAGCAGCTTGACCCGCAACAGCACTTCACCAAGCCACCGGCGCGCTTTAGCGAAGCCTCGTTGGTGAAAGAGCTTGAAAAACGCGGTATTGGCCGCCCGTCAACCTATGCCTCAATTATTTCAACCATTCAAGACCGCGGCTATGTGCGGGTTGAAAGCCGTCGTTTTTACGCCGAAAAAATGGGTGAAATTGTTAATGACCGCTTAGTGGATAATTTCCCTCGGTTGCTGAACTACAGCTTCACCGCTGACATGGAACAGGCGTTGGATGAAATTGCTGAAGGTAATCGCAATTGGAAAGCGACGTTAGATAAGTTCTACGAAGATTTCAGTGCCAAATTACAACAAGCAGAAATGACCCCAGAAGAGGGCGGTATGCGCCCGAATCAAATGGTGCTCACCGACATTAAGTGTCCGAAATGTGGCCGTCCTATGGGTATTCGGACCGCCTCAACCGGGGTGTTCTTGGGTTGCTCAGGCTATGAATTGCCGCCTAAAGAACGCTGCACGCAAACCATGAACCTGTTACCCGGTGAAGAAGCGGTGCGCGTGAAAGACGATGACGATGAAGCGGAAACACTCGCGCTGCGTGCCAAAAAACGTTGCCCGAAATGTGGCACGGCCATGGACAGCTACTTGATTGACCAAGAACGTAAGTTACACGTGTGTGGTAACAACCCAGCGTGCGAAGGTTTTGTGGTTGAGCAGGGCGAGTTCCGCATTAAAGGCTACGACGGCCCAGTACTTGAGTGTGACCGCTGTGGCAGTGATATGCAGCTAAAAACCGGCCGTTTCGGTAAGTATTTCGACTGTACCAACAGCGAATGTAAGAACACTCGTAAGCTGTTGAAAAACGGCCAACCAGCGCCACCGAAGGAAGACCCCGTGCCGTTCCCAGAACTGCCGTGTGAAGACTCGAACGCTTACTTTGTGTTGCGTGACGGTGCTTCGGGCGTATTTATGTCGGCCAATACCTTCCCGCGTTCACGAGAAACACGTGCGGTGAAGGTCAGCGAGCTGAAGCGCTTTAAAGACCGTATACCCAGTAAATTTCATTACTTGGCTGAAGCACCAGAAAAAGACGACGAGGGCAACGAAGCCATTGTGCGTTACAGCCGTAAGAACAAAGAACAGTATGTGATCACCGAAGTCAACGGCAAAGCCACGGGTTGGCAAGCGTTTTACCGTGACGGTGATTGGAGCGTACAAGAGGCTAAAAAGCGTAAGTAATAACCCTCTGTTTTATAATCTGTTTCCGCCTTGTTAGCGGCACTAGGGTGCGCTAAATTTAACGGGTACTGCAAAGGAACGCGGTATCACGCTAACAAGGAGGTTACATGGTTTCTCAACCATACCGGGTATTTACCCATCAGTACGTCATCACAAGCAGCTTAGCGCTGAGTTGCCTGTGGTTGGCGTCATTTTCTGCAACGGCATTTGCCGCGACTTGTCCAGCTTACGTGTTCTCAGAAGCCACTCTGCCTGGGCAAGTACTTACGCCCGCGGCGGCAATACCACGAGTGCAACTACATCTTCAACAAGGCTTGTTAAAGCCACAACTAGAGCAGTTTTTAAAAGCTCACTTTCCAGTTGATTTGGTCGACTGGCAAGTATCCGCGCATTATCAATGGCCTTCAGCGTTTACCTTGAGCGCTGACAGTGCCGAACAAGTCGTCGAAAAAATTACCCAACCCTACCACTTTAAAATAACTGTTCATGCGAATCGCTCGGCAGTTGTCAGTTACCAATTCCGCAGCCAAGGGGAGTTATAATGCGCCTGGTTATTCTCTTGCTCAGCTTGGTTGTGCTTAGTGCCTGCCAACAACTGTCTACCGAGCAACTATTAGAGCAACATCGTGAGGCTCAACTGCGGTTGGCAAACTTAAAGCAAACCGCGACACCATCGCCACAACAGGCTTCGGCAATAAGCTATAGCGATGAGTTTTTTGTACCGCCGTTAGATGAACGGCATGCGCTACTACCTGACTGGAGCGCCAAACGCGTGAGTATTACAGCTCAAGGTTTGGCGGCTGGCCATTTACTTGAGCAGGTGTTTGGCAATAGCTCGGCAACGGTACGTTTTAGTCGTGCGCAGTTAGCCCAAACTGAGGTGTTTATTCAGTTTGAGGGCAGCATTGCAGAGCTCATGCTTAAATTAGCGAGTCGTTTTCGCTGGCATTTGCAGTGGAGCAGCGACACTGTGGTTGTGCATGAGTTTGAAGTTGCAGAATTTGACGTGGCCTTTATTGCGGGTGACACGAGCTATTTTTTAGGAAATCGCGATCGTCAGCAACAAACTCAGCTGGCGAATAACGATGCACTTTCCGCTACGGCTATTAGTAATCAGAGCGAGCAGTTTTTAAATTTCAGTAGCGATGATTTATCGGTTTGGCACGACCTCGAACAAGCTGTGTCGATGTTACTGTCCGAACATGGACAGATGACCATCAATCAAAGTTCCACCTCAATACTTGTGCGCGATTATCCACAGCAAGTGGCGCAGGTGCGGGCGTACTTGGCGCAACAGAACGAGCGCTTGACTCGCCAGGTTGTTATCGACGTGCAAATTGTTGAAGTGACTTTTACCGATGAACAGCAATTCTCGATTGATTGGGATGCCGTGGTAAGTACCGCCGGTGGCGAGGGGGTGCTCGGCTTTGCTTCAGCGCAACTGAACCAGCTGAATGGCGGCCAAATGGTCTGGCAGCAACAAAGCGGCAAAGCCACGGGGTCACAGGTACTTATTGATGCACTTGAGCAACAGGGGTTGGTCACCACCAGCAATCATCCGCGGGTAGTCAGTTTAAATAATCAAATTGCCAAAATAGTGCTGGAAGACAATGCCACCTACTTAGCTGCCGCCGGCAGTTCAGCCACCGCGAACGTCGGGCGGGCCGATATTTTGCAACCGGGTGTCGTTACAACAGGCTTTGAGCTGTATTTGCTACCGAGCATTCGCCACGGCGAAGTTATCTTGCAGCTATCTACCGAGTTATCCGATCTTGAGCGAATTGATGAGGTTCGCTCGGGTGAACAAATGATACAAACGCCACACACCAATCGTAAAAAGTTCTTTATGAAAGCCTTGGTTGAACACGGGCAAACCTTACTCATGAGCGGGCTGAAGAATGAACGTCAGCAAAATCAACGTCAGCAAAGCTGGTTGAGTTTACTGCTGGGGGGAGGTCAGAAAGCCGGCTCGCGGCGCAGTGAAACGCTAGTATTGCTAACGCCACACATTGTCGCGCGAGGCAACCGCTCATGAATGAATGGTGTATTCAAGGCTGGCGACAGCAGTCCACTGACCGCGAGCAAATATTAGCTTGGCTTAGCGAGGCTAAACAGCTTGGTTTTGAACGCTATAATTTGTTCAAACAGGGGACTTGTTATTGGCTGTGTTGTGCTAGCTCAGAGCAATTTGACATCGTTGCGGCTATACGCAGTCAAGTTGATACGTCTGCCGCTGTGGTGGTGCAACAATGGTCGCAACAATTTGTTGTGGTCGCTTGGCAACACCAAACGCTGCTGGCTTGCTGTCAATTTTCGGCAGATAAACATGGCCTTCAGAATTTTTTGTATGTTGCCCGAAATTGGTTAGATCCCCACCAAATAAATTGCGAATTGATTATTGCTGGCAGTAAAACACGTCGGCTATTTGATGGCATTGAGCAAACGCAAGATGCCAAAGTTATCGCTGAGTTTTCTTTTGAAAAATGGCCCAAGCTAGCCAAAATGCGTTCATTGCGTCAGTCACCACCATGGCTAAGACAGCGCATTTTGTTGCGCGGCATTGCCGTTGCCATGCTAGTCACCACAGCATCGGTGTGGTGGTTTTGGCCGGCGCCGCCTACAGTCGCGGTGACGCCCCCACAGGCAATGCCTACACAGCCTGCGCCGCTGCAAGGTTGGCAAGCACAACAGGTTGCACATGTTGATCAATTACTTAGTCAGGTGAGTTTTTTGGCTGGGTGGAGAGTTTCGCAATGGCAGCTCAACGACCAGGGCGAGACGTTATCCTTGCACCAATCATATGGCTCTCATACCGATTTATTGATGCAGCTACCGTCGCAAAATTGGCAATTAGCCACGCACGGGCAGGGCGTTCAATTACACCGGCAGCCGCCTGAGTATGCGGCTAGCGATGCGGTTGCACAAGCGGCAGTGAAGCATGATAACGCTGTGCCTGAAGCGCTAGATAAGGCATTGCTGCAAGCAGGGTTTCAGATCAACAGAACTGCCCAAACCATCGAGCTTCAACATCTTGTATTTGACCCCTTTACGCCGGCTCAGTGGCGCCTATTTATACGCTGGCTAAGCGCTCAACCCAACCTACGAATTCAGCAAATACTGGCGACACCCGAACATTTAAGTTGGCGTTTAACAATTACCGTGCAACAACCGTAAAAGGACTTATTCATGTATACATTGGCTTTTATTTTGGCACTAAATACGCCTAATGCAGCAAGTACTGCTGGCGCAAAGCCTCCGAATCCAATTCACCAGCTTAGGGAAAGTGAAATGGCCGAGCGATTGGCACAAACAGAAGCAAAACGTTTGCAACTGGAGCTGCAAATTGCCAAATCAAAACACGCCATCGCGCAGTTAAATAATACCGAGCAAGCACCATCAGCCATAGCACAAGAACTTAGTGGGTACGAGCTACTGGGCATTGTGACCGTTGGCGAGCGAAGTGACATTATGCTGCGCTTAGGCGAGCAAATTATTCGTTTAGAAAACGGGGTGGCTGGGCCGATGCAGCTTACCGCAAATATTGAGAAGAACTGGGTTCGCTTGCAGCGCTACGGGCGCTTTCGTGACCTGCCTATTGTGCAAGGTTGGTAGTTATGTTGATGATGAGCGATGAGCAACTTAGCCGCTGCGAAGTGCCGATAGGGCTGTTGGACCGGTGTTTGCAGTTAACTGATTTATTTCAACAACAAGACGTCGCAGTTTTGATGACTAGCGATGGTATGCTAGTGGCGAGTGAGCAAGCCTGGCAGCAAAAAATGCTAGAGCTGGTTAACTTGATTGCTTGTGCAGCACTACAAGGGCTGTTGATCAAAGCGTATATGGTTGCTGACGGGCGAAGTATTCGTGGCCAGCTGCATGATGCGGATGCGAAACGTCAATTTGGTACACAAACCGACACGGTTGAGCTTGACCACACCCGAGCCCAGCAAGCGCTAGAAGATCTTGTGCTACAGGCATTGGTGCTAGAGGCTTCGGATATTCATTTACTGTTTTTACCAAGCCATGCAGCGCTCGCTTTTCGCGTTCATGGCCGCTTAGTGGGGCAAGTTGAGCGTAACCGTGAAACCATGGCAGCAGCCATTGCGGCAGCGTTGAACACGCGCTCGGAAGATTTTCGCGAGCTATTCGATGAACAACGTCTTTCCAGTGCGAGTATATCCTTGTCTGTTATGCATGAGCAGGCCATCAAAAATTTGCGCCTGCGCGTGCAAAAATCCCCCACGCGTAACGGCTTTGCGGTGACCATGCGTATTCAGGCAGAGCATGAACAGGCGCGTGTATTAGCGGAGTTAGGCTTGCCTAGCGAGCAATTGCAGAGCATTCATCAGTTATTGCAAAACCCTGCAGGACTACTTGTGGTTGCAGGCCCTACTGGGCAAGGGAAAACGACCACGCTTGCGGCCATTAATTGGGCGATTCCGCGCACCGCTAAAGTCATTTCATTGGAAGATCCGATAGAGATCATTCAACCCTATATTGAGCAAAAGCCGGTTATTGCCGATCACCAAGAGTTAAATTTTGCGAACATGGTGCGTGTTGCGTTGCGGGAAGATCCGGATGTTATTTCGATAAGTGAAATTCGTGACCAAGCCACAGCGAAAGCAGCATACACCGCGGCACTTACAGGCCACTTGGTTACAGCCACCGTACATGCGCACGATACCTTTGGCGTTATACAGCGCTTATTAGACTTAGGGCTCAGTGCCGAGTCGCTGGCGCAAGTTGGCGTGCTGCGAGGCGTATTGGCACAGCGGTTGGTGGTAAAAATTTGTTTAGCATGTGAAGGCACAGACCGTGGTTGTCCGCAGTGCCATGGTAATGGCGTGATTGGTCGGCGTTTAGTTGCTGAGCTGTTAGTGGTTGATGAACGCGTTCGTGATGCCATTCGACATGGTGACCTTGAAGCCTGTCGTAATGAGCTCATGCAGGGTGGATGGTCGGCGCTTGATGAACAATTGCAGCAGGCCGACTTATGCATTTAGCTCGAACCAGACAACTTGCATTGCTGGAAGACTTTGCGCTGGGCTTAACCGATGGTTTAAGCCCGCTGCAATGCTGCCATGCGCTATATGACAATGCACGACGATTAAAACTCAGCACCGAACAACGTGTGATCATTCATTTAATTCAGCAGTTAAACCAAGGCAAGCCTCTCGGCCCAGCGCTTGATAAATGGTTTGCGGCAGATTTAGTCATGTTAGTTGCGGTAGGTGAGCATAGCGGCATTCTAGAGCAGTTGCTGCAACAGCATCAGCACTTTGAGCGTCAGCGTCAACAAGCCTGGCAGCAGTTTTGGAAGCCCTTGTTATATCCGCTAGCCATGATGGCGTTAGCCTTTGTGGCTATTTATTTTATTGGTCACGGGGTTATGCCGAAATTAGCAGCTTCGTTGCCAGAATCACAATGGCCCATGCTAAGCCGAGTGCTCTTGCTAGCAACCCATAGCGTGATTATACCGGCCGTATTGTGTGTCGTATTGTTCGTGGTGATATGGAGCTGGGGGCCGCCACTACTAATTAACTTTGGTTGGCGATGGTGTCGGTTATTAAGTCATTACGGCGCGTTTTTAATTCAACGCTACTTTAGCGCCGTTTTGTTGCTGCAAACCACCACGGTATTAATGCAAGCCGGAACTAGCTTAGATAAGTCTTTTGCTGCCATTCAGCGCTATGGTTCAAACACGCTTGGCGTCCACATGCAAGAGATGCGCAGAAAGCTTGCTCAGGGTGAGCGGCGCTTGCCGCAGATATTTGATACTGGCTTACTTTCGGCGCGAATGCTGTTCCGGTTGGGCAATGGCAGTCGCAATGCAAGTGAACAGGGAACCTTATTGCGTGTTGCAAGTTATGCTGCACTCGATGCCACGCAAGCGTTAACGCGTTTGCGAACAGGCTTACAGGTGTTTTGCTACGGGGTCATTTTTGCACTACTGGTGATTATGCTTGGCGGTATGGGCACCATGTTAATGCAATTGACGCAGCAATCGTCTTTGTAGCCTTTATTTTTTAAATTCTATTTTCACAACGGAGTGTTTTATGAAATCACAACAAGGATTTACGTTCATTGAAGTGCTTACAGTGCTGTCTATTATTGCTTTAGCGACAATTGGCTCGCTGGCGTTACGAGATTGGGCTGTGGGCAATTCACGTATCAGCGAAGCAAAAAATCAAGTAATCACCATTCAATCTGGAGCGCAATTATGGCGGCCGCGAACCGGTGACTTGACGGGTATTAGCATGACCGCAATGTCATCGATTGCCGCGGTACCTGAAGTATGGGGTAGCGGTACCGGCATCAACCCATGGGGCGGTGATGTGAATGTATCGGTTGATGGTGCAGATACGTCACGTTATGTCATTACCGTAAGCGGTATTGGACAAGCTGCGGAAGGTGCGCGACTTGCACATGATTTCACTGAGTACGCAATTGATAGTAGCTTTTCTGGTGGCACATTAACCCTGAAGTTCCAGGGGTAATTCATGGCAATTTTTCAGTGGGTTATTGCATTGGCCGTGCTCGCTGTGGCGGTGATCGGAGGTACGCAGTTTTACCATGCGATACAGCAACAGATGCACCAGCAGCAACAAATTGCGGCAGATAAGCAACTGCTCATTGAACGGTATCGGCTGCAGCATCAGCTGCAGCGACATCGCCAATTCTTAATGGTGTATTAAGCGTAACAACAAGGAATCACGATGCAAAAACAAGGATTTGTATTGCTCGAGGTGATTACTGCTGTGGTCATACTCAGTACATTAATGGTCGTGACCACTCAAGTGTGGCAGTCGATGGCGAAAAACCGCTATCAACAGGAGTGGGTAACCGATGCCGAAATGATTCGCCAAGCGTCGCTTGATTATTGGGGAAGCCAAGGCGCGCCGCCGACCGTGTTAAATGACATTTTTACGCCAGCGCAATTGGCTACCTTAGCGCAACCATGGCAGCAATCTTGGAGTTTGCTGGAAACAGAGAACTGGCTGGAGCTTAGTTTAACGGCGCCATCAGCGGCAGATGCAAAGTGGTTTGCTAGCCAAATAGCCGGTGCCTTTGTACAAGCAGAGCGCATTGTTGTGCCAATTTGGCAACCCGTTGGGAATACCAGTACAGAGCACTTGTTGCATAGAACCAATGTGTTTGGCAAACCGCACTTGAACAGTATGGAAGCTGATTTAGATATGACAAATCAAGCAATCAACAATGTCGGCACATTGAGTGTGAATCAAGTAACCGCGGACGCCATTCAAGCACGCACTATTTTCGGCACGCAGGTTCGCGCGAGTACAATTGATGTTGACACGCTTCAGGTTACCGACGTGATCACGCCATACAATAGCCTAAGTGACCTAGCCTATTGGGTTGGTGAATATGAGCAACTTTGGGAAAGCTGTAAACAGCAGGGCAAATGTACTTGAGGCGTAAAACCCAAGTGGGGGCTAGTGCTGTTGAGGCTACGCTGCTGTTGCCGTTGGCTTTGTGGCTAGGTTTAGCGGCTTTGCAGCTATTGTGGATTTTTTGGGCACAGCAAACGTTACACAATACCGGTCATTACGTGTTACGCAGCGGCCAAATAGGTCATGCGCAAGAATCGGCTATGCAAAACACCTTGGCAACGGGAATGTCTTCTGTTGAATTACAGTGGTATGCAGAGCCGCTAGACGATGATCATCGTCAACAGCGTGCGTCAGCTATTCGTGCATCGGCAAAATCGATGCTTCATGCGCGGCTAGCTTCTCAAGTGATTGTGCACAGCCCAACCGATGCGGAACAAGCGCGTTACCGTGAGCAGCGCTTTTCACTGCCTGGCCATGAATGGATTGACGAAATAGCCATTGATCACGCGCAAGCACGTACGTCGACGTTAACCCCTGAGGCCACACAGTTGTGGTTGGCTGCGCGGCAACTGGACATTGAAATTTGGTGGTGTTTACCGCTGCGGGTGCCATTAGTGGCGCCCGCATTACAGTCGTGGTGGCAGCTTGTGGACAACCCTGCACAACGCTTTTGTCGAATGCGTGAGCCATTGGTCGGTTACCCCCTTTGGCCGCTAGTTACGCGGCGCAAGGGCCCGATGATGTCAGGTTTTCGGCTGGATTAGTTGTCGGTTATTTGGCTTGGGTTAAAGGCGCATGCCAGGTATCACAAGCCTGCAAGGTATTTTGCATGAGCGTGGCCACCGTCATGGGGCCGACACCGCCTGGTACAGGGGTAATATACGATGCACGTTGCTCAGCAACGTCGAATTCAACATCGCCCACTAATTGGCCTGTAGGCAAACGGTTAATACCCACATCAATAACTACCGCACCTGGCTTAATCCACTCGCCTGGAATAAAGTCTGGCTTGCCTACCGCAACAACAAGGACATCGGCGCGTTGCACGTGTTCTTTTAAGTCGTTGGTAAAACGGTGGCAAACGGTGGTTGTCGCACCGGCTAGCAGCAGCTCTAGGCTCATGGGGCGGCCAACAATGTTGGAAGCGCCAACCACCACGGCGTTTTTGCCGTGTAAGTCTAGGCCAATAAAATCGAGTAACGTGATAACTCCGCGCGGGGTACAAGGGCGCAGTGCTGGGTTACGTTGGGCTAAACGGCCCATGTTGAACGGGTGAAAGCCGTCAACGTCTTTAAACGGGTTAATACGCTCTAAAATCGCTTGCGCGTCGAGCCCTTGTGGCAATGGCAGTTGCACCAAAATACCGTCGACTTCAGCATCGGTATTTAGTTGGTCAATTAAGGCTTCGAGTTCAGCTTGGCTAGTTGTGGCTGGCAAGTCGAATGCTTTTGACACAATACCGACTTCTTTGCAGGCGTTCCGTTTGCTGCCGACATACACTGCTGAAGCGGGGTCTTCACCCACCATAACAACAGCGAGCCCAGGCGCACGTGCGCCAGCGGCTAATCGAGCGGCCACACCTTGTTTTACTTGTTCACGAACTTGTTGAGCTACTTGCTTGCCATCAATACGTTGCGCCGTCATTGCTTTAAGTACCTTTATTAAGATGTGCGGTAAACGAACCTGAACCAAAAGACTAAAACGCGCTTATTTTCGCATGTTTTTATCACAGGTTGTAGCGTTACTGTGGGGCAATCAACGATTGTTTTCATAAAGCTTTTGCATATTATTCGTCCAAGCTGTTGTTATTTTCAGCAGTTAGCTATTTCTCTTAAAAAAATGTTTGACGCTGCCATGCCCAACAGGTAATATTCGCCCCCGTTGTCAGGCCGCGTCCTGCACGGGATTTTAACGCTTTATAAGAAGTATGTCGGCGAGTAGCGCAGCTTGGTAGCGCACTTGTTTTGGGTACAAGGGGTCGCTGGTTCGAATCCAGTCTCGCCGACCATTCTTACAAGGCAAAATTTGCGCCCGTAGCTCAGCTGGATAGAGCAACGGCCTTCTAAGCCGTCGGTCGCAGGTTCGAATCCTGCCGGGTGCGCCATTTTAGCCCTGGCAAAGTTTATAAAGTGGTGGCTGTAGCTCAGTTGGTAGAGCCCCGGATTGTGATTCCGGTTGTCGTGGGTTCAAGTCCCATCAGCCACCCCATTTTCTTCGCTTTTCAGCACATCTCAAAAATTACTGTCTGTCGGCGAGTAGCGCAGCTTGGTAGCGCACTTGTTTTGGGTACAAGGGGTCGCTGGTTCGAATCCAGTCTCGCCGACCATTTTCTCTTTCATTCAACTTAATTCAAGTTAATTCAAGTTAATTCAAAAAGCTTTTATATGCGACAGTTTGCGTCCAAGTCATTCAGCGTGGCGTAGACATCCTTACAAAGTTGCGTATAATTTGGCCACCTGTTTAAAAAATGCTACATGCTATAACAAGAATAAGAGCGTGAGATATGCTGGAAACCATGGCAAAACAGCAACAAGCTGAAAAAACAACCGCTACTGAAGAAGGGTTTGGCTTGATGATCTCGGTCATCAGCATGCAGCTTATCAATTCAACGCCCGACCAAAGCCAAGCTCACATTGAACACGCCCTTGCGTTGTTGGGCCGAGGTGGTAGTAAAGATCGTTGTTATGTCTTTGAGTTTTCAGAAAATCAAACTGAGATGTCGAACACCTATGAATGGGTAAACGACGGCATATCACCCCACAAACAAGAATTACAAAATATTCCAGCTCACGCGATGCCATACTTTTTTGAGCGCATGCGCGAGGATGGGCAGATTGTGGTGGCTGATGCGCGCAAATTGCCGGCTTCAACCGGTGGTTTTCGGGATGAATTATTGCGCGAAAATATCCGCTCTATGATGGCGGTTGGCATGTACATGGAAGGCAAGTTAATTGGTTTTGTCGGCTGCGACCTAGTGAATCGTCAAACCGCTTGGCAAGAGCGAGATATTCGTCAAATGCGCCTAGTGGCAGATATGATTGCCAATACTCTTGCCCGTCACCACACCGAAGCTAAATTACGTGAAACAGAAGCGCAACTGCTAGAAGCGAATGCCAAGCTGGCGCAATTAGCGCGCGAAGACAGCCTAACAGGTTTGGTCAATCGGCGTGGCCTTGACGAGTGTTTAGAGCAAGAATTGCGTCGCGCTGTTCGCGCCCAACACCCGCTAACCTTGATTATGGTTGATGTTGATTTTTTCAAAAAACTTAACGACGAACACGGGCACTTACATGGTGACGAAGTGCTCAAAAGTGTCGCCCGCATTCTGGCAACGCATTTTAAGCGCACAGGCGAATACGTGGCGCGTTTTGGGGGCGATGAATTTATGATTGTGTGCCCGCAAACTGAGCTAGATGAACTGGTGCGGCAAGCCAAAAAAGTGCTCGCCAAAGTACGCATACTGAAAAACAAACTCGCTACACCGGTTACGGTCAGTATTGGTATTGCTTCAAATACACCGAAGTCGGGCACCACCACCGATGATTTAATGCGAGATGTTGATGTCGCGGTTTACTTTGCCAAGCAATGTGGCCGCGATCGTATTGAAGTGAACCCCAAAGTTCCCACCCAAAAACAAACCGGCTAAATTCGCTCTCGACGTGGGGGCAAGGCTTCGCTATAATGCTGCGTCATTTTGAAGGGCCCCAATGGTAGTGGGCTCAGGCCAATAGTGAAGCCGAGGTAACAAAGCAATGCAGGTTTCTGTAGAGACAACCCAAGGACTAGAACGCCGCGCCACCATCACCGTGCCGGCTGACATTATCGATCAAGAAGTCAAGCGTCTGTTAAAAGACGAGTACCGCAATCGCCGTATCAACGGTTTCCGTAAAGGCAAAGTTCCACCAAACGTTTTACAGAAACTGTTTGGTAAAGAAGCGCGCGCTCGTGCAGCTTCAAACTTGATGCAAAGCAAATACTTTGAAGCCATGATGCAGGAAAAAATCAACCCAGTGGGTATGCCTGCCATTGAGCCTAAAGTAAACGAAGAAGGTAAAGACCTTGAATTCGTTGCGACTTTTGAAGTGTATCCAGAAGTTAAAGTTGAAGCGCTTGATAAGTTAACTGTTGAAAAACCAGCAGTTGAAGTCACTGAAAAAGACGTCGACAACATGCTTGAAACCTTGCGTAAGCAACACGCAGGTTGGAAAGCGGTTAAACGTAAGTCGAAGAAAGGTGAGCGTATCACTATCGACTTCACTGGCTCTATCGACGGCGAAGAATTTGAAGGTGGCAAAGCCACTGACTTCGCACTTGAGCTTGGTGAAAGCCGTATGATTCCAGGTTTCGAAGACGATATTATTGGTATGAAAGCCGGTGAAGAAAAAACCATCACGGTCACTTTCCCAGAAGATTACCACGCAGAAAACTTGAAAGGTAAAGAAGCGCAGTTCGCTATCGTTGCCAAAAAAGTAGAAGAACGTGAGTTGCCAGAATTAAACGACGAATTCGTCGCGCAATTCGGCGTGAAAGAAGGCGGCGTTGAAGCGCTGAAAGCTGAAGTTCGTAAAAACATGGAACGCGAACTGAAAAACACTGTGCAAAGCAAAGTGAAAGAGCAGGTGTTGAAAGGCTTAGTTGAGCACAACGACGTTGACTTGCCAAAAGCAATGATCGACCAAGAAGTTGACGTGTTGCGTCGTCAAGCGATGCAGCGTTTTGGTGGTAACCAAGCTCAATTGCCACAACTTCCAGCTGAATTGTTTGAAGAACAAGCAAAAGAGCGCGTGAAAGTTGGCTTGTTGTTAGGTGAAGTGATTCGTGGCAACGAATTGAAAGTTGACGAGAAAAAAGTTGACGAAATCATCGAGAACAACGCTTCTGCATACGAAGACCCAGCAGAAGTTATTGCTTACTACAAAGGCAACCAAGAAATGATGCAGCAAATTCGTAACGTTGCATTAGAAGAACAAGCAATTGAGTTCATTCTTGAAAACGCCAAAGTAAAAGCGAAAAAAGCAACTTTTGACGAGTTGATGAACCCGAAAAAGTAAAACAGTTGCGATTACCGTCACAACAACGTTGACGGCATCGACCACAACTTGGTTTAATGGCTCGTATACCTTTATACGAGCCATTTTTATTTCAGGAGTCGTAAATTATGTCGGATATGGCGCTAGACCCTATGGCCCAATTGGTGCCCATGGTAGTGGAACAAACAGCAAAAGGAGAGCGCTCGTACGATATCTACTCGCGCCTACTTAAAGAGCGCGTAATTTTTTGTTGTGGTCAGGTGGAAGACCACATGGCTAACTTAATTGTGGCGCAGTTACTCTTTTTAGAGTCTGACAACCCTGACAAAGACATCTATCTTTATATTAATTCGCCAGGCGGTGCGGTAACCGCAGGTATGGCGATTTACGATACCATGCGTTTTATTAAGCCAGACGTAAGCACCGTTTGTATGGGGCAGGCTGCCAGCATGGGGGCGTTTTTGTTAGCTGGGGGCGCTAAAGGTAAGCGTTTCTGTTTGCCAAACTCGCGGGTGATGATTCACCAGCCACTCGGCGGTTTTCAGGGGCAGGCATCTGACTTTGAAATTCATGCGCGACAAATTTTAGATATTAAAGACAAGCTGAACCGTATGCTGTCGGAAAACACCGGTAAAGATCTTGAGCAAGTGGCTAAAGACACAGACCGTGACTATTTCATGTCAGCAGAAGAAGCGGTGAATTACGGCTTGGTAGATAAAGTTCTGACCCAACGAGGCGGAGAGTAAGATGACTGATAAAACTGAAGGTAATGGCGAAAAGCCGTTGTTTTGTACCTTCTGCGGAAAAAGTCAGCATGAGGTTCGTAAGCTAATTGCGGGCCCATCGGTATTTATTTGTGACGAATGTGTGGACTTATGTAACGATATTTTGGAAGAAGAAATTCAAAATATTGCCCCGCAAGAAGAGCAGAAAAGCCTGCCAACGCCACACGAAATTCGCTCGCACCTAGACGAGTACGTGATAGGTCAAGAACTTGCCAAGAAAGTTTTAGCCGTTGCTGTTTATAACCATTACAAGCGGTTAAACAACAATAGCGAAAGCAAGAATAAAGACGAAGAGCAAGTAGAGCTTGGTAAAAGTAATATTTTGCTGATTGGCCCAACCGGTAGCGGTAAAACCTACTTAGCGGAAACCTTAGCTCGTTTCTTAGATGTACCGTTTACCATGGCGGATGCAACCACATTAACTGAAGCGGGTTATGTGGGCGAAGACGTTGAAAATATTATTCAGAAGCTACTGCAGAAGTGTGATTACGACGTTGAAAAAGCCCAGCGCGGTATTGTCTACATTGACGAAATTGACAAAATTTCACGGAAGTCAGACAACCCGTCAATTACTCGCGATGTGTCGGGCGAAGGCGTACAGCAAGCATTATTGAAGCTGATTGAAGGCACCGTCGCTGCGGTACCACCGCAAGGCGGGCGCAAACATCCACAGCAGGAATTTGTGCAGGTAGATACCTCAAAAATTCTGTTTATTTGTGGTGGCGCATTTGCCGGTCTAGACAAGGTTATTGAACAACGTATTAGCGTTGGCAGTGGCATTGGTTTTGGTGCCCAAGTGAAGAGCAAAGAGCCGAAAGCCGAGGGCGTGACGTTAGCTCAAGTAGAGCCTGAAGATTTAGTGAAGTACGGGTTAATTCCTGAATTTATCGGCCGCTTACCGGTATTAGCCACGCTGACCGAGCTGGATGAAAATGCCTTAGTGCAAATTCTACGTGAGCCGAAAAACTCACTGACCAAGCAGTACGGTGCGTTGTTTAAAATGGAAGACGTTGAGCTCGAATTCCGCGAAGACGCATTGCGAGCCATTGCGCGCAAAGCTATGTCGCGTAAAACCGGTGCTCGTGGCTTGCGCTCGATTGTTGAAGCCGTGCTATTGGATACCATGTACGACCTACCGACCTTGCAAAACGTAAGTAAAGTCGTTATTGACGAGTCGGTGATTAAAGGCGAGTCTGATCCGATTGTTATTTATGCGAATCAACAGGAAGAAAAGCACGCTTCTGGTGAATAAGAGCATGGTTTAGCATGAAATTTGTGCAAAAAGGGCCTTTTAGGCCCTTTTTTTGTGCAAAAGATTGAACTTTCGCTGGAGAGCCTCATATTAAGAGGTAAGATAGTGTGAATAGTCACGAACCAGTTTCCTGGAGAAGTTTATGAGTGAAGAACGGATTGAACGATTGAGTATTCCGGTACTGCCGCTGCGTGATGTGGTGGTGTACCCGCATATGGTAATTCCTTTGTTTGTTGGGCGCGAAAAATCTATTCGCTGCTTAGAAGCTGCTATGGAACAAAACAAACAAATTTTCTTATCAGCGCAAAAAGATGCAGCAGTTGATGAGCCAGAACAAGCGGATATTCATCGTATTGGAACCGTTGCGACTATTTTACAGCTATTAAAACTACCTGACGGCACGGTAAAAGTCTTGGTTGAAGGTAGCCAGCGCGCCGAAATTGAGCAGTTTGAAGCTGAGTCAGATTTCTTCCGCGCGCAAGTGCATTACCTTGATAACGAGGCGATGGACGACAAAGAAGAAGAGGTGATGATTCGTTCGGCCATCAATCAGTTTGAAGGCTACGTGAAACTGAACAAGAAAATTCCACCCGAAGTGCTTACCAGTTTGTCGGGTATCGAAGAAGCCGATCGTCTTGCCGATACCATGGCTGCACATATGCCATTGAAGCTGAACGACAAGCAAAAAGTGCTCGAAATTACGGACGTGCGCGAGCGTTTAGAGTTTTTGATGGCCCTTATGGAAGGCGAAATTGACCTGTTACAGGTTGAGAAGCGTATTCGTTCGCGTGTGAAAAAGCAGATGGAAAAAAGTCAGCGCGAGTATTACTTGAATGAGCAAATGAAAGCCATTCAAAAAGAGCTGGGTGAAATGGAAGACGGCCCAGACGAATTTGAAGCGCTACAAAACAAAATTGAAGAAGCAAAAATGCCAGAAGAAGCCGAGAAGAAAACTCGCGCTGAACTGCAAAAGTTAAAAATGATGTCGCCCATGTCGGCCGAAGCGACCGTGGTTCGTGGGTATATCGACTGGATGGTGTCGGTACCATGGAAGAAACGCTCACGCATTAAGAAAGACTTAGCCGGTGCAGAGAAGATTCTTGACGCTGATCACTATGGCTTAGAAAAAGTCAAAGAACGCATTTTGGAGTACTTGGCGGTGCAGCAACGTACCAGCAAAGTGCGTGGCGCTATTTTGTGTCTTGTGGGCCCACCAGGGGTTGGTAAAACGTCGTTAGGGCAATCCATTGCCAAGGCCACAGGTCGTAAATACATTCGCATGGCGCTTGGTGGCGTGCGTGACGAAGCAGAGATTCGTGGTCACCGTCGTACTTATATTGGCTCGATGCCGGGCAAACTGATTCAGAAAATGGCCAAAGTGGGCGTGCGTAATCCATTATTTTTGTTAGACGAAATTGACAAAATGGCGTCAGACATGCGCGGCGACCCAGCGTCGGCGTTGCTTGAAGTGTTAGACCCTGAGCAAAACGTCAACTTTAACGACCATTATTTAGAAGTCGATTATGACCTGTCGGACGTGATGTTCGTGGCAACGTCAAACAGCATGAATATTCCTGGGCCGCTGTTAGACCGGATGGAAGTGATTCGTTTGTCGGGGTATACCGAGGACGAGAAACTAAACATTGCGAAGCGTCACTTGCTACCGAAGCAAATAGACCGTAATGGCCTTAAAAACAAAGAGATCAACGTAACGGACGATGCAATTATTGGCATTATTCGCTATTACACTCGCGAAGCTGGGGTGCGAAACCTTGAACGTGAAATTTCACGTTTATGCCGTAAAGCCGTGAAGAATATTGTGCTTGATAAACGCGTGAAGCACGTTGAAATTACGGGCGATAATTTGTCAGATTTTCTTGGCGTGCAGCGCTTTGACTACGGTAAAGCTGAAGAGAACAACCAAGTTGGCCAAGTGACCGGTTTGGCTTGGACGGAAGTTGGCGGTGACTTGCTCACCATTGAAGCCACTAACGTGGCAGGTAAAGGCAAAATCACCTCAACTGGTTCACTCGGTGACGTGATGCAAGAGTCTATTCAAACCGCGTTGACCGTGGTTCGTAGTCGTGCCGAAAAGCTGGGTATTCCGGAAGATTTCCACGAGAAACGCGATATTCACGTGCACGTGCCTGAAGGGGCAACACCAAAAGATGGCCCAAGCGCAGGTATTGCGATGGTTACCGCACTCGTTAGCTCGTTAACCAAAATTCCAGTGCGAGCCGACGTGGCCATGACCGGTGAAATTACCTTGCGTGGCGAAGTGCTTGCCATTGGCGGATTAAAAGAGAAGCTATTAGCGGCGCACCGAGGTGGCATTAAGCATGTACTGATTCCGAAAGACAACGAGCGTGATTTGAAAGAAATTAGTGACGCGGTGAAGGGTGACTTGAAGATTCAGCCGGTGCAATGGATTGACGAAGTTTTGGCCGTGGCACTTGAATCTGCGCCAAAAACGGCGTAAAAAATCGTCTTACAACGTAAAAATGCGGCCTTGAAAGGCATAACATGGCTGCAGGCCGCATTCTTTCGTTAAAAAATTTGTGAAAAAGGGTTCTCAATCGCAAATCTTGTGGTAGCCTAGAGTCAAAGTGATTGGTCAGACGCTCACACATAAAGTCTCTGGCATGCCACTTGAGTGATACGATTAATAAGGAAGATGTCTGCTAATCGTGCACTACTGCTTGAACAGTTGGTTTAAGCTTGTTATAACCTTCGCTGGCCCATTGATAACAACAGAACGCAATGGAACCATGCAAATCTGATAATAACAATCTAAGGGGATGATACTGTGAACAAGTCTCAGTTAGTTGATAAAATTGCAGACGGAGCGGAAATTTCTAAAGCTGCGGCTGGACGTGCTCTTGACTCTTTCATCGAAGCGGTAACTGACGCTTTGAAAAAAGGCGACCAAGTAGCATTGGTTGGTTTCGGTACTTTCAGTGTTCGTGAGCGTTCAGCTCGCACTGGCCGTAACCCACAAACTGGTCAAACTATTCAAATCGCAGCTGCGAAAGTACCTTCTTTCAAAGCTGGTAAAGCACTGAAAGACTCAGTAAATTAATTGAAGCGGAGCGGTAGTTCAGCTGGTTAGAATACCGGCCTGTCACGCCGGGGGTCGCGGGTTCGAATCCCGTCCGTTCCGCCAGTAATTACTGAAAATAACCCGAAGCTTGTCTTCGGGTTATTTTTTTTCTGAAGAAGACGATATAATACCCGCCCAACGACTGGGAATAATTGAGGTTTAGTAGATATGTTGGACAGGATAAGAGAAGGATCGCAAAGCATCGTTATTAAAGCCCTGTTGGTTTTAATTGCGTTAACCTTTGCGTTAGCCGGTATTGGTGGTTACATCACCAACCAACCGGAGCCTGCAGTTGCAAAAGTTAATGGCGAAGAAATTACTCGCGTAGAGTTTGACCGCGCGGTAGAGAATGAGCGTGCGCGTCAGCAACAGCAGTTGGGAGATTTTTACGCGACTTTAGCGGCTGATCCGGCATTCAATCAACGTTTACGCAGCCAAGTGCTTAATGATTTAGTCAATCAAAAAGTGGTTGAGTTGTACGCACGTGATGCGGGCTTGCGCGTTTCAGATGAACAAGTGAAAGCGGCTATTCGCAACATTGCAGCGTTTCAAGTTGCCGGTCAATTTGATAACCAAACTTATCAAATGACATTGAATGGCTTAGGTTACACGCCAGATGGTTTCGCCGAGCTCATGCGTCGCGACCTAGCGCGTACGCAGCTATTGCAGGCCATTGTCGAAACGCAATTTGCGTTACCAACGGAAGCCTCTGCCGTACAACAGCTGTTGAACCAACAACGCAGCGGTGCTTATGCAACCTTTGAGCTAGCCAACTACTTAAGCACTGTTGAAGTCACTGACGAAGAAATTGCCCAGTGGTATGACGCGAATCAGTCGCGCTTTAACGTGCCCGAGCAGGTGAAAGTTGAGTTTGTAGCGTTAGATGCCGATACGTTAGCCGAGTCTATCGAAATTGACGAGACGGCGGTTCGTGAATGGTTCGAACAAAACCGCGCTGGCTACGAAACACCAGACCGTTATCGGTTCTCCCATATTCTTATTGAAGGCGACGATGAAGCCGCGCGTGCAGAAGCCCAGGAAGTTTTAACCAAACTTACTGAGGGCGCTGATTTCGCTGAGTTAGCCGCTGAATATTCTGATGATATTTTCACAGCCGAAACCGGCGGTGATTTAGAATTCCTTGAAAAAGGTCTTATGGACCCAGAATTCGACGAAGCTGCATTTGCGCTGCAAGAAGTAGGTGATATTTCTGGCGTTGTAAGTACATCGTTTGGGTACCATGTTATTAAACTCACTGACATTGAAAAAGGCTCTTCGACGTCATACGAAGAAGTGCGCGATGAAATAGTCAGTGAGATGCGCGAAGAACGCGTTAAACAGGCTTATTACGAGTTGCAACAAAAAGCATCGGAGTTAGCTTTTGATGTGCCAGACACGTTGCAAGCGGTTGCTGACGAAACAGGCTTAACCGTTCGTACTACCAGCTGGTTTAATCGCAACAATGCGCCCACTGCATTGAATAACCCTGCAGCCTTGCAGCAAGTATTCAACCAAGACTTTATTGCTGAAGGCTTGAACAGTGACTTAATTGAAACCAGTGACACGCAAGCGGTTATCGTGCGGGTGTTAGATTATCAAGCCGCGAGTGTGAAACCACTTGATGAGGTTCGTGCACAAGTGCTTGATAATGTTCGCACTGAAAAAGCTCAAGCTGCCGCTCGTCAAGATGCTGACGCATTAGCAGTAGCCTTGCGCGCTGGTGAGACGACTGACGTTCAAATGGCCGCAATTGATAGCGTTGATCGCCGTAACACTGAGTTGCCTCGTGCCGTAGTGCAAAGCCTGTTTGAGCAAGCTGTGCCAAGTGACGAAGGCGTGCAAGTGGCGGTTACCGAGTTGAATAGCGGCGCATTGGCGGTGGTGCAATTAACCAGTGCAACCGTTGGTGAAGTTGACGAGGCCATGCAGGCTCAGTTAACTGACCAATTGGTGAATAGCTTCACCCAACAAGGTTACGGCGCATTCGTTGAAGCCTTGCGTGCTGAGGCTGATGTTGAGCTATTGCTTAACGCCAACACAGATCAAGCTAGCCAAGAATAAAACTTCATTAAGTGAAGAACGACAAAAATCCGTAGACAGTCATTCTGTTTACGGATTTTTTGTGCATTTGAACTCTCTAGCGCTACGGTATCAACTAGGGTAAAGGTCGGGCAAAACCGATTCTTTTGGTGCTTTCCCTGCTTGTTTACGAAGTTTTTCAGCTGCTTTCAGTGCCCGAATGAGCGCCTTTCCTTCTTGCCATGATATATCTTTTCCCGCATAACGTGAGCGCTGTAAGTGCTCAATTTGGCTGCTTAGCGGTGGGTGGTCATAAAACTCAGCCACTTGATTCAAATCAGTAACGCTGACTGAATAACGGGCGCTTAGCCAATGCCGTAAGGCCTTGTCAGTAACAGATGCGTTATTTTGTTTTGCGGCATGTTCAAGTGCCGCCCAACTATGTTTGTGTTCTTGGTTCTCTACCAGCACAGCTGGCGACGGCGCATTGTTGCGTATGCTAGAACGGAACCACCACCAAGCCCACAGGGCAAGTGTAATAAGCCACAATCCAGCAAATATGATAGCCAGAAGAAAATAATGATTATTTACTTGTTGCTCTGGCTGCATAACGGGCTGGGTGGCTGGTGACGCCTGAGCCTGTGTGTTTTGTGGTTGCGTTGATTGTTGTGTCACCGGATTTTGCGT
Organism: Gammaproteobacteria bacterium; assembly: GCA_018222985.1. GTDB lineage: Bacteria > Pseudomonadota > Gammaproteobacteria > Enterobacterales > Alteromonadaceae > Pseudidiomarina. Next base: position 110,544 of record JAAEZG010000007.1, read on the forward strand.
GTGGGCAATATCTTGTTGCAGCCCTTCAGCCGGCTTGATGTTAAAGGTTAGCGCTTCGCTAGTCGCTGATTCAGGGCGGTTCAAGCGGGTATTGAAGTACGTTAAGTTAACGGCCGGTATAGTTAATTCACCGCTTTGGCGCGGAATCACTGCGATAGTTTCGATTCGTTGTGCAATGACACGCCCGTTACGTACCGTACTATTGAGTTCTGGTGCTTCTGGGTAAACGGACGCCTGCTCAAGCTCACTAATACCTACTCTTGGTAACTGCTCTGGCGTAACCCCAATGGCGGTTAAGCGGTATTGAAGCGTTATCGGTTGGCCAACCGCAATGTCAGCTTGCGGATTCATTTGTTCAACACTCACACTAACGAGTTCGGAAGGCAACCAGTGCCCTTGCCAATTCTCAGGGCGCGGTAGTACCGTGATTTTTGTTGCAGGCGCTATAGTACTAACCGGCTGCGTTGCTGCAATTGATGAAAACACTGAGCGACTTGTTTCGCGGCTTATTTGCCCGTCGAACATGGGCCCTTCAATGGTGAAATCGCCGGAGCGCTGGGGCGTGATTAAGTAGGTGCGCTGAAATACTTGGTAGCGTTTACCGTTTATAATTTCATACGACTCTTCGTCTTTACCAAACTGCCGAACTTCAGCTAATTCAAGGGTTGGCGCGACAAGGTTGCCACTAAGCAGGTTAGCGCTAAGGTACAAGCGCGCAATGAGCTTGAACTGTTGCTGCACGTATACTTGACTGGACTCAACACTGGTTCGAATAAACGCTGGGCGTTGCTCAAGCTCGTCGGTGGCTGCTTGGGCGTCTAAAATTTTAAGCTCAATGGCATTGCTGCTGGCATTATTAATGGTAATGGGCGGAATACGCACAATGCCAGGCGTTGGCGGTGCTTGTAAGGTTACGACAAAAGACGTGGTACGGCTGCTTACGCCATTCACCACACTGGTGCGCCGTGCTGAGCGTGTATTTAACACTCGAAACTCAGATAATGCTTGTTCGGGGTTCCAAGCTGACTGTGGCACGTCGTCGTTTACTGTGACTGTTAGGGTAAAAGGTTCGCTTTGTACAATTGGATTTTTGTCAACGCTAGCAACAACGTCTAACTCTTGTGCAATAGCAAAGTTTGCGCAGAGAAAAAAGCAGATAAGCCCCATAAAACTGTGTCGTAAATTACTCATTACCACTGTTTCTCTACTCCTGGTGTTAGGTTTTGTCGACGGCGTTGTTGGGCTTCATAACGCATTTTTTGCCGCAATAGCTCTGCTGGATTATCTTCAATACGATTTAGCCACTGTTGCATTTGTTGCTGCATTTCTTCGCTAGTAGGGTCGCCTGAAGCGCTGTTCAGCGGCTGTTTTTGCTCACCATTTTCGGCTGATTGCTGTTGCTCGCCTGCTTCAGCTTCTTGTTGTTCTTTTTGTTGCCGCTGTTGCTCTTCATCAGCAGGGCTTGTCGATGACTCTTCTGTTTGTTTGGTGGTGTCGCTGCCTTGTTCTGAATTGCTGTCACCTTGCTGGCCCGACTGTTGATTCGACGATTGTTGGCCAGTTTGTTGCTGACCTTTTTGTTCGCCTTGCTGCTGTTGCTGTTCTTGTTGTTTTTTTAATTGCTCGGCGAGCTCGCGGTTTTGTTGTGCTGCTGGCCAGTTTGGTCGGCGCTTTAAAGCGGCGTCGTAGGCATTTGCTGCTTCATCATAACGCTGCATTTGCATGAGTGCATTGCCCTGATTATAAAAGCCTTCGGCACTGTCTAACTGGGAAAAATCAACCAGTGCTTGATCATAGTTACCCGCACGGTAATTTGCGGTACCGCGCTGCCAAGGGTCTTGTGCAATAGCCGCGGCTGTTTCGTAATCGCCGTTGCGTAGCGCCTGGTCAGCCTGTTGGTAGGGCGTTTGCCAAAGTTGTTCCTGCCAGCTTAAGGGCTCGCGTTCTGCCGCGAGTAAACTTGGTGAATAGCTACCCAGACTAATCGCCACAATAGCAACGAAGCCAACCAGAATGCCGCGCCGCGCTAGGGGTAGCAACAGTAACATTATGATGGGAATAAACCATGCACCTTGATCAAGCCATTGGTCGCCTGCTTGAAGTTGCGACGCTTCGCCTTCGCGAGTGCGGGGCGGCAAACTAGAAAGGTAGTTGATGTCTTCTTGATCGGACTGTACCACTGCAAAACGGCCGCCGCTGCGCTGAGCCAGGGTTTCTAAATTGCCGGTAATTAACTGCGGAATAACAATATTATCTGCGCTATCACGTAGCATTCGGCCATCTGGAAGTTGAATAGGCGCACCTTCTGCGGTGCCCACGGCTAACACGTTAATCCGGTGATTTGTTCGACTGATAAAGTCATTTATATCAATCACATCGCGGCTATCTATGCCGTCAGTAAGCCAGTAGATGTCACCCTCGGCGTGGCCGGCGTCTCGCAATAATTGGTCGGCCAAATTTAATGCACGAAGCGGGTAGCTACCTAGGTTTGGCATAATATCAGGGCTTAATGCGCGAATAAGATTACCTAAATTCGCTCCGTCGCTGGTCAGTGGGCTTATGGTAAATGCATCAGCCGCATAGGCTACGAGACCAATTTCTCCATCAAGTTTATCGCGCACCAAATCAGTTGCTTTGAAACGCATTTGACTGAGCCGGTTCGGGCTTATATCGGTGCTGTAAACCGACAACGACATGTCCAAAATCACCACGGAACCGGCCTGTAGGTTATATACCGGTTGTGGCAAGCGTTGCCAGGTTGGGCCAGCTAACGCAACGCAAGTTAAGGTTAATGCGCTGCTGATAATGACTAGCGGCCAGCGTAGTGACATTGATTTGTCAGACGGTAACAACACGTGACGCAAATGATCTGGAATAATGCGTGCCCAGCCACGTTGAGACTGGTAAAAACGCCAAGCAATGAAGCCGAGTATGACAACAATGACGGCCCCAGCTAACCACCACGGGCGAATAAAATGAAACTCAGCCATGTTGCCTCCTGCGGTTTATAGTGTACACAGCAAACAGGGTTATCATGATAAGCCACGCTGCGCCAAGCGGCCAAAAATAGAGTGCGGTTTGCGGGCGGCGTAATTGTTGCTCGCCTTGTACCGGTTCAAAGGCGTCTAGTTCAGTATAAATTTCTGCCAACTCTTCAGTGCTACGCGCACGAAAATAGGCACCACCGGTTTCGTTAGCGAGTTGGCTTAGCATGGCTTCGTCAAGGTCTCGGCTTGGGTTCACGCGACGTTGACCGAAAAAGCTATCCACGACAATTTCCTCGGCTCCTACACCAATGGTGTAAATTTTGACACCATGATATTTCGCAAGCTGTAGTGCCTGATCGGGTGACACTTGACCAGCAGTGTTCTGGCCGTCGGTTACCAATACTAAAATTTTATTGGTGTCTGGCCGTGCGGCAAAGCGTTTTACCGCAAGCGCAATGGCGTCACCAATAGCAGTTCGCTCGCCAATGAGGCGCAATACAGTTTCGTCGAGCATGCGTTGCACAGTCGCGCGGTCAAAGGTCATGGGGGCTTGTACATAGGCGGTATCGGCAAACAGAATTAGCCCTAAGCGGTCGCCTATGCGCCGTTCAATGAAGTCGCTCATGACATGTTTCAGCATGGTTAAGCGGTCAACTTGCTCTCCGTTGATTTCCATGTCAGCAATTTCCATACTGCCGGATAAGTCGACCGCAATCATCATTTCACGGGCATCGTTGCGCGCAGCGACGGGTTCGCCTAGCCATTGCGGACGCATGAGAGCAAGTACCAATAATGTCCAAATAACCAAGCCTGTAACGAGTTGCCAACGGCTTGCTTTAAAGCTGTAGTTGGCCGAAGCAAGGCTGGGCAACACAGCCACCGCTAGTGGTTGCTGACGCGCCTGTCTTGGTTTGCGTAAATAACGATAGATTAATGGCAGCGGCCACAGTATTAGCGCCCATAACCAAACAAAATCAATCATGATTGACCTCGCGATGGCGGTAAGGCTTGGCGTAGCCAAAGCTCGGCAAAGTTAAGGTACTCGGTCAGCCATTGCTGTTGCACGGTCAGCGGTTGGTAGGCTGCCTGCTGCAGGGCCTCTGTTAAAGGTTGATAACGCAGTTGCTGGCGCGCGCTTAGTTGGCTGCGTAAAAACTGCCACCAGGCTGCGTTGTCGGTATTGCTAATACGAGCACGAGGGAAGTACGCCAACGCCGCTTGTTTTAATAACAGCGAAATATCATGAAGCGCTAGGTTTGGTTGTTGCTGCAGCTGAGCCAACTGGCGCAATGCAAGCCGACGCGCGCGACGGCGTTGAAATGCGCGTATAGAAAGCCACAAGCTTAGCACGATAAACGTGAGCGCTATGATGATTAACGCATACCAACCTGGTGCTAACGGCCACCACTGCGCCGCCGGAGCTGCGACAATGTCTTGTAACTGAACTTGGTTGTCGAGTTGCATCACAAGATAACTCCTGGCCATTGCAGCTCAATAGGTTCGGCTGCACTAAACTGCTGTACTGTCAAACCAAGCTGTTGCCATTGCTTAAGCATGGCCTGTTGATGTTGTTGCATGGCTTTGGCATACGCTTGGGTTTGGTGTTGATTGCTTGGGTCTATAATAACCTGTTGGCCGTCACTGGTTAATGGCAGTTGATCACTGGTTGCGAATGTGGGTATGGCCAACTCCAGTGGGTCAATAATTTGAAACGCTTGCAACTGACAATGACGCTGCAACGCTAATAGGCTGCGCCAAGTGGAAGCATCGGTATTGAGCCAGTCACTAATCAAATAAATAAGGCTACCAGGGCGTGCAACATGTTGTAGACGCTCTAATGCGTGATGAAAATGGTTACTTGTGCCGCGTTGTTGCTGCCACTGTGCAACAGCTGTTGTTTGTTGTTGCACCAAATGATGAATGATGTTGAGCACGCCATGATGGCGCGCCTGTGGGCGCAGCTCAACGTGGCCTTGGGTACCCGCGTCTTGTGAGGTTGAAATGAGTGCACCAATGCGGTCGTTGCGAGCAACAGCAAGCCACGCAAGCGCAGCAGCTAAGTGACACGCCTGCACTGACTTCAACAGTAATTGGCTGCCGAAATGCATGCTGTCGCTTAAATCGACCACCACAAATACCGGACGTTCGCGCTCTTCACGAAACAGTTTGGTATGCGGCGTACCCGTGCGCGCCGTAACACGCCAGTCAATGGCGCGAATATCGTCGCCCGCTTGGTAGTGCCGAAACTCGTCAAACTCCATGCCTCGGCCTTTGAACTTGCTCATTAGCGCACCGGTTTGGCTTGGTGGTGGGTTCAAACGACGAAAACGTTGAAACGCGCCGACTTTACTACGGTAATACATAAGCTCGTGGCTACTGACATGAACGCCGTTGCTGTGCCACGTTGTTAACCACTGGGTATTGCTCATGGTGCCGGTACAAGCTCAAGAATTTGCGCCAAAACCTGGTCTGTGCTGATACCGTCGGCTTCAGCTTGATAGCTTAATATAATGCGGTGGCGTAGCACTTTTGCGTATACCGCGTGTATATCATCTGGCGTTACGTAATCGCGCTGTTGCAACCATGCTCGGGCGCGTGCGCAGCGATCAAGTGAAATGGTGGCTCGTGGACTGGCGCCGTAGCTTATCCAACGTGCTAAGTCGCTGCTATAAAAGCTAGGCTCACGGGTGGCGATAATCAATTGAACCAAGTAGTTTTCTACCGCTTCGTCCATATAAATGCCAAGTACGTCTTTGCGCGCCTTGAAAATATCTTCTTGTTGCAACGGCTTCGGCATATCTGCTTGGCCTTGTAATTCTTCACCACGGGTTAAGCGTAAAATATCTCTTTCAGTGTCGGCATTGGGGTAACCGAGACTCAAATGCATCACAAAGCGGTCAAGCTGCGCCTCGGGTAACGGGTAGGTGCCTTCTTGCTCTAGCGGGTTTTGAGTGGCCAGCACCATAAATAGCGGCGGCAGTGGATACGTTTTTTGACCCACGGTAATTTGCCGTTCGGCCATGGCTTCAAGCAGCGCTGACTGAACTTTTGCTGGGGCGCGGTTAATTTCGTCGGCCAAAATAATATTATGAAACAGTGGCCCTTGTTGGAACACGAACTCACCGGTTTCTGGACGATAAATGTCGGTGCCGGTTAAGTCAGCAGGGAGCAAGTCGGGGGTGAACTGCACGCGATGAAAACTACCTTCAACACCTTTGGCAAGCGCGTTTACGGCACGTGTTTTAGCAAGCCCTGGTGGGCCCTCTACCAGTAGATGGCCATCGGCAAGCAAGGCAATAAGCAAGCTTTCGGTAAAGTCGGGTTGCCCCAAAACTTGGCTATCAAGATAATTGCGTAATGCTTGAAATTGTTCTGCTGCCATGAGAATCCTCTACTTTATGCGTTAGCGCGGCTGAGTGACTATACTCTGTATGAATGCTCGCTATACTTTAGGTTCAAAGTTTAAGTTCGCACTTTACCGAAAACAACGGTTTAATTCTCGCCAAAGACCCGTTAAAATTTGTAACTATCTATGAGGTCAGACCAGATTAAGGAATGACCATAACAAAACAACAGAGGACAAATCTATGGCCGCACGTCAGAATCTGACCACTGCTGCAGGCGATCGCATTGCGATAGTCGCCGGCTTGCGTACGCCGTTTGCGAAACAAGCGACCTATTTCCACGGGGTTCCTGCACTTGATATGGGCAAAATGGTGGTGCAAGAGCTATTGAATCGGTACAGCTTAGACCCACGTGAAGTTGAGCAGCTAGTGTATGGCCAAGTGGTACAAATGCCCAAAGCGCCTAATATTGCCCGTGAAATTGTGCTTGGCACTAACTTGCCGGTCACAACCGATGCCTACAGCGTATCACGCGCCTGTGCGACAAGCTTTCAAACTACGGTGAATGTGGTGGAAAGCATGATGGCTGGTAATATTTCTGTTGGTATTGCCGGTGGGGCCGATTCTTCGTCCGTGTTACCTATTGGTGTTTCTCGTGCGTTGGCACATGCTTTAGTCGACTTAAACAAAGCGCGAACCTTAGGCCAGCGCCTCGCTATTTTGAAGCGTTTACGTTTTAAAGACTTAATGCCAGTGCCGCCGGCCATTGCTGAATACAGCACTGGGCTGACAATGGGCGACACCGCTGAGCAAATGGCAAAAACGCACAGCATTAGCCGTGCTGATCAAGACGCCTTGGCTCATCGGTCACACACCTTAGCCCATGAGTCATGGGAGGCCGGCAAGTTAGATGCGGAAGTGATGACTGCCTATGCTGAGCCGTACAAAGACTTCTTGAAGCGTGATAACACGGTGCGCAGCGACTCGAAATTAGACGGCTACGCGAAATTGCGGCCGGTGTTTGATAAAAAACATGGCTCGGTAACGGCTGCCAATAGTACCGCCTTAACCGACGGTGCCAGTGCTATTTTGCTAATGACAGAGAGTAAAGCCAAAGCCCTAGGTTATGAAGTGTTAGGTTACGTGCGTAGTTACGCTTTTAGTGCCATTGATGTGTGGGAAGACATGTTAATGGGGCCTTCGTATGCAACTCCAATTGCACTTGATCGCGCCGGCATGAAGCTCAGCGATTTAACCCTGATTGAAATGCATGAAGCCTTTGCCGCGCAAACATTAGCAAACATGAAAATGTTTGCGAGCAAAAAGTTTGCACAAGACAAGTTGGGGCGCAGCGAAGCTATTGGCGAAATTGACATGGACAAGTTCAATGTCATGGGCGGCTCGTTGGCGTATGGCCACCCATTCGCGGCAACCGGTGCTCGGTTGATTACGCAAACCCTGAATGAGTTAAAACGGCGCGGGGGTGGGGTTGGTTTAACCACAGCCTGTGCGGCTGGTGGTTTAGGTGCAGCAATGATTGTGGAGACCGAATAATGACTGAACAAAAAGCATTCACGTTAGAACTGCGTGACGATAACGTTGCGGTTATTCACATTGACGTACCCGGCGAGTCGATGAACACGCTAAAAGCTTCTTTTGCTGAAGAAGTGGCGCAGGTATTAAATAAAATTGAACAGCACAGTGACTTAAAAGGCGTGGTGGTGATTAGCGACAAGCCTGGGTCATTTGTTGCCGGTGCCGACATTAGCATGATTGATGCGTGTGAAACGGCGGCTGACACCGAAAGCCTTGCGCGCCAAGGTCAGGCTATGTTTGACCGTATTGAACAGTTGAATGTGCCTGTGGTTGCGGCCATAGACGGCGCCTGTTTAGGTGGCGGCTTAGAGCTCGCGTTAGCCTGTCATTATAGGGTTGCAACCGACAGTGGCAAAACCGTGATTGGCCTGCCTGAGGTACAACTTGGTTTACTACCTGGTTCGGGCGGTACGCAACGGCTGCCGCGTTTAATTGGTGTGCAAAAAGCATTACCACTTATTTTAACCGGCAAGCAACTTCGCGCTAAGCAGGCCAAGAAGCTCGGTATTGTTGATGACGTGGTGCCCGCCAGTATTCTGCTTGAGGCCGCCATTGAGCTAGCACTGAAAAGCAAAGCAAAAGTGCGCACGGTGCAACATTCAATGCTGAACAAAATGCTTGAAGGTACCGGCGTTGGCCGGGGCATTATATTTAGCAAAGCTCGCGAGCAAGCGCAGGCCAAAGCTAAGGGAAATTACCCAGCATTGGATAAGATTATTGACACCATTGCGTACGGCGCTGATAAGGGCTTTAAAGCCGGTTTAGAATTCGAGGCACGCTCGTTTGGTGAGCTGGCCATGACGCCGGAGTCAAAACAGCTACGCAATATTTTCTTTGCCACCACGGCGATGAAAAAAGAAACCGGTGCCGGCGATACCAAGCCACGCGACATTCACCGTGTGGGTGTTCTTGGCGGTGGCTTAATGGGCGGCGGCATTGCTTATGTGACTGCAGCCAAAGCAGGTTTGCCAGCGCGCATTAAAGACATCAACGAGAACGGAATTGTACACGCATTGAAGTACAGCTATGACTTGTTGAACAAGAAAGTCAAACGCAAACATATGGCGCGTGCTGAGCTTGAAGCAACCATGCTGCGGTTAAGTGGTAGCTTAGATTACACTGGGTTCGATCAAGCTGACGTGGTTATTGAAGCGGTATTTGAAGATTTAAAACTTAAACAGCAAATGGTGGCTGATGTTGAAGCAGCTGGCCACGAAAATACGATTTTTGCGACCAATACTTCAAGCTTGCCAATTACCAAAATTGCAGCGAACGCAAAACGCCCTGAAAACGTCATCGGATTACATTACTTTTCGCCGGTTGATAAAATGCCTTTGGCTGAAATTATCACCCACGAGGGCACGTCTGACGAAACCATTGCGACCACAGTAGCGCTTGCCAAAAAACAGGGCAAAACGCCGATTGTGGTGAAAGACGGTGCGGGTTTTTATGTGAACCGTATTTTGGCGCCATACATGAATGAAGCCGCGCGTTTGGTACTTGAAGGTGAGCCTATTGAGGTGGTTGATCAAGCGTTGGTGAAATTTGGTTTCCCAGTGGGGCCCATGAAGTTAATGGACGAAGTGGGTATTGATGTTGCGGCCAAAGTCGCGCCAATTATGGCCGATGAGCTGGGCGAGCGATTCCGCGCGCCAGATGCGTTTGGCAAGTTGCTTGACGATGAGCGTAAGGGCAAGAAAAACCAGAAAGGCTTCTATGCCTATAGCGGTAAAAAGCCAGGCAAGAGCGTTGATGAGTCAGTATACAGCTTGTTAGGTATTAGCCCGTCAAGCAAACTCAGTGGCGAAGAAATTGCCCAACGGACCGCGTTGTTGATGCTTAACGAAGCGGCTTATTGTCTTGCTGAAGGTATTATTCGCAGCCCGCGTGACGGCGATATTGGTGCTATTTTCGGGATTGGTTTCCCGCCGTTCCGTGGTGGTCCTTTCCGTTATATGGATGCGGTTGGCGTGACTGAAGTTGTGAAACGCCTACAAGGCTATCAGCAGCAACATGGCGAGCGTTACACCCCAGCGCCGTTGTTACTGAAAATGGCCGAAAACAATGAGAGTTTTTACTAGGCGTTATCTGACTAGGAGTTAAAATGTTTATTGCGCTGTGTTGTTTGTTGTCTGCGCTGACGTTATACATTCAAGCTTTAACCCATGCCATGGGTGCTAAACGCTGGGGTACCATGGGGCTGTTATTAGGCCCCTTGGTGCTACCGATGTTTTTTACTCATAAACGGATGCGCCTATTGAAGGCGCAAGGGCGTGCTAGTGTATCGATGCTGGTACGCTAATGTGTTGCACAAAAGCCTCGCTGCTGAGCGGCTCGGCAAATAAGTAACCTTGTGCAAATTCGCAGCTTAAGCGGCTTAACGTTGCCGCTTGTGCTGTGTTAACAACCCCTTCAGCAACCACATCTAAGCCCATGTTGTGTGCCATAGCGACAATAGAGGCAACCATGTTGCGGTCGCGGTCGGCGCCATTAATGTCATCCACAAAGGCTTTGTCGATTTTCAGCGTTTGAATAGGGAAGCGCTTTAAGTAGGCCAGCGACGAATAACCGGTACCAAAGTCATCAAGCGCTAAGTGAATACCGCATTGATTGAGCTCGGTCATGATTTCAATGGCGCGCTCTGGGTCTTCCATAACTACGCCTTCGGTAATTTCCAATTCTAAGTATTCTGGCGCCAACTTTTCTTCATTTAAGATGGCCATAATGCGCTTAGTAAGGTCGGGTTGCACAAACTGTTTGGCCGATAAGTTAACTGCCACGCGGCCTTGCACAGTGCCTTGTTCAACCCACTGGCGCATATCGCGACAGGTTTGGCGTAATACTTGCTCGCCCATTTCTATAATTAAGCCAGTTTCTTCAGCCAGCGGTATAAACTCACTTGGGTTAATCACCCCAGTGCCTGGAATGTTCAAACGCACCAGCGCCTCAAGCCCAACAAACTCATAGTTTCGTAGCGACACTTTAGGCTGATACATCACTTGAATGTGTTTGTTGCGTAACGCTAAACGCAGCTGGTTTTCAACTTGCAAGCGGCGTACGGCATTTTTGTTCATCGAGTCATTAAAGAACTGATAGTTGTGCCCGCCGCGATTTTTGGCATGGTACATGGCGGTATCGGCGTTTTGCAGTAGTTCTTGTGATGAGGTGCCATCATTCGGGTACACCACAATGCCAATAGAGCTGCCAATGACAATGTCTTGACCGTCAATGTGAAACGCTTCGCCAACGGTGGTCAAAATTTTGGTGGCAACATCGGTAATGGCGCTTAAATCGCTGGTGTCTTCAAGCATCAGCACAAATTCATCGCCACCCAAACGGAAGAAGGTGTCTTGTGGTCGGCCTACTTCAGCAATACGCTCCGCAACATGAAGTAATAGCTGATCGCCAATGTCGTGGCCCAGTGAATCGTTGATTTTCTTGAAGTCATCCAGATCAAATAACAACAGTGCATGTTGAATGCGCTTACGTACCAAGTTGGCGTGGCTAACCTGAAAATAGCTACGATTGGGCAACCCAGTGAGGGTGTCGGTATTTGATAGCCGGCGTAATTCGCGTTCCGCCGTTTTACGTTCAGTAATATCGGCAAATGTGGCCACGTAATGGGAAATACGTTCACTGTCGTCGCGAATGGCGTCAAGTGTTAGCTCCATCTGGTACAGACTACCATCTTTACGTAAGTCTTCCACTTCGCCATGCCAGCTGCCATGTTGTTGCAGTAAGCGTTTAATTTGCTCCACATATTCGGGGCTATAGAGCTGCAATTGCAGCGGTCGGCCAATCATGTCCTCACGCGAGAATCCGGTAATTTTTGCCACCGACGCGTTGGTTTCGATAACGTTAAATTCAGCGTCATAAATGCACACGCCGTCAGAAATATTGGTAATCGACGTGGCGAGCATTTTTAAACGCTCTTCGGCTTCGACTAATGGGGTGATGTCTTTGAGCGTGCCGGTCATACGGGTTGGCTGATGGTGCTCGTCGCGCTCAACCACTTTGCCGCGGTCTAAAATAGACATCCAACCGTTTTCGGTTTTCACTCGATAGGTCATTTCAAAATAATTATTCGCGCCATCTAAATGACGGCGCAATGCTTGTTGCAGCTTACGCAAATCAAGCGGGTGAATATTGGTTGGGGTGCCGCGCTTACCTGAACGTATATGGTCAATGGGGAACTCATTCAGATGTCGCCAGCTGTTGTGACGATGAATCGTACCATTGGGTATATCCCAGTCCCACAATTGGTCGCCGCTGCCCCATAAGCTAAGTTTAAGACGCTCCTCACTATTACGTAATTGTTTGATAGCAAGATGGCGAGCGCGAATCATAAAAAATACGGCGGTCAAAATAACCAGAACGAGCACCGTATATAGCGCGATGGCCCATGGCGATAGCCAAGCAGGCGCTGCAACTTGCAGCTCAATGGTACGTGTACCGCCCCATGTTTTGCCGTCGTATGAGGCTTCTACTTTGAACGTGTAGTGACCAAAGCTAAGGTTGGTATAAGTGGCGCGGCGGTATTCTGAGTCGGTGTAAACCCAGTCTTTATCAAACCCTTGCATTTGATAACGATAATATAACAATCGTGCATTCGGTGCGTAGGGCGCCCCAAATTCAATACTGAATGGGTCATTGATATTTGGCAGGTATAAGGTTGTCGTGTTGTAAAGCTGCGGACGATTTCGTGAATCAAGTTGTTGCGCGCTGACGGGTTGATTAGCCAACCGCAAATTAATCAGCTCGACTTGCCAATCCGTGACTTGTGCCAGTGCGACAGGATGACTGACCCAAAACGCGCAGACAATAACAATTGTCATGGCGAATGCACGTAGGCTGTTTAAAATCCTTTGAAAATTGGCCACGCTTATCCTCAGCAAAGGCTGTTTTTTGTACAGCTCTTATATTTGTTATGTTATGAATTAAATTAAACAATTTATTGCGTGCTGTCAAAGCTCGCGGGGCTTGCTGAGAGAAACATTTGATGAGAACTATTGTTAAATAATTGTTTCGCACGATCGGTGAACGAATCATAGGTGAGTTCTTGCATGGCTTCGGCTATACGGTTAAGTCGCGAGAAATCATGATCTTGCTGTGTAATTGCACTCCACAGGCGCTGGCTACGTGCACGTAAAGTCGAGTCTGGCTCGGTAAGCTGCTGCGTCAAACTCTGCTGAACTTTGCGGAATTCCTCAGTATTGATTGACGTTGATATCTTAGGTATCGAGGCAAAAAATTCATGAATAGCATGGCTAATGGTGTTTGCATCGACCCGGGATGATTGCACGTAAAACATCAAATGGGGGTGTTCTTGCATTGGTAAATAGCTGGTTCCAACTAAATACCCCAGTTGTTGTTCGGTTCGTAAACTACTAAAAAACCTGGGTTGTAACAGGTTATTTAGAAGCATAAATATGCCCTGCTCGGTCACATCTGTTTGGTCTGACTGAAGCACGGCTATCACTGCGCTGTCTGAGTGCTGTGTGGTGAGCTGCTGGGGTTGCGGCAACTGACTTAATGCCAGTGGGGTTAAGTCGGCAAGCTGCAAGTCGCTGCAAAGGCCTAGCCAGTCGCGTAATGCTTGATGTAACGGTTGCAGTTGCTCTTGATGTAAATCACCGTGGGCAAACAATTGTACCGATGCTTGCGAGAATAATTGCTCGGTGGCTTCGGTAAATGACACAAATGTGCTGTGTTCTAGGTTATCGGCAAGCTTCAGCACCGAATAAGTGTGTGGCTGCAATTGCACATTTAAATGTGAAAACAATAAATTCAACGGCTTATGTAACAAAGCCTGACGCCAATTTAAAAGCAACCGCTGCCGTAAATCGTGCCAGCGTTGTTGCACGAAAGTTGGGTTTTTCATTGCCTGCACAAGTGTGGTTGCAAGCTTCGGTACATAAAGCGCGGGGCCCGAAACGTGCAGCGTCATGCCTTGTTGTTGCGGGTATAAATTGAAATGCAAGCCGGCAACCTCAGCGTCGTAGCATTGTTCATTCAGCTTATCGAGCATGAGCTCACACCAAAGCCGCGCAAGCGCAAAGTTATCTGGGCTGGCGATGACATTGGGTAATTGTAAGCCCAGGTATAAGTGCGCTTTGGGCTGTCGAAAGTCTAAGTCATGCAAATGCCAGCTGTGTAACCCAGGCGCAATAATGTCGCGTTTTGGTTGCTCATGCTTCTCGTCAGGCGCTACCGTTTGTAATTGCCAAGGCGTTTCAAGGTAAGGGTTTGGCTCGGGCAGCTGTGCGTTAATAGCTGCAGGTTCAATGAATTTACGGCGTCGTTCAAAGTGAATCGGGCGTACCTGATAGTGGGTGCCGTAAATGGGCTCGACAGTGTCAGTTTCTAATTCTTTATGAATAACCGTAATGCGCATGTTGTCAGGGTGCATGCAGTCTAAAAATTGCCGTGCTTTGGGTTCAAATAAACCGTCCATACGGTAGTCGCCAAAGATAATGTCTTCAGCTAAATAATGCTGCAAATTAATGGCTAACTGTGGGGCTAAGTCGCTAGCGCGCGGTTGCTCTTGAAAGTTAAAGGCGTTCATAACGCTAACTCGACGCTCGTTGTAACGCCAGGCTTGTAGGCCTTGTTCACGGATCAGCCGAATGTAGCTAAATATCGCCTCGATAATATCATCGCGGTGCTTCATGCCCTCGGCGGTAAGCTGCATATTGATATTGAAGTCTTTGAAGTTGCTACCGCTAATACCACCGCCGGCAGCTAATGAGTTAATCCAGTGACGGTTACGTAAATAGCCGAACAAGCTATTCGGCCCTTCGTAACCAAGAATGTGGGCAATGTAACTAGTGGTTTTATTGGCGTAGTCGTCGTCAATACCTGGTAAGGCAAAGGTTACAATAAGTCGCCGTGCGTCTTTTAACGGTTTGACGTGCAGTTCAACCCCAAGCTGCTCGGTTAAGTACAAGGGTTCGTCCACATAAAGCATATCGGCACAGCCTGACTGAATAGGGCGGCCGTGTTGCTCTGCCAATACTTGTAACTGATCAAACGATTGCGGGCCAACTAACACCAGTGTCATACGTCTTGCACAATACCAGCGTTGAAAAAATTGCCGCAGCTGCTGTGCCAATGGCGCATCTGGTTGGTCACGTAATGTCGTTAAGTTTCCAACCGAAAACTTACTAAAAGGATGCCGTGGGTTTGCCGTGGCTTTGTGGACTTGATATAAACGACGCAGTTCGTCTTGTCGTTTCAGTTGAAACTCTGACTCAATAGACTGCAATTCTTTTCCAACCCACTGTGGATCTAGCTTAGGTTGGTAGAAAAAACGCATAAAACGGTCGAGCGCTTGCTCGAAGTAGGGCGCATCAATGGTGAAGTAATAGTTACTAAATTCGGTGCCTGTCCACGCGTTATGATTGCCGCCGTGGGCACTAATGAAGCTTTGATAGCTATTGGCGTCAGGATATTTGTCGGTACCTAGAAACAACATATGCTCAAGAAAATGAGCAAGGCCTTGAGCATGGTTTGGATCGTGGAAATGGCCAGCGCCAACCGCAAGAGCGGCGCTGGCTTGCCGCGCTTTGGGGTCATGCACCAGCACGCAGCGCAGTGCATTATCAAGTTGAATAATGCGATAGCTGCGTTTGTCTGTTGGGCTTCTGGTTATCGCGTCATTATCTAGAATAACGCGAGTGGCAGATAATACGTCCGAAGCATCAGTCGCCATCGTGCTCCCTAATCAAGCTTCCGAATATGGAAGACGCTAGCGCAGAGACTGCAGGATAACTACTGCTCTAGCGGTGTGTCGAAGTTTTCAGGGCGATCAAAATCACCTTCGTAGCTAGCGAGCTTGCCATCGACGAATGTTAATTTCACATTGCGTTGGTAATCTTCGCTTTTGCTTACACCTGAATTCATATTAAATACGTAAAACCACACATCTTGATCAAAAGCATTTTCAGCAACTGGCGAACCAATAACATAAACGACTTGTTCTTTGGTCATGCCAACACGCAACTGATTGATGTCACGTTGCTCCAGGTAATTACCCTGCGGTATGTCGATGCGGTAAACCCAACTTTCGAAAACAGAACATCCGCTAAGGACGAGTAAACTACCTGCAATAATTAAAGCTTTCATAACACCTGCTGTTGATTTTGGTTTCTGAACCCGATGATAAACAATCGAGCTAGCCTACCGCAAGTAATTCAGCTGCATTTGCTTTGGTGGTTTCTGTGATTTCGTCACCACCGAGCAAGCGCGCTAGTTCAATCACACGCGATTCTTTATCTAAATGAACCATGTGCGTTTCTGTACTTGCGCCATCGGTTACTTTGTCAACCCGCAACTGCTGGTGAGCCTTCGCAGCAACTTGGGGTAAGTGTGTGACACAAATAACTTGATTTGATTCCCCAAGTTGGCGTAATAATTTGCCGACCGTTGCCGCAGTGGCGCCACTGACACCCACATCCACTTCGTCGAACATTAAGGTTGGCGTGGTTAATTGGCTTGCCGTAATGACTTGAATAGCCAAGCTAATGCGTGACAATTCACCGCCCGAGGCTATTTTAGCCAACGGCTGTAATGGCTGGCCTGGGTTGGCGGTTACAGTAAAACAGACGTCGTCGGTACCTAAGCGTGTGGCAGGAGCCTGTGCCTGATGATTCACTTCGATAACGAAGCGCCCGTGCGGCATGTTCAGCTGCTGCATACTTTTCGCGATACGCTCGCTTAACTCGGTCGCAGCGCGTTGCCGGCTCTCAGATAATTTTGTCGCCGCCAAGCGATAATGGCTAGCGGCCTGTTCCACACGCGCATCAATGTCTTCTGACTCTGCTTGGCTTGATTCAAGTTGGTTGAGCTCGGTCAGCAGTTGTTGGTGATGCTGTGCTAGTTGGCTTGGTTCTAATTGATGTTTGCGCGCTAGCTGAATAGCTTGCGTAACCCGTCGTTCAGCAATCACCAATTGTTCGTCATCCAATTCAATTTGGTCTTGGTAATGACGTAGTTCTCGCGCAGCTTCTTCTACTTGAACGCTCGCTTCATTAAGCATGCGTACCGCGTCGGTTAACGAAGGGTCATTATCAAGCTGGCTTTCTAAGCGGGAAATTGCACTTTGCAACAAGCTATACGCGTTATTGTGTTCACCTTCGTAAACCGCATTGAGCGCAAAGGCAGAGTCTTCTTGCAGGGCTGCACTATTGGTTAAACGCTTGTGCTGTTGCTCGAGTTCTTCAAATTCACCATCGGCTAAGGCAAAGTCGTTAAGCTCGCTAACTTGATAACGCAATAATTGCATGCGTGAGTCGACGTCGGCTTGCTGTTGGTGTAATTGTTTTTGCTGTTTACGCAGGCTGTACCAATGTTGGTAGGCCTCACTGACCTCGAGCAATACGTTTTGGTGGCGAGCATAAGCGTCAAGCAGTGTGAGTTGATGCTCCGGCTTGGTTAACAATTGGTGCTCGTGCTGACCATGAATGTTTACCAACAATGGTGCCAGTTGTTTCAGTTGCGATACGGTTGCTGGGTAGCCGTTGATCCAGGCCTTTGAGCGACCTTCGCGGGTAATTAAGCGGCGCAACACACAGTTTTGTGGTTCATCGTCTTGTAGTTCGTTTTCACTTAACCAATGGCGTGCAGGCGTGGCCGTTTCGCCGAGTTGAAACGTGGCGGTCACTTCCGCCTTATCGGCTTCGGCGCGAATGAGATCAACATCAGCGCGATCGCCTAAACATAAACCTAGTGCGTCTAGCGCAATAGATTTACCAGCACCGGTTTCGCCGGTGATTGCTGTCATGCCAGCAGAAAAGTCGATATCAAGTTGGCGAACAACCGCAAGGTTGCGAATTTGCATATGAAGCAGCATAAGATACCCCAAACACTGTGTATGTGTACAGTAGTTATACAGTATTTATACAGTAATGCAAGAGGGGCCTAAAAATTTTTCGTTTGGGGTTAGAACAAGCGGCTACCCCAGCCTAATTTGTTGCGCAGTACGCGGTAATAACTGTGGTCTTCTGGGTGAACTAAACGTAGGCGTTGAGGGTGTTGCTGAATAACCACGTCGTCGCCGGGTTGCACACTCATGCGTACATGGCCATCGCAACTGAGCTGCAAGGTGTCGTTATCGGAAGCCGCGCGTAATCGAATCGTGCTGTGACCATCAACAACAATAGGGCGGCTGCTTAGGGTGTGAGGAAACATGGGCACCAACGTCATAGCGTCTAAACCAGGTGTGAGAATTGGCCCGCCGCCCGATAATGAATACGCGGTTGAGCCCGTTGGGGTACTAATAATGAGCCCGTCTGAGCGTTGGCTATAGACAAACTCATCGTTGACGAACACCTCAAATTCGATCATGTGCGCTACTTTGTCAGAGTGCAGTACAACTTCATTAATAGCACGCCCAACGCTGTTCGACTTGCCACAATGAAACACTTCAGCCTGCAATAAAAAGCGTTGCTCAATTTGGTAGTGGCCGGCTAATACCGGTTTGAGTTGCTCCACCACATGCTCGGGGTCGAGGTCGGTAAGAAAGCCTAAATTACCGCGATTAACGCCAATAACAGCGACATCAGCCTCACAAAGAATACGGGCAGCACCTAACATGTTGCCGTCACCACCAACCACGACGGCTAAATCAGCAGCTTCGCCCAAATGTTGCAGTGGTAACACCTTGGCCGCGGTGCTCGTGAGTTGCTCAGCAGTGCGGGCTTCTATCATCACGTCGAACCCCAGCTCTAGCAAACTGCGTTCAAGGGTTAGCAAGGTTTTGCGCGTGGCTTCATGATGCACTTTGCCAATGAGCGCAATTCGCTTAAATGGTGGTTGCGTTGGTGTCGACATGTTTTTTCCTTTTTTTCGGCCAATTGACTTGAATCGTCAATAGCTGACCCCATAACTGCCTGCAAGATAGTTATATCACAACAAATTATTGTTCATTTGTGAATTTCAACCAAGAGTACGCGTTATGACCAAGAATGATTCAACCACGGCGGCAGAAAACCAGCAAGAGCCAACCGTAGAAACGACGGAAGAGCAAACTGAGCAGGTGGAAGCCGTTGATGACAATGAGCAACGTATTGAAGCGTTGGAGTTGGCGTTAAGCCAGGCCGAGCAGCGTGCTGATGATGCCAACGATCGCGCCGTGCGAGCGGTTGCTGAAATGGAAAACATTCGTCGACGTTCGGCCCAAGAAGTGGAAAAAGCACACAAATTCGCGTTAGAGAAATTTGCCGGCGAATTGCTCGACAGTGTCGATAACTTAGAGCGAGCGTTGGACATTGCTGCGCAAGCGGAAGATGTCAACAAAAGCTTTCTTGAAGGCATTGAGTTAACCCACAAGAACTTACTAGGCACCTTAACCAAATTTGGTGTTGAAGCCGTCGGCGCTGTGGGTGATGCATTTAATCCTGAATTGCATCAGGCGATGGCAATGCAGCCGTCGGAAGAGCACGAAAACAACACCGTATTGGCGGTGATGCAAAAAGGCTACACCTTAAGCGGTCGCTTACTGCGCCCAGCCATGGTGATGGTGGTAAAAAATTCATAATAACCATACACGGGGTGTTGAAATGCGAAAAAGCCACCCCATATTTGAGTTATCAAACCTGTTTTAGATTATGAAGTTGGAGACGAATCATGGGTAAAATTATCGGAATCGACTTAGGTACTACGAACTCTTGTGTAGCAGTACTTGATGGTGACAAACCGCGTGTTATTGAAAATGCTGAAGGTGATCGCACAACCCCATCTGTGGTTGCATTCACTGACGACGGCGAAGTGTTAGTTGGTTCACCAGCGAAACGCCAAGCGGTAACCAACGCAAACAAAACTTTGTTTGCGATTAAGCGCTTAATTGGTCGTCGTTTTAAAGACGAAGAAGTGCAGCGTGATATTGGCATTATGCCATTCAAAATTGTTGAAGCAGACAATGGCGATGCTTGGGTACAAATTAACGACGACAAGAAAGCGCCACCGCAAATTTCTGCCGAAGTTTTGAAGAAAATGAAGAAAACTGCGGAAGACTTCTTAGGTGAAAAAGTGACTGAAGCGGTTATCACCGTACCAGCATACTTTAACGATGCGCAGCGTCAGGCGACCAAAGATGCAGGCCGTATTGCTGGCTTAGAAGTGAAACGTATTATCAACGAACCAACTGCTGCGGCGTTAGCTTATGGCCTAGATAAGAAGAAAGGCGATAACGTTATTGCGGTATACGACTTAGGTGGTGGTACCTTCGATATCTCAATTATTGAAATTGATGAAGTTGAAGGCGAGCACACCTTTGAAGTACTAGCAACCAACGGTGACACGCACCTAGGTGGTGAAGACTTTGATAACCGTTTGATCAACTACTTGGTTGAGCAATTCAACAAAGACCAAGGCATTGACTTACGTAAAGATCCATTGGCAATGCAGCGCTTAAAAGAAGCGGCAGAAAAAGCCAAAATTGAGCTGTCTTCAGCGCAACAAACCGAAGTGAACTTGCCGTACATTACGGCTGACGCGACTGGTCCTAAACACTTGGCGATTAAAGTCACACGTGCCAAGTTGGAATCATTGGTTGAAGACATGATTGCGAAAACCTTAGAGCCAGTGAAGCAAGCATTGAAAGACGCTGATTTGTCGGTAAGTGATATTAACGACATTATTATGGTTGGCGGTCAAACCCGTATGCCAAAAGTACAGCAAGCGGTGACTGACTTCTTCGGTAAAGAGCCACGTCGTGACGTGAACCCAGACGAAGCTGTTGCGGTAGGTGCTGCAGTACAAGCCGGCGTATTGCAAGGTGACGTGAAAGACGTATTGTTGCTGGACGTAACACCATTGTCGCTGGGTATTGAAACCATGGGCGGCGTGATGACCAAGTTAATTGAGAAAAACACGACGATTCCAACCAAGCAGTCGCAAACTTTCTCAACTGCAGAAGACAACCAGAATGCGGTAACCGTGCATGTTATTCAGGGTGAACGTAAGCGCGCCGCGGATAACAAATCACTGGGCCAGTTCAATTTAGAAGGGATTCGTCCGGGTCGCCGTGGCGAGCCGCAAATTGAAGTCACCTTTGATATTGACGCCGACGGTATCTTGCATGTGTCTGCAAAAGACAAAGATACCGGTAAAGAGCAGAAGATCACCATTAAAGCTTCGTCTGGTTTGAGCGACGATGAAGTAGAAAAAATGGTGCGCGATGCCGAAGCGCACGCTGAGGACGACCGTAAGTTTGAAGAAATGGTGCAAGTACGTAACCAAGCCGACGCTTTGGTACACGCTACACGCAAACAGCTTGAAGAAGTTGGTGACAGCCTAGAAGCAAGCGACAAAGAAGCGGTTGAGTCAGCATTAAGTGACTTGGAAGCAGCCATTAAAGGCAGCGACAAAGCGGAAATTGAAGCCAAACAACAAGCCTTAATTGAAGCGTCTGGCAAGCTTATGGAAGCGGCGCAAGCAAAAGCGCAACAAGCGGGTGGCGACACCGATGGCTCTGCCAAACAAGCTGCTGACGACGTGGTTGACGCTGAGTTTGAAGAAGTCAAAGACGACAAAAAATAAGCGCCCACCGGGTGTCTGAAATAACACACACGGGGGTTGCCGCCAAGGTAGCCTCCGTGTGTTCGTATCAGGCGAGAGCAAATTAAGGAACGTGGAAACCACATAACTATGTCTAAACCAGATTTTTATGACGTACTGGGTGTCAGCAAAGATGCCAGCGAACGCGACATCAAAAAGGCCTATAAACGGCTTGCGATGAAGTATCACCCAGACCGCACTAAAGGCGACAAAGACCTTGAAACCAAGTTTAAAGAGGTTAAGGCGGCGTACGAAGTGTTGGTCGACCCACAAAAACGCGCAGCCTACGATCAGTATGGCCATGCAGCGTTTGAACAAGGCCAAGGTGGTTTTGGCGGTGGCGCGGGTGCGGCAGATTTTGCCGATATTTTTGGTGATGTGTTCGGTGATATTTTTGGTGGTGGCGGTGGCCGTCGTGGGCGCCCACAAGCGCAACGTGGCGCCGACTTACGTTACAACCTTGAATTAAGCTTAGAAGAAGCCGTTCGCGGCAAAGAAGTTGAGCTGAAAATTCCAAAGCTAAGCACCTGTGAAGACTGCGACGGTAGCGGTGCAAAAGCAGGCTCAAGTGCCGACACCTGTGGCCATTGCCATGGTTCTGGCCAAATTCAAATGCGCCAAGGCTTTTTTGCGGTGCAGCAGCCGTGCCCGCATTGTCGTGGCCGTGGCAAGGTTATTAAAGACCCATGCCGCACGTGTCATGGTGAAGGCCGCGTAGAGCGTACCAAAACTTTGTCAGTGAAAATTCCTGCAGGGGTAGATACCGGCGACCGCATTCGTTTAAGTGGCGAAGGTGAAGCGGGTGAAATGGGCGCTCCAGCAGGCGACTTGTACGTGCAAGTGCATGTACGCGAACACCCAATTTTTGCGCGCGATGGCAATAACCTGTATTGCGAAGTACCGCTTAGCTTTACCCGTGCAGCACTAGGTGGCGAAATTGAAGTGCCGACGCTAGAAGGTAAAGTAAAACTGAAAATACCGGCTGAAACTCAAACCGGCAAACTATTCCGTTTACGCAGCAAGGGTGTGAAGTCAGTGCGCTCTGGTGCGGTTGGCGATCTGATTTGTAAGGTGGTTATTGAAACGCCAGTTAACTTATCTGCGCGCCAACGTGAGTTACTCGCGGAGCTAGAAGAGTCGATGGGTACTGGCGAAGAAGCTGGCAAATATCGCCCAAAGGAGAAAGGCTTCTTTGATGGGGTACGTAAGTTTTTCGACGATTTGACTGGATAATCAAGCCGGTATTATGCGTTAATGTTGGTAAGTTTTCTTATTTTAGTGATTGAACATGGCGACAGAAATACTTGAACTGATTGGTCGAACCGAAGAACTGTTTATTACCGACATTGCCAAACATGATGAAGAGCTGCGTGAACGAGTGCGCAGCTCTTCTTTTTTGGTGATAGGTGGAGCAGGCTCGATTGGCCAAGCGGTAACCAAAGAAATATTTAAGCGCAACCCGAAAAAGTTGCACGTGGTGGATATTAGCGAAAATAACTTGGTTGAGTTAGTGCGCGATATTCGCAGTTCATTTGGCTATATTGATGGCGACTTTCAAACCTTTGCGTTAGACATTGGCTCGCTAGAATACGATGCCTTTATTGAAGCCGACGGGCAGTACGATTATGTATTGAATTTGTCAGCATTAAAGCATGTTCGCAGCGAGAAAGACCCCTATACGCTGATGCGTATGATTGACGTGAACGTATTCAACACCGACAAAACCCTCGCGCAAGCTATTGCCAAGGGCACGCAGAAGTATTTTTGCGTGTCGACCGACAAAGCGGCGAACCCGGTGAATATGATGGGCGCGTCAAAACGCATTATGGAAATGTTTTTAATGCGCCGTAGCGAACAAATTGCCATTTCAACGGCTCGCTTTGCGAACGTGGCGTTTTCTGACGGCTCGTTGCTGCATGGTTTTAATCAGCGCTTGCAAAAATTACAGCCCATTGTGGCCCCCAATGATATCAAACGCTATTTTGTCACGCCGCAAGAATCAGGTGAGTTGTGCCTAATGTCATGCATTTTCGGCGAAAATCGCGATATTTTCTTCCCGAAGTTAAGCGAAGCGCTGCATTTGATCACCTTCTCGGAAATTGCCGAGAAATATTTGCGTAAACGCGGTTATGAGCCACACTTATGCACCAGTGAAGACGAGGCGCGTGAGTTGGTAAAAACCTTGCCGCAGCAGGGTAAGTGGCCATGCTTGTTTACTGCCAGTGACACCACTGGTGAAAAAGATTTTGAAGAATTTTTTACCGAGCACGAAGTGCTTGATATGGAACGCTTTGCTAATCTTGGTGTGATCAAAAACGAAGCCAATTATCAGGCTGAGTTATTGCAGCATTTTGAGCAGCACATTGGCCGTATGAAGAATGAACTTCGCTGGAGCAAAGACGAACTCGTGGCGTTATTTCATGACATGATTCCGGACTTTGGGCACAAAGAGACCGGGAAATATCTCGATAGTAAAATGTAACTGGGGCCGCGCCTGCACTTATGTCAC
Organism: Gammaproteobacteria bacterium; assembly: GCA_018222985.1. Classification (GTDB taxonomy): domain Bacteria; phylum Pseudomonadota; class Gammaproteobacteria; order Enterobacterales; family Alteromonadaceae; genus Pseudidiomarina. Next base: position 134,537 of record JAAEZG010000007.1, read on the forward strand.
ACGCAACATCACAGCAACAGCTGAGCGAATTTGTTCGCAGTATTTATCAAACCAACGACTTTATTCCGTTGCACGCGCCTACCTTTGGTGAGCTTGAAAAAAGCAACGTGCTCGACACTATTGAAAGCACCTTTGTGTCGAGCGTGGGCAAATTTGTTGATGAGTTTGAGCAGCGCATGCAGGCCTTTACTGGAGCAACCCGAGCGATTGCCACAGTGAATGGCACGGCGGCGCTGCACACCGCGTTATATATGGCCGGTGTTGAGCGCGGTGACTTTGTCATTACCCAAGCGCTGACCTTTGTGGCAACCTGCAACGCGATGTACCACATGGGCGCCGAGCCCATTTTTGTTGACGTGGCACCAAGCACCTTGGGCTTGTGCCCGAAAGCGCTGGAAGCCTACCTAAGCGAGCATGCGAGGTTAGATGGCGAGCGTTGTGTGCACAAAGACACCGGGCGAGCTATTCGTGCGGTGGTGCCCATGCACACCTTCGGTCACCCCGTGCATTTAAATGAAATGAAGCAATTGTGCGATAAATGGCACTTGGTGTTAATTGAAGACGCGGCAGAAAGTTTAGGCTCATACTATCAAGGCCAGCATACCGGCACCATTGGGCAATTAGCGGCGCTCAGTTTTAATGGCAATAAAATTATTACCACCGGTGGTGGTGGCATGGTGTTGTGTGCCAACGAAGAACTTGGCAAACGCACCAAACATGTGACGACCACCGCCAAGGTGCCGCACCCTTATGAGTTTTACCACGACGAGCCGGGCTTTAATTATCGGCTGCCAAACTTAAATGCCGCGCTTGGCTGTGCGCAAATGCAACAGCTGCCAAAATTTCTTAAGCAAAAACGCCAGCTTGCCGCGCGTTATCGAGATTTCTTTGCGGGCAGCGCGTTCACCTTTGTTGATGAACCCGCCCACGGCCAGTCGAATTTTTGGTTAAATGCTATTTTGTGTGAAGATAAGCAAGCACGGAACGAGCTGCTGGAAAGCCAAAATGCGGCCGGCATTATGTGTCGACCTATTTGGCAGCTCATGCACCGGCTGCCCATGTTTGCCACAAGCCCACGTGGGCCATTAACCGTTTCTGAAGATATTGAAGCGCGGTTAGTCAATATCCCCAGTTCGCCCATTTAAACAGAGCGATCCAGTGATGCGAAAAATTGCCGTTTTTACCGGTACACGAGCTGAATACGGCCTGTTGTATTGGCTACTCAAAGACATTGAAGCCGCAGCCGATATGCAGCTGCAACTGTTGGTTTCTGGCGCGCATTTAGCCCCAGAATTTGGCCTGACCGTTGAGCAAATAAAACGCGATGGCTTTACGGTGACCGAGCAAGTGGACATGTTGCTGGCCTCGGACAGTGCGGTGGGTACGGTAAAAAGTCTTGGCTTAGGAGTGATGGGCTATGGCGAGGCGTTAGCGCGTATGCAACCTGACGTGCTGGTGATATTAGGTGACCGTTACGAAGCTTTAGGGGCGGCGCAGGCGGCGCTGCTGATGCGCATTCCTATTTTGCATATTCATGGCGGTGAAATTACCGAAGGCGCTTATGATGACGCCATTCGTCATGCGATTAGCAAAATGAGCCTATTGCACGCCACTGCAACCGAAAGCTATCGGCAGCGGGTTATTCAATTAGGTGAGCAGCCCGAACGCGTGGTTCATGTTGGCGCTATTGGCTTGGACCATTTACAGCGCTCGCCCTTTATGTCGGTGGCGCAACTGTCACAGTCACTTGAGTTTGACTTAACCAACGCTGACTATGCGGTTTTTACGTATCACCCAGTCACGCTGGCCGATGAGCCTGGCGAGCCAACCTTTGCGGCAATCACACAAGCATTAAATGCATACCCAGAATTGAAAGTCATTATGACCTACCCAAACGCCGACGAAGGCGGGCGAAAACTTATTCCGCTTATTGAACAGTACGCAAGCAAGCACCCAGAGCGCATTAAAGTGGTTCCATCATTGGGGCAACAACGTTATTTGAGCGCGGTGAAACATGCGGCGGTAGTCATTGGTAATTCGTCGAGCGGCATTATTGAAGTGCCATCGTTTGCGGTGCCAACAGTGAATATTGGCGCGCGGCAACAGGGTCGTATTGCGGCCAGTAGTGTATTGCATTGTGCGGCCACCGGTGACGCGATAACCGCGGCTATTGGTCGCGCCCTCGAGTTAAAACAGTCGGGCCAATTAACCGGCGTAACCAACCCTTACGGGCAGGGTAATGCGGTTGAAAAAATTATGGCGCTATTGCGTACCGAGCAGTTAAGCACCGTGAAAACATTTTATGATTTACCAGGGGTAAACTCATGACCTTAATTATTGCTGAAGCGGGTGTGAACCATAACGGCGATGCTGAGCTGGCCCGTCAGTTAGTGCTTGCTGCGCATCAAGCCGGCGCTGATATTGTGAAGTTTCAAACCTTTAAAGCCAAAAACTTGGTGACCGAGCAGGCCACTCAGGCGGACTACCAGAAGAAAAACACCGGTAAAGAAGAGTCGCAGCTGGCCATGCTGCAACGCTTAGAGCTGAGCTATGAGCTGCACCACGAGCTGGTGGCGCAGTGCCAAGACTTGGGCATTGAGTTCTTGTCCACGGCCTTTGATGACGAAAGTCTCGATTTTTTAGTGAACGATTTAAAGCTGAAGCGCCTGAAAATACCATCGGGCGAAATTACCAACGCTCCCTTAGTGCTCAAGCACGCGCAAACCGGGTGTGACCTAATTGTCTCTACCGGCATGGCGACGGTAGCAGAAATTGAAGCAGTGTTGGGGGTTATTGCCTTTGGGTACTTAAACCCGCAAGCAACTCAAGCCAGCCGCGCTGACTTTGAAGCCGCTTATGCCTCAGACGAAGGGCAGCAGGCGCTGCGTGAAAAAGTTTGTGTGCTGCACTGCACGACTGAGTATCCAGCGCCCATGAATGAAATTAATTTGCGCGCTATGGACAGTCTGCGCGAGACATTTAAGTTGGCAGTCGGCTATTCGGATCATAGTCATGGCATTACGGTTCCAATAGCCGCCGTGGCGCGTGGTGCCAGCATTATTGAAAAACATTTCACCCTAGACAACAACCTTGAAGGCCCTGACCATAAAGCGTCGCTAGAGCCTCATGAACTTGCCGCGATGACGCAGGCGATTCGGCAGGTGGAGCAGGCCTTGGGTGATGGCGTTAAGCGCCCGACTGTGTCGGAAGTGCGTAACAAAGCCATAGCGCGCAAAAGCCTTGTTGCCGCGCGCGCAATTCAACAAGGGCAAGTGATCACGGCCGAAGACCTCGCGGTTAAACGCCCAGGCTCTGGGCGGTCGCCATTTGATTATTGGCAGGTTGTGGGGCAGGTGAGTCAACATGACTATCAACTTGGAGACCTTATTCGTGACTAACCGCAAGCAAACCACGCAAGCGAAACCCGTACTGGTATTAGGTGCCGGCGGCCACGCGCGGGTGCTCATTGAGGTGTTATTCGCGCAGGGTCGCGAGATTGTCGGTTTGGTTGCACCGCAGGTTAGCGATGCCCCTGAATTTGATGGTATTCGCCATTTTAAAGCCGACGACGACGTGCTGAATTTTGCGCCTGACGCCATTGAGCTAGTCAATGCTGTCGGCTCGCTACCGCAAGCAAGTGCCTTACGTGAACGCTTATTTACGCGTTTTAGCGGTTTGGGTTATGTGTTTGCGACGGTTATTGCTCCTTCGGCGGTGGTGTCTCAATTTGCGCAGCTAGAGCAAGGGGTACAAATTTTACCCGGAGCCATTGTTAATGGTTGTGCCATTGGCGCGAATACGATTATTAATAGCGGAGCCATTGTTGAGCACGATGTACAAGTAGGGACACAGTGTCATGTTGCCCCCGGCGCGGTTATTTGTGGCGATGTCACGTTAGCCGAGCGGGTGCATGTGGGCGCTGGGGCTACCATTATTCAAGGCCTTCACATTGGTACTGAAGCCGTTATTGGTGCAGGCTCGGTGGTTACCCGAGCGGTGCCGGCAAATGCGATTCATTACCCTGCAAAAGGGTTCATAAAAAAGGACGCTGACCAAGCATGAGTTATGATTGGAAACAGGTGGTTGTTGCGCCATCAACAACTTTGCAGACCGCGCTAAAACAACTCGATGAAGGTGCGCTGCGTATTGTTTTGGTGTGCGACGAAGCTATGCATTTACAAGGGGTAGTCACCGATGGTGACGTGCGTCGCGGCTTGTTGCGCGGTGTTGGCCTTGAAGCGCCCGTTAGCCAAGTGATGAACACCCAGCCTATTACGGTCACGCCAGAAACCTCGCGCAGCGACGCTGTCGCATTAATGCAAAGTAAGAGCATTTTAGCCATTCCGGTGGTTGCCGAAGGCCGCGTGATTGGGCTGCAAACCTTACAAAAACTGCAAAGTACAAGCCATTACCAAAATCCCGTGTTCATTATGGCCGGTGGTTTTGGCACGCGTTTACGCCCGCTGACAGACAACACGCCGAAGCCGATGTTGAAAGTGGGTGAGCGACCGATGTTGGAAACCTTACTGTTGAATTTTATCAAGTCAGGGTTTTCTAACTTTTATATTTCGACCCATTACCTGCCCCATGTTATTCGCGATTATTTTGGCGACGGCAGCCAGTGGAACGTCAATATTACTTACGTGCACGAAGAAGAGCCTTTAGGTACAGGCGGGGCGCTTGGACTATTGCCAGAGTCGACCCCTGAGTTACCGCTAATCATGGTCAATGGCGACGTACTCACCTCGGTTGACTTTGAACGTGTGCTTGATTTTCATATGACCCACCATGCATTGGCGACCATGTGCGTACGCGAATACGACTACCAAATTCCATACGGAGTTATTATGGGCGATGGTGAGCGCATTATTAGTATGGAAGAGAAGCCCATTCAGCGCTTTTTCGTCAACGCGGGTATATACGTTATTAGCCCCACAATTTTCAAAAATGTGGAAAAACATACACGTATAGATATGCCAACCCTGTTGCAAAAATACCTAGATGCAAATGAAGACGTGTTTATGTTTCCCATTCATGAATATTGGCTGGATATTGGCCGTATGGATGACTTTAAACGGGCACAAATTGACATTAAAGGGCTTGGATTATAATGGCGACAATCGCGATTATTCCGGCGCGAGGCGGAAGTAAACGCTTACCCGGAAAAAATATCAAAACTTTGGGCGGCAAGCCGCTAATTGCCTGGACCATAGAAGCTGCGCTGCACAGCGGCTGTTTTGATCGGGTTATTGTCAGTACCGATGACCAAGCCATTGCAGATGTTGCTGTTGCCTTTGGTGCAGAGGTGCCTTTTTTGCGCCCAGCTGAGTTGTCGGGCGATATGGCGACATCGGACGCCGTGATTGAACATGCGGTGAATTGGCTAGAGCAGCATGAGGCGCTAACCATTGACACCGTGGCCTTGTTGCAGCCGACATCGCCGTTTCGACACGCTGAACACATAAAAAGCGCGGTGGCATTGATGCAGAAAAAACAAGCCGAAGGCGTGGTGTCAGTGACCGCTAGCGATATACGTTTAGAACTGTGCAATACCTTGCCTGCAGACCATAGCTTGGCTGGCTTTATCGATATTAGCGCCAATGCAGCGGCAAAGCGCACCCAAGATATGCGCCAGATTTATGAATTAAATGGCGCCATTTACCTATTCGAACGCCATATTGTGGGCCAACTGGCGCAGCTTTACGCGCCCACCAGCAAGGCGTTCGCGTATGTTATGCCCTTGGAAGACTCAGTCGATATTGATACCGCACGCGACTTCGCTTGGGCTGAATTTTGTTTATCGACTAAACTCTAAGTGTTACCTGTTGATATCACAGTGTTTAAGGAGATGATTCATGGCACATTGGAAAACCCTAGGAATTGCCGCGTTAGCTAGCAGTTTGATGTTGAGTGCGTGCACCGAGTCACCCACTGGGCGCAGCCAGCTTATGTTGTTTTCCAGTGGCCAGTTAGCATCGCTTGGCGATGACAGCTACAGCGAGCTTAAGCAAAAAGAAAAAATAAGCACCGACGCCAATATCAACGCCTATGTACGCTGCGTTACCAATGATCTTATTTCGGTACTGCCGAGCCCTTGGCGTGACAAGCAATGGGAAATTACCGTGTTTGATAGCGAGCAAATTAATGCGTTTGCCTTGCCCGGCGAAAACATCGGTGTGTACACAGGGCTGCTTAAAGTGACAGAGAATCGTGATCAGCTCGCAGCCGTTATTGGCCATGAAATAGCTCACGTTATTGCCGACCACGGCAACGAGCGCATGTCGAATCAATTCGCAGTAGGTTTAGGGCTGCAAGTTGGCGCCGCGTTAGCGTCGGCAAAACTTGAAGAACAAGACGCCGCCATGGTGATGGCCGCTTTAGGTATTGGCGCACAAGTAGGCGTGTTGCTCCCTTACTCTCGCACCCATGAAAGCGAATCTGATCAACTTGGCCTCGATTACATGGCTGCCGCCGGTTACAACCCGGCAGAAGCCGCTAATTTATGGCGTAACATGGCCAAAGTAGGCGGTGCCGCCGGCCCTGAGTTCCTGTCAACGCACCCATCGCCACAAACCCGCATTGACGCCCTCGAAGCCTACGCGCCCAGCGTCAGCGCCCTCTACCAACGCGCCCCAAAACCCACTTGTCGCCCGTAGCCCGGCGTTCTCTCCGCAAGGTCAGCCGGGTGGCGCGCAGCGCCGTGATTGCCCGCCACTGTGCATCGCGGTTATAAGCAAGTCCAAATTGAACTAAAGCCCAGTGCTCTCCGTTAGTACAATATGAACTTCAACTGCGATATTGGATATCAGATATCAGAGCTGATGTTTCGGGTATTTGGGTCTCATCTAATATCTGATATCAGAGCTGATGTTTCGGGTATTTTGGTCTCATCTAATATCCGATATCTAATAGCTAATATCGTTTTCGTATTTAAGGGTGATTATGTTTAAAGCTTGGTTTGCAATTCCGTTCTGGCAACGCGTGCTTGGTGCTTTTGCAATTGGCGTCATTATTGGCGTAGCGCAACCCGATGTCGCCCAGACACTGCGCCCGTTGGGTACATTATTTATTAATGCGTTGAAAATGCTGGTGGCGCCACTTATTTTCTTTGCCATCGTCAGTGCTATTTTGCAACTGGGTAGCGGCGAGAAAGCAGGGAAAATTGGTGCACAAACTATTGGCCTATTTTTACTGACCGCGGTCATTGCCAGCTTGATTGGCTTATCCGTTGCGCAGTTGCTTGATATTACTCCATCGCCAGACCTCGTTGCCGATAGCAACTACGTGCCGAAAAACGTACCTGGCCCAGTGGATGTATTTCTAAACTTCATTCCGACTAACCCTATTGCAGCGCTGGCTGAAGGTAACGTCATTCAAATTGTGGTTTTTGCGGCTTTGGTTGGGGTTGCGATAAATCAATTGGGTGACGTTGCCAAACCTTTTGGCGATGCGATGAAAGCGGGCGCGCAAGTTATGTACCGCATTACCAAAATGGTGTTAGAACTTACACCGCTTGGTGTGCTGGGACTGATGGCCTGGGTTGTTGGGCATTATGGTTTGGCCAGTTTAACGCCTTTGGCGGCGTTTATTGGCGCCATTTATTTAGCCTGCTTCATTCACATTGTATTTGTGTATGGCACCATGGTGCGCTTGGCGGGTATGTCGCCCTGGTTCTTCTTTAAGTCAGTATTTTCCGCGCAATTAGTCGCGTTTACCACGTGTAGCAGTTTTGGCACCATTCCGGCAGCTCACCAAGCAATTACCGAAAAGTTAGGTGTGCAAAAAGAATATGCCAGCTTTGTATTACCATTAGGCGCAACCATTAATATGGACGGTTGCGGAGGCATCTATCCAGCTATTGCCTCTATCTTTATTGCACAAATTTACGGTATTCCGCTAGACTGGGCAGATTATTTGTTAATAACACTAACCGCGACACTGGCATCAGTAGGCACGGCCGGCGTACCAGGAACCGCGATGGTGATGCTAACCGTGACGCTGAACGCGATAGGTTTGCCGCTTGAAGGTATTGCATTTATTGCCGCCATTGATCGAATCATCGATATGGCACGCACCGCGACGAATGTTACCGGCGACATGGCCGTGTCGGTTGTGCTTGGCCGCAATAAAACTGTCGGCCAACCATTAACCGCTACCCGTCAGCCAATAACGAATAACGACTAACGAGCAACGAACAGAGGTAGCATGAAGCTAGGCATTTTGGGCGCCACAGGGCGCATGGGGCAAGCAGTGATCGCGAGCGCCCCACGCTACAATGCGACGGTGACCGCCGCTGTTGTTAGCCAGCAGTCAAGTCGGTACGGCGAACCTATTCGGGCCAACGCGGCAGACGCTGGCGTGCGTTTTCAGCACGCACACGAGTTGCAACAGGGCCAAGTTGATGTGCTGATAGACTTTTCATTACCACAGGCCTTGGCAGACAACCTGCAATTAGCGCAACAGCTGCAAGTGCCTATTGTGGTGTGTACCACCGGCCTTAACGAGCAACAACAGCAGTTATTAAATCAAGCTGCAAAGCAACTGCCAGTGCTGTATGCGGCAAACACCAGTGTGGGCATTACCTTATTGCGGCAATTAGTGCAGTTAACCGCAGCCGCACTGCCAGACACCGACATCGAAATTTTTGAAGCCCACCACAGTGCTAAACGTGATGGTCCCTCAGGTACCGCGGTCGTGTTGGGTGAAAGCGCCGCCGCAGGCCGCGGGAAAGAATTAGCTGAATTGTCTGCTGGGGTACGTGCAGACGGAGTACGCGAGGCCGGTTCGATAGGTTTTTCAGTACTGCGCGCAGCCGATATTATTGGTGAGCATACAGTCATGTTTGCACATGCGGGCGAGCGCTTAGAGCTAACGCACCGAGTGAGCAACCGCCAGGTATTCGCCCAAGGCGCTATTCAATCCGCACAGTGGTTGGTGAAGCAGCCGCAAGGCATGTATAGCATGGCTGATATGCTGCAGTTGAAAACACTTTTGAAACAATTGGTGTAGCGTACAGCCGCCATAAGACTCACGCGATTTTTCAGTTTACGAAACAGCCGAATTTCGGTAGAATACGCCCAATTTGCCGGTAACTTTTCGGGCAAGCTGAAACGCGCACTCCACAGGTTTCGAAAACGCTTATTTAGTTTTTTTAAATCATGAGTTTTTGAAAATCGACGCTGGTGCAAGGTAATCAACGGGGAAGTCATATTTTTGATTCACCCGTTTTTTTATATGCGGAGGTTAACCTTGAGTATTCTAGCGAGCCACTCAGCAAGTAAAGCCATTTTGGTGCTTGCCGATGGGACTGTTTTTCATGGCACGGCCATTGGCGCCGGCGGTACCGCAGTTGGTGAAGTTGTTTTTAACACCGCCATGACTGGTTACCAAGAAATTCTCACCGACCCTTCTTATGCAGAACAAATTGTTACCCTCACTTATCCCCACATCGGCAATTACGGCACTAACCACGAAGACGAAGAATCTAACCGCGTTTGGGCAAAAGGCCTGATTATTCGTGACATGTCACTGAAGGCAAGCAACTTTCGTCGCGAGCAGTCGTTAGGGGATTACCTGCGTCAGCGCAACGTGGTCGGCATAGCCGATATTGATACGCGTAAATTAACGCGTATTTTGCGTGAAAAAGGGGCGCAAAACGGTTGCATTATGGCCGGCGATATTGATGTTGAGAAGGCACTTGAGTTAGCACAACAGTTTCCTGGGCTTAAAGGGCTAGACCTAGCCAAAGAAGTAACGATTCGCACCCCCGTTGAATGGACCAGCCAAAGCTGGAAACTGGGTCAAGGTTTCAGTGAATTAAGCGAACCCAAATTTCACGTTGTAGCCTACGATTACGGCTGCAAACGCAATATTTTACGCATGTTGGCTGACCGCGGTTGTAAAGTCACTCTGGTGCCGGCGCAAACGCCAGCTAAAGACGTGTTAGCCATGAAGCCCGACGGCGTGTTTTTGTCGAATGGCCCTGGCGACCCCGAGCCATGTGACTACGCCATTACCGCAATTCAAGAAATTATTGACGCCAAGGTACCAATCTTTGGTATTTGTTTAGGCCATCAGTTGCTGGCGCTGGCCAGTGGCGCGCAAACGGTAAAAATGAAGCTAGGCCACCATGGTGCGAACCACCCAGTGCAAGATTTAGCCACTGGGCGCGTGATGATTACCAGCCAAAACCATGGTTTTGCGGTAGACGAAGCGACGCTTCCGGCCACCATGAAAGCAACCCACAAGTCGTTGTTTGACGGTACCCTGCAGGGCATTGAGCGCACTGACGTGAAAGCCTTTAGTTTTCAAGGCCACCCAGAAGCGAGCCCAGGCCCGAACGATGCGGCCCCGTTATTTGACCACTTTATTGAATTGATGAGCCAGTAACTATGCCAAAACGTACCGATATTAAAAGCATTCTAATTCTTGGCGCTGGCCCGATTGTTATCGGCCAGGCTTGCGAGTTCGACTACTCGGGTGCACAGGCGTGTAAGGCCTTACGCGAAGAAGGCTACCGAGTTATTTTGGTGAACTCCAACCCAGCAACCATTATGACCGACCCAGAAATGGCAGATGTCACCTACATTGAGCCAATTCACTGGGAAGTTGTCGCAAAAATTATTGAAGTTGAGCGCCCGGATGCGGTGTTACCGACCATGGGCGGGCAAACAGCGCTGAACTGTGCTTTAGAACTTGATAAACACGGTGTGCTAGAGAAATTCGGCGTGGAAATGATCGGCGCTAATGCCGATGCGATTGATAAAGCAGAAAACCGCGATCGCTTCGACAAAGCCATGAAGGCTATTGGCCTTGAAACGCCGAACGCCAAAGTCGCCAACAGCCTACAAGAAGCCTTTGAAATTCAAGAAGAGTTCGGCTTTCCGCTGATTATTCGCCCAAGTTTTACCATGGGCGGCAGTGGCGGTGGTATTGCCTATAACCGCGAAGAGTTTGAAGAAATTTGCCGTCGCGGGCTCGACTTATCGCCAACCAAAGAGTTGCTCATTGACCAGTCGCTTATTGGTTGGAAAGAATACGAAATGGAAGTGGTGCGCGACCGTGCCGACAACTGCATTATTGTCTGCGCCATTGAAAACTTTGATGCCATGGGCATTCACACCGGCGACTCGATTACCGTTGCACCATCACAAACATTAACCGACAAAGAATATCAGTTAATGCGTGACGCAGCGATGGCCGTATTGCGTGAAATTGGTGTTGAAACCGGTGGTTCGAACGTACAGTTTGGCGTGTGCCCTGACACGGGCCGCATGGTGATCATTGAGATGAACCCTCGGGTATCTCGCTCATCGGCGTTGGCGTCGAAGGCTACTGGCTTCCCAATTGCCAAAGTTGCAGCCAAATTAGCGGTGGGCTACACCCTTGATGAACTAGAAAACGAAATTACGGGTGGTGTGACGCCCGCATCGTTTGAGCCTGCGCTTGACTACGTTGTGACCAAAATTCCACGTTTTAACTTCGAAAAGTTTGCTGGCTGTAATGACCGCCTAACCACCCAAATGAAGTCTGTGGGTGAAGTTATGGCCATTGGTCGTAACCAGCAAGAGTCTTTGCAAAAAGCTCTGCGCGGCCTTGAAATTGGCGTGTCTGGCTTTGACCCAATGGTTGATGTGAATGACCCCGAAGCACGCGGTAAAGTCATCCGCGAATTAAAAGAGCCAGGCGCCGAGCGTATTTTCTATATTGCCGATGCATTCCGGTTGGGCATGACCGTGCGTGAAGTATTTGAACTGACGCGCATTGACGAGTGGTATTTAATTCAAATTGAAGAAATAGTTCTGCTCGAAGAAGAAGTTCAGAAGCTGGGCATGGCAGGGCTTGATGCGCACGCGTTACGCTTGCTGAAGCGCAAAGGTTTTGCTGATAAACGCATTGCCGACTTGCTGCATGTTGCGGAAGCCGAAGTGCGTCGTCGTCGCAATGAACTTGGCATTCATCCGGTGTACAAGCGAGTGGATACCTGTGCAGCAGAATTCCGCTCAGACACCGCGTATATGTACTCAACTTACGATGAAGAGTGCGAAGCGGCGCCAAGCGATAAAGATAAAATCATGGTGATTGGCGGCGGGCCAAACCGCATTGGCCAGGGCATTGAGTTTGACTATTGCTGTGTTCATGCGGCATTAGCGCTGCGCGAAGACGGTTACGAAACCATTATGGTGAACTGTAACCCAGAAACGGTTTCAACCGACTACGACACGTCTGACCGATTGTACTTTGAGCCAATTACCCTTGAAGACGTGCTCGAAATCGTCCGTGTTGAAAAGCCCAAAGGTGTGATTGTTCAGTACGGTGGCCAAACGCCGTTGAAGCTTGCACGTGAGTTAGAAGCGAACGGGGTACCGGTTATTGGTACTTCGCCGGATGCAATTGACCGCGCGGAAGACCGCGAGCGCTTCCAAGGTGCTGTGCGCCGACTTGGTTTGAAACAACCGGAAAACTCGACCGTAACTAAAGTTGACGAAGCGTTACGCGAAGCCGAGCGAATTGGTTATCCATTGGTTGTGCGCCCGTCATACGTACTGGGTGGTCGGGCAATGGAAATTGTCTACGACGAAACCGATTTGCTGCGTTATTTAACCGACGCGGTGAAAGTGTCGAATTCAGCTCCAGTATTGCTTGATCGCTTCTTAGATAACGCGATTGAGGTGGACGTCGACGCTATTTGTGACGGTAAAGACGTGCTCATTGGCGGCATTATGCAGCACATTGAACAAGCGGGTGTGCACTCAGGTGACTCGGCGTGTTCGTTGCCACCGTATTCGTTGAGCGATAAAATTCAAGACGAGCTGCGTGACCAAATGCGTAAGTTAGCGTTTGAACTTGGCGTGAACGGCTTGATGAACGCGCAGTTTGCCGTGAAAGACGACGAGATATACCTTATTGAGGTGAACCCGCGTGCCGCACGTACGGTACCATTTGTGTCGAAAGCAACCGGCTTGCCGTTAGCTAAAATAGCTGCGCGCGTTATGGTTGGGCAGTCGTTAGCTAAGCAAGGCTATACCGAAGAAGTGATTCCGCCGTATTACTCGGTCAAAGAAGTGGTGATTCCATTTGCCAAGTTCCAAGGTGTGGACCCAATTCGTGGCCCAGAAATGCGCTCAACAGGTGAAGTGATGGGCGTTGGTGAAAGCTTCGAAGAAGCTTACGCGAAAGCCAACTTAGGCGCCGGCGAAGCACTTGCCAAAGCGGGTAAAGCGTTATTGTCGGTGCGCGATGGTGATAAATCTCGCCTATTTGACTTAGCGCGTGGCTTAATTGGCTTAGGCTTTAGTTTAGAGGCCACTCGCGGTACTGCAAAAATGCTCAACGACGAAGGCTTGAAGTGCTCGGTAGTGAATAAACTACAAGAAGGCCGGCCGAATATAGTTGATGCAATTAAAAACGGCGAGTACAGTTACATTATTAACACCGTAGAAGGGCGCCAGGCCATTGAAGACTCTGTCTACATTCGCCGTGAAGCACTCTTGAATAAAGTTACCTACACCACAACATTAAATGCAGCGTTTGCGACGGTGAAAGCAAATACGGCCGACGATCGAGCCCGTGTGAATTCACTGCAGTCTTTGCATAAAAGGGTTTTAGAACGATGAATCAAATTCCAATGACCACCCGTGGCGCAGAAATGCTGCGGGAGGAATTGAAGCGCTTAAAAACAGAAGAACGACCGCGTATTATTCAAGCGATTGCTGATGCACGTGAGCACGGTGATTTAAAAGAAAATGCTGAGTACCACGCTGCGCGCGAGCAGCAGGGCTTCTGTGAAGGGCGCATTCAAGAAATTGAAGCGAAATTGTCAAATTCACAAGTGATTGATGTCACCAAAGTGCCGAACCAAGGCAAGGTTATTTTTGGTGCAACAGTGACTGTGTACAATACCGTTACCGACAAAGAAATGACGTATCGTATTGTGGGTGATGACGAAGCAGATATTAAGCAAAACTTAATTTCAATTAACTCGCCAATTGCACGTGCGCTTATCGGCAAGCAGATTGACGACGTGGCACGGGTTAATACGCCAAACGGCGAAGTGGAATATGAAGTGGTTAAGGTTGAGTATATCTAAACCTTAACCAATTAGTTTGCTTTAACCTTTCAACAGCGCGACGAGTTCGTGCTGTTTTTGTTTGCGCTGTTCAGGGGTCATCGGTTTGTGGTGATAGGCCTCAATGTCAGGAAAAACCTCTTCAATTTCACGCTCAATGGCTTTGGCTAGTGCAACCGCCACGGCTTGTGAGCGCGCTTTCCGCGATGCAACTTTAGAAACTAGCGATGGGCTTTTACCTAATACTTCAGCGATCATGCTGAAATCAAAGCCGCGTCGCATTAATTCCTTTTTGATTTGTTGACTATCCATCAGGTATAGTTATTCCTGTTCAGGTTAAGTGAATTGCGAGTTCACTTTTAATTCTAAAATTAACTCAAATGACAGATATTTGCGTCATTTGACGCAAAAGAAAATAAAAAAATGTCAAATGACACAAATAAGCTAAATAGACCACAAGCATCAGGTAAAATCAACTGTGCATTACCTGATCTAGAAACCTGTATGCAACGGTTAGCGGTTATCTCTAAGCAGACATCGGCTAGCGCTATCATGCGTTGGTTGGGGCTTCCAGAGGCGACGCATAGCAATTGGAAACGGCGAAAGTCGATTAATTATGATCGGGTTATTGAAGGTTTGCTGCGACAAGGTGTGTCGCTTGATTGGTTTTTTGCACCGGGTGTTCAGTTGCGATATCCAAATGTGAGCTTAATTGTCACTGAGAAAGAATCTGACTATGAAGTGCTTGGCGAATTGGATGTCATGCTAAAAGCGCTCGAAGTGGTTGAGCCAATTATGCAACAACACGGTGTAGCGATGACAGAAAGCAACCGTAAGCTGATGACCGAAACCTTATTGAAAGGCCGTGGCGATGGCGTTCTGCTGGAAACTGCGCTGCACCAAGTTGCAAAAGCCTTGGCGACAGCGCAAGCCAATTAACCTCAATAATAACTTACTGGCGCGGCAGCTGAATTTTCTGTGCGCTGCTTGGCTTGTATAAAGTTAGAATTTTACCCACTACTTGCACTTTGGTAGCTTGGGTGTGTGCCAAAATTGTGGCATAAATTTGCTCACGAAGTTCGCGGTCTTCGTCAGGCACCTTCACTTTAATGAGTTCATGGTGCTCTAGTGCCAGCTCAATTTCTGCCATGACCCCTTCCGTTAAGCCATTTGCCCCCAGCAGAACAACTGGTTTTAGCGAATGAGCGAGTGATTTTAAGTGCTGTTTTTGTTTATTGCTTAAGGTTACGGCGTTTGCCATGTAATATATCCCATCAATGACTTGAATTTGCGATATTGTACCGCCATCTAGGTGGAAGAAGCCAGTTTGGTAAGAGAATCATGACGAAAAAACGCTCGGCTAGCAGTAAACGCTGGCTCCAAGAACACTTTAGTGACCATTATGTGCAAAAAGCGCAAAAAAAGGGCTATCGCTCACGCGCGGTGTTCAAAATAGAAGAAATTCAATTAAAAGACCGAATATTGAAGCAAGGTCAAACCGTAGTCGACTTAGGCGCAGCGCCAGGTGGATGGTCACAATTTGTGGTCGACAACTTGCAGGGCAACTGCGAAGTGATAGCCTGTGATATTTTGCCGATGGACCCAATCGCTGGAGTCGATTTCTTAGAAGGCGACTTTCGCGATGAAGCAGTTTTAGACGCGTTATTGACCCGAATTGGTGGTAAAAACGTAGATGTAGTGTTGTCGGATATGGCGCCAAACATGAGCGGCAACGACAACGTTGATCAACCACGCGCCATGTATCTGGTTGAATTGGCGCTAGATATGTGTCATCAGGTATTGAAACCAAACGGCAGTTTTGTCGTCAAAGTGTTTCATGGCCAAGGCTTTGAAGAGTTTTTAAAAGATGTTCGTGCGGCGTTCACTACGGTGAAAACGCGCAAGCCAGATTCGTCACGTGCACGGTCGCGTGAGGTGTATCTGGTAGCGACCGGATACAAACTGTAGTACCCTGTAGGGCGTGCTACAAATGCAAACAAGAGGTAGTCAGCTTTGAGCGATATGGCAAAGAATCTCATTTTATGGTTGGTGATTGCCGTTGTATTAATGACTGTATTTAACAATTTCAGTCAAGGCGGCGGTAGTGGTCAACAGGTGGCGTACAGCCAATTTATTAGTCAGGTACACAACGGTGGTGTGCGTAAGGCTGATATTGACGGCCGTGTGATCACTGCGCAATCGCGCACCGGTGAGCAATTCACGACAATTATTCCAACCCAGTACGATCCGAAATTGTTGGACGACTTGTTGGAAAACAATGTTGAAGTAACCGGTAAGCCACCAGAAGAGCCAAGTATTTGGGCGTCTATTTTTATTTCGTGGTTCCCAATGTTGTTGCTTATTGGCGTGTGGATTTTCTTCATGCGACAAATGCAAGGCGGTGGTGGCAAAGGTGCTATGTCGTTTGGCAAAAGCAAAGCGCGCCTGATGAGCGAAGACCAAATTAAAACCACTTTTGCTGACGTTGCAGGTTGCGACGAAGCGAAAGAAGAAGTGACTGAGCTGGTTGATTACTTGAAAGACCCAACTCGCTTTCAACACCTTGGCGGTAAAATTCCAAAAGGTGTGTTAATGGTGGGCCCGCCAGGTACGGGTAAAACCTTGTTGGCTAAAGCTATTGCTGGTGAAGCGCGGGTGCCGTTCTTTTCAATTTCTGGTTCAGACTTCGTGGAAATGTTTGTCGGTGTTGGTGCGTCACGTGTACGTGACATGTTCGAGCAAGCCAAAAAAGCAGCACCGTGCATTATTTTTATTGACGAAATTGACGCCGTAGGTCGCCAACGTGGCGCCGGATTAGGTGGTGGTCACGATGAGCGTGAGCAAACCTTGAACCAAATGTTGGTTGAAATGGACGGCTTTGAAGGCAACGAAGGTATTATCGTTATTGCCGCGACTAACCGCCCAGATGTGCTCGACCCAGCCTTGCTGCGCCCAGGCCGCTTTGACCGTCAAGTGGTTGTCGGCTTGCCGGATGTGCGTGGTCGTGAACAAATTTTGAAAGTACACATGCGCAAAGTGCCGTTAGGCAAAGATGTTGATGCATCTGTCATTGCGCGTGGTACGCCTGGCTTCTCAGGCGCTGACTTAGCCAACTTGGTCAACGAAGCGGCGTTGTTTGCCGCTCGTGGCAACAAGAAAGTTGTGGCGATGGAAGAGTTTGAAAAAGCCAAAGACAAAATCATGATGGGCGCTGAGCGCCGCTCAATGGTGATGACCGAAGAAGAGAAAGCCATGACGGCTTATCATGAAGCGGGCCATGCAATTGTTGGTCGCTTGGTACCGGAACATGACCCGGTATACAAGGTTTCGATTATTCCGCGTGGCCGTGCATTAGGTGTCACTATGTACTTGCCTGAGCAAGATCGTGTGAGTCACTCGAAGCAGCACCTAGAAAGCATGATTTCAAGCCTATTCGGTGGTCGTCTTGCCGAGCAAATTATTTACGGCGACGAAAAAGTAACCACGGGTGCGTCAAACGATATTGAACGAGCAACACAAATTGCTCGCAAAATGGTAACGCAGTGGGGCTTGTCGGAAAAAATGGGGCCGTTGTTGTACGCTGATGACGAAGGTGAAGTGTTCTTGGGCCGTTCAGTTACCCAACACAAACACATGTCTGATGAAACAGCACGAGCCATTGACCAAGAAATTAAGCTGTTTATTGATCGGAACTACGATCGTGCTAAGCGTATCTTGGAAGAAAACGTGGACATTCTGCACACCATGAAAGACGCATTGATGAAGTATGAAACCATTGATGCCGACCAAATTGACGATTTAATGAATCGTCGTGATGTGCGTGAGCCGCGCGATTGGCAGCGCCGCGATAAAAAGCCTGGCGATGACAACAACAACGCCGAAGGCGAACAGTCGGTTTCTTCGGCTAAGCCAGCCGGTGACTCACCAGCAAGTTAAGTGAATGAAAAAAGCCCCGTAAAGCGGGGCTTTTTTTTAACCTAGCCCAATGGAATGTTCAACATGAATGATTCTCGCGCAAATATTGAAGTGATGGGGATATTAAATACCACCCCGGATTCGTTTTCTGATGGCGGGCGCTTTAATCAGCTAGATGCCGCCTTGCGCCAAGCAGAGCAAATGGTCAACGACGGCGTGCATTGGTTGGATGTTGGCGGTGAGTCGACTCGCCCCGGCAGTGTGGGGGTGTCGGCGCAAGAAGAAATAGACCGTGTGATCCCCCTGGTTGAGCAGTTACAAGCACGTTTTGATGTTCCTATTTCGGTGGATACCTGCAAAACCGTGGTGATGGCCGAAGCACTGAAACATAATGTGCAAATGATTAATGATATTAACGCCTTGCGCGACGAAGGTGCCGAAGCATTGTTAGCTCAGGCAGACGGCGTGAAAGTGTGCTTAATGCACATGCAAGGCGAGCCACGGACCATGCAACATGAGCCGCGTTATGATGACGTGGTGGTTGAGGTAAAACAGTTCTTAGCAAGCCGCGTGCGGGCTTGTGAATCTGCGGGCATACAAAAAACAAACATTTATCTCGATCCAGGCTTTGGATTTGGCAAGTCTGTCAGGCATAATTACCAGCTGCTACAACGCTTGCAAGCGTTTCATGAAATGCAGCTACCATTGCTTGTGGGTATGTCGCGTAAGTCGATGCTTGGCCAAGTAACAGAACGGCCGGTTGATGAACGTTTAGCGAGCAGTATTGCCGCGGCAACGATTGCCGCAATGAAAGGGGCACAGATTATTCGTGTGCATGATGTCAAGGAAACGGTTGATGCAATGAAAATAGTCGCAGCAACCTTGGCGGGAGAATTCGCTTGAGTCAGCGTAAATATTTTGGCACCGACGGCGTTCGCGGACGCGTTGGTGATTTTCCGATTACACCAGATTTTGCAGTTAAACTAGGTTGGGCTGCGGGCACCGTATTGTCTGCCAGCGGCAACCAACGTGTATTGATTGGTAAAGACACCCGTTTGTCAGGCTACATGCTTGAGTCAGCGCTTGAAGCTGGCTTGCTGTCGGCGGGCGTTAGTGTGGAATTTTTAGGGCCTATGCCAACCCCTGCAGTCGCTTATTTAACGCGCAATTTTCGCGCGGCTGCTGGTATTGTGATTAGTGCTTCGCATAACCCTTATTATGATAACGGCATTAAGTTTTTCTCTGATGCTGGCAGTAAATTATCAGATAGCGTTGAAGCTGAAATTGAACGCTTGTTAGATGAACCGATTCGTTGTGTACCGTCTGAAAATATGGGCCGAGCAAGCCGTATAGACGACGCTCCTGGGCGTTACATTGAATTTTGTAAAAGCGTTTTCCCAAGCGACTTGTCGCTGAAGGGCATGAAAATTGTGGTGGATTGTGCCCATGGCGCCACTTACCACATAGCTCCGGACGTGCTACGTGAACTTGGTGCCGATATTTGGGAACTTGGTACCGAGCCAAATGGTGTGAATATTAACCACGAGTGTGGCGCCACGCATCTTGATGCGTTACGTGCAAAAGTTTTGGCTGAAAAAGCAGACCTTGGCTTTGCGCTTGATGGCGACGGTGACCGTTTAATGATGGTTACGGCGAGTGGGCGCATTGTTGATGGCGACGACGTGATTTATATTTTAGCGCGCGCAGCACAGCAAGACGGCTTATTGCAAGGTGGCATCGTTGGCACCTTGATGAGTAACTTTGCCTTAGAAAAATACTTCACTGAGCGCCGCATTCCATTCGTACGCGCCAAAGTGGGCGACCGTTACGTTATGGAAGAATTGGTGAAGCGCGACTGGCGTATTGGCGGCGAAAACTCAGGCCATTTAATCAATCGTCAATTTCACAGTACCGGCGACGGCATTATTGCCGGTTTGCAAGTACTTACCGCCATGCAACGCGAAGAGCGCACCCTAGACGAACTGTTAGCGGAGTTTGTTAAGTACCCCCAAGCTTTGGTCAACGTACGTTTTAATGCCGGTGATAATCCGCTAGAAGCGGACAACGTGAAAGCCGTCGTTGCAGAAGTTGAACAAGCTCTAGGCAACAACGGCCGCGTGTTGTTACGCAAGTCGGGCACCGAGCCATTAATTCGAGTCATGGTTGAGGGTAAAGACGCGAAAGTGGTGCAAAAATTTGCCGAAGAAATTGCTAGCGAAGTGGAAGCGGTTAGTAATTAACCAGTAAGCTGATTTTCAGTGATAAATTCCATCTCGACAGCTTGTAACTTGCGGCGAGGTTATGTAATATCTCGCCGCTCTCAACGAAGTCAGAGGTTCAGATGCAACGCCAACCGTTAGTTATAGCTAACTGGAAAATGAACGGCGACCGTCAGTTGGTCGCGAGCATGGCCGAAGCTTTGCGAGAAAGCGCTGCGAAGCACCCACAGGTTGATGTGGTAGTTTGTCCGCCCGCGGTATTATTACCAGCATGGCAACAAGCCGCGTTTTACGACAACCTGAAGTTAGGTTGCCAAGACATCAATGAACACGCCCATGGTGCGCACACCGGTGAGCATAGTGTTGCTCTGGTGCAGGAAGCAGGTGCTAGCGTGGTACTCGTTGGTCATTCTGAGCGCCGTCAATTCTATGGGGATAACGCTGAGCGTATTGCTGCCAAAGTAATTACTTTGCAGGCAAGCGCCATGACCGTGGTACTCTGTGTGGGCGAAAGCGCGCAGCAGCGAGAGCAAGAGCAAACCTTTGATGTGGTAGCTCAACAGTTACACGATGCGCTGCAGCATGTTGAACAATGCAGCAACCTCGTTATCGCTTATGAGCCAGTTTGGGCTATCGGTACAGGGTTAACCGCATCACCCGAACAAGCGCAAGAAGTTCATGCGTTTATTCGTAACTGGTTAAGTGACAAATTTGGGCCTGCAGGCGCCAACCTACAAGTATTGTATGGTGGTAGTGTGAAGGCTGATAACGCCGAGCAACTGTTTGCTCAGGCAGATATTGATGGTGGTTTGATAGGCGGAGCAAGCCTGGTGCCTGAGCAGTTCGTCGCCATTTGCAACGCAGCACAAACCCGGAGTAAGTAAGCTATGTACGAAATTTTATTGATTGCCTACTTAATTATCGCACTTATCCTTATTGGTTTTATTATGATCCAACAAGGCAAGGGTGCCGATATGGGCGCATCGTTTGGTGCTGGCGCATCAAACACAGTTTTTGGTTCTAGTGGTTCAGGCAACTTCCTGACCCGTGTTACCGCAATCTTGGCTGTCATTTTCTTTGTGTTAAGCCTCGTGTTGGGTAACTTGTCATCGGGCAACGGTGACACCAAAGGTAACTTCGATGAAATTGAAGTGCCGGTGGAAGAAGTTCCTGCAGTACCCGCGAATGACAGCGACGTACCTGGATCAAACTAAGTTTTAAAGCGGATGTGGTGGAATTGGTAGACACGCTATCTTGAGGGGGTAGTGCTTTCGGGCGTGCGGGTTCAAGTCCCGCCATCCGCACCAAATTTAGCAACCGACCACGGTTGCGGTTTCAAGTCGAAACCCGTATAATGTGGACACGTTTTCGGACGCGGGGTGGAGCAGTCTGGTAGCTCGTCGGGCTCATAACCCGAAGGTCGTAGGTTCAAATCCTGCCCCCGCAACCAATTACAAAAGGGTCCAGTGTTTTAAAAGCCCCGCAGCAGTTCGGGGCTTTTTACTATGTGACCTTTGCTGCGGCAGTTTTACGCACCTGCGTACAACTGAGAGGGCAGTCAACAACACTGGGCGATTACGCCCTTTTTTTGTTTTTAGGAGTTAGCAAACTTGGCTCGTATTGAAGACCGTTTATTTGACCTGTTAGAACCGGCTGTTGCCGCACTTGATTTCACCTTGTGGGGTGTTGAGTTCGTGCGCGCTGGAAAACACTCTACCTTGCGTGTTTATATTGACCACGACAATGGTATTAGTGTTGACGATTGTGCTGATGTTAGCCATCAGGTTAGCGCTATTTTGGATGTTGAAGACCCAATTAAAAGCGAGTATTTCCTTGAAGTATCGTCACCAGGCATGGAACGGCCATTTTTTAAAGCCGCACAGTATGCTGACTATTTGGGAGAAACGGCAGCCGTTGAGCTGACCATGGCCCAACAAGGTAAGCGCAAGTTTAAAGGCGTTATTGCTGCAGTAGACGGCGATAGCATTGAATTTAACGTCGATGGTGAGGCGCTGAAAGTTGCGCAGTCATCTATCAAGAAAGCTCATTTAGTTCCTCAGTTTAACTAAGGATTGCGTAGGCGAGGCAAAACAATGGCAAAAGAAATTTTATTGGTTGCAGAAGCAGTATCTAACGAAAAAGACGTTTCAAAAGAAAAAATCTTTGAAGCGCTAGAGTCTGCGCTTGCACACGCAACCAAAAAGAAATACGAAGGCGACATTGATGTTCGTGTAAGTATTAATCGCCAAACTGGTGATTTTGATACGTACCGTCGTTGGTTAGTGGTTGACGATAGTGAGCAACCACTTGAGCACCCGTACCGCGAAATTAGCTTAGCAGCGGCGCAGTATGAAGATGAGACCGTTCAAGCTGGCGACTTCGTTGAAGAGCAAATTGACTCAATTGAATTTGACCGTATTACGACGCAAACGGCGAAGCAAGTTATTGTCCAAAAAGTACGTGAAGCAGAACGCGCTAAAGTGGTTGATGAATATAAAGACCAAGTAGGCGAGTTGGTTAGCGGTATTGTAAAACGCGCCACCCGTGAGCACGTTATTCTTGACTTGGGCAACAACGCCGAAGCCATTATTTACCGTGAAGATTTGTTACCGCGCGAATCATTCCGTGCTGGTGACCGTGTGCGTGGTTTGTTGTTCGATGTTCGCCCTGAAGCGCGCGGTGCACAGTTGTTTATCAGCCGTACTCACCCAGACTTCTTGGTTGAACTGTTCCGCATTGAAGTGCCAGAAATTGGCGAAGAGATGATCGAAATTCGCGGCGCAGCGCGTGACCCAGGTTCGCGTGCGAAAATTGCTGTGAAGAGTAACGACCGTCGCATTGACCCAGTAGGCGCTTGTGTTGGTATGCGCGGTGCGCGCGTACAAGCGGTGTCTGGCGAATTAGGTGGTGAGCGTGTTGATATCGTGTTGTGGGATGATAATCCAGCGCAATTCGTTATTAATGCCATGGCACCTGCTGAAGTTGCTTCAATTGTGGTTGATGAAGATGCCCACACCATGGATATCGCGGTGGAAGAAGGCAACTTAGCACAGGCTATTGGTAAAGCTGGCCAGAACGTACGTTTAGCCAGTCAATTAACGGGTTGGCAGTTAAATGTCATGTCAGTTGATGAGTTTAACGAGAAAAACCAAGCTGAAGCACAAAAAGTGCTCGATTTGTTTACCTCGAAACTAGGTATTGATGAAGACTTCGCGAGCGTATTGGTCGACGAAGGCTTCTCAACCTTAGAAGAAATTGCGTACGTGCCAGTGGACGAGTTACTCGACATTGAAGGCATGGACGAAGATATTGTTGAAGAATTACGTAGTCGTGCGAAAGGGGTCTTGACCACCCAAGCACTTGCCACGGAAGAGTCTCTTGAAAGCGCAGAGCCTGACGCGACGTTACTTAACCTTGAAGGGTTAGATCGTCACTTAGCTTATGTGTTTGCAAGTCGTGGCATTATCACTTTGGAAGACCTTGCTGAACAAGGCATCGACGACCTAGCCGATATTGACGAATTAACCGAAGAACGAGCAGGCGAGCTGATTATGCAAGCGCGTAACATCTGCTGGTTCGGTAATGAAGAATAAGATCAACGGGGGTACTAGAGACTATGGAAGAAGTAACGCTGGATAAACTAGCTAACGACGTCGGTACGACAGTTGATCGTTTGGTGCAACAGTTTGCGGAAGCAGGCATGAAAAAGCAGCCAGGCGACCGAGTGACTGAAGATGAAAAGCAAGCCCTGTTAACGCATTTGAACAAGTCACATGGCGGTAGTGGCCCTAGTGAGCCAGCCAAAATGACGTTAAAGCGTAAAGAGAAAAGCACCTTAAGCATTGGCGGCGGCCCTGGTCGCAGCAAGTCAGTGCAGGTGGAAGTACGCAAAAAACGCACCTATGTGAAACGTTCTGCGCTTGAAGAGCAGCAAAAAGCTGACCAAGAAAAAGCTGAACAAGAGCGTTTAGCTGCTGAAGCGAAGCGCCAGGAAGAAGAAGCAAAAGCGGCTGCTGAAGCGAAAGCCAAAGCTGACGCTAAAGCGGCTGAAGAAAAAGCTAAGCAAGAAGCGGCTCGCAAAGAAAAAGAGAAAGCGAAAGCCAAGGCAGAAGCCGAAAAACGTGCGGCAATGACACCTGAAGAGCGTAAAAAAGCTGACGAAGCGAAAGCTGAAGCAGAGAAGTTGCGCAAAGCCCAGGAAGAAGAAGCACGTAAGAAAGCTGAAGCTGAAGCTGCGCGTCAAGCTGAAGAAGCACGCAAGCTTGCTGAAGAAAACGAAGCACGCTGGCAAGAAGAAGAAGCCAAGCGTAAGCAAGCTGAGCAAGAAGAAGTTCACTTCACCACCTCACAAACTGCACAAGCCGCAGAAGATGAGCAAGATGAAGGTGAAGAACGTCGAGCTCGCCGTAATAAAACCAAGCGTCGCGGCAAAGACGATGAGCGTGATGAAGCGCCTCGTCGTGAGAAACGCCGTAAAGGTTCGAAGCGTTCTACTTTGCAGCATGGATTTAATAAGCCAGCGGCCCCAGTTGAGCGTGAGGTTAAATTGGGCGAAACCATTACTGTTGGCGAATTAGCGAACCGTATGGCGGTGAAAGCCGGTGAAGTGATCAAAACCATGATGAAAATGGGCGAAATGGTCACGATTAACCAAGTGCTCGACCAAGAAACAGCATCGTTAGTGGTTGAAGAAATGGGCCACAAAGTTGTGCTCGTCAGCGAAAACGCGCTGGAACAAGAAATTTTGGCTGACCGTGACGAAGCAGCAAACCAAAACCAAGTCTCGCGTGCGCCGGTTGTTACTGTTATGGGTCACGTTGACCACGGTAAAACCTCGTTGTTGGACTACATTCGTAAAGCGAAAGTAGCCAAAGGCGAAGCGGGCGGTATTACCCAGCATATTGGTGCTTACCACGTTGAAACCGATCAAGGCATGATTACCTTCCTTGATACACCGGGTCACGCGGCGTTTACGTCAATGCGTGCACGCGGTGCTAGCGCAACAGATATTGTTATTTTGGTGGTTGCTGCAGACGATGGCGTCATGCCACAAACACTTGAGGCAATTCAGCACGCGAAAGCGGCTGGCGTGCCAGTGGTGGTTGCGATTAACAAAATGGATAAGCCAGAAGCCGACCCAGATCGCGTTAAGAATGAACTTGCACAACGCGACGTTATCCCAGAAGAATGGGGTGGTGACGTCATGTTTGTGCCGGTTTCTGCACACAGCGGTGACGGTATTGAGCAACTGCTTGAGTCGATTTTGTTGCAAGCCGAAGTACTTGATTTGAAAGCAAATGCTAGCGGCATGGCTAAAGGTATTGTGATTGAGTCACGCTTGGACAAAGGTCGCGGCCCTGTGGCATCTATCTTGGTTCAAGAAGGCACATTGCGCCAAGGCGATATCGTATTGTGCGGCCTTGAATACGGTCGTATTCGTGCAATGCGCGATGAAAACGGTAAAGAAATCAAAGAAGCAGGCCCGTCTATTCCGGTCGAAATTCTTGGTTTGTCAGGCGTACCACAAGCTGGTGACGAAGCAACCGCCGTTAAAGATGAGCGTAAAGCGCGCGAAGTAGCGAACTATCGTCAGGGTAAATACCGTGAAGTGAAGTTAGCGAAACAGCAGAAAGCGAAGCTGGAAAACATGTTTGCAAACATGCAAGAAGGCGATGTCCAAGAGCTCAACATTGTACTGAAATCAGACGTACAGGGTTCTTTGGAAGCTATTTCTGACTCATTGATGAAGCTTTCAACCGACGAAGTGAAAGTAAACATTATTGGTAGCGGCGTTGGTGGTATTACCGAAACTGACGCGTCGTTAGCAAGTGCATCAAACGCTATCGTGGTTGGCTTTAACGTTCGTGCTGATGCTTCAGCAAAACGTTTGATTGAGCAAGACGCTGTTGATTTACGTTACTACAGCGTTATTTATGACTTGATTGACGAAGTGAAGGCTGCCATGGGCGGTATGTTAGCGCCTGAGTTTAAACAGCAAATCATTGGCTTGGCTGAAGTACG
This sequence comes from Gammaproteobacteria bacterium, assembly GCA_018222985.1. Taxonomy (GTDB): domain Bacteria; phylum Pseudomonadota; class Gammaproteobacteria; order Enterobacterales; family Alteromonadaceae; genus Pseudidiomarina. The sequence goes on from JAAEZG010000007.1 coordinate 160,760, forward strand.
TGACGTATTTAAGTCGCCGAAGATTGGCGCCATTGCAGGCTGTATGGTTACTGAAGGCGTGGTTAAGCGCTCAGCACCTATTCGTGTGTTACGTGACAACGTGGTTATTTTTGAAGGCGAGCTTGACTCATTGCGCCGCTTTAAAGATGACGTACAAGAAGTTCGTAACGGCATGGAATGTGGTATTGGCGTGAAGAACTACAACGACGTGAAAGTTGGTGACCAAATCGAAGTATTTGAAACAGTTCAAGTAGAACGGAGCTTATAATCCAATATGGCCAAAGATTTTAGCCGTACCGACCGTGTGGGTCAGCAGTATCAGCGCGAAATTGCGATGATACTGCAACGTGAAATTAAAGACCCTCGTGTGTCGATGGTGACTGTGTCTGACATTGAAGTGTCGCGCGACTTGGCGTATGCCAAAGTATTTGTGACCTTCTTCAATGACGATGACGAGTACATAAAAACTGCGTTGAAAGTATTAAACGATGCTGCAGGCTTTATTCGGTCACTATTGGGTAAACGGGTGCGGGCGCGCATTATGCCGGAATTACGGTTTGTGCATGACCCAAGCTTGAACGAAGGTATTCGTATGTCACGCCTGGTGGATGAAGCGATTCGTCGTGACAGCCAACGTGGTGATGATAGCGAGCCAAATACCGATAAGCAGGAAAGCAACGGAGACGATTAATGGGACGTCGTAAGTCGGGTCGCAACGTGAGCGGCGTGATTTTGTTGAACAAGCCCAGTGATATCACCTCAAACGCCGCACTTCAAACAGTGCGGCGTTTTTTTAATGCCAATAAAGCGGGCCACACGGGTGCGCTTGACCCATTGGCAACGGGGTTGTTACCACTGTGTTTTGGTGAAGCGACAAAAGTATCGCACTTTGCCCTTGAGGCTGATAAAACCTACCAAGTGGTCGCACAACTCGGTGCGCGAACCACCACCAGTGACGCCGAAGGCGAAGTGGTTGAGCGCTGCACGAATGAGCAACTCGGCGAAGTGACGCGCGCGAAAATCGAGCAAGCGATCACTCACTTTACCGGTGAGCAAGCGCAGTCGCCATCCATGTTCTCAGCCCTCAAACATGAGGGCAGGCCGTTGTATTGGTATGCCCGGCAAGGCATTGAAGTACCAAGAAAAACTCGCACTATTGTTATTCGTCACATTGAGTTTATTGACTGGAGTGAGCATCAATTAACGCTGGAAGTGACTTGCTCCAAAGGCACCTATATTCGTACGTTAATTGACGATATGGGGCAATATTTGGGCTGCGGCGCCTATGTTGAAAAGCTGCATCGCACCTGGATTGAAGGTGTAGAAGGGCCCATGTTAACGCTTGAAGAGCTGACCGCTGTGGCCGCGCGAACCGACCCAGAAAACAACGATTACGCCGCCATGGACGCGCTTCTGCAAGCCAACGATAGTGTAGTAAGGCAAATGCCATCGGTAACTATTGACGGTACCGATGTGGCGCGCTTCTTAAGCGGAAACCCAGTAAGTACGGCACTTGGCGAGCATAGCCCTGAACGCCCGATACGAGTTTTGCGTGAGCATGATCAGGAGTTTTTAGGTATTGGTGTATGGCGTGATGGGAAACTGGCGCCAAAGCGTGTGGTAAACCTCAGCGACGCCAACTAGTCAATCCATTTTTACCAAGCTAGCGTTGCGTTTAGGCGCTTTGGCGCGTATAATCCACAGCGATTTCGTTGGTGCTGAATTAGTGATTGGCACCGGCATCTTTAAACAATCAGGAGTAAGATATGTCACTAACTGCGGCACAAAAAGCGGAAATCGTTAAAGATTACGGTCAAGGCGAAAACGACACTGGTTCTCCAGAGGTTCAAGTTGCTTTGTTAACTGCAAACATTAACGAGCTGCAAAGCCACTTTAAAGAACACGCAAAAGATCACCACTCACGTCGTGGTCTGTTACGTATGGTTAGCCAACGTCGTAAATTGTTGGACTACTTAAAGCGTAAAGACAATCAGCGTTATGCAACTCTGATTGAGCGACTCGGTTTACGTCGCTAAGCACTGTTCGAGCAAAGGGGCCTGTTGTGGCCCCTTTTTTGTTTAATGGAAAGCTAAGGCGATATTGGATATTAGATATTGGATATTAGAAAAGGGAGCCGGCATTCAGCGAGTATCTAATATCTAGTAGCTAATAGCGCTTTAGAATTTAAAGAGAAAGACAAAGGAAAATATAACGTGAATCCGATTACTAAGAAATTTCAGTATGGACAGCATACAGTCACATTAGAAACAGGTGCGATGGCGCGCCAAGCAACAGCAGCAGTACTTGCTAGTATGGACGACACCACGGTTTTAGTAACCGTTGTTGCCAAAAAAGAAGCCAAAGAAGGCCAAGACTTTTTCCCATTAACAGTGAACTACCAAGAGCGTACTTACGCTGCTGGTAAAATTCCTGGTGGTTTCTTCAAGCGTGAAGGGCGTCCTTCAGAGAACGAAACCTTAACCTCGCGTCTAATCGACCGTCCAATTCGTCCGTTATTCCCTGAAGGGTTCAACAACGAAGTACAAGTTATCGCTACTGTGGTTTCTGTGAACCCACAAATTAACCCTGATATCGTCGCCTTAATTGGTACTTCAGCGGCATTAGCTATTTCTGGTACGCCATTTGCTGGCCCAATTGGTGCGGCGCGTGTTGGTGTGTTGAACGACGAGTACGTATTAAACCCAACGTTAGATGAGCTTGCTGAATCTAAACTTGATTTGGTTGTTGCTGGTACGTCAAGCGCGGTATTGATGGTTGAGTCAGAAGCACAACTGTTATCAGAAGACGCGATGCTTGGTGCTGTGGTGTATGGCCATGAGCAAATGCAAACGGTGATCAACGCAATTAACGAATTCGCTGCAGAAGCTGGTAAAGAGAAGTGGGATTGGCAAGCACCAGCAACTAACGACGACTTGTTGAACAAAATCAAAGCATTAGCTGAGCAAGGCATTGGCGATGCGTACCGCATCACTGAAAAAGCCAAGCGTTATGAGCAAGTTGCCGCGCTGAAAGCCGAAGTGACTGAGAAGTTAATTGCCGAAGACGAAACGCTTGATGCCAAAGAAATCGGCGATTTGTTCCACTCATTAGAAAGTAAAGTGGTTCGTAGCCGTATTATTGCTGGTGAGAAGCGTATTGATGGTCGTGAACCAGATATGGTTCGTGCGTTGCATATGGCGACTGGTGTATTGCCACGTACCCACGGCTCTGCTGTGTTTACGCGCGGCGAAACCCAAGCGTTGGTTACCGCAACTTTAGGTACTGAGCGTGACGCGCAAATGATCGACGACTTAACCGGTCGTACCGACAGCCGCTTTATGCTGCACTACAACTTCCCTCCATACTGTGTGGGTGAAACCGGTATGGTTGGCTCACCAAAGCGTCGTGAAATTGGTCACGGTCGTTTGGCGAAGCGTGGCGTGCAGGCGGTTATGCCTTCACAAGACGAATTCCCGTACACCATTCGTGTGGTTTCTGAAATTACTGAATCAAATGGCTCAAGCTCAATGGCTTCAGTATGTGGTGCGTCATTAGCGTTGATGGACGCTGGTGTACCAATTAAATCATCAGTAGCCGGTATTGCTATGGGCTTGGTGAAAGAAGGCGACAACTTTGTTGTACTTTCTGACATTTTGGGTGACGAAGATCACTTAGGCGACATGGACTTTAAAGTAGCGGGTAGCGTTGACGGTGTGACTGCATTGCAGATGGACATCAAAATTGACGGTATTACTCGTGAAATTATGGAAATCGCTTTAGCCCAAGCAAAAGCTGCACGTTTACACATTTTGAACGTGATGGACGAAGCCTTAGGCGGCGCACGCACTGAATTGTCAAACTACGCACCACGTTACACCACAATCAAAATCAACCCTGACAAGATTCGTGACGTGATTGGTAAAGGTGGCGCGGTTATTCGTGAACTGACCGAAAGCACCAACACCAACATCGAAATTAACGATGACGGCACTGTGCGCATTGCTGCAACTGACCAAGAGTCAGCAGATGCCGCAATTGCACGCATTGAAGAGTTAACCGCTGAAGTTGAAGTGGGTCGTATTTATCAAGGTAAAGTAGCGCGTATTGTTGATTTCGGTGCGTTTGTGACTATTTTGCCAGGTAAAGACGGCCTAGTGCATATTTCACAAATTGCTGAAGAGCGTGTGAATGACGTGAACGAATACTTGAAGGTTGGTGATGTAGTACCCGTTAAGGTACTCGAAATTGACCGTCAAGGCCGTGTGCGTTTGAGCATGAAAGATGCGGCAGAAAAGCCAGCTGAAGCAGCACCTGCTGAAGAAGCGAAGGCTGTTGAAGCTAACGCGGACGACGAAGCGAACAGCTAAGCGTTTTTACAGCTTTTTTAATGAAGCCGCGGTCAGGAAACTGATCGCGGCTTTCGTTTTTTCGGCGATTGTGCGGTATGATGTAGGTATATTGTAAACAACAAGGTAGTGTTCATGAATCTTCGGTTCGCGGTGGCGATTATAATTGCGGTGTCGCTATCGGCATGTGCGACAACACAAACAAGCAATGATGACTCAGTACTTAACAACTTGTTGGTGGTGACGCCACAAGTACCAGATTCGCGCTATCAACTTGAAGTGGCCAAGCTAAACGAAATATTGTCGCGTCAAATGGAGCTTGAAGATAGCAGTTACGCTGAGTTGTTATATCGTCGTGGCTCGCTTTATGACGCGTTAGGTTTAATGACGCTAGCACGCATTGATATGAACCACGCCATTGAATATAACCCACGCCTGGCTGGGGCTTATTATCATTTAGCAATTCAATATACCGCTATCGGCGAGTTTGCGTACGCGTATGAATTATACGATGCGGTATTAGAGCTTGAACCAGAGCATGAATATGTGCGCCTAAGTCGCGGTATTAATGCCTACTATGACGGTAGCATTGAGTACGCCATAAAAGAGCTGGAAAGCCATATGCAATTACAGCCAGGCGACCCGTACCGTACCTTGTGGCTTTATTTGGCTGAAGTTGAACATGACCCAGAGGCAGCACGTTTAGCTCTGGCACAGCGCCGTGTTCAACATGGTAATGAAGCATGGGGATGGAAGCTCATCGATTTAATGCTTGGTGTGGTTTCTGAGCAGAAGTTTTTAACTCAATTGGCAGTGAAAGATCTCGCCGAAGATGAGACCTTGGTTGAACGTATGTGCGAAACCTATTTTTATTTAGGTAAACAAAAGCAACTTGAAGGCGACTTTAAGGCAGCGACGGTTTATTTTCGCATGGCCATGAACACCAATGTTCATTTGTTCGTTGAGCACCGCTTTGCTGGAGTAGAGCTAGCGCGCACTGAGCAAGCGCTAGGGGCTGTTGTTGAGCAACAAGCCGACTAGGTTATTCTTATGTGGCGAACGCTGGTGTTAGGGGTGGTGTTAGGCAGCTCGCTCGGGTTGGGCCATGCGGCCAATTATCCAAACGCTCTCATAGCCGATGCCTTGTCGCCACTTGGTGCTAAACTGCCGCAACAACAATGCGGGGTGCTACAAGCAACCCACATTGTGCTACCGCAACAAAGTCAGCAACAGCCGTTAACTATGCTACAAGGCTGGCATCAGCACCCTCTTGCTCCTTTTTTGAATTGTTTTAGCCTTGCCACATATTCCCTTGAGCAGTTAGCTTGCTCCCAGCAAGGTGAGCGCGGGCGCGCACATTGTCAGCTGCCGCAAAAGCGCGGCGAACCAGCCACCCGCGAAATTATTTTTGTACCTGATCAAATGGGCATTGCCTTTAACAATAGCCAACGGGTTGTGTTGCCGGTATCTGCGTCAATGGGGCTATTTGCACATGAAATAGCACATTGGCTTGGGTTTGCGGATGAATATCCGATGGCCAAAGAACTCGCCCAGAATTTTTGTACAGGGCGCTACAGCCATGCAAGTTTGAATATTGTGGTAACCAATACTGAAGTGGTCAGCGAGGCCGAGTTGATTGCCTTGTGGCAGCGCTTGCCTTGGCGCCACGCGGTAGGAAATTGGCGTGACTTGGCAACGCCAACTGCGAACGGCTACTGGCGGTTAGGAACTGTAAACGCAGAGCAAGCAGAGCCACCCGTGGGGCTATATCGGGCGCAGACCTGTGATGCCACTAGCAGTTTTGCGTGGCGGCCCGTAAATAAGTTTACGCCCATGCAGTACTATGACGTGACCACCTGGCCTCAGATTTATCTTGAGCTTGTGCAGCGTGGTTATTAAAGAAGGCTGGAGTTGCCTGACAGGGTGACGGCGGTTTGCGCAATCATGAGAACCGGACACAAAAAGGCAAATAGCCACGCAACACTGCGAAGCTTATCCCAGTTGGCTAGGTAGAAAATATGATAGGCCACGCGAAGGCCAATAGAACTCACCGCTAAAATTTGGTTCATCTCGGTTATTTGGTCGGTTGCAATAACCAGCAAAATAGCCGCAGCGAATAAGGTAAATGCCTCATAGGCGTTGTAATGGCCGGCAACTGCACGAGCGCCGGCACCGGTTAGACGTTGCTGTTGAGCACGAGGGTGACGGTTGTCATAGCCCTTGTCGCGGTTTTGAAAATAAACCACGGGCGCTTTGGCGGCAATAGGTAATAACCCTGCAATAAGTAAACACCAAATGAGCGTGCTCATGTGCGTAGCCTCGTTTGTTATTTAACTTCTCTTGTTACTTAACTTCTTTGCCAGCAGCTTGCATGTCTGCATGGTATGAAGAGCGAACCAGTGGCCCTGATGCAATGTGCGTAAAGCCCATTTTCTCGCCTTCTTCGCGGAACATGTCAAATTCAGCTGGGGTAACATAGCGTGTTACGGGAAGATGGTGGCGACTTGGCTGTAAATATTGGCCAATGGTTAACATGTCCACATTGTGAGCACGTAAGTCACGCATAACTTCCAGAATTTCGTCATTGGTTTCGCCTAAGCCAACCATCAAACCCGATTTGGTACGCACATCTGGGCGCTCTTCCTTGTAGCGCTTCAGTAGGTCAAGCGACCACTGATAGTTTGCGCCAGGGCGAGCTGCTTTGTACATGCGCGGTACGGTTTCAAGGTTATGATTGAATACATCGGGTGCTTCGTCCGACAAAATGTCGAGTGCTACTTCCATGCGACCACGGAAGTCAGGTACCAATACTTCAACTTGAATACCTGGGCTTTGCGCGCGAATTTCGCGAATGCAATCAGCAAAGTGCTGAGCACCACCGTCACGCAAGTCATCGCGGTCAACTGAAGTCACAACCACGTATTTTACTTTCATGTCACGAATGGTGGCGCCTAATTTAACAGCTTCTTCGGGGTCAACCGGCAGCGGGCGGCCATGCGCCACGTCACAGAACGGACAGCGGCGGGTACAAATAGCACCCAAAATCATAAAGGTAGCCGTGCCGTGGTTAAAGCACTCAGCTAAGTTAGGGCACGATGCTTCTTCACATACCGAGTGCAACCCGTGCTTACGCATGGCTTGCTTAATTTCGTCAATACGCTGCGTTGATGCTGGTAACTTAACTTTCAGCCATTCAGGCTTACGTAGCATCTGATCACGTTCAGTTGGGACAATCTTGACTGGAATTAACGCCATTTTGTCGGCGTCGCGTAATTTAACTCCAGGTTCAACTCTAACTGGCTTGGACATAATCTTTTGCGAATCCTGTTTCTTCGGTCGTGTGTTCGTAACCCAATAACTTGGCAAATATTTGAGTTACCTGCTGTGCCGCTTCGTTGACGCTAGGCGGACCATTAAGATCATTGCATTGCACCATTTGCATACCGGCATAACCACATGGGTTAATGCGCAAAAATGGTGAGAGATCCATATCGACATTCAAGGCTAGGCCGTGAAACGAACAGCCCTTGCGAATACGCAAACCAAGTGAACAAAGTTTACTACCGTTTACATAAACACCCGGTGCGTCTGGGCGCGCTGAAGCTTCAACACCGTAGTCTGCCATCATCGCGACAATAGTGTCTTCAATGGCGTTCACCAGTTGGCGCACGCCCATTTTACGGCGGCGAATATCGAGCAAGAAGTATACCACGAGTTGCCCAGGGCCGTGGTAGGTGACTTGCCCACCGCGATCAACTTTTACGATAGGAATATCGCCTGGCGCAAGAATATGTTCCTCTTTGCCGGCTTGGCCTTGGGTAAATACGGGATCGTGTTCGAGCACCCAAAGTTCGTCAGTGGTGTGCTCGTCACGGTTATCGGTAAAGTTTTGCATAGCCGCCCACACCGGTTCATAGGGTTGGCGGCCAAGGTGCCGAATAATCAACTTAGAGGACATAGCGAACTTCTTCTATATCGGCCAAAGCGCGATACAAAGTTTCAATGTGTTCTTGGCTAGTCACTTGCACTTGAATAGATACCGAGTGGTAGCTGCCTTTGCTACTTGGTTTTACCGTCGGCGAATAATCGCCTGGCGCATGCTTTTGCGCGACAGCTACAACGGTGTCCGGCAATTCTGGTGTCGCTACGCCCATCACTTTAAAGGTAAAGTGACATGGGAACTCGACCAGTTCATCAAAGCGTGTTTTTTGCATGCTTTTACTCCTGAAAAAGGTCTCTAACGAGGTGCCTAACGGGTTCTCATTGCAGTGTTACCTGAGAGCCCGTGATCGAATGCCGGCTATTATATCACAACTGTTATGTTAGGACTCGCTACTAAATTTTTGTTTAGCCCAGTCCATAAAGCGCTTGAATACACCGCCTTGCTCGACGCTGTTCAAGGTAACTAATGGATAACTCGCGATATCTTTACCGTCAAGCTGCAGGTATACAGTGCCTACTTGGGTACCTTTTGCAATAGGCGCTTCAAGTGCTTGGCTTAATTCAAAATTAGCTTTTAGGTTACTGCGTTGACCTTTCGGCAAGGTAATCACCACCGGCTCGGTAACGCCTAAGGCCACAGTGTCTTGCTCGCCGCCCCACACGCGATGATCAACAAAGCTTTCACCGGCTTGATAAGCGGTCACTGTTTCATAGTAGCGGAAGCCGTAGTTCAATAACTTTTTGCTTTCTACCTTGCGCGCTTGTTCGCTCACTGTACCCATAACAACGGCAATAAGGCGGGTGTCGCCCTCGGTTGCTGAAGAAACTAGGCTGTAGCCGGCTTCTTCGGTATGGCCAGTTTTAATACCGTCAACGTTCATACTGCGGTCCCACAGCAATGAGTTGCGGTTGTACTGCTTGATATTATTAAAGGTAAAAGATTTTTCCGCGTACAGTGCATATTCTTCTGGAACATCGCGAATTAATGCGCGCGCTAAAGTAGCCATATCACGCGGTGAGCTGTACTGATCGGGGTCTGATAACCCATGGCTATTGGCAAAGCTTGAGTTGGACATGCCAAGTTCGGCTGCATAGGCGTTCATTAGGTCGGCAAAGGCGCTCTCGCTGCCGGCAATGTGCTCGGCCATGGCAACACATGCGTCGTTACCTGAAGAAACAACAATACCCATGTTTAAGTCAGCAACAGAAACTTCTTTGCCAACTTCAATGAACATTTTAGACGACTCAGGGAAGTTCTTCGCCCAAGCGTTTTTACTAATGGTCACCATATCGTCATTGCTAATACGACCGGCTTGCATTTCACGGCCGATAATATAACTGGTCATCATTTTGGTCAGACTAGCAGGCGCTAACGCTTCGTCTTCATTGCCGGCGGTAATCACGTGGCCAGTTTTGTAGTCGATTAAAATATAACCTTTGGCGTTAATAGTTGGTGCTGGTGGAACAATATTTGCCTGTGCAACTGCTGTAAAAGCTGCAGCGCAGAAGGCAATAGTGCGAACAAAAAGACTCAGTACACGACGCATGATACTTATTCTCTGGTTTGTATGTTTTAAGATACTGGTTTCAAGATTATGGTTTTAAGATTTTGGTTGCTGAATATAGCATGAATGACAGTGAATTAGCACCGTCTAGGGCACCACAACCCGAAACGCATCGGGATAACCTTGTGTGCGTAGCTGTTGCAACAACGAATTTGTTTGTGGTTCAGCAAATGGCCCCAAAACTAGCTTGTATAGACCATCGTTTGGCTGAGTAGTTGCAGGAACTTGGTATAAATTCTGTAATTTTTCGGCTTCAACTTTTAACCGTTCCGGATCGCTGCCAGCATGCACCTGAATATAGAATTGCTGAGCGGTGGTATCGGTTAGCGGTGGTGTGGTTGCCAGCGCACCGTTTGTTTCATTGGGCTGCAATGCCTCAATACGTACTTTGGCAGTACCAGACTTCAACATATCGAGCTTGTACGCTGCAACGTAGGATAAGTCGATAATACGATTGCCATGAAACGGACCTCGATCGTTAACCCGCACCACAACGCTTTTATTATTGTTCAGGTTTGTTACCCGAACGTAGGTAGGCAGCGGCAGGGTTTTATGCGCAGCACTCATGGCATACATGTCGTAGGTTTCGCCATTCGACGTTAAATGGCCGTGAAACTTTTCGCCGTACCAAGAGGCAACACCTTCTTGTGAAAAGTCATCAACGCTGTCAAGAATTTGCCAGGTTTTACCAAATAATGAGTAGGTACGGTTGCCTTGCCGACTGGGCGGCTCGAACGACGGGGTAGGCTCAACCAGCTCTTCTGGGCTTGGTAAACGGCTAGGAATTGAGTCATGTTTTTGGCTATAGCGCGAGGGCGGAGCACTCGAGCAAGCCGCCAGCAACAGCGCAACGCTAAAAACATATATAAACCGTGACACATGCATCATTGTGGTGACTGTTTCGCTTGTTTGAGTTGCTGACTAAACTGGTAAACGGCCATGGCATAGAGCGGGCTATGGTTATAGCGCGTAATGACATAAAAATTCGTTAAACCCAACCAGTATTCATGGCCTTGCTCAAGTTCAAAACTAAATACTTTTGCTTTTTGTTCGCTAGCCAACGGCGTCGGTAATTCTAAGCCTAACTGCTGTAGTTCAGCAATGGTTTGTTCCGGCTTCAACCCTTTCGACACATAGTTGTCAAATTGCGTGTCGGTACCAAGTTTGAGTGCCACAGCTTGATCTTTTTGCCAACCGTGCACGGCAAAGTAATTGGCAACGCTGCCTATGGCATCCACAGGGTTGCTGAGCAAATCGCGAATTTCGTCACCGTCGAAGTCGACGGCGTAGTGGCGATAGGACGATGAAATAAACTGGCCATAGCCCATTGCACCTGCATACGAGCCTTTTAGTTCTGTGGCCGGTAATTTTTCTTCTCGGGTTAACAAGAGATATTGCTCGAGTTCTGAGCGGAAAAATTTCGCGCGGGGCGGATAATGAAAGCCCAGTGTATATAACGCATCAAGCACTGGGTAGTTACCTAAATAACCGCCGTAAAACGTCTCAACGCCAATAATAGCCACGATAATTTCGGCCGGTACACCAAACTGTTGTTCTGCACGGGCCAACGTCTCTTGGTGCTCTTGCCAAAATTTTAAGCCCGCGGCTAAGCGCTTTTCGGTGAGAAAAATGGGGTAGTACTGAAACCAAGGTTTGGCTTCCCAAGGGCGCGCTATAGCGTCAAGAATAGCTTGATCGCGCTGGGCTTGCTGCAGTAATTGTTCAACGTGGCTGCGCTCGAACTTATGTTTGTCCACCATTTGCTGCACAAACTGCTCGCGCTGTTGTTGATAGTCATTGGCGTTGTCTAGCGGTGCTGCTGAGGCTGAATGCCCCCAAGCAGAGGCACATGCCATGCCCGCCACAAGCAAAGTACGAGCAATAATTTGACCAGCCATAAAAACTCCTTCGCGCATCCGGTTGTTCTAGTCGTGCATGACCAAGCGTTTGTTGGTCGCTATGGCCATCAGTAAACCAAAACCGGCTAACAATGTCACCATAGAAGTGCCGCCATAACTTATGAGCGGCAAGGGTACACCAACCACAGGTAATAAACCTGAAACCATGCCGATATTTACTAAAACATAAACAAAAAAAGTTAGCGTAAGGCTACCAGCCAGTAGCTTTTGATAAACTTTTTGCGCGCGCATGGCAATAATTAAACCACGAAAAATAATAAAACCATAAACGGCAAATAAGCCAATAACGCCAACTAGGCCAAACTCTTCGCTGAATACTGAAAAAATAAAGTCAGTGTGGCGCTCAGGCAAGAACTCTAATTGCGATTGTGTTCCTTGCAGCCAGCCTTTGCCTTCCACGCCACCTGAGCCAATGGCTATTTTTGACTGAATAATTTGATAGCCAGCGCCGAGCGGGTCGCTTTCTGGATTTAAAAACGTCAACACGCGCTGGCGTTGATAATCACGCATTAAAAACATCCACAAAATTGGAATGAATGCGCCAATGCTGACGGCAAAAAAGCTGATGAGCCGCCAGCTTATGCCAGCTAAAAACAGCACGAAAATGCCTGAGCTAGCAATCAAAATAGAGGTGCCTAGGTCGGGTTGCTTGGCAATCATGAGTGTGGGAATCATGAGCAGTATAAACGCTGCTGCTAGCCTGCGCTTGGTTGGCGGAAGGCCTTGCTCAGCAATAAACCAAGCGACCGTCATGGGCACCGCAAGCTTCATGATTTCTGAAGGTTGAATGGTTGCCACGCCAATGTTTAACCAACGCTGAGCGCCTTTACTTGACTCACCAAATAACAAAACACCAAGCAATAACACCACCCCCAGCGCAAATAACGGGAGAGAAAAGCGCTCGATGGTTGATAACGGAATTTGTGCAATAACCAGCATGCCAGTAAAGGCAATGCCAATACGAATAATTTGGCGTTGGGTCATGCCCCAGTCCTGGCCACTGGCAGAGTATACGGTAAACGCACTTATAACGCCGAGCACAATAAGTGCGACGAATAGCTGCCCGTCAATATGCAGGCGCTGCAACCAACGGTTATTCGGCTCTGCGCTGCGCATGCTGTTGCTCCTGCTCAAAGTAAAAATCTAATAGTTTTCGGGCCATAGGGGCGGCAACACTGCCGCCGCCACCAAGTGCGTTTTCGACTGCAATGACAATGACCAACTCGGGGTTGTCGGCTGGCGCATAGCCAACATACATTGCGTTATCGCGGTAACGCTCGGCTATTTCTTCGGCATTGTATTCTTCTTCTTGCCCAAGGCTACGTACTTGTGCGGTACCTGTTTTACCGCCGCTAGTGTAGTTGGCGTCTTTAAATGCGCTGTGCGCTGTACCCTTTATTGAGCTTACGGTTAAGTCCATGGCTTTTTTAACAATGTTCCAGTTATTGGCGTTTTTTAAAACCACTGGTTCTCTGCTTTCAACCACCGCTGGCAACTTCACTTCACCTTCTTGAATGGCAGCCAATAAACGCGGCACCGGGCGCTGCCCTTGATTCACCACCACGGCGGTACCAACGGCTAACTGCATGGGGGTGGTGGTCCAGTAACTTTGACCAATGCCAATTGAAACGGTTTCGCCGGCATACCAAGGCTGATTAAAACGCGCTCGCTTCCAGCCTCGTGAGGGCATGACAGCGGCCGACTCTTCAGCAATGTCTATGCCTGTGCGTTCGCCAAAACCATATTTCACCATGTGGTCGTGAATACTATCAATGCCGAGTTTCAGCGCTAACTCGTAATAGAAGGTGTCACAACTTTCTACAATGGCGTCTACCACATTCACCCAACCGTGCCCCCAAGCCAGCCAGTCGCGATAACGATGATCGACGCCTTCAATTTGAAACCAGCCGGGGTCCCAAATTTTGGTTTTGGAATTGATAATACCTTCTTCAAGCCCAAGCACGGCAATTTGCGGCTTTACTGTTGAGGCAGGAGGGTAGCCGCCCTGTGTCGAACGATTTAACAACGGCGAGTGTTTTGAATTGAGTAGGCCTTGATATTGGGCATAAGAAATACCCTGGGCAAACCAGTTCGGATCATAACTTGGCTTACTTACCATGGCCCGAATGGCACCGTCACGGGGGTCCATTAAAATAATTGAACCGCGCTCTTCGCCCAGCAACTCATAGGCATATTGTTGCAGATCGACATCAAGCTCTAAGTGTAAGTCTTGGCCGGGCACGGGCGGGTCAATGGACAAGGTGCGAATATTGCGTCCATGAATATCCACTTCAACTTGTTGAAAGCCAATAGCTCCGTGCAATTGCTCTTCGTAATAGCGCTCAATGCCTAACTTACCAATAACACGGGTTGCCGCGTAGTTCGCTGACTTGCCTTGTTCTTGCAATTTGGCCACGTCACCGCTATTTATTTTCGCCACGTAGCCTAACGCATGGGTTATCGCTTCGCCGTAGGGGTAGTGTCGCACCAGTCGCGCTTCAATACTCACGCCCGGAAACTCATGCTGGCGCGCCGCAAATTGGGCTGCTTGTTGTTCGGTTAGGCGGTCGCGCAGAATAACTTGATTAAAACGCCGCTCGCGCCGTCGGTTTTCGTGAAACTGCGCAATGTCGTCATCTGTTAACTGAAGAATGTGTTGTAACTGCGTTAATGTGTGGTCTAAATCAGCGACTTTCTCGGGGGTTACTTCTAAACTGAGTACCGGCCGGTTTTCTGCCAAAATACGACCATAGCGGTCATAAATCAGCCCGCGATTTGGCGCCAGGGGGACTACTTTAATGCGGTTGTCGTTAGAGCGCGTTTGCAGACTTTGGTGTTCGACAACTTGCAGCTGGTACATGTTGCTAAGTAAGACACCAAATGTCGCCACCACAATAATCAAACTGACAAATACGCGGCGCGCAAATAATGCCGCTTCAGCATGATGATCTCGAATGGTGACTCGTTTATGCTTCATTGGTGCTTTACGTTACTCGCGATGATAAGGATGGTTAGCGGTGACGCTCCAAGCCCGATATAAACTCTCTGCGATAATGACACGCACCATAGGGTGAGGCAAGGTTAGCGGCGATAGTGACCAACGCTCTTCAGCTGCGGCAATGCACTCAGGGGCTAACCCTTCAGGGCCACCTACCAACAAGCTGATATCACGACCGTCCATTAACCAAGACTCCAATCGGTTAGCAAGTTGAGGCGTGGTCCAGGCTTTACCAGTGACTTCAAGGGTCACAATGCGATCGCCTTTGCCAACCGCCGCCAGCATGGCTTCACCTTCTTGCTTAAGTATGCGCGCAATGTCAGCGTTTTTACCGCGTTTTCCCGCTGCCACCTCAATCAACTCAAGTTGACAGTCATTTGGAAAACGCTTGGCGTAGTTCTGGTAGCCCGTGCTGACCCAGTCGGGCATTTTTTGCCCGACAGCTATCAGCCGTAATCGCATTACTTGCGACTCCAAAGCTTTTCGAGCTCGTAAAAATCACGAATGGATTCTTGCATGATGTGGACAATAACATCGCCTAAATCGACTAACACCCACTCTGAATGCTCGTGGCCTTCAATACCAATTGGCGGAATACCGTGGTGTTTGGCTTCTGTCGCCACATGGTTGGCAATACTGCGGACGTGGGTTTTTGAATTGCCTGAACAGACAATCATGTATTCGGCCACATCGGTTTGGTCTTGTACATCGAGTACTTTAATGTCACGACCTTTTAAATCTTCAATTTTATCAACGACAAAATCGCGTAACTGTTCTGCTTGCAAGAGATCAACGCTCCACTTAATGAATAACCATAGAAATAATGGCGCAGTTTAGCACGAAGCGTAGGTAAAAAGCAGCTAGCGATACAGCTGATGTTGGGTAATATAATCAGCAACAGAGTCAGGCAACCAATGCTGCCAGGGGCTGCCGGTTTGTATGGCGTTGCGAATTGCGGTGGCGGAAATATGATGCGCGGGTGTTTGCGCTAAATAAACACGCCCGTGGTGGTGATCATGCAAGGCCGCGATAGACTGAACTTCGACCCCATGCAACCACTGCTGTAATTGTTCGCAGTAATGCCGCTTTGCATGCGGGCGCTGCATCACAACAAAGTGGGCATGGTCAAGTAAGTGCTGCCACTGAAACCATTGCGGTAGCCCCGCAAAAGCGTCTTCGCCGAGCAAAAATACTAACGTATCATTCGGCCAACGTTGCGCTAATTGTTGCAAGGTTAGTGCAGTATAAGACTTACGCGGCTGATTTAACTCCCAAGCTTCAGCTTCGCAATGTGGTAATTCTTGGGCTGCGAGGCTGGCCATGGCAAAACGCTGCTCAGCTGTGGCGCCAGGGTAGTCGCGATGGGGTGGTTGGGCACTTGGCATTAAATGCAACATGTCAGCGCCAAGTTGTTGCACAACATCAAGCGCTGGGCGTAAATGCCCCCAATGAATGGGGTCAAAAGTACCGCCCAAAATTGCGCGCATCATGGCCGTATACCTAATACCTGTTGCGGGCGGCAATATAAGGTCACTAAATGGCTAACTAACGTGGGGTAATGCTCACCACTATCACGTTTAAACGCGTACTCTAAGCGCACCAATAGTTCAGCGGCCTTACTGACAGCTTCAGGTGACATACGCTGGCAAAATTGCCGATAGGCGTTTTCTTGTTGTCGCCATACGCCATTGCGTCGACACGCTTCGCCAAAGTTAGCGGCTTGTTGCAAGTTACTTACGGTTTGCCACTCGCGTTGTAGCATCCAGTTTAAAATTGCGGGCTCTACGTCTTCTTCAAATAGCCGCGCTAAGCGATGTAGTGCATTGTCGAGATCCGCTTGAATAATGGCTTCTTGCAGGGCAAAAACATTAAAGCGGCTCTGGTCTTCTGCGGCGGATTGGATGGCCGCGGCGGTTATCGGTTGTGGTAAATCAGATAACGCCAGTTTTTGCAGCTCTTGATCTAATGCCAGTAAATTACCTTCAAACCAGTCTGCTAATAGCTGCGTGGCGTCGGTATCTAGCTGAATATTGTGGCGCTGAGCCCGACTTTGCACGAAACGTGGCAGTGCAGGGCGATCTGGGCTATTAGCACTAACCAGTAGGCTTTGACTGGTTAAGTCTTTGTACCATTTGGCTTTGAGTTGTTCTTGCTTGAGCTTAGGCCCAACAATAACCAGAATTTGATCTGTTGGTGGGGCTTGTGAATACTGGCGCAGAGCATCGCCACCCTCGCGACCGGGTTTACCTTCGGGCATTTCCAACTCAACCAAGCGCACGCTAGAAAACAAGCTCAAGCTGGCGCTTTGGTCAAACAGTTGTTGCCAGTCAAATTGGCCATCCTGCAGCCAGCGTAATCGTTCATCAATGCCTTGCTGGCGAGCTTGTTGGCGAATAAGTTGCAGGGCGTCATCAATGAGTAGGGGGGTATCGCCAAATACGCAAACAATAGGCGGTAAACCTTGGCGTTCAAAGAAGCCCGGTAACTGAGAGGCTGTTAGTTGCGCCGCAGACGGTTGCATAATGCGCCTTATCTAATCAGCTGCGCAATGGTTTGGCGCAACAGTTGGCGCGCGGCCTCATCGCGCATTTCGCGCACTAAAACCTCGCGTTCACGGGTTTTGGCAAGCGCAAAGTTGGGGTCGTCTTGGTAGTCGCGATACACTTCAACTTGTAGCTCGCGCGCTGGCTTATCTGGTTGTAGTAACTGATAATCGACCGTATAAATGAGTTCGTATTCAGCAACTTGACCTGACTGTGATAACGACAAGGTGCGGCGGTTAAGTTGGTCGTTAACAATAACTACCACCAAACCAGCTTGTTCAGCGGGAACAAGCTCGGCGCCGGCTAGTTCGAAGCGTTGTTCAAGTACGCTGCGAAATTCGCTGAACGCCGAGGCTTCAATCGCCAATTTTTGCATGCTTTGCGGCAACTGATAACTATCGCGCAAATGAAAGCCACACCCAACCAGGGTTAGGGCGGCTATCAGTGTGACGAGGTATTGCAGTTGCTTACGCATCATGAGCTATCGTTCCCTTGTTGGTGCATACCACTGTTAATTGGAGCAATTAGTTAGCCACAATGTTAAACAGCTTGCCCGGTACATAAATTTGCTTACGTACTGTTTTACCGTCGATAAAACGCTGCACGTTTTCGTCGGCCATGGCAACTGTGGTAACTTGCTCTTGTGTTGCATCCGCCGGTACGGTGATTTTGCTACGTACTTTGCCGTTTACCTGCACCACAACAAGCACAGAGGTTTCAACCAGAGCGCTTTCGTCAAACTGAGGCCATGGGGCAAAGTTAATGTCGCTAGTGTGGCCTAATGCTTGCCACAAAGCTTCACTTAAGTGCGGAGTTATTGGCGCAAGCATACGCACGACGGCGTCAATGGCTTCGGCCATAATACCGCGATCAAGTTCGCTGTCTAACGGCGCTTTCTGCAAGCGGTTTAGTAATTCCATCACCGCGGCTATAGCAGTATTAAATTGCTGGCGACGGCCCATGTCGTCGGAGACTTTTTGAATGGTGCGATGTACTTCGCGACGCAGTTCTTGCTGTGCATCGCTCGCTTGTTCCCAAGCTTGACTGCGCGGCTGCTCAGCAACCTCCACAAAGTCGCCAACCAAGCGCCACACCCGGCGTAAGAAGCGCTGCGCCCCTTCAACACCAGAGTCAGCCCACTCGAGCGTTGCTTCTGGCGGTGCCGCGAACATCATAAACAAACGCACGGTGTCTGCGCCGTATTTGTCGATCATGACTTGTGGGTCAATGCCGTTGTTTTTTGACTTCGACATTTTGGTCATGCCGCCATGGGTAACTGGCTTACCGTCGCTACGCAACGTGGCTTCAACAATGCGGCCTTTTTCATCGCGGCGAATGTCAACGTCAAGTGGCGAATACCAAGTGATTTTGCCCGAGGCGTCTTCACGGAAATAACTGTCAGCAAGCACCATGCCTTGAGTTAGCAAGCGTTTGAATGGTTCATCTGAACTGACTAAGCCAGTGTCGCGCAATAACTTATGGAAAAAGCGTGCGTAGAGCAGGTGCAAGATAGCGTGTTCAATACCACCAATATATTGATCAACAGGCAGCCAATAATTCGCTTGCTCTGGGTTTAACATACCGTCATGAAAATTAGCGCTGCAATAGCGTGCGTAGTACCACGACGACTCCATAAAGGTGTCGAAGGTGTCGGTTTCATGCTCGGCAGCTTGACCGTTATAGGTGGTTTTACGCCAGTTTGCATCGGCTTTAATTGGCGATGTGGTGCCGTCCATAACCACGTCTTCTGGCAGACGTACTGGCAATTGGTCGGCTGGAACAGGAACCGACTCACCATTCTCTAAGTTCAACATTGGAATTGGGGTACCCCAATACCGTTGGCGCGAAACGCCCCAATCACGCAAGCGATAATTCACTTGGCGGCGGCCAATGCCACGTTGCTCGAGTTCATCAGCAATAGCATTGAACGCATCATCGCTGCTTAAGCCATTATATTGGCCTGAATTAATGGTTGTGCCTTTGGTGGTAATAGCACCTGCTGCAATATCTTCATCGCCGCTAGCTGGGTCAATAACCACTTGAATAGGTAAGTTGTACGCGGTCGCAAATTCCCAATCACGTTGGTCGTGTGCTGGTACCGCCATAACAGCACCAGAGCCATAATCCATTAAAACAAAGTTAGCAACCCAGACTGGAATTTCTTCGCCGGTCATGGGGTGAACGGCGCGCACGCCGGTGTCCATGCCTTTTTTGTCAATGGTCGCCAAATCGGCTTCGGCCATTTTGGTGTTTTTAATGGACTCAATAAATTGCGCTAGCTCAGGATTATTTTGCGCCGCTTGCTGTGCTAACGGGTGCTGTGCAGCGACCGCCATATATGTGACGCCATACAAGGTGTCTGGGCGAGTGGTGTAAACCGTTAAGTGCTCAGCGCCGTTCGCGATAGTGAAGTCAATTTCGACACCTTCAGAGCGGCCAATCCAGTTGCGCTGCATGGTTTTAACTTGCTCTGGCCAACCGTCTAGCTGGTCAAGATCGCTCAGTAGTTCATCTGCATAGTCGGTGATTTTAATAAACCATTGCGGAATTTCTTTCTGCTCAACCAAAGCACCTGAACGCCAACCACGACCGTCGATAACTTGCTCGTTGGCAAGTACGGTTTGGTCAATTGGGTCCCAATTAACGGTGGCGTTTTTCTTGTACACTAAACCTTTCTCAAAAAGCTTAGTGAAAAACCACTGTTCCCAGCGGTAATATTCAGGGGTGCAGGTGGCAATTTCGCGCGACCAGTCATAACCAAAACCAAGTGATTTAAGCTGGTTACGCATGTAATCGATGTTTTGGTAAGTCCACTTTGCGGGGGCAGTTTTGTTTTGGATAGCCGCATTTTCTGCAGGCAAACCAAAGGCGTCCCAACCCATAGGTTGCAACACGTTTTTACCTTGCATGCGCTCAAACCGCGCCACAACATCACCTAAAGTGTAGTTACGCACGTGGCCCATGTGTAGCTTGCCGCTTGGGTAAGGGAACATCGACAAACAATAAAATTTTTCTTTGTTTGGGTCTTCGTTAACTGTAAAAACCTGATCACGTTCCCAACGTTGTTGAACCGCCGGTTCTACAACGGACGGATCATACTGTTCCGCTATTTTTTCTGCCATTTGACTATCCGTATAACTGCTTAATTAAAAATTAAAGTGCGTACCACATCATTAACATGACAACCACGCCAAACAACCCGAAAAATGCGTATTCAAGGCGCTCGCGCTGTTGGGTGTCACGGTTTTCATGACGGTGGAAAACAAACATACCTAGGCTAGAAACGCCTAAAGTACCAGAGGCAACTAAGATTGCGAATAATAGTGCAGCAATTACATTTTCCATGGTGTGTCTCCATGTGGTGACTGACAAAAGGGATTGAATGTGGCTAGTTTACTGATTTTGGCTGCGCTTGACCACGCCGAAATTGGGGAAATATGATGCCAATCGCAGTAAAACTCCGATTAGTGCAATAAAGCCTGCAAATAGCCATGCTCCTAAGCTGCCAATTTTGTGGTAAAGCGTTTGCCCAGTTACCACGTCAACCTTCGTACTCAGTGCGGTAGCGGTAAATTGTGGGGCGCGGCCTAATTCGTTGCCGAAGGCATCAACCACCGCACTAATACCATTATTGGTGGCACGCAGCAGCGGGCGGCCAAGTTCAAGGGCACGCATGCGGGCAATTTGCATGTGCTGGGCGGGGCCGTGAGAAGCACCAAACCAGGTATCGTTACTCACGGTTAAAATATAGTCAGTGCTCGTTTGAACATTGTCTCGCACCTGCTCTGGGAATGCGATTTCGTAGCAAATGGCCCCAGCAAGTTGGAACCCGTTGGCGCGCAAGTTTGCCTGCTGATAGTCGCCACGACTGAAAGAGCTCATGGGTAAGTCGAATAATGGCGCTAACGGGCGCAATAAATCTTCAAACGGCACAAATTCGCCAATAGGTAACAACTGGTGTTTTTGGTAACGATTGGTATGGCCATGAGCGTACGGCTCAATGATATTGTGTGGTGCGTCTTGGCCAAGCACGATCATGGTATTGAAGTACTCACGGTTTTGATAATCAATAATGCCGGTAATCAGTGTGGTGTCGGTGGCCACCAAGGCGTTGTGAATATTGGTTAGCACATCGTCAGTGTATGGCTCTGGCATGGTCACCGCAGACTCTGGCCAAACAATAATATCGTGGCTGTCGTAATGGGGGCGACTTAAGTCCAGGTAGGTCATTAACGACTGCCAATGCTGATCGGGGTTCCACTTAATAGACTGCTCAATATTACCTTGTACCAGCAACACGCGAGCTTGTTCACCGGTGTTGTGAATGGGGCTAAGCCAAGGCAGCGCAAACGGCACAATAAGTAACACAAACGCCATGAGGCCAAAGCGTTTCTGTCGCCGTTGAGCCCACATAACCAAGCAAATAGCGATGGCCCATAGCACCGTGGTAATACCGCTACCACCAAGCCATGGGGCATAGTTGCCCAGCCAACTGTCAGTTTGAGTGTAACCTAATTCAAGCCACGGGAAGCCAGTAAACAACCAACCGCGAAGGCTCTCAGCAATTAGCCAGGTTAGCGGCAGCATAGCGATGGCCGCTGACCCAAGCCAGCGCTCGGTATACTTCCATAGGCACAGCGCAAGGGCAGGGAACAGTGATAAATACAAAAACAGTGCGGCCAGTACGCCAACTGAAGCTGGCACAGGTAGGCCGCCAAACTGGTCGATACTGACGTAAATCCAGCTTAAGCCGGCACTAAACCAACCGAGGCCAAAGTAGTAGCCAATTCGCCATGCAGCGCCTGGGCTGGCATGGCGGGTTAGCCACAGTAATCCGACCAACACAGGCAGTACTAACCAAGCCTGTTGAAACGGTGCGTAACTAAAAATTAGGCTGCCACCTAGTAATAACGCAGCGAGTCGGGTTTTGTTGTTCATCTAGTCGGCATCTACAGCGTTGCCGGTATCCGCAATGGTTACCTGAAGTTGCTGAATGCGGCGTTTATCTGCGCCGGTGACTTTAAATAGCATACCACCCAAGGTGAGCTCCTCGCCTATTTGTGGCAAGTGACCAAAGCCGTGGGCAACCATGCCACCAATGGTGTCGTATTCTTCGTCACCAAAGTTGGTGTTGAAGTAGTCGTTAAAGTCTTCGATGGTGGTGAGGGCTTTGACCGAATACCGTGATTTATTAATACGGCGAATATCGGCTTTGTTATCTTCGTTGTAATCGGTTTCGTCTTCAATTTCGCCGACAATTTCTTCCAGAATATCTTCAATGGTCACCAAACCGGAAACACCGCCGTATTCGTCCACCACAATCGCCATATGGTAGCGTTGTGAGCGAAACTCTTTCAGCAGTACGTCAACGCGCTTGCTTTCAGGCACAATAACGGCTGGGCGAATAACACTAGCCAATGAGAACTCGTTGTCGGTCATTCCAAAGCCATAGGCAAGAAGGTCTTTGGCTAACAAAATACCTTCAATATGGTCTTTGTTTTCACTAACCACAGGGTAGCGGCTGTGCTGGGCATCAATAACCAGCGGCAAAAACGACTCAACGCTTTGGTTGATATCAATAGTGACCATTTGTGAACGGGGCACCATAATGTCGCGTACTTTTAACTCGGCAACGTCAAGCACACCCTCGATCATTTCTTTGGTGTCGTTGTCGATAAGATCGCGTTCTTCGGCGTCTTGAATTAAATCAACTAACTCTTCGCGGCTGTTCGGTTCTCCGGTGAACATTTGCAACAGTTTGGTTGCCCATGTTTTACGCGCAGAACCGTTGGTAGAGTGTGGATTGTCATCGCTCATGTGCTGTTTTTGCTCCATTTAATGCTGGTTATCAGCGAAATCATCAGCATAAGGGTCAGCGTACCCTAGTGCTGCAAGAATAGTTGCTTCGAGCTGTTCCATGTGCTCGGCTTCGTCGTCTTCTATATGGTCATAACCTAGCAAATGCAAGGTGCCGTGTACAACCATATGCGCCCAATGGGCATGAAGTGGTTTGTGTTGTTTGTCGGCCTCATCAGCAACAACTGCCGCACAAATAACCAAGTCACCTAATAAATTCACCGGCAGCGGCACTGGCGACTCAAATGGGAACGACAACACATTGGTGGCATAGTCTTTGCCACGGTATTGTTGATTTAACTCGAGACCCTCTTCAGGGTCAACAATACGAATGGTTAATTCTGCTTCTTGTTGGTGATTCACATGCAACAAGGCAGCTTCAACCCAGCTTTCGAACGATGCCTCTGAGGGCAAGTTGTCTGCATTGCAGGCAACTTGCAAGTCTACGCTAACGTTACTCATGATTTTTCGTCAAAGGCCTCGTAAGCTTGCACAATACGTTGCACAACAGGGTGGCGCACGACATCACTGGCTTGAAAGAAAGTAAAACTGACATCGTCTACGTCTTTGAGTACTTCTATGACATGACGTAAGCCAGACTTTTGACCACGCGGTAAATCAACTTGGGTAATATCTCCGGTGATAACAGCGCGCGAATTGAAGCCAATTCGGGTGAGAAACATTTTCATTTGTTCAGCAGTGGTATTTTGGCTTTCGTCCAAAATAATAAAAGCGTCGTTGAGCGTACGGCCGCGCATGTAGGCAAGCGGTGCCACTTCAATAACGTTACGTTCAATGAGCTTCTCAACTTTTTCAAAGCCGAGCATCTCAAACAACGCGTCATAAAGAGGGCGCAAATAAGGGTCCACTTTCTGAGCTAAATCACCAGGCAAAAAGCCAAGTTTTTCACCGGCTTCAACGGCGGGGCGGGTGAGCAGTATTCGGCGTATTTCTTGACGTTCTAAGGCATCTACCGCGCAGGCGACAGCTAAATAGGTTTTACCCGTACCAGCTGGGCCCACCCCAAAATTGACATCGTTAGTAAGAATAGCGCGCACATATTCGGCCTGATTATGGTTACGCGGCTTAATTAAACCGCGTTTGGTTTTAATGTGCGTCATTTTCTCAGCTGCTGGGTCATTGTCTGGCGTTTGCTCAAGAACTTTTGCTTGCTGCACAGCTAAATGAACCATTTGCGGAGTTACTTTGCCTGCTTCGCCTTTAACGGTCGCCGTTTCCACATACAAGTCGCGCAAAATTTTAACCCCGGCCTGCGCCGTGTGGCTTGGGCCGATAATGCGAAACTCGTTATTGCGGTAGCTAATTTCAATACCCAAACGGCGTTCGATATGCTTTAAATTTTCATCCAATGCGCCGCAAAGATCGGCAATGCGGCGATTATCAGCTGGCTCTAAATTAAAGTCTAATGTGCTAACAGACTGACTCAAAGTTACCTCGTTGCGTTAATTAGCTTGGGGCGGCACAAAAGTCGCCACGCCAAGTTCATCAGGTTGTGTGCGCGCCTGGCGCGCCAAAATGGTTTGCGGCGCTGTGTCAACGCGTAAGCCCATGTCTGACTCTACGCGTAGTACATCGCCACGAAGTGAGTTGACGAACACGTCGGTGATTTTCACGTCAACAAACTTACCTATCATATCGGGGCTACCGACAAAGTTTACAACCCGGTTATTTTCAGTACGGCCACTGAGTTCCATTGGGTCTTTCTTCGACGGGCCGGTTACCAAAATGCGTTGCTCGGTACCTAACATGCGGCGTGCATGTGCATGCGCTTGTTGGTTTAAGCGCGCTTGCAGCAATTGCAGGCGTTGCTTCTTGGTTTCTTCGCTAACGTCGTCTGGCAAATCAGCCGCAGGCGTGCCTGGGCGAGCGCTGTAAATGAAGCTGAAGCTCATGTCGTAATCGACAGCTTGAATGAGGTCCATGGTGGCTTCAAAGTCAGCATCCGTTTCGCCAGGGAACCCGATAATAAAATCAGAGCTCATGGCAATATCAGGGCGTATTTTTTTCAGCTTGCGAATTTGTGACTTGTACTCCAACGCCGTGTGGCCACGTTTCATTAACGTCAAAATACGATCGGAACCGCTTTGTACTGGCAGGTGCAAGTGGCTAACAAGTTCTGGAATTGTCGCGTAGGCTTCAACAATATCGTCGGTAAACTCTACCGGGTGTGAAGTGGTGTAACGAATGCGATCAATACCGTCAATGGCTGCAACCAAGTGCAATAGCTCGGCGAAACGACAAATGCTGCCGTCGTGGTGCTCACCACGAAATGCGTTGACGTTTTGCCCTAGCAAGTTCACTTCGCGCACACCTTGCTCAGCCAATTGCGCTATTTCAAATAATACATCGTCAACTGGGCGGCTGACTTCTTCACCGCGGGTGTAAGGCACGACGCAGAAGGTACAGTATTTGCTACAGCCTTCCATGATCGATACAAATGCCGAAGGGCCTTCCGCTTTTGGTTCTGGCAAACGGTCGAATTTCTCAATTTCTGGAAACGAGATATCAACCATTGGCGTATGATGCGTTTGCACTTGCTTGACCATTTCTGGCAAACGATGCAGGGTCTGCGGGCCAAATACGATATCAACGTATGGCGCACGTTCACGAATATGGTCGCCTTCTTGCGAAGCAACGCAGCCACCGACACCAATCACTAAGTCTGGATTTTTGTCTTTTAAAGTTTTCCAACGCCCGAGCTGATGGAACACTTTTTCTTGGGCTTTTTCGCGAATTGAACAGGTGTTGAGCAGGATTAAATCCGCCTCTTCAGGCTCAGCCGCGACGTCATAGCCATGAGTTGCCTTCAGTAGATCAGCCATTTTTGCTGAGTCGTACTCATTCATCTGACAACCCCAGGTTTTAATAAATAACTTCTTACTCATAAATCTTCGCGCTCACTTGCTCAAATGTGAATGTATGAACCACCTGCACCCCGTTTGCAACGCTTTGTGCAATTTGTGCAAAAAAGGGGGGCTATTTTAGCCTGAACCGGGCCTAACTGCCAACTTTGCCGCCAGTTTCTGCCTTACGCCGAGTGCGTATTGCCAAATAACCTGCCACCGTAATAATGCCGGCGCCTAAAATCATGCTTAACGTAATAGGTTCTTGCCAAAACCAATAGCCCATTAAGGCGGCAAAAATAACTGAACTATAAGTAAAAACGCCGACCCGAGCCGCCGGGGCCAGCGAGAAAGCTTTGGTCATACCTAGCTGTCCAGCAACGGCTAATCCACCCATTGCCAAAATAGCCAACCAATGCTCGTTGGCTATTGACTCGCCTCGCCACAGAAGCGGAATAGCCGAAAGTACAGTGGCTAGGGTAGAAAAATAAAACACAATTTTACTGGATGATTCAGTGGCCGACATCTGCCGGATCAAGGTTTTGGTAAAAGCCGCCAAACACGCTGCAACAAAGGCCACGAGAACAATGGGCGATAGCGTGGTTTGCGCCGGGTTTAAAAACACGAACACGCCGATAAAACCGATAAAAATTGCAATCCAAGTTTGCGTTAAAACACGCTCTTTAAGCCATACGCGGCCAATAATGGGAATAATAAATGGCGATAACAGCAACACTAATGTGGCTTGAGCCAACGGCAGGTTGGCTATGGCATAGAAAAACAAGTACATGGCAGCTAAGCCGGCCAAACCGCGGGTTAAATGAAAGCGCCATGCTTTGGTTTTAAAGGCGCTGGGGCCTTTACGCCATAACCAAGGCAACAAGACCAAAAATGCCATTAAATTACGGAAAAACACCAATTGTTCAGACGGCAAATCAGTGCTCAAATACTTGACGAGGGCACTGACGCCGGCAAAACAAAGTTCAGCCCCCAAAACTAAGGCTGAAGCAATAACCACTGTGCGCTGCGGGGTGTCCATATGGTCCTTAATAAAAAGGGTATGAAATGAACCGTTATCTTATCACGATCACCTTACTTACGTTGAGCAATGTTTTATGACATGGGATTATTTATGGGCTGGGCTGTGTATTTGTGGCGCAGTATTTTTTATTATGCGGAGTAAGTTAACGGGATAATTGAGTTTACAAGTATGAAAATTGTGATTGTCGGCGGCGGCATGGTTGGTGCTGCAGCGGCCTTGGCGTTAGTGAAACAGAAGCATTCCGTGACTATTGTCGAAGCGGCGCCTGAAGTGATCAGCGAAGGCAACTGGGACTTGCGGATCTCCTCAGTGCATTTGCGTAATGTGCAGTGGCTAAAACAACTCGGCGTGTGGCAACACATTCGCAATGAGCGAGTTTTTGACTACACCGACCTAGCGGTGCAAAGCCGCGATGGCCAACGCGTTAACTTCTCCGCAGCTGAAATTAACGAACAAAGCTTAGGGGCGATGGTTGAAAACAACGCGCTGCAACAAGCTTTGTGGCAGCAATTACGTGCGCATAAGGTCACAGTTTTATGCGAAACCAAGGTCGAACAGTTTAATTTGCCGGCGCAAACTGTCATCTTAAGCAACGGCGAAAGTTTAGCTTATGATCTTCTCATTGGCGCGGATGGCGCGAATTCTCAAGTGGCAAAAGCAGCCGGCATTGGTAGCCGCGGCTGGGATTATGACATGCGTTGCTTGTTGGCGATTGCCGACGTAGAAAACGAGCTTCCCAGCGCGACATGGGAAGTGTTTCGCGACAAGGGGCCATATGCTTTGTTGCCGCTAAGCCCTCATGAAGCCTGTTTAATTGATTACCGCAGCGAGCAAGAATGGCAACAACTATGCGCGCAGCCAGAACAAGTGCACCAAGAATTGACCGCGACTTTTACGCCTCATCTTGGCCCACTCAACGTACAACGCTTTGCTAGCTTTCCGTTGCGTCGACAGCGTGCATTAAGCTACCACGCTCATAACTCGGTGGTACTCATTGGTGACGCTGCTCACAGCATTCACCCGTTAGCCGGGCAAGGCGTGAATTTAGGCTTTGCCGATGTGCAAGAGTTGGCGTTGCAGCTCATTGAGCAGCCGCTCACCAACGCGCTACCGGCCTATGAAAGAGCACGAGTGCGTGAAAATCAGCAAATGATGCGGGCAATGGATGCGATTCATGTGGGCTTTCGTTCACAACATTTGTTGCCGCGAGGCATTGTTGCGGCAGGGTTGGCTGTGGTTGATAAGTTTGCTTCGGTTAAGCGTGCATTGATTCGCAAAGCCACTGGCTTTTAAAAACAAAAGCGATATTAGCTATTAGATATTGGATATTAGAGAGGGTGCGCGATATTAGCTATTGGGCATGAAAAAAGCGCTAGTGGATTTTCGCTAATATCTGATAGCTAATATCCAATAGCGCTCTTGCTGTTGTTTGCGGTTCACCATCGAGATGGTGCGGAGGGGGGGACTTGAACCCCCACGAGCGTTAGCTCACTAGCACCTGAAGCTAGCGCGTCTACCAATTCCGCCACCCCCGCAAAAAACAGGGGAAAACAAAAAAATGGCTGGGGTATCAGGATTTGAACCTGAGAATGGCGGGATCAAAACCCGCTGCCTTACCGCTTGGCTATACCCCAACACTGGGTGCATCACGAAAACTAAAGACGATTGGCTGGGGTATCAGGATTTGAACCTGAGAATGGCGGGATCAAAACCCGCTGCCTTACCGCTTGGCTATACCCCAACTGTGTATACCGCCTGACAGTTTGAGTTGGTGCGGACGGAGAGACTTGAACTCTCACGCCGTGAGGCACTGGAACCTAAATCCAGCGTGTCTACCAATTCCACCACGTCCGCCCAAAAGGGTCTTGATTGGTGGCTACGGCGAGATTCGAACTTGCGACCCCAGCATTATGAGTGCTGTGCTCTAACCAGCTGAGCTACGTAGCCAACATCAAATTTTTTATCAAACTGCGCTCGTTGAGTGCGGCGCGTATTATGCAAATCAGGGGGAGAACCGTCAACCTCTTTTTCTGAAAAAATCACTGATTTCGGTGCGATTGCTTAAAAAACGCTTTATTTGCTCATTTAATCGACGAGTTGGTATGCAACTGTCGACACTACGCGCACAATTTTGATGTGCGGGGTATTTGAGTCGCGATCATAAATACTGAACTGGCCTTGATCTGCAGTGCGGATTTTTCCAAGCTGGCTATCTGAATGCTCCGCAAAGCGTAATGCAACCTCACGGGCGTTGCGTGCAGACTCTTCAATCATGCTCGGTTTAATGTCGTTCAAGCCATTAAAGTGGTATTCCACCTGCGTTTCGTATGCGTTGCCGCTTAAGCTTACGCCTTTTTTGCCCAACTCAGACAGTTGTTGACGTAATTCACGCACCTGTTCAACTTTATTGGTGTATACGGTAAGAGTTTGATCACCGGTGTAGCGAAAGCCAACATCTTCGGTTGCCCAACGCTCGGCTAGTTTATCCAGTACGTTGGGCGAAGACACTGACAGCTCATTTTCATCGAAACCATTTACCAGCAAGAACGCACGAATAGCTTGTACGTCTTTGTCTAATTGCTCATAAATGGTGCTTTGGCTGTCGCCGGCGCGTACCACTTTTAAGGGCCAAATGGCGGTATCTGCGGCAACTTCACGCTCAGCAAGGCCTTTTACTTCAACCACACGGTCAAAACTGTGAAAGTTTTGCACACTTTCGGTAAGGCCAAAACTCAATAGCGCCGCGCTAATAACCGCGCCAATGGCGAAAATAATTGCCGAACTTGAAGACTGTGAAGTTGCCATGCAGATACCTCGTTATGCCATAAAAGAACGTGCTACCACGGCAAAGATTCGCCGTTACTGTGTTTAAATTGACCTGTTGTGCTTAAGGTTAGTTCATCAATACGCGCAATTAAACGTTCAGCGGCGGTTTCGGCGCTAATATCACCGGCGTTATTCACCATTTCGGTTTGCACAAAGCCAGGGTGCAGCATGGCTACCGCAACGCCAGCTTCTTTCAAATCATTGGCTAATGACACACCGGCCGCGTTTAAGGCCGCTTTACTCATGCGGTAGCCGTAGTATGCGCCTGAGCCATTGTCGGCCATGGAGCCCATGCGGCTGGTAATCATAATCACCTTGCTGCCACGGGTTAAGTTGCCACGTAAAGCATCGGTCACCAACAATGGACCCATGGCATTGACACGAAATTGCGCTTCGATGGTTTGGGTATTTAAAGCGCCTAGCTGTTCGCGTTCCAGCAGGCCAGCGTTGTTCACTAGAATATCAATGGTTTTGCCGTTGAGTTTATTGGCTAACGCAGCAATGCCAGCGCTGTCGGTTACGTCAATACCTTCAATAATATTAACGTTTAATTGTTTGAGTGCGTCTGAAGGCGTGCGACAAACGGCGGTAACTTTGTCGCCACGGTTCACAAACTGCTGGGTTAACGCCAGACCAATACCGCGATTTGCGCCAGTAATGACTACGTGTTTAGACATGTTAACTCCTTTTTATTAATGACTTTTAAATAAGGTTTTTAGGGTTGAGCAACTGTTCAAGCTGCGCGCGCGATAGCTCTGTCATTTCTTCGGCCACGTCGATAATTGGCCGTTGCTGCTGGTAGGCTTGCTTCGCAATTTCTGCGGCTTTGTTGTAACCAATTTCACGGTTTAACGCGGTAACCAGTATTGGATTACGTGTTAAGGCTTGTTCAATACGCTGATGGTTAACCGTGAAGTCGGCAATAGCTTGGTCCGCCATGGCTCGTGCTGCGTTGGTGAGTAATTCGATACTTTGTAGCTGATTATAGGCCACCACAGGCAGCATCACGTTCAATTGAAAGTTACCTTGCTGGGCGGCCACGCTAATGGCTTGGTGGTTGCCTGCAACCTGCGCCGCTACCATAGCAACGGCTTCCGGTATCACGGGGTTAACTTTACCTGGCATGATACTACTGCCGGGTTGCAGCGCTTTTAGGCTAATTTCACCTAGCCCCGCCAAGGGCCCGCTGTTCATCCAACGTAAATCGTTGCTTATTTTCATGAACACAGCGGCAAGTGCGTTTAAGTGCCCACTAACTAACAAATTGAGTTCCTGCCCAGCAATACCGGCAAATAAGTTCTCGGCAGGCTGAAACCCTAAAGCCGTGCGTTGCGCTAAAAAGTGGCAAAACCGCTGGCCAAATTGCTCTGGAGCATTAATGCCGGTGCCAATAGCGGTACCGCCTTGGGGCAGCTGCAATAGCTGTTCAAGGCTTTGTTCAAGTGCAGTTTGCACATGTTGAATCTGTGCCTTCCAGGCTTGCAGTTCTTGCGCCATACTCAGGGGCATGGCATCCATTAAATGAGTACGTCCGGTTTTTATGGTATCGGTGAGTGTGTCAGCTTTTTTGTCAATAACGGCCTTTAAGTGTTCTAATGCCGGAAATAGTTCTCTGCTGATGGCTATGGCCGAACTGACTTGAATCGTTGTCGGAATAACGTCGTTACTGCTTTGACTTGCGTTCACATGATCATTGGGGTGTAGGGCTTCGTTGCAGTCACGCTGGGCAAGGCTGGCAATTACCTCATTCATATTCATGTTGGTGCTGGTACCGGAGCCTGTTTGAAAAATGTCTAACGGGAAGGCATTGTTAACCGCGCCATCAATGACTTTCTGTGCTGCCGAGGTGATCGCTTTGCCTTGTGCTGAAGTAATGATGTTAGCCTCAACGTTCGCCATGGCTGCGGCCGCTTTCACATGTGCCAAGGCATGAATAAAGGCGGTGGGAAAGTGTAATTGACTTAGTTGAAAATTTTGCCGAGCGCGTTCAGTTTGCGCCCGCCAAAGCGCATCTTCAGGAACTTCAATGTTACCCATACTATCTTTTTCAGTGCGTGTAGCCATGACAACTCCTTGATGCATTGTAACTTGTCACTTAGTATAAATTTTTAACAACTCTAAACATAGCATGGGGCCTGTATGGCAAAGTTTCAAATTGTTGTAGTTATTTTGTTGGCAGTTGCTGCGGGAAGTTCAGCTTGGAATGCGCAAGCTCAGTCTTCTTTAACGGTGACGGTAACTGACAAAAATGGTCAGCCATTGCCCCAAGCTGTGGTCAGTGTGGTGCATGCCGACGAAAGTGCGGATAAAACAGCGAAAATTGCGGTGATGGACCAAGTTAACCGACTGTTTGACCCTTTTGTGTTAGTTATTCAGCAGGGCGATAACGTTTCGTTTCCAAACAGTGACAATATTCGGCATCAGGTGTATTCATTCTCACAAACAAAGCCGTTTGAGTTACCGCTGTACAGCAACATTGAGGCGCCAGAGATAAGTTTCGAGCAAGCAGGAGTGGTCGTACTAGGCTGCAACATACATGACCACATGAAAGCATATATTTATGTTAGCCCATATGCGGTTAGTGAAATAACAGATGCGCAGGGGCAAGTTACTGTGCCAGCAACAACCGAGTTAAGTGTTTGGTATCCCGGCTTAGGCGATCAGCCAACAGATGCTTTAGCAGTAAGCGTAAAACCTGGGCAAACGCAGCTAAATGTGCAGTTACCTGTAACACAGCAAGGGCAAAACCCACCACCACCTTCAGCGTTGCAGCAACGCTTTAATCGCTTGAAAAATAATAACTAAAAGGCATGGCCAAACCATGGTGAGGACTTTTCGAACCCGCTTGATTATTAGCTTCACGGCACTGGCTGCGTTAGTGCTTATGGTGTCATTTGGTGCCGTTTGGCTGGCAACTTCACAGCAGTCTGAGCGCACGTTAGAACGTGAGTTAGAAGTCAGTGAGCGCGTGTTTAATGAGTTAATGGATGTACGTGCACAGCAGTTACAACAAACCGCCGAAGTTCTTACCACAGACTTTGGTTTTCGTGAGGCAATTGCCAGCAAAGATCAAAACACGATTATTTCCGCATTGGTGAATCATGGCGAGCGTATTGGTACAGACTTGATGGTGCTGCAAAGCCCCACGGGGGAGGAAATTGCAGCCACACACGCCATAAGTTGGCAGCCACAAAACCTCGCCTCGCAGCGGGTCAGCGCGCAATTGATGTTAGTGGAAGAGTCAATATTTCAGGTGGTTAGTGTACCTGTTATGGCACCCGATTTAATCGCATGGGCCACTCTTGGCTTTGAAGTTGACGATGAGTTCGCCACCCTAATGCGACAGTTAACCCACGCAGATATTACGTTTATAAATGATTTGTCGCGGGTTATTTATGCAACGAGTTTACCCGCGCAAGCTCGTCAGGAAATAGCCTCTGAGACAACCAATTTGCCTACTTTATTCGCTTCGCTAAATCTGACCACGCATAGTAGCGCGTTGGCAGATTTGCCTATCGCTGCAACTGAAGATAGCAACATGCTGTTGGTGTTTAGTGCCGATCGTGAGGAAGCCGCGAGTGAGTTCCGCACGCTGCAGCAGCAATATTTGATTATTGCATTCGCTATTTTGTTTGTTGCTGTCCTGCTAGCTGTATTTACGGCGCGTAAAATTTCGTCGCCAGTAGCGCAGCTAATGCATTCGGCAAAACGATTAGGGCAGGGCGATTATAGCTCTCCTATTGTTATTACCCGAAATGATGAATTAGGGGCATTAGGTCACGCTTTTGAACAGATGCGACAAGGCATTTCAGAGCGAGAACAGCAAATTATTTATCAACTTGAGCACGATATACTCACAGGCTTGCCAAACCGCAACTCATTGCAGCAGGAGCTTGCTACTCGGTTAGAAAACCAACGGCGTGGTCATGTGGTGTTGGTTAATATTGCGCGTTTTCGAGAAGTGAACGATAGGTTCGGGCAACTGGTTGGCGACGAACTTCTACACGCGGTTGCTGAAAGGTTACGTGACAGCAGTGATTCTCATTGGTGGCTTAGTCGTCTAGCTGGTGATGAATTTGTGTTGCTTAGCCAACAGCAGTCTGAAACCAGCCTAAAAAACTTGTTAACACAGCTGCAAGTAGCGTTGTCACAGCCATTTTGGTTAGCTGAAACGAGCTATTTATTAGAGTTTCACGCTGGCTATTTAGCTTTTCCAAATGTTGGCGACGATGCCGACAGTTTATTACGGCGAGCCCAAATTTGTGCGCGTTTTGCGAAGCAACAGAAACAGTTTGCGGTGGTTTATCAGCAAGGCATGGACGAACAACACTTGCGCCGCATTCAAATTGTTCAGGCTTTGCCGTCAGCGGTTCGTGAAAACCGCCTGCAGTTGCATTTTCAACCTAAGTTACGTTGTACTGACGGTGCCGTGATTGGCGTTGAAGCGTTGTTACGCTGGCGCGATGACGCCCTTGGCGTAGTGCGGCCCGACGAGTTCATTCCCTTAGCCGAACAAACTGGCGGAATTAATCGTTTAACGCGATGGGTCTGTATGGCTGCGTTTGATCAGTTGCAGCTTTGGCATGAGCAAGGTCGCCAACTCAGCGTAGCCATCAACTTATCGGCTGTGGATTTACAGTGGGATGAATTAGTGGCGTTTTTAACTGAAGGCGCTCAGCAGCGCGGTATACCGTCTCATTTAGTGACGCTTGAAGTGACTGAAAGCGCGGTTATGTTAGATCCGGAGCAAGCGATTATGCGCTTACAAGAATTACGCGACGGTGGATTCAAAATTGCGCTAGATGACTATGGCACGGGTTATGCGTCACTTGGGCAATTAAAACGTTTGCCGGTTGATGAATTGAAGTTAGATAGGGCGTTTATTCAAGATATTGTCCATAGTGACGTTGATATGGCCATAGTTCGCTCAACCCTTGCTTTGGCGCACCAACTTGGTCTTGTCACCGTTGCTGAAGGTATTGAGGAACAAGCGGCTTGGCACTTATTGCGTGATTTGCAGTGTGACACTATGCAAGGCTTTTACTTCAGCCGACCGTTGGCCGCGCCGCAGTTTGAGCAGTGGTTAGTCGACTATCAAGCCAACGAACAACTTGTACAAAAGGAAAACCAATGAAAATAAGGATACTTATCGGTGCGGTTTGCTTGTGTATGTCACCCATTGCGGCCGCAGATTTCGGCCGACTATTAGCTACTGGCGGGTTAACCACAATTGAAGGAGCTGGTGGCGGTGGCATTGTGCCGTGGGCAACCTTATCTAGTTATGCTGAACAAGGGCAATGGGGTGGAACGCTTGCCTATAACCATGCCAATGTGCGGGACTATCAACTTGATGTTGCTGCGGCAACGTTGAATTATGATAACCGCGTTGAATTTAGCTATGCGCGTCAGCATTTTGCTTTAGAAAACTTAGGTGGTGAACTCAAACAAACCATTTACGGCATTAAATATCGTGTTGCCGGAGATGTCGTGTACGGTACGGCGCCACAAATTAGTGTGGGCGTTTTACACAAAAAAAATAACACCTTTGCATTGCCTAATGCTGTTGGTGCAGGTGACGACAGCGGTACTGATTATTATTTGGCGGCAACGAAAGCGTGGCTTAACGGCCCTTGGCATCGTACTTGGCTTGCAAATTTAACGGTACGGGCAACGAAAGCGAATGAGATGGGGTTGCTAGGCTTTGGTGGTGATAAAAAAGACGACTACAGCCTTGTTGCCGAAGCATCGGTAGGAATGTTTATTAATCGCCATTGGATAGTTGGCGTTGAATACCGACAAAAGCCAAATCATTTAAATTTTGCCGATGAACAAGACTGGCATGATGTGTTTGTTGGGTGGTTTCCTACCAAGCGCATAGCCGTTGCATTGGCATACACAAACTTAAAAACAATTGCCGGGGCACCGCAACAAAGCGGTGTGTACGGGTCAGTGCAGGTGACTTTTTAGTTATGGTACAAAGTCATAAAAGGAATTGAACAATGCGAGATTTGAGCATTTTTAGAGCATTATTGTTGATACTAACGGTATTCATGAGCCATCAAGTTGCCGCAAATTCTGACACCACCGCAGCGCGCAGCACCGCATTGTATGACGAATTAGGTGGGCATGACGGTATTCGTCAAATAATGGAAACCTTTGTGCTCAATATTGCGGAGGACGAACGCGTGGTGCACCACTTCGTTAATGCAGATATTGAGCGATTTCACACCCAAATTAGCGAACATATTTGTGAATTAAGTGGCGGCCCATGCACCTATAAGGGCGCTGCAATGCCAGAGGTACACAAAGGCATGAACATTAGCCGAGCAGAATTTAATGCCATTGTTGAAAACTTAATCGCCGCCATGGAAACGCACGAGGTTGCAGTGAGTACACAAAACCGATTACTTGCTATACTTGCCGCCATGCATAATGACGTGATCAAACGTTAACGGCTTATAACTAAAACAAAAACAAGGTTTTTCCCACCATGATGAAAATCAAAATACCGCACACGCTCGTGCTCATGATGTACATGATGATTGCAGCGCTGGTGCTAACCTGGATTATTCCCGCCGGCGAATTTGAACGCACAGTAAATGACATCGGCCAGAACGTGGTGTCGCCAGGCACCTATAGTGTTTTGGCTGAGCAACCGATGTTGTCGCCGCTCACTTTGTTAACCGTCATTCCGCAAGCCCTTGGTGACGCCCAAGGCGTTATATTCTTCGTGCTGCTTATTGGCGGTGTGATGGGCATTTTACGCGCCACCGGTATGCTCGATGCAGTGATTGGCCTGCTACTCGCAAAATTTGCCGACAAAACTGGGTGGTTGATTTTGGGCGGTATGCTTACTTTTGGTATTTTTTCTGCGCTCATTGGGGTTGCCGAAGAGTATTTGATTTTCGTTGCCATGCTAGTGGCTTTATGCCGAGCACTGAAACTTGATGGCATAACCGCCATGGGTATTCTCATTGTCGGTTATGGCATTGGCTATGGCTTGTCGTTATTTAATCCGTTTACCTTATTGATTGCGCAGTCTATTGCGGAAGTACCGCCAGCGTCAGGGCTTTGGTATCGTTTGTTGTTGTGGCCGGTTTTATTTGCTATTGGCTTTCATCATGTGTATCGCTATGCCAAGAAAGTCGCCGCAGACCCGTCGGCGTCACTGTTAGCTGACATAACACCAAAAACCACGTATGAAACCACTGAATACCCGGCTTTAAATGGCCGGCATAAGATTATTTTGCTTGGTTTTGTTGGCGTGTTGGGCCTGCTTGTGTGGGGCATAAAAGTTCACGGGTGGTACTTAGTTGAACTGAGTGCTTTGTTTTTGGGGTTTGGTTTGTTTGCGGCCATTGTCAGCAAAATGGGCGCTAGCGACGCCGCGAATAAATTTATTGAAGGCGCTGCCGAATTAACCGCTACCGCGTTGTTAATTGGCTTTGCTCGTTCCATCGCGATGATCATGGAGCAAGGTCAAGTTTTAGATACCGTGATTTATTATTTGGCAATGCCAGTTGAAGCCTTTGGTGCGCATTTCGGTGCTGTTAGCATGTTAGTTATTCAAAGTATTTTGAACCTGTTTATTCCGTCAGGCAGTGGCCAGGCTTTTGTCACCATGCCAATTATGGTGCCTATTGCCGATACCGCTGGTATTGGTCGTCAAATTGCCGTGTTGGCGTTTCAAATGGGTGACGGCTTAATGAATATGATCGTGCCAACCAATCCAGTGCTTATGGGTATATTAGGTCTTGCAGGCGTGCCCTACGAGCGTTGGTTTAAGTTCGTCGCACCGTTAATGTTAAAATTGATTATTGCTTGTGCTATAGCTATGCTTGTTGCTGTGACAATTGGTTATCAATAAATCAACAACAATAAAACAATAACACAAGGCTGTTTTTCATGGATGCAACGGCAACAACACTGACGAAAAACGATTGCTTGGTGAGTACAAAATGGTTGGCTGAGAACTTAACTCAGCCAAACCTATTTATTTTGGACGCCAGCATGAGTAAAGTCGTGGGGCGAACGCCGTTGGAATATAATGAGCTTACCGTTATACCGAACGCACTACATCTAAAGCTTGAAGAACACCTTACAGACACATCAGCCAAATTACCGAATACATTTCCCACTGCAGAGCAAGTAACACTGCACATTCAACATCTTGGCATTAACATCTCCGATACTATTGTCGTTTATGA
Organism: Gammaproteobacteria bacterium; assembly: GCA_018222985.1. GTDB lineage: Bacteria > Pseudomonadota > Gammaproteobacteria > Enterobacterales > Alteromonadaceae > Pseudidiomarina. The sequence goes on from JAAEZG010000007.1 coordinate 198,868, forward strand.
CAACCAAGGAATTTATTCGGCACCGCGAGCTTGGGTTATTTTAAAGTCAATGGGCTTTGATAAGGTGTTTATATTAGACGGCGGATTGCCCCAATGGTTAGCTGATAATTACCCAGTGACCGACAAATACGCCATTGCGAGTGGCCGTCGAGGCGATTTTGTGGCGAGCTTTGAGTCGAATTGGCTAGTTAATAAAAAGCAGGTTCTTAAAGCAACGCAAAGTGGCGCATACTCTATTATCGATGCGCGAACGCGAGAGCGCTTTTTAGGCCAAAAAGAAGAGCCTCGCGAAGGTATGCGAAGTGGCCATATTCGTGGGTCATATAACTTACCGTTTTTAGAAGTGTTAGACGACAATAAATTTAAGGAACCTGAAAAACTTGAGGAATTAATTGTCGATCTAATTTGTACTAAGTCACCGAACATAATCTGCACGTGCGGTTCGGGTATTACAGCATGTATTTTGCTGATAGCAGCGCGGATGGCAGGGTACTCAAATGTACAGCTATATGATGGTTCGTGGTCCGAATGGGGGGCTGATTCTCAGCTCCCTATCGACACTGCTACTGACTGTTCTTCTGACACGAAAGTAGACTGATTTTTCCTCCTGTAATCCCCCCATTTCAGTAGTGGTTATTCATAGAATTAAATGAGTCATTTGTTGCCCTTTGGTGTTGTGTTGGTTAGTATCCTCAACTTTTAACGAAATACTTACATACTCTGCAAGGGACTGCATATGAAGAACCTCATTAGATTATTCGCCGTTTTAATGCTGCTTGTCTGCAAAGCCGCACTGGCAGATGTGACTTTTGTGCACACGGATGTCTTAGGCTCGCCGGTGGCTGAAACCAATAGCGCCGGGCAACTGGTTCGCTTATCTCACTACAAACCCTTTGGGGAAGAACTCGAGCAGAAAAAAGATGATGTCGCCTATACCGGCCATAAATATGATGCCGACCTAGCGTTAAGCTATATGCAGGCACGATACTATGATCCAGTCATAGGTCGTTTCTATTCGAATGACCCCATCGGATTCCGTGATGTGCATAGCTTCAACCGTTATGCTTACGCCAATAATAATCCTTACAAATATATTGATCCTGATGGAATGAAAGTGGTTTTTGCAAATGAAGAAACTCAGAAGCAATATAATATAGCTAAAGCATACCTAACAAAGAACTCACCGACGGCAGTTACTTTATTTAAGAACGCCGAAAGCTTGCAGACACCTACAATAAACATCTCACTAGGCAAGCAATCGATGATGACTCCCGCCACCGCTTTTGCTGATGCGAGAATTCAATTTGATCCTAAAACAAGCTATATTTTTGAAGGGGGGACTCAAAGTCCGGCAACAGGTTTAGCTCACGAACTAATTCATGTCGAAAATCAATGGGATGGAATGGATATGGGAAGCAGGGTTGAAGGCGCTGAGACAATTCGAAAAGAAAACCTAATAAATGCCGAAACGGGTGAAGGAAAAAGAGCGATTCATAACGAAATAAATTATAAAACTCAGGATGTTAGCGCTCCAAACTGTAGGGCGAACGGTGAGGGAGGAGAAATTTGTGGTTAGACTAATCTTACTGACTTTTTTACTGTATTCATCTATGGTCAAAGCTGACAATGTTGAAGTGTTTTATAACGGATTTTGGTCTCATAGCCCTTTTCCAACAACTTTAGAACGTTTGCGTAAGACTTATTCTTTGCATTTTTCTATACATAGATATTCGATACCCGAAGAGTATTTGGATATTTTAGAAGAAGACTTCCAACCTAACGAAGATAAATCTTTCGTTGTGGATTATGTCTTCTACTTAATCGAGACTAATGATAGTGGTGAAATAGTTAAAGAATTGGCTGGTGGAAATAATATTTTATTTAATTTAACCAATAGTTCTTTTAAGCGCTTAAGCGAAGTGGAAAAAAGGAAATTAAATAATTACATTAAGGACATAAGCTGCGACGATTCAGACTTCTTACCATACAAAAAGCTGTAAATATATTGTGAGTCGGAAGTTTCCCAATTGAATCCAAAGCCTCGCTCTCGCGGGGCTTTGTTTTTTGCTCACATCAAGACAAGTCGTAGTGTAATCCCCCCATTTTAATCGGCAGTTATTAGTAGAATTAAATGAGTCATTTGTTGCCCTTTGGTGTTGTGTTGGGTATTATCCTCATTTGATAACGAAATATTAACATGCTTTGCAAGGGACTGCATATGAAGAACCTCATCAGATTATTCGCCGTTTTAATGCTGCTTGTCTGCAAAGCCGTACTGGCTGATGTGACTTTTGTGCACACGGATGTATTAGGCTCGCCGGTGGCGGAAACCAATAGTGATGGGCAACTGGTTCGCTTATCTCACTACAAACCCTTTGGGGAAGAACTCGAGCAGAAAAAAGATGATGTCGCTTATACCGGCCATAAATATGACGCTGCCCTTGGGCTTATTTATATGCAGGCACGATACTATGATCCAGTAATTGGGCGGTTTTACTCGAATGACCCGGTTGGATTTAAAGGTGTCCATAGCTTTAATCGGTATTCTTACGCAAATAATAATCCTGTAGTGGTCAAGAAAAACTGGCCACCGGTTTATAGTTAATCCAGTATTTTTGCT
>JAAEZG010000013.1 GCA_018222985.1 Gammaproteobacteria bacterium
AGACTTGAACCGCCGTCATCACTCGGTGACAACGGCGGCGAATTATAAGGATCATGACCAATGGCGCAAGATCTTTTTTGCTAAAAACGAGCTGACTGCGGAGTTTTTAATCAACTGATGGTTTATCACTCGATTTTTCAGTTTTTTCTTGATCGTTTTGTTGCTTTTTAGTTGCGTCATCGTCGTTTTCGTCGTCGGCATCACCAACTACATGCTCTAACTTAATATTCTTCACCGTACGAAATGTCGTAATCGGGCCTGAAATTGCATATAAGAAGAAAATAGAGAACAAAACAAGCGATGGCTCTGTTGCGACCACTACAAACGCGAGGACGATTGCTAAAATAGCGATAAAAGGCACACGGCCACGCCAATCGACATCTTTAAACGAGTGATAACGGAAATTACTCACCATGAGTAAGCCCGCCGCGATAGTTAAAACAGCCGCGAAATAGCTGACGCTATTTGGATCGATTTCATATTTACTGCCAACCCATACAAAGCCGGAAACAATGGCAGCTGCGCTCGGAATCGCTAAGCCTTGGAAATAACGTTTGTCGGCCGAACCCAAGTTTGTGTTGAAACGAGCTAGGCGCAAGGCACCGCCAGCAACAAAGATAAATGCAGCTAACCAACCAAGCTTTCCTAAATCACTTAAAGCCCAGTTATACATAACCAGTGCAGGCGCCATACCGAACGAAACGATATCAGCCATGCTGTCATATTCGGCACCAAACGCGCTCTCTGTATTGGTCATGCGCGCAACACGTCCATCAAGACCGTCGAAGATCATGGCAATGAAAATAGCAACGGCTGCTGACTCGAACATATTGTTCATAGACGCGACGATGGCAAAGAACCCTGAAAACAGCCCTGCTGTTGTCAAAAGGTTTGGCAACAGAAAAATCCCACGGCTCTTTGCGGTGGATAATGACTGTTCTTTGTTATCAGGCATATTTTGGTTCCCTTATATAATGTGGCCGCATAGCATAACATAGCTTATTCGGAGCAATAAATAGCCGAGCTTGTACTTAGCTCGGCTATTACATTGGCATGGTCTACTGTGTAATCACAAGTTGCTCATTGTTGAAGTCAACTTTAATTAGCTGTTTAGGCAGTAGTTTGCCCGAAAGTATTTGCTGCGCTAACGGATTTTCCAATTCCTGTTGAATGGCCCGTTTTAAAGGCCGTGCACCAAACACTGGGTCAAAACCAGCTGCAGCCAAATGAGTTAACGCAGCATCAGTAAGCTCAATGCTGTAATCGCGCTCAGCTAGACGTTGATACAATCGTTGTAGCTGAATTTGCGCAATATGTTTAATGTGATCTTTCGCTAATGGGTGGAACACCACCGTTTCATCCACTCGGTTCAAGAACTCAGGGCGGAAATGATGCGATAAGATGCCCATCACTTCAGCTTTCATCTGCTCATAAGTATGCTCATGCGCTTTCTCTTGGATAATATCTGAGCCTAAGTTTGACGTCATAATGATCACTGTATTGCGGAAATCAACTGTGCGCCCTTGGCCATCAGTCAATCGGCCATCATCCAATACTTGCAGTAGTATATTAAATACATCAGGATGCGCCTTCTCAACTTCATCAAGTAGCACCACCGAATAAGGGCGGCGACGCACAGCTTCAGTTAAATATCCGCCTTCTTCGTAACCGACATAGCCCGGAGGCGCACCGACTAAGCGGGCAACCGAATGTTTCTCCATAAATTCGGACATATCAATGCGCACCATCGCTTCATCGGTATCGAACATGAAGTGCGCCAGCGCTTTACAAAGCTCGGTTTTACCCACACCTGTTGGCCCTAAAAATAGGAATGAACCAATAGGTCGTTGTGGGTCTGACAGCCCAGCACGTGAACGGCGAATCGCATTCGCCACCGACGTAACGGCTTCATCTTGCCCAACCACACGTTTGTGTAGTTGTTGTTCCATGGCCAGCAACTTATCTCGCTCACCCTCAAGCATTTTGCTCACAGGAATGCCTGTCCAACGTGACAGCACATCGGCTATCTGCTCATCAGTCACTTTGTTTTTGAGCAATGACATACCCTGCTCGTCAGCCTCTGCAGCCGCTTTCAATTGACGTTCAAGTTCGGGTATGCGTCCATATTGCAACTCTGACATACGATTCAAGTCGCCAGCGCGGCGGGCAATTTCAAGATCCGTTTTAGCCTGCTCAAGTTGCGCCTTAATATGTTGCTCACCCTGTACAACGGCTTTTTCCGATAACCAAACCTCTTCGAGTTCAGCATATTTCTGTTGCTGGTCCTTCAGTTCTGACTCAAGCAAGTCTAGACGCTTCTTACTCGCTTCGTCTTTTTCTTTCTGTAATGCTTTCTGTTCAAGTTGCAGCTGAATGATACGACGCTCAAGACGGTCTAAGTCTTCCGGTTTTGAATCAATTTGCATGCGAATACTTGACGCTGCTTCGTCAATCAAATCAATCGCTTTATCTGGCAGCTGGCGATCACTGATGTAACGATGTGAAAGTGCAGCTGCTGCGACAATTGCTGGGTCTGTAATTTGCACCGAGTGATGCACTTCATAACGCTCTTTTAAGCCACGCAAAATCGCAATGGTATCTTCCACTGAAGGCTCATCCACCAATACTTTTTGGAAACGCCGCTCAAGCGCGGCGTCTTTTTCAATGTATTGGCGATATTCATCGAGCGTGGTTGCCCCAACACAGTGCAATTCGCCGCGTGCCAAAGCAGGCTTCAACATGTTACCGGCATCCATTGCGCCATCGGCTTTACCAGCGCCGACCATGGTATGCAATTCGTCAATAAACAGAATGATGCGGCCTTCTTCTTTGCTCAGCTCATTGAGCACTGCTTTTAAGCGCTCTTCAAATTCGCCACGATACTTAGCACCAGCTAGCAAAGCCCCTAAATCAAGAGATAACACGCGCTTGTGCTTCAAGCCTTCTGGCACCTCACCATTGACAATGCGTTGTGCGAGGCCTTCAACTATCGCCGTTTTACCAACGCCTGGCTCACCAATTAATACCGGATTGTTTTTGGTACGACGCTGCAAGACTTGAATAGTGCGACGAATCTCCTCGTCGCGACCGATAACTGGGTCCAATTTCCCAAGTTCAGCACGCTCAGTTAAATCGATGGTATATTTTGTCAACGCTTGGCGTTGATCTTCAGCATTTTGATCTTGCACTGCTTCACCACCTCGAACTTTCTGTATGGCCTGTTCTAATTTGTCACGGGTAACGCCAAGTTGTTTCAATATTTCGCCAAGCGCACCTTTGTCTTCAGTGGCAGCTAATAAAAACAACTCAGATGAAATAAATTGGTCGTTGCGTTTTTGCGCGAACTTATCGCACAAATTCAAAAGCGTACCGGTTGCCGCCGAAACTTGTACGTCGCCCCCAGTGCCTTCAACCTTGGGCAGTTTGTCTAAAGCAGCTGACAATTGAGCACGCAGGCTATTGGTGTCTACCTGTAATAGCGTCATGATCGGACGAATTGAACCGCCGTCCTGCGTGAGTAACGCGTGCATAACATGCACCGGTTCAATAAATTGGTGATCGCGGCCTAATGCTAATGACTGAGCATCAGCAATAGCCTGTTGAAATTTGTTCGTTAACTTATCGAATCGCATGATTACCCTCGAAAAATACAGTTATATCCTGATTTTTAATGTGGGTATTAATTAAACGATTTCAAGAGGGGGATAATTATTTTTTCCAAATCAACGTCGCTATTCGTCCGCAGTGCGGGTCTTTGCGATACGAATAGAATCGAGCGTCACTAAACGTGCACAAGTTGCTCTGCGTCACCTTGGTACAGCCTGCGCGGTGCAATAAACGTTGTGCCATGAGTGGTAAGTTCGCCATCCACTTGTTCTCTCTATGAGGATGAAATGTCTCAGAATCAACCAGCTCTAATGAACTAAAAGCTTGATATACGTCAACTCCGACTTCAAACGCAGCTTGGGAAATGGCTGGCCCAATGTAGGCTCGAATATCTTTCCCATGGTTTTGGAAGTGCTGAAGTGTGTTTTCAATGACGCCGTTCACCAAACCACGCCAGCCGGCATGTACAGCGGCTATTTCACTGCCGTCGTCACTGCATAACAAAATGGGTAAACAGTCAGCGGTTAGAACGGCACACACTGAACTTGGTTGCGCAGAATAGATAGCGTCAGCAGCCTGTGTGGGGCGGGCTTGGGAAAATTTGACGACATGATTACCATGTACTTGCTGCAACCAACGAGGTGCACAAGGCAATGATGCATGCTGAATCAGTTGGCGGCGCTGACGTATAACCTGCGCTGGGTCGGCATTCACATGCGCAGCTAAGTTACCCGGCTTTTCAACCGTGGTTACTGTCGCTGCAACACCAGCCGGAAGCTGCCAGTTTAACGTCAACACAATTAATCGACCGGATGCTCCCGGCGATCAGCGCGCAATACCTCAATTAACGCAACCATATCGTCCGGAGTGGCCGCTTCCCAACTCATCCATTCACCGCTTATCGGGTGATGCAATGATAATTTTGCAGCATGCAGCGCTTGGCGACGAAAACCGCGCAAGGTTTCTAATAATTCAGCGCTCGCTTTTTGTGGAGGTCTTGGCCGACCGCCATAAGTCATATCACCCACCAACGGGTGACGCAAGTGTGCCATATGCACGCGAATTTGATGGGTGCGCCCCGTTTCTAAGCGCAAGCGCAAATGTGTATGCGCACGGAAACGCTCCACCACACGGTAGTGCGTAACCGCCGGTTTACCTGTTGCCACAACAGCCATATGGGTACGCTTGGTTGGGTGCCGCGCAATGGGCTCGTCAATCATACCGCCGGCAGTCATAGGCCCGTTACAGACAGCTTCGTATTCACGTGTTATTTCACGTTCTTGCATTGCAGCAACCAAATGCGTTTGCGCAGGAATGGTTTTGGCGACCACCATTAAGCCCGTTGTGTCTTTGTCTAAACGGTGAATAATGCCGGCACGCGGCACCTGGTCAATGGCTGGAAAGTGGTGTAACAAAGCGTTTAGCAAGGTTCCGTCTGGGGTGCCAGCACCAGGATGCACCACTAAGCCAGCAGGCTTATTAATCACTAAAATATCGTCGTCTTCATACACAATATTTAGCGCTATAGGCTGCGCTTCAAAACGTTTTTCCTCAACTAATTCAGCGGCAATTTCAATGGTCATGCCGACCAAAACTTTCTCGCGCGGCTTATCAACAACGTGACCTTCAACCTGCACCTGGCCGTCAGTGATCCAAGTTTTTAACCGCGATCGTGAATAATCGGGGAACATCTCAGCCAGCGCTTGGTCCAAGCGCTTGCCGTTGGCAGATTGTGGGACTTGACCTGTTAAAGAAATCTGTTCGCTCATAAATATAGTATTCGGACCTGTGAAAGCAGCCAACGCTGCGCTAGAATGCGTGAATATGTATAGTGTACCTGTTTGGCGCGCTGCACCAAAGTTAAATCAACAGAGAACAAAAACTAATTATGAAATTTCGTCTTATTTTAGCCTGCGTTGCCGCAGTAACCATCAGTGCCTGCTCAAGCTCTCCGGAAGATTTAGATGCTGCTCGGGTGAGTGATGTTGAAGCCGGTTATGCTCGCGCGCAAAGTGCCATGCAAAGCGGTAACTTCAATATGGCTCTGCAGACTATGCAAGCATTGAGCACCAAATATCCATTTGGTCCGCTAACGAATCAAATTCAATTAGATCTTATCTATCTCTACTATAAAACCGGTGACATTGATAAAGCTTTATCAACAATCGACCGCTTTACCCGGTTAAACCCGAATCATCAATCCATTGATTATGCGCTATACATGCGAGGCCTCACCAACGAACGTGCGTTAGAGAGCTTCTTTCAAGAATTAGTTGGAATTGATAGAGCCGATCGTGACGTGACCAAAGCACGTGAAGCCTTTGACGACTACGCCGAGCTAGTGCGTCGTTTTCCTAACAGTAAATATGCGGCAGATGCGCGCCAACGTATGCTTGGTTTAAAAAGTCGTTTGGCACGCCATGAGTTAGCTGTGGCCCGATATTATATGAAGCGTGAAGCTTATTTGGCAGCTGCGAATCGCAGTAAATATGTCCTTGAGACTTTTGGCAATATGCCAGAAACCGAAGTGGCCTTGGGTATCATGATTGAAGCCTACAGTAGCCTTAACCTTACTGAGCTTGCAGCTGACGCGCGAGCGACGCTACAACAAAACTTTCCGCAAAGCGCTTATTTGAAGTAATTGAATCAATGACGCGGTGGCTTACACCGCGTCTTCGTTTTCCTCGCCAGTACGAATACGCACCACCCGCTCAACATTGGTCACAAAAATTTTCCCGTCACCGATTTTGCCCGTTTGAGCAGTCTCCAAAATAGTATCAATACACTGCTCAACTTGATTATCCGCGACCACTATTTCTAGTTTTACCTTGGGTAAAAAATCAACCATGTATTCAGCACCACGGTAAAGTTCTGTGTGGCCTTTTTGTCTGCCAAAACCTTTTACTTCAGCCACAGTCATTCCAGCAATACCAATTTCAGATAACGCCTCACGAACGTCATCTAATTTAAAAGGCTTAATGATGGCTTCAATTTTTTTCATAACTTCCCCGCGCTTGCACTTGTCGTTCTAATTCATAGCGAAAGTGATTCGTAATTGGATAGCGTCTATCTTTGCTAAAGTTTCGACTGGTTATTTTAGGCCCAATAGCGCCTTGTCGACGTTTATATTCATTAATATCAACCAAACGCACAACACGCAATACATCGTCTGCATTGAAACCACAGTCAATAATAGCAGTTGGCGACCAATCCTGTTCGACATAAAGCATGAGTATCTTGTCTAAGTCTTCATATGGCGGCAGGCTGTCCTGATCTTTTTGGTCAGGAGCCAATTCAGCAGAGGGTGGTCGTGTGATAACTCGATCAGGAATAACTTCCTGCTCACGATTTCGGTATCGAGCGAGCTCAAACACCAGTGTTTTCGGAATATCTTTTAACGGCGCAAAACCACCGTTCATATCGCCATAGAGCGTACAATAACCCACGGCTAATTCACTTTTATTTCCAGTTGTTAACACTAACGAACGGTTTTTGTTAGAAACTGCCATCAGTAACGTACCACGTATACGAGCTTGTAAATTTTCTTCGGTTGTATCGGCTGGCTTGCCTGCAAACATAGGCGCTAACTGGCCAAGAAACGCGTCGTACATGGGTTCTATAGCAACAACATCATAAGAAACATTCAAACGTGCCGCTTGTTCGCGTGCGTCATCTTGACTTATTTGCGAGGTGTAGCGAAACGGCATCATAATGGCATGGCATTTTTCTGCACCTAGCGCATCTACTGCAATGGCTAATGTTAAGGCCGAATCGATACCGCCGGACAAACCGAGGGTGATGCCCTGAAAGCCGTTTTTTCTGACATAGTCACGAACCGCCAATACTAACGCTTGATAAACGGCTTCAAGCGTATCCAATGAATAGGGCGATAACTCTGTATCTGCGGTGAAATTTCCGGCTGCATCAATATGAATCTGAGCACATAGCGGCTGACAATGTGGCAACTCAGCAATCAACTGCCCTTGCCCATCCATAACAAGAGAATGGCCATCAAACACCAACTCATCTTGCCCACCACAGTTGTTGACATAAATAATCGGTAACTGTGTTTCGCTTACCCGTTGCTGCAGAATATGCAAACGCTGTTGATGTTTATCAATTTCATACGGCGAAGCATTGAGCGACAGCACAAAATCGACTCGTTCGGCTTGTAAACGTTGCAATGGCTCACGGTGCCAAAGATCTTCGCATACCAAGACACCAATTCGATGGCCTTGCCATTCAAAAACACCGTTTTCGTGGCCAGGAATAAAATAACGTTGTTCGTCAAACACGCCATACTGCGGTAAACGCTGCTTGTGATAGCGCGTCAAGCATTTACCACGATGCAACACCGACACACTATTATACAGCTCATTACCTACACGTTGAGGGTGGCCGACCACAGCAACATTCAACTGCGCAGCTTCAGCAATTCGCGTTAATGCTTGGTCCACCAGCGCTTCTAGGTCATCTCGAAACAACAAGTCTTCTGGCGGATAACCCGTTATAGCCAATTCAGGAAACACGACAATGTCGCTGTCTGAATATTTGCCGATAGTCGTCACAATAAGATCAGTATTACGTTGCACAGCGCCCACAGTAAAGTCGAGTTGGGCGAGTGTAACCGTCATTGGCTTCATGAATTCATTCTCAAGCTTTGATACAAATAGGATGCGTATGATAGAGCAGGGTTTTGCGCCGCGCAAATGCTCACGCGTTATAGGTTTAAATCAAATGAACAACCGGCACTGTTAATAAACCAAATTTCACGATCACCTTCATACCTGCTATGCGCAATTTCAGCCCATTGATACACCACATTTCGGTGCACTTTTGCTGATAAGCCGCGACCGCAATCAACGTAAAGCTGCTGATTTTTTATAAATAGCGGATGTTGTTTGGAGAGGCCAAACTGCTGCTCGATATTGGTCGTTACCTGAATGACTGACATATTTGACTCTCGGTACTCAGACCAAGTCGTCACCATAAAAGGAGCGTCATCGACGGTTATTTTTACTTTTTCAGCGGGCGTTACCAGGAAAAAATCGCCGTTTTCATGCACCAGAACACTGGCAAAGAGTTTAACCAGCGCTAGTCGTTTTATCGGCGATTCTTGATACAGCCATTGCCCATTGGCATCGATACGAATGGGCAATTCGCCGCAATATGGCGGGTTCCACTTTTCCGTTGGCGCATGCTGCCCTTGCTCAATTGATGCTAGCAGTTGCTCCAACTTCATATTAACTTACCAAGCGTTTTTGTCGCAGCAGGTACCACAACGTTGCTTCGGTGCGGTTCGATACTTTGATTGCTTTAAAAATTGCCGACAAATGCACCCGTATAGTCCCTTCGGTTATTCCCAAAATCGTCGCAATTTCTTTATTCGACAAACCTTGTGCTAATAACTGCATAATTTCGAGCTGACGCGGCGACAAAAAGTGTTCAGCGCTTCCTTGTCGACTCAAATTGTCATTTAGTCGCGACTCTTCTGGTAAATAGCGATCATTTTGAAGCAATATACGAACGGCCTGTTTCGCTTCTTCGGCACTGGCGTCTTTTGGCAGGTAACTGCGAACGCCACTGCTTAACGCCTGACGGATTTCCGATAATGGGCGAGGCCAGCTGAACAGCACAATGTGTGAAGTTGGCGCCATTTTCTTTAATGTTTGCAGGGTTGGCCGAATTTCCGCATCAGGAATATCCATATCCAAGAAAATTAAGTTATAGTCACTTTGATGGTTTAGATATTCTTGGGCTATATCAAAGGTGGGGGCCTCGTAAATAGCAAGCTCATCTGAGAAGCTTGTTAACACTTGAATAAGGCCAGCACGTACAAAAAATTGAGAGTCTATTATTAATATTTTCATGTGAGTCCACGCGCTTTAAGTAATCCCTAACATTGAACGTATTGTACACGGTTTAACGAATGTTTGAAGTTTAGGTGTTACTAATTTGTAAAAATGTGTGACATTGGCGGAAAATGCCCAAATTCATCTAAACAGTTTGTTCGTCCTATGAGTTAGGTATAGAGCATTAAATTCAACGACAAAGAGAAATTTATGCGATTTTTACGTTTATTTGCAGTTGTTTCAATATTGTTGCTTTCAAACGCCAGTATTGCGCAAACAACTTTATTTCATAACTTTAATGGCTACACGCTAAGCGGCGCGCCAGGTAACGACGCTGTATTGCAACGATTTAATGCCATGCTAATTCGCGATGGCAAGGTAATCGCGGCGGGCGATCTAGCTGATATTGAGTCAATTTATGGCAGTAAAATTGCGCAGAAAAAGGTCGACCTAAACGGCAAGTTTATGTTGCCTGGCATTATTGACGCTCATGGACACGTGCTGGGCTTAGGCCAAAACCTAATGCTAGCTGACTTGCGTGATTCCAGTTCAGAAACTCAAGCCGCACAAACCGTGGCTAAGTTTGCCAAGCAAAACCCAAATGCTAAATGGGTTATGGGCCGTGGTTGGAACCAAGAGAATTGGCAAGTTCGTAACTTCCCGACAGCTAACTCGCTCGACGAGCTTATTGCTGACCGCCCAGTTTATTTAACCCGCGTTGATGGCCACGCTGCTTGGGCAAACAGCAAAGCATTAGAGTTAGCGGGTATTAGCGCCGACACGGTCAGCCCTGACGGCGGCGATATTATTCGTGACAGCGAAGGCAAGCCTACCGGCGTGCTTATTGATAATGCCATGATGCTGGTCGAAAAGATTATTCCAGCGCCGACCAAGGCTGACCAAAAACATGCGCTTGAATTGGCTTTTGCCCACTTGCTGGAGCGTGGCATTACCGGTGTTCATGACGCAGGCGTAGATGCGACTAACCTTGAAGTGTATAAAAACCTTGCGCAAAACAAGCAATTACCATTGCGAATTTACGCAATGCTATCTGCAACTGAGCCCAAATTGGCTGAATTACTGGCAGAGGGCCCCTATACCACTGCGGATGATAAACTCGCGGTACGTAGCGTGAAAATATATGGTGACGGTGCACTAGGTAGCCGCGGTGCCGCCCTTCTTAAGCCTTACCATGATGCACACCACACGCAGGGCTTAATGGTAACGTCGCAAGAGCGTATTCGCGAACTGTACCAACTTATTATTCCGCACGGCTTTCAAATTAATACGCACGCTATTGGTGATCGCGCCAACCGCATTGCGTTAGATGAGTACCAGCATGCTTTTGAAACGATCGGCGGACGTAACCTACGTCACCGTATCGAGCATGCGCAAATTGTGCATCCGGATGATATTCCGCGCTTCAAACAGCTGAATATTATTGCGTCAATGCAGCCAACACACGCCACCAGCGACAAAAACATGGCTGAAGACCGTTTAGGTAAAGCGCGTATGAAAGGTGCCTACGCTTGGCAAACATTTGCCAAACAAGACACTATTATTGCCGCCGGTTCAGATTTCCCGGTTGAGCTGGCCGACCCGTTTTTTGGCTTGCATGCCGCCGTGACTCGCCAAGACCGTGACAATCAACCAGCAGGCGGTTGGTATGCACATGAAAGTTTAACCCTTGAACAAGCTTTACGTGCGTTCACGCTTGACGCTGCCTATGCAGCTGGCCAAGAGCAAGTTCTCGGCAGCTTAGAACCCGGCAAATGGGCTGACTTCATTGTGTTAGATCATGATCCCTTTGCACGCGACGCAGCTATACTATGGCAGAACACCGTCAACGCAACTTATGTTGCAGGTAAACAAGTATTTAAACGATAGGAAGACAACGCAGTATGGATTTAAAAAATGTTCGTCGTGATTATGAACAAGGGCGTTTGTGCCGCGAGTCGTTAAACAACGACCCCATGCAGCAATTTGCGACATGGTTTCAAGCGGCGAAAGATCATCCGTCACAAACCGATCCAACTGCGTTTGTGCTGGCCACCGTGGGTAGCGATGGTCAGCCTCATCAACGCGTCGTGTTGCTCAAAGGCATTGAACCAAATGGTTTTGTCTTTTTCACGAACTTCGACAGTCAAAAAGGTCACGACATTGCCGCCAACAGCCGCGTGTCGATGCATTTTGGTTGGCTCGCTATTGAGCAGCAGGTTCGTATTGAAGGTTTTGCACGGAAAATTTCACGTGAAGCAAGTGCTGAATATTTCTATTCACGGCCGCGTGAAAGTCAACTGGGTGCTTTAGCTTCAGCGCAAAGTCACCCCATTGCTTCACGCGCCGAACTTGAACAGCGCTTTCATGACTTAGAAGCAACCTATAAAGACCAACAGGTACCTATGCCCGAACAATGGGGCGGCTATTTAATCGTTCCTGAAAAATTCGAGTTTTGGCAAGGTGGCCGCTACCGTTTGCATGACCGTTTCACGTTCACCCAGCAACAGCAGCAATGGCACATTGAGCGCATCCAACCCTAACTTGTAAGCATTAGTTCTGGGGTAATGGCACCCCGGTGCTCAGAGCCACCTTTTCCAGTTGCCGCCATAGTGCGGCACTGTACTCAATACCATGTTGTGACTGCTCTTGGCGGGTTTTAAAAGCCCCTTCGCCAGGCACACGAACCGGCTGGTTTGCGTCAATGGGAGTGGTTGTACGAATACCATCGACCATCGCTTGTGCTTGATGTTTAAATTCTTCTGCGTCGCCAAACGCCGCAGGGTCAACCACCTGCACCCACACTGTATTCGCATCAAGCCCAGCTTGCTCCTGATGCCGCCCAAGCTGACTTAAGCCAAGTGTCCACAGTTCGCTAAACAAACACAGGCCCGAGCCTTTGTAACCCAATTGTTCGCCACCAAGCGGCGCGAGTACGCTGGCGGGGTTCGCTAAAAACGTGGTTGCATCGGTGGTGTAGTTACCGTCAGCCGTAATCAGCGCTGGGTATGGCAATGGCTGGCCTTCAGCGATCGCTTTGCGCACCTTGCCGGCAGCTGTCATCGACAGGCTCACATCAAATAATATGGGGTGCCCCTGCGTGGGCGCGCCTATGGCAAAGGGGTTGGGCGAAAACCAAGCTGTCTTGGCACCATAAGGTGCAACCACTTGTTGCCCTGGGGTTGCACACATCATTTGCACTAACATGCCCTGCGCTGTCGCTTGTTCTAAATACACCGCTAGCGCAGCAACGTGCTGTGCACGCTTCACCACCACCGTGCCGGTTCCGCATTGGCGCGCCATCTTCATCGCTGCATCCACCGCCTGGGGCATCACATACAACCCAGATAACAAATCAGCATCCCACAACTGCACTGCAGCGCGCTGACTCAATACTTTAACTTGGCCACTCGCGCGTGAACTACCGTCTTGCAAACAGGTTAGGTTATAACGCAGGCGCATTAAGCCATGAGTACGAAACCCCATCAGATCTGCCGCAACTAAATTCTCGGCCATGGCTTGACCCACTTCTGCGGCCGCACCGGCTTGTTCGAGGCATTTTTGCGCCCAATCGCGTATTAATTGTGCAGAAATACGAATATTTTTCTGATCTGTCATACTCTGTTCGTTGTAAATTGAAATCATTTAGATAAGCTTATCAGAGAATGCTGATCAGACAATGGAATAAGAGGAGTATATAAGTGTCGATAGCAAAAACAGCACAAAGGATTGGAGTATTAACCAGCGGTGGTGATGCGCCAGGAATGAACGCCGCGCTACGCGCCGTGGTATTAGCTGCCGAACATTACGGCATGGAAGTCGTCGCTTTTCGACATGGCTACGAAGGCTTGTTAAATAACGAGCATATTTCACTGAATGCGCCCGATGTACTGCATATTTTGCAGTACTCAGGAACCATTATCAAAAGTGCTCGGTGCCCGCGCTTTAAAGAAGAAGAAAGCGCGAAACTGGCCGCCAAGAATCTTGATGCACTGAACATTCAAGGGTTGGTTGTTATTGGCGGTGACGGTTCATTTCGCGGCGCGCACCACTTAGGTAAACATTGGAACGGCCAAATTATTGGCGTGCCTGGCACCATCGACAACGACTTGTATGGCACTGACGCCACTATTGGTTACTCCACAGCAGTTGCGATTGCGATGGACGCGCTGGATAAAATTCGTGATACCGCAGACGCCATGGACCGCGTATTTATTGTTGAAGTGATGGGCCGTCATGCTGGTTTTATTGGCCTGAAAAGTGCCATGGCCGCCGGCGCAGAACGTATGATCTTGCCCGAGCTACAAAAAGACAAGCCGTTAACCATTGCCGCAATTGTGAAACACATTAAACGAGTTGAAGCCGTTCGTGGGGCCGGTAGTTATGTCATGGTCTTAAGTGAGCATCAATGGCCAGGCGGCGCTGTTGCGTTGTCAGAGCAGCTTGAAGCGGAATACAGCATGCCGTGTCGCCCCTGCTTACTTGGCCACATTCAACGTGGTGGACCGCCAACCGCAACTGACCGTGTACTGGCTTCAGAGCTTGGCGTGCACGCCGTTGAACTGATTCGTGACGGCGTGACTGGCGTGATGGCTGGGCTGCGCGCTGGTGAGTTGGTGGAAGTACCGCTAGAAGAAACTTGGACCAAGAAAAGTCCGCTAGATGTGAACTTACTACGTATTCAGCACGAGATTTTTAATCCAGTTAAAAAGCCAGCACGTAACGAGCAAGAATAAGCCGTTTATTTAGGCAATTCGATAGTGGCAATTTGGGGCAATTACGACGATAATATGCCCCTTTTTTATTCTGCCCAATTCAACCCTGTTGAAGCGATGGAGGTGATTCACCTTGAGCCAACAAACAATGCACCAAATTACTGCTTTGTCAGTGCAAACGGAAACTCCGGTACGGGAGTTTTTTGGCGCCCAAACCGATGCCGCAATTTATGCCAATGGCACCCATATTATCGGGTTTGGTTTTGACGGTACTGCGTGTTTTCGCAAGGGTACGCGCAACGGCCCTGACGGCCTTCGTTCGGTATCAGAAGACATCGAGAGTTACTCGCCGTATTTAGACGCTGATCTTTTCGATCTACCGTTTTATGACTTAGGTAATTTGTCGCTTGGCACAAGTGATGACGTAGAAGCACAGTGGCAGCACGCAACCGATCAGTTTGACGCGGCATTCGGCCCAATTGATTTGGCCGCAAACAACGTGCGAGTGCTCACTCTGGGTGGCGAACACTCTATTTCGTATGCGCCAATTCGCAAATATTTACAGCAGTACCCTAACCTTGTGTTACTGCATTTAGACGCGCACGCCGACTTGCGTGACGGCTTTTTAGGCTACCACTACTCACATGCGTCAATTATTCGTCGTTCGCTAGACCATTTCGGCCCAGCCCATGAGCTTATTCAATATGGCATTCGCTCGGGTACCCGCGAAGAATACCAATACATGAACGAGCACGGCACGGTGCGTAAATCACGCAAAGACTTTCTCGATAGCGTGGCTGCCATTCCGGCCGATCGCCCTATTTACCTGACGCTTGATTTGGACTACTTCGACCCGGCATTTTTACCGGGCACTGGCACCCCTGAGCCAGGTGGCGAAGATTTCCACTCGTACGTGAGCTTGATGAAAATTCTGCGCAAGAAAAACCTAGTGGGCGCAGACGTTGTTGAGCTATCGCCAGAAATTGACCCAACCGGTAATTCTGACGTGTTTGCTGCAAAAATTGTGCGCGAACTACTGATTATTTTGAACGAAAAAGGAGCTCTGTAATGGCTGAGAACTGGACGATTGACGACGCCGAAGAGCTTTATGGTGTAAACCGTTGGGGCGCTGGCTATTTTTCAATTGGCGCCAACGGTAGCATTCAAATTGCGCCAAACCACCGTTTGCCAGACGTGACCATTGATATGAAAGACGTGGTTGACGAAATATTAGCGGAAGGCATTCAATTGCCTGCAGTTATTCGTTTTCACGACATTTTGCGCTCACAAGTTGAGATTTTAAACGAAACCTTCGCCAAAACCATTGAAGACGCTGGCTACAATGCCCGTTACATTGGTGTGTTCCCTATTAAAGTGAACCAAATGCGCGAAGTGGTTGAAGAAATCATCGACGCTGGCGAACCTTATGACTACGGCTTAGAGGCCGGCTCAAAACCTGAACTCATGGCGGTGTTAGCGTACAACGAAAACCCGAACGCGCTCACCGTATTGAACGGCTACAAAGACGAAGATTATCTAACGCTTGCCCTGCTGGGCCGTCAGCTACGCCGCAAAATGATCATTGTTATTGAAAAATACAGTGAACTGGAAATGCTTATTCCGCTAGCGAAAAAGTTAGGCGTTGAGCCGATGATTGGCTTACGTAGCAAAATGATGGTTCGCAGTGCCGGTAAATGGGCCGGATCGAGTGGCGATCGTGCAAAGTTCGGCTTAAGCATTACCGAAATTCTCAACATTGTTGAGTTATTGAAAAAAGAAGACATGCTGCACTGCGCTAAGCTACTGCACTTTCATATTGGTAGCCAAATGTCAGATATCCGCAAAGTAAAAGAAGCGGTTTCAGAAGGCGCACGCTTGTATGCCAAGTTGGTACAAATTGGCGTGCCACTCGAGTATCTCGACATTGGCGGCGGCTTAGGTATCGACTACGACGGTACCAGCTCAACCACTGACTCGTCGCGCAACTATTCAACCGAAGAATACGTTGCCGACGTAGTTTACGGCGTGAAGCAGATTTGTGACTTAGAAGACGTACCGCACCCGAACTTAGTTAGCGAAAGTGGCCGAGCGATTACTGCACACCATAGCTGTGTGGTGACCAATATTGTCGGTGAAATTAAAAACACGGGCGCGCAATTTGACATTACGCCAACTGAAGGCGAGCACATTCTTGTCAGCAACATGCGCGAGCTAGTCAACAGTTCAGACATGCACCCGCAGGAACGCTACAACGACGCTGCTTCGTTTAAACAGAGCGCCTATGAGGCGTTTAAATTGGGTATTTTGTCGTTAGACGAAATGGCCAAACTCGACACCATGTATTGGCGCATATTAAGCGAGATTCATTCGTCGCTTGATCGCGAAAGCTTCGTGTTCCAAGAGCTTGAAGAACTTGAAGACATGTTAGCCAGCCAGTACTTGTGTAACTTCTCGATTTTCCAGTCAGCGGCCGACACCTGGGCTATTGGCCAAGTGTTGCCAATTGTGCCAATTAACCGCTTAGACGAGAAACCAGAAGTACGCTGCTCAATTGTTGATATTACCTGTGACAGCGACGGCAAGCTCAGCAAATACATTGAAGGCACCGAAATTAGCGACAACATTCCGATGCATAGTTTGCGCAAAGGCGAAGACTATCATGTGGGCATGTTCCTTACCGGTGCGTATCAAGACGTAATGGGCGATATGCATAACTTGTTCGGCCGTTTAACCGAAGTGCATATATACTGCCACGATGACGAGCCAGGCGACTTTTACATTGAAGAAGTGGTTCCAGGCACCTCAGCTGAGAAAGTGCTTGAAACCATGCAGTACAACACCGATTTCATGGCCAAAACCGTCAAGAAATCGATTGATCGTGAAGTTCGCAAAGGCCACATTGCACCACGTGAAGGCGTGAAGTGGACTGACTATTACGAGAAGTGTTTGGCCGGCAGCACCTACTTAAAGGTGTAAAAATCGGCAAATTGCGTATTTCCTGAGCAAACGGACTGAATTCACCGAATTTCCTTAAAAAAGCGGTTGACTCAGACCCGAAAAACTCGTTTAATACGCCCCGACGCCCAGATAGCTCAGTCGGTAGAGCAGGGGATTGAAAATCCCCGTGTCGGTGGTT
>JAAEZG010000008.1 GCA_018222985.1 Gammaproteobacteria bacterium
CGGTCTGTCTCACTCTCATGCAAAGGTAAGATCAACCATTTAATCCGCTTACCCCTAAATTTATGGTGATTACCAACGAGAGGACATCACCATGGACCGCAAATATATAATCATCGCTTTTATTTATGGCATTTTAGGCATTGCGTTAGGCATGTGGATGGCTGCTACCGCCAATCATCGACAACTTCCCACCCATACGCATATGATGCTATTAGGTTTCACTGTGCCTATTCTTTACGCCGCAATACTTAAAGTTTGGATGAAAATTACTGAACCAACCAAAGGGTTATGGATACAGTTCGCATTGCACCAGACGGGTACGCTCGGGTTAAGTATTGGGCTTTATTTGCTTTACGGCGGTTTTGCCAAACGTGAGGGGTTAGATCCTTTTCTTGGTGTTTCGTCGTTAGCGGCATTTGCCGGTTTCGTGCTGTTATTTTTACTCTTTCTAAAAAGAAAAAGCCCGGCATAAAGCCGGGCAAAAGTTCTTACAATCCAGGGAGAGAACATCTCAGAAAGGTAATGACAAACGAACCGAGTTCATTTAATGCGCCTTTCACATGTTCAGACTGGCTGTTCAAAAATTAGTTCAAAAAAATTTTTGAAAAATTCAATTTTTTTAATGAGCCTCGTCCCAATTATCGCCAACACCAGCTTCGGCAATCAATGGAACCTTAAGTTCAGCGGCGTTTTCCATAATTTCAACAAGCTTATTTTGATAGCCCGCCACCTTGTCTTCGCGAACCTCAAAGACTAATTCGTCGTGCACTTGCATGATCATCCAAACATCATCAGCGGGCACTTGCTCGCGCAAATAACTATGCACAGCGATCATCGCACGCTTAATAATATCAGCGGCGGTACCTTGCATGGGTGCGTTAATTGCTGCCCGCTCCGCTGCTTTACGGCGCATGCCATTTTGCGATTTAATTTCTGGTAGCTGTAAACGGCGGCCATAAATGGTTTCAACATAGCCATCGCGCTTGGCTTGCTGCCGCGTTTCTTCCATATACTTCAACACACCAGGGAAGCGGTCGAAGTATTTGTCCACATAGTCTTGCGCTTCTTGGCGTGGAATATCGAGTTGTCGCGCTAAGCCAAACGCTGACATGCCGTAAATAAGACCAAAATTCACCGCTTTCGCACGACGGCGTTGTTCACTGGTCACTTGCTCTAACGGTACGCCAAACACTTCAGCGGCGGTGGCCTTGTGAATATCTCGGCCCTTTGAAAAGGCATCCACAAGCGCCTTGTCGCCCGATAGGTGCGCCATAATTCGCAATTCAATTTGGCTATAGTCAATGGCCATAATTTTGTAGCCATCAGGCGCCGTGAAGGCTTTTCGCACACGTCGACCCGCTTCGGTACGAATCGGAATATTTTGTAGGTTCGGGTCGCTTGAAGATAACCGGCCTGTCGCTGTCACCGCTTGATGATACGACGTATGAATACGCTGCGTGCGCGGGTTCACCATTTTAGGTAACTTGTCGGTATAGGTCGACTTAAGCTTACTCAAACCACGGTGACTCATAATCACATTTGGCAATGGGTAATCTAGCGCCAGTTCTTGCAATACTTCTTCCGCTGTTGACGGGGCACCCTTAGGTGTCTTTTTGCGCACCGGTAGCTGTAGTTTTTCAAACAAAATTTGCTGCAGTTGCTTGGTCGAACTGAGATTAAATTCTTCGCCAGCAATGTCATAGGCCTGCTTTTCTAAGCTTTGTAGCTCCATCGCTATTTCATGGCTTTGACGCGCCAACAATTGCGCGTCTATTTGCACGCCATGCTGCTCCATATCGACTAACACGGGCACCAACGGCAATTCGATGTCTTGCAGCACCTGCAGTAACGACTTCTCAGCGCTAACCGTTTGCCACAACTTCTGATGTAACTGCAAGGTCACGTCAGCGTCTTCGGCTGCATAAGGGGCCGCCTGCTCTAACGCAATTTGGTTAAAGGTAATTTGTTTCGCGCCCTTACCGGCAATGTCTTCAAATGCAATGGGCTTATGACCTAGGTACTGCAAACTCAAGCTGTCCATGTCATGCCGTGAGCCTGTACTGTTATACACATACGAAGCCAGCATGGTGTCATTGGCAATAGCACCGAGAGAAATGTCGTAACGACGCAAAATATGGCTGTCGTACTTGAGATTTTGGCCAATGAGCTTTGGCTTGCTGCCGGTCAATAGCGGCTTGAGCTGAGCTAACACATCGGCTCGGTCTAATTGATCAGGTGCGCCAGGGTAGTCATGTGCAACCGGGATATAGCAGGCATGGCCGGGTTCAATTGCAAACGACAACCCAACCAACTCAGCTTCCATGTAGTTCAAGCTAGTGGTTTCGGTATCAAACGCAAACTGCTCAGCTTGTTCAAGAGCTTTAACCCACTTATCAAGCTGCTCTTGGGTTATCACTACTTCATAGCCGTCGTGGCTTACTGCGGTTGCCGGTGGTGCTTGCGATGACTGTTCATGGCCCAATGCTTGGTCGCTAGCAGCGCCTTCTTCAAGCACTTCTGCTAGCCAACGACGAAACTCACATTGTTTATACAATTCAACAAGTTGATTTGTATCAGCGGGCTGAATAGTCAGCTCGTCCGGCTTAAAGTCGAGCGGCACGTCTAACTTAATGGTTGCCAGCTCACGTGACATAAGTAACGTTTCTTTATGTTCTTCGAGCTTCTCAGGCATGGTTTTCGCACCACGAAAACCAAGATCTTTAATCGCCTCAGGGTTGGCCAACATCGCATCAATTGAGCCCATACCTTGCAACATGGCTAAGGCGGTTTTTTCGCCCACTTTCGGCAGGCCGGGAATATTGTCCGAGCTATCACCCATTAACGACAGCAAATCAATCATCTGCTCGGGTTTCACACCATATTTTTCAACCACACCGTCGTAGTCCAACAAAGTGTCGGTCATGGTATTAATTAACATGACATGGTCATTAACTAGCTGCGCCATGTCCTTATCGCCCGTACTTATTAAGGTAAAGCGCCCTTCGTCACTAGCTTGCTGCGCTAACGTACCAATGACATCGTCGGCCTCTACGTTATCAATGCACAACAATGGCAACCCTAGTGCCTGCACAATTTTGTGTAGCGGCGCTATTTGACTACGCAAATCATCAGGCATTGGTGGGCGATGCGCTTTGTACTCGGCGTAAATGTCGTTACGAAAGGTTGTGCCTTTAGCATCAAACACCACTGCCATATGCGACGGCTTATACTTTTTCAATAAGCTGCGCAGCATGTTCACCACGCCATAAATTGCGCCGGTGGGTTCGCCGGCCGAATTGGTCAAATGCGGCGGTGCGTAAAATGCACGAAATAAATAGGACGAGCCGTCAACCAAAACAAATGGATTTTCCGGAACCGTCAATGGTGCTTTTGAAGATGTTTGCGACATGCTGTAAATCTCAGGTATTTGCGATTGCGCTAGCATGCCATAGCTAGCTTGTGTTCGCTACTGACGCGGCTTGGCAATATGTGGATACGCTGTGGATAAGTCTGTTGAAAACGACAAATCCTGCCAGTTGAAGATCCTTGATCTCTGGCGTGCTATTTTTTCTGAATGTCTTGAAAAACAAGGGGTTCGAAGAAATCCTGAAGCCCTAACTGCGTTTTATTCTTATTTTGTATCAGCTGTGGAAACTGATTTTTGCCCTCGCCAACATGAGGATCATGTTTTTGAGTGAGCTTTTTGATTCAATTTGAATCGAACAGAAAGACTAACACATTGTTGGTTGATTGCCAGTAGCAAATTGAAATTTTTTAGAACAATTTTTGCGCGTTAACTGACGACTATATGCGCAAAAGGAATCAACATTCATGAAGTTTTTCTATATACTGCTTGTCATAGTTCTTGCAAAAGCATTGTGAACTAATGTTTACTAGGTAATGTATACACATAGTGAGCAACACTATCCAGCCAACCAAAATGTGGTGTTATGGAAACAGAAACAATGAACCTAACCAAAGAAGAGCTGCGCCAACTCGAGGATTTCGAGCGTCGTCGCATCGCTTTAAACCAAACTGAATGGTGGGAACGGTTATCCATGGACCAGAAATTTGGCGTGTACCAGTTGCAGAAGTTCGGTTTTGACCTCGCCTTTATTCGCAACACAGAAGACGGCCCGTTAGCGGTTGTGCGCCGCGGCAGTGAGTTTGCCACGGTCAACCATGAGGGTGATGTTGATTTAAGCCCGAATATTGTCTTACGCGACTAATTCCATTTAAACCGCTTACCCTTTTAGCTGTGAGCGCAGCTGTTCTATAACTTGTTGGGTGTTTACCCGCTCCAAGTCATGCCAAAGTTTAAATGCAACAGCAGCCTGCTCGACTAACATTCCAAGCCCATCAAACACATCGTTAACCTCGGCATTTTGCGCTTGCTGCATGAATACCGTGGGCTTAGCCCCATACATCATGTCATAAGCACAGGTTGCCTTAGCGAGTTCAGACGCTTCTATCGGCAATAACGCCGTTCCTGACTTGTCACTTAAAGAAATACTGGTTGCGTTGATCACCAAAGCACCTGTGGGTATCGCTAATGCATCAAACGCGCATGCAGTGACACGGCTGTCTTGGGTATCTTCTACTAGTTGCTGAGCCCGTTCTAAAGTTCGATTAACAACGGTGACTGAGGTCACCGGCTGCTCTAATAACGCATACAGAGCACCGCGCGCCGCGCCGCCAGCGCCCAACAGCACGACCGCCCGTTGGTTGAGTTGTTGGTGACAATTCACGCGTAAGTCAGTGATTAAGCCAATACCGTCAGTATTGTCACCGAGCAGTTGGCCAAAGCCCAAAGGAATGAGCGTATTCACCGCCCGCGCCTTTGCCGCCCGTGTAGTAAGATGGGTGACTAGCTCATAAGCAGACTCTTTGAAAGGTACAGTAACGTTTGCGCCGGCACCGCCACAGTAAAAGAAGTCACTGACTGCGCGACGAAACTGGCCAGCCGATGTTAAACTGGGCAAATAACGTATGCCCAAACCATGCTGTGCGGCAAACGCATCATGAATTTGCGGTGACAAACTATGTGCAACCGGATTCCCAAATACTGTAAAAAACGCCATGTTTAATTTCCTCAAAAGTAGCAAGCGCGCCACCGAGCCGCAAACATTTTATCAACAACTTGGCGGCGAAAGCGCCGTGCGTGCTATTGCGAACGGTTTTTATGATGTCATGGAGCGCGACCCTCGCGCAAAAGAATTATTGACGATGCATCCGCAACCGCTTGATACCATTCGTGAGAAGTTCTTTGAATTTCTAAGCGGTTGGTTCGGCGGCCCAGC
This sequence comes from Gammaproteobacteria bacterium, assembly GCA_018222985.1. Classification (GTDB taxonomy): domain Bacteria; phylum Pseudomonadota; class Gammaproteobacteria; order Enterobacterales; family Alteromonadaceae; genus Pseudidiomarina. Next base: position 5,301 of record JAAEZG010000008.1, read on the forward strand.
ATTGTTTGAGGAAAAATACGGCCACCCTCGCCTACGCGCTCGCCATATGCCCTTTACAATTGATGAACGTATGCGCGATCAATGGCTGCTGTGCATGTATCAAGTACTTGATGAGCAGGTTCAAGACGACCTGTTAAAGATTCAGTTGCGCGCCCAGTTTACCAACTTGGCGCACCACATGATCAACACCCATTAAAGCTCTTGTAGCCAGTCTCGGGGGCGTAAATAGTCGCTATAAAGTTTAGCTTCTGCGCTACCTGGTTCTGGTTCAAAGCCATATTCCCAACGCGCCAGCGGCGGCATTGACATGAGAATAGACTCGGTTCGGCCACCGGTTTGTAAGCCAAACAGGGTGCCACGGTCCCACACCAAGTTAAACTCAACATAACGACCACGACGATACAACTGAAAGTCACGCTCACGTTCGCCGTACGGTGTATCTTTACGGCGCGCAATGATTGGCAAGTAAGCCTCAACATAGGCGTCGCCTACCGCCCGCATAATTGCGAAGCTTTCTTCAAACCCGCGTTGGTTTAAGTCGTCAAAAAACAAGCCGCCGACACCACGGGTTTCTTCCCGATGCTTCAGCCAAAAGTAGTCGTCGCACCATTGTTTAAATTTGGGGTACAGCTCTTCACCAAATGGCTGCAAAGCGTCATAGGCCACTTGATGCCAATGTTTAATGTCGTCGTCAAACGGGTAAAACGGCGTTAAGTCAAAGCCTCCACCAAACCACCACACCGGTTCAGCGTCTTCTTTTTCGGCAATAAAAAATCGCACGTTGGCATGGCTAGTCGGCACATAAGGGTTACGCGGGTGCATCACCAAAGACACCCCGCAAGCATTAAAATTGCGCCCAGCTAACTCGGGGCGATGAGCCGTTGCCGACGCCGGCATTTGCTCACCAAACACATGGGAATAGCCCACGCCCCCTTGCTCAAGTACGGCACCCTCGCGCATCACCCGCGAACGACCACCACCGCCGCCCAGGCGTTGCCATGAGTCTTCAACAAATTGGCCAAGCCCGTCAGCTTGTTCTAATGCCGTACAGATACGGTCTTGCAGGCTTTTCAAGTACGCATTCACTTGGGCCAGCATAGAGTCATGCATAATTAATCCCGAATAACTTGTTGGGTGAGTGGGTCAATAATTCGCGAAGGTTTAGTCGCTCCACCAGTCGGCGCGTCCATCACCCAAGCCACCTTGTCACCAAAAGTATCGTGCACAGCCGAGGCGTCACACAGTGCTGGTTGGCCACTAATGTTGGCGCTAGTTGACACAATGGCACTCCCTAAGGCGCGGCAAAGTTGGCGGGCCGGCTCGTGTGCAGTGACTCGCACAGCGATTTGATTATGTGCGCCACGTAACCACTCGGGTACATGGGGTGCAGCCGGAAGTAACAATGTGACTGGCCCAGGCCAATGAGAAAATACCGAAAAACGCTTGTCTTGCGGTATTTTTGCATCATCCACAAAGCCAACCAACTGGCTGTAGTCAGCTGCCAATAAAATCAGGCCCTTTTCTTGGGGTCGCTGCTTAGCTTCTAGCAGTTTTGACACTGCCGACTCATTGCGAGGGTCACAACCTAACCCAAAAACGGCTTCGGTTGGATAGGCCAACAGCTCACCATTTCGAAACGCCTGCTTGGCGGCAAACCACGTGTCATTTTGTTCGGTCATTCAACTAGTCTCTTGGTTAGTCGTTGCTCTATGATTGACGGCTATTTTATCGAAGATTTGTAGTCGCAGGAATCATCAGCGCAAACCCAGCGTTCACCCGCGGATGTTTTTTTCTTCAGCAACAACGGAAACTGGCATTTGGGGCACGGCTCTTGCACTGGCGGTAGATTAACGGAGTACTTGCACTTGGGGTACTGGTCGCAAGCATAAAAAGAATTGCCGAAGCGGCTTGTTTTTTGCACTAGCTTGCCTTGCTGACATACAGGGCAGGCGGCATCGGTGCCGGGGTCAAAATCAGCGGCGGTCATATAGTCGCAGTCGGGGTATCCACTGCAGCCAACATAAAGCCCAAAGCGGCCTTTTTTAAGTTGCAGATCGCGCTCACACCGGGGGCAAGGCACACCCAGCGACTGCGGCTCTAAGAAGTTATCGGTCATTTAATGCAATAAACCCTCGGGTTCCTCAAACAGCAAGCCTTCCATTTGGTCATAAGCGTCTTCGTGCCCTGGTACGTTAAACAGCACCATGAGCACCACCCATTTCAAATCATCCAGCGTAAACTGCTGAGTGTCTAGCTCCATAACACGGTCAATAACCATTTCGCGTGTGGCGAAGTCTAACACACCAAGGTTTTCAAGGTACATTAAGAACCCACGGCTGGCACAATCCAGACGTGCAACTTCTTCGGCCGTAAAGACCCGTGTACTACTGTTCGGCGACTTATTCACGTATGGCAACGTTTGGCTATCTTGCAAGTCAGCCAAGCGCTCTAACCAAGCTAAAGCTTTGTGAATTTCCTGACGGTGAAACCCTGCACGCGTCAGTTCATCGGTAAGCTCGTCATGGTTTACCACAACCTCCATGTCCGAATGAATAAAGTTTTCGAACAAGTACATGAGGATATCAAACATCGTTAGCGCCTCCCCATTTTTATATAACCACCTGTAACCGAGGTTACATGCCCTTCTAACTCAAGTAACACCAACTGTTCAGTGACAGTAGCAACCGGTAGTCCGCTGCGCGCCACTATAGTGTCTATTGAAGTAACCTCTAAACCCACATTAGCCAACAATTTACGGTTTGCCAAGCTTCGCGAGCTATTTATTTGCGCCACTTCTGCGCCGTTTGTCTCTGTTAAAGATGGGGGCACCGGCGGCAAATTCAATTCTTGTAATATATCGTCTACGGTCGTGGCCAGTGCGGCGCCCTCTTTAAGTAACTTATGGCAGCCACTATGCGCCACGTTCCATATCGAGCCAGGCACTGCCATAACGGTTTTTTGTTGCTCTCTCGCCAAGGCTGCAGTGACTAAGGTTCCGCTTTGATACTTGGCTTCAATAACAACAACCAGTTCGGCTAATCCACTAAGAATACGGTTGCGGCGGGGAAAATGATCCTTCTTTGGTGGCATACCCGGCGCAAATTCGGTAATAACCAAACCACTTTGCATAATTTGCTGCTGCAATTGCCGATTATGTGCTGGGTAATAAATATCTGGGCCAGTACCCAACACGGCTAAGGTTTTCCCCTCTGCCAACGCTGCCCGATGGGCCTCGGCGTCAATACCTTTTGCCAAACCACTACTTACCACAAGCCCTGAGCGCGCCAACCCGCGAGCAAAGTGGTTGGCCGTGTGTTGCCCCACCGGCGAGGCATTGCGGCTACCTATAATTGCGACCATGCGGGCCTGCAAACAGCGAAGGTCGCCATGCGCAAATAACACCAATGGCGGGTCACTGATATGTTTTAACGGCTCTGGGTAGCGTTCGTCACGTAAGTGAATAACATGGCAATTGGGTTGCGTGGCCCAGCGCTGTAGCCGTTCAATGTAGGCCGGCGCAATGTTTACTTCAGGCAACGGGGCTCGAATAAAGATTTGCTCAAGGGAGCTTAGGCTGCGTAAATATTTGCGATGGGTGCTCGGCGCACTCGCCATAGCGAGTAGCGCCTTCGCGGTTTCAGCTTCCATGCCGATAACCTCTCTTGTGAGTTATGAAAAATTAGAGTTTGAGTGGAATAAAGTAATCACCAATGCTCATCCATTCGCGTGAGCGAACCACAATGGCAAAGCTGGTTTGTTCCTGAATCTCAAGCACAAGCATTTGCGATGTCGCAGACACCGGCAGTTGCAACGTGTTGCGCCACAACCGTGAGATATGGTCTGCCGGCTTGTAGTAGTTCACTAAGGTTATTTCTTCACCATCAACAAATAGTGTTGAGCCTGGCCGAATGGCTTGATACATCTGGCCAACTTCAACGCCGTGTTGACGCCCGCGGTTTAGCACCACCACATCATATGGGCCCTGCTCTTTGCGATTATTCAATGAGGCAATAATCTGACCGTCAAGCTGGCCACCTGATTCAGGCACAATCACGTCTGGAATATTTAACGGCTGTGAGGCCAGTAAATAATCACCGCGACGAATTTCTCGTTGTATTCGGCTTAACTCACCTTCAGCAAGTTCGCCAGCATTGTAGGTCACGGTGACATCACCGACGTAACGCAGCAACTCACCACCTTCAATGGGCTCAACCGGCGTAAATGCGCTATATGTGGTTTTTTCAACATTGCCTTTAATAAACACCGGCAACATACCGTTCACACGCGGAGCGCCACGATTATCACCCAAAATTTGCGGCGTGTTCTCTAACACTTCAGCGGTTATTACGCGATGTTCGGTTAACAATGGCGCTAACATATCGCGCGAGAAGGTCGGAATCGGGTTGTCTTTGCTCTTCACTTGCCCTTCAGGCAACAAAGTTTTGTGCGCTTTACGTGTCAGCTGCGGCTTGCCATCTACCCAAACCAGCAATAACCGATCGCCAGGGTAAATGAGGTGTGGATTCGCAACGCCTTCGTTAATGCGCCAAAGCTCGGGCCAATACCAAGGGTCATTGAGGTACAATTCTGAGATATCCCACAGCGTGTCGCCTTTTTTCACCACATATTCTTGGGGTGCGCCTTCACGAAGTTGCAGAATATCGCCTTTGGTTTGTTGTGTTTCAGACTGCGCCATAACAACATGCAGAGGTGAAACCAGCAGAAAACCGATTAATGCAATCGCCGGTAGTTGCCATTTAGTCATGTCGTGCTCCGTTGTAAAACCGTGTGTTCATCCTCAAATTACGTTAAAATCACGCAAGATGAAACTAGCGAATGAAAGGTTATGAGTAAATTAACAATTTTAAAATATCCCGACGAACGATTACGCACGGTCGCACAACCAATTAATACGGTTGACGATGCCCTGCGTGCCGACATCGATAATATGTTCGAAACCATGTACGACTCCAATGGCGTCGGCTTGGCAGCGACTCAAGTCGATATTCACAAGCGTCTGTTCATTGCTGACTGCAGCGAAGATCAGAACGAGCCACAGGTGTTTATTAACCCAGAGATTACAGCACAAGAAGGCCATTTCACCAATGAAGAAGGCTGCTTGTCGTTTCCGGGCGTTTACGCAAAAGTAGAACGCGCCGGCAAAGTCACTGTGCAAGCCCTTGATCGCCATGGTGAGTCGTTTAGCTTAACCGCTGAAGGCTTGCTCGCCATCTGCATTCAGCATGAAATCGATCATCTTAATGGTAAGCTTTTCGTCGACTACTTGTCGCCGCTTAAACGTGACCGCATTCGTAAAAAACTCGAAAAAGAAGCGCGCCTTCAAGCTTAAAGGATAGCCAACATTAGCATGAATAAGTTACGCGTTGTTTTTGCCGGCACGCCCGAGTTTGCGGCTGAACACTTGCAGGCCCTTTTGAACGACTCGGCGCTCGACGTTGTTGCGGTGTACACGCAACCCGATCGCCCTGCCGGCCGTGGCAAAAAACTGCAAGCTAGCCCAGTTAAAGTATTAGCCGAAAGCCACCGTTTGCCAGTGATGCAACCCGTCAACTTTAAAAGTGACGAGGCCAAGGCGCAGCTAGCTGACTTCGCTGCGGACGTGATGGTGGTGGTGGCCTATGGCTTATTGCTGCCGCAAGCCGTGTTAGATATTCCTCGGTTAGGCTGCATTAATGTTCATGGGTCATTATTGCCGCGCTGGCGGGGCGCCGCTCCCATTCAGCGCGCACTTTGGGCTGGCGATAGCGAAACCGGTGTTGCCGTGATGCAAATGGAGGCTGGCCTTGATACTGGCCCAGTACTACAAGAGGCTCGCTTAACTATTGAGGCTACGGATACTTCCGCGTCACTTTACACCAAGCTTGCCGCGCTAGGCCCACAAGCCTTAGTGGCAACGCTTCACGACTTAGAAAACTATCAAGCCAACGCTGTGGTGCAAGACAATGCCCTAGCCACCTATGCGAAAAAACTTAGCAAAGAAGAAGCCCAATTAGACTGGAATCAGCCTGCTGATGTGCTCGAACGCTGGGTTCGTGCCTTTAACCCGTGGCCCATTTGCTGGCTAACCACGGCAACAGGTGATGTGATTAAAATATGGCAGGCCGATGTTGTGCCCGGTGGCCAGCACCAAGCTGGCACCATTATTCAGGCAGACAAAAGTGGCATTGTGGTACAAACCGCACAACACGCATTGCGCTTGTTGCAGTTACAACCGCCGGGTAAAAAACCCATGGCTGCAGCCGATTTCCTCAATGGCCGCGCCGACTGGCTAAGCCCAGGCTGCGTGTTGGCAAGCCCAATCGCAGAGACAGCAAAATGAGTCAACAATCGCTTCGCCCAGGGGCCGCAAGCCGAGCCGTCGCCGCCCAAGCTATCTTTCAGGTGGTTGAACAAGGTCGCTCGTTAAGCCAAGCCCTGCCAACGTTAAGTCGTCAACTAACGGCGCGTGACCGTGGTCTGGCGCAGGCACTTGCTTACGGGGTGCTGCGTTATCTGCCACAACTAAATTTCATGGTGGGCTCGTTACTTGCCAAACCGCTTAAGGGCGAATTAAAACCACTTCATTCATTGTTACTGGTTGGTGCCTACCAGCTGGCCTATATGGGTTCAGCAGAGCACGCAGCCGTGTCGGCAACCGTGGACGCAGCATTGGTGCTAAAACGCGCCAAACAGAAGGGTTTGGTCAATGGTGTGCTGCGCAATATTCAGCGGCAACTGCCACAGCTACTGAAGCAATTAGAACAGAAACCGGCGTTAGCCCACGGCCACCCGCGCTGGTTGGCAGAGCGCATTGAAAAAGCATACCCCAAGCAAGCGGCGCGTATTTTTACTGCCAATAATGAGCAGGCGCCGATGTGGCTACGAATTAACACCCAAAAGACCAATCGAACCGACTACATGCAGCTACTGCGCGCTGCGGATATCGCGGTGGTTGAAGACGCGCCACTGACAACAGCGATTTGCCTTGCTGAGCCAGTAGATGTTTACTCGTTACCGCATTTCACCGACGGTTGGGTGTCGGTACAAGACATTGCCGCCCAACATGCAGCGTGGCTACTTGACGCGCAAGCAGGCGAAAACATTCTTGATTGCTGTGCTGCGCCAGGCGGCAAAACAGCCCACATTCTAGAGCTGCAGCCGACCGCCAATGTGTTGGCAATTGATGCCGACGCCAAACGCCTAGAGCGCGTGCACGAAAACTTGACGCGACTGCAGCTAAACGCCGAAGTAAAAGCGGCCGATGCGACTGCACCTAGTGATTGGTGGGACGGTCAGTTATTTGACCGGATTTTACTGGACGCCCCCTGCTCGGCAACAGGCGTCATTCGGCGCCACCCAGACATTAAATGGTTACGCCGCAATGACGATATTGCGGAACTTGCCGCGTTACAGGCACGAATTCTTGACGCCTTATGGCCAACATTAAAGCCGGGCGGCACCTTGGTTTACGCAACCTGTTCTATACTGCCTGAGGAAAATAACCTGCAGATTGAGGCGTTTAAACAGCGCCATGCGAATGCCATTGCAGTTGCAACAGGTCCGCAAGACAGCGTAGAGTGGCAATGGTTACCCGGTAATGAACATAACGGGGATGGTTTTTACTTCGCAAAACTGGAAAAGCGTGCATGAAAATTGTAATTCTCGGTGGTGGACAAGTTGGCGGTACGTTAGCTGAAAACCTTGTCGGTGAAGATAACGATATTACTGTTGTAGACGTCGATAAGTCTCGTTTAGAAGCCCTGTCCGAGTTGCACGATATTCGCACCATTGAAGGCGAAGCGTCGCATCCGCGGGTATTGCGTCAAGCCGGTTGTGAAGACGCGGACATGCTCATTGCGGTAACCCCAAGTGACGAAACCAACATGCTCGCGTGCCAAATTGCCTATACGTTGTACCGCACACCAAAACGTATCGCCCGTATTCGCTCACAAGAGTACAGCGACTACAAAGACAAGTTATTTCATAAAGACGACATTCCTGTTGACCATTTGATTTCGCCAGAACAACAAGTTACCCAGTACATTAAGCGCTTGGTTGACTACCCCGGCGCACTGCAGGTCATGGAGTTTGCTGGCGGGCGAGCAAGTCTTGTGGCGGTGCGCGCCTATTACGGCGGTAAGTTGGTTGGCCATGCCATTTCTACCTTGAAAAGCCATATGCCGAACGTCGAGACACGCGTAGCAGCCATTTTCCGTCAAGGCCAAGCCATTAAGCCCATGGGCACCACCATTATTGAAGCCGGCGATGAGATATTTTTTATCGCCGACACCCGCTATGTGCGCATGGTTATGGAAGAAATGCAGAAGCTAGAAAACCAATATCGGCGTGTCATGATAGCTGGTGGGGGCAACGTTGGCGCTGGGCTTGCGGCATTACTGGAAGAAAACCATCGTGTTAAGCTTATTGAGCGCGATCGTGATCGTGCCGAAATGCTCAACGAACAGCTGCAAAACACCACTATTTTACAAGGCGATGCCTCAGACGAACGCTTGCTGACTGAAGAGCACATTGAGGACATGGACGTATTCATTGCGGTAACCAACGACGATGAAGCCAATATTATGTCGTCCATGCTAGCCAAGCGTCTTGGTGCGAAGAAAACCATGGTACTTATTCAACGTCAGGCCTATGTAGATTTAGTGCAAGACAACGTGATTGATATTGCGGTGTCGCCTCAGCGCGCCACCGTTTCGGCCTTGCTATCGCTGATTCGAAAAGGCGATATAGTAAACGCTTACTCACTTCGCAAAGGCGCTGCAGAGGCCATTGAGGCCATTGCGCACGGCGATGAAAAAACATCTAAAGTGATTGGCAAAACCATTGACGAAATCAAGTTGCCGCCAGGCACCACTATTGGCGCCATTGTACGCGGAAACGAAGTATTGATTGCCCACGATGACACCGTTTTGCAAGCCGATGACCACGTGATTTTATTCTTAGTGGACAAAAAATATATTCGGGAAGTGGAACGTTTATTCCAACCAAGCGCGCTATTCTTCTAGGCGCTTGGTTACTTTGTATCACCGCTAAACTAGCTAGCTGCGCCAAAACGTTGGGGTTAGCAACACCAAAATAGTAAACACTTCGAGTCGACCAAACAGCATAGCGACAACTAAAAGCCATTTGGCCGTATCGGGAATGCCAGCATAGTTTGCCGCCACTTCACCTAACCCTGGGCCTAAGTTATTCAAGCATGCCGCAGTTGCCGAAAACGCGGTAATGTCGTCTAGCCCTGTGGCTAGCAAACCGAGCATGATCACCACAAATACCAAGGCGTAAGCGGCAAAAAAGCCCCACACAGCCTCAACCACGCGAGGCGGGACAATACGCTTGCCAAGTTTGACTGAATACATGCCTTGCGGATGCACCAGACGGTTAAGTTCGCGTACGCCTTGGCGGAATAAAAGCAACACCCGCACAACTTTTAAGCCACCGGCGGTTGAGCTCGCACAGCCGCCAATAAAACTAGCGAAGATGAGTAGTATTGGTAAAAACAAAGGCCATGAGGAAAAATCTGTGGTGGCAAAGCCAGCTGTGGTACTAATTGACACCGCTTGGAACATTGCTTGGTTGAATGCTAGCTCGGTATTGTCGAAGACTTTATGCACCAGCACCGTCATAAAGACGATGACAATAAGTACCGCCTGAATAAATATAAAACCACGTACTTCTGGGTCTTTAAAATAGCCCCATAATGAACGCCCAGTAATGGCGGCATAGTGCACCGCAAAGTTCATTGACGACAAAATCAAAAACACCACACAAATGGTATTAATGGTGCTGCTGTCAAAATACCCCATGCTGGCGTCGTACGTACTAAATCCGCCCACAGCAATGGTTGAAAACGCATGGCCAATGGCATCAAACCAACCCATGCCCGCTAATTTGTAAGCCACTGCACAAACCAAAGTGAGTGCCACATAAATATACCAGAGGTGTTTTGCTGTATCGGCGATGCGCGGGGTCATTTTGGCGTCTTTCAACGGCCCAGGAATTTCTGCGCGGTACAGCTGCATGCCACCAATGCCAAGCATAGGTAAAATTGCGACGGCTAAAACGATAATACCCATACCACCCAGCCACTGCAGCTGCTGGCGGTAAAACAAAATACTATGGGGTAAGTGTTCAATACCGGTAAGAATAGTGGCGCCGGTGGTCGTTAGGCCCGAAAACGACTCAAACGCAGCGTCAGTTATTGAGAGCGGTACTTCGGCAGTAAACCACAACGGCAAAATACCAACGGAGCCTAACACCGTCCAAAACAATACGGTAAGTAAAAAACCGTCGCGCACTTTTAAGTCGGAGCGTTCGTTTCGATTTGGATACCAAACTACAAAGCCAACAACAATACTGACAATAAACGACAGTAGAAACGCCACACCGCCGCCATCTTGATAGATGAGCGCAACCACACCTGGTGGTATTAGCGTTGCGCTAAATAAGCAAATAAGTAGCCCAAGAATGCGAAGAATGCCGCGAAAGCGCACTAGTTTTCCCCATTAATGATGGTTAGCACTACGCGACCCTGCGTAGCATTTTTTATATCATTTTGCAGGCTAAGTGCCGTCTCTGCAACTATCGCTAGTTGCATCGAAACCTGCGCTGTGAACTCTTGCTGAAGTATTTCACTATCGTAGCGCTTAATAAAGTGTTCAATGGTGTTTTGATCGGCGTAATCGTAGTCGATTTGTGCCCGTTTGCGTACTATTTTTTCTTGGGTTGGTAATTGCTTAAGCACTTCAGCGACAGCTTGGCTATAGGCGCGCTGCAGCCCGCCGGTTCCTAATTTCACGCCGCCAAAATAGCGCGTGACCACCACCGACACCTCGCCTAGTCCACTACTTTGTAGCACATGGAACATGGGTTTGCCGGCGGTTCCCGAAGGCTCACCATCGTCGCTCATCGCATAAGCTTGGCTATTGCTTGGCGCAGCAACAATAGCGGCCGTGCAATAATGACTTGCCCCTGGCCATTCCTGTTGGCACTGCAATATATGCTGTTGATGCGCCTGCAAACTGTTTGCAGCTTGCACCGACGCTATAAACCGACTGTTTTTAATAATCACTTCATTGACAGTGTGCTCTGCCGGCACAAAATATCCGCTCATCTTGCTCTCATTACAACGAAGGACGCGACGGCATCACGCTAATCGTCATAGGCTCTAGCTGATTAAACACATCAGGCGAATTGTCGTTATCCCGCAAGGTACGATAAATTTGCTGGTATGCCAAAACATTCTTCACGTAGTTTCGCGTTTCATGATACGGGATCATTTCAATCCAGCGATCGGCTTCTACTGGCTGCGCCGGCAGCCAATCATACACACGATAGATACCCGCGTTGTAGGCCGCGGTTGCGAGCAGCCAGTTATCACCTAACCGCCGCTGCAAGTCGGATAAATAACGTGTGCCAAGGCTAATGTTATAGCTTGGGTTAAACAACTCAAATTGACTGACTTCTTTGCGCGCCACCAACTTGGCGGTGCTCGGAAGTAATTGCATTAACCCATAAGCTCCAGCATGCGAACGGGCATCGTCGCGGAATGCGCTTTCGCGCCGAGAAACCGCCAAAGCCCAATTCACGTCAATGTTCGCGGCGTTGGCAAAGCGCAGATGCTCATCTAAAAAGGCTTCAGGAAAGCGCTGACTTATTGCGTCAAACTCGCCCAGCCGACCCAGCGTATAAATAGCTTGATCATGCCACTGCCATTCACTGGCAATAATGGCTAGCGCCCTTTGCTCATCTTCGCTACTGTGATTAAGCAAGGCATTCCATTCGCGTCTCGCCTCTAGCTGGCGCCCGAGAGAGCGCAACTCAGCAGCACGCTGCACACCGGCAAACTGGCGCACGATGCTGAGTTCTTCTGGGGTCATTTCGAGTGCTTCGCGGGCTAAGCTCAAGGGCTGATTCAACTTGGCGGCCGCTAAAAAGCCATAATAACTGCGCTGCTGCGCAACGCGTGACCAGACTTGCTGCGCCACATGGGTATGCCCCAGCTCATTGAGCGCCCGGGCAAACCAATACTGCCACTGATCGGTTTCACGTTGGCTGTCAGGCAAGCGCGGCACTAGGCCGACAATTTGCGTCCACGCACCACGACGCAACCATTCAGCAAGCTGCCAGTGCAAGGTTGATTCGGTATGTTCAGTGGGTTCAATGCGTGCCAGCCAACGACTTGCATGATCATGCCCCTTGAGGCTTAACGCCGTCGCAAAGGTTTGACGAATATCGCGATATTGGTCAGCACTAAAGGTAATGTGGGTTGGCAAGTCTTCCATCAGCAGCAATGCCATATCGGGCTCTTGCCAAATTAAACGACGTAAGCCATAGGCCACAATTTCGGTTTCGTGCTGCGGGTACTTTCCGCTTAACTTATCTAGCTGAGCAACCACTTTGGGGTTACGTCGCACCGCACGAAAATGCTCGGCCAAGTAATGCATGGCCGGTGGCAACATGTTTTGCAAGTACGGAATAAGTGAATGCTTGCCGCCGTCAGCCGCCAACGCAATGCGCCGCCAAACCAAGTCATCGGAACGCAATCCTGCATTCGTCCAGGCTTCAAGTACCGCATCGCATTCATCCGGCAAAGACTCGCCGGTTAGCCAGATGGCGTTAACCTGCTGCAAAATGGGGGTGGTGTCACCCGTACCGGTGGCTAGCTGAGAATACAGATAAAAGCACTGGTGGGCGGTGGTTGCGGGCAACTGGTAGTCATGAAGAAAGGCCTCATAATGATGCTCTTTCATGAGTGTATCTAACCAGGCTTGGCGGGTTTGCCAACCTAGCGGCGTCTGCTGGTGCTGACGAATGAACGCGCGCACTTGCGATGCGTCTTTCAGCGTGGCGTAACGTTGCCAATACTGCGCATCTAAATAATCCTCTAATATATAACCGTTTAAGCGTGGCCGTAGTTGCTTATAGTCTTTTAACTCACGACGCAGCAGCATCTGCTCGGCAGCAACAAAGTGCTCACGAAACTGCTGTTGTGGGTCAAGTTGTTGTGTTGTGGGCACATTTGCGTTGACATTGATACCCACACCCGACAACGCCACGACTAACCCAAATTGCAAACTTTGAACTAACTTCAGCATAATTCAAACGCACGTTTAAAAAATCATTGAAAAATTGGCCCATTCAGGCCACACTCTAAAGCGACTATAAGAACCACTTTAACCGAAAGCAATCTGATTATCAGTAACCGCTCAAGGAGACCGAACATGATTTATCAGGGTGATAGCATTCGGGTTGAATTTGTCGAAGACGGCATTGCCGAACTTCAATTTGCAGCCGCAGGCTCAGTCAACAAATTTGACCAGAAAACCTTGGAAGAATTCAGCCAAGCATTAACTAAGCTTGCCAACACAGCCGACTTACGCGGTGTTATTGTCACCAGTTCTAAACCTACATTCATTGTAGGCGCAGATATCACAGAATTCCTGACTTTATTTGCTAATGTTGAGCAAACAAAGACTTGGGTTGCCAAAGCTTCGCGTGTTTTTGACCAATTAGAAGACCTACCGGTACCCACGGTAGCTGCTGTAGCCGGCTTTGCCCTTGGCGGCGGCTGTGAAGCCACTTTAGCCTGTGACTACCGTGTGGTTGATACCACAGCTGTTATTGGTTTGCCGGAAGTAAAACTTGGTTTAATTCCTGGCTTCGGCGGCACCATGCGTTTACCGCGTATTATTGGCCCAGACAACGCATTAGAGCTCATCACCACAGGCAAAAATAACAAGCCAGATGACGCCCTAAAAATTGGCTTAGTTGACTCCGTGGTTGCGCCAGAAAAACTGCGTGACGCTGCCTTGTCAATTGTCAAAGCGGCAGCTAACGGTGAGCTAGACTGGAAAGCCAAGCGCCAACCAAAACTTGAGCCACTAAAAGCCAATGAAACCGAATCAACCATGACCTTTGTTACCGCCAAAGCGATGGCTGCGGCACAAGCCGGTAAACACTACCCTGCGCCACATGCTGCCATTAAAGCGGTAGAAGACGGTGCGCGCTTTGGCCGCGAAGAAGCATTGAATGCTGAAAACGCAGCCTTCGTTGGTTTAACTCAAACCGACGCATGCCGTGCCCAAGTTGGTATTTTCATGGCTGATCAGCTAGTGAAAGGCAAAGCCAAAAAAGCGGCGAAACAAGCGACCAAAGAAATCAAGCGTGCCGCAGTGCTAGGCGCCGGCATTATGGGCGGCGGTATTGCTTACCAGTCTGCCTACAAAGGCGTGCCGGTGGTCATGAAAGACATTCGTCAAGATGCTCTTGATTTAGGCATGAAAGAAGCTAGCAAAATTCTTGGTAAGTTGGTTGAACGCGGCCGCATGGACCATAAAAAAATGGCCCAAGTATTATCGTCAATTACACCGACGTTGCTTGATGACGGCGTAAAAGGCGTTGATATTGTGGTTGAAGCTGTAGTTGAAAACCCAGATGTGAAAGGCAAAGTATTGGCACAAATGGAAGACGTTGTTGATGCCGACACTATTATCGTGTCAAACACCTCAACCATTTCAATTGACCGCTTGGCGAAGAACTTAAAAGACCCATCGCGCTTCTGTGGCATGCACTTCTTTAACCCTGTGCACAAAATGCCATTGGTTGAAGTTATCCGTGGCGAAAAAACCTCAGAAGAATCCGTTGCAGCGGTTGTCGCCTATGCCACACGCATGGGTAAAACAGCGATTGTTGTGAATGACTGCCCAGGGTTCTTAGTCAACCGCGTGTTGTTCCCATACCTTGCCGGTTTTGCTGGCATGGTCGACGAAGGTGTCGACTTTGCTGGTATTGATAAAGTGATGGAGCGTCAGTTTGGTTGGCCGATGGGCCCTGCATATTTGAGCGACGTGGTTGGTATTGATACCGCGGATCACTGCACTGTAGTAATGGCTGATGGCTTCCCAAGCCGTATGCCGCGCGATACCAGCAGTGCGATTGCCAAATTAGCGGCGGCTGAGCGTTTCGGCCAGAAAAATGGCAAGGGCTTCTACAACTATGGCGTTGACAAGAAAGGTCGCCCAGCGAAAGAAAAAGCCCCTGAAGTTTATGACATGCTTGGCATTTCAGATAAGCAACTTGAGGCCGACGAAATCATTGCGCGCTGCATGGTGCCTATGGTGAACGAATGCGTCCGTTGCCTTGAAGAAGGTATTGTGGCGAGTGCGGCCGAGTGCGATATGGCGCTGCTTTATGGCCTAGGCTTCCCGCCATTCCGTGGCGGCCCATTCCGTTACTTAGAAACGGTTGGTTTAGAGAACTTTATTGCACTTGCAGACAAATATGCGCACCTCGGTGAAATGTACCAAGTTACCGATGGTCTGCGTGAGATGGCTAAGTCAGGCAAATCGTACCTGGCCGGTTAATCAATAGCGCAGCGCTAACGGAGGAATTTATGAAAGACGTAGTGATTGTCGATTGTATTCGTACCCCTATGGGGCGTTCTAAAAATGGCGTGTTCCGCAACGTGCGCGCCGAAGATCTCTCGGCACACCTCATGAAAGGCTTGCTTGAGCGTAACCCGCAAGTTGATGTGAACGAACTGGAAGACATCTACTGGGGCTGTGTTCAGCAAACCTTAGAGCAAGGCTTTAACATTGCGCGCAACGCCGCGTTAATTGCTGGTATTCCGCATCAGGTATCTGCGGTTACTGTGAACCGTTTATGCGGCTCATCAATGCAAGCCATTCACGATGCCGCTCGTGCCATTATGCATGGCGACGGCGACATCATGATTGCCGGCGGTGTTGAACACATGGGCCACGTACCTATGACTCACGGTATCGACTTCCACCCAGGCATGAACAAGTCTGTGGCGCGAGCGGCTGGTAGCATGGGTATGACGGCAGAGTTATTAGCACGTAAATTTGGTATTGACCGCGCTGCGCAAGACGCTTTCGGAGCGCGCTCGCATCAGCGTGCACATGCCGCCACGCTTGAAGGCCGCTTTGCCAAAGAAATCTTGCCTATAGAAGGCCACGATGCCGACGGCATTTTACACATGGTTAAAAACGACGAAGTTATTCGTCCAGAAACCACGGTTGAAGGGCTTGGTGCCTTACGTCCGGTGTTTGACCCAGCCAACGGTACCGTAACAGCAGGCACGTCATCCGCATTGTCAGACGGCGCAGCAGCCTGTTTGGTCATGTCTGCGGACAAAGCCAAAGAACTCGGCTTAACCCCACGTGTGCGTATTCGTGCGATGGCCGTTGCGGGTTGTGATCCATCAATTATGGGTTACGGCCCAGTGCCGGCAACGCAAAAAGCCTTGAAACGCGCAGGTTTGAGCGTTAACGACATCGATTTGTGGGAGCTAAACGAAGCGTTCGCTGCCCAGTCATTGCCGGTACTCAAAGGTTTAGGCCTACTGGACGTGATGGACGAGAAGGTCAACTTAAACGGCGGCGCTATTGCACTGGGCCACCCATTAGGGTGCTCGGGCGCACGTATTTCTACCACGTTAATTAACTTAATGGAAAGCAAAGACGCGACGCTTGGTGTGGCGACGATGTGTATTGGTTTAGGCCAAGGTATCGCCACCGTCTTCGAACGCGTTTAGAAAACCAAAAGCGTTGTTCGTGCGCTCGCTGAAGCGAGCTGTTGGTCCGTGCTTCGCACTGTTCGTAGTTCGAATAGTAAGCGAAGCTTACGGACGAACAGTGAACGAAGTGAACGGACGAATAACGATTAACGAATAACGCTTTTGCAGTTCAAGAGCCTTTACGAATGATGTAGCGGTACGGCAAATCCGTGGTCTGCGCGCTGACTAGCTGGTGATCCATAAACCGACAAAAACTGGGAATATCGCGCGTTGTTGCTGGGTCATCCGCAATCACCGTAAGCTCATCACCCACCGCTAATTTTCGCATTGCCACACGCAGCATCATGACTGGTTCTGGGCAACGCAACCCGAGTGTATCTAACTCGTTGGTGGCTTCACTCATTCACTCACCTCAAACCACAAATAACCAGTAACGAATAACGGTTGTTACAGGTACTTTTGCCAAAACTCGGCTTTGCCCATTTCAGCATCAAGCTGATATGGCTTAAAGCCAAACTTCTCATAGGCGATTTTGGCCGGCTCATTACCCTGTAATACTTCCAGCGTTAACTTGCAGCAGCCACGAAATTGCGCCAGGGTGCTGACCTCTTCAAGCAAGCGTTTCGCAATGCCCTGCCCGCGAAAGTCTTTGATCACCGCAATATCGTGAATATTCATCACAGGTTTCGCGGCGAACGTTGAAAAACCTTCGACACAGTTGGCAAGCCCGACGGGCTGTTCGTCATTAAATGCGAGCAGCGAAAAAACGTAGTCACGCTTGGCCATTTCGTCAATGAGTGTGGCTTTGGTTGTTTCAGGTAATGCTTCACCACCGCCCATTGGGTCTTGCGCGTAGTCATCGAGCATGTCGATCACTGCTTGACGATGTTTCGGGTTGCTGTAATCGGCAAGTACTATTTCTAACATATCAAACTCATCTATAAGGAAAATTGACGCATTTCAGTGCAAACGCTTTGGTAACAATGGCAGTCAACAACATGATCATTAACCATACCGACAGCCTGCATAAATGCATAGCAAATTGTCGTGCCGACAAAATTAAATCCGGCCTTCTTCAATGCCTTCGCCATGGTATCAGAAACACTGTCTGATGTGGGTATGTCGCCACCCCGACGAGCGAATATTCGTGGCTTTCCGTCGCTAAATTGCCAAAGAAATTGGTTAAAGTCGATGCCTTGATCACGCAGCTGCAAGTAAGCGCGCGCGTTTTTAAATATCGATTCGATTTTTAACCGGTTACGTATAATGCCGGCATTGTGCATTAATTTCGCTTGGTAAGACGCCGGCAACTGCACGATTTTTTCTGGGTCGAAATCGCAAAAAGCCGCTTCATAATTAGCCTGCTTACGCAGTATAGTTATCCAGCTAAGGCCAGCTTGCTGCCCGTCTAAGCACAACTTGGCAAATAGCTCTTGGCTATCGGCAACGGGGCGCCCCCACACATTGTCGTGGTAGGCAACATAGTCTTCTGCCGTGCCGCACCAGGTACAGCGTTGAATTGTTTCGCTCATTTCACAAGGTATCCTGTATCCGCGCGCCAACACAGGGTATAATTTACGCCACTTTGGATTAAAAATCAGCACGAGATAACGCATGGCTAGTTACGATGTAAAAACGTTTCAAGGGCTTATACTTGCTCTGCAGGATTATTGGGCACAGCAAGGCTGCGCCGTTGTTCAACCTCTCGACATGGAAGTAGGTGCGGGTACCTTTCACCCCATGACCTTTTTACGCTCGGTTGGCCCAGAGCCGGCTAGCTTCGCTTACGTGCAGCCATGTCGTCGCCCAACCGACGGTCGCTACGGTGAAAACCCTAACCGCTTGCAGCACTACTATCAGTTTCAAGTACTGTTAAAGCCTTCACCGTCAAACATTCAAGAGCTTTATCTCGGTTCGCTTGAAATGCTAGGTTTTGACCCGTTGGTGCATGACATTCGCTTTGTTGAAGACAACTGGGAGTCGCCAACTTTGGGCGCGTGGGGGCTAGGTTGGGAAGTGTGGCTAAACGGCATGGAAGTGACACAGTTCACCTACTTTCAACAAGTTGGCGGCTTAGAGTGTAAGCCGGTAGCCGGCGAGATTACCTACGGGCTCGAGCGGTTAGCTATGTACATTCAAGGCGTTGATAGCATTTATGACTTAGTGTGGACCGACGGCCCGCGCGGAAAGATTTTATACGGCGATGTGTTTCATCAAAATGAAGTCGAACAGTCGACTTATAACTTTGAACATGCGGACGTTGACGTTTTATTTGCCCGATTCGATTCGTGCGAAAAGGAATGTGAGCACTTACTCACAAACAATTTACCGTTACCCGCTTACGAGCAAGTCATGCGTGCATCCCATGCATTTAACCTGCTCGACGCACGCCACGCAATTTCAGTGACAGAGCGTCAACGCTTTATTCTTCGCGTACGTACCATGGCCAAAGGCTGCGCAGAAGCATATTTTGCTGCACGTGAAGCGCTAGGCTTCCCGCTCGCGCAATCATCAACAACAAACAAGCAAGGAGCTTAACCGTGCAACAGAATACGTTACTGGTTGAAATTGGCACTGAAGAACTTCCGCCAAAAGCTCTGAAAAGTCTTAGCGAAGCGTTTACGGAAGCCCTTAGCGGCTTATTGAACGACAACGAATTTTCGTTTGCTGCAGTTAAATCATTCGCTTCACCGCGTCGTTTAGCCGTGCAGGTACAACAACTCAGTGCCCAGCAAAAAGATAAAGTCGTTGAGAAGCGTGGCCCTGCCGTCAATGTTGCCTTTGATGAAAACGGCAATGCCACCAAAGCCGCCGAAGGTTGGGCACGCGGTAATGGCATTACCGTCGCCGAAGCAGAGCGCTTAGTGACAGATAAAGGCGAATGGCTACTGTATAAGGCCGAAGTTAAGG
Organism: Gammaproteobacteria bacterium; assembly: GCA_018222985.1. Lineage (GTDB taxonomy): Bacteria > Pseudomonadota > Gammaproteobacteria > Enterobacterales > Alteromonadaceae > Pseudidiomarina. The sequence goes on from JAAEZG010000008.1 coordinate 24,766, forward strand.
GCCAACCATTGGCCGATGTGTTGCCTGACTTAGTTAGCCAAGCCCTGAAAAAACTGCCAATACCGAAGCCAATGCGCTGGGGTAACGGCACCGCGCAGTTTATTCGCCCAGTCAAAACCGTCACCATGATGTTTGGCGACGCGGTTATTGCCGGCACTGTGCTTGACGTTCAGTCAGGTAACTACATTCAAGGGCACCGCTTTCACGCCCCAGAAGGCGCGACACTTGCCCATGCAGATGACTATGAAGCGACCTTAGAAAAGATTTGGGTTATTGGCGACTTTGATAAGCGGCGTCAACGCATTGTCGAAGGCATTTCGAAATTGGCCAACGAACTCAATGGGCAAGTCGTTGAAGACAACGACCTTATTGACGAAGTGACCGCACTGGTTGAATGGCCTGTTGCCCTGTCAGCTAGCTTCGATAAAAAGTTCTTAGCGGTACCGAAAGAGCCTCTTATTGTCACCATGAAAGACGATCAGCGCTACTTCCCGTTAGAAGACGGCAACGGCAATTTGTTGCCTGCATTTATTTTTATTACCAATATTGAGTCAAAAGACCCAGCACAAATTATTTCAGGTAATGAAAAGGTGGTTCGCCCTCGCCTTGCCGATGCGCAATTCTTCTTTGAAACAGATAAGAAGACAACGCTAACAGCGCGTGTAGAAGGTTTAGGAAATATTCTTTTCCAAAAGCAGCTAGGCTCAATTAAAGATAAATCAGAGCGTATTGCGCAAGTTGCAGCTGAAATTGCCAAACAACTTGAGGCTGACGCAACAGTAGCCGCGCGCGCTGGTTTATTGTGTAAAGCCGATTTGTCGTCGCAAATGGTGCTTGAGTTCCCTGAAACGCAGGGCGTCATGGGTATGCACTATGCGCGCCACGACGGCGAAGCTAAAGGCGTTGCAGAAGCAATTTTCGAACATTACTTACCACGCTTCTCGGGCGATGAGCTGCCAGCGACTAAAGCAGGTGCTGCAGTAGCAATTGCCGACAAATTGGACAGCTTGGTGGGTATTTTTGGCATTGGCCAAGTACCGAAAGGTGACCGTGACCCGTTTGCATTGCGCCGTGCTGCTATTGGTTTGTTGCGTATTATTGTGGAAGGCAATTACCGTAGCTTAGACCTCGAAAAGCTTGTGGATGTGTCGATTGCTAGTTTCGGTACTTTGCTTACCGCGGATAACGTTAAAGCTGACGTTGTTGATTTCTTATTAGGTCGCTTCCGCGCTTGGTATCAAGAACAAGGCATTGCGGTCGATGTTATTCAGGCCGTATTAGCCCGCCGCCCAACCTCGCCGGTTGATTTTGATCAACGTGTACATGCTGTAACGGCGTTCCGTGAGTTACCGGCGGCCGAAGCATTAGCTGCTGCAAACAAACGTGTGGGCAATATTCTCGCCAAGGTTGAAGGGCAATTGCCGCAGGTTGTGACCGATTCGTTGCTGTCTGAAGAACCAGAGAAAGACCTCGCTAAAGCGATTATCGCGGCGCGTGAGGCCTCTTCTTCGGCTTTGCAGCAAGGTGATTATGCTGACGCATTGAAGGCTTTGGCGGCCCTGCAAGACCCAGTAGACGTGTTCTTTGAAAACGTCATGGTGAATGCTGATGATCAAGCCGTTCGACAAAACCGCCTGGCGTTGCTAAATCAACTTCGCGAGCTATTTTTGCAAATTGCGGATATTTCGATTTTAAATTAAACTAACCGCATAAGATTCAGGTTAACTGATAACTGACCTTGTTTCTTTGTTTCCAAAAATGAAAAAGGGAGCCTGCAAAGGCTCCCTTTTTTATTGCTCGCTCAACGCTGTTTACACGTCTAAGTTCGCAACTTTCAGCGCATTGGTTTCAATAAATGCACGTCGTGGCTCTACATCATCGCCCATCAAGGTCGTAAACAATTGGTCTGCAGCAATGGCATCTTCAATGGTTACACGTAGCATACGGCGAGTTTCCGGGTCCATGGTCGTTTCCCACAACTGGTCAGGGTTCATTTCACCCAAACCTTTGTAACGCTGAATGTAAATACCACGCTTCGACTCACTAATGAGCCACTCAACCGCCTCGACAAAGTCTTCAACCGGCTTCTCTTTATCACCGCGACGTACAAAGCCGCCAGCTTCAATCAAGCCATTGATCTTCTCGCCAATTGAGACCAACTGATCATAATCGCGTGACATCAAAAACTCGAAGCTTAACGGGTATGGCGTGTCAATGCCGTGACGACGTACGGTCACCACAGGCAAATAAAGGCCGCGCTCTTCATCATGCTGTACGGTAACTTTGTATGTCGCTGAGTTGACTTCGCGTGAGGTTAAGTCACCTTCTAAAGTGGCTGCCCAATCATTCATAGCTGATTGATTTTTAAGCTTTTCTTCAGTTAATCGTGGTGCGTAAACCAAGCGCTGTAGAAAATCTAACGGCATACGGCGTGACAAGCGCATTTTAATCGCGTTTTGAACCAACTGGTAATCATTCACGAGTGACTCAAGGTGTTCACCAGTAATGCCTGGTGCGTCTTTAGTCACGTGCAACGAAGCATTATCTAGCGCCAAACTGGTTAAGTACTGAATCAAACCTGGGTCGTCTTTAATATAAGTTTCTTGCTTACCTTTTTTCACTTTATACAGTGGTGGTTGTGCAATATACATGTAACCGCGTTCAATCAGTTCTGGCATTTGACGATAGAAGAAGGTCAACAGCAACGTACGAATGTGCGAGCCGTCGACGTCGGCATCGGTCATGATAATAATACGATGGTAACGCGTTTTGTCTGGATCATATTCGTCACGCCCAATGCCACAGCCAAGTGCCGTAATAAGGGTTGCGACTTCTTGCGAAGACAACATTTTGTCAAAACGTGCTTTTTCAACGTTTAGAATCTTACCTTTAAGCGGCAAAATAGCTTGGAATTTGCGGTTACGGCCCTGCTTGGCAGAACCACCCGCAGAGTCACCCTCCACTATATAAAGTTCAGACAATGCAGGGTCTTTCTCTTGGCAGTCAGCAAGCTTACCTGGCAAGCCAGCTAAGTCTAACGCGCCTTTTCGGCGTGTCATTTCACGCGCTTTACGGGCAGCTTCGCGGGCACGCGCTGCGTCGATAATTTTACCGACAATGATCTTGGCGTCGCCTGGCTGTTCTAATAAATAGTCGCTAAGCTTTTCATTCATTGCCTGTTCAACAGCCGTTTTCACTTCTGAAGAAACAAGCTTGTCTTTCGTTTGCGAAGAGAACTTCGGGTCAGGCACTTTTACAGAAACAACAGCGGTTAAGCCTTCACGGGCGTCATCACCGGTTGCGTTGGTCTTGAACTTTTTGTTCAAGCCTTCTTTTTCCATGTAAGTATTCAGCGTACGCGTTAACGCAGCACGGAAGCCGGCTAAGTGCGTACCACCGTCGCGCTGTGGAATGTTGTTGGTAAAGCAATAGATGCCTTCTTGGAATGAGTCGTTCCACTGCATCGATACTTCAACAGAAATACCGTCATCACGCTCACTGGTAAAATGGAAAACGTTTTGATGAATCGGGTTTTTAGATTTATTCAAATACGCAACAAATGCTGAAATACCACCTTCGTATTTGAAGTGATCTTGTCGTTCGTTACGCTCGTCTTTCAAAATAATTGAAACACCCGAGTTCAAAAACGAAAGTTCACGCAAACGCTTGGCCAAAATATCGTAGTGAAATTCTATATCGCTGAAGATAGTTGGGCTTGGCCAAAAACGAATTTCGGTACCGGTTTTATCCGTATCGCCAGTTTGCTCCATAGGCGCAACCGGGTCACCTAGGTTATAGGTTTGCTGATAGATATGGCCTTGACGCTGAATGGTCAGCAATAATTTGTCAGATAAGGCGTTAACAACAGACACACCAACACCGTGCAAGCCGCCAGATACTTTATAAGAGTTATCATCGAACTTACCACCAGCGTGCAACACGGTCATAATAACCTGAGCAGCCGATACGCCCTCTTCTTCGTGAATATCGACTGGAATACCACGACCATCATCGCGTACTGATACAGAGCCGTCGGAATGAATCGTCACCAAGATGTCTTTACAGTGACCCGCTAACGCTTCATCAATTGAGTTATCGACAACCTCAAAGACCATGTGGTGTAAACCAGTGCCGTCATCGGTGTCACCGATATACATGCCTGGGCGTTTGCGTACTGCATCAAGCCCTTTAAGGACCTTAATACTGGACGAATCGTAATTATTTTCTGCCATAATCAGCTTCTCTATTGTTCCTTGACGGTTCCATGTTCCACGTGGAACATCTTTGTATCGTCCGTGGTGAGTAGTGAGTGAACCTCGCTACCATCAATAGCCGATACAAATACCTGTGAATTCGATGCGACTAATGCGCCGCAAAATTTTTCTTGGCTAACAGAGTCCAACTCTGCCGTTATATCGTCAACTAAGAAGATACATTGTACGCCTGTTTTCTGCTGAAGATATTCACCCTGCACTAATTTTAATGCCGCTACCAATAGCTTCAGCTGTCCACGAGAAAGAAGGTTTCGAACATCTTCCCCGTTCGCTACAATCTTCAACTCGGCTTTATGAGGCCCTACCGTTGAATGACCATAGCGTAAATCTTGATCGCGATGCTTCACTAGCGCATCACTTAGTTCAGTGCCCTTTTCCCAGCCTGACCTTAAAGCAAAATCAAACGAGTACATCGGCAAAAACGCTTTTAATCGCTCACGTAGCACCGGTATAAACTCTTCCAAGTATTTTACCCGGTGTTGCTCAACCCGCTTACCGTACTCTGCGAATTGCGCGTCCCAGTACTGATGCTCTTGATGAAAGCGTTTCATTTTGAGCAAACTGTTACGGTGTTTGAGTATTTTTGAAAAGCTTACCCAATCCCCATAAAAGGAATGTTCCACGTGGAACACTCCCCAGTCAATAAACTGTCGTCTGACCTTTGGCCCACCCAAAACAAGGTCGATACTTTCAGGCGTCATCAACTGTACTGGAACTAAGCGCGCGAGCGCTGAAAAACGTTTTTCTTTTGTTTGGTCAATACGCAACTGCACATCGCCATTCATGTCGCGCTGGTAGCCTACTTGATGTTGGCTACCACTTTGTTCTGTTACCCGCGCAAACACTGTGAAACGTTGTTGTTCGTTCTGTATTAACTGGCGAAAGGTACCTGGCCGAAAAGACCGACCAAAACCCAAACAATAAATCGCCTCTATCAAACTTGTTTTGCCGCTGCCGTTTTGCCCAGAGATAATATTAATTGTTCTACCGGGCGCAAGCTTCGCTGTCGAGAAATTGCGAAACGTGGTTAAGGCTAACGACTCAATGTACATACTACGCTAATAACGCCGCAACTACAGTCGCATTGGCATAACAACATACAATGACGAAGCATCGTCGTTGTCTTCAATTAAGCCACTCGCGTCTGAGCTGGACAAGGTTAATTTCACTTTATCGCCTTGAATGGTGTTTAACACGTCAATGAGGTAACTCACGTTAAAGCCTATCTCTAATGGCTCGCCCTGATATTCGCACTCTAACACTTCTTCAGCCGTTTCTTGCTCTGGGTTATTTGCGGTTAGGCACAGTTCACCAGAACTTAAGTTAAGACGTACCCCGCGATATTTCTCATTGGACAAAATTGAAGCGCGCGAGCAAGCCTGTTTAAGAACATCGCGTTCCGCCACAACAATTTTATCACCACCACTAGGTAGCACACGACGGTAATCAGGAAAGCGCCCGTCAACCAATTTACTCGTGAAACCAATACCGTTGGTTTCTACGCGAATGTGATTATTACCAATGAGCACCCGTACTTCGTTATCCGCATCATCAAGTAAACGCAGCAACTCCATAACGCCCTTGCGAGGCACAATAACCTGACGAGCCGCCAAGTTGGGCTGTCCGATATCGCAGCTGCTCATTGCTAACCGGTGACCGTCGGTCGCCACGGTACGCAAAATATTCGCGTCGGTTTCAAACAACATGCCGTTTAGGTAATAGCGTACGTCTTGGTTGGCCATTGAGAAATGCGTGCGCTCCATCAGGTCTTTCAACACTGACTGACTTGTCACCAACTGAATATCACTATCCCAATCATCAATGTTTGGAAAGTCTTGGGCCGGCAGGGTTGCCAAAGTAAATTTGCTGCGCCCAGAACGTATCAGCGCTTTATCTGCCGAAGCACTAAATTCGACCACCGCACCGTCTGGCAAACTCCGAACAATATCTACCAACTTTTTCGCGGGTACGGTCACAGCACCTTGCTCGCCGTTTTCAATGACGCACGACGAAACCAACTCAACCTCTAAGTCAGTACCCGTTAGGCGTACCGAGTCAGTTTCTACCTGAATTAAAACGTTCGACAAAATTGGAATAGTATGACGACGCTCAACAGCGCCACTGACAACCTGAAGTGGCTTTAAAAAAGCATCACGATTGATGGAAAATTTCATGCCCACATTCCCCTGTTGTTATGTCCCTGCCACTTTCTGTTATACATCTTATGCCGAAAGCGTGCGGATTAAGTTTCGGTAATCTTCTTTTAAATCGTTCTGTTCATCTTTTAACTTGGCAATTGTACGACAAGCATGTAATACGGTTGTGTGGTCACGGCCACCAAAAGCGTCGCCAATTTCCGGCAAACTATGATTCGTTAGCTCTTTTGCTAAAGCCATTGCCACCTGGCGCGGCCGCGCAACTGAACGCGTACGGCGTTTAGAAAGCATGTCAGACATTTTAATGTTGTAATACTCAGCCACCGTTTTCTGAATATTATCAATAGTAACAAGCTTTTCTTGCGCCGCAATTAAGTCGCGCAATGCTTCGCGTACAAAATCAATCGTAATTTGGCGCCCAGTTAAATTCACGTTCGCCACCAAGCGGTTCAATGCCCCTTCAAGCTCGCGAACATTCGAACGTAACCGTTTCGCAATAAAAAACGCGACTTCGTGCGGAAGGGTAATACCGCGCTCTTGCGCTTTGCGAATTAAAATTGCCACACGGGTTTCAAGCTCTGGCGGCTCAATAGCTATCGTTAAGCCCCAGCCAAAACGGGAACGCAATCGATCTTCAAGGCCTTCAATTTCTTTCGGATACAAATCGCTAGTAAGAATGATTTGCTGGTTACCCTCAAGTAAGGCATTGAAAGTATGGAAGAATTCTTCTTGCGTGCCCTTTTTGTTCGAAAAGAAGTGAATATCATCAATTAACAATGCATCTACCGAGCGATAATAGCGCTTCATTTCGTCTATGGTACCGTTTTTAAGCGCATTCACCATGTCTTGAACAAAGCGTTCGGCACGCATGTAAAAAACCTTGGCGTCTTTTTTGTGCGCACGAATTGCGTTGCCCACGGCATGTAACAAATGCGTTTTACCTAAACCGGTACCACCATAAACAAATAACGGGTTGTACACACCGCCTGGGTTTTCAGCCACTTGATGGGCAGCTGCTAAAGCGAGTTGGTTTGACTTACCTTCAACAAAGTTATCAAAGGTATACTCTTCGTCTATGTTTGACTCAAACGCCGGTGCCGGTGCATCGGTTTGCGTCCAAGGGGTTGCACGCTTACTGCGTTGGCTGACAGGCTTATCTGCTGACGCACCTGAATTGGTCGCCTCACGCGCAGAATCTGAACTTGTATTGTTGGCAACAGCTTTCTTTTCAACGCCGCCTACACGAAATGAAACGCGCGGATGTTTCTCGCCACGTTCTTTTGCAAGCTCAGTAAGATAATCATTGATGGTGTTGAGGTACTTGTCTTTAATCCAGTCAACAACGTAAGCATTTGGGGCATACAGCGTAAGAACGTCGTTTTCGACTTCCGATTGCAACGGGCGGATCCAAGTATTGAAATTCTGAGCGGTCAATTCGCTTTGCAGTCTATCAGCGCATAATTGCCAAAGCGATTTATTCACACCTGTCTCCCGTTCTTGTCGCATGTTGTTTTAGTTATGTGCAGTGTTGAGCCGATCGTAACCGATCCTTTATAATATGTACCTGCAGGACTGATTTGATTGTACTAAAAGAGACCTAGGATCGCTAGCTTTTAAGGCAAATTTACCCAACGAGTTAAGCGCTTTTATCCACAATAATAACTATTCTTATTCGCTGTTTGTGGATAGCTTTTTCCGTTGACTTTGATCCTTTTAACCGTTAGAATTCGCGCTCTAAATTTTTAGGTAACCCGAATACGGAAGTAACGTCATGAAAAGAACATTTCAACCAAGCGTATTGAAGCGCAAGCGCACTCACGGTTTCCGTGCTCGTATGGCAACGAAAAACGGTCGTCAAGTGTTGGCTCGCCGTCGTGCCAAAGGCCGTAAAGTTCTGTCTGCATAATATTGAAGCAGAACCTCTCTTACGGGCGGGAGTTACGTCTTTTAACTCCCGCGCACTTTCAAAAAGTCTTCGATAATCCCCCGGTGAAAGCTGTCACAGCTGAACTCACCATGCTCGCTACCCCAAATAATCTCGACCATGCACGCATTGGCGTCACGCTCTCTAAAAAGCGTGCCAAACGCGCAGTTGATCGAAATCGCATAAAACGCAAGATTCGCGAGAGTTTTCGGTTAAAACAGCATAAAATACCGGCATTCGATATTATCGTGATTGGAAAAAACGGCGTTGTTGATCTTTCACAAGAAGAACTACAACAACGTTTGGATTACTTATGGCGAACTTTAAGCAAGCGTTGCGCGCAATACCTATTGGCTTCATCCGCCTCTACCAGCTAATTATTAGTCCGCTGTTAGGGCCTCGATGCCGATTTACGCCGACCTGCTCACAATACGCCATCGAAGCAATCCAAAAGCATGGTATGATGCGAGGCTTCTGGTTAGCCAGTAAGCGTATTCTGAAATGCCACCCGGGGCATCCCGGCGGCTTCGACCCGGTTCCAGGCACCGAGCCATGTGAAGCGGAAACAAAGATTCAAAGTAAAACAGAGACGAAGGACTTATGAATTCGCCACGTTCTATCTTGTTCATAGCCTTTTTGGTAGTTAGCTTTTTCCTCTACCAAAACTGGCTAATTGATACCGCACCAGCGGGCACACAAAAACCTGCACAAACACAATCATCAACGAATGACGCAGGTATTCCTAGCGCTAGCTCTATGACCGCGTCATCAGAAAGTGCCGTACCAGAAGCCTCAGATGCTGGTATGCCAAGTACTGCAGCAGCAAGCACTAGCCAGCGAGTTCGTGTTAAAACTGACGTGCTCGACGTTGTTATTGACACCCATGGTGGTGATGTCGTCAACGCGCAGTTACTGCAGTTCGCACAAACCCAAGATAGCCCAGAGCGATTTGAGTTGCTTCACGCCGATCCAAATAAACTCTACATTGCCCAGTCAGGCCTAGTAGGTGCACACGGCACCGACTCTGCTGAAGGCCGCCCAATGTTCCACGTAGAACAAAGCAGCTACGAGTTAAAAGGCGACACGTTAGAAGTGCCTCTGCACTTTACCCAAGACGACGGCAGCAAAATTACAAAAACCTTCGTATTCAATAAAGGTTCTTACGCCGTTGATGTGGTTTATACCATTCAAAACGCCGCCACAACGCACAAGCAAATGCAGCTTTACGCGCAGCTTAAGCAAGTCATGACTGAAGGCTCAGGTAACATGATGATGCCAACCTACAAAGGTGGTGCGTATTCATGGGATGAAGACCGCTATGAAAAGTATGCCTTTGACGACATGCGTGATCAGCGTTTAAACCGTGCCACTGAAAATGGTTGGGTGGCTATGCTTGAGCACTACTTCGTTGCGGCGTGGGTGCCACGCGGTGAAGGTACAAAACAGCTATTTTCTCGTATTGTTGGCGGTGATCAGGCCATTATGGGCATGATGTACCCAACCGCAACCGTAGCACCAGGTGCCTCGGCCGAATTACGTGCTACGCTGTTTGTCGGCCCGAAAGACCAAGATGCCATGGCCTTAGTTGCAGAAGACCTTAACTTAACCGTTGATTACGGTTTCTTATGGTGGTTAGCGCAGCCAATCTTTAAGTTACTTCAGTTAGTACAAAGCGTATTAATTAACTGGGGCCTGTCGATTATTGCCATTACCATTATCATCAAAGCACTGCTGTACCCGCTGACCAAGGCACAATACGTGTCGATGGCTAAAATGCGCATGATTCAGCCTAAGATGACTGCTTTGCGTGAACGTTATGGTGACGACCGTCAGAAAATGTCACAAGCCATGATGAAAATGTACAAAGAAGAGAAAGTAAACCCACTTGGTGGCTGTTTACCTATGCTTCTGCAGTTACCTATTTTCCTATCGCTTTACTGGGTACTTCTTGAAAGCGTTGAATTGCGTCATGCTCCATTGTTCCTCTGGATCAATGACTTGTCAGCAAAAGACCCATACTACATCTTGCCTGTTCTTATGGGTGTGTCGATGTTTGTCATGCAGAAATTGCAGCCAACACCAGCAACCGATCCAATGCAGCAGAAGTTACTACAGTACATGCCGGTTATCTTTACCGTGTTCTTCTTGTGGTTCCCTGCAGGCCTGGTACTTTACTGGTTGAGCAGCAACTTAATCACCATTGGACAAATGCAGTGGATTTATCGTGGCCTTGAGAAAAAAGGCATGATGGAACGCCGCAAAAAGAAATAACGAACCTAGGTTATTAACCAATGGACTTAGAGCTAACGAACGATACCATAGTCGCACAAGCCACCCCTCCTGGGCGTGGCGGTGTCGGTATCGTCAGAGTTAGCGGGCCTGCGGCAAAAACTGTCGCTGAGCGTATGTTGGGCTACTGCCCGGCACCGCGTAAAGCCGAATACCTGCCATTTAAAGACCTAAAAGGCGCAGTGCTCGATGAGGGCATTGCGCTTTTCTTTCAGAGCCCAAATTCGTTCACTGGCGAAGACGTTCTTGAGTTACAAGGTCACGGTGGCCCTGTACTTATTGATATGATCATCAAGGCTATTCTGGATTTTCCAGATGTACGCCCTGCACGGCCTGGCGAATTTAGCGAACGCGCGTTTTTAAACGACAAACTTGATTTAACCCAAGCTGAAGCCATTGCCGATTTAATTGACACCACCTCTGAGCAGGCGGCCAAAGCGGCGCTACAAAGCCTACAGGGCGGTTTTTCTCACGAAATCGACCAACTGGTAGATCAAGTCATACATTTGCGTATGTACGTTGAGGCCGCTATTGATTTTCCGGACGAAGAAATCGATTTTCTGAGTGACGGCAAAGTTTCCGGCGACTTAGAAGCCATTATCGATCGCCTACAGCAAGTTATGGTGCAAGCTAAACAAGGCACCCTGCTGCGTGAAGGCATGAAAGTGGTGATTGCTGGGCGCCCTAACGCCGGCAAATCATCTTTGTTAAATGCCTTAGCTGGCCGCGAATCGGCGATTGTAACCGCCATTGCCGGCACCACACGCGATGTACTTCGTGAGCACATTCAAATTGATGGGATGCCACTACACATTATCGATACTGCTGGCCTTCGCGAAAGCCCTGATGAAGTTGAGCGTATCGGTATTCAGCGTGCTTGGGACGAAATTCGCGGCGCCGACCGCGTGCTGTTTATGGTCGATGCGACCGAAACCGATGCCGTTCACCCCGCAGACATTTGGCCAGAATTCTTCGAGCAACTACCCGATGACCTGCCATTTACCGTTATTCGTAACAAGGTCGACCTCAATGCTGAGCCCGTGGCTATTGAAGACATACGCGGTATTCCGGTGCTACACCTTAGCGCTAAAACCGGCCATGGCATTGAGCTATTACGTGAGCACTTGAAACACAGTGTGGGTTATACCGCGACCAGCGAAGGCAGCTTTATGGCGCGTCGGCGCCACCTTGATGCGCTTGAACGTGCCCGTGAGCACTTAAGTATTGGCCAAGAACAACTTGAAATGAATCTGGCCGGCGAATTACTCGCCGAAGAGCTGCGCATTACCCAACAACACCTCAATGAAATTACCGGCGAGTTCACTTCTGACGACTTATTGGGCAGAATTTTTAGTAGTTTTTGCATCGGCAAATAGCCTCACCACAACAACAACGAGAGAACATCCATGGGTTTAATTATTAAATTAGTACTTGGCATTGTTGCCGGTACGCTTATTGGCTTGTATCTACCAGACTGGGTTAGCCAGCTACTGATTACCTTTAAAGCCATTTTCGGTCAGCTATTATTTTTCACCATTCCGCTGCTAATTCTATTCTTCATTACAAGCGGTATTGCTGGCTTACCGCAGAACTCTGGCAAACTGTTGTCGCGCACACTCGGCATTGCGTACCTATCCACTATTATCGCCGGCATTTTAGCGTACGTTGTCGCAAGTTTGGTGGTGCCAATGCTCACTGCGGCCACAAAAACTGCCGCAAACGCCCAAGAGAGCACTTTACAGCCCTTCTTGACCATCGACATGCCGCCAGTATTCGGCGTGATGACAGCGCTGGTTTTGGCGTTTATTTTCGGCCTTGGTATTGCCAGTTCTCGCGCTGAGCAACTTAAGCAATTCAGTGATCAGGGTCGCGACATCATTGAGCTACTGTTGGGCAAGGTAATTATTCCACTGTTGCCGTTCTACATAGCCGGTGTTTTTGCGCAAATGGCCGCCGCTGGCACCGTTTTTAGCACCTTGCAAACCTTCGGTATCATTCTGCTGTTAGCCGTAGCGCTGCACTGGGTTTACATCATTAGTATGTTCAGCATTGCGGGCGTAAAAGCCGGCGTAAGCCCAGTGAAGCTGATTAAGAATATGCTACCCGCTTATTTCACAGCACTTGGCACCATGTCTAGCGCCGCGACTATTCCGGTAACCCTACGCAGTGTTAAAGAAAACGATGTCAACGATGACGTGGCGAACTTCGCCGTGCCATTGTGTGCAACCGTTCATTTGGCCGGCTCAACCATCACCATTGTTAGCTGCACTATTGCGGTTATGTTCTTACATAGCTCGCTAGCGATACCATCATTTTTCACCATCTTGCCATTTATTCTTATGTTAGGTGTGGTGATGTTGGCAGCACCGGGTGTGCCAGGTGGCGCAGTTATGTCAGCGGTAGGTTTACTCGGTTCCATGCTGGGCTTCGGCGAAACCGCTATTGCTTTAATGATAGCTCTGTACATGGCGCAAGATAGCTTCGGTACAGCGTGTAATGTTACTGGCGACGGTGCCATTGCGTTGTTAGTAAACCAGTCAGCTAAACCTAATTAGCAAATTTAAACATCACTAAGCACACTAAAAAGCCGCTGCTTTCGTAAGAAAACAGCGGCTTTTTACTCACCGATATTAAGAAGTCATTCGGCTAAGTGCCTATTCGGCCTCATTAGGTACAATGCGCAATTCAACACGGCGGTTTTCTTGCCGCCCGCCTGCTGTGCCATTGTCTGCAATGGGTTGAGTTTCGCCGTAACCGACAGTGGTTACGCGGCGCTGGTCGACACCCTCACCAACTAAGTAGTTACGTACTGATAAAGCACGGCGTTCTGACAACTGCATATTGTAGTTCGCGTCTCCAACGCTATCCGTATGGCCTTCCACCAACATGGTGGTTTTTTCATAGCGGTTTAATACACGGCCAACATCTGAAAGCACCGGATAAAAGCCTTGGGCAATGCTTGAACTGTCGGTTGCAAAAGTCACGTTGCTGGGCAGCTGCAAGCGAATGTTGTCGCCTTCGCGAATCACTTCTACGCCACTACCAGCTAATGAATCACGGAACTCTTGCTCCTGCTTATCCATATAGTTACCAATGGCACCACCAGCAATGGCGCCAGCTACCGCGCCCCAAACATAACGACTCTTGTCATGGTCGCCGGTGCCTTTACCGATCACTGCGCCAGCAATAGCGCCAATAGTCGCGCCTTTTTGCGCGTTGGTCATATTGGCACAACCCGTAGCAACTAACGATGAAACAGCGACTGCTAAGACTAATTTTTTCATACCAGTAAATTCCTTGTCCTGCTTAATAGTCCTTTAACCTTAGCACAGTAAAGAAAAGTTGCGCCGCTGTTTGCACCAATTTAACGCTTAACTATTTTTGGGTTCGCACAAACAAGGCCACCACAGCCGATGTGATAACGCCCATCACCACTGCGCCGATAACCGACTGAATCATATAGCTTTGCAGGCTAAAATAACTCAGTGCCTGAGGTTCGGTCATGTTGCCACTGGTCACTGCATACTCCACCATGTTGGTGAAAAAATGGGGGGACACAAAACTATGCGCAAGCCATTGCGTTAACGGACTTAAAATAGCCACCACAATGGTCATTCCCACGCCACACATGAAGCCCTGCTTCCAAGTCATTTGTCCTTGCAGCTCGCGATCTCGTTTTTGGCGCAGCGCTAACACATAAATAGCAATGGCAACTATCGCGAACACATTCGTCCACACCATATGTAGGTGAATCAATGAACTATGCAAGCCTGCAAGACGTTCAATAAGCACCCAAACCAACATGGCTAGACTAAAAATAACACCCCAGCGAATTTCCAATTTATAGTTATTCATCACGCACCTTCTAGTTTTGTTAAAAACGTCGGTTAAACGTTGATTGCGGTTAAGCGGCAACTCGTGCGCGAATACGCTTGATGGCTTGGCTATGCAGCTGCGACACCCGCGACTCGGTTACATCGAGTACGGCACCGATCTCTTTGAGGTTAAGCTCTTCTTGATAATAGAGCGTCATGACTAATTTTTCACGCTCAGGAAGGGAGTCAATGGCTTGAACAAGTAATGATTTGAGCTCCGCAGCGCCAATTTGCGCCTCTGGCTCTGCTTCTTCATCGCCATTTGTTTCGGCATTAGGCGTGTCGGTAACCACTTCGTCGTACGACAACACTAAACCGTTATTCGTGTCCAACAATAGTTGGTGATATTCGTTGAGCTCCATGCCCAACTCGGTCGCTATTTCGCGCTCTTCAGGCACACGCCCAAGTTGTTGCTCTAAGCGACGAATGGTTTGCTCAAGCTCACGTCCACTGCGCCGCACGCTACGCGGAAGCCAGTCGCGACTGCGCAGTTCGTCAATCATGGCGCCACGTATACGTTGGTGGGCATAAGTAGAAAATGCCACGCCCGAGTCTGGGTCGAACCGATCAACACAGCTAAGTAACCCTTCAACGCCAGCTTGAATTAAATCATCCACATCAACGCCCGCTGGCAATTTAACCTTAAGGTTAAAAGCCTGGCGTCGAACCAGTGGATAATACTGTTCGATAATGCTGTTTTTGTTGAACTTACCTTCAGCTGTATACATAGTTTTCAGCCCGAAAATACCAAAACTTCAATGTTAAAATAATGCCGTGCTACGTATTGAATATTAGCTAATAAACCTTGGCGCGCCATGGGTGGATGCAGCGCAATAATTCGTTTAGGCCCACCCACCGCTTGAATGGTCTTTAATGCGCGATACACACGCATAAAACTATCAAGATCATCATCAATCCAAACCGCCCAGCGTGGGTAAGTGCCCACTAACTTAGCTAAGTCTGGATATTCTCGGCTTACCGGAATAACCCGCCAACGCTCGGCATCTCCTACCCATTTCTTACCATGTTCTGCCCAGCGATGAAATACATTTGCTGCTTTCGCTGCTTGCTCTTGGTCAAGTTTAGGCAAGCCCAACACCACCACTTGCTCAACATTTTTTTGTGCCGTTTCTGCGGACGCTGGTTGCGAAATGATCTCATTGGCCGGCTCACCTTCGTTGCGCTTCGCCGCCCATTGTCGCAAACTCGCTGCCTGATCGCTCATGCTTAACTTATGCCTCTACTTCTCGGCCTGCAGCCACTAACGACTCATAGGCTTGAATAACGTGTAAAATCGCTGGTACTAGCTTATCACCCTGAACCCGCCCACGTTTACCGCTTAAACTAAGTAGCTCGCCACGCAAACCAGCAAATTGCGCCGCGCCGTGGTACTCCACATGCATTGCAACTGCTGCAAGCGCTCCGGCAAGCGCTAACTGCGTTGCTGTCGTCAGCTTCTGCTTATCTATAGCGCGCCATGCAAAACGCGTTAATCGCGCGTATTCCTCAAGCTGCATCATGCTTCGCGCCCGCTCGACAACTTGTTCTGCCGTGCAGTGCCCGTCTACCATCCAGTATCGACGCTGTACGGGGTTTTTACTTGGACCGCCATGCAACTCGCCATACACAACCTGGTACAACTGCTGACTTTGCTCAGACTCGGCTGCCGCCACCGTAAGCTCAAGTCGACGTCGCTCACCGCGATACACAATCGTATGTTTGCTTAACGGAATACCATGTTTTTTGACAAGTTCGCTCACCACAACAGTGTGCCCTTGGCTTTGTACTTTGTGGTTCACATTCAAGGTGGCTAGCCAACCGGTTTGGTGTTCGGAAAAAATATCCAATAACGCCGTTTCCGGTAAATAATCAAATAACTGCACTGGGGCCAATGCCATGTCTGGCAGCACCGGGTCATGACTATCGTGAATCACCGGTGGCAGTAACGGTAAGCCATGTTTATTAAGCCCTAAATGCGGGGTTAAATGGCTCCAGCCTTGCAAAGGCTGTGGCGCCGCCCAACGAATCATGTTCAACTCGTCTGGAAACGCTGTGTTCTGCCAGCTTTCAGGCAGTTCTTTTTGTTTGAGCGCCTGTACCAGCTCACTAAAATGCGGAACATGATTGCGTAGCGCCTGCATACTCGACTGAATTAAATGCCCGTGCGTAAATACGTGTGAAGGCTCAAGCTTCTCACTCGACTGCTCCCATTCGCTGGCGGCAAGCATGGAGTCACTCACTTCGGCGGCTAACGAGTCAGCCACCAACTGTTCAATGTCCGGCACCTGAATGTCTTCCGGCACGCGCTGCCCTGAAGATACCGCCTGTACCGTCAGCTTGTGACGAATCACCGTATCCAGCACTCCGCCCAAACGCGCGGTTTCGTCTAGTTTGGTGAGAATAGCATCACTAATGGTTAACTCACTTTCCGCAGCAATGCGCTGATAAATGCGCGCTACTTCGTCTAATGTTTCTTGCTGGGCCGCAGCATTGAGCAACAACACAATACGTGTTGTATGTGCATGTTGCTCGCTATTCAGTGCCGCAATTTTTTGCGCTAGGCGCTGGTCACGTTGGCTCATACCCACCGTATCAACCAATACCAACCGCTTACCCTGCATTTTTTGCGCTAATGCATCCAGCGTGTCGCCATCGGCAAGCGCATGCATTTCTACATCGAGCAACTCGGCATAAATGGCAAGCTGCTGCTGAGCGCCAATTCGATAACTGTCTGTGGTGACCAACAACAAGCTGTCGTTACCATGCTGCATGACATAATTTGCAGCTAACTTCGCGGTTGTGGTGGTTTTGCCCACCCCTGTTGGCCCAACGAGCGCCATCACGCCTTGGTGCTGCAGTAGCTCCCAGTCGTTGGCTTGCATGTTCGACTGATGTGACACACGAGCCACTAACTGCTGTTGCAACCACTTCAGTGCTTCCGGGTAGGTTTTATTTGAATGATTAAGCTGCGACGGCAACATGGCCACCAACTGGCGACTTAATGGGTCGCTATACCCACCAGCACGAAGTTGGCGGTACAAGCGCTTACGATTGTCGTCAGGTACTTTCTCGCCCTGCTGTTGATGCAGCATCGCGCGCATATCTTGCACGTCACTCAATAGTTGTTGTGCTAGCCCTGAGAAATCTGGGGCAGCGGGCGCGTCTTCGGTTTCATGCAACAGCGCGAGTTCGGCCTCGCCAATTGCAAAAATCTCAGCGCCTTGCGACGTTTTACGCGACGACACAATCACGGCGTCATCGCCTAGTGCATCACGCACTTTGCGCATCGCATCTTTATGGCTGGCTGCTCGAAAGCGCCTTATGGTCATTGTGACCCTCCAATAACACTCACAACTTTAATGGTTCTATCATCTGGAATTTCTGCTTGTGATAATACCACTAAATCACGTAGCTGGCGTCGCAAGAAGTGCGACAACAATGGCCGTAATTGATGCGGCACCACCAATACCGGCGGCAACCCCATGGTTTCTGCATGGTGCAACGCCTTTTGCGTTTGCTCGCTCAAGGTCATTGCTAAACCGGGCTCTAGTGAACTATTTTGCTGCAACGCCTGCGACAACATATTTTCGAGTGACACATCAAGGCCAATAACCTGTAATTCTCGCTCGCCGCCGAACCATTTCTGGGTAATATTGCGGCCCAACGCTAAACGCACACGCGCGGTGAGCTCATGCGCATCGGCCTGTTGGCCTTCAAACTCTGCTAGGGTATCAAAAATAGTGCGTAGATCGCGAATGGACACGTCTTCTTCAAGTAGGTTTTGTAGCACCCGCTGCAACGTCGTCACGGTAACACACTTCGGCACCACATCTTCAACTAACGCTTTGTTTTCTTCCGAAAGTTTATCCACTAACTGCTGTACTTCTTGGCGCCCTAACAAGTCTGACGCATAACGTTGCAATAAATGGTTCAGGTGTGTTGCGACGACAGTACTGGCGTCCACCACCGTATATCCATATATTTGCGCGTGCTCGCGTTGATCTTGGTTTATCCACTTCGCTGGCAACCCAAACGCAGGGTCTGTGGTATCAATACCTTCCACGTCGCCAGTTACTTGGCCTGGGTTAATGGCCATCCAGCGGTCAGGGTAAATTTCTGCACGGCCAATTTCGCCGCCTTTCAAGGTAATGGTATAGGTATTGGGCTTGAGCTCTAAGTTGTCACGAATATGCACCACCGGTGGCAAGAATCCCACTTCTTGCGCGAACTTCTTACGCACACTCTTAATGCGGCCAAGCAGCTCACCTTGCTGATTGTCATCGACCAAGGCAATTAAGCGATGACCCACTTCCATGCCCAAGGTATCTACCAGTTGCACGTCATTCCAGCTGGCTTCTGGGGCACTAAACGACGGCGCCGGTGCAGCTTGCTCAGACTGCGCAGCAGCCACTTTTTGCGCGGTTTGTTGCTTGTGCAAATACCACGCAAATCCACCCAACATGGCGGTAAACAGCAAAAAGATAAAGTTTGGCATGCCAGGCACTAAACCAAGTAAACCAATAACCCCGGCCGCGAGCATGAGCACTTTCGGGCTTACAAATAGCTGTTTAATGAGTTGCTGACCAACATCTTGCTCGGTGTTCACGCGCGACACAGTCACACCGGCTGCGGTGGAAATGATTAACGCTGGAATTTGCGCCACCAAGCCATCACCAATGGTTAACAGCACGTAGGTTTCTGCGGCGGCGCCAGCACTCATATTATGCTGCATAACCCCTATCATTAAGCCGCCAATAATGTTCACCACCATGATGATCATGCCGGCAACGGCGTCACCGCGAACGAATTTGCTTGCACCATCCATAGAGCCATAAAATTCGGCTTCTTGGGCGACTTCTTGGCGACGCCGCCGCGCTTCTTCTTCACCGATAAGGCCTGCGTTCAAGTCAGCGTCAATCGCCATTTGCTTACCTGGCATGGCATCTAACGTAAAGCGCGCGCCTACTTCGGCAATACGCCCTGCGCCTTTGGTAATAACCATGAAGTTAATGACAACCAAAATAAGAAACACCACCAAGCCCACGGCAAAATTACCGCCCACTAAGAATTGACCAAAGGCTTCGATGACTTTACCCGCAGCGTCGCCGCCGTTGTGGCCTTCCATGAGTACAACGCGCGTTGATGCAACGTTAAGTGACAAGCGCAGCAAGGTTGAAAACAGCAATACCGCTGGAAAGGCCGCAAACTCCAATGGTTTCTCAGTAAACATACTGACTAACAACACCATGAGCGACAAAGCAATATTAAAGGTGAACAGAAAATCGAGAATAAACGGCGGTAATGGCAATACCATCATTGCCAAAATCATTAAGATAAGTACGGGGCCAACAAGCACCTGCAAGCGTGCCGAGCTCATGCTCCCTGCTAGCGCGTTCATGCTTAACTTCATGGTGCCGGTACCTCGTAATCATCAGGAACTGTAATATTTGTTGGGGTTGGCGGCGTTACTGCGGCCCCCTCGCGTGCGCGTTTTAACTGGAACGCCCATGCCAAGACTTCGGCCACGGCAGTATACAAGGGTGCCGGAATTTCATGGCCTAAATCAACGTGCGTATGCAGTGCACGAGCCAACGGCGGCGCCTCTAGGCGCGGTACTTTGTGTTCATCACCCAACTCGCGAATACGTTGCGCAACTAAATCTGTACCCTTTGCGACAACGCGTGGCGCACCCATATTACTATCATCATATTTTAATGCCACTGCATAATGGGTTGGGTTGGTCACAATAACATCAGCTTGCGGTACTTCGCTCATCATGCGGCGACGCGCCATAGCTTGTTGCTGCTGGCGAATTTTACCTTTCACATGAGGGTCACCCTCAGTTTCTTTGTTCTCGCGTTTTACTTCTTCTTTCGACATCCGTAGCTTTTTGGTGTGCGTGAACAACTGAAACGGCACGTCAAACGCCACGACTACCAACAGGGTCAAAATCATCAAGAAACACGCCAGTGCAGCCATACTCATGGCTTCGCCCAACGCCTGTTTCACCTCTAAACTCATTAAGCGCAGAAAGTTTGCTTTTTGATCCCACAAAAACAGCATCAATACGCTACCAACCAATACCGACTTGGCTATCGCTTTGCCAAGCTCTGCTAGCGCTTGGGTTGAAAACACACGTTTTAGGCCTTTTATGGGGTTGAGCTTACTAAATTTCGGCGCCATGGCTTTGGCCGAAACCACCCAACCGCCCAACAGCGCTGGGGCAACCAACGCCAGTAACATCATCACCGCGAACAAGGGTAATAGCGACAACAATGCCGACTGTCCTAGCTCCAGCACGTTTTGCAACATTGGTCCAGGCTCTGACACCTGCAAGCGCTCAAATAAAAACGCCTGTTCCATCACTAAGCCTAAATTTTGATACATGGTGCTGCCTAATGCCCACAGCATTAAAACGCCACCAAACAAGATCACAAAAGTGGTCAGCTCGCGCGATCGCGCAACCTCACCTTCTTCCCTCGATTTTTGTAGCCTTCGGGCGGAGGGGTCTTCTGTTTTTTCTTGATCTTGAGATTGTTCTTCTGCCATGACACCAATTATGGCGTACGGCAAGCAATAGCGAAGGGTTGAAAAAGGGGCTTAGAACCCCTTATTTCTGTTTTGTTTGGTCGGTTGCTCGGGTGGCTTCTTGAAATTGTTCGGTTAGCAGCCCAACGTCAGGCTCTAAACTGGCTTCAAGTTCTTGCTCGTCTTGCGGGAAAAAGCCTTGGCGTTTAATAAATTCAGCTGACTCAAACGTGTGCACCACAATGGTAATGCGGCGGTTTCGCGGGTCATCAGGCTCGGTGCCGTCTAACGGAATTCTATCGGCCGCGCCCATCACTAGCAGCAGGCGCTCTGGGTCAAAACCACCGGCCATTAATGTCTTGCGTGATTCGTTCGCACGGTCGGCAGACAGCTCCCAGTTACTATAGCCACGCTCACCACCGGCATAGGGCAGGCTGTCGGTATGGCCACTAATGGTTACTTCGTTGGGAATTTCATTCAACAATGGGGCTAAGGTTCTTAGCAGCCGCTCCATGTATGGCGCGATACGGTCGCTACCAATTTCAAACATCGGTTTGGTTTCGGTATCGAGCATCATAATGCGCAGGCCTTCGCGTGTGACATCAAAGCGAAGCTGCGCCTTCAAAGCCTTTAGTACTGGGTCAGCATCAATGGCAGCCTCAACACGTCGGCGAATTTCATTAAAATGGCGACGCACATCCGCTGGCTTAGACTCACGACGTAAATCTATACGCGCTTGCTCGCCTTCCATATGGGTTGGGTCGGCGCCACCGCCTTGAATGACACTAGCGGCATTACTTGAGCGTTCGCCGCCAGCCATAGAAACTAGAAGTGGCGTGCGGAAATACTCCGAGATACTTTGCCGATCTTTTTCGCTCGACATCGACAAAATCCACATCACCAAGAACAACGCCATTAACGCCGTCATAAAGTCAGCCAAGGCAATTTTCCAACTACCACCGTGGTGCTTTTTGACTATTTTCTTGCGTCGAATAATTATCGGGCGATGTTCGTCAGCCATGCCTACTACTCCGACTTACCGCGTACGTGATCTTCCAACTCGGTAAAGGTTGGACGCTCAGAAGTGTGTAATGCTTTACGACCGAATTCGACCGCCAACTGCGGGGCATAGCCATGCATGCTCGCTAGCAACGTAACACGAATGACCTGCAAGGTTTTCACCAACTCAGCCACTTGCCGTTCAACGCGGCTGGCTAACGGGTTGATAAAACCATAACCTAATAAAATACCCAAAAAGGTTCCCACCAATGCGTGAGCAATCATGGTGCCCATAACGTCTGGCGGCACGTCAGCAGTACTTAGTGCGCGTACCACACCCAATACCGCGGCGACGATACCAAATGCTGGCATGGCATCACCCACTTTATGCAAGGCGTCGCCTGGAATTTCTGCTTCGGCTTCAAAGGTTTCAATTTCGTGCAACATGAGCTCGTCAAGCTCTTGCGGGTTCATATTGCCGCTGATCATTAAGCGTAAGTAATCGGCAATAAAATTAAGCATCATGGTGTCTTCAAGAACGTCTGGGTGCTCTTGAAATATGGCGCTTTCTTCGGGGCTTTCAATATCACGCTCTACGGCCAGCATGCCGTCACGACGCATTTTATTGAGCAACTTATAAATAACGGCAAGAAGTTCAAGATAGGTGTCATTATTATACGTGGTGGAACGCTTAAAGCGCTTAACCGACTGCAGCGTCGCTTTGATCGCTTTGCCGTTGTTCGCGGCTATAAACGAACCAATACCAGCACCGCCTATAATTAACAATTCGAGCGGCTGAAAAATAGGCCCCAACGCGCCGCCGGCTAATACAAAGCCGCCGAACACCGACAGTAACACCACGACAAAACCGATTGCGATTAACACGGCCGCTTCCTTTTCTTTAAAAACACATCTAAGAAGTATATCGGCGCTGAGGGTTAAGACTTAAATTTCTTTTCGAGATTTTGAAGATTTTTGTTTGAGCGGTTTGCCAGCTCGAGAAGGAGGTTGGCACACGCCACACATGTAATCTTGATCGGGCGTATGGGCATGATTAACAAACTGCAGCCCGCAGCAGTTACACTTAGACAACTGGAACATGTCACTTTCAAAAAAGCGTACTAGTGTCCATGCACGCGTTAGTGCGAGCACTTCTTCTTCGCCACTTAATTGAATATGCTCTTGGTACAATTTGTACGCTTTAATAAAAGCCTGCATGCGTTCAAGTTTCTGCCCTTCACGCAAGCGAGCATAAATATTGTAGAAAAACGATGAGTGTACGTTCGGCTGCCACGTCATAAACCAGTCAGTTGAAAACGGCAGCATACCTTTGGGTGGCGACTTACCCGCAACTTCTTTATACAACCGAACTAATCGGCCGCGATTCAAACTCACTTCTGACTCGAGAACTTGCAAACGCGCACCAAGCTCAATCAGCTCAATTGCGAGCTGTACCTGGTTGAGTTCTTCAAGAAGCTTTTTCGCGGTCATGTACGGTTCTTCTTATTGGGTGCTTAACATTTAAGCGGATGCCATATGCATAGCTAAATGGGTTGCCTGCATTCCGGTATCACGTTTATTGGTTAAAATTGCTTTTAACTGACTCACTGAACCTAAATTAGGCTGCAATAAGCTTTGCGGCTGCCGCGCTAGCATCGTTAATTCTTTCGATGACATATCGGCGATGAGATCAGCAAGTTCGTCATCGATTTTCAACCGAAAAATTGCGGTATCACGATCTTCGACGATCAATTTCTGAACCAACATCAGGTAACTCAAGTTTAATTCCTGAAGTTCAGAAATAGTTTTACTGTGACTCATGGGGGCATTTCTCCAACACTGCTGATTGTTTTTCGTTCTTAACGTGATCTTTAGCAAATCTTAACAGTGCAGGTCAATAAAAATGATCAATCTTTACAGTCTAAATTTCATACGCATTTGTTAATTTTTGGTTTCTTTACAAAGGTGTTAAAACGGTAATTCAATGACTTGAGTCAACACCCTTAGCCCATATTAACAATTCCGCAACAACCAACCAAAGCGTTTGCGGTACATAATCATCAAGATCAATTTGCGATAAAAGATCGACCAACTCGGGCGAATCATGCACAAACACATTATGCTCGTTTGCCAGCGCAATGATCTTATCCGCGATCAATCCTTCCCCTTTTGCGACAACTTTTGGTGCCGGTTCAAATTCCTGATAACGCAATGCCACGGCTTTTTGATTTTTGGTTTTTTCGTCGCTCATAACGGCAACCTCGACACTGGAATATCGTCAATTTCTACGCCCGCGCCTAAACGCAGTCGCGCCGATAACCGAGAGGTCGCCGCTTGCAATGACTCAACCAATGGTTCGGCACATTGTAGCTGCAGGGTAAGTCGCTTTTGTGACAACCGCATTTGCGCCCGAATTTCACCAACATTAGGCAAGGTTAATTTTAACTCACTGTTCCAAGCCGGCGGCTCAGGCTCTTCGCCTTGCTTACGCCGTTGCTCATCTCGCCAACGCTGCACTAGCGGGTTGACGTCTGGTTGCACAAGCCACTGCAAATGGGCATTAGGCCACAATTCTGTATCGACACGAATCATACCCGAATTCAGAAGCTCAAGTTGCTGCCCCAAAATTTGCTGTATTTGTGGTGAGTTGGCACGAAATTGCCCTAGGTTATGCGGCTGCTGGCGTACCTGCATAAATGGGACTTTCTCTGCCGCCCAACGCGCCAATAACGCCTCGTAAAATAATCCGGAGTCTTTCACAATGGTCTGCAATCGGCCCATTAGCGTTAACGCATCAAGCTGTGTCGTTGCAGGAAATAACGGCGCATTGGGTTTTATGTGCCCGCCCATTTGTTGGGTGCCTGGCTGAGTGCCTTGTGAAAACTGTGCCGGAAGCTGTTGCTGAAATGACTGAATTAACTGCACCAAACGTGCTATTTGTTGGCCGGCTTGGCTAAATTCGGTGGTACTAGCTGTGGCTTGTATGGGGGCCACAGGTAGGGTGTGGCGAGGAAGAAGGTCCACCGTTGAGCGTTGCTTCGCAACTTGGTGGACCAAAGTGTCCAATAATGGCGTTATGCTGCTCAATTGCGATAGCTGTGCTCAAGCTTTTGCTTTTTCTGCATGCTGAGCAACGTCTGCTCCAACATGGTGCGACGCGCGACTAAGCGTTCCCGAATCTCACGGTCTTGATCCATGATGGTGCTCAAAAGTTGTAATTTGCTAAGCTGTTGGTCCTCTGACAGCTCAACTCTGGCTTCGGCGTGGCTCAACCGCTCCACCTCACGAACGTACTCAACTTCCGTTTCGATCAAGGCTTCCCAGTCTTCGTTGCGCACACTGGCGAGCATTTTGTTCGAATGCTCCAGTAGCGTCTGATACGACATAATGACCTCCGTCGGCGACATTAAATAGTCACGTTTTAATTGCGGTTGCGCGGCCACGTGCCTTACGCCCCTTCAACCTGTGGTTGAATTTCTTTCCAAGCAGAGCCAATTTGCTCTAACAACTCTGCCGCTTCGTCTAATTTTGCCACGTCGTTTTTAAGGTTAGCCTGCAACAACAGTTCAGCCACATAGCTGTATAGCTGCTCTAAACGCTCGGCTAACTCGCCGCCTTTTTCTTTATCTAACGCCGCAGCTAAACCTAAGTTCACAATGTCGAGCGCTTTTGTAATCGACTCAGCTTTGGCTGACACGTTGTTCTGCTGCATATGTAGTTTGGCGGCTTTAATTGCTTTTAAAGCACCTTCAAACAACATATTGATCAACTTGTGCGGACTGGCTGAAAGCACATGGCTTTCTACGTCAACTCGTCCATACGCTGCTGCGCCTCGCATACCGTACATTGTTATATTCTCCTAGTTACTTCTTCTGACCCAGTTGTGCACTTAAGGCATCAAACTGTTGGGTCAAATAACTGCTGGTTGAGTTC
This sequence comes from Gammaproteobacteria bacterium, assembly GCA_018222985.1. GTDB lineage: Bacteria > Pseudomonadota > Gammaproteobacteria > Enterobacterales > Alteromonadaceae > Pseudidiomarina. The sequence goes on from JAAEZG010000008.1 coordinate 50,744, forward strand.
ATGTTCGCGATCATGCTGTCTAAGCGTGCAAATTGCGTTCTGTAGCGCTCAACCGTACGCGCAATACTTACTTCTTCACGTGCGTAGCGCTCTTCTAAGCGCGTAATCGCACTCTTCATACCCTCGGTACCAGTGATAATTGGCCCGTTGTCGTCTAACAATTCATCAACTGTTTTGTTCGAAAGTGCCGAAAACCCTTCAACACCGTTCGCTTCGTCGCCAGCAAAAAACTGTTGTAGCTGACCAAGCTGTTCCGAGGTAATGGTTTGTAACTTCTCTTTATCTACTTCAAGCGTGCCATTGAGCTGACGCGTAATGCCAAGCTCAGACAAGGTGTTTAAATCACCGCCTTGAACAGCCTCAGAAAAAATTCCGCGTAAACGCGTTTCAACCGTACGCAAGCCGCTGTCACCCAATAGCCGACCAGCGGTCTGAGTTTCTGGGTTGTACTTACTTAAATCTTTAATCGTGTTTTGCAAACTGTTGTAAGCACTAACGAAGGTTTCCACTGATTTCATAATGGCTTCTTCGTCGCGCGTAACTTTAACGGTTGCCGTTGCGCCTTGTTCTTCAAGGTTTAGCGTTAGCCCTTGAATAGCATCGGCAACTTGATTGCTTTGGCTGCTGACATTAATGCCGTTAACCGTAATTGACGCATTCTGTGCGTTCTGCACCGAACCGGCATCTACAGCAAGTTCAGTACCAAACCCGGTGAATGCCAACGTATCAACCGCCGCGTCAGTACCGGTTTTCGAAGACGTTAAGGCCAAACGATATGGGTTAGTCGGGTCGCCGTCGTTCACTATAGATGCGGTTACGTCGCCTTGCTGCGCGTTAATCGCGTCGCGAATATCTTCAAGCGAGCTTGCTCCTGCATCAATATCAACTGTGTGGCTAGTGCCGTCACCCAGCGTAAAGCTAACCGAGCCTGCTCCTAAGTCGCGAGCTTTGTCGTCAATGCCTACTGTAGCGCTGCTGTATGCCTTCGCGAGCGCATTCACAGTCACCGAGTAACTACCCGGTACAGCTGTAGACGATGCCGCAGCGGTAATGCCTTCGCCGGCCACTGTGCTCGACACGGCCTGGAATGTCTCAGGTTTGCCCAAAGCAGACAGCGAGGTTTGTAACGCCGAAAGCGAACCCTCGAGTTTACCGTAAGCTGAAATACGCGCCTGATACGAAGCCCGTTGTTCAACCAACGGCTGCAGTCGCTGACGCTCAGCCGATTCAAGCTGAGTCAGTAAGCCGTTCAGGTCTAAGCCCGAACCGATACCTAATGCTGCAATGGATGCCATGGTGTTAACCCCTATTTCTATAGCAATCAGTTTGCATGAATAAATTCAATTCAAAACCGATAAAAAGCGACGCAAAACACGCCTATTCTCATTTATCGGCCATTATTTATTCAACTTTAGTATTTTTAATTTAACTCGTTTTGATACGCCTGTCGGCGCGAAAGATCAACTTTCCGGAACCAACACATCACGAATACGGCCAAGCTCAGCTAGCCCAGCGCCTTCAATGGGGGGACCCAGCTTGTCATCGGGCGCCAGTTTGTGCGGGGAAATTCGAATACGGTTCACGCGCTTCTTCGCGTCTAGGCCAACCACCCAACCAAACTGGCCTTTTTCAAAGCGCAGCAACGAGCCAATTGGTAGTGGACCAAAATGCGCGATGTAACGTTTTACCCAAGCTTCATCGAATTGGTCTGTGCGGGATTGCATAGATTTCGCTGCGGCAATAGTACTCATTGCCGGTCGGTCTGGGCGGTTACGTTGAATTGCATCAATCGCATCCACCACTGCTGCTGCCCGGGCTAACTGCCCTAGTTGCTTGTCTTTGAGGCCATTCGGATAGCCCGAGCCATCAAGCCGTTCATTAATTTGCGCGATCACATTGTCGCGTACCACCGGTGCCAGCCATTTTACGTTTTCCATTTTTTCTAAAATAGCTTCAACGTGGCTCTGCATTTCTTCGTAAATGTCTGTGCTTAGCGTGGTGGCGCGCCAAATTTCTGGCGCCAATGTACCTTTACCTAGGTCATGCACCATGGCCGCCGCGACTACAGCTTTGCGCAGGTCACGCGGCATTTTCGCCGCATTCAGCAAATCAGCTAAACGCACCGCAACCGCTAGGCCGTGCTTTACCCAACGCGACTCACGATGAATACAATGCACCGAAAACAAGGCTTCTTGCCGATCATCTTCTAGCATGTCAAGAATACGGTCAGCATGCAGCGACAGCTGTGACGAATTTACTTGCTGCCCCTGCTTCATCACCACCATTTGGCTATCAAGGTAACCGGCAATACGTGCCATTTTTCGCGCCATTGGCGTGGCATACGTATGGCCATGGCGACGACTGAGTTTCTTGTCGTTTTCATCGCGTACGCGGAATAACTCCGACTCGCTACGACTATCGCCATTGCCAGCACTGCGCGACGCTTCGCGTTCTATTTCGCGCACATAGCCCCAAATTTCGCGCTCTTGCGGCTTGCTGACATCTTCAAATTCAAACCCAACCGCAAGCACTTGGCGATCATTGTCGGTTTTCAAATGCCGAACCTTAGCCTTCACCTCAAACGAGGTACCGTTGGGGAAATACAATTCAATTTCGGTGGCAATATCTGGCAACACGCGTGACACGCCGTCTTGCATAAAGAATTCAGCCAAACAGCCGGTTGCTGACAGATCTTTTAAGTCGCCCTGCAGTTCTACTAATTCTTCTTTGTCATTATCTTTGCTACGTACGTGCACACCCACGTTCATGCCAATGCGTAAACTGGCGCGGAAACTTGCGCGGCGTTGCTTCACATGAATTTCCGTTGGCCAATCGGCATACGCTAACAAACGGCTTTCTACAGTGGTGAACTCACGAATAGACATGGGGTTGGTGCGCACTAAGCCACCAGGGGTAAAACCGGAAAGAATAAACTTACCACCGCGGCGCAGCGGCGGGGCCACATCACGAATCGCGGTCAGATCAAACAGCAGGTAATCTTCTTCTAATTGTTCCACAAGCACCACGGGGTGGTCTTTCTCGGCCGGCCCAAGCAGCGTCAATACCGCCACGCCTGGCTGACTTAATGCGTCATAATATGTCGCAAGTTCAACCACGCTATTTATTGGCGTAAATTCGTTTTCGGCTGTTTGAGTGGCCTCGCTCACGCGATGCTCCTTTCCTTAGTTATGTTCTGGTTCCATTTATCGGCACTTCTACGAGTGCCTTTAACGTGCATGCCCTTAATATAGCAGCCATACGCCAATGTTTAAGCAAAAATTAGCCTGCTGTAAAAAAGAATTTCAAAAAAACATTAAAGCTTTCGGTTGGTTGACCCGATAACTGAATGTGACGGCCGGTAAACGCCAGCCTATTTTGGAAACAGAAGGAATAAGACTATGTCAGTTATCAATACAAACATCACTTCGATGATTGGTCAGCAAAACCTTCAGAAGTCGCAATCAGCATTAGCAACTTCTATGGAGCGTTTGTCTTCAGGCCTGCGTATCAACAGCGCTAAAGACGACGCAGCCGGCCAAGCCATTGCAAACCGTATGTCTTCACAAATCACTGGTTTAGGCCAAGCACAGCGTAACGCCAACGACGGTATCTCTGTCGCGCAAACCGCTGAAGGCGCTTTGAACCAAGTGAACGACAACTTACAACGTATCCGTGAATTGAGCGTTCAGGCGCAAAACGGTACGAACTCACAAGACGACTTACAGTCAATCCAAGCTGAAATTAACCAGCGTTTGGGCGAAATCGACCGTATCTCTGAGCAAACCGACTTCAACGGCGTGAAAGTTTTGGCTAATGACCAAAAACTGAACATCCAAGTTGGCGCGAACGACGGTGAAGCCATTGAAATTGATTTGCAGAAAATCAACTCTTCAACTTTGAACTTGGGTTCATTTAACGTATCAGGCCCAGCTGGTGTTCCTACTGCAGCAGGCGCTGCTGATTACCAAGCTGCATATGGCGAAACTACTGCTGTTACTGCATCTTCGGTAAATGACTTTTCAGCTGATTTAGCGACTCGTTTAGGTGTTGCTGGAACTTCTGTTGCGGTTACCACAGGTAATGCTACAGTTGATGATAACGGTAACTTCTTCGCCGAAGTAACCATTACTGCAGCAGATGCGACCGAAGCTGCAGCTCTTCAAGAGTTTGGCTATAAAGACGCTGAATCTGGCGTTGCGTTTAAAGCGTATGTTGCTCTTGAGCCTGCCGAAGCTGACACAACAACTACAGCCGGTACTGCCGCGTTTACTGTTGATGTAGCCGCTCTTGAAGACTCAGAAGTTTTACGTGCTTCAACAGCTGATCCTCTGTCAACTTTAGACAGCGCATTATCAACTGTTGACACTTTACGTTCTGACCTCGGTGCTATCCAAAACCGTTTCGAATCTGCAATTACTAACTTGCAAACTAACGAAACTAACTTGGCTGCAGCGCGTTCACGTATCGAAGACGCTGACTATGCGGTAGAAGTTGCGAACATGACTCGTTCACAAATTCTTCAGCAGGCTGGTACTTCGGTTCTTGCGCAAGCGAACCAGGTTCCACAAGGCGTATTGTCACTGTTGGGTTAATACCGGCAGGGCTAATCCCCTTAGTAATGATGAAAGGCACCTTCGGGTGCCTTTTTTATTCAATAAGTGCATTTACATTCTAAAGAAATATTACTTACTGCCGATAATTTCAGCATAGTCACAAATTTCACTGCGCGGTTTCTATGAGGTTCTGCTGACTCTTATAACTTGGAGAGCGTATTATGTCAGTTATCAATACCAATATTACCTCCATGATTGGCCAGCAAAACCTGCAAAAATCGCAGTCTTCGTTGGCAACATCTATGGAACGCCTTTCATCTGGGCTGCGTATAAATAGCGCAAAAGATGATGCTGCCGGCCAAGCGATTGCAAACCGCATGACCTCACAAATTACCGGCTTAAGCCAAGCGCAACGCAATGCCAACGATGGTATTTCTCTCGCGCAAACTGCGGAAGGCGCTTTAAACCAGGTCAACGATAACCTACAACGAATTCGTGAGCTGAGCGTACAGTCGTTAAACGGCACCAACTCGAACGATGACCTCGCCTCTATTCAGGCTGAAATTACCCAGCGCCTGCAAGAAATCGATCGCATTTCTGAGCAGACCGACTTCAATGGCGTAAAGGTGCTCAAGCAAGATCAGCAGTTAAGTATTCAAGTAGGGGCGAATGACGGCGAGTCGATTGACATTAACCTACAGCAAATAAACGCTCAAACACTTGGGCTTGCTGACTTAACCCTGATGGGCCCGCAATTTGGTGATGATGGTGTTGGCATGAATATTACCGATGCGCTAAAAGCCAAATTCGGTGATGACACGACACTCACTAGCACCAGTGTGTCTTCAACGCCAACCGGGGCTGAGTGGGCTAGCTTGCTTGACCTAGAAAACACGGTTGTCGTTAATACCATTACAGCTATTGCGGACGACAACGGCAATATTTATATAGAAGACAATATCACGGTAACCGGTGACGATATCACCAAGCTTGAGTCGATGGGCTACACCGACGAGGGTGGCGGTAATTTTAAAGTGTACACGCCTGCAAACTTTGACCGCACCACAACATTTGGCACCACCTTAACGTTTGAATGGGAAGTGAGCGACTATACCAGCGCAGATGTAACTCCGGCGGCAAGCGCTAATCGGTTGAGTCAGATCGACGAAGCGCTCGCAAATGTGGACACCTTACGCTCTGATCTCGGTGCTATTCAAAACCGTTTCGAGTCTGCAATCACTAACTTGCAAACTAACGAAACTAACTTGGCAGCAGCGCGTTCACGTATCGAAGACGCTGACTACGCGGTAGAAGTTGCGAACATGACTCGTTCACAAATTCTTCAGCAGGCTGGCACTTCGGTTCTTGCGCAAGCAAACCAGGTTCCACAAGGCGTATTGTCACTGTTGGGTTAAAATTCTTAAGCAGTTCAAAGGCACCTTCGGGTGCCTTTTTTAATTTTCTGAAAAAATTTTCTAAAGTTCTAAAAAATACGTCCGATAACCATAGTAACGGCAGGCCAACGTAGGCAGCCATTTTGGAAACAGAAGGAAATTCGCTATGTCAGTTATCAACACAAACATCACTTCGATGATTGGTCAGCAAAACCTACAGAAGTCACAGTCTGCATTGGCTACTTCTATGGAACGTCTGTCTTCAGGCCTGCGTATTAACAGCGCTAAAGACGATGCAGCCGGCCAAGCTATCGCAAACCGTATGTCTTCACAAATCACTGGTTTAGGCCAAGCACAGCGTAACGCGAACGACGGTATCTCTGTCGCGCAAACCGCTGAAGGCGCTTTGAACCAAGTCAACGACAACTTACAACGTATCCGTGAATTGAGCGTTCAGGCGCAAAACGGTACCAACTCACAAGACGACTTGAAATCAATCCAAGCTGAAATTCAACAACGCTTGGGTGAAATCGATCGTATTTCTGAGCAAACCGACTTCAACGGTGTGAAAGTTTTGGCCAATGACCAAAAACTGAACATTCAAGTTGGTGCGAACGACGGCGAAGCCATTGAAATTGATTTGCAAAAAATCAACTCTAGCACCTTAGGCTTAGGTTCATTCACTGTAGCAGGCCCACAACTTGAAGACGGTGGCATTGCGATTGCTGATGCACTTAAAGCCGAGTTTGGTGATACTACAGCGTTAAGCACTACCACTGTAACTGCACAGCCCGCAAACACCGATTGGCAAGCACAATTTGGTTTAGCTGCTGCACCTGATACTACAACTACCCCAGCTGAAGTAATTGCAGACGACAACGGAAACTTCTTCCTTAAAACTACCATGGTTACGTCTGCAGCCGATACCGCGACGATGCAAGCCCAAGGGTTTGAAGAAACAGCTGCCGGAAGCAATACGTTTGAAATCTATCTGGCTGTTGACCCACAAGCGGCGACTGCTGACACCACTAATGGTGATTTAGAGTTCTCTGTAAGCTTGGCAGATTACACCGACGCCGAAATAACTGGCGCAGCTTCAACAGATCCGTTAGCGTCACTTGACGAAGCGTTAGCACAAGTTGACACCTTACGTTCTGACCTCGGTGCTATCCAAAACCGTTTCGAGTCTGCAATCACTAACTTGCAAACTAACGAAACTAACTTGGCAGCAGCGCGTTCACGTATCGAAGACGCTGACTACGCGGTAGAAGTTGCGAACATGACTCGTTCACAAATTCTTCAGCAGGCTGGCACTTCGGTTCTTGCGCAAGCAAACCAGGTTCCACAAGGCGTATTGTCACTGTTGGGTTAATACCGGCAGGGCTAATTCTCTTAGCATTGATGAAAGGCACCTTCGGGTGCCTTTTTTATTGGCTGATCATGTCTCGACAAATAAATTAAAGTTACTTGAATACCCGCCGATAACGTTAGATGGCCTTAAAAACAGCCTAATTCGCGTACAAGGTAAATAACATGAAAGCAGCAAGCGCAACCGTCACGTCAGACCAATTAATAAATGATGTGATTCCTAAGCTTAAAACGGTGGAGTTTATTTTGGAAAGCAAACTCAAAGCCGCAATTCAAAACAGCACGGATGCGCAGCAAAAAGCCAAGTATGAACGTCAGCAGCAAGAGTTTGAGCTGGAACTGATGATGATTCAGATGAACCTGGATCATTTGCTGAGCCGGTATGCAGACATTATTAAGCCACAAGACGGTACCCGCGGTGAGAACACCTATTTAGAATTAGACGATAGCGAACGCGTGGCGTTATCAGCTATTATGAATTTGTATAATAAAGTCAGTGCGTTAGCTTCGACTTTGTGATCTTAACAGTGCGGCTAAAGTTTGTACAATTTTGGCCGATATCCAATGTAAGCGAAAAGAAACAAGGTTCGCATTTTTGGAGAATATAGTATGGCTACCCCAATTAATGAAGCCAGTTTAAATTGGCCGGTGACAACCGCAGCCGCCGAGAAACAGCGTTTAGACCGTGTATTGCAGCAATTACCTGCGGTGCGTCAAAGTGAAGCGCAGCGGGAAATTAAAAAAGATGAATTGGTAAAACCCGTTCAGCAAATTAACGAGGTGATAAATAATTACGGTATTCACTTCGAAATGAACGATGATGCCGGCAAAATGGTGATTAAAGTGGTGAGCCAAGAAACCGGTGAAGTGATTCGTCAAATACCGAACGAAGAAGTGCTACGTATTGCACAGCACTTGCATGAAATGTCAGGCCTATTGGTGCGCGAAGAGGCTTAGGGCCTCTTCTGCCACACAAAAAACTACACCTGCATATTCATAATGTCTTTATAAGCACTGACTAGCTTATTACGCACCTGCACGCCCATTTCAAACGCCAAGCCGGCTTTTTGTTTGTCCACCATCACTTGATTCAATGACACGTTTGGGTCACCTAACTGAAACGCCGTAGTGGTTGCAGCCGATGTTTGTTGTAGTGAATTAATGCGCTCAATAGAGTTTTTCAACTCGCTCGCAAAGCCACCGTTTTGCGTTTGTTCAACGCCCGGTTGCACATTCAAATTAACTTTGGCTGCAGCAGGCGCTGCCACCTCTGCTTTCATGGTTTGCATTTGCTGTAGCGCGGTTTGTATTGCCGGTACGCTCATGAATTTTCCCTCGTATTCACGCCTTTAACGTCACATTCAACGTTACATAACATGCAGCAACTATACGCGCGCGCAAGTAATGTGAAGCGCGCAATAAAGCATAAAAAAGTGCGCTTATTGTCACTTTGACTTGCATTACCTTGGGCATAATGTGCAGTAGATAAATCCGTGCACAAATTGAATTGAGATACCCAATGGAAGCAACGCAAGCACAAACAGTAACCAGCCCCGCGCCAGCCGCCTCAGCGGCACCGCAGCAGTGGCTGAACAAGCTAAAACAAAGTGGTTTAGTGCCGCTGCTTATTGGCGGTGCGGCCTTTATTGGTTTGGTGTTTGCCTTGGTCATGTGGGCCAGCGCTCCTGAATACCGCGTGCTGTATAGCAATTTAAGCGAGGCTGACGGCGGCCGTATTGTGAACGAACTCGATACTCGCCAAATTCCCTACCAGCTAAATGGCGCTGGCACTATTTTGGTGCCAAGCGACCAAGTGCATAAGCTGCGCTTACAAATGGCCGAGCAAGGCTTGCCGCAAGGCGGCAACGCTGGTTTCTCACTCATGGACAACCAAGCTTTCGGTATTAGTCAGTTTGCTGAGCGGGTGAATTTTCAGCGCGCGTTAGAAGGTGAACTTGCTAGCTCCATGGAATCGTTAGGCCCTGTACAAAAAGCTCGGGTGCATTTGGCGATGGCTAAAGCCTCGGTGTTTGTCCGTGAGCGCGAGCCTGCCAAAGCGTCGGTTATTTTAACGCTGCAGCCTGGCCGCAAACTCGGTGATGGCCAAGTGCAAGCCATTATTCATATGGTATCGAGCAGCGTGCCTGAACTTGCACCGGACAATGTGACCGTGGTGGACCAATATGGTGCCTTGTTATCACAGAATAACCGGGGCGACGCATTAAGCGGCTCTAAACTAGACTACATTCAGCAAGTTGAGCGTTCATACCAACAACGCATTGAAAATATCCTGATTCCTATTCTTGGCCGCGAGAACATCAAAGCGCAGGTAGTGGCACAAGTTGATTTCTCGAAGCGTGAAGCGACTTCTGAGCGCTATAGCCCAAACCAAACCGCTGACACCGCAGCAATTCGCAGCATTCAACGCAATACGAATATGCAAGGTTCAGGCAATGGCGCAATGGGTATTCCTGGTGCGTTAACCAATACACCGCCGGGTGTTGAGCCCTCGCCTATTGAAGCACCTGCTGAAGGTGAAGAAGCTGAAGCCACGGTGAACACCGGCACACGTGCGGTGCAGCAAGACCAAGTGGTGAACTATGAACTTGACCGTTTTGTTGAGCATGTTGATCACCAACGCGGCCAACTAGAGCGTTTGTCTGTCGCTGTGGTGATTAACCATCGCACCACGCAAGACGAAGAAGGCAACCCGCAAATGGTGCCGCGCAGCGAAGAAGAGCTTGAGTACATTAACCGCTTAGTGCGCCAGGCGATGGGCTTTCAAGAGGCACGCGGTGATCAAATTGAAGTGGTTAACAGCCCGTTTGTGAGTGAAAAAGACTCCCTCGTTGAAGAGCCTTGGTACAAACAACCGGCTGTTATGCAGTTAGCACAAAACCTCGTGCGCTATGTTCTGGCTGGAATTGGTATTTTACTGCTGTACTTATTGCTGTTACGCCCAATTATGAAACGTTATGTGCATATTACCCCAGCCGCTGAAGGCGCCGTGGCAACCAACGGTAAAGGCACCTTACGCGCTGTCGTCGGCGATGATGACGACATGGAAGAAGTTGTGGTGAAACGCCGTCGCCGCAAAGACGGTTCAACCTATGACGATGAAGAAGACATTGAAGACGAAGAAGCCGCAGGCGATAGCTTCCATTGGCCAGAGCAGCGTAAAAACAAGAGTTACACGCAAGCCTTGGCGAAAGCGAAAGAAGTTGCACAGCAGAACCCGCGCCAAGTAGCCCGTATTTTACAGAATTGGATGAACGAAGATGACCACGTCTAACGCAACCGACAAAAACGCTGACAAGAGCGTTGCCAAAGAAATGACCGGCTTGCGTCGCTCGGCGCTGCTGTTACTGATGCTAGAAGAAGAGTCAGCCGCGGAAGTGTTTAAGCATTTCCCGCCGAACCAAATTCAGAAAATCAGTAAAGAAATGACCAAGCTCTCGGATGTATCACACGCCGACATTAAAGCCGTGCTAGAGATGTTCCATAACGACTTGTCTAACACGCCGTCACTGGATAAATACGACGACTACGTGCGCTCGGTGCTCACCAAAGCTTTGGGTTCAGATCGCGCCAACACGCTTATTGAAGATGTGCTAGAGCATAAAGTTGGCGGCATTGGTATTGATGCCCTGAACATGATGGACGTACCTGAAGTTGCGGAGATGATCAAAGACGAGCACCCGCAAATTATCGCCACCATTTTGATTCATTTAGACCGCGCACAAGCCGCTGGTGTACTCGAGCTATTTGATGAGCGCTTACGCAATGACGTTGTGTTACGTGTGGCTACGTTTACTGGTGTGCAACCGGCTGCGCTGCAAGAACTCACCGAGGTTCTTGGCGGTATGCTTGATGGTCAGTCACTGAAACGTAGCAAAATGGGCGGTGTGCGCACCGCGGCTGAAATTCTTAACTTGCTTAGTGCGGGTCAAGAAGACACTGCGCTGGAGAATATTCGCGCCTACAACGACGAGTTGGCACAAAAAATTGTCGACGAAATGTTCTTGTTCGAAAACCTTATGGACCTCGACGACCGCAGTATTCAGGTACTGCTACGGCAAATCGAAACCACCTCTCTGGTGGTGGCGCTCAAAGGTGCCGACGATGGCTTGGTCGAGAAATTCTTGCGCAATATGTCGCAGCGTGCAGCGCAGCTTATTCGCGAAGAGATGGAAACTCGTGGGCCTATTCGTGTTTCACAGGTTGAAAGCGAGCAGAAGGCAATTCTGCAAGTGGTTCGTCGCTTGGCCGACTCGGGCGAAATTGTGTTGAGTAGTGGTGATGATGCCTTCGTCTAATACCAACAACCAGTGGCGTAGCTGGAACATGGAGCCATTGGCCGCGAAGCAAAAACGCGATGCTAAACAACAGGCACAAGCCGATCAAGCTCAGTTTGATCAGCAAAGCGAGTTGCGCAAGCTCCGCGAGGAAGCACGTCAACAAGCCTACGAAGAGGGCCTAAAGGCAGGCCGCGAAGCGGGTTACCAAGCTGGTCATGAAGAAGGCTTAAAAGTCGGCCGTGAAGAAGGCTTAGCCGAGTATAGCGAACAGCTAAAAACCGCTTTGGCGCCGCTTGGCGAGTTAATTAAAGAAGCAGACGCAGCCGTACAGGGTATGGACGCGCATTTGTCAGAAAGTTTGCTGCAATTGGCATTAACGGTAGGCCGCCAGTTAGCTGGTGAAGCTCTTGACGCAAACCCAGAACAAGTATTAGAACTCATTCGTGCCATTTTGCACGAAGACCCGATGCTTACGGAGAAGCCGGTGTTGTTGCTAAACCCAGACGACTTAGCCTTGGTAAAGCAGCACTTAGAACAAGAAATTGCGGTGGTCGGCTGGAAGCTTCGCGCTGATGACCGTTTAGAACGCGGCGGTTGCCGTTTAATTAGCGCCAACGGTGAGCTAGACGCCACTATTGAAACCCGTTGGCAACGCATTGTGCATCAACTAAGAGGACGCCATGGCTAACGCCCAGCAGCAACTCGACCAATGGCAGGTTACGCTTAACAGCGTGAATCAGCGTTTGCAGCACTTACCCCAGTGGTACATGTGCGGTCGATTGGTGCGCGCTACCGGCATGGTGTTAGAAGCCGTTGGCCTGAAGTTACCGGTGGGCAGCAGTTGCGTGATTGAGCTGCCACAACACGGCGAGGCCTTAGTCGAAGCCGAAGTGGTTGGCTTTGCTGGCGATATTACCTATTTAATGCCACTGGACGCGGTGCAGGGCTTAGTGCCAGGTGCACGTGTTATGCCACTGAACGATGGCCACAATGACAGCCGTCGCTTTCCGCTTGGTGAAAACTTGTTAGGCCGTGTGCTTGATGGCAGTGGACGTCCGCTTGATAACAAGCCACTACCCAAACAAGCAGATTATGGCTACTTGGCAACAAAAACCATTAACCCCATGCAACGCGCACCTATTGATACCGCCATTGATGTGGGTATTCGCGCAATTAATGGTCTGTTAAGCGTGGGCCGCGGCCAGCGCATGGGCCTGTTTGCCGGTTCTGGTGTAGGTAAATCGGTATTGCTTGGCATGATGGCGCGCTTCACCAAAGCCGATGTGATTGTGGTTGGCTTAATTGGTGAACGTGGTCGCGAAGTGCAAGAATTTATTGACCATATTTTAGGTGCAGAAGGCATGGCACGCTCGGTAGTGGTTGCCGCCCCTGCTGACGCTTCGCCGTTGCAACGTTTGCAAGGCGCCTCGTACGCAACCCGCTTAGCGGAAGATTTTCGCGATAAGGGCAAACATGTGCTGCTCATCATGGACTCGCTGACGCGTTTTGCTATGGCACAACGTGAAATAGCCCTCGCTATTGGCGAGCCTCCAGCAACCAAAGGCTATCCACCCAGCGTATTTGCAAAAATTCCCGCTTTAGTTGAGCGCACAGGTAATGGCGTACGTGGTGGCGGCTCAATTACAGCGTTCTATACTGTATTAACCGAAGGTGATGACCAACAAGACCCCATTGCCGACTCAACCCGCGCAATTTTGGACGGTCACATTGTGTTGTCTCGCAACTTAGCGGAAAGCGGTCATTACCCAGCTATCGATGTCGAGGCGTCAATTAGTCGCGTTATGCCGTCGGTGACCACGCTAGGGCACCAACAACAAGCCCAACGGTTGAAAAAATTATTCTCTGTTTACCAGCGTAATCGCGACTTAATTAGCGTTGGGGCGTATAGCCCAGGGCACGACCCGTTACTTGACCAAGCGGTACAAAAGTTTCCGCAAATAGAAGCTTATTTGCAGCAAAAAATGAACGACCAAGCACCCATTGATCAAGCACAACAACGCTTAACTGAATTAGTAGGAGGTTCGTCGTCATGAATAGCGTCGTTCTTGCCCACTTAACCGAGCAAGCTGAAAAAGCACGCAACGAAGCAGCCAAATTATTGGCTGAAGAGCGTCAAAACAAGCAAAAAATTGCCCAACAACTGCAAACATTGCAGCAGTATCGCAATGACTATGCCGTGCAGCTGCAGCAGCAAATGCAAAGCGGCATTGCAACGCACTTATTGACCAATTATCGACACTTTTTGGCAAGCTTAGATCATGCCATTCAGCGTGCACAAAACGCGTTAGTAGACCAAGAAGGTAAAGTCGATAAAAGCCAACAACTTTGGCAAACCAAACAACGTAAACTGGCTTCTTATGAAACGCTTGTCGACAGAAAACAAGCGGCCGCAATGAAGGTAGCTAACAAACGAGAACAAAAGTTAGCGGATGAACTTTCGTTAGCAATGTACATGCGCCAGCGCGGGCTGCGTTAGGAGAAACAAGGTGAGCATGATGGTAAATTTCAATAATTTAGTGAATACCGCATCAACTACCGCCAAAGGCGCGACCGCGGCAGACAATTCGGCTCCGGCGAATGGGTTCGCAGCGCTGTTCGCGGCGTTACAAAGCGATACCGGTGAGCTTGACCAAGCTCCTTCGCAAGCGCAATTGCAGCAGTTGGCACAAAACCTCAAAACGAGTGAGCACGAACAGCTTATTGAGCAGTCGGATTTAAGCCCAGAAGCTCTTGCGCAGCTACTAGCCCAATTGCAACAAGCGGTACAGCAAACTGCGCCTACAGCACCACAAGGTACTATGGCACAAGGTACAGTGGCACAAAGTGCTTTGACAACCCAGCAGGTTGTCACCAGCGTAGTTGCGCCAAACCAAATGTCACCGATGCAATTGCAAGCAGCACCACAGCAAACTGCTCAACAATTAGCTGAAGCATCGCCACAATTAACGGCAGGCCCTATGCTTAACGCCAAAGTTACCGAAACCGATAAACAAGGTCAGCCGCCGGTATTCACCACCCCGGTGACGCCTCGTAACCCAGAGCAGACTGACGCTCGTGTTACCTCAGCACCAGTCGTTGCGAACTTGAAGCCAGCTGACCAAATAACCCCGATTGATGGCGCCCGCCCTGCACAAGTGCCCGCGCCAACCATGACTGCCAGTGTCATCATGATTGATGCGCCGATTGCGCAATCGGCGCAATCAACACAAGCAGCGCCTGCAACACCAAGTACTACCGCAGCTACCGCTTCTCTTGCGGCGCCAGTTGGCAGCCAAGCATGGGCAAACCAATTACAACAAAACGTGTTGCAAATGGTGATGCACAACCAAAACGAAATGACTTTGCGCTTACATCCAGCCGAACTTGGCCCATTGCAAGTGCAACTGCG
This sequence comes from Gammaproteobacteria bacterium, assembly GCA_018222985.1. Lineage (GTDB taxonomy): Bacteria > Pseudomonadota > Gammaproteobacteria > Enterobacterales > Alteromonadaceae > Pseudidiomarina. The sequence continues at coordinate 65,766 of JAAEZG010000008.1, forward strand.
TATGGATGACACCACCGCACAGCTGAATATTTTGACGCACAGCCAGCAAGTTCGCGGCGCACTTGAGCAAGCCTTACCGACGCTACGAGAGGCTTTAGCCAACCAAGGTATTCAGCTTGGTGAGTCGAACGTAAATGATCAAGGCCAACAGTTCGCCCAACAACAAGCGCGACAACAAGCGCAGCAATGGGCTGCCAATGGGCAAAACAATGCACAAAATTTTGACGAAAATACTGTAGAAAGTTCGGAATCGGCCGAAAATACTGACATGGGCGAAAATTCTCGGCATACTGCCGCCGCCCCGAATGGTCAAGTCGATACCTTTGCTTAAAACCAAGCCACTAGCTGGCTTGATAAAACAAAGGCTTAGCTGATAAAGAACGAAGGAATATATCATGGCGCGTAAAAACGACACACAGGCAGCTCCTAGCGGAAACAATTCGCCGATTATGCTGATTATTTTGATATTGGTGCTCGTGCTCATTGGCGCAAACACCTATTTACTGTGGGATACGCGTAATTTAGCTGCTGCATCAGCTATGGGCGCGACACCGCCCGAACCAGAGCCGACAGACCCAGTATTTTTATCTATTCAGCCATTTACGGTGAACTTAGCTAGCGATCAGTTTGGCCCACGGTTGTTATACGCAGGGTTAACGCTTGAAGTGCCTAGCGAGCAAGTAAAAACCACGTTAATGAAGAACATGCCACAGATACGCAACCGCTTGTTAGTGCTATTGTCAGGCCAACAAGCTGAACAAATTGCGCAATCTGAAGGCAAGAAAATTCTAGCAAAAAGCATTATGGACTCGTTAAGCGCACCTTATCAGGGCGACGAAGCGTTAGTCATCAATGACGTACTGTTTACTGAATTCATCGTTCAGTAACGTGAACAAACAAGAGCAATCATGAGTAACGGACACCAACTGTCACAAGAAGAGCTTGATGCATTATTAGCCGGCATTGTTGACGACGATGCATCTGGCGATACCAATACCGCAGCTGCCCCCGCGGCAGATGTGGGTGTTGATGCGCTTGTTCAAAAGCCAAAACGCAAAGTGACGCAACAACCTTTTGACCCCGGTTCGCAAGCTCGAATTGTCCGTGAACGTTTGCACACCCTTGAAGTCATTAACGAGCGCTTTGCACGACAGTTTCGTATGAACTTGTTTAACTTATTGCGCCGTAACGCGGATATTACGGTTGAGTCGGTCAAATACCAACGTTTTAGTGACTTTGCCGACGCCACGCCTACGCCGACTAACTTAAACATTATTTCGATGAAACCGTTGCGTGGCAGTGCCTTGGTGGTATTCCCCCACGCGCTCGTTTCAATGATTGTCGAGAACTTGTTTGGTGGCGATGGCCGCTTTATGACGCGTAACGAAGCCCGTGAATTCACCGGTACCGAGCAGCGAATTATCAACCGAGTGCTTAACTTAGCCATCGATGCTTACCAAGAGTCGTGGCGCGCGGTACACCCGCTTGAAATTAGTTACATTCGCTCAGAAATGCAGCCAAAGTTTGCCGCAATCACGAGCTCGCCTAGTGAAATTGTCGTGACCACCACCTTCCATTTAGAAGTGGGTAACCTCGACAGTAACTTTAAAATTTGTATGCCATACGCCATGGTTGAGCCACTACGCGACAAGCTCACCAACTTGCGTGCTGACATTGGCGGTAATAGCAATGATAAAGCCTGGCGCCAGCGTATTACCCATGAGCTACAAGCGTCGAGTGTCGAACTTATTGCTAACTTTGTGGATATTCCCATGCGTATTCCGCAAGTCATGTCACTTAAGCCTGGCGACGTGCTACCCATTGAGCTGCCAGAAACGGTCACCGCCACCGTGAACGCATTGCCCATTATGGAATGTGAATTTGGTAGCTTAAATGACAATCGCGCACTTAAAGTGAAGCGATTGCTTGAAAATCACCGCTTTCCGCAGTCACTAATGCGCGAACGCAACAAAGGCGGCATTTTTACCCCAATGCGCGCAAAGGAGTCCTCTGATGACGAATAAAGACAACGTAACCCCAGATAATGAACAAGATCCGTGGGCTGACGCGTTAGACGAAGAAACTGGTGCTGCCGCTGATGAAAATGCCAACAGCGTGTTCAAGCCACTAGAAAGTTCAGCTGCCGCTAGTTCAATGAACGAACTGGATATCATTATGGATATTCCAGTGAAACTAAGTGTTGAACTGGGCCGCACACGCATTACTATTAAACAGCTGCTAGAATTAGCGCAGGGTTCAGTCGTTGAGCTTGATGGCTTAGCTGGTGAGCCAATGGACATTTTGATTAACGGATACTTAATAGCACAAGGCGAAGTGGTTGTTTTAGATGACAAATACGGTATTCGTATTACCGAAATTGTCACGCCGTCAGAACGCGTACAAAAACTAAATCGATGAACGAAACATCTACAGCAGAACTTGATACAGGCCTTGCATTACTGGGCCAAGTAACCTTAGTGCTGATATTAATTATCGGTATTATTTTGCTGTGTGCGTGGCTCTTTAGAAAAATTAACGGTACGTCATTTAGTCACTCGAAATTACTGCATGTTGTTGGTTCTGTTGCTGTTGGGCAGCGCGAGCGCGTCGTCATTGTTGAGGTAAATAATACCTGGCTAGTGCTTGGCGTCGCTTCGGGTCAAGTAACCAAACTGCATGAATTACCAGCGCAAGAAAGCCCAGAGCCGCAATTAAATAGCTTTGCCGCGCGCTTTTCGCAAGCCCTCAATAAAACTTCAGCTAAGCCAACCGAAGAGGCCAAATAATGCGTACTGTTTGGCTTGTTGTGGTGACTCTTGCCGTTTTTATCGCTCCTTTAGATGCCCTCGCGCAGTCTATTCCCGGTGTATTGGTTGAGCCCACTGAAAATGGCGGCCAGCAGTGGTCATTGTCGCTGCAAACCTTACTATTTTTAACCAGCCTTACATTCTTGCCGGCCGTCATTTTAATGATGACCTGTTTTGTGCGGCTCATTATTGTGTTTGGTTTGCTGCGTACCGCAATGGGTACGCAGTCAGCACCACCGAATCAGGTGCTACTTGGGCTCGCGTTATTTCTAACGTTTTTTATTATGGCGCCGGTATTTAACCAAATTTACGACATCGCGTGGCTGCCATTTAGCCAAGACGCCATAGATTTTCCACAATTTTTAGAACTTGCTTCAGGCCCAATGCGTGAGTTTATGCTAGCCCAAACGCGCGAACCCGACTTGGCTTTGTTTGCCGGCTTAGCCGACGTTGGCCCCATGGCCACACCTCAAGACGTACCGTTTCATGTGTTGGTGCCATCATTTGTCACCAGCGAACTGAAAACCGCGTTTCAAATTGGTTTTACTATTTTTATTCCATTCTTAATTATCGACTTAGTAGTAGCCAGTGTGCTTATGGCGCTAGGTATGATGATGGTTCCGCCCGCCACGATTTCTTTACCGTTTAAACTGATGTTGTTTGTATTGGTTGACGGTTGGCAGCTACTTATTGGCTCGCTTGCAGCCAGCTTTTACGTGTAGGGGGCGCCAATGACTCCTGAAACGGTCATGACCATTGCCTATCAAGCCATGCTGCTATGCGTGTATTTGGCCGGCCCACTGCTGTTGACTGCGTTGTTGCTTGGCTTGTTGATCAGCTTATTTCAGGCCGCCACCCAAATTAACGAAATGACCCTGAGTTTTATTCCCAAAATTTTGGGTGTACTTGCGGTACTGGTATTAATCGGCCCCTATTTACTGCAGCTTATTATTGATTTCACCACGCGGTTATTTACCAATATTCCGTCCATGATTCAATAACGGAGCCGCGCATGATCACGGTCACCTTTGCGCAACTTCAAGAATGGATCAGCCTATTTTTATGGCCGTTCTGCCGCTTTAGCGGTTTGTTGCTTATTGCACCGGTATTTAGCCACTCAAGCTTACCGAACCGCGTCAAACTGGGCCTGGCGCTTATATTTAGCATTATTATTGGCCCTGTACTGCCACCACTTCCAGACATTCCGCTGTTTTCATGGGCAAGCTTCGGCATCATTGTTGAACAAATCATTATTGGCGTTGCTATTGGCTTAGTGGTGCAGGTGGTTTTTGCTGCCGTGCAGGCCGCTGGTGAGTATATTGGCTTACAAATGGGCCTTGCCTTTGCCACCTTCTTTTCGCCCGACAGTGGCGCAAACACCATGATTTTATCGCGTGTGTTTTACACCTTCGCTATTTTGATGTTTCTCGCCATTGACGGCCACCTGATCATGCTAGAAATTCTCGCCCGTTCATTCGAATTTCTACCCATCGGCACATTAGGTTTAAATGCGGGTGCATTCGAGCAAGTTGCCCGCTTTGGTATGGTGGTGTTCAGCTCTGGAATATTGCTAGCGTTGCCGGTTTTTGGTGCGCTGCTTATCGTCAACTTAACCTTGGGTATTTTGAACCGCTCGGCCCCGCAGTTAACGGTATTTTCGGTCGGTTTCCCTATGTCGTTAACCTTGGGATTAGTGCTGATGACAGTGCTTACAACTGAGTTGGGGGGTTACTTACAACGCTTGTTCCGACTCGGCCTCAACATGGTCGAACAAGTGCTTCTCGCGATGTGAGAGCTAGAGCGATAGCAGCTATTAGATATCGGATATCAGCGCCGATGCTCCAAGCGCCATCTCTGATATCTGTTAGCTAATATCTTCTGTTGCTCTTAAAGGAAATTGAAGAGGCTCATGTCTTTCATGTCGACAAAGGCTTTTTGTGCCGCCTGCAAACCAACCATGCGCACACTATATTGCGAAGCCGCTTCCACATAGTCCAAATCGACCAAATCTGACAATGCCTGCTCGTATGCCAACGTGCGATTACCGCCAATGGTGTCGAGTGCATCAAGCTCATTCAGCCGGGCACCCACTTCTGCGCGGGTGGTTAACACGTTGTCCATGCCGTTATCAAATTCACGCATAACGGTGCGCAAGGTGTTCGTGCGCTGCGCCTTTTCAGCGTCGGTGGTTGCTGGACTATCAAGTACCGCTAACGCTTTTTCAAAGGTACGGAAAATATCCATGTTGTTGTCTTGACCACGCGCCACACGCAAGGTATCGCCACTAACTGGGGCGCCTTCTAGCTCAATTTCAATTCCACCTAAAGTGACGTTGGTTGGGCTATTGTAATCAGCCCAGGCACCGCCGTTTACGCGATACTGCATTTGCCCCGCGTTGTCGGCAAATTCAATATCATAGGCTTGGCCAAAGTCCGGGTGGTTTGAGTCGACAATATTAATGCCGTCAAACTGCAAGGTACCTTGGTTGTTCAAGCCGGCGTCGGCCAAGTAACCAGCACTACTGTGTACCGAACGGAAAATTTTGTCACCTGAATGGCCTACAGCCATACGGCGCTCGCCGTCGACTTGCTGCTCGCGTACTTCAGGGTTGCCCACGTAGCTGACGTTACCATTGGCGTCGCGCACAAACGGCGCGGTATCGTCTTGATAGCCACCAAACAAATAACGTCCGTTTCCATCACGCGTGTTTCCTAGGCCAATTAACGACTCATACAGCCCAAGCAACTCGCTCGCAACAGAAGCTCGGTCAGCATCTGCTAAGGTGTCACTTGAGGCTTGTACCATCAATGTTTTGGCGCGCGAATACACGTCATTCACGGTGTTTAGAACGCTTTCTTCTTGCGACAATGAATTACGTACACCCACCCGGGCGTCATTAAACTGGTTAGACACCGACTTTGATTGCGAAATATTAATCGCTTGCGTCATTGCTTGTGGGTCATCAGAAATATTTACGATGCGTTTACCGCTGGCAATTTGCTGACCAATTTTCATGAACTCAGTTTGCTGCCGGTTCATCGACGACACGTTTTGGTTGTACATTGTGAGTGTGCTAATTCGCATAATCTATACTCCGCGGTGTCTGGTTAGCGCAATTGCAAAATGGTATCGAGAATGGTTGAACCGGTCTCGATGACCTTGGCATTGGCTTGGTAATATTGTTGATAACGAATCAGGTTGGCAGCTTCTTCATCAAGGTTTACGCCCGACTCTGACTGCTGCAATGCTGTCAGCTGCTCGGTTAAGCCTTGTTGCGCGGCCAAGTTAGCCTGTACCACATTAATTTGGTTACCCAAGGTACTCACCATGGTGCCGTAAGCTTGGTTAAACGTGCCTTTGCCTTCAACTAATAGCTGGTTTTGTAAATCAAGCATGGCTAAGCCGTTACGGTTATCGCCGCTTGCATTTGACTGCGCCGCAGCCAACTGTGAGCCTTCGGTAAGCAACAATTCAAAGCTTTGAGTTTGATTTACCAACGGACGTACGCGGAAACTGTCACCTTGATCAACGGTACCGGTTATAGCGACTTCCAAACCGTTAAACGCCAAGGTACCGGTTGCACCGTCAAAGGTTGCGTCAACCACTTTGCCGTTATCTACGCGCCGAACTTCGTAGCCCGTGTCGGTTAATTTAATGTCGTAATCGGTGGCCAATAAACCATTGGCGTCGGTAATTTGTACGCCAGCGACACCCGTGCCGGTGTTGCGTGAGTTGCTGTACGCAACTGGGTCGCCGGTGCCAAACATTGCTTGGCCTGGGTCTTGGTTCAAATCAACACCAGCTTGATGTTGCTGATTAAATGCATCAGCGAATACGCGCACCATTTGCCCAACTTGATTACGCATGGTGTCTAGGCTTTTCGAGCGAAACTCCATTAAGCCGCTTAAGCTGCCACGATTAAACGTCGACTCTTTAAGCTGAATTTTATTACCCGACACGTCGTTATAGAACACGGCGGTGCGGGTGGGGTCATTGTTGTCGGTTAGGGCATCAAGCTGATACGACGTATCGCCAGAAACCAATGGCGAGCCGTTATTCAATGAAATGGTATAAGAACCTGATTTTTGCTCGTGCACACGCACATCAATGCGTTGTGACAAGTCATGCACTAATTTGTCGCGTTGGTTTAACAAACTATTAGGGGCGTCACCTGCACCAGAGCGAGCAAGCAAAATCTCTTTGTTTAACTGGCTAATTTGCCCAGTTAACGAGTTGATTGAATCGACCTCGAATTTCATTTCAGCGTTCACGCTACGCTCAATATCTTCAAGGTAATTATCGAATGACTTAAATTGGCTAACTAAGGTGCTCGCAGTACCCAACACGCCCGCTCGCGCTGCGGGGTCAGCTGGGCTGCTGTTCATTTGCCCAAGCGCATTAAAGAACTCTTGCATAACCGGCGCTAGCCCAGAGCGCTCGTCTGACAATAAATTATCAATTTGGCGCACTTGGCTATAATAGGTTTCAAGAGAGGCAAGCGAACCGCTTGAAGCATTTAGACGGGTTGCAACAAACTGGTTAAATTGGCGCTCGACACCGTTCACCAACACACCATAAGAGCGATTTTCGCCAAGCTGAACAAGCTCGCGGTTATAGCCAGGCGTATTCACATTGCTGATGTTGCCACTGGTGGCGTAAAGCCCCGTTTGGGCTGCCCGTAAACCACTTAAGCCAATTGAAAAAATACTCATGCTTGCTCCCTAATGCTGATACCTCTGTTTATCGGCATCAGCACGTATAACTTTATGGTTTTTTCGCCTGATCAAGCTGCAACTGCTGTAATAGTTGCTCAGCCAAGCCAATACCCTTACCAGCTACTTCAGTTGCCATTTGTTGATCAAACATATCGGTATAGGTACGCATCGCTGAACTATTGAATAACTCTGATTCGCCGCCAGCTTGACGCATTGACTTCATCATTTGTGAAATAAACAATGCCTCAAATTGTCGCGCAGCTTCAGCCGCAGCCTCTTGTGGGCGCTGCTGACTTTGGGTTTTCAATTTGTCTAATTGCTGGGCATCTACAGCTAACCCGACCGACGCAACTGAGTTAGCCATTAAATAATCTCCAATTCAGCACGCAATGCACCCGAGGTATGCAGCGCCTGTAAAATTGCCATTAAGTCACTTGGCGTTGCACCCAAACTATTGAGCGCCTGTACAACTTGCATCAACTCAACGCCCTCAACCATTTGTAAGGAGCCCTGCTCTTGTTCAATGGCAATATTGCTAGTTTCGCCAACCACTGTTTCACCACCGCTTAGTGCTGGCGGCTGACTAACATAAGGTTGACGGGTAATCGTTACCGACAAGTTGCCATGCGCAACAGCCGCTTGACGCAGGGTTACTGGACCACTTAAAACCACCGACCCGGTGCGTGAATTCAATACAACACGAGGGCTTGCTGACCCTGGACGCACATCAACATTTTCAACCCGCGCCATAAACTGCACGCGGTTTGCTGCATCTGAAGGGCCATCAAGTTGAATGGTGCCGCCGTCCAGCGCCATAGCAACCGCATAACCAAATTCTTGATTTATGCGTTCAACCATACGTAAGGCTGTGGTGAAATCTGCTTCTTTGAGGTTCAGCTGCATTTTGCCGTAGGTAATGTCGTGCGCAACACTGCGCTCTACCGTAGCACCGCCAGTAATACGGCCACCCGCCTGTTGGTTAATCACCGCTGACGAGCCTTGTGACTCCGCGCTAGCACCGTTGATCAATAAGTTACCTTGGGCAAGGGCGTAAACTTGGCCATCGGCACCTTTTAGTGGCGTCATTAACAGGGTACCGCCGCGCAAGCTGCGGGCATTACCAATGGAAGACACCACCACGTCGAGTTCTTGACCAGGCCGAGCAAAAGCCGGCAAGGTTGCAGTCACCATTACCGCGGCTACGTTACGCAACTGCATATTAGTACCCGGCGGAATAGTGACACCTAGTTGCGCCAACATGTTTGTCATGCTCTGACCGGTAAACGGCGCTTGCATGGTCTGGTCACCGCTGCCGTCAAGGCCAACCACCAAGCCATAACCAACAAGGCTGTTGTTACGAACACCAGCAAAGTCTGCAAGCTCTTTAATCCGCTCTGCTTGCGCACTAGAAAAGCCAACAATAACTACAGTTATAAGCATTATAAGCTGTCGTAACATGATAAAACCTCTACTTAAAACGGCGCGATGTAATTAAAGAAACGCTGCAACCAACCCTGTTTCTGCGCATCGTTAATATAACCATCGCCAATGTACTCAAGGCGCGCCTCGGCCACAGCGGTTGACAACACGCTGTTTTGGCCACTAATACTGCGCGGATTCACGACCCCAGAAAAGCGAATATATTCAGTGCCTTGATTAATGGCGATTTGCTTCTCACCGCGCACGCGCAAATTTCCGTTCGGTAGCACTTGCATAACTTGCACGGTAATTACGCCAGAAAACTGATTCGACGCGCTGCTGCCGCCTGAGCCGGCGAAATCATTCGCACTTCCAACGCTAAAGCCATATTCGGCCAGTTGTTCAAGCGCATCTGGCAAGCCTTCCAAATCCACACCAATATTGCTTGCCCGCGACGACTGTGAAGAGGCGTTCTTGGTCGCGCTAACTTGCTCTTCAAGCACAATGGTAATAATGTCGCCAGTGCGGCGTGGCCGCTGATCTTCAAACAGTGGGATATAGCCATTTTGCGCCTGATAAATAGAACCATTAGGCACTCCATACGCGTTCTCCGGTATAACCACCGGCTCGTATGGTTCCACCACTACAGGCTCTGGCGGCGAGCTGCTACATCCTGCTAAAAACACCGCCATTGTTATTATCAAAACCGCACGCATATGCTATCTGCCTTTATTCGCCTAATCGCTTGTTATAACTGACTCAACCGCGCCAGCATTTCGTCGCTGCTTGAAATAGCTCGGCTATTAATTTCATAAGCGCGCTGGGTTTGAATCATGTTCACCATTTCTTCCACCACGTTCACGTTCGAGGCTTCAACAAAGCCTTGGAATAACGTGCCGGCACCGTTCATACCTGGTAACGACTCCGTTGGCGCACCCGAAGCTTGGGTTTCAACATAAAGGTTTCCACCACGTGCTTCTAAACCGGCGTCATTCATAAACATCGCCAAGGTAATCTGCCCTACCTGAACGTTTTGGGTGTTACCTGGTTGGGTGACGGTGACAATACCGTCTTGGCCAATGGTTACGCTCATAGCGTTAGCCGGAAGAAAAATTGCTGGCTCTAATGGAAAACCGTTGGCTGTTACCATTTGGCCGTCTTCATTCACTTGAAAGCTACCGTCGCGGGTATAAGCCAATGAGCCATCTGGCATGAGTACTTGAAAGTAGCCTTTACCGCTAATGGCTAGGTCACGCGAGTTCTCGGTGTTGTTTAAGCTGCCTTGGGTATGTAAGCGTTCTGTGGCAACTGTACGCACACCGGTGCCTACCTGTAAGCCAGAAGGCAAGCTGTCTTGGGCGTTATTCATGGCGCCAGGTTGGCGCATGTTTTGATACAGCAAGTCTTCAAAAACTGCGCGTGAGCGTTTAAAGCCTGCAGTATTGACGTTGGCCAAGTTGTTGGTGATGACATCAAGCTGCTGTTGTTGCGCGGTCAAACCGGTTTTGGCAGTCCATAACGATTTAATCATAATTTTTCTCCAGTAAACCTATTTAGCCCTTAACCGACAGCAGGCTATTTGCTTGTTGGGCCGTTTCATCAGCGGTAGAAATCACGCTCATGTTCAAGTCATAACGGCGCTGCGTATCAATCATGGCGACCATAGCTTCAATGGTGTTCACATTACTGCCCTCTAACGCGCCTGACACCAATTGCGCAGTTTCGTCACGTTGCAATGGGGCACCCGCGGGGGTACGAAACCAGCCATCGTCGCTGCGCTGTAACTGATTCGGCTGATCAACACGTACCAACTTGAGACGATCAAGTGGCACCAGCTCGTTAGCGTCGCCGCCTAAACCAATGCCACTAACCGTACCGTCGTTACCAACCGTCACTTGGGTACCTAGCGGCAATAAGATGGGCCCGCCATCGCCAAGCACCGGCATGCCATTCACCATTAATTGGCCGTCGGCATCTATCTGCAAATCGCCGCGCTTGGTATAGGCTTCGCCTTCTGGCGTTTGTACGGCAAGCCAGTTGGCTTGATCGAACGCCACATCTAAATCACGTTCGGTGGTTTGAATAGCACCCGCCGAAGTATCGAACAAACCAGTGGTTGTCACTGCGGCCACGCGCGTATCCAATACGCCAGGGCCATTAACAGGCACCGCGCGGGCAGCAGCAAGCTGCGCCCGAAAACCAGTGGTTGATGCGTTACTCAAGTTATGGGTCACCACCGACTGCTCATCGAGTGTTTGCCGTGCCCCATTCATTGCCGTGTATAAAATGGCGTCCATGATTAAGCCTCGTTACCTTAGGTATTATTTCAACTGCATGGTGGTTTGCAGGGCTTCGTCTTGCGACTTAATACTCTGCGCATTGGCTTGATAATTGCGCTGCGCAATAATCATGGCCACCAACTCTTGGGTTAAGTCAACGTTGGATGCTTCGACAGCGCCCGCCATAATTGAGCCAAACTGCCCTTCACCAGGTACTGACAAAATCGGCACGCCCGAACGTTGCGACTCAACCCATGCGTTATTACCCACCGACTTCAAGCCCTCTAGGCTTTGGAAGTTCGCTAGCGCAATGGTGCCCAAAACAACTTGTTGTTCATTTGAGTAGGTACCAATAATGCTGCCGTCTTCTGCTACCGCTACTTGCATCAGCGTGCCTGACATATAGCCGTTTTGTTCCATTGAGGTTAATTCAAACTCGTTGGCAAACTGCGTGGTACCGGTAACGTCCATGGCGATGGACATGTTGGCAGCACCTTCACCTGGCGCAAAAGTAAAGCCGTCCATGTTGGTGGTGCCGGTAAGCAAACCGTTGGTATCAAAGTCTAGTTGGCCCACTTCCGGCGCTAGCTCGGTACCACGTGACATGCGCACTTCCCACTGGTTATCGCCAGTTTTGGTGAAGTACATCATGCTTGGGTGCGGGTTACCTAAAGAGTCGAACAAGGTGACCGAGTTCGCGTAGGAATACGAATCTGGGTCGGCTTGGTCAAACGGCACTGCTGCACGGTCGACAATTGCAGTACTGGTATCTAAGTTAAATACGCCGCTAAGCTCGCTTGATGCATTCGCTGGAATACCGCCTGGCGGTACACGCAATACCTCTGGCTGCCCACCAAACTCAACACCTCGCGGGTAGCCGGTTAGCTGCGCGCCTTGCGCGTTCACAATAAAGCCTTGTTTATCAATGGTTAACTGGCCATTGCGCGAGTATTCAATTTGGCCTTGGTTTTCAAACCGAAAGAAACCTTTACCGCTAATCGCTAAGTCCATATTACGGTTGGTAGTTTCTATGTTGCCGTCACTGAAGTCTTGAAATACGCCAGCTACGCGTACACCTAAACCCACTTGCGCATTGGCATAAATATCTGAGAACTGTGCGCGAGCACTTTTAAAACCAACCACCTGTGAGTTAGCAACGTTGTTACTAATCACGTCTAAGTTAGTGGCTGCTGCACGTAAACCTGATAATGCTTGTGAAAAACCCATGGTCGAGCTCCTTAAATAATTTGCCGAATGTCTTCAAGACGAACGGGTTCTAAAATACCGCCCAAGTCGAGTCGCGGACCGCTGTCTGTCATACTCACCGCGATAACCTGTGCATAGTTAAAGCGTTCTGAGGTAACCGGCTGGTCACCGTTGGTGGCTTCAACTGTAAATTTGTAAGCGCCAGCAGGGGCTGCTGTGCCATCGTCCATTTTGCCGTCCCATGAGAACGACTGTGGGCCCGAGCCCACTTCGCCGAGATCCATACGGCGAACCAGCATACCGCTGGCGTTATAAATATTTATCTTCACGCTTTCGGCAGGGGCGTTTAGCTCTAGCCCAAATGGCGTCGCGTCGCCTTCACCGTCGTTACCTACCAAAATGCGGTCGCCGGGTACTAACACAGCACGACCGATTAATGCCGAGGCCTGCATGGTTTTGGCGGCCTCCATTTGGCCATTAATGGTTTGCATGGTGTCGTTTAAAGACTCAATACCGCTTACCGTATTAATTTGCGCCAACTGCGAGGTCATTTCGTTGTTTTCCATTGGGTTCAATGGGTCTTGGTTGCGCAATTGCGTCACCAACAACGTCATAAAGTTATCGCGCATTTCTTGGCTATTCGAAGCCACCTGCGCGTTATTGGCGCTTTGGTTAACGCGATTTAATACGCTTGCATCAATGGTACTCATTGGTTACTCCTTAGCCCTTGCCAATAGTCAGTGTGCGCATCAGTAAGTCTTTACTGGTGTTCATGACTTCGACGTTGGCTTGATAAGACCGCGAGGCAGAAATCATGTTGACCATTTCAGCAACCGGATCGACATTCGGCATGGTCACATAACCCTGTTCATCCGCCAGCGGATGACCAGGTTGATATTCACGTCGCGCTGGTGCTTCTGACTCAACCACTTCTTTTACTTGCACGCCGCCAACACCGTTGGCTTGCAGCTGCTGCTCAAAAATGACTTGCTTGGCTTTATAAGGTTGACCATCAGGGCCAGCCACGCTGTTGGCATTCGCCATATTGCTGGCCGCCACATTCATGCGTTGCGACTGCGCTGTTAACGCCGAACCTGAAATATCTAAAATTGAGAAAATTGCCATAATTCAGCCCCTTTATTGTTCAGGTTGCATGGCTTTTTTAAGGCCACTAATGCGATCGTCTAAAAATTGGATGTCTGCTTGGTAGCGCAGCGAGTTATCTAGAAACTGCGCGCGTTCCATATCCATATCCACAGTGTTACCATCAAGCCGATTTTGCGCAGGCACTCGATACTTCATGTCCACCGCCGTGTTTGATGCCGATAGCTGCATATGCCCAGCATGGGTGGTTGCTAGCTTTACCGGCCCCGACTGCTGGGCTGTAGCGCGTTTGAGCTCTTGCGAGAAATCAAAGTCTCGCGCTTTATAGTTCGGCGTATCGGCGTTCGCGATATTGCCCGCCAGCGTTTCTTGGCGTTGCTGGCGTAGCGCTAACGCTTGTTGTTGAAACTGCAACGCACTGGTTAATTTGTCGATCATGGTGCAGACCCTCCTGTTCACGTTGCAGAGTACTTCGGCTTGTGTAAATACAAAGCAAAGAATAAGCGCCTTTTTTACCCCCAATTCTGCCAATACCTCATTGCGAAACTGTCTATAATTCGAGCTGTCATTTATTTTTATTGGTATGGTCATGGGCGTCGCCACTTTAAAACGAACAAACTTGCTGCAAACTTGCGCCTTGGTGGCGTTGATTGCTTTGAGTGTTGGAAGTTGTCGGGTGTATGCTAGCGAGGCTAGCGACCTAGCTAAAAGTGATGTGGCGCAAACAAACTGGTACCGAGCCATTATGCAATTGGTTCAGCAATACCTACCGGCCACCACAACCAGTCACAAGGTTGATCTTTTAACGCCCGCAGAAACGCTACAACCATTGCTAAGCTGCCCCAATATTCATGCGCGTTTTACCCGTGAACCTCAGCGTTTAGCAGGGCGAACCATGGTGACCTTATCCTGCGGCGACAACCAGCGTGACAACCCGCGTTTTGTACAAATAGATGTTACGGTGACAGGAAATTATTTGGTGGTGACCCGTGACTTAGCCGCAAAGCACACCTTGGCGCGTAATGACATTACCATTGAGCAAGGTGATTTAGGCCGTTTGCCACGTTATGCATTATTGGCGACGCCTAAGGCAATGCAGCAAGTTATTGGCCAACAGTTACGCCGGGCGCTTAGCCAACACAGCATTTTGCAAGAAAACCTATTAACCAAGCCGCAAGTGGTTGGTTTTGGCGATGAGTTGGTCATTGAAGCCAGCGGTAAGGGGTTTCAAATTACCCGAACGGCCGAAGCGATGGATACTGGGGCAATTGGTGATATAATTCGCGTTAGGTTAAATAACAAACAACTTATACGCGTTAAAATAGTTGCTCCGGGCCGAGCTGAACCCGCACAATAACTGTTAAATATGTGCAAATAAACTTAAAGAATTTGGTGCTCGTGCCGATAAATAATCTAGCAACGCCAATAATAGCGAGGGATTTCCCGTGAAAATCAATGGTTATCAACCACCTAATAGTGTTACTCAGTCAGAGTCTAGTCGTTCACAAGCGGCCCAAAAAACTGAGAAAGCCAGTGCTGGTGAAGCCAAGCAAGCGGAAGTTGTAACGCATTTAAGCCAACTACCGCAAGACGCTAGCCAAGACATTAATATGGCCCGTGTTGAAGAGCTACGCGAAGCAATTCGTGACGGCAAATTAAACATGAACACCGACAATATTGCCGAAGCTTTATTGAAAAGCTTAACGGATGGTCTGTAAGCGCTTATGAGTTTACGCCAGCATTTAACCGCACAAGTTGAACGTTTAGATCAACTCAACGCCCTGCTTGAACAAGAGCAGAAGCTACTTGGCGACGGTAAAATAGATGGCGAACAGCTCAAGCAACTTGCAGAGCAAAAACAGTCGCTGCAGCAAGCCATTGAAAGCAATGAAAGTAAACGCCGAGCGGCCCAACAAAAGCTTGGTTTTAGTAATGATTCGGCCGGTGCGCGCGAAGCTGCTGAGCAAGCCGACTGTGCCGATGTGTGGCAACGATTACTTGAGCGTACCCAGCGTATTGCCCAACTGAATAGTTTAAACGGCGAGCTTATTCAACATCGTCTACACCATAACCAACAAATGCTGAATATTCTGCGCGATGCCGCAGGTACCGGTGGCGCAGCTATTTATGGCGCTGACGGTAGCCAAGAAACCACTCCACAGCGCCTTAATTCTAAAGCTTAATTAGTTACTCGTTCGCATATAGCCCATCAAGAATAGCGGCCAACCGCTGCGCACCTTGTTGCATGCGTTGCTCCAATACAGGCCCCCACTGCGCGGTATAATCGTCAGCTATTTCTTGGCCTTCACGGTAGTTTGAATAAATTCGCCGGGTAATGGCTGCTGACTCATTGGCCCACGCCAAGGTTTGCTCTGGGTTCACCGAAAGCGGCGCTAATGGCTCAAGCTCTTTGGTTAGCTCCTGTGCTTTGACGCTACTTTGCTCACCACCACGCTTGGCAAACATATCTGTGTCCCACAACCGATGCAAATTAGTTGGTTGATCAAAGTAAACTAAGTTAGCTCGGTTGCCACCTAAGTCATCAGCAAAACTCACGTGCATGGGTTGGTGTAAGTCACCCATAAAATGCACTAAAAACGCCAATGCCACCCAGTCGTTTGGGTCATGCTTTAATACGTTGTAATGATGTTGAATGGCACTCAAAATACAGCCTTTGTTGCTGCAATCTTTAGCGCGAACTTTGGCTTCTGAACGCGGGAAGTTCACATAATGATGTGGCTTTGCCCAGTCCCATTGGTCGTTACTTTTAATATGATCGGCCCAACTACAAATGTTACCAAAGTCTTCGTAGTCAGGGTGTTCCGCCACCATTTTGTCGAGCCGCGCTCGTGTTGCTGGCTTCACCAATGTGTAAGTTATTTCGCAAAACGCATGGTGGCCAATACCGCCGTATGCCTGTGCACTGGGCGCTGCAAACGTAGCCATAACTGCCATTGCTACGGTAAAAATTAGAGACTGAATAATTTTCATGGTAATTCCACTTTAATTAATTGGCCTTCGGCGCTGTCGGTAAGCACATAAACTTCATTGTCTGGGCTGGTATACACTGCCCGTATACGCTGGCCTAATTCGCTTAGGTACTCATCGGTTAACGTCCAGCTGTCGTTACTGTATTGAAACCGTTGTAAGCGCCTTCCAACCAAGTGCGACACCAACAAATCACCGTTGTACAAAGCTAAACCAGCAGGTGCTAGCGATGGTGTCCACGTATACAGCGGCGCTTTCACGCCCGGTAACTGGTTAAACGGTGAAACTTTCGCGCCCGTGTAATCAATGCCGTAGGTTGCAATAGGCCAGCCATAGTTACCACCAGCCACAATTTTATTGAGTTCATCACCGCCTTTAGGGCCGTGTTCGTGCTGCCATATGGCATCACGCTGTTCATCATAGATCAAACCTTGCACATTTCGATGACCATAACTAAAAATTTGCGAAGCCTGGCTGTGCTTGTAGGGGTTATCGTTTGGGGTGCTGCCATCGCGATGAATGCGGACTATTTTGCCAAGGTGATTATCTAATTGCTGCGCCTGTTCGCGGTGAACAAACCCATCACCTAAGGCCACTAGCAAAGTGTTATCGGCAAGCCATGTCATACGTGCACCAAAATGCGCGGCGCCGGCTTTTTTCGGTAACGCTGTAAAAATATTCTGGGTGTTAAATACGCTATAGGGTGCTTGTGCTGACAAAGTGCCTTTAACCACGCAGGTGTTATTAGCCGCCTCGCTACCGCAGGCATAACTTAATACCAATTCACGTGTGCTGGAAAAATCCGGCGCCAAAAGCACTTCAAATAATCCCGCCTGCGCGGTTGCATAAAGATCTGGAAGACTAAGTTCTATCGGTTGCTGATTGCCATTCGGTGCAACATAAATTAGCTGCCCGCCGCGCAGCGTGACCACAAACCCGCCTTCCGGCAAGGCCGCCATTGACCAAGGAAACGCTAAATCTGTTGCTATAACGGTGGTTTTAGTGGTGGCCGCTGCGCCCGGCAAAGCTCCCACCACCAACACCAAGGCCATAGCGAGGTAACCCCATAACCTGATCATTTCGGCAGCTCCTCGTTCAGCTCTTGCGCTTGTGGATGCCACAGCCTATCGAATATCCAACCGGCAAAGGCACCTGTCGCGCTCATTAAAACAAACCCTAACGTAGTACGGTTCGCTGCAATTAAAGTCGGCATTGGGGCAAGAGAGTCAATAATAATAAAGGCTGTGGCTAGGCCCAAACCGCCACCAACGATAAACCACCACCGCTCAAACCGCGTGAAACGTTTGGCAACTAGCCAAGCAATCATGAAAGCAATGAGTAAGGTAGGAATTAACATAGCCGCAAACACTGGGCCGAAGTGCAGCAGATCATGAACAATGGTGTTCATACGGGTTGGCATATCAACACTTACCGACAATGCGGTTATTTCCGCCAAGTTAAATTGTGTCTGCATAACGCTGCCAACCAAAGCAGCGCCAACAACCGCAATGAAAAAAGCTAATAAAACACGTAGCATGGCAACCTCCATTATCGGCGCCGGTAACGTTTTTACTTTTATACCGAAATGACAGGCCTAAAAGTAAACTTCTAGCCAGTTATCTGCAGAATTAAATGTCACACTTTGCAGTGGGCCATTGCCTTCAACATTAACTAAATTTTGTTGGCTCTGCCATACGTCTTGCAACGCTTTGTGCCGTATTTTCAAGCCTTTTAAATTGGGGACTATCGGCGCTTCTTGGTACACCCAGAAATTATTGCCGTCAATTTCATAGCCAACATGGCTCAGCGGTAGTTTTTGATCATCTAACGTTGCCAGCCCAAACCGCTGTTGCACATAGTCGCTAAATTGCTCACGGGTTCGCTCTAGCTGATGAATATCGGCTTTTTTATCAAACAATTGTTTAACTGCGTGCTCGGCGTCATGCAAAAAGAACCGATGTAACACTTCAATGTTACCGGTGCGCTCATTAAACAATACTGTGGTGCTAGCGGTTCTAAGTTGGTGAGCGCTTGCTGCGCTCACCCCAATTAGCACCATGAATGCGAGCCAAAAGGTACGCATTAATTTTGTTCCTCTTCTTGGTTTTCTTCAGTTTTGTTATCTTCAGATTCTGCCGACTTCAGTTTGGTTTTCGCGTCTTGCATTAAGTCACGTGAAATATGATCGGTTGACCGGTTATATTTAAACGCTTCAATGCGCGACGGCATAATGCGGCGCGGATAATAGTTGTTTTCAATATCAACATCTGCAGTTTCCCAGTTCGGGTCTACCGCAAATTCCACCACTTCTTTGTCGGTCACAATAAGCTTACTCACCGACTGCGCGTTGCGACGCCAAATTTCAGCAGGAATATTTAAGCTTTCTGTGGTGCCATCCGAGTAGGTTGCTTGTAACAAAATAGGCATGACCAAACCGCCAAGGTTTTTGAAATCAAGCACGTAATAGTTTTTGTCTTCTGCTACCGCTCGCTCAAATACACGACGCTCCCACGGCTCTAGTTTTTCCAAGAAACTTTGATAAGCGTTGCGTTGCTTGTTGGTTACCGTAAAGCGGTCATTGTCGTCATGGAAATCACGCACGCCTGGGTTTAATTCAACCCATGTTTTACGACCTTCGGCTTGGTTACGCTGCACAAATAATGGCGTTGGTTTATCCGCCTCTTCTTGACGACGACGCTCCCAGTCAATATCTGGGTCTTTGGTGTCTAAACGTAACTTATAAACTCTATCCAAACTAATATCGACATGGTCTGTTGAATAGAACCAACCGCGCCAGAACCAATCTAGATCAACGCCAGAGGCTTCTTCCATGGTACGGAAGAAATCAGCTGGGGTTGGGCGTTTAAATGCCCAGCGCTGCGCATATTCTTTAAACGCATAATCAAATAGTTCACGGCCTAAGATAACTTCGCGCAAAATATTCAATGCCGCAGCTGGCTTGGTGTACGCGTTCGGGCCTAAATTTAATACGCTATCCGACTGCGTCATAATCGGTACTTGGTTGGTTGACTTCATATAGTCAACAATAGATCGCGGCTCGACACCCCAAGGTATGCTTGGGTCCCATTCGCGGCCGGCAACACCATCTAAAAAGCTATTTAAGCCTTCATCCATCCAGGTCCATTGACGCTCGTCTGAATTCACAATCATTGGGAAATAAATATGGCCAATTTCATGAATAACGACACCGATTAAAAAACGTTTTTCTGACAATGAATAAGTACGGCTGCCGTCATCTTGCAAAATTGTCCGCGGCCCATTGAACGTAATCATTGGGTATTCCATGCCGCCCACAGGGCCATTCACAGACTGTGACGTTGGGTATGGATAGTCAAACGAGAAGCGCGAATACACTTCCATGGTGTGAATGACCGAAGCCGTTGAGTATTTTTCCCACAGTTCGCCACCTTCTTTCGGGTAAAAACTCATGGCCATAACCAATGGCTGCACATCACCGCCTTGCTGGTAACCTTGTGCGTCCCAAATAAACTTACGTGAGCTCGCCCAAGCAAAGTCACGAACATTTTCTGCACTGAACTTCCAAACTTTGCGTTTATCGGTGCCGGCTTTTTCGTTCTCAAGCGCTTCTTCTGGGGTAACAATAAAAACCGGTTTGTCGGCTTTTTCCGCTTGTTCTAAGCGCTCGCGCTGGGTATTACTCAGCACCTGACGCGGGTTTTGTAAAACACCGGTAGATGACACGATGTGATCAGCGGGTACGTCAATTTCAACCGTGAAGTCGCCAAATTCTTGGGTAAATTCTCCGCGGCCTAAAAATTCTTTGTTGGTCCAGGCTTCATAATCGGTAAACGCGGCGACGCGCGGGTACCATTGCGCCATTAAAAAAATATCGTTGCCGCCTTCACGTGCATCGTCAGGGAAGTGCTCGTAACCTGAACGTGCGCCAACAGCGTCTTCTTCAACAATATTGAAGCCGAAGTCAATGGCAAGCTCGGTTTTTTGATTCGGTTTTAAAGGCGTTGGCAAATCAACGCGCATATTGGTGCCGACAATCACAAAATCTAAAGCGCGACCGCGTGAATCCGCAATTTTATCAATGCTAAAACCCAATTCGTTGTCAGCCATGAACTGCTGACGGCGTAATTGATTCAATGAAATTTTCGCCGGTTTATCAATACCACCTAGGCTTGTATCTGGCTTGCTGTTAAACGTCGACGTTCGTTCAGCAATAGAGTCATTGCGGAAAATATTCTGGTCAAGCTGAATCCAAATATATTTCAGCGTATACGGCGAGTTATTGTGGTACTGAATCGTCTCTTGGGCATCAATACGACGTTTTTGTTCGTCTAAACGAACCTTAATGGTGTAATTTGCTTGCTGTTGCCAGTAACTTTCACCCGGCTCACCCGCTGCATTACGATACACATTGGGCGTTGGCAACACTTCGTCGAGCTGACGAAATTTATCGACAAAGTTGCCCTTAGTTTGCGACACAGCTGACGCTTGCGCAAATTGTATAGTGCCAGCAAATACTAGCCCAGCAACGAACCACACCTTTGATTTGTTCATGATTAATTCTCTGTTAATTCTCTAAGTACTTAGATGATTAGATAAAATATATTCCGCGTACTTTAGCAAGAATACACTTTGTGCTCCATTGCACTGGGCGTGAAAATTAACCATTTGTCGTGTTTTGAATTCTGGCTTAAAGTTAGGGTACCAACTGAAAAGGATGATTAAGTTGATAGCGAGACGCGCACTACTTCCGTTTGCATTATTATTTGCACTATGGATTATTACGTGGCACTTGTCTGGGTTGATGGAATATCAAGCCCACGCTAGCTTGTGGTTTATTCCTGCAGGGCTTTCGTTTGCAGCCTTTATTATGTTTCGATGGCATGCAGCCGTGCCCATATTTTTGGCCGCGCTTGCCACAACCATTGGTTTGAATTTTTCAACAACCGAACCACTCCCCCTGTCTGATTCACTAGCTAGAGCAATGCCGTTTGCACTTGTACATGTGGTGATTTACGGCATTGGTGGCATGGCTTGTCGGTTTTTTATCGGTCACTTTAACCACCTGCAAATCGTGCAAAAAATTCTGACGTTTTTGCTCTGTGCTTTTATCACCACCTTAGTGGCAACATTTCTAAGTATTGCCACACTCAATGCTACTGAAATGCTAATTGAAAGTGCTAATTCAGCAATATGGCTACCTTGGTGGATAGGTGATCTCGCCGGTGTTTATATTCTAACACCTGTTTTTCTCCTACTTTTTGCAAGAATTTGGCCTGATGCTAAACGTGACAGCCGTCTTTTTGCATTTCGCTATGACAAATCACCGAAACGTGCATGGTCGCCATTTATTTTCAAACTCGGTGTTTTATTAAGTTTGACGACTATCCACTTAATGCTCGATGCTTGGTTGGAAAACCCCGAATTTGCTTACTTCATTTTCTTTTTGTGTATTCCACAAATGTGGATTGTGTTCACCGAAAGTATTCCTCGCCAATGTGTTAGTTTAAGCGTATTAGCTATTTTTATTACCCTGTCGTTTCAAATTTTAGACATGAACTCCAGCGCCATTACCTACCAATTCGCGCTTTGTGTCATTAGTGCCAATGCTTATTTCGGTATGGCCGTACCAAGTTTAATTACAACCAACAATTATTTATTGAAACGCAGCAACACCGATGGCTTAACTCAAATAGCCAATCGTCAACACTTTGCTGAACAAGCAAAATTAATGTTAGCTGACCGGCGTAATTATCCCATGTCGTTGGTGTTATTTGATCTGGACAAATTTAAAGCCATTAACGACAATTACGGCCATGCCACTGGTGACCAAGCGCTTGTAACCACAGCAAAAATAGTGCAACAATCGTTACGAGAAAATGACTTATTTGCGCGTTATGGTGGCGATGAGTTTATTCTGCTTTTAGCGAAAGAAAATTTGCAAGGCGCAACCAATATAGTTGAACGAATAAAGCTTGAATTAGCTCAAGCCAACAACCATGATCGCCCATTCGTTATACAAGGTAGTTTTGGCGTAGTAGAAATAGCGCCAGAAGAAAGCTTAAAACTCGCAATAGAACGTGCAGACAAACAGTTACTAAAACAAAAGACGTACTCACGTACTTAAGGATGGCGTTTGAAAATCAGCACCTTTGTTTTCGTTTTTGCGCTTTGGGTGAGCTCTTTTTATGCTTCAAACCTAATGGCTTACGCTGAGTTTATCAGCCTCTGGTATATGCCTGCCGGCGTTTCATTTGCTGCGTTTTTAGTGCTGGGTAAACGCGGTTTCTTTCCCGTGTTTTTCGGTATTTGGTTTGTTTCTTTTCATTTTCAAACACAATTTGAAAATGGATTTGACCCAACTCATCTTGCAACGTCGTTATTATTCTCTCTTGTACATACCTTGTCATATGGCGCCGGCGGATTAACCGCGCGCTTTTGGCTGAGCCATTATGTACAAAAACCAATGCCGCTAAAAATTATTGGTTTACTGGTCATTTTTATAGTTTCAGCGTTGTTCGCGACATTTTCCGGATTACTGGTGTGGGCCTATGCCACCGATGACTATCAAAACATTATTGCTGACGGTTGGTTCGCTTGGTGGCTAGGCGATCTGATTGGTGTCATTGTGGTTACGCCAATATTGGCACTTATTCTGCCTAAGCTAACCGGTCAAAACTTATCGTGGATAGAAATATTCTTCGAACACGATAAACGTTTAAGCCCAAATTATGCTTCGTTTATTGTAAAGCTTAGCCTCGCTATCGTGATTATCATTTCAATTATGCTGCTTGACCGCGCAATCGATCACCCTGGTGTGGCTTACTTCATTTTCTTTTTAGCTATTCCGCAATTGTGGATTGTATTTACTGAACGTACGTCTCGCGCCTCAATAAGCTTATTAGTCATAACGTCTGTCATTGCCTTTGGTGTTGGTTTATTTAACGTGACCGACCAAGCTATTACGTACCAGTTCGCGTTATTTGTTATGGCCTTTATGGCTTATTTTGCAATTACGGTGCCCGCTTTAGCCCAGCAAAACAATGCGCTCAAAGAACTCGCCATGCTTGATTTGCTCACGCAATTACCTACGCGCTGGCTAACCAAAACCTTAGTAGAACAAGTAATCAAATCATCAAAACCCAATCAAAATCACAGCTTAGCGCTATTTGACATTGACCGCTTTGCGCTCATTAATAATGAGTATGGCGAAGACGTCGGTGACAAAGTATTACAACAGCTGTCCGCTATTTTAAAAACCGAGTTACGTGACAGTGAAATTCTATCTCGCTATCGCGGCGACCGCTTTATTGTCTTTATGCCAAACTTAGATCTTTCCCAGGCCCAACAACGCGCCGAAGAAATTCGTCGCAAAATGCCTGTACTGCGTATTGACGAATTAGTTTTACCAATTCGTGGCAGCTTTGGCGTGGTGCAAGTACAATTCGGTGAAAGCTTTGATGAAACAATTCAACGCGCACAACAAGCAACTAGCGAAGCAAAACAAAAAGGTCGCAATAAAGTTGTCGTTGCCGTTTAATGCTCTCGCATTCAATTAAGTAGGAACAAACCCCATGGCTGCTATCGACATTCTTGTCGCAACCACATCTGGAAATACCGAATACTTAGCTGATCAACTCGCCAACCAACTTCAGCAAGCCGGTCACAGCACCAACATGCATTATGAACCTGATTATTCGAATCTTATTGAAGCTCTAAATCCTGACTCTGTGTGGCTATGCTGCGTTGCAAGCCACGGTGCAGGTGACTATGCCGATAGTATGCTCGACTTTGCTCAGGAGTTACATCAACACAAACCCAGCTTAAATGGGCTTAACTATGGCGTTATCGCCGTTGGTGACAGCTGCTATGACACCTACTGTGCAGCAGGGCGTGATTGCGATGCAATGCTCGCGATATTAGGTGCAAAACGCCTGATCACACACCTTGAAATAGATATGTCACAAGATGATCCGGATGAAAAATCATCAACATGGCTTGAAAATTTCATCAAATCTTTGTGAATAATCCTATGTATAAGATCAAACGAACCCTGTACATACCCACTGCATAACTCTGTGAATAACTTACCCTGTGTATAAGTAGCCTAGTTATCCACTGGTTGATCACCGAAAGGATCATGATCTGATCACATGTTAGCGGATCGTTTTGATCCTTACCCGATATGGCTTAGCTTGGGTTATCCACAAAATTCCCAAAGCTAATAGTAAGAGTAATAAAAAAGATCAAAAAAAAGATCTTAATTTATTTACTTAGATCCTTAAGGTATTCAGCACAAATTCATCCATAAACCACGACTAAAATTTAACCGTTTTGATCTGAGCCAATTCAGGTTAAAATATCCGGCTACGTTTTATTAAAGACATCACTGACGTTCTAGGATCGCACTGTATGCCAAATACCAATACTTACCACCAGCATTATGACGTTATTGTCATTGGTGGTGGACATGCCGGCACTGAAGCTGCATTAGCATCAGCTCGCATGGGCTGTAACACTCTGTTGCTAACGCACAACATTGACACGCTGGGGCAAATGTCTTGCAACCCAGCTATTGGTGGTATTGGTAAAGGCCATTTAGTCAAAGAAATTGATGCGCTTGGTGGTGCTATGGCCATAGCGGCCGACAAAGCGGGTATTCAGTTTCGTACATTGAACTCTTCGAAAGGCCCTGCAGTTCGTGCAACTCGTGCTCAAGCCGATCGCGCTTTGTACAAAGCAGCTATTCGACATATGTTAGAAAACCAACCTAATTTAAGTTTGTTTCAGCAAGCATGTGACGATCTGATCGTTGAAAATGATCGCGTGGTAGGTGTTGTTACCCAAATGGGTTTGAAGTTTTCAGCCAAAACTGTGGTATTAACCGTTGGTACGTTTTTGGGTGGTCAAATTCATATTGGTTTAAACAACTATCAAGGTGGCCGTGCAGGCGATCCTCCGGCCAACAATTTAGCACGCCGTTTACGTGAGTTGCCATTGCGTGTAGATCGCTTAAAAACCGGTACGCCACCGCGTATTGACGCCAAAACGATCGACTTTAGCGTTATGCAAGAACAACCTGGTGACACGCCAACACCCATATTCTCGTTTATGGGCTCGCAAGCGGATCATCCGCAGCAAATTTCATGCTGGATCACACATACTAACGAGCGTACCCATCAAATTATTCATGGTGGGCTTGATCGCTCACCCATGTATTCTGGCGTTATTGAAGGCGTTGGTCCGCGCTATTGCCCTTCAATTGAAGACAAAGTCATGCGCTTTAGCGATAAAAACTCGCACCAGATATTTGTCGAACCAGAAGGCCTAACCACTAACGAGGTTTACCCAAATGGTATTTCCACAAGTTTGCCATTTGATGTTCAGGTTGAGTTGGTACGCTCTATTCGAGGCTTCGAAAATGCGCATATAACGCGCCCCGGTTATGCCATTGAATATGACTATTTTGATCCGCGCGATCTCAAACAAACCCTAGAAACTAAATATATTCAGGGGTTGTTTTTTGCTGGCCAAATTAACGGTACCACCGGTTATGAAGAAGCCGGTGCGCAAGGCTTAGTGGCCGGTACCAATGCTGCCTTGCAAGTACAAGACAAAGACGGTTGGGCGCCTCGCCGCGATCAGTCGTACATGGGCGTACTTATTGACGACTTAAGTACCCTAGGAACCAAAGAGCCGTATCGCATGTTTACTTCACGTGCTGAATACCGCTTGCTATTACGCGAAGACAACGCTGACATGCGTATGACCGCGCAAGGTCGCCAATTAGGTTTGGTTGATGATGTGCGCTGGACGGCGTTTGAACACAAACTCGAATCGATTGAACAAGAACAACAACGTTTGCGCGGTACTTGGATCCATAAAGATCACTCTGCCGTGGAACAAGTTAATGCATTGGTTAAAACGCCAATTACACGCGAAGTAAACGCTGAAGAATTATTGCGTCGGCCAGAAATTACCTACAGTGAGTTAATGAAAATTGACGCGATAGGCCCTGGTTTAACCGACGAGAAAGCAGCTGAACAAGTTGAAATTCAAACCAAATACGCGGGTTATATTGCGCGTCAACAAGACGAAATTGCCAAGCAACAGCGTCATGAAAATACCAAATTACCGCTCAATTTCGATTACGGGACTATTAAGGGGCTGTCGAACGAAGTGGTGGCGAAGTTAAATCAACACCAACCTGAAACAGTGGGCAAAGCGTCACGCATTTCAGGTATTACGCCAGCGGCTATTTCTATGTTGCTTGTGCATTTGAAAAAACAAGGCCTATTGCGGAAAAGCGCTTAACTCATGCTGACAAAATTACAAAAATTATTAGCGCAAACCACGCTAAATATAAACGAGCATCAACAACAGCAGTTAGTCACCTTGGTTGAGCAGTTGGACAAATGGAATAAAGCCTATAATCTAACCTCAGTGCGCGACCCACAGCAGATGCTCAGTCGCCATATTTTAGATAGCTTGGTGGTATTACCACATTTGCAGGGACAACGTTTCATAGACGTTGGCACCGGCCCTGGTTTACCAGGTTTGCCACTGGCCATTGCCGCCCCTGATCAAGAATTTGTGTTGTTAGACAGCTTAGGTAAACGCATTCGATTTATTCGCCAGGTGTGTCATCAGTTAGGCCTTAAGAATGTAACGGCTGTGCAAAGCCGCGTAGAAGACTATCAACCTGACCTAAAATTTGATGGGGTGATAAGTAGAGCCTTTGCCTCGCTTAGTGATATGCTGAATTGGTGCGGGCATTTACCGAATGACCAGGGCAAATTTTATGCCTTGAAAGGCGTCTACCCAGAAGCCGAAATTGCTGATATTCCAGCAAAATATCAGGTTGAACAGATTATTCGATTACAGGTTCCCGAAGCCGATGGCGAACGCCATTTGGCCATAATTACAACGAGAGGTTAGTCCTGTGGGCAGAATTATTGCAGTTGCGAATCAAAAAGGTGGTGTAGGGAAAACCACCACAGCGGTGAACTTAGCAGCCTCTATGGCGGCAACACGGCGCAAAGTATTATTAATCGATCTTGATCCGCAAGGCAACGCAACCATGGGTAGCGGCGTTGATAAATACGACGTGGACAATACCGCTTACGAACTGTTGATTGAACAAAAGCCTGCCAAAGACGTGATTATTCGCGAAACCAATGGCAAATATCACCTCATTGCCGCCAATAGCGATACCACCGCGGCCGGTATTAAACTGATGGAAGAATTTGCCCGTGAGCAACGTTTGGCACAAGCGTTAAAGCCAGTTGTTGACGATTACGATTTCATTTTTATCGACTGCCCACCAAGTTTGAGCATGCTTACGGTTAACGCCATGGCCGCTGCTGACTCGGTTTTAGTACCAATGCAGTGTGAGTATTTTGCGCTAGAAGGGTTAACTGCATTAATGGATACCATTGAGCGCCTGGCCGAAGCGGTGAATCCACGCTTAACAATTGAAGGTATTCTGCGTACCATGTACGACCCACGTAATCGCCTAGCGAACGATGTTTCGGAACAATTGAAAACGCATTTTGGCGAAAAAGTTTACCGCACGGTTATTCCACGCAACGTGCGCCTTGCTGAGGCACCTAGTTTTGGTGCTCCGGCCATGTACTATGATAAATCATCGGCTGGTGCCAAAGCCTACTTAGCGCTTGCAGGCGAACTTATTCGCCGCGCAGAACAACAAAAAAAGGCCGAAGCAGCGGCTGAAGCTTAAGGGAAACACGCTTTATGTCTGCCAAAAAACGAGGACTTGGACGCGGCTTAGACGCGTTACTGACAACTAGCAAAACGGCGCGTGACAAAGAACAACACGACGCTGTGCCTGACGTTGACTATACCAAAGGTGAACTGCAAAAGTTGCCGATTGAATGGTTGCAGCCGGGTAAATACCAACCCCGTAAAGATATGACCCCCGAGGCCCTTGAAGACTTGGCTGCGTCAATTAAGGCGCAAGGCATTATTCAACCTATTGTGGTGCGCGAAGTCGCCCACGAAAAGTATGAAATTATTGCCGGTGAGCGCCGTTGGCGTGCCGCGCAAATGGCGCGTTTGCCAGAAGTTCCGTGTTTAATTAAGCCGGTACCCGATGAAGCTGCAGTGGCCATTGCACTGATTGAAAATATTCAGCGTGAAGACTTAAACGCGATGGAAGAAGCCACGGCGTTACAACGCTTGCTCACCGAGTTTCAATTAACCCATCAAGAAGTCGCTGACGCCGTGGGTAAGTCACGTGCAACCGTGACCAACTTATTGCGTTTGAATAACTTACAGCAAGAAACCAAAACCTTGCTGGAACGTGGTGACATTGAACTAGGCCACGCCAAGTTATTGTTAGCGCTTGAAGGCGAACCTCAGGCTGAAATTGCACGGCAAATTGCCGCCAAAGGCATGACAGTGCGAGAAGCCGAAAAATTGGTTCGCCAAGCATTAGAACCCGCCAAAGAAAAAGCCGCAAAACCTCAGCCAGATGCTGATATTCAGCGGCTTGAGAAGCTTATCAGTGAACGCCTTGGTGCCAACGTGGCAATTAACCACGGGCGTAAAGGAAAAGGCAAAGTCGTGATTAATTACAGCAGTTTAGATGAGCTTGATGGCATCTTGACGCATTTTCAATTAGAACACGACAGCTAGCCGTCCCAATTTGTTTGCAATTCAACGCCAAATCTTTATACTATCGCGGGCTTTTAACCGAGGTTTTTAGCCCGTGAAACAAACAATGACAGCAACAGGAAAACAGCTCGCAGCGAAGTTAATTCGCGTGCAAATTGGCGCCATATTTTTATTGGCTTGCGTGTTTTCTTTGGTACAACCCATTGCTGGATATACATATTTTTGGGGTGTTGTGGGCGGCGGATTAGCCGTAGTTATTCCAACAGCACTCTTCGCATGGCGCGCTTTCGCAATAGGTGGCGCACGCTCTGCAAAAGACATAGTAAGTAACTTTTTTGCCGGCGAGGCGTTGAAATTAATCCTTGCCGGGGCCTTGCTTGTAGGCCTGTTGGTGTTGACATCGCTCCCGCTTAGCGCGGTTGTTAGCGGCTACACTGCAGCCCTTATTGTGCAATGGCTAGCACCAATTTTACTTTTAAAATCAACTTAAAATTGTGGGAAACAACATGGCTGCAGAAGAGTTAACGCTCCAAGGCCATATCCAGCACCACTTAACGAACGCAAAAATGTGCTCAACCGACGCCGGTATCGAGTTCAACAAAGCGTGTAGTGAAGCAGGTTTCTGGACATGGCACATTGACACCCTCGCTTGGTCTATCGGACTGGGTATTCTGTTTTTAATGATCTTCCGCTCGGCGGCAAAGAAAGCAGATACTGGCGTTCCTGGTAAACTACAATGCTTTATCGAAATGATCGTTGAGCTAGTATCAGACAACGTTCGCGATACCTTCCATGGTAAAAGCAAACTCATTGCCCCATTAGCACTAACTATTTTCGTCTGGGTATTCCTGATGAACTTAATGGACTTAGTGCCAGTTGACTTCTTACCTGCATTTGCGGGTTGGGTTGGCGCGACATTCTTTGGCATGGACTCGCACGACGTGTACATGAAAATTGTACCAACAACCGATTTGAACATGACCGTTGGCTTAGCGGCTGGCGTATTCTTGTTGATGATTGGTTATGCCATTCGCATCAAAGGCGTGTTGGGCTTTATTAAAGAATTAACCCTGCATCCGTTTCATGCGAGCAACCCAGTGGTTCAAGCTATCTTGATTCCATTTAACTTGCTGTTAGAAACCATTGCTTTGGTTGCGAAGCCGTTTTCATTGGCTTTGCGTCTATTCGGTAACTTGTATGCTGGCGAGATGATCTTCATCTTGATTGGTGCTATTGGCCTATTCCAGTTGCCATTGCACTTTGTGTGGGCGGTGTTCCACATTCTGGTTATTGTACTGCAAGCATTCGTATTCATGATGTTGACCATTGTTTACTTAAGCATGGCCAGCTCAGAAAGCCATTAATTTTTGTATTAACGTTTATTTTTTAACTTAACCTTTGAAATATTGGAGAAAACAATGGAACTAGCATTAGGTCTTAAATATATCGCTGTAGCTTTATTGATCGGTTTCGGTGCTATCGGTACTGGTCTTGGCTTCGGTAACATGGGTGGTAAATTCTTGGAAGCGTGTGCACGTCAGCCAGAATTAGCACCTTCTTTGCAAGTTAAAATGTTCATCCTAGCTGGTCTTATCGATGCCGTTGCTATGATCGGTGTTGGTATCGCCATGTTCTTATTGTTCGCTGCTTAATAAGCCATTCAACTTTCGAACGATAGAACTTATAGGAGGGGGGGTTAATGAATATAAACATGACCCTGATCGGAGAATTAATCGCGTTCATCGTCTTCGTACTGTTTTGTATGAAGTTCGTATGGCCTCCGCTTAATAATGCGATTGAAGCTCGTCAGAAGAAAATTGCTGATGGTCTTGCAGCCGGCGAACGTGCCGAAAAAGACTTAGAGCTTGCTCAGGCAAAAATTGCTGACGAACTTAAAGAAGCGAAAGCTCAAGCTGCCGAAATCATTGCTCAAGCGAAGAAACGCGCAGAGCAAACGGTTGATGAAGGCAAACAACGTGGCGAAACCGAGCGCGAAGCAATTATTGCTGCTGGTCATGCTGAAGTTGAAGCTGAACGCAATCGCTTACGCGAAGAATTGCGCAAGCAAGTAGCTGTATTGGCTGTTGCTGGTGCAAGCAAAATCATCGAGCGTGAAATTGATAAAGACGCTCACAGTGACATTGTTGAAAAACTGGTCGCTGAACTCTAACCAAAGGGGTTTGTGCAAATGTCAGAATTGACTACGGTTGCTCGCCCCTATGCAAAAGCAGCTTTTGATTTTGCAGTAGAGAACGGCGCTATCGAGAAATGGCACGAAATGTTGGCGTTTGCGACTGCGGTTGCAGAAGACGCTACTATGGCCATGTTTTTGAGTAGCGCTGAAACGCTAGATAAGAAAATTGAAGTTTTCATGAACGTATGTGGTGAGCAACTGGACGATAAAGGCCAGAATTTTGTTCGCGTTATGGCCGAAAACGGCCGTTTGAAAGCTTTATCTGCTGTGGTTGCGCTGTTCGCTGAATTGCGCGCCGACTACGAAAAAGAAATCGCGGTAGACGTAACTTCTGCGGTGAAATTGACGAAGAAGCAGCAAGACAATCTAGCGAAAACGTTAGAGCAACGTTTTTCACGCAAAGTTAAGCTGAATTGCATTGTCGATGCAGCAATTGTCAGTGGCTTATACATTAAAGCTGGTGACACGGTAATCGACGGCACGGTGCGCGGCAAGTTAGATCGACTTGCACACGCACTGCAATCCTAATTGGGGACTTGAGCATGCAACTGAATTCAAATGAAATCGCAGAGCTGATCAAAAAACGAATTGAACAGTTCGAAGTGGTCAGTGAAGCTCGTAACGAAGGTACCATCGTATCTGTAACCGACGGTATTATTCGCATTCACGGCCTTGCAGACTGTATGCAAGGTGAGATGGTTGAGCTTCCTGGCAATCGTTACGCAATCGCATTGAACCTTGAGCGCGACACCGTTGGTGCCGTTGTTATGGGTCCATATGCCGACTTGCAAGAAGGCGTAAAAGTTAAATCTACTGGCCGTATCTTAGAAGTACCGGTTGGTCGTGCCTTGTTAGGCCGCGTGGTAAACACCTTGGGTGAGCCAATTGACGGTAAAGGTCCGATTGATGCAGACGGCTTTGAGCCAGTTGAAAAAATCGCACCAGGTGTTATCGAGCGTCAATCCGTTGATCAACCAGTACAAACTGGTTACAAATCAATCGACGCCATGATTCCAGTTGGTCGTGGTCAGCGTGAGTTGATCATCGGTGACCGTCAAACCGGTAAAACGGCTTTGGCTATCGATGCCATTATCAACCAGAAAAACTCAGGCATTAAGTGTGTGTACGTAGCAATCGGTCAGAAAGCATCGACCATTGCTAACGTCGTACGCAAGCTTGAAGAACACGGCGCATTGGAAAACACCATTGTTGTTGCAGCATCTGCTTCTGAATCAGCAGCGTTGCAATACTTGGCAGCCTACTCAGGTTGTACCATGGGTGAATACTTCCGTGACCGCGGTGAAGACGCATTGATCGTATACGATGACTTGTCGAAGCAAGCTGTTGCTTATCGTCAAATTTCATTGTTGCTACGTCGTCCGCCAGGTCGTGAAGCATACCCAGGTGACGTATTCTATCTTCACTCACGTTTGCTTGAGCGTGCAGCGCGTGTAAACGCTGACTACGTTGAAAAGTACACCAACGGTGAAGTAAAAGGTCAAACCGGTTCATTAACGGCGCTACCAATTATCGAAACCCAAGCGGGTGACGTATCTGCGTTCGTACCAACCAACGTGATTTCAATCACCGACGGTCAGATCTTCTTAGAAACTGACTTGTTCAACGCCGGTATCCGCCCTGCTGTAAACGCAGGTATCTCGGTATCGCGTGTAGGTGGTGCAGCCCAAACCAAGATCATTAAGAAACTTGGTGGTGGTATCCGTTTGGCATTAGCACAGTATCGTGAATTGGCGGCGTTTGCTCAGTTCGCTTCAGACTTAGACGAAGCAACTCGCGCGCAGTTAGAGCACGGTCAGCGTGTTACTGAACTGATGAAACAGAACCAATATAAGCCAATGAGCGTGGCTGAAATGGCAGTGTCTATTTTCTCTGCAGAAAAGGGTTACCTGAAAGACGTAGAGAAAGACAAAATCCTCGACTTCGAAGGTGCGTTAATTTCGTACATGCGTAGCGAGCACGCTGAACTAATGGCTGATATTGATAAAACTGGCAACTATAACGACGACATCGAAGCGAAGCTGCACGAAGGCCTGAAAACCTTCAAGAAGACGCAGTCTTGGTAAGCGGAGCGTGGCTACACGGGTGTGTAGCCACAAGTCGTTGAGTTAACAGGAGAATATCATGGCCGGCGGTAAAGAGATAAAAACCAAGATCGGGAGTATTAACAATACTCAGAAGATCACCAGCGCAATGGAAATGGTTGCTGCGTCCAAAATGAAAAAGGCGCAGGAACGTATGGCTTCTAGCCGTCCGTATGCCGACAGCATTCGCAAGGTGATCGGCCATGTTGCCCATGCCAACTTAGAATATAAGCATCCGTACTTAGAAGAGCGCGATGTGAAACGAGTTGGCTACATTGTAATTTCAACTGACCGCGGTTTGTGCGGCGGCTTAAACACCAACGAATTTAAAGCGGTGGTTAAGCACGCAAAAGCATACAAAGACAACGGTGTAGATGTTGATTTTGCAGCGATTGGTAACAAGGCTACGGGTTTCTTTAAACGCTTTGGAGGCCGTTTACTGGCGCAAAAATCAGGCTTGGGCGATAAGCCAAGCGTGAATGATGTGCTCGGGACAGTACAGGTAATGTTAGATGCCTTTGATGAAGGCAAAATTGACCGCCTGTTTGTGGTGTACAACAAATTTGTGAACACCATGAAGCAAGAGCCAACAGTAGCGCAGTTGCTACCGTTGCCAAAAGCTGAGTCTCGTGACGAAGTTCAATCAGGTAGCTGGGACTACTTGTATGAGCCGAATCCACAGCCAATTTTAGAATTGCTGATTTGTCGTTATGTTGAAGCGACAGTGTATCAGGGCGTAGTGGACAACATCGCTAGTGAACAGGCAGCGCGGATGGTGGCAATGAAAGCCGCTACCGACAACGCCGAAGACCTTATTGATCAGTTGCAATTGGTGTACAACAAAGCGCGCCAAGCTGCGATCACACAGGAAATTTCGGAAATTGTATCGGGCGCCGAAGCGGTTTAAGGCGAAGCTTGCAAGAATTTTAGAGTTAGAGGAAATGTCATGAGTCAAGGTAAGGTCGTGCAAATTATTGGCGCGGTTGTGGATATCGAATTTCCACAAACAGACGTGCCAAAGGTATACGACGCGCTGCAGGTGACCGACGGTGACCTCAAGGGTCTGACCCTGGAAGTTCAGCAGCAGTTAGGCGGTGGTATTGTGCGTGGTATCGCACTAGGTACTACCGACGGTCTGCGTCGTGGAATTACCGTTCAAAACACCGGCGAGCCAATCATGGTACCAGTGGGTAAACAAACCCTCGGTCGTATCATGAACGTATTGGGCGAGCCAATTGATGAAGCGGGCGATATCGGTGAAGAAGAGCGTATGTCTATTCACCGTGCTGCACCGTCGTACGAAGAACAGTCAAGTGCAACTGAGCTGTTAGAGACCGGTATCAAGGTAATCGACTTGATTTGTCCGTTCGCTAAGGGTGGTAAAGTTGGTCTGTTCGGTGGTGCGGGTGTAGGTAAAACCGTAAACATGATGGAGCTTATCCGTAACATCGCTATCGAGCACAGCGGCTACTCAGTATTCGCCGGTGTTGGTGAGCGTACGCGTGAGGGTAATGACTTCTATCACGAAATGAAAGATTCAAACGTACTCGACAAAGTAGCATTGGTCTACGGTCAGATGAACGAGCCTCCTGGTAACCGTTTGCGCGTTGCGTTAACCGGTTTGACCATGGCAGAGAAGTTCCGTGACGAAGGTCGTGACGTATTGTTCTTCGTCGATAACATCTACCGTTACACACTAGCCGGTACGGAAGTATCTGCATTGTTAGGTCGTATGCCATCTGCGGTAGGTTATCAGCCAACTCTTGCAGAAGAGATGGGTGTACTGCAAGAACGTATTACTTCAACCAAAACAGGTTCAATCACGTCAATCCAAGCGGTATACGTACCTGCGGATGACTTGACCGATCCGTCACCAGCAACCACGTTCGCGCACTTAGACGCGACCGTTGTATTGTCACGTGACATCGCGTCATTGGGTATCTACCCTGCGGTTGACCCGTTGGATTCAACGTCACGTCAGTTGGACCCGCTGGTTATCGGTAACGAGCACTACGACACAGCACGTGGCGTACAGTCAGTATTACAGCGTTACAAAGAGCTGAAAGACATCATCGCAATCTTGGGTATGGACGAATTGTCTGAAGAAGACAAAATGACCGTAGCCCGTGCGCGTAAAATTCAGCGTTTCCTGTCACAGCCATTCTTCGTAGCAGAAGTATTCACCGGCTCGCCAGGTAAGTACGTATCGTTGAAAGATACCATCGCAGGCTTTAAAGGCATCTTAAACGGTGACTACGACGACCTTCCAGAACAAGCGTTCTACATGGTTGGTAGCATCGAAGAAGCGGTCGAAAAAGCCAAGAAAATGTAATAAACCGGGAGGTTTAAATGGCAGCTAAAACTGTACAGCTTGACGTGGTCAGTGCCGAAGAACGTTTGTTCTCTGGTGCCGTTGAGACCCTGCAAGTGACCGGTAGCGAAGGTGAGCTGGGTATTCACCCAGGTCACGCCCCGTTATTAACCACAATCAAGCCAGGTATGGTGCGTGTGGTTAAAGAAGGTGGCGAAGAAGAAATCATCTACGTTGCTGGTGGTGTGCTTGAAGTGCAGCCGCATAACGTCTCGGTCCTTGCTGACACAGCCATTCGTGGTGAAGAGCTTGACGAACAAAAAGCTCTGGAAGCGATGAAACATGCTGAAGAAGCAATTGCAGATCAAAGTTCTGACTTAAGCTACGCAGAAGCAGCAGCAGAACTGGCTCGAGCGATGGCTCAGTTGCAGATTATTCGCAAACTACGCAAATAATCAGCACGCCAGCTTTAAAAAATCGAAAAGACCCGCAAATCTTGGTTTGTGGGTCTTTTTTTCGCCTGTTAATTTGTTGTAAACAGCATTAAAATAGACGCTTAATTTACTAAACAGAAACGGAAGGATTCATGTCTCTGAGTGTTGTTGTACTTGCCGCAGGTAAAGGCACGCGTATGCGTTCGGCCTTACCTAAGGTATTACACCCGGTTGCTCATAAGCCCATGGTTCAGCATGTGATTGACACTGCGCGCACGCTTGCGCCTGAACACGTGCATGTTATTTATGGTCACGGTGGCGATGTCTTAATGGAAAAACTCGCCGAGCAGCAATTAAATTTTGTCGAACAGGCGCAGCAGCTTGGTACCGGCCATGCCGTGCAACAAGTGGTGCCGCACCTGGGCGATCATGAAACCGTATTGATTTTATATGGCGACGTACCGCTCACGCGCAAAGAAACCTTAGAAGGGTTATTAAACGCCGCCGCCAATACCGATTTAGCATTACTGACCGTTACCCTGCCAGACCCAACTGGTTACGGGCGTATTGTGCGTGACGCAACGGGCGCTGTGGTTGGTATTGTTGAGCAAAAAGACGCGAACGCCGAGCAACTGGCCATTAGCGAAGTGAACACCGGCATGATGGCCGTAAAAGGTGCAGCATTGAAGCGCTGG
Organism: Gammaproteobacteria bacterium; assembly: GCA_018222985.1. GTDB lineage: Bacteria > Pseudomonadota > Gammaproteobacteria > Enterobacterales > Alteromonadaceae > Pseudidiomarina. The sequence goes on from JAAEZG010000008.1 coordinate 102,653, forward strand.
CTTGGTAACTTGTCAAACAACAATGCCCAAGGCGAATACTACCTCACCGACATTGTTGCCATGGCGGCTGATGAAGGCGTGAAGATTGCCACTGCGCAACCACAAGCCATAAGCGAAGTGGAAGGTGCCAACAATCGAGTGCAATTAGCAGGCTTAGAACGCGCTTACCAAGCATGGCAAGCCGAACAACTGATGCTAAACGGCGCCACGTTAATGGACCCAGCCCGCGTTGATGTGCGCGGCGAGGTGATCATTGCCAACGACGTGGTGGTTGACGTGAATGTTATTTTTGAAGGCCGCGTGGAACTTGGCGAAGGCGTGGTTATCGAAAGTAACTGTGTGCTGCGCAACTGTAAAATTGGTGCAGGCTCACGGGTTAAAGCCAATAGCGTGATTGAAGAAGCTGTACTCGCAGAAAACTGCGCTGTAGGGCCTTATGCGCGTTTGCGTCCTGGCGCTGATTTAGCCGAAGGTGTGCAAGTGGGTAACTTTGTTGAAATTAAAAAAACGCGTATGGGTAAAGGCTCTAAAGCCAGCCACTTAACCTACCTTGGCGATGCGCAAATTGGCGCTGGGGTGAATATTGGCGCAGGCACCATTACGTGTAACTACGACGGCGTGAATAAGTTTGTCACGGAAATTGATGATGGCGCGTTTATTGGCTCGAACAGCTCATTAGTTGCCCCGGTACGCGTTGGCAAAAACGCAACAGTAGGCGCGGGCTCCGCGGTCACCAAGAATGTCGACGATGAAGAATTAGCCGTTGCGCGCGGCAAACAACGGAATATTACAGGCTGGCAACGCCCAGTGAAAAAAGGATAAGAACTATGTGTGGAATTGTTGGTGCAACTTCAGAGCGCCGTATTAGCGAAATTTTATTAGAGGGCTTAAAGCGCCTTGAATACCGTGGTTATGACTCGGCTGGCTTAGCCGTATTGAACGATCAAGGCGTAATTGAAAGCGTACGCCGTACCGGTAAAGTACAAGCATTGAAAGATGCGGTTGGTGAGCACCCACTATCGGGCACGACCGGTATTGCACATACCCGCTGGGCAACTCATGGCGGTGTTACCGAGGCCAATGCTCACCCACACATTTCTGATGACTGTATTGCCGTGGTACACAACGGCATTATTGAAAACCACGAAAAACTGCGCGAGCAACTTAAAGGCTTGGGCTATACCTTTGCCTCGGACACCGACACCGAAGTGATTTGTCACTTGGTGCATCACGAACGCAAAACCCACGACGATTTGTTTGAAGCCGTGCAAGCTACCATAAAACAGCTTGAAGGCGCATACGGCACCGTAGTGATGGATTGCCGTGAACCTGGCCGGTTAATTGTCGCCCGTTCAGGCAGCCCATTGGTAATTGGCTTAGGTATTGGCGAAAACTTCGTGGCTTCTGATCAACTCGCCTTGCTGCCAGTAACCCACAAGTTCATGTACCTTGAAGAAGGCGACATGGCGGACATTAACCGTACCGAAGTGAAAGTTTATGACGCGAAAGGAACTCGTGTAGAGCGCGATATTCACGAGTCAGACGGCAACTATGACGCAGGCGGCAAAGGCGAATATCGCCACTTTATGCTCAAAGAAATTCACGAGCAGCCAAGTGCGGTGCGTAACGCACTTGAAGGCCGTATTGTCGATGGCCATGTGGCGGATGACGTATTCGGCAACGGATCATTAGAGCTTTTGAAAGACATTGAGCACGTACAAATTGTTGCTTGTGGTACTTCGTACCACGCCGGCATGGTGGCACGCTATTGGCTTGAGTCTATGGCTGGTGTGTCGTGCAATGTGGAAATTGCTTCAGAGTTCCGCTACCGCACCTCGCACGTGCATCGTAACAGCTTATTGGTCACCATTTCGCAATCGGGCGAAACTGCTGACACCCTAGCGGCACTACGTTTAAGCAAAGAGCTTGGTTACAAAGGCAGCTTAACCATTTGTAACGTGTCTACCTCGTCTATGGTGCGTGAATCAGACTTAGCCTATATGACCCGCGCCGGCACTGAAATTGGTGTGGCCTCAACCAAAGCCTTTACCACACAGCTAGTTGGCTTGCTCATGCTTACTTTGGCCATTGGCCAGTTCCGGGGCATGAGTGCAGAGCAGCAAGAAACCGTGATCAAATCACTGAAAACCTTGCCAGCAAAATTGGAAGAAGCCCTGCTATTAAGTGACGCCATTGAAGCCTTAGCGCCAGAGTTTGCCGACAAGTTTCACAGTTTGTTCCTAGGCCGTGGCACGCAATACCCTATTGCAATGGAAGGCGCGTTGAAGCTGAAAGAAATCTCGTACATTCACGCTGAAGCCTACGCCGCTGGCGAACTGAAACACGGGCCTTTGGCACTGATTGACGCCGACATGCCGGTGATTGTGGTCGCACCAAACGATGAGCTGTTAGAGAAGCTGAAATCAAACGTGGAAGAAGTACGCGCTCGTGGCGGCATTATGTATGTGTTTGCTGACAAAGACGCTCACTTCAAAGGCGACAACAGCATGCGCGTGATCAATGTCACGCACTGTGACGAACTCATTGCGCCCATTGTGTACACCATTCCGCTGCAGCTACTCTCCTACTTCGTGGCCATTATTAAAGGCACCGACGTAGACCAGCCGCGCAACTTGGCGAAGAGCGTAACGGTAGAATAATCACGCTATTCAATAATGAAAGGGCTCTTCGGAGCCCTTTTTTGACGCTAAACTATACTTGTCGTCGGAAATCATTCCAATAAACGGGAGAGCAACCGATGATATGAACGTTAAAAAGCATATTTGTGCTGCTGTTAGCGCTTATGGCGTTATTTTACGCACTGCAAAACATTGCCAATATCGACGCGTGCTATGCAGCAATTGCCTATGTGCTGTCGATGCAAGACCATAGTGCCTACCCTAACTCGATTATTCCGGCGATAACGGCTGGTTGGTTGGTATGGGCCGCCGTCATTGTCATTATTTCTAGCGAAATCATTGCGGCAGCCTTATTATTGGTTGGTTTTTGGCACTTATGGAATGCTCGAAAAGCCGCAAACAAAGCGTTTAATCAGAGCAAAACTTTTGTTTTTTATGGTGCTGGCGTAGGTATTATTGTTTGGTTTGGCTACTTTGGTGTGGGCGGCGGTACCCTCATGCAAATGTGGCAGACACAGGCTGGCGGATTATCGCTAACTGGTGCATTTCAATACTTTGCTAGCTGTGTGTTTGTGTGGCTAATATTGGCCATGCCGGAGAACTAATCGCGTATGAGCCGTACTCAACGACTGCTGCTATTTATGCTCATTCCGCTGCTATCAAGCTGCCAGGTGGCTGGCGTTGCAGTGCAAGCCGTTACGGGCAGCATTGGTTGCAGCGTGAACGACAACCCAACGGCTAACGTACAGCCCGGCTCCACGCGAGACATTACGCTGAACTTATCAACTAACGATGCGGGTAAAGTGATTGAGCTGAATGAAACAGCTGTGTGTGAGTATCAAGGCAGTATGTGTGCGGGCGGTAAGTGGTATTCAGTTTGGTATGGTGACCCAGATATCACGCACACAATTCATTTATCTGATGACAATCAGCTGGTTTTTAAGCCGCATAATTTCTGCATTCAAATCCATGATTATGAAGAACAATGTGCGGCCGGTAATTGCTCAGCAAGTGAGCAATTTATGGTTAAATTACATTATTCAAAAGCAGTACAAGAGCAGCGAAAAGCATACGATCTTGACTGGAAACAAGGTGAGCTAACCGAGTTTTCGTTGGTTAATGGCGAAAAATTGGTGAACTATGGGTATGACCTTAGCACCTATCATGTTGTTTATGGCGACCTAAAGCCGGCCAGTACAACGATAAAATAGCTCAATGACGCTATAACGTTATGATGTTATAATGCCTTTCGAATTCACTTTAGCTGATACTGTATTTTGAAGAGAGGCCGCTACCATGGCGACATTATCCAAACGGTCAACAATTTATTTTGAACCTTCAGTACACCAAGCATTAAAAATGAAAGCCGCGGCTACTGAAAAATCAGTATCTGAGATTGTCGACGAAGCGGTTCGTTTATTAATGGCGGAAGACCAAACTGACCTAGCTGCAGTAGCAGAACGTGTAGCAGAACCCGAAATGAGCTATGAAGCATTGATCAATGACTTAAAAGCTCATGGCAAAATATAAAATAGTTTTTAAACAATCAGTTGCCAAAGATCTTCGTACAATACCGAATGTCCAGGTTGCAAAAATTATCGCAAGAATTGATATGCTAGCGGAAAACCCAAGGGCGGCTGGCTGTATTAAACTCTCTGGAAGTGACAAATATCGCGTGCGTCAGGGTGATCATCGAATTGTTTATGAAATTAGAGACACCGAATTAGTCGTGAGTGTCATTCGTATTGCACATCGCTCAAGCATATATAAATCAAAAACATAATAACCGGAGTCGTTATGCTTACAAAATTACTGCAGCATGTAGGCGCATTTGTCATTGTCATGCTGGCATTTGCAATGCTGAGCTTGCCGGCTATTGGCTTTACGTATTTGCTGGCTTGGCTGCTTAGCTTCCTGTTTGATATAAATTTCGACAGTGCCATAACGCACGGTGTGCTATTGGTGCTTGCCGCCATTTGGACATTAGCTACCATTAACAGCAAAGAAGGCAGTGAAGAACTTTCGAAGGTGCTAACGCTGAAGCGTTAGCGTGCAATATCATGAATACCTTTTAAATAGTCATAAAAACGTCATAAACCGTTGCTAAGTTGGCTGATCACCGCACATAAATAAAGAGAAAACGATGACGCAGCAGTTAGTTCGTGAAACCACTTTAGTCGGCGCTATTATTCTTGGCTTAGGTTCAATTCTGGGAACCGGCGCCTATGTCAGTGTGGGCTTAAGCGCCGAATTAGTTGGCCCGAACTTGGTTGTCGCCATAATTATTGCTGCGTTTACCGCGTTGTTTAATGGCTTAAGTTCGGCGCAATTAGCGGCGGTGCACCCAGTTAGCGGCGGTACCTATGAATACGGCTATAAATTTCTTAACCCCACCGCAGGCTTAACCGCGGGCACCTTATTTGTGCTCGCGAAAAGCGCGTCAGCCGCAACCGCAGCACTTGCCGTTGCATGGTATTTACACAGCTACATAAGCACAGTGATTAACACACCAGCGTGGGCAATCAATGCAATAGCCGCGACGTTATTGCTTATTTTTACTGCCTTTGTACTTAGCGGTGTGCGCCGCACCAATTGGTTAAACGCCATTCTGGTCACCATCAGCGTTGCCGGTTTGGTGGCATTTATCGCAGCCGCATTTGGTGAACCGAGCCCGCCCCAAATATTTACCGAGGCGTCACTGCAGCATTACGACAACGGTTTGTTTTTTGCGGCCGCGTTAATGTTTGTGGCTTTTACCGGTTATGGCCGTATTGCCACTATGGGTGAAGAAGTCGTGAACCCGCGACAAACCATACCAAAAGCAATCGTACTTACCTTAGCGGTCATTAGCATGCTGTACATAGCCGTTGGCCTAGCTATTTTGCATGCAAGTGGTGCCGAAAGCTTTGCCCAAAGCAACTTCAATATTGCTAACCTTGTTGAAAACTCGCCGTGGCACAGCGTGGTGGTTGTGGGCGGTATTGTCGCTATGTGCGGCGTTATTCTGAACCTTGTGCTTGGTGTGTCACGGGTGGTATTAGCCATGGGCCGCCGAGGTGATTTACCACGTAGTTTGGCCAGCCTAGACAGTCAACAAAAATCAGCGCCAGCCGCCACCTGGTTAACTTTTGCAGTTATGGCCGCCATTGCACTACTCGGTGGTATTGAAACCGCATGGACATTCAGTGCATTCACCGTACTTATTTATTACGGGCTAACCAACCTCGCCGCCCTCAAAGTACCCCAAGCCCAACGCTTTGTGCCCAAGTGGGTTTCTATACTCGGCTTAGTCGCCTGCCTTGGCTTAGCTTTTTTTATTCCCTGGCCCACCATTGTCCTAGGTACGCTCTTGGTGTTATGTGTTATCGTCTTTAAACGAATAACGAACTAGCTTTTCAGCTAATATCCAATATCTAATAGCTAATATTGAAGTTGAACGTAAACATGGGCCATCATCACGATCACAGCAAAGACCTCTCCTCCGAGCGCCTCGGCTGGGCCTTTATTCTCAATTTTTGCTTTACCATTATTGAGTTTATTGGCGGCATACTCACCAACAGTACTGCCATACTTGCCGACGCTGTTCACGACTTAGGCGATAGCCTATCGCTGGGCATGGCGTGGATACTCAATAAGCTTGGCAAAAAGCAGGCGAACAATCAGTTTACTTATGGTTACCGGCGTTTAAGTTTGGCTGGCGCTTTTATCAATGCCATTGTACTTATTGCCGGTTCGGCATGGGTTTTAATGGAGGCTATTCCGCGACTGTGGAACCCCGAAATGCCCATTGCTGAGGGTATGATCGGCCTCGCCATTTTAGGTATTGCGGTGAATGGTTTTGCTGCCTATAAACTCTCTGCGGGCAGGTCATTAAACGAGCGCGTCATTAACTGGCACTTAATGGAAGACGTGTTGGGCTGGGTTGCGGTGCTTATTGTGGGTATTGTGCTGCACTTTGTGAATTGGCCCATTCTTGACCCGTTGTTGTCGGTGGCATTTACCTTATTTATTTTGTTTAACGTGATTCGTAATTTGTACGAGACGGCACGATTATTTTTCCAAGCTGCACCGGACAATGGCACGGTGACTTCGGTAAGTAATACCTTAAAGCAGTTGCCCCATGTGGTTGATGTACACCATTTGCATTTTTGGTCGCTAGACGGCGAACACCATGTGTTGACCGCTCATTTAGTGCTTGATGAAGACATTGACACCCAAGCGCGGCGTGACTTAAAAGAGCAAATAGATAACGCGCTAGCGCCTTACCATTTAAGCCACACCACCATTGAGCTTGAGCTACCTGGCGAGCTATGTCGTGATGACAAGCCACATCACCACGACCATACACACTAGGCAAAGCTAAATAAAATGGGTAGCAGTAGCACCACCACGGCTGCCCACACAACGTAAACGGGCACCATACGAGTTTGCCAGCGCTCTAGCTTGGCAAATCCTGCGTGGTTAGCGCGAATTAAACCCCAGTAATACCAAACATAGCCGCTCAAACTAACCAGCAAAATTAAGTTTTCACCCAGCGCCGCTAACCGATTGGGTGTTATGCCCATTGCAAATATACGATCAGACATGGCGCTCAATGCAACCACATCAACGCACAATGCGGCTAGCACCAATAACAATTGCAAGGTGTCAAATAGGCTTGGCGCTTGTGTGGGCTCGCGTGACGATACCGCGTAGAGCACCAAGCCCAAAACAATAATCAGCATGGCGTCTAAACCAATAAGTACTTCGCGTTGCATATCGAAAGCGCGCCCTGAAATAAGCAGCACCGCTAAAAAACTCACTAGCAGTAAAGTAAATAACGGGGTGAAAATGCGAGCAAGCACAGGGGCCATGTTTTCTACGGTGCCTTTTTTGGCTTCCACTAACCAGCCCACAATAACAACTGCACCCATGGCACCGCTTGGAATAAGCCATTGCTGTGCAAAAATTTCGATATCAAAACCAATAAACGAAAACAGCCCTATGGTCATTGCCGTGAGCACAGCGCCGCCTATGGCGATTAGCACAAAGTAAATGGCGTATTCGCCAGAAAACCGAATAAAGTCCATGCGGCGTGCATCGGTTTGCCACCAATTGCCGGTGTACATAATGCCCACTAAAAACCATAAAATAATCGGCAAATGTAAAACGGCTAAATCGCCAGTGTCGGATATGGGTTGCCAGGGGTAGGCATTCATGGTGACCGCAAACAGCGCTACGGTGCCTAAAATTAGCCACCAAGCGCGAGTACCAAGCTGCCGTTGTACCACCCAGTATCCGGCTAGTAGCGGTAAACAAAACAAACTTATGTTACGTGCATACACCCATTCGTGTTGCTCGGGGTTAAAGCCAAATAACCGCGGTATTTGGAATAGCAGGGCTGCGGCAATCGCAAAGCACAACGCGACCAATACGTCATTGAGCCAGTTGGAGTGGGGTTGGCTTAATACCAAATTTCGCCACAGTCGGCCGGTGTGTACCTCAGCAAATTGCTGCGAAACAGCTTCAATATTGCCAATTCGTTTAGTGGCTATTAGAAAGGCTTCATCGGCATGCAGGCCCTGGGTAAGTAATGCATCAATTTGATCGCGCAAGTGGCTCTCAAGTTCATCGGCGTCGTCATTCAAAATAGCCGAACGGCGCAGTACAAATTGGCGCCACTGCGCTATGCTTTGTTCTAAATCGAAATGATTAGGCGAACTGGACATCATTGTTGTCACTCCGTTGCATGTCGCGCCAAATTTTATTCAGCGCTTGGTTAATGATTTGCCATTGCTGTTGTTGTTCACACAGTGTCTTTCGGCCTTCTTCCGTAATTGCGTAATACTTACGTTTACGGTTCGAGTCACCCACGTGCCATCGCGAAATGAGAAAGCCTTGTTTTTCTAAGCGATGTAACAGCGGATATAACATGCCATCTGTCCACTGCAACTCGCCCCCAGACAACTCTTCAACGCGCTTCACTATCTCGTAGCCGTAGGTTTCACCTTCAGCAATAACGCCAAGTACCAATGGCGTTGATGAAGCCGCCATTAAATCTTTTGATAAATTCATGGGTTACTATTTCACTTATACCTAGAACTATTAGGTATAATCCTATACCTAATAGTTCTAGGTATGCAAGCTCGCGCGATAAAAAATTTCTGCTAGGCTTACTAACGAGTTGTTTAAAAACAAAAAAGGAGAAGCAAATGGGTTTTCTTTGGTTTTTGTTAGTAGGGCTTGTTGCAGGCTGGTTAGCCGGTACGCTCGTTAAAGGCGGCGGCTTTGGTATTTTAGGCAACATAGTTATTGGTATTATTGGCGCTATGCTTGGCGGGTTTTTGTTTAACTTGCTTGGGTTGTCGAGCGACGGCAGTATCATTGGTAGTATTATTGTCGCGACCGTTGGTGCCATTGTACTGTTAATCATTGTGCGGGCGTTGAAAAAAGCTTAGCTGTCATTGTTCGCAAAGTTCGCAAAGTTCGCAAAACCAAAAAAGGGCTTTTCAGCCCTTTTTTATTGGTTAAAGTCACTCGCGTCATGGCGCTCGCGTAATTGCTTGTCGGGTTCGCCCCAGGTTTTATTCACAATACGCCCGCGTTGTACTGCGGGGCGTTTGGCTATTTGCTCAGCCCAGCGCAGAACATTCTTATACGTATGCGCTTCAATAAATTCAGCCGCCTCATAAACCTGATTCGTCACTAACGCGCCATACCAAGGCCAAATGGCCATATCCGCAATCGTATACTCGTCGCCCGCTATGTATTCATGCTCGGCTAACTGGCGATCAAGAACATCTAACTGGCGCTTAATTTCCATAGTATAGCGGTTGATTGGGTACTCATATTTTTCTGGGGCATAGGCATAAAAATGGCCAAACCCACCGCCTAAAAGAGGGGCGCTACCCATCTGCCAGAACAGCCAATTTAAGGTTTCAGTGCGCTTAGCGGGGTCTTGCGGCAAGAACGCATGAAACTTTTCTGCTAAATAAAGCAAAATTGAACCTGACTCAAATACCCGCGTCGTAGGTGTTGTACTCATATCTAACAGGGCCGGTATTTTCGAGTTAGGGTTCACACTGACAAACCCACTACTAAATTGGTCACCTTCAAGAATTTCAATTAAGTGGGCATCGTATTCAGCGTCACTTATACCGGCTTCCAGCAACTCTTCAAGCATGACCGTTACCTTCACGCCATTTGGTGTGGCCAAAGAATAAAGCTGCAGCGGGTGTTTCCCCACAGGTAATTCTTTCTCGTGCGTGGCGCCTGCAATGGGTCGATTAATGCTTGCAAACTTGCCTCCACTTTCTTGATCCCACTGCCAAACTTTCGGGGGCGTGTATGATTTATCTGTTGATGACGACATGCGTGCTCCTCGCTATGAAATGTATGGTTAAGAGTGTAACGCACTGTTGGGTGCTTTGGATTATTCGACTTTGGCATAAGGCGTATTGAATTGGCATAAAAAAACGGCGCCGAGGCGCCGTTTCTCATAAGTTTTGAGACTTATTGCTGTACTTCAATGTCGTTTTCAACCGACTTCACGCCTTCAATGCCTTCGGCAAGCTGTTCAGCTAAATCAGCCTCGCTAGCCGTTGCAACAACGCCGCTGAGTACGACGTGGCCGTCAATGGTTTCGACATTAATTTGGCTAGCACTCACCTGGTCAGCTTCAAACAATGCTGTTTTAACGCGTGCTGTAATCGAGCTATCGCTTAAAAAGTCGCTGGTACGGTCGGCCGATTCACGAGCAAAGTCAGCAGCATCTTCAGCTGCGCGCTGGGTGGCCTCTGTTGCTTGCTCTAACGCTGTTTGTGCTTCTTCACGCGTTTCTTCTTGCTCTTGCTGTGAGCAAGCCGATAATGCCAACATTGAAATGGCTGCAATTAGCAAAGTTTGCAGTGTTTTCATGGTAAAACCTCCTGTTTTCGATATGCTTGTAAGTGATTACGGTCTAAACATAGTAAAGGCACGAGAAATTTGTAGGTGGTTTACACAGCTTTTGCGTTGTCGACATAACAGGTTCGGTAAAATTTGGCGGAGATAGCAGTATGCGTACTTTAGGTAATATTTTGTGGTTTATTCTAGGCGGCGCCATTATGGGCTTAGGCTGGTGGCTGGCCGGCTTAGTTGCATTTATTACTATTGTAGGTATTCCTTGGGGCCGCTCCTGCTTCGTCATTGGCTTATTTTCGTTTTTCCCGTTTGGCCAAGAGGCCATAGCGCGTGACGAACTGACACAAAAAGAAGATATTGGCACCGGTTCGCTCGGCTGCTTAGGCAATGTGCTGTGGTTCATTTTCTTTGGCTGGTGGCTAGCGTTGGGGCATTTAGTAGCAGCCATTGCCATGTTTATTTCAATTATTGGTATTCCATTTGGTATTCAACACATTAAGCTGGCAGCCATAGCACTTTCGCCTGTGGGTAAAACCATTGTAAGCAAAGAAGTGGCTGCAGCTGCACGTATGCATAATGCGCAGCAAACCGTTAGCAATTTGCGAAAAAAATAAGGAACCAACATGAAGTGGATGATATATGGCGCCAACGGCTACACCGGCAAGCTCGTCGCGCAACAAGCCAAGCAAAGAGAACTAACCCCAGTGCTTGCCGGACGAAATGGTGAAGCGATTCACAAACTTGCTGGTGAACTTGAGCTACCGAGCTGCGTGGTGAACCTAAACGATACCGAAGCGTTGCAGCAAGCGCTGAGTGATATTGATCTTGTTGTACACTGCGCTGGGCCATTTGAAGTGACTGCCAAGCCTATGATTGAGGCCTGTTTGGCAAGCAAAACTCATTATGTGGATATTACCGGTGAGCTAAGTGTGTTCGAATATGCGCATGCACAACATGAGCGTGCGGCAGCGGCAGGCATAGTGCTATGCCCTGGTGTGGGTTTTGATGTTATACCAACCGACTGTGTGGCTGCCAAGCTCAAGCAAAAGCTGCCCGACGCAACCCATTTAGCGTTAGGTTTTGACTCGGCTTCGCGCATGAGCCGTGGCACCGCTAAAACCAGTGTGCGCCGTTTAGGCGAAGGCGGCGCCGTGCGCGACAATGGCACCATAACCACGGTGCCTCTTGCCTACAGAACCCGCGAAATAGACTTTGGTAACGGTAATAAATTCGCCATGACCATACCTTGGGGTGATGTTTCAACGGCGTTCTACACCACGGGAATTCCGAACATTGAGGTGTATATTCCGGCCTCGCCGAAGCTAGTAAGTAAGTTGAAAAAACTCAATTGGCTACGTTGGTTGCTACGCCTTGAAAGTGTGAAAAACTTTTTAGAAAAGAAAGTTGAGAAACAGCCCGCAGGGCCAAGTGACAAGCAGCTTGAACAGGCGAATACTTATGTATGGGGCGAGGCCCGTAACGCCGCAGGGGATACTGAAACGCTGCGCGTGCAAGTGCTAAACGGTTATAAGTTAACTAGCATGGGTGCCATTGATGTGGCTATGCATATTGTTTCGCAGCAACCAGCGGGCGGCTATTACACCCCAGCGTTGTTATGTGGTGATCAGTTGGTGGAGAAGTATTATGTTCAAGCATAGCGCTACGAAGCTAAGCCTGTTGCTGAGCATTTGGCTATGTGGCCAGCAAGTTTTGGCGCAAGACATATCTGACCAAGAACTTGAGGCGAAGCGGACAGAAATAGAGCTAAATGCTGAATCATTTAAAGAAACCGACCTAATTGGCCGGTTTTGGGAACTTGGTGAAGACCAAAAGCGCGGTATTTTCGACCTTCGTACTTTTCATCCAAACTTCATTTTGCCAGCCCATTACAGCTCGAATATGAATGATCAGCCAAGCTCGCCAACGCGTGGGCCGGGAACGCCATTTGAAAACTTGCAACCTAACGAGGTCAAGCTGCAGTTGTCACTGCGCACCAAGTTGGTTGAAGACATTTTGTTAGATGGTGATATTTGGGTGGCGTATTCGCAAACATCGCTTTGGCAAGCGTGGAATTCAGACGACTCTTCTCCGTTTCGAAGCACCAACTATAAACCTGAAGTTTTTTACGTGATGCCGTGGAAAGAAAAATGGGACTTCATTCCAGGTGACGCCACCGTACGCTTTGCCAAAGCAGGTTTGGCGCATGAGTCGAATGGTCAGCGTAAGCCTGACTCGCGTAGCTGGAACTATATTTATTTTGGCGGCGCCGTTGAGTGGGGCCCAGTCATTTGGGAGACTACGTGGAAGCAACGTGTTAACGAAGTTGGCGATAACGACGATAACCCTGATTTAGTGCGCTATCGCGGTAATTTCGAGAACCGTTTTTCGTGGCGTAATAATTTGAGTACCTATAGTTTAACGCGCATTACTCGAGAACTGTCTTGGGACAAAGGCTCATGGCAGCTTGATTTCACGCACCCATTAAACTCTGACAAGCCTGATGGACTACGTTTTTATATTCAATTCTTCTCGGGCTACGGGGAAACGTTGCTAGATTATAACCATCGTCAAAACCGTATTGGCATTGGCTTTTTGTTGTTAAATATTTAGGTTGTGAGAGCAGCCGGCGCCCTTTGGAGTACAACCAACTGATGAACGAAAACTACTTACTCAAGCTTTATCATAAAACCTTAAAGCTACCCTTTGGCCGCGCGTTGTTTTCGCGCATTTTTGCCAAGAAAGCACCGTATTTCAGCACCATAAAACCAACCATTGCTGACTTAAGGCCTAATTACTGCGAGTTAACCTTCAAAAAGCGCAAAGCCGTGCAAAATCATATTGGCACTGTGCATGCCATTGCTTTGTGTAATGGCCTTGAAATGGCGATGGGAGCCCTTGCGGAAGCGTCGATACCGAAACATCTGCGCTGGATACCTAAAGGCATGACAGTAACCTATACCGCCAAAGCTGATAGCGATATTCGAATTGTTGCCAGCGCTGATGAAAATGCTTGGAAACCGGGTGATTTACCTGTGCTTGTGCAAGGCTTTCGTGCTGACGGTACCTTGGTTATTGACGGTGTGATTACGATTTATATTTCTGAAAAACCGACGCGCAAATAGTGCTGCGAAAGTTAACGCCACGCCGGTTACTCAGAGGCCAATGCCAGTAACTCACGCTCTATGGCGAACACATGATCATCGTGTTCGCCAAGCTCGCGCAGGGCCTCGGCTAATTTTAATAAGTACTCATCATTAGGGCCGCTTGGGCCGTGCGAGTTGGCAATATGCTGGGCAATCTGTGTTGCTGAAGCGTCGCCCAAAAACGCCGCGTTATCGGGGCCGGCAATATAAACCAACCCTTCCACTGAGCCGGGCTCGTCAAGCCACTCAAATTCAGTGAAAATTCGCAAATAACCGTTTTTTTCACGGTGATCAAGGTGGGCAAACACGTCAGGCGTTACTTCATAGGCCATGCCGGCGCATACTGCTTCGGGTGCTTCAATCAGCGTCGCAACACGGCCCGGCTTTTCCGGAGTACCGCGATGATCGTGTGAGCCTTGCCAAAACCGCCGAGCCCAGCCACGAATACGTGCTGGTTTGCGTTGTATAAAAGGGAAATCTGCTTTATAAATCAATGACCCATAACCAAAAAGCCACACTGACTTTAGGTGGTCTAATGGCTGGCGTTGCTGATTTAATGCAATCGTGTTGTGTGACATAGGCTACTATTTTACCACCTCTTTACTTGCACAGGAAAACGGTATGCAAAAACTTGAGTTGAAAGTGCCACCGGTGGCGGTGGTTGCCATTATTGCTGGTGTTATGGCGTTAACGTCGCGTTTGCTACCCATGCAACCCTGGCACTTTACCGATGCCAAGGCGCTGGCCTTTGCTTTGGTAACCGCCGGCGCATTTATTGCGGTGGCTGGGGTTATTGCATTTCGCCAAGCCAAAACTACCGTCAACCCAATGAAACCCGAAGAGAGTTCTGAAGTTGTTCAAACGGGCATTTATCGGTTTACGCGTAATCCAATGTACCTAGGTTTTTTGCTGGCACTAGCGGGCTGGGGTGTGTGGTTGGGCAGCTTGCCGGCATTGGTTTGGCTGATTATTTATGTGTTGTATATGAATCGCTTTCAAATTATTCCTGAGGAGCGCATATTACAGCAGCACTTTGGCGCTCAGTATGTGAATTACAGAAAGCGCGTACGGCGCTGGTTTTAACGGTAATTCAATGCTATACGTTATGTAAATATAAACAAAAGAGGTGCCATTTGGGAAACATGAAAAGCATATCGTTTTTAGCGTTAGCAGCTTGTCTATGTTTCTGCCAAGCCTCTTTTGCCTACAACAATGAAGTCGAGCCTCAAGTTATTCGGGTTGGGGTTTATGAAAACCCACCTAAAGTTATGTTCGAAAATGGCCAAGTTTCGGGTATTTTCGGCGATATTCTGAAGGAAATAGCTTTCCGAGAAGGTTGGCAAATTGAGCCAATTACCTGCCAGTGGAATGACTGCTTACAATTGCTTCAGGCTGGCGATATTGACCTAATGCCCGACGTGGCGCTGAATCAACAACGTGACGAAAGTTTCATTTTTCACCAAACACCGGTGCTGCACTCGTGGTCGCAGCTCTATGGCAAACGCTCGTTAAAAGTATCAAGCTTGCTTGATCTTGAGGGCGTGCGCATTGCGGTTTTAGAAGACTCTATACAACAAGACTATTTGGCTGACATTGCGACAAACTTCGGCTTACAGGTCGAATTTGTTGCGGTTCGCTCGTTTGAGCAAGGTTTTCAGGCCGTGCTGGCAAACCAAGCTGATGTCGTTGCATCAAACCACCTGTACGGCGACCGCCGTGCACGAGAACTTGATCTCGAACCGACACCGGTGATGTTTCAGCCAAGTCGGTTATATTTTGTTAGCGCCAACACCCAAATGCAGGGGGCTATTAACACCATCGAGCAGTACATCAGTGACTGGCGGCGCGACGCACACTCACCGTTTTACCAAATTCTGCAGCGCTGGCGTGCCATGCCTTCTGACGCTCCCGCGTTCCCTTATGCATTAATTACGCTACTCGGCAGTGTACTGTTGTTGGTTTTTGCGACCGTGCTATGGCTACGCAGGCGCGTCAAACAACGCACCCTTGAGCTGGCGCATAGTGAGTTAAAGCTAAACACTATTCTTGATTCGGTAGAGGCTTATATTTATATCAAAGACAAGAATCTTCGGTATGAATATGCCAACAAAAAAGTGTGTGATTATTTAGGGACCACCGCAGAAAAAATCATTGGCCAGTCGGATGCTGCGTTTTTCAATAAAAAAACCTGCGAGCACTTAATGGAAAATGACCTACGCGTTATTCGCCAGGGTGAGCGCGTGGCTGATGAAGAAAACAACGTGACCGCAGATGGCAGCATGCGTCACTTTTTGTCAGTTAAAATACCTTTGCGTAACGCGCGTGGCGAGGTCTATGCACTCTGTGGTATTTCGACAGATATCACCGAACACATCACCATTAAAGAGTCGCTGAATCATTTGGAGTATTACGACGCCATTACTGGCTTAGCGAATCGTAAGTTACTGCTGCAAAATTTAGAACATGCATTGGCGAGTTCCAATCGAACCGGCTACGAAGGCGCTCTGGTTAGCATAGACTTGACCCATTTCACCATTATAAATGACACCTTAGGGCATGCAGCCGGCGATCAAGTGCTGCAACAAGTGGCGCAGCGTATTCGTAGTAGCATTGATGACACGGACACGGCAGCGCGTTTAGGGTCAGATGATTTTGTGGTGATTTTGGAAGATCTAAGCCGTGACCCAGAACAAGCGGTATTAGCGGCTCGAAATTGGGCGCGAGAATTGTTAGCCGCGCTTGCTGAGCCTTATGTGTTGGGCGACATAACCCATAGCACAACCGCGTGTATTGGCGTCACTATGTTCTCAGACAGTCAAAACAGTGTCGCTGGGTTGCTTAAAAACGCCGACTTAGCCATTGCTGAAGCAAAAGCGCAAGGGGCCGAGTCCATTCGGTTCTTCAACCCGGCGATGCAAGAGTCTATTAACCGTCGTATGCTCATTGAATCGGCGTTGCGGCGGGCGGTGAAAAACAACGAACTTGAGCTGTATATGCAGCCGCAAGTGAATGAAGATCGCGAAGTTATTGCCGGTGAATTGCTGCTGCGCTGGACCGACCCAGACCTAGGAGTTATCTCGCCGGCTGAGTTTATTCCTGTGGCTGAGTCAAGTGGCCTGATTGTGCCGTTAGGTAGCTGGGTTATAGAACAAGCCTGCAGTATTTTGCAGCAATGGCAGGCGCACGACGCACTTAAACACATACCATTGGCAGTAAACATTAGCCCGCGACAATTCCGGCATAGTCACTTTGTGACGCATATTGAACGTTGCTTACAGGCCATGCAAATTCCGCCAGGCCTGCTTGAACTTGAAATTACCGAAGGCTTACTTATCGATAATATTGATATAACGGTGAAGCGCTTGGCTCGCTTGGGCGAGCTGGGCGTGCGTTTTTCTCTGGACGATTTTGGTACGGGGTACGCGTCGTTGGCCTACTTGAAAAAGTTACCGCTGTACCAATTAAAAATCGATCAAAACTTTGTGCGTGACATGCTCACCGACGTGAATGACGAAGTGATTACCACCACAATTATTGGGCTAGGCAACAACCTGAATTTATCGGTCATTGCCGAAGGGGTAGAAACGCAGGCCCAGTTAGAGCACTTGCAAAGTTTAGGTTGTCATAAGTTTCAAGGTTATTTGTTCGGCCGGCCCCAGCCTATTAGTTACTGGCAAAGCCGGCTTGAACAAAGCAAGATATTACAAGAAGACGCGTCGGCCTAACGAGCCGGCGGTACTAATTTCTCTAAGTTGGCAGGGACTATGCGCATGACCATGGTGCGCAACGGGTGCCAAAATACGGACACCAATAAAAGCCCAAAGCCAATCACCACACCAATAATTGCTGCGCCTAAATTAACCACACCAAAGCTGGTTAACAGCGCGCCAAATACGTAAACCACATATGACAATGCCGATACCATGAGCGCGCGGCGATCGAGAATGAGTGATAACGCACTTAGGCCAAGGTAAAGCACCAAGGTGATCAATGCTTGTGCCACACTCACCTCGAAGTCACTGTCTGCAATAGTGACAAATATGGGGTGTACTAATAACGGGGCCGCCAGTAAATGCAGCCAAAATGCCACGTCAGAATGGCGCGACTGGCGCAGCCGGTCTCGGCTGTCCCACCACAAGGCGACGGCAAACACCACAACGCCGGAAATAAAAATCAGTACTTTGATTAAGGTGTCAGAAAAATCAAAAATTAAGCTTGCCGACGAAATGACAATGCCAATAGCTGTGGCAAAACCTGCCGCAAGGGTAATTGGCACTTTAAAGCGGTACCAGTGCGCAGCAGCCACAGCCGCAGTTAGTGCAAAAGCCAAAACAAAATAACCGCCGTGCTCAGCCGATTTGGCGGCGAAGCCTGTTGCGACTGCGTAATAAACACCCCCCAAACAAAACAACATCAAGACAATGGAAGGCAGAGCCATGCGGCGTTTGAGGGTGAAATATTCAGACAACCCCCATGCGGTAGCGGCAACAAGAATGCCACCAACAAAGTCGTCAATGGTGTTCCCTAAGGTGCCAAGAGCGAATAGCGCCAATACTGCGGCAATAACGACAAATATGTCGTTAAACCCAGTCACTAATCGAAAATGTTCTTCGTCATGAATGGTCGAGTGCCGCTTTTTTTGCACAAATTCGCGAAAAGCTTGCGCGTTTTCAGCGGGTAACACCCCGTTTTCAACCGCTGAGCTTAAGTCATCATCGGTATACATGTTGGCTTCCTTGTTTTGCTTATTATCTGTACAGGCTTCATCGTGGCACAAAAGAGTTAGTCGCTCTACTGGCAAGCGTAACAAACTGTTGCTACATCCAACGCGTACGGTTTTTTGCCACAGTGGCTGTCCATTCTTGTTGTAATTGCGCAGCTAAAGCAGCGGGTTGGTACTTAATCACTTCAGCGCCTGCTGCGGTGTAGACAATCACATCGGCATAGCCCAATAAGCGTAACCAAGGTGACTGATACACATCAATTTGCTGTGCTTTATACATTGGGTACCAATTTTGTTTGCTGCCAAATACACCACTGCGCACCCCAAGCCAGCCTTCGGCTTGAGTGAAACCATAACGTTGCCAGCGTGCTACCGCATACAGCTGCAAGGCAAGCCAAACGCTGGCGCCAAGCATGAGTGCCAAGCCTAAACTCTCTACGTTTAGGTAACTTACCGTAGCGGTTATCGGGGCTGTCAGTGCTATCCAAAACGACGGTTGCAGTAAAGCCACAGGGCTTATTTTTTGCCAGTTAATCTGGTTCGCGTTGGGTAGTCGTAACCAGCGACATAGCTCATACATGCCGCTTTCAGTGAGCACTGGTAAGTTAAACGCTGCGCTTTGCTGCTGTTGCGCGTTGGCTGAGGGTTGTAGTTGGCTCACGCGCATGCTGAACCGCCCCAGTAAACGTGCGCGCAGGTTCTGCCGAATACGAACGCGCTGCAATTTGTGGTAGCGAAAGCTAACAGTGCGAATGCTGAACAGGCCTTGGCGAGTTTGATAGCGTGGGTTGTCGATTGTGAGTGTCAGGTTATAAAAGTTAACCACCGTAACGGCAATCGCCAATACAAATAGCAACGACAAGGCCGCCGCAGCTAAGCCAATGTTTAACCAAAGGCTTTGCTCGATAAAGGTAATATTGGCTTCAAGCCAGGGTACCAATCGGTCTTCTAAAATATCGGTTTGCGACACCGGGTAAATAAGTACCGCTAGCAAGACAAACAGTTTGTTGTCATAAATACCGGCGCGCACCAATTCGCCAATTCCGTAACTGCGCACGAGATCGGGTTGTGGCGCTGGTGCCGCGTCAACATCATCTTCTGCAGCCGTCGCTGATACGCTTGCATGCTTGGCTTCAGCAAGCATTTGTTGCCGCAAGTTGTGGGCTAACTCAACAGATAAGCCAGGAATTTCAACTTCCTTGCCAGCAGAGCCTGCGCTATCGACGCGCAAAATGGTGAGTGCAAACGGCCGGAAATACCAGGTTTGATCAAGTTCGGCTTGTTGAATGCGTTCATACTTGAGGGTGAGGCTTTTTTTGCTGAACACCCCGGTACGAAGGTGCACGGCGTCATCGGTTAGCGCGTACATGAAAAAGTGATGATTCAAAATCGCGCTGACAATAATAAATACCAAATAACCACCACCAATGGCGTAAGGCAGCCACGTACTGTCAGTAACGAAAATGGCAGCTAGTACCGGAATAAAGTTGGTGATGTTCTTGATTAAATTGCGCACTTCTTTGGCAATGAAAAAGCCAATGGTGAGTAGTGGAGTGCGTTGCCAAACTAACTCAGTCATGGTCACTCTCATCCGTTTGCTCATTAGCAATCGTGGTAATCAGCTCTGCTTTCATGGCTTCAGCATTGGCCAAAGCCAAGCCCGGTATGCTTAAATCTGCGCCGCCACTGCCTGCGGTATAAAGCGTTAAATGCGCAAGCCCAAATAGGCGCTCCAAAAAGCCTTGGCGAACTTCAACATGTTGAATACGGTTCAGTGGCACTGCACGGGTTAAACGCCACAGCGCACCACGGCGCAAAAACATCGCTTCTTCGGTGCGAGCATAGGCGGTGAACTGGTAACGGCGCAACGACCAAAACAGCCCAAAAAACACGGTGATGGCGGCCCATGGTGCACCGAACCATAATGGCGCTGGCAACCAACCGTTGTTCGGTAAGAACAGGTATAAGCTTGCTCCAATAATTGCCAGAATGGCCATATCAATAAGTACAACCAACTGTAAATAGCTCTTGTAATTGGGTTCGACAGGTATCCAATTTACGGGCATGTGATCAAATCCTCACTTGAAAAAGTATGTTAACGGGCGCATGTCTTTGTTATACCACTCTAACACGCACTTAAGAATTAGGAGCAAGCTCATGAAAATATTAATGGTATTAACCTCGCACGAGCAGCTCGGTGATAGCGGCCATAAAACCGGCTTCTGGGCTGAAGAATTTGCCGCACCGTACTATTTATTTAAAGACGCGGGAGCCGAAATCGTCCTTGCCAGCCCCAATGGCGGGCAGCCACCCATTGACCCGAACAGCGAACAATCTGACGCACAAACCAATGCGACCGTGCGTTTATTTGAAGACGAAGCGGCTATGGAGCAGCTGTCGAATACGCTGAAATTAAGCCAAGTTACCGCTGATAAATTTGACGCAGTGTTTTACCCAGGTGGGCACGGCCCGTTATGGGACTTAAGCGAAGACCCATTATCGATAGGCCTTATTCAGCAATTTTGGGAGCAGGAAAAACCGGTGGCAGCTGTGTGCCATGCGCCAGCGGTATTGGTTAATGTGAAAACGCCAGCCGGCAAGCCATTGGTACAGGGTCGCAAAGTCAGCGCCTTTACCAATAGCGAAGAAGCAGCGGTTGGCTTAACCGACGTGGTGCCGTTTTTGCTCGAAGATAAACTGCAAGAACTCGGCGGTATTTACGAGAAAGTGGCTGACTGGAAACCACACGCCGTGGTGGATGGCAACTTAATTACTGGGCAAAACCCGGCCAGTTCTGAGTTGGTCGCGCGCGAGTTACTTAAGAAGCTCAAGCGCTAAAATGTCATCAAAGCCAGCGCTAATGCGCTGGCTTTAACTTTGGCTTACCAGCGACGACTAAGGCCAAATCCAACCTGTACTTCGCGCCCAACGCCAGGTTCAAAAGCGCGGCCATTGCCTTGGTTAACCACCACTGCACCAACGTATTTGGTGTCACCAATATTGTGCAGCTGCAGCCATGGGCTAACTTGCCAGTTGCTAAAGACATAGTCTGCGCGCCAATTGATATGCCACAGCGTATGGCTAGGAGCAATGACGCTATTGTCATCCGTGGCAGCAATATCACCGCGGTATTCGGTGATTAAGCTAAGCCGGTGATCCGGTTGATAGTTCCAATTAAGTTGGCTATAAGCGGTTTGTTCAGCCACACCAGGTAACCGGTTGCCATTGCCATAGGTTGCTTTAAGCCAAGTAGCGGCGCCCCGCCAATCCCAGTTTTCGGCCAGCTGCCAGCTTATTTCAAGCTCAGCACCATGGCGTTTGGTAAGGCCCGCGTTGGTGTATGTTGTACGGCCATCAATGCTTTGGTCCACCACAATTTCGTCAGTGGTTTCTATGTCAAACCAACTCAACTGGCCTTTTGCGGTTGCCAGCTGCCAGCTTACGCCCACTTCCCATTGATCATTGAAAGCAGGGCCGAGCGCAGTATTTAACCCAGTTTCGGTGTTGCTGTACGCCATTTCGGTTAAGGTGGCGGTTTCAAAGCCATGCCCCCGAGCGACAAACACACGCCAGGTGTCACTAATTTGATAGTTGGCGCCAAGGCTCCAGCTCAACGCGTGTTGCTGTTGCGCCCCGCTATCATCAGGGTTTTCCGGCAGAATGAAATAGTCATCAACACTAAATTCAACGTCGCTATAGCGCAGCCCTGCAGTAAATGACCATTGTGCGTTAAGGCGCCAGTCGGTCAAGCTGTATAAAGCCGTTTGGGTCACTTCACCGCGCTCATCACGACGCAGCTCACCCCGTTGACCAAAGTCGTTCACAAAGCCATAGCGGCGATCCACTTGTTCTGCCATGTGAGCACCCAATGTCGTTTGCCATTGGCTGTTCCAGCGTAAGTGATAGCTTGCGTCTAGGCCTTTGAAACTGCGTTGTAGGTCAATGACAGCGCCTGAGCTGCGGATGTCGCTGCCGGGAAACGGCAAATACTGCAGCACGTCACGCCAGCCGTGCCAAGCATTTAGGTGCCAGCCGCTCTCGTTGCGCACCGAGCTGCGCACAGACAACGACATTTGTTGATGATGTATCGACTTGCGGGTATTAAAGCGTTCAGCGCCGCCAAAGGTTTGGCTGGGGTCGGCCCGCCAGTCTGCTGGTGTGAGCGAGCCTGGGTCTTGCAACAAGGGCGCGTTGTTATCATCCAAGCGCACAATCATTTCAACGCTGTCGGTTAAGTCGTAGTACCACCGTAGCGCCAATTGGTCACGCTCTGCGCTATTGTGTTGGCGTGGGCCGTCTGTGCGAAAGCGCCCGCCAGCCAACCTAACGGCACTGCGCTCGCTCACATAATCTGCTTGTACATGCTGGCGTTGGGTATCATTGGCGCCGACCATAAAATCCACTTGCACTTGGGTTGTCTGCGGGCGTTCGCTAAACCATTGAATGACACCACCGGCGCTATTGCCGTAAATGGTTGCTAAGGGCCCACGAATAATCTGCACGTTGGCTGGTTCGTCGAGCAAAATACTCGATGTTTGTGCTTGTCCGTCAGGCATGCTCAAGGGAATACCATCCAGTTGCAAGAGAACCCCACGCACCCCAAATGCCGAGCGCGCGCCGAAGCCTCGTAAGGTAATTCGGGTATCTTGCGCGTAGTTGGCACGCGAATCGGCTTGCACGCCAGCCACCCCTTTGAGCAGCTCGGCGGCATCAACGCGTAGGCCTTCGGGCTGTTCATCTAAGTCTAGGTTGGTGAGCGCAGCAGGGGTTTCATCAGCGAGGCGTGGCTGGCTTTGATTCACCACAATCACTTCATCTACAACAACGCTGGCCGAAGCCAGCGTTGCTGATGTTTCTGTGGTCGCTGCAAGTGAGGCGACCAAAATACTACTTAACAACATGATTATTGTGCCGGTTTAATTTGAATAAGCTGACCGTTGCGATCATCGGTAATTAAATAAATATAACCATCAGGGCCTTGCTCAATGTCGCGAATGCGTTGTGTCACGGCTTCTTCAAACAAGGTTTCCTCATGCATCACGCGGTCGCCATCAAGGTCAAGGCGCGCAACTTGAGAGCCCTTAAGAGCAGCAACGAGTAAGTCTCCCTTCCAGGCCGGAAATTTATCGCCGGTGTAAAAAATCATATTGGAGGTAGCAATAGAAGGTACCCAGTAATAATGCGGTTGTACTGTGCCTTCTACGTGAGTTTTATCGCTAATAATGCTGCCATCGTAGTCCACGCCGTAGGTGGCTTCTGGCCAACCATAGTTGTGTCCGGCCGCAGGGATATTGATTTCATCACCGCCTTTGGGGCCATGCTCAACTGTCCACAGCTTGCCGGTAGTCGGGTGAATGGCGGCGCCTTGTACGTTGCGATGACCATACGACCAAATTTCCGGCAAAGCGCCTTGTTTGCCAACAAAAGGGTTATCACTCGGTACGCTACCGTCGGGCTTAATGCGTACCACTTTACCGTGATGATTATCTAAGGTTTGTGCGTCATTCATGGCTGAATAACGATCGCCTAAGGTAATAAACAAGTGGCCGTCGGGCGCAAATACTAAGCGTGAGCCAAAGTGCGCGCCGCTTTTATATTTCGGTGCGCCGCGAAAAATAACCTTGCCGTTGGTTAAACCATTGGCCGTTAACTTAGCCCGCACAACAGCCGTGCTGTTGCCTTCGCCACCTTGTGGATCGGCTTCTGAAAAGCTTAAATAAACGTACTGGTTGTCGGCAAAGTTCGGGTCAACGGCAACGTCGAGCAATCCGCCTTGGCTGCGATCGACCACTGCAGGAACGCCACTTAAAGGCGAGCTAATGTCGCCACGTAATGTCACCCGGCGCAAGGTGCCTGACTTTTCGGTGATGAGTAGATCGCCAGAAGGCAAAAACGCCATTCCCCAAGGCTTTTCTAGATTGTCAGTTAGGGTGTTTACCGTGACTTTATGACGTTCAGTAGAAACCGTTTCCGCCAAGGCATCACTGCTGCCGAGACCACTACCGATAAGTGCGGAGGTAACCGCAAGCGCAACAAGTTTGCGTAACATGGAATGCTCCTTAACGTGAAAATTTACAAAGCTTTACTAAAGTAAATATAGATTAAATCCAATTTTGGATTGATTTTTTTAGCTACAATTCTGATATCACATGATATTAACAAGCGACCAAGGAGCTCAAATGGCAACCTTAAAACGCAATACATTACGTGCAACAGCTTTAATTCTTGTCACGTTACACCTAACCGCGTGTGGCACTATTCTCTACCCTGAGCGCAAAGGTCAAGTCAGTGGACAAATTGACCCAGGCGTTGCCGCACTGAACGGTATTGGCTTACTGTTTTTCTTAGTGCCGGGCGTTATTGCATTTGCGGTCGACTTCTCTAACGGTACTATTTATTTACCGGGTACAGCCTCAGTAGACGGTAACACCGATATACGCGTGGTAAAAACCGGTAAACATTTAACCCCAGACCAACTGCAGGAAATTATTTCTGCTGAAGTCGGTCAGCCGGTCGACCTTACTCAGGCTCGCGTGCACAGCGAAAAAGCACCTGATCAAGCCAGCATTGCGCCGCGTTTAGAGCAATTACAAACGGCGCCCTAATGGGTCGGGCCTAAGTCGCACTTAAGGTGACACTTAAGATGGCACGTAAGCCGCTATTTTAATAGCGGCTCAGGTAATAACTGCGCAATAAACTCAGCTAACCGCCGGAATGTTTGCCGGCGGTTTGTTGTTGGTCGATACACCAATCCAATTTCACGCGAAGCCTGCTGCCCCGTCGGTTGTAGCGCGACCAAATCGGTACCATTCAAAATACCCCGGTCAATTGCCATTTGCGGTATAAATGTCGCGCCTAATCGTGCGTCAGCCATTTGCACCAAACTATGTAGGCTGGTGGCGGTGAATGGGTTAATTTTCGTTGAGTCCGCTAATTCACAGGCAGCAACCGCATGCCCCGTTAAACAATGCTCTTTTTCGAGTAGGAAAATTGAATTATCGGGTAGCTGATTGTATTGAACCGGCTCATGTAAATTGTCAGCCATTGACTGGTGCATAACTAACTTGAA
Organism: Gammaproteobacteria bacterium; assembly: GCA_018222985.1. Lineage (GTDB taxonomy): Bacteria > Pseudomonadota > Gammaproteobacteria > Enterobacterales > Alteromonadaceae > Pseudidiomarina. The sequence continues at coordinate 128,108 of JAAEZG010000008.1, forward strand.
CGGGTCACGGCCTAACACATAGCTTTGATTGCCTTGCAGGTCAACTGGCAGTGCTAAAACCAACACATCAAGCTCGCCGTTGCGTAGCAGGTGCAATAAATTATCGGTGGTGTCTTCGCGAATATTCAGTTGCAATTTGGGGTGATCAACCTGCAATTGCTTGGTTAAAGGGCCCACCAAGAACGGCGCAATAGTTGGAATGCAGCCTAGGCGTAACGGGCCTTCCATAATTTTGCCTTGGCTTTGCGCAAAATAAAGCAGCTCTTCGGTTGAGGTCAGTATACGCCGAGCCTGCTCAACCACTTCTTCGCCCATGCCGGTAAACAAAAATGATTTGTGGTCACGCTCAATCAGCTGGCAGCCTAATTGTTCTTCTAAATTCTGAATACCGCTACTTAACGTCGACTGGCTAACGTTGCATGCCTGCGCTGCTCGGTTGAAGTTCTGATGTTGGTGCAGCGCCAATAAATAGCTGAGGTTTTTTAAGCTAGGTAGCTTGCTCATTCAATAGCCCTCTCGAAACCTTAATTAGTATTTCCGATTATAGTAATCCGTTTTATTCGTTTTAACAAATTTTGATGCGCGCCTATTATAGTTCCCGAGCTAAGGCAACGGGCCTTACACAAATTTCTCTAAGACGATTTGAAACAAGGAGCAAAACGTATGTTAACAGTAGGCGATAAATTACCAGAATTTGAAATTGTTGGTGTTAAACCTGGTTTCAACATGCCAGAAGAAAACGGCGAAAGCGCGTTTGAAACAATCAACAATGAAAGCTTTGAAGGCAAATGGAAAATCATTTTCTTCTACCCGAAAGACTTCACCTTCGTATGCCCAACTGAAATTGTTGAGTTCGCGAAGTTGAACGAAGAATTCGCAGACCGCGATGCTATCGTTTTAGGCGGCAGCACGGATAACGAGTTCGTTAAATTAGCATGGCGTCGTGAGCACCCAGACCTGAAAAGCTTGAACCAATGGTCATTCGCTGACAACGGCGTGAAGTCTTTGGTTGACGGTTTAGGTGTACGTGACCAAGTGGAAAACGTTGCTTTACGTGCCACTTTCGTTGTGGACCCACACGGTGTTATTCAGCACGTGTCAGTAAACAACTTGAACGTAGGTCGTAACCCAACAGAAGTACTACGTATTTTGGACGGCTTACAAACTGACGAGTTGTGTCCATGTAACCGTGCAGTAGGCGGCGACACCCTGTAAGCAGACATCACATCCCCCACATAACGTGATGTCTTTAGGTGCCGCGCAAGCGGCACCTTTTTTAAGCGGAGGAATTTTTATGAGCATTGCAGATTACAAACAAGGCTTGGGTGAGCACGGTAAAGATACCAAACTCAATTTGTCGAACCTGTTCGGCAATGTGGATACCTCTGGTATGACCCCAACCCAGTTTTACGGCACCGCCCTGTCATTGGTGTACTCAATTGGTGACCAAGAATTAATTGACGCGGTAAAAGCCGAAGCTGAAGGCAACATTGAAGATAACGTGGATGGCGCAGCGAAACTTGCGGCAACCCTAATGGCGATGAACAACGTGTACTATCGCTTTTTACACCTGTGCACCGACAAGCAGTTTGCTAAATTGCCAGCCGGTTTACGCATGAATGGCATGGCCAACCCAGGTGTTGATAAAGCCGATTTCGAATTGTACTCGCTCGCAGTATCGGCCTTAAACGGCTGTGGTATGTGCATCGACTCACACGTTGGTGTATTGCTGAAACACAATATTTCAGCACAAGTGATTCAAGCATCAATTAAATTAGCGGCGGTACTGAACGCAGCAGCAACCGCAAAACGCATTGCCTAATTTAATTGACGTGATGTCACATCTTTGTCACAGGTGCTGTTTATAGTGCTGTGAAACTTCCCTGAGATCTGGTTGTTCTCTTCTTGCCCGGCACCCGCCGGGCTTTTTTTTGCAAAAAAGCAAATACGATAATAGCTATTAGATATTGGATATTAGTCGCGAGGTTGAGCTCGTTGTCTATACTAATATCCAATATCCAATATCCAATATCCAATATCCAATATCTGATAGCTGATAGCTAATATCGCACTAAGGTTTTTATTATGGAGATCAATGCAGAGCGACTGAAAGCCAACCTACTCGAACTCTCAAAAATTGGTTACAACGAAAACGACCGCGGCATCTACCGCATAGGATTTACCGATGCTGATATGCAAGGGCGGCAATGGCTGCAAGAGAAAGCCAAAAAAGCTGGGCTTGAAACTTATATGGATGGCGCCGGCAATGTGTTTTTTGGCCGTGGTCAACGCGATAAGCCGGTCGTACTCATGGGGTCGCACATTGATAGCGTACCTGCTGGCGGTATTTTTGATGGCACCCTTGGTGTTATGGCCGCTCTTGAAGTTATTCAAACCATTCAGGAGCAACAACCGGACATCGACACGCCAGTTTGGGGTGTTGCCACTGCCGAAGAAGAAGGCCGGTTTGGCGGCATGTTAGGGTCGCAAGCCATGTCGGGTTGTTTGAATCCTGATTGGCTATTGTCAGCTCATGATGCCGATGGCGTCTACTTGAAGGACGCTATGGCTGCGCAGGGACTTGATGCGATGCAAGCGCTTGATGCCGCTTGGCGGCCCGAACAGCTTAAGGCTTTTGTCGAACTGCATATTGAGCAAGGGCCGGTGCTGTTTCAAAAAGAGCTGCAAATAGGCGTCGTAGATGGCATTTCTGGTGTGTTTAAGTGGATAGTTCACCTGAAGGGGAAAGCCGACCACGCGGGCACAGCACCTATGGATATGCGTAGTGATGCGTTTATGGGGCTTGCTGATTTCGCCCACGAAATCGATCGAATTATTGCTGAAAACGGCACCGATAAAACGCGCATTACTGTTGGTAAAGTGGAGCTCAAACCAGGTCACCCTCATACCGTGCCGGGTGAAGCTGTATTTACCATTGTGGGGCGCGACATGGACGAAGGGGTCATGAAAGAGCTCGCCAATGCGTGTCGTAAAACCTTGTCAGCAATTGCGCGCAAGCATCGCCTCATGTTTGAGTACGAGCAGGTCAGCTGGCTTGAGCCTAAGCACTGCTCGGCTGAATTGACGAACTTAATTGAGGCGCAAGTGAAACGCCGAGGTTATTGTTACACGCGTATGCCAAGTGGTGCTGGGCACGATACACAGTTTATGACTGAAGTAACGGACGCGGGTCTTATTTTCATCCCTTCAGTGAATGGCGTAAGTCACGCGCCAGACGAGTGGTCGCACTGGCATGACGTAGAAGCCGGCACAAATGTGCTATTGGACACTATTGTTGCCATTTGCGGTGTTGATCGTGATCAAAAAACGGCCGCTAACACGTTGAAAAAGCCTAAATAGACATACAAAAAGTATGTATAATCGGGCTTATTTTCTAGTCCAAACAGAAGCGGTATGGCTATGGAACAAAAAATCGAAGTGCAAGCGGCCGATAAAGTAAAAATTCATCGTCCTGACCCCAAACAGCGCAGTAATGATTACTCGCCGCGTAACCGTATTTATGTTCGTGATGTGAAGGGCACGCTAGAGTGGTTTCGTCGCAGTTTCGGTTTTATTTTGTTAGCAGTATTTGCCTTGTTACCGTGGCTGCAGTGGAATGGCGAACAAGCCATTTTGCTTGATATTGCTGAACAACGCTTCCGTATTTTTGGGCTAACCTTGTGGCCACAAGACTTCACTATTTTGGCCTGGATTTTCATTGTTTTAGCGTTTGCCTTATTCTTTGTCACCACCCTTTATGGCCGTGTGTGGTGCGGGTTTATGTGTCCACAAACCACGTGGACTTTTATGTTCATGTGGTTTGAGAAAAAGTTTGAAGGTTCTCGCAACCAACGTATGTCCCTTGATAAACGGCCATGGGACTTTGACAAGCTGTGGCGCAAAACCGCTAAGCAAATTTCTTGGATTTTATTGTCATTACTGACGGCATTAACTTTCGTTGGTTACTTCACCGATGTGCGCGAGTTATTTGTCAACTTCTGGACCTTTAATACCGGTTTCTGGGCCGCGTTTTCAGTGTGGTTTTTTGCCTTCTGTACATACGGTAATGCGGGTTACATGCGTGAAATCATGTGCACGCACATGTGCCCTTATGCGCGTTTTCAGTCGGCGATGTTTGATAAAGACACCGTGACCGTTTCCTATGACACCACACGTGGTGAGCCCCGTGGTGGGCGTTCTCGTAAGAAAGACCCGAAGGAACTTGGCCTTGGTGACTGTATCGACTGCTACATGTGTGTACAGGTCTGCCCCACCGGCATTGATATTCGTAACGGGCTGCAATATGAGTGCATTAACTGTGGCGCCTGTGTCGATGCCTGTAACGACGTGATGGATAAAATGAATTATCCGCGCGGTTTGATTCGTTTTACCACCGAGCGCAATTTACAAGGCGGGCGCACCCATAAAGTGCGCTTCAAGAGCGTGGGTTACTTTGTGGTCATGATTGTTATGACCGCCTTGTTAATTTGGGATGTCAGCACCCGCTCGCCGTTGCAATTTAACGTGCTGCGAGACCGCAACCAGCTATACAGTATTAATATGGACGGTTGGGTGCAAAACGTATTTACTCTGAAAATTCAGAATAAATCGCAGCAGGAACAAACCTTAGTGATTAGTGTAGAAGGCTTCTCACGCAGTAAATTACTGGGCGATGCCACGATAACCGTTGCGGCAGGTGAAGTGGCAACACGGCCAATAACACTTGCCGTGCACCCAGATGACGTGACCGAGCGCGTGCAAGATGTTACCTTTGTGGTTAGTTCAACCACTGGTGATGTTCGTGAGCAACACGTTACTCGATTCCTCTATGAGTGATCACTCCACTCAACAAGACTTTAGTTTTCAAAACCTCACGCCCGAGCGCATTGCTGATGCGCTCGCGCATGTTGGGGTGGATCCACAATCCGGTTTATTGGCGTTAAACAGCTATGAAAACCGCGTGTATCAGTTTATTGCTGATGACAATAAGCGCTACGTGGCGAAGTTTTATCGCCCAGGCCGTTGGCAAGACGAGCAAATACTTGAGGAGCATGCCTTCACGCAAGAGCTACTCGATGCTGAAGTACCCGCAGTGGCACCATTACAGTTGCACGGCACCACCTTGCACCGCTACCAAGATTATCGCTTTACGGTTTTTCCAAGTGTAGGTGGACGCGCCGTTGAACCGGGCGATCTTGACCAATTAGAACGTATTGGCCGGCAAATTGGTCGCTTGCATGCGGTGGCCAAACAGCAATCGTTTTCACATCGCCCAACGCTGTCTTATCAAGAGTTTGTTGCCGACGCCATGGCAACTTTGCGCGAGTCATCGCTGTTGCCCAGTAATTTGCAGGAAGCATTTTGGGCTATTGCAGAGCCTTTGGCGCAGCACCTGCGCAGTGTGAACTTGAGCGCCTTTACGCAACAACGTTTGCACGGCGACTGTCATTTAGGCAATATGTTGCTACGCGATGATCAGCTTATGTTTGTCGACTTTGATGACGCTCGCAGTGGGCCTGCCATTCAAGACTTATGGATGATGTTAGCGGGAGATAATCGCGCTGAATGCACGTTGCAACTGGATGTGTTGCTTGAGGGCTATCAAGAGTTTTGCGACTTTGATAGTAAAGAAGTCGCTTTAATTGAACCCTTGCGCGCTTTTCGCATCATACATTATATGGCGTGGTTGGCACGGCGTTGGAATGACTCAGCATTTCAACGGGCGTTTCCTTGGTTTGCTGAACAGCGTTATTGGGAACAGCAAATTCTCACGCTCAAAGAACAATTTTCCGCGTTGCAGGAGCCTCCATTGGCACTGCAGCCTATGTATTAATAGCTTTAACGTTTAGAACTTAGGAAGTTATACCCATGAAGAAGTTGTTGATTGGTTTTCTAGCATTATTGGTGTTGCCAACGGTTGCACAAGCTAACGAAGAAAAGTTCAAGGAAGGTGTTCACTATGAAGTGATCGCTGAAGAGGGTACCAAGCGCCCAGAAATTAAAGAGTTTTTCTCGTATTACTGTATTCATTGTTATCGTTTTGAAACGGTAGCCGCGGCGATGAAAGAAGCCTACCCAAAAGAATTCGAGAAATCGCACATTGTGTCTCATCCAACGTTGCGTTTAATGGCGCGTGGTATGGTGGCGGCGAAGCTATTCAAAAAAGAAGCGCCAATTAGCAAAGCATTTTATGAGCGTATTCACGATCAGAAAAAGCAAATTACCACGGAAGAAGATTTAAAAGCGATTTTCCACGTGCATGGTATTGAAGCTGAGAAGTTTGAAAAAGCGATGCGCCATCCGTTGGTATTGAAACAAGTAAAGGAAATGGAGCGTGAAATGAATAAATATAACGTGAATAAAACGCCTACCTTTATTATTAACGGCAAGTATCAGCTGATGACGGAAGGCTTCAGCGGTAGCGATGATGTGATTGCGGATCTTGTTGAAGCTGCCGGTTACTTGATGAAGAAGTAGCTGAAGAGCAAGAGCGATATTCGCTTTGTGAAAGCCCTCCAAGATGGAGGGCTTTTTTGTCTGATATCCGATATCTAATATCTTAACTCGCCTTTCATAGCGTCAATTAATTGATCTTTGCGCTGCCAGCGAGCGTTTAGCCAACTTTGAAAATGTGCTTTAAACGCTTCATCATTGAAGTAGTCGCCAATTAAGTCGTCGGTGACTGGTAAAGTTTCAACATTCACGTAAATATCTCGTAGCTGGCCCGATAATAGCTGCCAAACTGCTGGGCGCTTATCGTTAGGGTAGACAATAGTAATGTCCAAAATGGCGTCAAACTGCTTGCCCATAATCTGTAGTGCAAAAGCCGTTCCGCCCGCTTTAGGTGCAAGCAAATGCTTAAATGGACTTTGTCGCTTTGCGTGTTTTTCAGGCGTAAAGCGGGTGCCTTCGCAAAAGTTAATTACCGTGGTTGGAATATGACGAAATTTCTGGCATTTCTTTTGTGTGGTGGAAATGTCCTTGCCCTGTAATTTTGGGTTTTTGGCAATTTGCTCACGCGAATAACGCTTCATAAACGGCATATCAAGCGTCCAGCAGCCGAGCCCGACAATCGGCACCCAAATAAGTTGATGCTTGAGGAAAAAGCGCGCCATAGGCATGTTGCGACAAGACAAATGCATTAACACCAATATATCGACCCAGCTACGATGATTGGCCAAAATCATATACCAGCGGTCACGATGCAGCTGGCTGTCGCCTTCTATATGCCAGCGCATGGGTTGGGTTAAGCGAAAGGTTGCCGACATGGCGTAACCCCATAAGCGAAATAGCCCATTGGCCCAAGTTGAAAACAGGCGTTGTACAGCCGGTATCGGCAGCAGCAGCTTAGGCAAGCCAACTAAAATAATCAGGGCACCAATAATTCCAGTCGACACTAATGCAAAAGTAAATGTAATGATAAAGCGAAAAGGAATGAACAAAGTTGTCAGCATAGTCTCGGCTTATTAGTCGCAAATTGTTGGTGTGATGCGCATATGATACCCCATTGTGAAAGACTTGCCAGTTTCCCAAAAACGCTCTAAAGTATACTGTATATTTATACAGTAATTTGTGGCTTTCGTGAGGGGTTATGGCGTTTCCAGCACAAGTTGAAGCCTTGGTTAAGCAAGGGCTGGTTTGGCAGGGGCAGCAAGCGCCGCTGCATAAATCACCAAGCTCTGTGTTAACAACGGGTTGGCCCGAGCTCGATCAGCGTTTGGGCGGTGGTTGGTTGCAGGGGTGTGTACATGAGCTGCAATTGCAGCTGCCTTTTATTGGCGAGCTTGCGTTGCTTTTTCCGTTGTTGTCGCAGCCCAATATAACCAGCCTATGGGTTAACCCTCCCGCGGTACCTTATGCGCCAGGGCTTAGCTATCAAAATATTGCTTTGTCACAACAGGTGGTTGTGCAAGAGCCGGACGATACGTTGGCATTATGGGCGGCCGAGCAAGCGTTACAAAGCAAAGCGGTTGATCTTGTCTTGTTTTGGCATGCCACGGGGTTATCGGCTGCTGCGGTACGCCGCCTGCAGCAAGCTGCTGAAGCGGCGCAAAAAACGGTTTTCATTATAACAGCAACACAGCCTGAAGATGACGCGCGTGCTTATGCAATGCGTTTGCGGCTGACTAAATCTGCAACTGCGCAGCTGCAAGTGGCCGTGCTAAAACGCCGCTATGGCTGGCCATTACCACCATTTCCGTGCGCAATAGAAAGTCGCTTACCAAAGCGTCGGCGGGCGTTATGAATACTTGGGTGTATTTGCACTTTCCGCATCTATTGCTGGACTATCAACAGGCCCTGCAGCCGCCAGAGCAAAACCAAGCGCCGTACGCGTTGTTTGAAAGCCATGCGGCTAGGCGCACTTTGGTTCAAGTCAATGCGGCGGCTCTGCAAGCTGGGGTTAAAGTGGGCATGGCCGATGTGTTAGCGAGCACGCTCGCGCCGAGTTTACGTGTGCACCGTTATTCTTTGTCGCAAGAGCAGCGGGTGCTAACGCAGCTTGCTCAAGTGCTTTATCAAGACATAGCGCAAATTGTTTTATACCCACCGCAAGGCTTGTTATGTGAAGTGCGTAGTTTGGTGCGTTTGCATGGCGGTTACCAAGCGGTCATGACGCGCCTGCAGTCACGTGTTGAGCAGTGGCCGTTACGTTACTGCTTAAGTAGTGGTTATAGCCCTCTTGCCGCAAAGCTACTTGCTGAGGCGGGCACGCCGGTGGTTACTGATGACGGTGACAGCGTGCAGCAAGCAATAGCGGCGTTGCCAATACAACATAGTGGCCTAGCGGGCAGCCATATTAAAAAGCTATGCCACGTTGGTTTTATAACTGTAGGCGACTTATTAAAACGCCCACCAGCTGAAGTGGGTGTGCGCTTTGGCCGAGCCGTCATGACTTATATGGCCGAGTTAAGCGGTACGTTTAAACCGCCCCAAGCGTTTTATCATCCGCCTGATAAGTTTGATGAAAAAGTAGAGCTCAGCAGTGAAGTGTCCAGTTGGGTGCAGTTACTTTTTCCGCTAAAGCGCTTGTTGCAACAAGCTGAAAGCTTTCTGCAAAGTCATCAATGGAGCACAAGAGCCCTCGTTATTCGCGCGCATCATCGGCAAGGGCCGAGTACACAGGTTTCTATTCAGTTTGCCCATGCGGTTTGGCAGCACCATGACTTATTGCAATTGAGTCAGTTGCATCTTGAACGCCAACAATTGCGTCAGCCGGTGTTGGCGTTAAGTGTTCGATTACAACGCCCAGAACCACGACAAGCCAAGCATGCGCAATTGCTAGCTGGCGCAACAACCGGCCAAGATCAGCTCAGTGCGTTGGTCAGCCGTTTGCAAGCTCGCTTGGGGGAACGCAGTGTACAAAGCATTCAGTACACCGAAGATTGGCGCCCAGAGCGTCAAGGTGGTGTGCAGCCGTGGCAGTTTGGGCAACAACCACAACCACTGAAGCAACAGCGGCCTTGCTGGTTGCTACCGCAAGTGCAACCGATTAATCGCCAACAATGGCAGCTACAGTGGGGGCCTGAGCGTATTGTCAGTGGTTGGTGGGATGCCAAGCCAATAAAGCGTGATTATTACATTGCGGTTGATCAAGCACAGCGCCAAGGGTGGATTTTTTACAGTCAGCAAGGGTGGTATTTGCATGGCTGGTTTACCTAATGGTGCCACGATGAGCTTACCAACGGCACAAGATTTACGACCTGCCGCCCTACACTGCTTAAGTAATTTCAGCTTTTTGCGTGGGGCTTCGCATCCGCATGAGTTGGTTGAACGTGCTTGCCAGCTAGGTTATCAAGCCTTGGCCATTACCGATGAGTGCTCGGTAGCGGGTGTGGTGCGCGCTTATGTTGCCGCTCGCGATAAACCGTTACGGTTAATTATTGGTAGCGAATTTAACTTGCCAGAACTGGGTACTTTTATTGTCTTGGTGCGTAATCGACAAGGGTATGCTCAGCTCTGTCAGCTCATTACCAAGGCGCGAAACCGTTGTAAAAAAGGACATTATCAAGTCACCTTATCAGACTTTGTTAGCACCCTGCCCGACTGTAATTTGCTTTGGCGGCTGCCCCAAACAGATAGCGGCGCAGAGTTAATTGAACAAACTTTTGCCACCCTCAAACAGCATTATCCCGCAAGGCTTTGGCTAGCTTATGGGCGTCATTATCAAGCGCATGATGCCGATAACTATTGCTGGTATCAGCAGCTAAGTGAAGCGCATAAGGTGCCCGTAGCTGCCGTTTGTGAAGTGTGTTATCACCAATCAAAGCGCCAAGCCTTGCATGATGTGCTTGTCGCCATACGTCAATGCCAACCCATTGACAGCCAAATTGCACAACTGAAGCCAAATCAAGACTATTGCTTACGTAGTGCCCATGAGCTAGCAAGTTGTTACCCAGCAAAATGGCTTGCGCACACGGTAGCCATCGCTAAGCAATGTTGTTTTTGTTTAAGTGAATTGCGTTATGAGTACCCAGCAGAGCTAGTTCCTGAAGGTAGAACAGCGACCGATTATTTACGAGAGTTAACTTATGCTGGCGCCGCCTTACGCTTTCCCGAAGGGCTACGCACAGAGGTGCAAGCCAAATTGGAAAAAGAGCTCGCCTTAATTGCACAGTTAAATTATGAATATTTCTTTTTAACTATTCATGACATTGTGCAGTTTGCCCAACAACGCGGCATTTTGTACCAAGGCCGCGGATCAGCGGCCAACTCTGTGGTGTGTTATTGCTTACAAATTACGGCAGTGAACCCCGATCAAATCGATGTACTGTTTGAGCGTTTTATCTCAGCTGAACGTGACGAGCCGCCAGATATTGATGTTGACTTTGAACATGAGCGACGTGAAGAAGTCATCCAGTATATCTATCAGAAGTATGGGCGTCACCGAGCGGCGTTGGCGGCAACAGTTATACGTTATCGCTTACGTAGTGCGTTGCGTGATGTTGGTAAGGCGCTAGGGTTTCATGAGCAGGAACTGAGTCATTATTTACGCCAGATTGATCGGCGAGATGGTCAACAAAGTTGGCAAGAGCAGTTAGCAGAAAAGTTTCCTGGGTTACAGACCAGCTATCGTGGGCGTTGTTTATTAAAGCTCACGCAAAGTATTTTAGGCTTTCCCCGCCATCTATCACAACACGTCGGTGGCTTTGTGATTGCCGCGACACAACTGACAGAGCTTGTTCCTGTTGAAAACGCCAGCATGCCAGAACGTACGGTTATTCAATGGGACAAAGACGATTTAGAAACCTTACACCTTATAAAAGTTGATGTGCTTGCCTTAGGTATGTTGACAGCGCTACGTAAAATGTTTGCGTTAGTGAAGCAACACCACCAACGCGACTTAGGTTTGGCGAATATCGTGCAAGAAGATGCCGCTGTTTACGGTATGTTGCAGCGAGCGGACTCGATTGGTGTGTTTCAAATTGAATCGCGGGCGCAAATGAACATGTTGCCACGACTGCGGCCCACGACGTTTTATGATCTGGTGGTACAAATAGCCATTGTACGGCCAGGGCCTATTCAAGGTGACATGGTGCATCCTTATTTGCGTCGTCGTGCCGGTTTAGAGCCCGTCACTTTTCCCAGTGAGGCGGTACGTGAAGTGTTACAACGAACGCTTGGGGTGCCTATTTTTCAAGAGCAGGTTATTAAGCTGGCCATGGTCGCTGCTGGTTTTAGTGGTGGCGAAGCCGATCAGTTACGCCGAGCCATGGCAAATTGGAAAAGTAGCGGCGAATTACGGCAATTTGAAAGTAAACTGATTGCCGGTATGCGAGAGCGTGGATATAGCGATGAGTTTGCGCAGCGTATTTTTCAGCAAATATGTGGTTTTGGCGAGTATGGCTTTCCCGAGTCGCATTCGGCCAGCTTTGCCAATTTAGCGTATGCCTCGGCGTGGCTAAAATACTATTACCCCGCGGCGTTCTACTGTGGGCTGCTGAATAGCCTGCCTATGGGGTTTTATTCAGCGAGTCAGCTTATTCAAGACGCGAGACGGCATCACATTAATGTCTTACCAATCGATATTCAGCACAGCCAGTGGCATCACCAACTTGAGTTGGGGCAACATGGGCTGCAGTTGCGTTTGGGTTTACGTTTAGTCAAAGGCTTACGGCAAAGCGCGATTGATAAGCTGCTAAGTCAACGTCCACAAGGCGGATTTAAACACTTGCAGCAGCTACGAGCTGCTGGGTTAAGCGGCGCAGACTTACATAAACTAGCGGCGGCCGATGCGCTTCAAGCATTAAGCGGGCACCGGCATGAAAGCCAATGGCAAAGCTTAGCACTACAAGTTGAGCAGCTCCCTCTTTTTGCTGAAGCAACAGCGCCGAATAACAATGCCACTAGTTATGATCTTCAAGCCCACCCTTTACCACCGCCGGCGGAGTTTCAAGATGTCGCCGTTGATTATAAAACGACGGGCGTCTCTATTCGTCGTCACCCTGTTGCGCTACTTCGCGAGCAACAAGGGCTAACAGGCTATAAGCTCGCCAGTGAGCTGGCACAATGTCGGCATAAGCAATTAGTGCGCGTGGCGGGGTTAGTGACTTGCCGGCAACGGCCGGGCACTGCCTCAGGGGTTACTTTTGTGACTTTAGAAGATGAAAGTGGTTTAGTAAATGTGGTGATTTGGCAACAAACCGCGCGTTCTTTTCGGCAAACATTTTTAACTGCGCAGTTGTTAAAAGTAAAAGGCGTGGTTGAAATTCATGGTGATGTTATCCATGTCATCGCGGGGCACCTCGAAGACGGAACTGAGCAGTTAGCGCAACTAGGCGTCGCGGCTAACCGCTCCCGTGACTTTCATTAAGCTGACTTATATATAACAGCCTTATACTTATATAGATTACTTATATAGAAGTGACGTGCAGTAAGTAGTCTTCTTTTAATAACACATAGTTTGCCGCTGACTGTGGTAGAAAATTCAGCTCTGCCTCAGTTAAAGGGCGAGCTTCTTTCACTGGGCTCCCCACATAAAGATGGCCGCTACGTAAAGTTTTGCCAGGCGGCACCAAACTACCAGCACCAATAATAACGTCGTCTTCGACAACAGCACCGTCCATAATCACTGCCGACATACCAATAAGTACTCGGTTACCAATACTACAACCATGCAGCATTACGTGATGACCTACGGTCACATCATCGCCAATAATTAGCGGATGCCCTTCAGGATTGCTTTCACTGATACGACTAACATGCAGCACGCTATTGTCTTGCACATTCGTACGTGCGCCTATACGTATCTGGTTAACATCGCCGCGCGCCGCCACCAATGGCCAAACACTACTATGCTCACCAATATGTACGTCGCCAACAATGACAGAGCTGGAGTCTATATATACATGCTCCCCAATTTGCGGCTCAATACCCCGATAGCTACGAATATCTCCGTTCATGACTGCTTACCCCGTTAATTCGCGAAAATGTTACATTTTTGATCTGTGACTAAACTTACCTAAAGATTAGCAGAAAGCCTTATTGGTGGCTAATCCGACAGTTTCCGTTGCTTTTTACCGCGCTTCGTTCACAAAAACAGCAGTCGGCAAAAAAACACCTAAAAATGTGAAAAA